>NZ_JAQQTG010000019.1 GCF_028561335.1 Aequorivita todarodis | reverse complement strand
TGTTGGTTGTAGGATTGAAAATTGGTATTCATATCTTTGATTGTCAGTACTTAAAGATAAAAAATAACCAATTTTTAAGCAAGCTTTTTAATAGAAAAAGCCGCCCCAGGTTTTGAGACGGCTTCTTGTTAAGTACAGGCGGAGAGACTCGAACTCTCACACCTTGCGGCACTAGATCCTAAGTCTAGCGTGTCTACCAATTCCACCACGCCTGCATTTATTTCATTTTGCGTGTCTAACATCCCGATAGCTATCGGGACCACCACGCCTGCATTTATTTCAATTTGCGTGTCTAACATCCCGATAGCTATCGGGACCACCACGCCTGCATTTATTTCAATTTGCGTGTCTAACATCCCGATAGCTATCGGGGCCACCACGCCTGCATTTATTTCAACTTGCGTGTCTAACATCCCGATAGCTATCGGGGCCACCACGCCTGCATTTATTTCAATTTGCGTGTCTAACATCCCGATAGCTATCGGGGGCCACCACGCCTGCATCAAAATCCTTTACAACAGTTAGAGCATATTGTAAAAGGAGCCTGCCCGGCTTTTTCAAAACTTGCATTGGCGGGTGCAAATATAAACAAGAATTATAATTTACAAACTAAATTTTTACAGAAATATGCCCGTTTGCTAAAGCTACGTTAAAGAGTGATACCAAATATGCAAGGAGTCCTATTGTTTCCGAGAGGTTTTGTACTTTAGCAATTCTTCAAAAACAACAAAATGAAAAGTGCCAAAACTTACATTGAAAAAAACAAAGATCGATTTTTGGACGAATTGATCCAATTGTTGAAAATACCTTCCATCAGCGCCGATTCAGCTTACAAAAAAGACGTACTAAAAACTGCGGAAGCCGTAAAAAAACAACTCGAAAAAGCAGGCTGCGATTCGGTCGAAATCTGCGAAACGCCCGGCTACCCAATAGTTTACGGCGAAAAGATGATCGATAAAAAATTGCCGACCATTCTGGTTTACGGCCATTACGACGTGCAACCGCCAGATCCATTGGATTTGTGGGACAGTCCGCCGTTTGAGCCGGTCATCAAAAAAACAAAACTGCATCCCGAAGGCGCCATTTTCGCCCGCGGCAGCTGTGACGACAAAGGCCAAATGTATATGCACGTAAAGGCTCTGGAATATATGACCAAAACCGACCAACTGCCCTGCAACGTGAAATTTATGATCGAGGGCGAGGAAGAAGTGGGCAGTAGCAGTCTGGAATGGTTCGTTACCAAAAACAAAAAGAAATTGGCCAACGATGTTATCTTAATCAGCGACACGGGAATGATCGCCAAAGATGTGCCATCAATAACCACAGGGCTTCGCGGCTTGAGTTATGTGGAAGTGGAAGTCACCGGGCCAAACCGCGATCTGCACAGCGGCCTGTATGGCGGTGCTGTGGCAAACCCGATAAATATTTTGTGCAAGATGATTGCCTCGCTTCACGATAAGAACACTCATATTACCATTCCCGGCTTTTATGACGATGTGGAAAAACTTTCCAAAAAGGAACGTGAGAAAATGGCGGAAGCGCCCTTCAATCTGGAGGATTATAAAAAAGCCCTGGATATTGGCGCCGTTTATGGCGAAAAGGGATATTCCACCAACGAGCGCAATTCCATCCGCCCAACCTTGGACGTAAACGGAATTTGGGGCGGCTACACAGGCGAAGGTGCCAAAACAGTAATAGCCAGCAAAGCATACGCTAAAATTAGTATGCGCTTGGTGCCAAACCAAGACTGGAAAAAGATTACCGAGCTTTTCAAAAAACACTTTGAAAGCATCGCCCCCGAAGGCGTTCGCGTAAAAGTGAAACCGCACCACGGCGGGCAGGCGTATGTTACGCCAATAGATAGTTTGGGCTACAAGGCTGCTGAAAAGGCGTATGAGGAAACCTTTGGCAAGACGCCAATCCCACAGCGAAGTGGCGGTAGTATTCCAATTGTTGCGCTGTTTGAAAAAGAATTGAAAAGCAAAACCATTTTAATGGGCTTCGGTTTGGACAGCGATGCCATCCACTCGCCCAACGAGCATTTTGGAATTTGGAACTATTTAAAGGGCATTGAGACCATTCCGCAGTTTTATCATTTTTTTACAGAATTGAGTAAATAACATATTGTAAGGCTGAGAAAAATGGGCCCTTCCAAACTAACTAACTTTCTTTCTCAGCCTTATCCCTTTTACTATCGAGGGAAAACGCTGTTCGTAATTTCCTCGTGTATTTTTGCGGTTACGTTTCTCTTCAATTACTTGTTTCAGCCTTTTCAGGTAAATCTTTCAGAACATAGGATGGGCTATGCGTGGATCTGCTTCATTCACGCTTTAATTCCCTCACTTTTATTTTTACTTATTTTCTTAGTAGTTCAACAAATTAAAGAGATTGATGAAAAATGGAAGGTAAAAGAAGAAATTTGGGTTATTTTAAGTTATTTAATTCTCGTGGGAATCTTTAATTTCTTGGTGCGTGATTTAATTTATACCAATCCCGACAATTGGTCGGCCTACCATTTTTGGGTTGAATTGAAAAACACCATACTCGCCGGAATTTTGTTCATCCTTATTTTTATTCCTTTTAATTTTAAAAGGCTTCACGATCGGTATCAAGAAAAATCGGCAAAATTAATCTCACTTCAAATTCCAATAAAAACTACTGAAATTGAACAAGTAATTCCCATAAAAACACAATTGAAAGCTGATGATTTTGAGTTGGAAATCAACCAATTCCTTTTTGCCAAAGCCGAAAAAAATTACTTGGAAATTTATCTTGCACGCGAAAATGAAATTCAAAAATTGGTAAAACGAATCACGCTGACCGAACTGGAAAATCAATTGAAAGCCATTTCTTTTGTTGCAAAAATTCACCGTTCGTATTTGATAAACTTAAAAAGAATTGAAAGCATCTCCGGAAATGCGCAAGGATATCAATTAAAACTAAAAAAAATTAAAAATCCCATCCCAGTTTCACGAAGTAAAATTTCCACTTTTGAAGAAAAAATGAAGGTTTTGAACCGTCATGCTTGACACTTGTCCCAAAAGCTTGTTATTCATCCCAAGCCTTATATAGTCCCATATTTCAGACTTAAGTTTGCCGAAAATGTATTTATAATTTATGGAACAGGCCAAAATTGCGCTACACCTTGCTTGGTTAGTATTTTTAATAGTTTGGATAATTGGAGCGCTTCAAACTAAAAAAACGGATAAACAAGAACCGCTTCTAAAACGGTTTTTATGGTATTGGTTTCCGCTAATTATTGCTGGTTTACTTTTAGGCCCAACCGAATGGTTTATGGGCATGTGGATACGCGAAAATTTTGTGGAACACACCAATTTGGTAGGAATTATAGGCGCAAGTATTGCATGGTTGGGAACGTTGCTTGCTTGTTGGTCACGATTTTCATTGGGAAAAAACTGGAGTGTTTCCGTACAGTTGAAAAAAGACCATGAACTTATAACAACTGGGCCTTATAAAATTATTCGGCACCCGATATATACTGCTATATTATTGTTGTTTATTGGAAACACGTTAATTGTAGGCGATTATCGTGCTATATTGGCCATTCTCATTGTATTTTTTTCCCTATGGCGAAAATTGAAACTGGAAGAGCAATGGCTCACGGAACACTTCGGGAAAACCTATATAGATTACAAAGCAAAAACTAAAGCTCTATTTCCTTGGGTTTTGTAGATTAGTTAATTGAATATTCGAATAGAAATTATATTTTCTTCACAAAATCAGTAATAATCACAATTTGCTGGCCATCAACCTTCCCTTCAATATATTTTTCATTTTCGTGATCCAGGGAAATTCTACGGACGGCGGTGCCCTGCTTGGCGACCATACTGCTGCCTTTTACTTTTAAATCCTTTATTAAGACTACACTATCGCCGGCTTCCAAGATATTTCCGTTGCTGTCGCGATGAATGATTGCTTTGCCCGTGTTTTCGGTGAGCCCTGCCTTTGCCCACTCCTTGGTTTCATTTTCCAAATACATCATATCCAGCAAATCCTGCGGCCAGCCTTCGGCTTTAAGTCTATTGAGCATACGCCACGCCATAACCTGCACGGCTGGCACTGTGCTCCACATACTATCGTTTAAGCAGCGCCAATGATTGGGATCTACTTTTTCGGGGTCTTCAATTTGCTCTTTGCAAGTTTCACAAATTAAAATACTTGTATCGGCAACATCAGTTGGAGAATTTGGTACTTCATAAACACTTAAATTTTCCCCTGAACCGCAAAGTTCACATTTATTATCGCTGCGTTGCTGCAGTTCATTTTCTAAACTCATCTTAAAATAATTTAGGTCAAAGATATTCTTTTTGAAATCGAAATCGAAACAGAAATCGAAACAGAGCACTAATATTAAGGTTTAGATTGATCTTTTGGAATTTGGGATTTGCTGTTTGGAAAATTTTTCACCTCTACATTTGTAGAATAAAAATATTTGTTCTACGTTTGTAGAGCATAAATAGATTTTAACAATGGCCTTATCAAATTCAGAAGAACAATTAATGCAGATTTTGTGGAAACAGGAACGCGCCTTTATGAAAGATTTAATAGAGGCATACCCCGAGCCAAAACCCGCAACCACAACCGTTGCCACGCTTTTGAAACGGATGCAAGACAAAAATTTTGTGGATTATAAACAAATTGGACGTTCGCGGGAATACTTTCCCCTGGTAAAAAAGAAGGATTATTTTTCAAAGCACGTAAACGGGCTGATCAAAAATTTCTTTAACAACAGTCCATCGCAATTTGCCTCTTTCTTTACCGAAGAGACCAATCTTTCCAAAAAAGAATTGGAAGCCCTTAAAACATTGATAGATTCTGAAATTAAAAAGAAGTAGTTATGGAACTATATTTACTGAAATCCGCAGCCATTCTTGCCGTCCTTTTCGCTTTTTACAAAGTTGTTTTGGAAAACACCTCCATGCACACTTTTAAGCGTTTTTATCTCTTCGGGAGTTTATTGGCCGCTTTTCTAATTCCGCTTATCACTTTTACCAGTTATGTGGAAGTTTCGCCCATAGTCCCAATTTATTCCGAAGTAACTCCGCAATTAAATTATACTGAAGTTGAACAAACCTTAAATTACTGGCCGTTCGTGCTTTGGACGATTTATGGCTTGGGCGTGCTGTTTTTTAGCATTAAATTTTTCAGAAATCTTTTTGGTCTGATCCAACAAATTCGAAAAAACCCAAAATATAAAAACAGCAGGTTTATAAATGTACTTTTAAGTGAAACCGTCATTCCGCACACTTTTTTCAACTATATATTTCTGAACAAAAAGCAATTCGAAAACCGTGAAATTCCGCAGGAAGTCATATTTCACGAAGAAACCCACGCACGCCAAAAACACAGTTTGGACATTATTTTTGTTGAAATATTACAGATCGTATTTTGGTTCAATCCGCTGTTCCATTTCATCAAAAAAAGCATCAAACTGAACCACGAATTTTTGGCCGACCGTGCGGTTTTGAACACGGGCGCAGAAACCTCAGCATATCAAAAAATATTGCTTGCATTTTCATCTCCCGACAGCTATCGGGATGCAATTACGCCTTCACTGGCGCATTCCCTGAATTATTCATCAATCAAAAAAAGATTTACCCTTATGAAAACACACACCTCAAAAAGATCTGTTTGGCTTCGAAGCCTTTTGCTTTTGCCCTTGCTTTCCGTATTGATATATGGGTTTAGTACGAAGGAAGTTTTAAAGAAAGAAGTTCATTCAGAGCTTGTTCAGCAAAAAGCCACTAAAGCAGAAATAGCCGAATACAACAAACTGGCGAAAAAATACAATGCGATTGATATTGAAAAACGAATCATCAAAAAGAAAGATTTGGAACGGCTGGAAATCATTTACCGAAAAATGACACTTGCGCAGCGGGCAAAAGCCCAACCTTTTCCGGAATGCAATCAGACGCAAAATTATTCTAGAGAAGAAGACAATAAAAAGTTCAGTGAAGCGAATTATTACTATAAAGGAGAGCGTATCACTTTTGAAAAAGCCAATGAGTTACTTGATAAAAACAATAATATAGGAATCTATATCAGTAAAGAGGAAAATACAGTTCATTTGTACCAAGAGCCTTTTGACAAAAAAAAGATCGCAATAAAAGATAACCAGAAAATGCCTTCCGTAGAAAACGGAAACTTATATATGGCTCCCGAGGCTCCGCCACCGCCAAATTCAAATAAAGTGGAATATGTAAAGGAATTGGGAAAACGGGGAGCTACTTTTTACATAGGTCCGCATAAATACAGCACAGACGAAGCGATTGAAATGGTAAAAAAAAGCACGAACGATGTTACTATAGATGTAAGCCAATATCCAATGGTTCATTTAGGCGGATGCTAAATACCGCTATGTTACACTGAGCTTGTCGAAGTGCAAGTACGGATTGTCTTCGACAAGCTCAGACTGACATTTATAGCGTAATTTCGGCTGGGCATATTATGTAAACTATTAAAGTTTATTCCAAGTATCGTTTAAAACATTTACATCGGGCAGCATTTTGTTGGGATCCAAAACCACGCGCTGCACTTGTTTGGTAGTTTTCAAAAGGTGTGTCCAGCTATTGCCGCGCTGCCAGATTTCAACGGGAAGCCTAATTTCTTCTTTGGAATTGTCAGTATAGATCACTTCAAGTTGCACCGGCATCGGGATTTGCCCATCGTTTTCAACCGTAATCAAATAATTTCCCAAATAAGGTTTTACTTCCGAAATACCCAAATCGATGTTGCCGTTGCCATAAAACCACCCTTTCCAGAACCAGGAAAGATCTTCGCCAGCGACGTTTTCTATATGATTGAAAAAGTCATTGGGTTGCGGATGTTTGTATGCCCAAGTATGGATATAGCTTTTAAAGGCATTGTCAAAACGTTCCGTACCCAGTATGTATTCGCGAAGCAGATAAAGCCCCACTGCCGGTTTGTAGTATGCGGTATAGGCCAAGTTCATCGCATTTGCCACATCGGGATAGGTATCAATGCCCTCGCGGTTTTCGTAGGTTAAATAGCGTACCAAGTTTTTCGGGCTATCGGTAGTTGTTGGAAATTCCCCATTGTTAAAAGCCACGGTGCTATAATGATTTATAAAAGTATTGAATCCCTCGTCCATCCACGGGTAGCGGCGCTCGTTGCTGCCCACGATCATCGGGAACCAGTTGTGGCCAAATTCGTGATCGGTAACGTCCCAAAGGTCCGCGCCCTTACTTTGGTAATGGCAAAAACTAACACCCGGATATTCCATACCGCCCACGCTGGCCGCTACGTTAATAGCGTTATGGTACGGATAAGGGAAATAGGTTTTTGAATAAAACTCCACGGAACCCTTAGTGAATTCTGTTGAGCGCGACCAAGCATTTTTACCGTCGCTTTCCTTTGGGTAAACTGATTGTGCCAATCCTGTTTTGCCATCGCCCAGATTCATGCGCGCTGCGTCCCAAATAAATGCTTTGGAAGCGGCCCAGGCCACATCGCGGGTGTTTTCCATTTTGAAATGCCAAGTAAGCGTGCCGCCGGTCTTGGCGTGGGCTTCGGGCTTGCCCACTTCTTCCGGTTTTATGATGTAAACGGTTTTATCGCTTCCTTCAGCTTGCGCCCAGCGTTCTTGTTGTTCCTTGGTAAGCACCTCCTTCGGGTTTTGCAAAACACCGGAACAGATTACGGTTTGATAGGCGGGAGCAGTTATTTTTACATCGAAATTTCCATATTCGCAATAAAACTCGCCTGCGCCTAAATAGGGATCGGTATTCCAGCCCACAACATCATCAAAAACGGCCACACGCGGATACCATTGCGCAATGGCGTATATGGTTCCATCTTTTACATCCAGTCTGCCCATGCGGTCCATTCCTTCCACGGGAACCTTAAATTTGAAATCCATTTTTATTTCCACTTCCCCGCCTTTCGCGGCCAAAGGTTTATCCAACCAAAGCTGCATCCGCGTATCGGAAATTATATATTTTGAAGAAGTTCCGGTCTTTGTTTTTGCCGAAACATTTTTCAACTCAAAACCACCTTCCACGTCACCACTGTAACGATTGCCCTGAACGGGGGTGGTTAAAGTGCCACGGGAGTTTTCGGTGAAACGGTTCTGTTCGAGATAAAGCCAAATAAAATCCAAGGTTTCCGGACTGTTGTTTGTGTAGTGAATGGTTACGTTTCCTGAAACGGTGTGGTTTTTATCGTCCAAGGTTGCCTGCAAATTGTAGTCTGCGGAATTCTGCCAATATTCCGGGCCCGGTTTTCCCGAGGCGGTACGATACACATTCCCCTGCCGGTATGAAAAATTATCAAAAAGATGTTGATTGTCTGGAATAACTTCCTGTGCGGTAATTGCAAAAGAGAAAGTGAAAAGGAGCAGCGAAAAAAGAAAGCTGCTTTTTGGATATGTCATTTTTTTAACAATTTAAGAAGAGATTGCGAAGGTAATAAACCAGATGTAAAAATCTTGTTAAAACACTCGGGTTTGCTTTACGTTAAGAAAAACCATGCAAGAAATAAGGTTCGTTTTTATGGCCCAAAATTAGCTTTCAGGTTTATTGGTCTTTTTTTTCAGAAAACGTTTGTACCAAGGGCTTGAGATAACAGTTTCGCTATACCCGTAACCGTAGCCATAGTTATAACCGTTCAGTTTATCAATCTTTACGTCATTTATTACGAATGCCATATTTTTTAATCTATGGTTTTTGTTTAAGCCCTTAATAAATTCGAATAAGCGTTTATCGGTAAATTCGGCTCTTACAACATATAGGGTGGAATCTGCGTATTCAGATATTAGAAGCGTATCGGTAACCAATAATGTGGGAGCGCAATCCACAATAATGTAATCAAATTCCTTTTTTACGGCATTTATGAAATCTTCAAAAGCTGGACTCGATAAAAGTTCTGGGGCGTTTGGCGGAATGGCACCTGCGAAGCACACCTTATGGAAATCATTTAACCCAAAACCCTTGTGGATGCAGTCTTTCCAATCTATTTTTGGGTCGTGCAAATAATTTGAAAGGCCCACATTGTTTTTGTCAATATCAAAATAGGAGTGCAACTGTGGGTTTCTTAAATCGGCGCCCACCAGCAGGACCTTCTTTTTAATACTCGCATAGGCCAAAGAAAGGTTGAGCGCAACTAAGGTCTTTCCTTCTTCCTTTACGGAAGAGGTTACGAAAATAACCCTTCCTTCTTTTCCTTTTTTGCCCAAAAGATAGTTAACATTGGTGCTCAAAATCCTAAAGGATTCAGCAAGGATAGAACGATCGTTGGCTTGTGTAAAACTTTTGATATTTTCAAAATAGGGGATTTCTGCCGCTATGGGGATATCGGTATGCAATTTCTCAACATCCGCCCGTTCATGGATCTTGGTATCCGTGGTAAATTTCAGGTAAAGAAATCCGAACGGAAGCAAAATTCCCATAAGAAGTGAAATGGCATAAACTACTTTTTTCTTCGGAGATACTGGGCGGCTATCGCTCAAGCCATAATCAACTACTTTAATGGAAGGGGCCGTAACGGCATAGTTAATGGCGGCCTCTTCTCTTTTTTGTAAAAGAAGAAGGTATAAACTTTCTTTAATACTCTGTTGCCTTTCTATAGAACGCAATATGTTCTGTTTTTCGGGAATTCTGGAAAACTGGGCGCCGGCCTTATTTTTTTGTCGGCTAAGTTGCGCAAGGGAAACGTTTTGTTGCTGTTGGTAAACGTTTACCGTATTTATAATATTCTGCTTTGTCCTGTTCATTTGGCTGGACAATTCCTGTAGGGTAGGGTTGTTTTCGCCGGCACTGGCTGCCAATTTTTGATATTCCAGTGCTAATTTATTGTAACTCGAAACCAAGGAATTGATCCCGCTATTCTCCAGACCTATATCTGCGGGCAATAACCCATAGTCGCCCTGGTCTGAAAGTGATTCCTTCAATAATTTTGAAAGTTCAATCTGGGTTTGCAGTTTGTTTACTTCATCCTCGGCAATAGCCTTTTTCTGGATACTCATTCCAGCGTCCGCCTCGATATAGGAAAGGTTGTTGTTTCTTTGAAAAGATTCCTTTTTGCCCTCTATCGTGCTCAGCTCGCCCGAAAGATCTACAATTCTTTCATCCGTAAAATCAACCGTGCGTTTTGAAATCAATTGTCTATCCAAAATGCCATCCTCATTGAAAGTTTCTATTATTTTGTTTAAAATGCGCTCGTTCCTTTCCGGGTTTTCGCCTTGGAGCGAGAGGGTAAGGATTTCACTTGTTTTGTTTGTAGCCTCAACCTTCAACTCATCAATCAGGTTCATGACCACGTCTTTAACAGGGCTAATAACTATTTGATAGAGGGCATCACTGTGCTCTTCCAGATTTGCATCCTTCAAAAGGGTTATGCTTAGCGGAAAATATTTTGTGGGAACACTTGTTTGGTTTGGTTCAACAAATAGCGTATGCTTTTGCTCATCAACAATCGTAAGCCCAGAAGCATCGACTGTCGCGGTATAGGAGAGAGGTTTGGTTAAACTGTCCTTCGGAAATTCCTTTATTACAAAAAATGGGGCGTCCCAAATTTGGGTGGTCTTCAGTTTGCCAACTACCGCATAGGTTATATCCAGATCCATTTCGTTGACCACATGGCTCAAAATCCGATACGATTCCAGGACTTCTATTTCATTATCCATGTTAATCTTGGAGTTGCCGTTCAAAACCGACATAGGGTCCACGGAAATATTCAGTTGTTTGGAATCGTCCAATATTTTTATTTTGGCAACCGATTCAAAAATCACGGGCGAATAGCGAAGGTAAAAATATCCTATCACGAGACTGATGAAAATAGCCGCTAAAAACCAAGGCCAATATCTTACATATTTTGACAAGGCTTTCCTGATGTCAAATTGTTCTTCCTCTTCTTGAATATCCAGTGAATATGGCGTTGATCCTTTCATTTTTTATTTTACTATTAATACAGCGGCCGTAAGCGCAATGGAAACAATGGTTAGCACAATACCTGCATCACCAATAATTCCGGCGCTTTTTACTTTGGCATCGTTTGGGTTTACCACAATAAAATCATTGGGTTTTATGAAATAATGGGATGAATTGAACCAGTCTGCACTGGTTAAATCTATATGGACCACTTTACGAACACCGTTTTCCTCGGTTATCAAAAGAACGTCATTTCTTTGGCCATTTATGGTTAAGTCGCCCGCATATCCCAGTGCTTGTGGCAGTGTAATATTCTGTTCGGTAAATGTATAGGTTCCAGGATTTTTAACTTCTCCCAAGATAGTAACTTTGGCATTCAGCAACCGGACGCTCACTGTGGGTTCCTTGAGGTGGCCGCCGTCTTCCAAACGCTGTGCGATGTCCTTTTCAATTTCCGCAGTTGATTTTCCGCCAACCGCGATTTTACCCAAAACGGGGAAAACAATGGTTCCTTCCTTTGAAACCAAATAGCCTTGCAGCTTTATAATATCCAAACTGGGGCTTCCTGAGGTGTTGGCAGTCTGGACATTGTACGGTATCGCTGTTTCCGGCACCAGAGCGCTCACGGTAATGCTCAAAATATCATTGGGCTGAATTTTTGAAGATTCATATTCTATGTTTTGATAATCGTAGAGGTCCGCGTCCTGTAGGTACAAAATTTCCTTTTTGCTAGCGCACGATTGCAATACCAATGTTACTAATATTAGTATTATTTGGACATTATTCTTCATTTTATTCTTCTGAAATTTACAAAGGTTAGTTAGCTGTTTACTGTATTACTACTACAACGAATTTACTTAATATATTTGATATAAAAACAGTTCAGAAACTACGGACCATTTAAATACTCATTGGTTCATTCCTTTTTTTGAGGCCCTAAACCTGGGGTTAATTTGTTTTGCTATTCCGGAGCATGCACCAACTATAAACGGCAGGGGGTCAAACAATTCACCATCCTGTAAAAAATGTCGATTTGAAAATAGCTGTTTTTTCCATTCCTTAAAACCTTTCCACTTACTTTTTTGGGAAATTAGCCAAAGCAAATCCATACTGAAATACCGCAAATACTTATCCGGTTTATAGGTGTAGGTTTTTACAGGTTTATGCAACGAAAGATCCACGATTGCATTTGGAAAATCTACCCCCGATATTACCGATGCTTTGATGCAGGCTGGGGCGCGGGGGTTAATTTCCATGATTTTTATAATCCCGTTTCTTGGGTCTTCTATTAAATCGAAATCGGCAAAACCTTCCCACCCAAGTATCCGTAATACTTCGGTACATATTTTTACCAATTCGTCATTTACAACAGTGTGGTTAAAGCAACTGCTACCGCCATTTATAGGATAATATCTGTGTTTTTCTATTACCGTACTGTTGATGCCAATTTGGTCTTTTATTAAAAGCTGCACTTTGTATTGCATGCCGCCTTCGGGAATCAATTCCTGAAGATGGCAATTGCCGAACTCCTTAAATATGGGTTCGTAAACTTTCCACAATTCCTCAAAACTTTCCACTTTTCTGAACCCGCGCGCGCCGGTGGTTTCGTTGGGTTTAACCAATGCAGGGAAATTAAAATCAGGCTCAGCGCCCTTTTCCAAAGTAGAAATATCAATCGTTTTTGGGTGCGGTATGCCATTCTCTGCACAAACCTTCATCAATTGGTTTTTATCATACCCTTTCATAAAAACCGAAAAATCCGGAATTACAAATTTTACTTTGTCTTGAAGAATCGGCTTGTATTCGCTTAAATATTTTGCCGAATAATCGTTCATCGGAAGCACTACCTCCAGCTTTTCATTCTCCAAATAATTCAGGAAAAATTCATGAAAGATAGACGTTTGCTTTTGTGTTGAAGGGCAAAGCACTTTTTTATGTGCATACTTGGTGTGGTAGCCGTAGGAAAGCTTGGAATCGCAAAAGAGAACGACCTTATAGCCCGCTTTAGCCAATTGCTTCGCGAAAATAAGTGCCTGTACACTTTGGCCATCCAATATCCCTACGTTAATCATTGCGTTTTATGTTTTAATTAATCTATTTTCAGTTTGAAAAAAGATTTCGTTACCGGAATCATTATATTGAACAATCTCTTCATGGAATGATAGGTAATCCTGTCGGGTTGCTTGTATAACCTGTACGTCCATTCCAATCCATTTTTTTGCATCCACATTGGGGCGCGCTTTACGGTTTCGGCATAATATTCAAAGGCCAAGCCTACTCCTATTGAAATTGTTTCGGTAAGATGGGGCTGCAACATCGCCATCAACCGTTCCTGTTTCGGACAGCCCAATCCGCACCAGAAAAATGTTGGTTTGAGCGCATTCACTTGCGCCGCCAACGCGGGAATATCAAAATTTTCCAAAGGCTGGAACGGTGGCGAAACCAAATCTTTGATTTCCAAACCGGGATAGCGTTTTTGCAGGTTTTTTCTGAGCAGTTCCAAGGTTTTTTCGGAACAACCGTAAAAATAATGGGAATATCCTTTTTCCACTGAAATTTTAAAAATGGCATCCATTAAATCCTGTCCCGAAACTTTGCCCATTTCTGCCAGCCCTTTATTATGGGCAATCCAAACCAACGGCATCCCGTCCGGCACCGTAAGCAACGAACCGTTTTGGACTTTTAAATAATCGGGCTCGTGGTTCGCTATATAAGTTGCCCGTGAATTTGTGACGCATACATAGCCATATTTGTGATTGCTGACCGCTTCGTTCAAATGGGCCACGGCCGTATTTAGATTTACTTTTGAAATACCTATCTTTCCTATATAAAACCGATCCATCGTTTATCTTGCTAAAGTTTCTTCCAAAATTAGTTTTGTCTCTTTTATATGGCTTGGGGTTGAGGCGCCAAAAAGCACCGCATCAACGCCTTCTATGGAAGCAATATAGTCCGCAGCTTCCTTGGGCCGTAGCGCCCCCGAAGCCAAAAATGACATAGCGATATTGTAACTGTCCTTTTTAGCCAAAATACGTTCCACTTCTACTTTTGAAGGATTCATCCTAAAACCTATCTTGTTGATGTTGCTCACAATTATAGGATCCTTCAACCCTAATTTATTTACTAAAACATCGTGGAGCTTAACGTAATTCATGGTGAAAAAGCCTGCCTTCACATTGTACTTTTTCTCCGTGTATTGTGCAAATTCAAAAAGGATATCGTGCATTTCCAGACCGAGGATCAAATCGGTTACAATGTTTAGCAAAAAGATACCCTGCACGTTCATTCCTTTCAGCAACTTCATTTCCGAATCTACCAACAATTTCATAATCGGCACCGGATTGGCGCTTAGTACCGAACCCACCCCTTTCAATCCCGAAATTAGTTTATTGCCGGGCGTGAATTTGTTTATCATTTCAAAAGGGCCCAATTCCACCAAGGCATCGGCATATTTGTGCGCATACGGCATGCTGGGGTATAATTTGAAATCATCAAACTTCGGGTTCTTTTTCATTTTTTCAAAAACCTCTTCCAATTGGTTGTGGGTTGTAAACATGAAACTTTTAATACCAATATCGTTCACGTATTCCAAGGTTTTATAAATATCATCAGCCGTTCTGAATTTCTGCGCCTGTTTTATCGCGGTCTGTTCAGACATGTGGTTTACGCCAAAAAACTGATTGTCCCCAAAAATAACTTTATCCATCATAATAATTCCTTGTTTAAATTTTTGGTTTCTTCCAACAATCTATCCGTAACACTCGCGCTGTAAAGCGAGGAAATGGATTCTTCAATTTTCCCATTGAGAAGATCTGAAAATTCAATCAGTTGCCTTGAGAAATCCTCTCCCCTCAGATAATATGGCACGTCCATGTTTTCATCGGTCACGTACATTTGGTTCCAGCCTTTTTCGAGCTTCAATTCCGTATTTGCTTCCGTTAAAAATATACTTAACTCCTGTTTGCTCGCCAAAATTTTCCCTTTGCTTCCCGTAATTTCTATATTATTGGTCGCTTTCCGCACAGAGCCGTCGGACCAATTTATATAATTGAAACCCACAATTTTGTTGTTGTGAAGCAGGGTTGCATAAACCATATCATCAACCGCCGTTGAAAAGACCTTCTTTAAAACCGAGGATTGTACCATAACATCGGTGCCGAAAAAATAGGTTGACAAATCAAAACAATGCGGGCCGTAATCAAAAAGGCACCCGCCACCTTTTTTGTAATCGTTGCGCCAGCCTTTGCTGCTTTCCTTCAAAATGACGCCGCCGGTCATCCTATTCACGTAATTGCCTACCTCGCCAATAATGTTTTGATCCAACAATTTTTTGACGCGCTGAAAAACAGGATTGAACCTGTTTACATAGCCTACCTGCCCCTTCACATTATTTGTTTTTGCCAAATCGACCAAATATTTGCTGTCCTTATAACTTAAAGTTAATGGTTTTTCAACGAATACGTGAATGCCTTTTTCTATGCAATATTTTACCAGATTAAAGTGGTGGGCGTTTGGAACCAAGATCATAACGCCGTCCAAAGGCACTTCATTTATCATTTTTTCGCTATCGGTATAACAGACGAACTTGGTGTTTTTTTCAATGGCCCGGATGAGTTGCTTTGAAGTGTCGCAGATTGCCTTTACCTCAATTCCTGGGGTTTGGTTCGCAATGGCCAGATGGGAAAGTCCCATTTTACCAATGCCTATGAGTGCTATTCTTTGCATTTAGATTTATTGTTTTGTTGTTTTAGTTTCATTGTATTCCTCGGAAAGTTTGAAATGATAATCGTCCTTTTTTACAAAATATCTATATTTTATCCGTGTTAGGAGCGAATGGAGTTCCAATCTTTTTTTGAACCAGAAAGGAATGTATTCCGGTACGCCATTTTCAATCTTTTTTTCCATCAAAAAATCGAGGACCTCGTTTACCGGAATATACCAGCCGGTTTTTTTGGTGCCCAAATATTCGATTGCCTTTTGAAAGCCTTCGTCAATTTTTCCGTTTTTATGATAATATCCCAAATGGGTGTACAGTATGCAGATGCCGCCATCCTTTTCCAATTGGTCAATGGATTTTTTATGCACCCGCTGGTTGAACATCCACTGGTTTGAAGCAAAAGTTGAGGAATACCAATAATTGGCAAATTCGTCATAAACCTTGTCTTTATAGGGCATATACGGATTCTTTCCAAAAGTATCCAATTGATCTATTTCGTAATTTCTGCTGTATTTAATATGCTTTTTATGAAGATCGCCCCAAAAATGCTTCGATCCCTTCACTTCGCCAAAAAATGAATCGTACTGCGAATACATTTTCCTTACGACCCAATTCAGCGGAAAACTGAAACGCTTGCTGCCACAATAAATATTATCCGGATTATACGAATGGTTTACGTGATGTTTTGGACTTTGGCCAAAAATGCTTTCAAAGACCTTTATCCCCTCGATTATTTCGGGCCTTTCAAAATCGCCACTTCCTACGTTGTGCATCGCAATTTCAAATCCCTTTTTTTGCAGATCCAGAATGTGCTCCTTGTACTCAGCGCGCTGTAATGAATCGCCCTTGGAACGTTCGGGATCGCGCACCGGATAGACCCAAACGGTTTTTGTGGTTCGCAGCCCATTTTTATAAAGAAGGTCATAAACCGGTTTGATCGTTTCAAGATAGGCATCATCGGTATCGTCGATGATCGTGAAAATAAATTTCTTGTTATCGGGAAACTCAATTTTTTTCATAAAACAATTTCTGCAAAAGCAATTTCTATAAAATAGATGTCTAAAATTTTGATAGAATTTTCAGTATTTACGGTGGTTTGTAGGCTGTGGGGAAGTGGCGCCAATTTAATTAAAATATTGAAAATTAACGGCAACCCTTTATACTAATTTATGGATTATCGATGAAAAGCGATTTTCAAAGGTTGTTAAGGTGAAATGCCTTTCAAATCGCAGTTTTCCAGCCTCTCCCATTCGCTTGCGCAGTTCACCATTTTTTATCAGAATTTCCAATTTTTCGGCAAAGGCGCCGGCGTTTTCTTTTTCTACCAGAAACCCTGTTTTTCCTTCTTCAACCACATCGGGAATCCCGCCTTCAAACGTAGCGACAATGGGCAAAGAAAATTGCATCGCCTCAAGATTTACAAGTCCAAAGGTTTCGTTTAAAGTGGGGAACGCAAAAATATCCGCTTTTGAAAACGCCCTTTCCTTTTCAGCCCCGTATTTTTTTCCGGCATAATGTACCTTTTCCGAAAGGCCAAGTTCGCTCACTTTTTTCTGAAATATTTCAGAAGTAATATCACTTTCACCCCCAATAAATGTGCAATGAAAGGGAAGTTGTTTTTCCTGTAAAATCCCACAGGCTTCCAAAAGCACAAATACGCCCTTGGCCCTCATTAAATTTGATAAAAATAGAATTGCTACCCTTTCATCGGAATTTGGGATTTTTTCATTTGGGATTTTGGAGACTGTATCGGGAATCCCGTTTGGGCAATAATGCACGCGGTTTTCGGGAACGTACTTTTGTATTTCGGGATATAAATATTTCGACAATAAAATAACGTCCGCGTTTTTAAAAAGCAACTTGCAAAGCACGACATCCAACCATTTTTCCTGGCGTTCCGCAATACTTCTGTTATGGAGATGATATACGATTTTTCTCCCGAAAAGTTTCGCCAGCAAGGCAATGAAAGCGTCTTTATAAAAGGCTTTTCCTTTTGCCGTTAACGCAATATAGACCAAATTAGGTCTGAAAACGATCAATTGTTTCAGCGTTTGAAAAACGATTTTTAGGTACGCCCCAATTTTCTGGACTGGGTTTTTACCTATTTCGTCCAAAGATTTGGAAGTTCCCAAATTGATAAATTCCGAATGGATGGCTTCATTAATAATCGAGCTGTTCTTGATGTATTGACCAACCATGGAAGAGCCATGCACGGGCGGCGGAAGATGAAGAATAAACAAGACTTTTTTCTTCATAATTGTTTTATTAGGGAACCTATTTTTTCGTCAAAGGTGAAAGGCATTTTGTTTTCCCGAAGGTTTGTGATTTCAGTTTCCAAAGGGTTTGAACTGTCAATTGCAGCTTGCAGTTTTTCAATAAAATCCGTTTCGTTTTTTGGGTCGAAAAGCTGTCCGTTTTTGGCGTCGATTAAGCTGGAAGCCCCGGCCGCAGCGGAACACAATGTGTAACAACCGCCCAGCAAGGCTTCGTTTACCACGGCGCCGTACCGTTCATAGGTGCTGGGAAAAACAAATATTTGGGAAAACGTGTACCAGCTGTAAAGCGCCTTGCCTTCCTTTCTTCCAGTGAAAATAACTTTGTCTGAAATACCGAGGTCTTTTGCGTGGTTTTCCAATGCTCCCCGAAGTTCCCCATCTCCAACGAGTACCAAGCTGCAATCCGAAGTATCAATTTTTGAAAAACATTTCAAAAGGAACCGAAGGTTTTTAACCTGCACCAATCTGCCGACGAAAAGGATAACCTTTTTTCCTTTCAAATTATATTTTTCGATGTTCGCATTGGCTTCATTTAAACTGTCAAAATACCTTTTGCGAAGCACCTCATCGTTATGGATGATAGGCAATTCGAGGGTTTTTATTTTTTTGGAGACATTTTCTTTGTGCCAATTGCAAACTGCTTCGCTCGTAAAAAGAACACCATTGCCTTTTTTGCATATTAGGTTTCGCAACCATTTCCGCACTCCTTTTCGTTCTATGGAATTGGCAATACTGTCATCGCTTATCGTGTAAAATCGAACCTTTTTTCGGAACAGGTTTACATAGGCGAAAACCAAACAGGTGAGTGGGCCGTACTCGCTGCACAAAATAATGTCCGGCTTATGTTTTTTAATTGCTGAAATGGCGCCCGTTCGAAATGATTTTCCCATAAATTCGAATCCCTTTTGCAAGTAATTTGATGAAAATTCGCTCTTGCCTTTCAAATCGTCCTGATCAAACTTTTGGTCGCTTACGTTCAGCAGATTAAAATAGAAATGGGCATTGAATGCTCGGTGCAACGCATTAAAAAAGTCAACCCTGTAAGGTGCCAACGCGGGATGAAATATTAAAATGGTTTGCTTCGGTTTCATTTTTTACACCAAATTTGCGTAATTGATTAGATGGTTCTGCGCTTTTTCAACAATCTCGGGATTCGTTAAAAAATCTATTTCGCCATTTTCCTTTAAGGGATGGACCACTAATTCGATTGTCTTTTTGTTAGAATTTAAAACAGTTTGAAACTTAGTGGACATTTGGTCCGAATCGCACCCAATAAGACTGGTATAACCGTCAATTGTATTATACCTGCTGGACAAATAGAATTGATGGTAAAGCCTATAGATATTTTTTGGAAATGGGTTGTGGGCCGCGTAAAGTATTTTCTGTGGGCGGATGTATGGAATTTTATATTTTTTGGCCACTGCGATCACCGCTTTCAAAATGGGGAAATAGAGGTGAAAATGGTGGTGATGGTCCAAATGTGTGATGGTTATTCCCTCATTTTTAACCTTTTCAATCTGCAGCGAATATTCTGAAATTAACTCTTCAAAATTAAATTTGCCTTTCCTTATTTTTTTTACCGCGACCAAATCCTCGTAAAATTCGCCCGTTTGAGGGTCGAGCAGAGTAGTGTACTTCTTTCCAATATTGTTGGGGCCGTCGATAGCCAAATGGATCCCGATGCCGAGCTTTGGATTTTCTTTCGCCAGTTGGATGGCGCCTTCAAAATTTTTTCCGCCCGAAAGAATCGTCGCGCTTGTAACAATACCCTTTTGGTGGCATTTCACAATATTTGCGTTTACTTCTTCCGAAAAACCAAAATCGTCTGCATTGACTATCAGTTTCATAACACCGTTATTTGTTTTTTAGATCCCACAAACTCGGGAACAGGGTTTTTGCCCACAGTTTCAAAAACATTTTGGGAACCTGTTTTGGAAAATGCCGCTTTCCGTAATACAGATATTCTTTGTAGGCCAAGCCCGTCGGACTTTTAAGATATGCGATTCTGTGCTTGAGTTTCTTGGAACTGCTCCAGTTATTGCCGTGGTCATCTTTACAATAGCCACATATGCCCGGAGTGATATATACTGGAAATCCAGCTTTAAAAGCCCGCAGTGAAAAATCATAATCGGCAAAGGCGTGACTGAAATTTGTATCGAAAAAACCGATGGCGTCTATCACTTCTTTTTCAACATAAAGTATGTTTGCATTGGTAAGGTGGCACGGCTGCGGAATTTCTGAAGGCTGCACTAATTTATAGGCGGGATAAGCTATTCCGTTGGTAAGCACATTGCCGCCATAGGATATTTTGCCGGATCTTTTTTCCTTGGTAGAGCCCGAATACAAACCTCCTTTTTTGTATTTGTTTAAGCAATATTCCTGAGTTTCAAGTATTCTTGTAAGAAAGTCTTTTGTTAATTCAACATCGTCATTAAGAAGAAGGTATCCGTCATAATCGCGATGTTTTCGGGCTTCATTGAAAGCGAGCCGCATTCCGCCCGCCCAAAATAAATTGCCGTTTCCCAAAATGATATTAATTTCCGGATAAATTTCTTTTACGGCCTTTCCCGTGCCATCCGTGCAGCCGTCATCGACCAGAAAATAATCCATTTTCAGGGTTTCCGGCACATCAGCCTTAAACAGTGTTTGCAGGCACTGCAAGGTTTTTTCTTTCCTATTGTGGCAGGTTAGCAGTACGGCGATCGTGTTCATCATAAATAAATACAAAGGGTAAACATAAAAATAACGGATAGTTCAACAAGGGTTCTCCTTGGAGCAAAAATAGAATGCAGACAACAAATAGTACAGGGTGGTTTTTATTGTATTTAATAATATAAAACAGATAAAATATGAAGCTCAAAATTCCCATAGATGCCAGAAAATCACTGAACCCATTGCCGTGCCCCAAATCCTCTTTTTGAAGGGCCGGATGGTCTGCGAACCTCGTGGAAGCGTGCATCCCATTGCCCGCCAAGGGATGTTTGGCTATGTAATGCAGATCAAAGAGAAGCGCACTCATACGGTCCGGGGCAAATTCCCCCTCATCCCTTTCGGAAGCTGCGGCTATTTGGGCGTCCATTTTGTCCTTCATAAATTCGGTATTTTCATACGTAAGATAGGCAATGAGCCCAAAGGTTACTAAAATTGGCAGCACAAACGCCCCGTATTTCTTTTTATATTCTATATAAATAGTTGCGATCCCAATTATAAAAAGCACAATATAGCCAGTAGTGCTATAGGTGGTAATCAGGGCTAGGAGGATGATGATAACCTTCCATTTGTGCAGCTTTAAAAGCGTTCTTATATTTCCGAGGTAAAACAGAAAAGCTAGGCAGATGTAACAGGCAAAGGCACCGGGTTCCCAAAACATGCCTGAATTTCTGTGGCCATCGGCGTGTTGATTGAATAAAATTATATTTCTTGAGGAATTATCAGAATACTGGGCAGTGGTCTCAACCACCGAAATTGCGGGTATGTCCATTCCCAAGGCATTCCAAGCAAACCCGAAAAGGCTTATCAAACTTACAATAAAAATAATCTGAAAGAAAGCGTATTTAAAATTGTACCCAATATGCCGAATTATAATATAGCCCAAAGTAATTCGCGCCATAAAAGCAATCGTGCTCGGGAAGGACACGAAGCCCAAAACCAATTTCTGAAATAGAAATATGATTGCGAAAAAGACAAAAAACGTATAATAAATAATCCCTTTGTTGAGGTTGAAATAGGTGTGATGTCTTGCCACGAGCAGCAGAACAAAAGCAATAAATATATATTTGGAAGTATCGCCTGAAATACTGAAGAGCGGATTTCCACTCATTGCAGCAAACAGGAACGTGTAGAGATAAACTTCTATTTTTTTTTTGGGTATCCTCATCGGTTTAAAGCCGCGTTACGTCTAATCATTCGCTAGTTTTTCTTTGCTTTTGACAGTTTCATGGTTTCTATCCAAGCCTTTTTTGTAAAATGCCAACATTAAATCCACATTTGTAAACATACTGTGATTTTTATTAACGAATACGGAAGCATTGGCTCCTTTTTCGCTTCTTAACCCAGGATTCCCCGAATATAAAACAATTTTATCTGCCAGCTCCTTAGGATTTGGTTCAATTAAAAATCCATTGTCATCATTGGAAATAAGATCTCTTAACCCTACAACATCATACAAAATAACTGGAAGGGCACAGGCCATGGCTTCGAGACAGGAATTGCCCAACCCTTCAAATTTTGATGTCATAACGAATACATCTGAGGCTATCAAATAATCCCTCACGTTGTCCTTATTCCCTTCAAACCTTACCATTTCATTAATACCCAGATCTTTGGCCAGTTGTTTCTCTTCGCATTCGGTTTTACCTTTTCCCAAATGCAAATACAAAATATCCAGTTTTCCCTTTAAACGCGCAATGGCCTTTAAGACATCGTGATGGTTTTTTATCGCGGCACATCCGCCAACCGATATAATCACAAACGCATCGTTCGGGATGTTTAATTTCCTTTTTAGCTCGCTCCTTTCCGCATCGGTAAACCCATAAAATCTTTTTGGATTATACCAATTGTTAATTTTGGCAGATGGGTTTTTGTAATATTTCAATTCGTGGCTGTGCACACTTTCGCCAATGCTATGAAAATCTGTTTTAAAGAAAATTCGAACGATTTTCCTTCTCGCTATTGATATAGGAAGCGTACGTTTTCTATTATAAAAGATACTGTGCTGCGTTTTTATGCTCCGAATCCCTAAGATATAGGCAATTACAGTTGCAAAATAAATATCATCCCTGTGTATATGAAGCACGTCAATTTTCTTTTGCTTCAGAAATTTATAAAGAAACCAATAGAAAGAAAGGCCCGCCCGGGAAAGAACGAACCGGCTTCTGTAGGGCTTATGGACTGTATTTATTCCCTTTTCCCTAAAATTATCAACGAAGTTCCCAAAATTCTTGGCCGTTCCCATTGCATACATTTCCACCCCCTTTTCCCGGAAATAGTCCGCGGCATCCCTATACATTAGTTCCGCTCCCGAAAAATTTATTTCATTAAACAAATGCAGAACTCTCATCTCAGTTGTTTTTATAATTTATACCCCAATCAATCAAAGCGCATATTGTTTGGGAAAATAAAAAAATTAAGGTTCAAATGTTTCATATTCGGAGTGCTATTTTAAACTGGCACCTCTTATTTATTCCAAATGCCAAGGGCCCGATTGCCCATTAATTTTGAATACTGCAACGGACAAATAATAGCATGGGGGATGACACATAAAATTGTAGCTATAATAACCCCTTCTACTCCCAGTGGGGTGTACTTGACCAAGATTATTGACAAGGGGATATTTAAAACAGCTGCCCCAACTAAGGTGTACATTTGCACCCGTACTTTGCCCAGCCCATTAATAAAGGCATTATACGGTGAATAAAAAATACATATCATAAAAAACACCGCCATGCTTAAGGTCAAATTAAAAGGAATGGAAACTAGGTCTCCAATCCATAATTTGTAAAAAATAGGTGCCAGAAGGACCATCAAGGAGGTTAGGATTATACTTCCAAAAGAGAATTTGCCCAAATTTTTCATTGAGGCCCTAATCCATACGAAATCCCTCTTTGTATAAGCATCGGTAAATCCTGACCAATACGGTGTTAAAAGCATATTGAAGACCATCAAGGAAATGCTAAAATATTTTTGCGCTATATTATATGGAACAACTTCCTCCGGATTAAATAACTGTGCAATGATAAAATTATCGGTAGAAAACAAAACGATTACCGCACATTGAATAATAAAAAACGTGGCCCCTAACCCAAAAATCTCATTAAAATATTTTTTTTTCCATAATGATATGTTGGGCTTGTACATTTTATATCTATTGGAAAATGCATATACGTTAAAAAGCACCAGTATCAATACGGGCAATAAGGAGAACAATGAGCCGAAAATCAATAAGGAGTTAGTCGCTGTTTGCGTAAGTATCCAAATTAAAATCAAGGAACTGGTAGAAGTGATAAAGCTAATTTTTCCTTCAATGGAAGGTTTTTGATCCGCGGTATAAATGGTAGCGATTAATTTTGCCGTCAATTGCAAACTCAGGCATCCGAATACTATTGGCATCAGTATTTGCAATTGCCCTTTTAAACTGGCGGAAGCATTAAAAATAGTTGTCCAATCAATAAAAAAGCTGCCAAAAACCGTAATACAGAACAATCCCAAACAAATAAGCCCCAAACTGAAATAGGCCGTGCTTACAAAACCCTTTGCCAATTCCATATCATCTTTTGCCTTAGCTTCGGCAAATTTATTTCTTAGGCCATTTCCCAAGCCTACATCAAAAAAGGAAAACCAAGCTATAAAGGAACTTATGGTAAGCCAGACCCCGTAATTTTCGGTATCCAAAAACCTAATGGTCAAAGGCACCAATAAAAAAGTTGCAATAATGCTTCCGCCCCTGTATAAAATGGAAAGCAGGACATGCTTGCTTATATTTTTTGTTCGCGTACTGTGAATCCCTAATCTGGACTGTATTTTATTTATTAATTCTCTCAATTATAAACTTTAAATTATATGGTAATTCATAGACAAACAACTATTTGGCAGCATTGGACACCCCAGTATTCCCCGTAATAAATTGAAAAGAAGTATAAAAAAAATAGTAGGCCCAAAATACGATACCAATCCACTTTGCTCCATCCTCAATAAGGTATAGCCAATTACCGAGCTGGCTTCCATAAAGTTTGTAAACAATTGTGTCTGCCACAATAGACAGAAAAAGGAATGCCAAGGCTATCAAAAAAGGAATAATGTTTGTTTGAAACAGGATTTTTCTAAAATAGATAAGATATGCAATCACGGCCGTACCCAGGAATAGATAAATTACTTTTTGATTCAACCCAATTGAGGAACTTAAGTCTTCGTGGAATTGAAATAAATCATCAAGCATTAAATATGCCGATAACAAGGAGGAATAAAGAAGAAATAGATATCCCTTTTTTGGTTCCATGGACCGAAGTACCACAGCCGCCAATGCACAACTAAATGTAGCAGCACCCCATAAGATAATACCCAGATTCGAAAGCACTCCATACAAGGGATTGATTGCCGCTATGGCCGCTGGATCACTGGTTAACTTGTCTAACGGAATATGATAAGTCCGGCCAGTCATTGCAATAAGGACGAGAATTATTGAGGCCGAAAAAAATACCAAAAACAACATTTTTATAGAAGTCTTCTGCAATGGTGGAAACCCATTGGAGATAAGGGCTGACATTGGTAATCTATTTGCTTTTTTCTTCATCCCGCATTTCGTGTTTCGTTAATTCAAAAGTTTGCTTTTCATGGTTTTCATGGGCCTTCATATTTGTTTGGAAACTGGCTAAATGTAATTGACCGTTTGTCAACCTCGGGTTTCGACGCCCAAATTTTTGTTTATAGCTTGATTTCTTTAAAATTCTCCTGATTTTTTAAAAACCATTCGTAAGTCGTTTCAATGCCCTGGCACAATTCTATGGAATCTTTCCAGCCAAGAGCATTCAACTTGCCGCTGTCCATTAATTTACGGGGCGTACCATCGGGCTTTGAACTATCCCAAATTATTTCGCCCTTATGGCCAACTGCCTTTTGTATAATTTCGGCCAATTGTTTTATGGTAACATCCGTTCCCGTACCTACATTGTACAAATGTTCGGGCAACGTATTTTTTATTGAAAAAATAACCGCTTTTGCAAGATCGTCCACATGCAAAAACTCGCGCATCGGCGTACCGCTGCCCCATAATATTACTTCTGCGTGATTGTTCTGTTTCGCTTCGTGAAACTTACGAATCATTGCAGGAAGCACATGCGATGTTTCCAAATCGAAATTATCAAAAGGCCCGTACAGATTTGTGGGCATCAAACTCAGAAAATCTTTACCAAACTGCCTCCGAATAGCCTCACAGGCTTTTACGCCTGCAATTTTCGCAATTGCATACCATTCGTTTGTGGGCTCCAACGGCCCGGTCAATAAATATTCTTCCTTTAAAGGCTGGGGGGCCATTTTTGGATATATGCAAGAGCTGCCCAGAAATATAAATTTTTGTACGTCGTTGTGGTGCGCTGCGTCTATAAGGTTATTTTGGATTTGAAGATTTTCCATCAAAAATGGATACGGATAGTTGTTGTTGGCCAAAATACCACCAACCCTTGCAGCCGCATCAATGACCACTTGGGGCCGTTCTTTTTGAAAAAAGGAATTTACGGCTTTCTGGTCTTTTAGGTCGAGCTCCTTCCTACTTTTTCCGATAAGGTTTGTATAGCCCTCGGCCAATAACCCTCGCCATACGGCAGCACCTACCATGCCGCGATGTCCAGCTACATATATTTTTGAATCTTTTTGCATGCTATTCGTAATAATTAAGAGTGGTAAAGCCCCCATTTTTTAGGTATTGATCTTTTTTCATCAACTTTAAATCGCTTTCCATCATTTCTTTGATCAGCATAGGAAGATCATAAGTAGCCTCCCATCCTAATTTTGTTTTGGCTTTTGTGGGGTCGCCGATTAACAGATCCACTTCTGTGGGCCTAAAGTATTTGGGATCTACTTGAAGCACTTGTTTTCCAATTGGCAATTGATAATCTGGATGCTTGCATTTTTTAATGAAGGCTTTTTCGTTTTCGCCTTCTCCTTTAAATTCCAGTTCAATTTCAATTTCGGAAAAAGCCATGCGCACAAAATCGCGCACCGCCGTAGTTTTACCAGTCGCAATTACCCAATCTTCAGGTTCATCGGTTTGAAGTATCATCCACATCATTTTCACATAATCCTTGGCATGGCCCCAATCCCGTTGTGCATCGAGATTTCCCAAATAGAGAATATCCTGTAATCCCAAAGCAATTCGGGAGACAGCCCTGGTAATTTTGCGGGTTACAAACGTTTCCCCCCGAATTGGAGACTCATGATTGAATAATATTCCGTTGCAGGCAAACATTCCATACGCTTCCCGATAGTTTACGGTAATCCAATACGCATACATTTTTGCAACGGCATACGGGCTACGGGGGTAGAAAGGAGTGGTTTCGGACTGTGGCACCTGCTGTACCTTTCCGTATAATTCGGAAGTGGAGGCTTGATAGATGCGCGTTTTCTTTTCCATTCCCAGCAATCTTACCGCGTCCAAAATCCGCAGGGTCCCAATGCCGTCTGCATTTGCGGTATATTCAGGCACTTCAAAAGAAACCTGCACGTGGCTCATGGCAGCCAGATTGTATATTTCGTCAGGCTGGATCGACTGAATTAGGCGTATCAGGTTTGTGCTGTCCGTCATATCGCCATAATGCAAAATAAAATTACGGTGCGCTATGTGCGGATCTTGGTATAAATGGTCCACCCTATCTGTATTCAAAAGTGATGAACGGCGTTTTAAACCGTGAACAATGTATCCCTTTTTTAATAAAAGTTCACTCAAATAAGCCCCATCCTGTCCTGTTACTCCAGTAATAAATGCTACTTTATCTTTCAAAATTTTTTATTAAGAATTAATTCATAAATGTAGAGACTAAATTTAACTTATAAAAATAGCCCGGGGTAATCTTACATTTAAATTTAATGATTGAATGGTATGGCCCAAAAAGAAGTTTGGGCCGTAATAGTTAAGAATTTTATGCTCTGCTAAGCTTAGGCACGTGCAGTTTTATTCTGCCCTTTTCGCGAGCCAGCGAACATGGCAGCAGACCCAAAATGGGGACCAGCAAAGCAATTATCAAAAATTGTATGTTAATATTCAAATCCCCGATTAAAAAAGCCACTGTTATAACAAATACATTTGCCAGCCCTACCATTAGCGTACCTTGTTTGTGGGAAAGCCCCAAATCCATTAAACGGTGGTGTATATGGTTCCGGTCTGCACTAAACGGACTGCGTTTCTGACTAATTCTAATTATAAAAACACGAAGGGTGTCCAAAATTGGGAAAGATAAAATTGCCAATATCAAAATAGACTTGTTTGGCATGGTGAACCAAAGGGTTCCGGAAGTATCCATACCCAAAAAGCCAATGCTCTGATAGGTCAATAAAAATCCTATGAACAACGAGCCAGAATCTCCCATAAATAGTTTATTCTCCTCAGAGAAATTAAATCGCAGAAACGCCAGTAAAGCGCCAACCAAAATAAAAGAAACCAGCATTAATAGGTGATTTCCATGGAGCATAAAGAAAAACCCAAATACCGTACTCGCCATAATTGCAATAGTACCAGCCAGGCCATCTATACCATCTATAAGATTGAAGGCATTAATAATGAAAACAAAAACGAGTAATGAAAACAATACTGAAATTATATAGGGAAGCTCCCAAATTCCAAACAGTCCATCCAGGCTCTGTATTCTCACATCCGTAAACAAAATTACCAGCGCAGCCGCCATAGCCTGTCCGATAAATTTTTTCCGTGGTGATATTCCTATTAAGTCATCTTTTACGCCTAAAAAAAACATTATGGTAATAGCGGCCAATAAGAGCAAGAGTTTCCCTATTTGAAATTGCTCAAAACTCTTTAAACCTCCCAATATCATTATTGATAGGGAAAATGCAATAAAGATCCCTACGCCTCCGAGGTTAGGGGTTTTTTTGGTATGCATGCTCCTGGCGTCAGGAACGGCCATAAGATTTTTTTCATTTGCCAAGCAAATAATTGCGGGAAACATTTTAAGGGCCAAAATGAAGGAAATTATTAAAGCCAAAATCCCCAAATAATAGATGTCGGAAAACAAAAAAGATAAATAATCCATAAGATTAAGTGTTTTAAATCATTATGAATCAGAAGATAAGTTGTAACACTAGCGGGTTTGTTGTTTTTATTTTAAAATTTAATCTGTAGGGATACAATTGAAATTTTTCATTGCGTGGGGAAGCAATGTCTCTTTTTTAGGGAAATTTTTAAAAAAGAACGAATCTGGGGCGAGTAATTATCTTTCATTATTATTAATCAAAATAACAACTGATCGACACCCCAAAGATAGAAAGGAGTTTCTATAAATTTTTAAAAAAATCGTACTATTAGCCGAACGGATAAAATTTACCGTTTAACTGCACTGCTTCGTCTTTATTTGAAAAATTTCAATAGGAATTTTCATAATTTGAAAAAAATATTTCCTTTTATGGATGCTAATTTCACAACAAACAATCTCAATAAAGACATTTCCTTTAAATTAAACCCGAAAGCGTTTACACAGTAAAAAATGGGGACTTGTGTTTAAAATTGTCCCGAAATGAAGCTTTTCACAAAATGCAGAGGAAAGTGCCGAATGTATTTAAATGCCGTATTTATACTTGGCAAGACGGAAATAATTTCTTTCCGAAAGTTTTAAATCACTATTTTATCTGGATTTCAGCCGATTCATAATTCCGTCCCTGCTATATTTCCCGGAGTGTCTTTTGGTAAAAATCCAAAAAGCTTTCATCTTTATTTAATTGTAATTTTTTCCGTAACCTATATCTTTTTTTATACACGCTTTCACTTGAAATATCCATGGCCCTGCCAATTTTCTTGGATTCCATACGCAAGATTATAAAAGCCAGTAATTGCAAATCCTTATCCGATATATTCTCATAATGGCTCTGGATATGGAAAAAGAAATTTTGATTTAATTGCGAGGTATAGGAGTCCAATTGCCGCAACTCCTTTTGGTGGTAGCGTATTTCAGAAAATGAGATTTTGAGGTTGTTCACAATTTCTTGATTTCCCGATTCCTTAAAAAGCTTACCCAACTTCTCTTTGGCTTCATCAATAAAATGGTCAATTTTGTTTATTTGTGTTGCAGCTTCAATTATCTTTTTATGATGTATCCGGCAGGTTAGTGGAAACCATAAACTTCCAATCAAACAGACAAATTGATTTATCCCATTTGATGAGTGGGGTATATTTTGTGAAGGTACAGGGCAATGATGCTTCAAAAACATTCAAAATAATTAAATATTAAAACTTTAAGTTCAAACCACTAGTTCAAAATCAACCTATAAAACTCTTGGGAGCAATCCCAAGAGTTTTTTTGTTGATTGAAAAATTAGCCAGGAATGTACTTATGGGCTGACCCCAACAAAATATATATCGAAATTTTCGGGCTTTAACATATCTACTCTGAAAAACATATAGCTATTATTATTTATACCCAAAAAGGTATAATTTTCTTATTTTAAACGATTATATACCCAATAAGGTATAATTACAAATTATTTTTATAACTTGCACCCATAAGGGTATAATTATGCTAAATTGGAATCGACATAATGCTATCTCCGATTTTGTGAGGTCACGAAGAAAGGAAAGCAAAATGACACAGTCTGAGTTATCAGACTTGACCGGTGTGGGTTTACGTTTCGTACGTGATCTTGAACAGGGAAAGCCAAATCTAATGACCGATAAGGTAAACCAAGTTTTACTTTTTTTCGGCCACCAACTAACGCCAACACCAATAAGCGATGAGACAAGGAGAAATTTGGGTACATGACCGCAAAGCGGGAATGCTCACGGAAAATGAGGAAGGGTATCAATTTCAATATGATACGAAATATCTGTCTTTGCAGGATGCAACCCCAGTTTCATTGACTTTACCGCTTCAGGAAATGGCTTTCAGATCAGAACACTTATTTCCTTTCTTTGACGGGTTGATCCCAGAAGGGTGGTTGCTTGATATCGCCCAAAAAAATTGGAAACTCAATCCACGTGACCGTATGGAATTGTTGCTAGCCACGTGTAGGGATTGTATTGGTAACGTAAGCGTAATTGCAAATGAATAATTGTTTGGCCTGCCATAAACCGTTAAGCAAGGGTGATGATTTATATCATTTTAGCTGCCTAACTGCCTTTTGGGGCAGTGATCCACCTGTTTTGCAATTGGATTATGCCATATCACAAATAGAAAAACTTGCTAAAGAAAACATAGCGCAAAAAATCATTGTACCAGGCGTACAACCAAAACTCTCCATGGGCTTTACCAAAGAAGATACCAAAGCGCGTCTTAACATAGTTGGAGCCTTAAACGGCAGGTATATATTAAAACCGCCTTATGAAACATATCCCCAAATGCCAGAATTGGAAGCCTTATCGATGCTTATGGCCCAGGCTTGCGGTATAGCTACCGTACCCTTCCTGTTGTTGCCCTTAAAAGGCGGAGAACTCGCTTATCTAACCAAACGGATTGATCGTAATGCCCAAGGTGAAAAATTTGCAATGGAAGATGCCTGCCAGTTCAGTGAACGATTAACGGAGCATAAATACCGAGGTTCCTACGAACAAATAGCAAAGAGAATTCTCGCTTATTCCAAAAATCCCTTAAAGGATGTTGTCCATTTTTATGAGCAGGTAATTGTGTCTTTTTTAATCGGCAATAATGATATGCACTTAAAGAATTTTTCACTTATAGCCAAAAAACCCAACATGTTCGAGCTCACACCAGCTTATGATATGATCGCTGCGCAATTGGTATTACCGGATGACCAAGAAGATTTGGCATTAAACCTTAACGGGAAAAAACGAAAACTTAAGAAAGCCGATTTTAATGCAGCAATGCTTAAAGGAGGTATTCCTAAAAAAGCTGTTGAAAATCTTTGGAAACGTATTGAAAAAGGAACAAAAGATTGGCCTATTTTAATTGATCGCAGTTTCCTTTCTCGGGAGCGGAAGAAAAATTTTAAGGAATTAATAAATAATAAAATGACCCAATTGGATTTAACTAAGATTATATATTAAAATTTCACAAAGAAAGGTATAGTTTGAACAAATTTCGATGAATAAATAATGCACGCATAAACCCAGATACCTAACCAAATCCAGATTTGAGTCGGCACTTGTTTGCCCAACCAAACCGTACCATACACACAAAACTGAATATGAAAACCCAATAGAAACGGACACTTTTGGAGGATTTAAAACCCACAAATTAGGGTACAGTATTGCCAAAACCCTACAAATACACTAATAAAGAAAACCCTGCAATATTTATCATAATTAAATACTTAACTTTAAAACTTCAAAGAGCCCCAGATGATTCCAAAGAATGATTTTTTTGTTGTTTTTTCTTTTGCCGCCTGTCTGGTTGCATTGCTCTGCGCCGCGGTGCTGATATCATTCAGCAAGACCAATCGTTTTTCAAATAGACTTCTTGCCTTCGGACTCATGGGCCTGGGGGCTATTGTATTCACAAATACCCTGAATTACACGGACCTCTTTATCCGTTTTCCGCATCTCTTCAGGGCAACCTTCCCGTTGCATTATGCAATTCCCCCTATATTTTATCTTTATGTGAGGAGCGCGCTCTTCAACGAAAAAAGATTTAGGCGGTTTGATTGGGTCTTGTTCGTACCGGCCTGCTTACATCTTTTGGAATTTATGCCCTATTATATGTTGGGCGCAAATGAAAAAATTGAGATGCTAAAAAATCTCTACAAAGATCCCGCAAAGTTGGCAGACCACAGCCAAGGTTTATTGCCCCCTTTATCCATCCCTTGATCAAATCTTTATACGGTTTGGGCTGTACTTTTTTCTCCTTTAAATTATTATATGGAAGTAGGGAACATTTAAGGATCAAGGCCTCCACAAAAAGAAAAGTGTGGATATGGACCTATTTATTGACTTGGCAACTTGGCCTTTTTTATTTGATGATGTTATTCGTTTTTACCTTTCACGCAGAGCTTCCCAATCTAATCGATTTCGTGAACATCCCTGTTATGTTGGTTTTATTTACCTGTGCCCTAACACTTCTGTATAAACCGTTTGTGCTTTATGGGATTGATTTTGATCTTACGGACAAAAGTGATAAACAAGCTAAAAAAGAAATCGAAAATAAATTTTCCCTGACGGAAGAACAGATGCTTGATTATGAAGAAAGGATAACCTCCTTTTTCGAAAATGAACGCCCGTTTCTCAAACAAAACTATAAGATAAAGCAATTGTCGGAAGATATTGATATTCCTGCGCATCATCTTTCCTTGTTTATCAATGAAAAATACGATCTCAGTTATTCCAATTTTGTCAATAGGGCCCGCATCGATCACATTGTGGCCGTCTTCGGAAATGAAAAATCAAAACAACTTACTTTGGAAGGCCTCGCAAAGGAATCTGGCTTCAATTCGCGCAATACCTTTATTCGGGCTTTTAAAAAGTATTTAGGCCAAACCCCTTCCGAATATTTCCAATCGTAAATCTCAAATAACCACATTTTCATTCTTTTGAAACATGTTCCATTTTAGAAATTTGAACAAGTTTCTTTCTTAAATTCCTACAAAGTCGATACTTCGCTATTAACTTTAATGGGCGGTTAAACGTTTAGACCAAAATCATTTTATGGTTAAAACATTTCTGCTTTTGCACCATATTCATTTTAAATTATTGACTATCAGATTGTTTTTATAGCTGTTAATGAAAAAATGCAACGATAAAAAAACAAATGTTTCTTATAAGCTACAACTATATACCCCTATCAATCAACCTTAAAAAACTCAATTATGAATGTTCCAAAAAACTTCTTTCTCAGTGGCCTCCTTTTTTTTGCCACACTGACTTTCTGGGCGCAATCCAATGCCTCCGATCTAATTAAAAATGCCGTTGAAAAGGATTCGGAGAGACTCATAGAAATGTATAAAGACATTCACCAAAACCCCGAGCTGGGTTTTATGGAAACCCGAACAGCCGGTATTATCGCCAAAGATCTGAAAAGTTTAGGCTACGAAGTAAAAACCGGAATCGGTGTCACCGGCGTTGTCGGCATTATGAAAAACGGCGATGGCCCGACCGTTATGTACCGCGCCGATATGGATTGCAATGCGGTGAAGGAAACTACAGGATTACCCTATGCCAGCACAAAAGTAGTGAAACGCGAAGATGGCTCCGAAACGCCTGTAATGCACGCCTGCGGCCATGATGCCCACGTAACTTGGATGCTGGGCGTTGCCAAATTTATGGCCGAACATAAAGATACGTGGAAAGGAACCCTCGTTTTCGTTGGGCAGCCTGCCGAGGAACCCATTATGGGAGCTGTAGCTATGGTAGATGATGGTATGTATTCAAAATATGGGGTCCCGGAACCAGACGCCTTGATCGGAATGCACACGGCGCCCATTGCGGTGGGAATGATTGCCTGTGCAACTGGTGTCCGTATGGCCGGGACCGATCAGATCGATGTAACCTTTCATGGAATAGGCGGTCATGGATCAATGCCGAATATGACCAAAGATCCTGTAGTGATGGCGGCTGCCGCAATCATGCAATATCAGATTATTGTGAGCCGTGCCATTGCACCCCAGGATGCCGCGGTACTCACCGTGGGATCAGTGCAGGCGGGAAGCGATAATAACGTAATCCCTGCTTCGGCATTGGTAAAAATCAATTTGCGCTTCTTTAACGAGCGGGACAGGCAAATGATGATCAACGGCATAAAAAGAGTCAATGAAGGAATCGCCTATGCCTACGATCTTCCGAAGGATTTATACCCTACTATGAAAATGAAAGGGCACGCAGAGCCCTTGGACAACAGCAAAGCCCTTACCCAACGCATTCAAAAAGCCACGGGGAAATTATTGGGTGAGAAAAATGTTTTGAAAGAAGACGTTTTTCCAAGCGTGATGGGTTCCGAAGATTTTCATCACCTCGTGCTGCAGAACGAAAAAGTAAACTACTCGTATTTCCAGGTTGGGGTGGCCGATCCGGATCGTTTTGCGCAAGCTTTAAAAGAAGGAAAATCGTTCCCGTATTCAAACCATAACGGCGATTTTATCGTGGAACTTTCTTCAATTCCATTAGGTACAAAAATTGGGATTACCGCTTTATTGGCGTCATTTGAGAATGAATAAAATATTCACTTATAATCCTTAAATTATGAAGCAACTTACTCTAATTCTGGCTTTTTTTGTATTGAATTGTTATAGTGCAGCGGCTCAGAAATCGCAAGCATCAGATTATGATATCGTTATTTTAGGAGGAAGGGTAATCGACCCTGAAACATCCTTGGATGCCATAAAAAATGTGGGCATCATCAATGGAAAAATCGAAACCATTACGGACGAAAAAATTTCCGGCAAAAAAGCCATCCATGCCGATGGAATGGTCGTTTCCCCAGGTTTCATCGATCTGCACAGTCACGGGCAGAGCGTTGTGGCGGATAGAATGCAAGCCTTTGACGGGGTTACCACCGCCCTTGAACTGGAATCTGGAATTCTGCCGATCAGTGATTGGTACGAAACCCAAAGTACTATTCCTAGAGTCTTGAATTATGGTGCTTCTGCCGGCTTCACATTTGCCCGTATTTCGGAGATGGAAGGCCTGAAGATGGAAGCAGATCTTCGCTGGTTTCAAAAGGCATTTGCATTGAACAAATGGGTTAATGACCCCGCAGGTCCCGAACAGGTCGAAAGAATCGTCGATCGCATAGAACAAGGCATCAAGGACGGCTCTATCGGGATTGGCGTCAATCACGGCTATGCTCCGGGGGCAGGGTACAAGGAAATTTTAGCGGTCCATACCTTGGCGGCAAAATATGGCGTTCCCGTGTTTACCCACGTGAGTGGGGATTTTCCCAACGATCCCAAAAGTGCCGCAGAAAGTGTGGGATGGATTATCTCTTACGCCGCCGCAGTGGGAAGCCAGGAACATATCTGTCACTTAAATAGCAGTAGTCTAAAAGACAGTGAGACCACCACCAAAATGGTCCTCGGAGCTCAAAAAAGAGGTTTGCCCATAACTACTGAAGCCTATACCTACGGTGCATCAAGCACTACTATTGGTGCCGCTCTTTTTAACGAAGAGGCACTGGTTCAAAAAAATATCAAGTTCTCACAGATCGAGATCAACGGGAAACCATTGGATGAAAAAACTTTTTATGAAACCCGAAAAAATGCCCCGGGAACCATCGTTGTTTTCAAGTTTCTCGAAATGCCAAAGGAAGAAGATATTCTTGACAGAACGGTTCTATTTCCCGGCGGGGCGATTGCAAGCGACGGAATGCCGTGGATAGGTAAAAATGGCGAAAACATACCTGATAACGATACCCAATGGCCATTGAGCAAAGATTTATTCGCACACCCGCGAAGCGCGGGCACCTATACCAAGTTACTGGCACATTATGTAAGGGATAGAAAGGTATTGACCCTTTCCGAAGCCATTGAAAAATCCTCCCTGATTCCAGCCCAAATTTTGGAAAAATCAGTTGAGCAAATGAAATTCAAAGGAAGGATCCAAAAAGGAATGGATGCAGACATTCTTGTTTTTGACCCGAACACGGTTCAGGACAGAGCGACTTTCACGGAACCAAACCAGACTGCCGTTGGTATGAAATACGTCTTCGTAAACGGAACAATGATTATTGACAATGGCGAATTGGTCACCGATGCGCATCCGGGGAAACCGATACGAAGAGAGATTACGAAATAGCCCTTGGTTTATCTCTATTTCGTTTAAGATCTTTTTTTGATTTTACCACGAATATTGTAAAAAAGATTTGCCATGAATTTGAACTAAGACAATAAGACGTAGGACATAAGACTAAAATATGATACTCATAAACCGTAATAATCTAAAAATTAGTTATATGACAAATATTTTCAAAACGAATGTCCGAATGTCCTATGTCATAGGTCCTACTGTCCTATGTCAATTTTATGATAGAGATAAATGGACCATAATTTTCGTGATATACCAAATTTATAAACTAAAACTCCAACCCAATGAAAAAAATTAATATAATTCTCGTCATTTTAAGCCTGTTCTGCTTTTCAGCAACGGCGCAGAAAACTATTCTTATTAACAATGTGGAAATTTTCAATGGCAAGGATCAAAATACCACCAAGGGCAATGTGTTGATCCAAGATAACCTCATCACAAAAATTTCAACCAACCCAATTCCTACCAATAAAAGCGGCAACACAACCATTATTGATGGAACGGGCAAGTTTTTGATGCCGGGACTCATTGACGCCCACTCGCATATTATGTTCGAATCTTTGCCACAAGTGATGGGCATGACTGCTGATTATGCCTATATCGCGCTTTTCGCCGCACAAGCCGCTGAAAAACAATTGTTGAGAGGTTTTACTACCGTTAGGGATTTGGGAGGTGGTGCTATCGTGGTTCAAAAAGCCATTAATGATGGTATTGCCGTGGGTCCAAGAATCTTTCCAAGTGGTGCTTTTATATCGCAGTCCGGAGGCCATGGTGATTTTGGCCTTCCTACGGATGTACCTCGAAAAATCGGGGAATTGTCCTATGCGGAACGCAATGGTATGATTGCAATTGCCGATGGGGTAGATCAAGTGCTCTTACGTTCGCGGGAACAATTGCGGCAGGGTGCTACGCAGTTAAAGCTAATGGCAGGCGGTGGTGTGGCTTCCAATTATGACCCTATAGATGTAGTGCAATACACCGAAGCCGAATTTAAGGCGGCCGTTTCCGCTGCCGAAAATTGGGGCACATACGTTACGGTTCACGCCTATACGCCCGAAGCCATGCAACGGGCCATAAATGCGGGAGTTCGCTGTATCGATCACGGACAATTGGCAGACGAGGAAACCGCAAAGTTGATGGCCGAAAAAGGAATCTGGTGGAGCTTGCAACCCTTTTTGGACGATGAGGATGCCATACCGTTTCCCGAAGGGTCGGCCAACAGGGCAAAACAATTATTGGTAACCAATGGTACGGACAACGCCTATAAACTGGCAAAAAAATATAAAATCAAGACCGCTTGGGGCACCGATTGCCTGTTCGATCCAAAATTAGCGACAAGACAGGGCGCCCAATTGTCAAAATTGACAAAATGGTACACGCCGTTTGAGGTGCTTAAAATGGCAACCCATGACAATGCGCAACTTTTGGCTATGTCGGGCCCGCGCAACCCGTATCCAGATGGCAAATTGGGCGTTTTGGAAGAAGGAGCCTATGCCGATATGATTTTGGTAGATGGCAATCCCATCCAAAACATCAAGTTGATAGAAGATCCCGAAAAAAACTTTCTTTTGATAATGAAGGACGGTGTTATTTATAAGAATACGCTCAACAAATAACTTTTATTCAATTATTTAAAAACCTATATATGAAACGATCCATACCCATTCTATTTCTTTTATCCATTTTCATTTTAGGTTGTGGCAGCGCACAGCAACAGAGCTCCTGGAAATCGCCAACCTACAAAAAGGAAACCTATCGCAAGGTGATGGTCTTGGCAAAAACCTCTGATGAATTGGCCCAAAGGCAATTGGAGGATGCCACGGTGCAACAACTTAAAAGTAGGGGAATTAATGCGATTCCCTCTTATTCCAATATGGATGCGACCGATATTTCTTCTGAAGAAAACTTTATCGCAAAGGCAAATGCACTTCAGGTTGATGCCGTATTGGCCTATTCCTTCGGCAATGTAAAATCGGAATACCGAAAAAAACCTTCCTTAAATGCAAATGTGGGCGTGCCCGTTAAATTAGGGATTTTCCGTGCGTATTTGGGCACTAATGTACCATTGGCCGGAGGAAACAGAAAGGTGGAAACGGTCAACGGGCAGGCCGCATTTTACACACGCAATGGAACTTCTATTCAATGGAGCCAATCCCTTACCGGAAATTTAAAAAACGGCACCCAAAATTTGGCAACAGATTTTGCGAGTGAAACAGTAAATAAAATGGTAGCGGACAATTTGTTTTAGAAAAGTGAAAAACAATTATTGTGAGCAATCTGAGAACCTTCATATTAAAAATAGGCTTTTGTTTCCTATCTATTTGTTCCACATTGGAAGGAATTGCGCAGGAAAATGATGTGCACGATGCGTTTCACAAACACCATATGTTGGGCATCGTTTTGAGCCATACACAAATAAGTCAGGGTGTACAAAGTGATGGCGATAAAAAATGGCAGGCATTCCCGTCTATTGGCATCAATTACAATTACAAGTTCCATCCCAAATGGGCTTTGGGCCTTCACAATGACATCGTTATAGAGGATTATGAGGTTGAAGAGCACCTAAGAAGCGGTGGAGGTGGCAATAAAACCCTTGAACGCTCTTATCCAATTGCCACCGCAGTGGTGGGAAGCTATAAACCCGGAAAACATTTTAGCTTTTTAATGGGCGCCGGCGGAGAGTTTGCGCATACGGGCAATTTGTTCCTCGTCCGCGTTGGCGTGGAATATGGGCTTCATATAAACCCAAAATGGGAGATGAATATAAATTTAGTAAACGATTTAAAAGTAAACGCCTACAATTCCTTTGCGTATGGCATTGGGATTTCAAGACTATTTTAATCTAAAACCAATCACTATGAAAAATTATCTACTCTACCTTTTTTGCCTCTTTTCTTCAATAGCTTTGTACGCACAGGATGCCCCAGAGTCTGATATTGAAGGGGAAATTGACCCATCCAAGCCTACAAACCTTTACACCCAGGTAAACACCGCTTTTGAATATCAAAGTGGAAAAAACCAGGATTTGTACGGCTTGCGGACCAATATCCAATACGCCTTTGATGCCAATAATTTGGTTTTGGCCGAAGTACCGCTGCTCTATAACGACCGGACTTCCAAGTTTGGACTGGCAGATATGCGTATCCGGTATTTTAACGCCGTAAAGCGAAATATCACCGAAAGGTTTATCGCCATCGTCCCCTTTGCCGATGTTTCCTTCCCCACGGGTTCTTTTGAAAATGGGCTGGGTTCCAGTAGTTGGTCCTTGGCCGGCGGGGTTATTTTTGGTTTTGTGGCGAGCGAAAAGCTATCGCTATTTCCCGGAATAAGCTATGTGCATCTTACCAAACCTACCACCGATTTGATTCCGGAGGCCGTAAAATTCAGCAGTAACGGGATTGGGCTGCAATTCAACGCCAGTTATGTATTCAGCAAATCGCTTTATATGTTCATCAATCCAACGCCCACATTTCTGAACACGGATGGCGATTGGAAGACCATTTGGAGCGGAGAAACGAACCTCAACAAGATAATAATCCCCAATAAATTTAAAATGAATGTCGGGTGGCTGCCCAATTTCACTAACGAGGTACACGTATTTCGACTTGGCGCTACCTTTTATTTGTAGCAAATACCTATGCTCTGAAAACAAATGTCTGTATTTGGAAAAAATAGCTTAAGATTAATCACATTCTTTCTTTGCACAGGGATGATATTGCTTACACTGCAATCCTGCTCCCTGATCCGTATAGAAAGCGCGCAGGAACCCTTGGCTGTTAAGGACCTAAATACGCGCCTGCTTACCCAGGAATTCGTTGGGCAGGCCATGGATTTGACCCAAAGAGCTGCCGATAGCATCCTAAAAGAGAATCCGCCCGAGGAGACCAAAAAAATGCTATTGCTTTGGCAAATCAATACCGCCGGCCAACTCAAGGAACTGGCGTTTCAGGCATCGCCACAGGTTGCGCTGCTGGATGTTTGGACCTATATGTTGAAGACCAAGTATTTTTTTGAGGATCAGGATATTGTGAATTTGTCTTCACAAACCGCCAACATTATAGAAGATGCCACTTCCAAAAACGCTTCCAAAATTGAAAGGATTGCCAACAAGGTCCTGAATAAAAAAGAATTTCAAAAATATGCTGTTTTCGTTGGGGAGCAGGCAAGAACAGCCCCGTTCAGATCTACCAATTTTGAAAAAATCACCTCGGTAAGGGAAGCCTATTTGGAAATGACAAATACCCCGGACAGCCTTTCAGTCAAAACCGTAGGAACCTTGTCTGAAGTTGTGTCAGATCTTGGCAACCGGATAAGTTATGGAACCGAACTTACCAGAAAGCAACTGAAATGGGAAACCCAGCTTTACTTAAAGGAAAAAGGTCTGGATACCGTTAATGTGGAAGAAAAGTTTGAAGAATTTCAGGCCCAAATAGACCGTTTGATTGTAGTGGCCGAAAACTCCCCGGAACTGCTGGACAGTGCTTTGGTAAATTTCCGAAACCAAATAGACCCTATTTTTATGGGGTTGGAGCGAGGCGTGTCATCCTCAGTTTTAAGGCTTTCTGCCGAGCTTGCAGCCGTAGATTTTATGGTTGAACGGGAAAGGATTGCCTTGGATTCATTAATAAAACGCGAGCGCCAAGCCCTCACTGAAGAAGCCCATATAATCGTTACTGAAGGTGTGGAAAATACCATGGCGGAAGTAAGAAAAATCATTGGTATCATGACCATTTTCGCAATCATTTTTTTGATCGTGCTTTTGGGCCTGCCGTTTTATGCGGGCTATCTCTTGGGAAAAAGAAAGCAGAAATCGGATAAATAATAACTCATTTTATATTATTTGAAATATATTTCTGAAAAAAGGAATTATTATGTACCTACTCTGTACCCATTGCAAAAAAGAAAGGCTCCGCATTTCTGTCGAGCCTTGTCTTTGATAGTAGCGGGAACTGCCCCGAAGTCTCGGGGGAACCTGTGTCCGCGGCGGCGGATATGGGCCAGCGGACTATTCAAATGGTAGGTTCCGGCGGATCCATTCGCGCCCCATACTGCTCTTGAGATATTTTTCAAAATCCATGGCCTCTATCTTTGTTTTGAAAAACTGGACAAAAACCACTTGCCACGTCCGGAAACGAATCGTTCATCCCGTTTTGAGGATGATCTACTATCCGTCTGTACTTAGTAGAAAAGCTTCAGTGAAAACTGGAGTTTTTTTTATAAAGACTCCCGAAAAAAAGCTGGAACCGTGTCTTTCTATGCTTAATCGAATTTGGCTTATTCGTCTTTTTAATAATTTAAAGTCGTTTATGGCTATTATAAACCTTCAATTTCGTCCATTTTCCGCCTAAATCCTTCGCTTAATCTCGTGAGATATTCCTGATATAGGATTGCTGCGGATTGTTCATTTTTAAACTTTTCCGGATTGTGCTTTTTATTAAACTCGTTTATCTTCCTTACTACCTTAACTTCTTTTTCAAATAACTGGCTGTACTTTTCTATGGCAGTTTTTACGTAGAATTTTGAAGCTTTAATGTAGCGTTTGCGTTCCCCGGGTTTTGTGAAATATTCTATATATTCAAGTTTGACCAATACGCTAAGACTGTTGGAGACCGCGCTTTTACTAGCTTGATGTATCTCTGAAATATCTTCAAACGTAAATCCGTCATCCGAGGCGAGAATCAGCGTGGCGTAAATGCGCGCGGCAAGTGGGGGCAAGCCAGCCCGTTCTTCTATCACTATGCCTATTTCTTCAATTAACGAGCTGTGTTCCTTCGATATTTTTTCTTTTAGCATACCTTTTTTTAATATTTCTTAAACAAACAGGTTTAGATCTTAGATCTTAGGTCTTATGTCCTACAGTCTTATGTCTATCTAAACCGCCACAGCACTTGCGGATTTAATTTCTTCTTCCAATGCTTCTTCTTCCTCCAATTCTACTTCGCGTACATAGCCTTTTGTAGATTGGCCTTTAAGACGTTTGCGCAGTAATACAACACCGCGTTTGCTCAAACCTTCGAGATTTAGAAATGAGACATATACCAGTACCGCGCCACCGAGCAGTACCAATAATCCGTACAACCGCTTTGTGGAAATAAGAAGTGCATCGAGGTTCAGGGTTTTGTACAATCCCATTGCGGTTTGTGGGGAATAGGCAGAGGCATCCATTTTTCCTGCCATATTGGTCAAGGCTTCCAAACTCCAAATACTGTCTATATAATTGAATCCAAGACTCCATAATCCAGGGCCTATCATCGTTCTTACAATAATCATTACCGCCGCAGCTCCCAACATGGCATCCGGATTTAGATTTCCGAGCGCGTACAACCAGACGCCAATAAACAAGACCGCCATCCCAAACCCGCGGATTATATTTGGGATAATCAATTGCTCATAACTCAAGCCGCGCGAAACCAAGAAATACATCAATACGTAGTACAGGATAAAAGCCGTAAACCCCGTAAGGATGTATATTTTGAGCGATTTGTTCTTTACCAACCATTTCATACTAAAAACGATTGCGATAAGCAGCCCCGGAATCATCCAAAGGTTAAAGGAATTGTCCATCACTGAATCAAAACCAAGAATTCCCATCGTGATTTTACTTTGAAGCGAACCTCCCGCCAAAAAGAAACCAAGCATCAATAGCATCATAGTTCCGTGAACGACACTATAGTTTTTAAGAAACCCAAATTGTATAAACGGGTTTTCTTTCAATCGTTGGTTGATGGCGTACAGAATGCTTCCCACCACCATTATTCCCACGGCCAGCATAATATTATCTGACCTGAAATAGTTTTGCTGTTTTGCAAAGGAGATGAAATACGCCAAAGCCAAAAACACGCTCGTAAACAAAAATATTCCAGTCCAGTCGATTCCTTTTAGTGGAACCTTTTTATCATACCGCTGGTTGTGCATAAAAATCAATGCCAGGGCGGCCAGTGCCAACATAACAATTGCCATGATAAAATTGGCGTTTTGCCAAAACGTGCCAAAGCCAAAACGCACCATTAGATACCCTGCCAATTGCGGAAACACGATTGCCGAAGGATAGAATATGGAATAGAATTTTGGTCTGTTGCCATCGGGACTGATTATAAACATCGTCGGTAAAATAAGTTCGATGAGCGCAAACATTTTAAGAAACCCGATGAAGAAGGTAGAGGAAACAATTACGATAACACTATCGGTAGTTCCGATCATAAAGCTTGCAATGGCCAGAAACAGGAGCGTGCGCACCATTAAAAACTTGGTGTAAAACCGCAATTTATATCTGAAGATGAGTGGCAGGCTAACGCCCATTCCTACCACCCCGGCATAATTGGCAAAGACAATCCACTCGTTATGGGTGCCGAGGCTGCCTACCATATAACTGATATTTCCCGTATAAACCCCATTTACCACTAAAATAGGGATGAGGAAAACAATGATTAAAATTAGCATCAACGGCTTGGGAACCCAATCTGCAAATAAGCCTTTGTTGTACATTTTATTAATCTTTTAGCGTCATTACCACGTTCATTCCCACACGTACTTTTTCTAATGCTTTTGGGTCGTTGTTTTCAGTAAATTCTATTTTTACGGGAATACGTTGTTGCACCTTTACAAAGTTTCCTGCAGAATTATCGGTAGGGATTGCGGAATATTCGGAGCCGGTGGCGGCTGAAATTGAAACTACTTTGCCTTCAAATTCGGTCTTTCCAATGGCATCTATGGTAAAAGGAATTTTATCGCCTATTTGAACCAATGGCAATTGCGTTTCGAGCAAATTGGCTTCAATCCACTTCTTATCGTTTTGCACCAAGGCGGCAATCTGTTGTCCTGGCTGGATGTACTGCCCCACGGTAATGGTTCTTCTTCCCATTACGCCATCTTCGGGAGCGGTGATTACCGTATATTTTAAATTGAGTTTTGCCCTTTCCAGCCCTGCTTTTGCGGCCTCAATTTGTGCATCGCTAACGGCAAGTTGCGATTCTGTTTCATTTGTGGAAAGCTGTGCCGTGTTTTTTTGTTTGCTCAAGGCGTTGTATTGCGACTGTAAGGTTTTTACTTGGGTTTCAATTTGCTGATATTGCTGCAAGGTAACGGCGTCATTTTCCAACAGGTTTTTATAACGTGCCAAATCTGCTTTTGCGTTATTGAGCTGTGCCTGTACGCCCAACATATTTGCCGCAACCGTACTTTCACCGCTACCCACACGCGCTATGGAAGACACTACCGCAGCCTTACCCGCTATGGCTTGGCTTAAACCTGCCTCGGCTTGGGCAATGGCATTCAGAAAATCTGTTTTATCGAGTGTAAGAAGTGTATCTCCTTTTTTAACTGCCTTGTGCTCTGTGAAATATATTTCGTCTATATATCCCGGAACTCTCGAATTTACCGGGCTTATATACGCCTTTACCTGGGCATCGCTCACATAGGTGTCATCATTAATATGAAGATAATTTTTCACCACAAACCAGATAACCAGTAAAGTGACGATAAATACAAAGGCGTTCAAAAGCGTTAGATACAGTTTGTTTTTTTTCTTCACTTTCGGTGCTGCTTTGGGTGCCGCTTCAGGAGTTGTTTGCTGTTTTGTTTCTGATTTTGATTCTTTAGTTGCCATAGTATAAACTTTAATTGATGGTTTTATAATTGTCCTGTAACCCGAAGGAGTTTTACGTAATTCAAAATAATGTCTGTCTGGTCATCGAGCATCTGCAATTCTGCCTGCAATTTTGTGTTTGCCGCATCGATTATTTCAATATAGGTGACCAACTGGTTTTTGTATTTCAATTCCGTGATTCGGTAATTTTCATCTGCGGCCGTTTGGTTGATTGAACTTACCTCCAACTGTTCAATCGCCTGATGATAGTTGTTAAATGCGGCGTTCACATCGCCTTCAATACGTTGTCTTACCGCTTCTTTTGCTTGTGCGGCTTGGTCAATTAATATTTTATCGACTGCCTCCTTTTTAGGATTTTTAAACAAAGATTCAATATTATAAGTGAGACTTAAGCCCACTTGATAGGTGTTTGAATATAAATCTGCTGGGGTGCCCGAGGTTTGTGGGCGATTGGCATTATAACCCGCAAATCCAGCTAAAACAGGAAACCTATCCGTTCGGGTGAGTTCCAGATTTTTTTCGGCTATTGCTATCTGTGTATCGCTTGCGGTTAATTGTGGGTTTTTCTGAAAAGCAATTTCCCGATAAAACGCTTCGTCTTGTTCCCGAATTTGATGGTTGATATTGTCTATAGTAGGAACAATTAAAATATTCTCGTCAAGTCCTGCGAGCAGGGTAAGATTTTTATTGGTAATTAAAATAGCGTTTTCAATCTGTAAAATGCTTTGTTCCAATTGGCGTTCCAGTACTTGGGCACGGAGCATTTCGTTCTTTGTAATCATATCCTGCTCATAGAAATACTCGGTATTTTTTGTACGCTCCGTAGCTAAATCCTTATTTTTTTCGAGAATCTTTTTTTGGTTTTGTAGATTGTAAAGGTTGAGATATAGTTCCGTCGCACTTAGCTTAATGCCTTGCTCAGTGTCTTCCAGTTGGTTTTCAGAAAGCGTTTTGCTCATTTCAGCAAGTTGGATGGATTTGTTGATTTTTCCACCTGCAAAAATCAATTGACTGACATTCATATTAAACTGATTACCGAAATTTGGAATATCTACTGTTTGCAATTTTTTGAAGTTCGTATCGTAAATGCTCACATCGCTTAGATAGAACCCGCTCACATCGGTACTTATATTTGGAAGCCTGTTGACTTTCGCTTCGCCAATGCGGGCATCGGCGACGTTCACAGCTGTGTTTGCCAATTTTAGTTGAATGTTATTTGTCTGAACGCTTTCGGCAAGTTCTTGAATCGTCATTATTCGTTCCTGCATTTGTTGTGCAACTATTGTATGGGTATTCAAACCGAGCAGCGTAAAGCTTAGAAGCATTAGATATTTTAAATTTTTCATCTTTTGCATTTTCAAGTTTATTGTTTTTACTTTATTTCAATACTAAATTGAGTACAAAATTACGTTTAGTTCGTAACATTACGAACTAAACGGGATTAATATTATGTTAAATTTTTAGCTATGGTATGACTTTTATATGAAATTTGATTGTTCGCAATGCCTTATAATATAATTGCCACCCTTTCCCAAATACCCTGAAGGTTCCGCTGGGACCGATTGACAAGTCCTGGGTTTTCATTCTTATGATACTAAAAACCCATCTTCCAAATTCACTATAGTTTACATCTGGGGGACAATAATAAATTCGCCCTGAAAGGGCGGAAATACTTTAACATCGGGCAACGCTCGATGATGGACCTTATACTTCCAAAGCCCTGAAAGGTCGTAATAGTTAAGGAACGGTTGCCATTGCCCTTTATGCCGCCCTTTCAGGGCTGGTTTTAGACTAGTTGCGCACCCATAAGGTGTTGCCTTATGTTATGGTAGGTTGCCCTTTCAGGGCATATTCGTTTTATAGCTGATTACGGGATGGTTTTTATTTCGTGGATAACTTGAGCGGGGCGCTCGCGATTATAACCTGATTAGTGCATCGCTTCCATAAGATGCCTTTTCAAAAACACAAGGTTGGTTCTTGTTTTCTTCATCTTCAAAAGGTTTGCGTGGGAAACTAAGCACGCAGCCTAATAAAATAGTCGTATTACTGATTACGGATAAACAATATATGAAATAATTAAAGCGACCATAGCCATAATAGTCGCTTTTTTAAAAGTTAACACTTCTTACAACTTACTCAAGCGTCTGCTCTCCACCGCCATTTACAAAAATGGTCTGTCCGCTTACCCATTCAGAGATAGGCGATGCAAAATACAGCATAGCACCTGCAATATCATCCGCAGTACCTAAACGTTTGATAGGAGTGTGCTTCAACATTGTTTCTTCAATCTCCGGTGTCAATACACTTTCAAGGGCCGCCGTTCTAGTTGCGCCAGGGCCTACGGCATTTATACGTACTTCCGGGCCAAAATCGTGGGCCAAATTTGCCACGGTATGGTTTACGGCTGCTTTGGAACCGCCATAACCACTCATATTAGGGCTTTTGTTTACGCTAGACATAGAGGTTGTAAAAACGATAGAGCCGTAGCCGTCCTTTTTCATATACGGTACTACCAATTGGCATAACCTCCAACCGCTAAAAACGTTAAGTTCATAATCACGTTTAATATCATCTACGGAAATTTTTGAGGGATTTTCGCGTCCGCCCCCGCCGCCGCCAGCGTTGTTGATTAAGATGTGGATCCCGCCTAATTCCTTTACTGTTGTTTCAACAAGGTTTACTAGGTTATCATCTTTTAATACATTACATTCCACAGCAATAGCCTTTACGCCTAATGCTTCAATTTCTTTAGCTGCTTTTTTAGCATCCTCTAAATTGAAATCCCCAATAGAGATATTTGCGCCGTGCTTTGCCAAAATTAAGGCAGTCGCTTTTCCTATTCCGTTTGCACCGCCTGTTACGATAGCTGTTTTTCCTTTTAGATTGAATAATTCCGATGTTTTCATTTTAATCTGTTTTAAATTATTATTTATTGTTTTTTAAATACTGTTTTACCTTCTTTAATGGTTTCCAGCACTTGGATATCTTTAATGGCCATAGCATCAACTTTCAAAGGATTTTTATCCAAAATCACGAAGTCTGCCAATTTTCCTTCAGATAAACTTCCTTTTGAATCCTCTTCAAAATATTCGTAGGCTGCATTTGTGGTAATGGCTTGAAGTGCTTGATACGGCGTAGCTTTTTCACTTTCTCCTATAGTTGCACCCGAACGCGAGACACGATTGACTGCAGACCATATTGTAAATAATGGATTCACTGGTGTTACCGTGGCATCAGAGTGATTTGTTGGTTTTAGACCTATGCGTATCGCAATAGCCATCGGACTTAAAAAACCTGCACGTTCTTTTCCTAAATTCTTAACGTGCTCATCGCCCCAAAAGAACGCGTGATTGGTAAAAAACGAAGGTTCCATATTGTACTTTTTAAAGGTTGCCAACTGGTCTGGGCGGACAAACTGCGAGTGGATTACAATGGTTCTTCGGTCTTTGTCCAATGGCTGATTTAATTGTGCGCAAGCATATTCGTGAGCCTCAATGACCATATCAATAGTCGCATCGCCATTGCTATGAATAAAAAGCTGATTGTCGTCGGCATAGGCGGTTACAAATAAGTCGTTCAGTGCTTCTTTTGATAAACTCGGTAATCCTCTACAATCGTGAGAACAGCCTGGTACTTCCGTTTTAAATGGTTTTGTAAAAAATGCAGTCTTTCCTTGTGGCGAACCGTCTGCTACTATTTTTGTTCCCTGAACTTTAAAGTGGTTTTTATAGGTTTTAAAATGAATTGTACTATCCTTTAGATTCGCTTTCAAATCATTGTTGCCCCCTAATGCTATCAAATCTATCTTCAATTTACCTGCATCTGCTTGGGATTGGAAAAATTTAATAGTATTCCGGTCAGTCATTCCATCTTGTGCGGTTGTAATCCCGTTTGATGCATAATATTCTTGCGTGGCATCAAAATATTTAGCTTGGTCTTTCGCGAGAATTTGAAGCATATTGCCCACAAATGGATACATAGCCGTTTCCTGTACCAAACCGTTTGGTTCTTTAGAGTTTGGCATTCTCTCAATATTGCCGCCATCGGGATTTGGCGTTTCTGCTGTAACATTCATTTTCTTAAGTGCCATCGAGTTTGCAACGCCCATATGTCCGCTTGTGTGTTGCAGATAGACTGGATTGTTGGGAAGAACTGCATCAATTTCACTTTTGGTCGGGTGGCGTTTTTCCTCCAACTGGCCATCGTCGTAACCCCAACCAAAAATCCATTCGCCATCGGGTATGTTATTATCAACTTTATAGGCTTTTATTTTTTTGGTGATATCTGGAATGTTTGTAACCGTTCCTACTGGCTCCGGGTTCAAATCGACTTGACCCATTGAATTTGAAACCATGCCAAAATGACTATGTGGGTCAATGAAACCAGGCAATAATGTTTTACCTTTTAGGTCTATTCTTTCCACTTCGGGATATTTTGCTTCGGCATCCTTTCTGCTTCCGACGAAAACAATCTTACCGTTTTGTTCAACCACAGATTCAGCATATTCTGGTGTATCAGAATTCATTGTAATTATATCTCCATTGTAAAACAATTGAGAAGAAGATGCCGGTTTTGTTTCTACAGCTTTTGAAGCTGCCCCGTCTTTACAACTGTAAAAAAAGACTGCTGCCATTAAAATGTATAATGCGTTTTTCATTTGATTAATTTTCAAGTTCTTCAATTATAATGCTTTCCTTTAAGGTAAGATAATTCACAATTCCAGAGACAATCCCGGCGATAATTCCTATGATAACCAATGCAGAAACCAGCGATACTTCAACTGTTCCCATATATTTTTGCCATAAAACCGCCAATGAGGTTAAAACCCCAAAAGTGAAAAATCCGTGCTTTATTGTAAGCCAAAGAGTGGTTGGGAAAAACGGTGCTTTTTTCTCTTTGATCCCGAAGTAGGCAACCAAGGTAAGAATCATTGCCAAAGTAATGGCCAGCATAACTGCCGTACCCAAAACGGTAACCTCACTATTGGTTATTGAATCGACCGAAATGGGAATGGAGTCCATATCCTTTAGGAAAAAATACTGAATTCCGCCATTAATGATAGCATTGATAATACCTGTGGTTATGGCACCTTTTATAAGTGTAGTTCTCATTTTAATTATTGGTTTAGTTGGAAAGTTTTTCTGAATTAAAGTACAAAAGTACAATTAGTTCGTAACTAAACGAACCAAATTATGTCAAAGTATTGTTAAAGTTTGATTTTCAGGAATTACAGGCGGTGCGGCGACTTATTGCTTCTCGCTTTCGCGAAAATGCTTCATATTATCAATAACCGTTTCAAGGAGCTTTTGCTTGTTCAGTAGATATTCCTGAAAGATATTGCCTAAGGTTTTTTCCTCCATAAATTTGTCGGGGTGGTATTTCTTATTGTAGGCGTTTATTTTTTCTACCATTTGCATTTCCACATTTATCTTTTGAAGTTCGGCCTCCAGTGAAATTATTTGGGAATCTTTGGCAAGTTTAAAATATCGCTTACGGTCTCCGGGCTTGGTATATGAAGCGACGTAATCGAGTTGCATAAGCACATTGATATTTACGGAAGTGGCGCTCTTACTGGCCTTTATTGTTTCCCTAATTTCGTCAAAAGTAAGCCCCTCGTAAGTCGATAGAATTAAAAGTGTATAGATTCTTGCGGCCAACGGGGAGAGCTTTAGCCGCTCCTCAAGACTAAAACCAATTTGCTCTATGAGTTGCGCTTGTTCTTGTTGTTGGGACATAATAAATTTGTTTTTAAATGCTAATTTACATTTAGTTCGTGTGTTGACGAACCAAAAGTGAATAAATCTATGTTAATATTATAGTTCGTATTTTCGCGAACCAATAATTCCTAAGCATTTTAAACTTGAAACAGCTAATTCTTCTATTTTTATTCCTAAGCGCTACATTTCAATTATCAGCTCAAAACGATACCATCGTCGTGAGCAATAATCACCTTATTGTCGGTACTATAAAAGATATGTACAGGGGAGTTCTCAAAATGAAGACAAGTTACAGCGACAGTGATTTTGCGATAGACTGGTCCCAGGTAAAACGTATATTTTCTGAAAAGGAATATATCATTTCATCTACAGACGGCGAGATTTATAATGGTGCACTGGGCAGTGAGAATGATAATGAAATCGTTATTTACAGTGCTGATTCTATAATTACAACTATTCCTTCAGAGAACATTGTTTACCTACGGACCTTAAAAGCCACTTTTATAAGCAGGCTTTCTGCCTCACTTGCCTTGGGATATAATTTTACCAAATCTAATAATCTTGGCCAAATCAACCTGCGAAGCACTTTGGGATATAAAGCACGAAAGTGGACAATCCAAGGGAATTTTAACGGTATTTCGGCAACCAGGGATGATGTTGAAGATGTGCAGCGATTGGATGCTGCGTTATCGTATCGTTATTTTTTGAAAAAAGACTGGTATCCGCTGGTCGAGATTAACTGGCTTGCCAATACCGAACAAAATATAAAACTACGTACTGTTACCCGAGTTGGAATAGGAAAGTATATTAAACGTACAAACGATATGTATTGGGGCGTTCAAGTGGGCACGTCCTATAACAATGAGAGCTTTACCGAGGGAGCTGTAACTTCCCAAAATAGTTTAGAGGGTTTTATAGGTTCCGAACTAAACCTTTTTGATATTGGGGATTTGAGTTTGCTTACCCGCGTAGTGGCTTATCCTGGAATCACCGAATCCGGAAGACTGCGTATGGATGGGTTGATGGATTTACAATATGATTTGCCTTTGGACTTTTTTATCAAACTTGGTTTTACCGTGAACTATGATAATAGATCCACCCAGGCCTCCAATGAATACGATTATATCTTTCAGACCTCTTTTGGTTGGGAACTGTAAGATGCACGCTATTTAAGAAATTGGAGCAACAATAAAGCTTTTAACATCACATTCACAAGCGCTTCAGAACCGAAAACCATAGCTTTCTTGTTGCTTATAAGCTGCGTGCATCATCATATTTCAATGATTTTTTGCAATCTAGTCTTTTCCTTCCTCAATCAACTCCTCAATCTCCCCTTTTTCATCCCCATTCAGCTTCGGGTTTTTTGGGGTTTGGACTTTTTTTTTGTGGTGAATTTCATAATACATGGCGAAATGGTCACTACCAAAATTTCTGGAACGCACCATTTTCCCTACGTACAGATCGCGGGTGTGGAAAAGATGGTCCAACGGAAAACGCAAAAAGAAATAATCTGCGTGATAGGTAGAAAAGAAACCCCGGCCCACGCGCGGATCGATCATTCCCGTCATTTTTTTGAAAAGTCGGGTGGTGCGGCTCCAGACCACATCGTTCATATCGCCGCAAACTACGGTAGGCTTGTCCAAATCACGAATTCTTTTTCCGGTAAGCATCAGTTCGGCATCGCGCTCTTTTGAAGTTTCGTTTTCGGTTGGGCTGGGCGGCGCGGGATGCAGGCAACAGAAAAAGATAGGAGGATTTCCTGCAAGAGGAAAATCGAAAAAGATTGAAGGCTTATCATCTTCAATCTGGTATTTCACTTCCGCGTTTTTCACTTCCTTTTTGGAGTAAAGATGCATTCCGTAAAAATTTTCCAAAGGCACTTTTACGGTGAACGGATACTCCTTTTCAATTTCCGAAAGACAGTTTTCCCAGTCTTTGTTGCTTTCCATCGTTAAAACCAAATCGGGGTCAAAACGTTTTATTTCATTCAAAAAATCTGGGTAGCAGGAATTGGTCTGCAGCACATTTCCCGCCAGAATAGAGACATGGCCATCGCTCTCGGCCTGCGATCTCCTTCTGGGAAAAAAAGAACTGTATGGAAATACTTTATAAAGCTGATAAAGCATGGTGGCGCCCAAAGCTGCAAGCAATATCCAACTAAAAACAGTAAAATTTTCTTCGAAATACAGAAACAAACACAATAAAATAAGTTGGATAAATAACGATTGAAGCCTCACAAAATCAGCCGTGCGGAAAAACCAATGCGGGTTTCCCATGGCCGGAAAGAAAGGGCTGATGATAAAGAAGATTATCAGGATGTATAGCGCCATTTTTCAAAGATAGTTTTTTCAAAGTGCTAAACCGTACAATTATCTTTTTTGCTAAAACACATATCCCTACTTTTACGCTTTCAAAAAAAAACAAAATCATGAAAAAAATTATCCTCAGTACTTTTTTACTTTTTCTAACTTTTATCGCCTTTGCGCAGGATTATACAACGCCAAATACTGGCGTAACCTGGACATTGGACGACATTGCAGCGGCAAGCCCTACGACCATCACAATTTCCGGCAGCGATTATACCCTTTGGGGAAATCTTACAATTGCGGAAAATGATGCAGTAATCATAGATTCAGACTTGACACTCCTAATTGATGATGCAAAACTCATAACCGTTTTTGGAGCATTTACCGTAAATGCAAACGCGGTAACCATTACTGCTTTGGATGAAAACGCCCCTTACGAAGGTTTCCGTTTTGAAGAGTTTTCAGAAATAAATATCAATAACGCGACCATTAAATACGGCGGCGGACTTCGCGTTTTGACCGAAACGTTTTCGATAGATGGTTGTACGCTGACAAATAACGTATCGGGCGCAACCACCAGTGCCGTGATCCAGCTTTCCCGTGGAATGCCTCAAATTTCAAACAATACCATTTCTTTCAATGAAAATCCAGCAATAGGGTCTGCGGCAAACACAGCTGTGTCTGGATATATTTTCAGCAATATTATTGAAGGCAATAATACAGCCAATAGCAATCGTCCGCAAATAAATATGGGGCCAACCTATCAATTTGAAGCATTGCAGATTGTTCAGAACACAATTATTGGGGATGCTCAAAACACAAAAGTTGGGGGGATTGCAATAGCCAATTTCGTGGGAGCTACGGTAAATGTATTAATTGAGGGCAACATCATAAGGAACAATCGTTATGGAATCACCATTTTAGGCACAATAAATAGTGCCGTAATTTCAGATAATAGTATTGAAGATAACAATATTGAAGGCGACCCACTTACGGGCGGAAGCGGCATAAATGTAAATTCCTCACAAATAGGGACGCCGGTTCTAGCTTCGGGCAACCACATACGTAGAAACTTATGGGGAATTACGCTTCAAGGTTCAGCAACCATCAATTTGGGGATGGGTGGTTCTGGAAATGGAGAAAATATATTTTCTGAAAACGGAAACAATGGACAAACTTTTGCGCTCTATAATAATACACCAAATACAATTTTTGCTAAAAATAACTGCTGGATCGAGAACCAACAAAGTACGGAGCAACAAGTAGAGGATGTAATATATCATAAGGTAGATGACCCAACTTTAGGCGAAGTAATTTTCGAACCATTCCTCTGCGGTATTTTGGGAGTTGCCGATAATGCGGTTGAAAACTTCAGCTTTTATCCAAATCCGGTGAAAAACGAAATCAATTTCAACAATATCTTTTCTTTTTCAACAATTGAAATTTATGGTGTACAGGGCAATTTGATTGTTTCCGAAACCATTTCCGAAGGGCAAAATGTGTTGCCAATTCATCTTCCTTCAGGTTTATATTTTGTGAATTTCAGCAATGACATACAAAACGTTACGAAGAAAATGGTGGTGGAGTAATCTATCTATCAAATAGTAACAGACCCCAAAGGTTTCGAAAACCTTTGGGGTTTTTTTCAGGATTTTTTTATCGTAAATCTGTAAATCCCTTCCTAAAACCGTAATTTTGCACCCGCCTGCCCCTTTTCGGTAGGCTTTCAAAAAAATTCAAAAAACAAATACGTGAAAATTCAGAATAAAGCTACGCTGGAATTGGGCAAAGAGGAAATGAAAACCTATGGCTACCAAGTGGTTGACGCCATTGTGGAACACTTTGCAACGCAGAACGAAAAGCTGCCAGTGGTTTCGGGATCCCGTGAAGAAATGGAGAAATTATTTCTTGAGGACGCCCCCGAAAAAGCCAGCGATCCAAGAGAAGTCTTAAATTTTGTTTTGGAAGAGGTAATGACCAAAAGCAACATCGTTTCGCATCCAAAATCGTATTCCTTCGTGCCAGGCCCGAGCAATTACATCAGTGCGATGGCCGATAGTTTGGCTTCGGGGTTCAATATATTTTCCGGGGGTTGGGCGGCCTCGCCCGCAGCTGCCGAAATGGAGATCGTGGCGATGAACTGGCTGCTGAAAATGTTCGGCTTTCCGCAGAAAAAGGGCGGCGGGATTTTTACCAGCGGCGGCTCCATGGCCAATTTGACTGCCTTGGTTACCGCGCGTGCCGTAAAGTGTGGCGACGATTTTAGCAAGGCCGTAATCTATCTTTCTGATCAAGCACATTCTTCAAACATAAAGGCAATCCGCGTTTTGGGCTTTAGAAAGGAACAGATTCGCGTGATTCCAACGGATAGCGAATTCAAGTTTTCATTGAATAAATTGAAAAACGCAATCGCAAAGGACCGTTTGGAAGGCCTGCAGCCTTTCTGTTTGATTGCAACAGCCGGAACCACAAATACGGGAACGGTTGATCCACTTTCAGACATAGCTAAGATTTGTAAAAAAGAAGACATTTGGTTCCATATTGACGGCGCTTACGGCGGGTTTGCAATTCTTGCCGAAAACGGAAAACAGCTTTTAAAGGGAATCGAAAAGGCCGATTCGCTTACCGTGGACCCGCATAAATGGTTTTTCCAGCCGTATGAAATTGGCTGCCTGTTGATTAAAAACCACAAATGGCTAAAAGGAACTTTCACCGAAAAACCCGAATATTTAAGGGATATTGAAGGCAATACTTCCGAAATAAATTTTTACGATCACGGCATTGAATTGACGCGCCGTTTCCGAGCATTGAAATTTTACATGTCCGTAAAAACCTTTGGAATGGGCGAATTTCGAAAAGCCATTACATATAACATAAAACTTGCCGAGGCTACGGAAGCATTTCTTCGTAAAAGTCCCAATTGGGAAGTGATTTCACCAGCTACTCTGGCCGTTATCAATTTTAGATACAACCCGATTGGGAATAAACTTTCCGAGAAAAAATTGGATGCACTTAACCAAAGAATTTCAAAAAACGTAGTGGATTCCCAACAAGCATTATTGGTAACAACGGTACTTAACGGACAAGTGGTTTTACGCATGTGTTTGATAAATCCGCGCACTACCTTGGAAGATGTAAAAGAAACCATCGCCCTCTGCGAAAGTTTTGCGAAAGAAAAAGTCTTGGCTTGATACAGGCCGATGTCATAATAATCGGCGGCGGTGCTGCGGGCTTTTTCACGGCAATCAACGCTGCTGAGAATAATCCGAAACTTAAAATAATCATTCTTGAACGCGGAAAGGAAGTGCTGACCAAAGTGAAAGTTTCCGGCGGTGGAAGATGCAACGTAACCCACGCCGAATTTCTTCCGAAGGAATTGACTCAGAACTATCCGCGCGGCGAAAAGGAACTTTTGGGCCCATTCCACACGTTTATGACTGGCGATACCATTGCCTGGTTTGAGAAAAGGGGAGTGGAGCTAAAAATTGAAGAAGACGGACGGATGTTTCCAGTTTCGGATTCTTCACAAACGATAATCGATTGTTTTCTTTCCGAAGCGAAAAGATTCGGCGTTGAGGTGCTTCTCAATCAAGCCGCAAAGGAAATTCAAAAAGAAACAGATTGCTTCAAAATAACTACAACTACAGATACTTTTTCAGCAAAAAAAGTTGTGGTTGCCACGGGCAGCAATCCCAAGATTTGGCAATTGCTAAAAGATTTGGGACACAAAATAATTCCCGCGGTTCCGTCACTTTTCACCTTTAATATTAAGGATTCCAGAATCATTGACTTACCGGGGATTTCAGTAATTGCAAGCGTTAAAGTATTATTGCAACCGCAATTTCCCCCTTTGGGGGTCAGGGGGCTTCCGCTATTAATTACCCACTGGGGAATGAGCGGTCCCGCAATTTTAAAACTTTCGGCTTGGGGGGCGCGATTGTTGGAGCCTTTGAAATATCACTTCAAAATAGAGGTAAATTGGTTGAACGATGTTTCCGAGGAAGATATCTTGGATTCTTTAAAAGCAATGAAATCTTCCCAAGGAAAGCAAACCATCTATAAATATGCGCAGTTCGAACTGCCGAAACGGCTTTGGCAAAGTCTGGTAAAAGCCTCCGGAATTGCCGAAACTCTTACTTGGGCCGATGCCACGCGGGAAAATCTTCAGAATTTGGCCAACCAACTCACGGCGGGCATTTTTGAGGTTACGGGGAAAAGTACGTTTAAGGAAGAATTTGTAACCGCCGGTGGCGTAGATTTAACGGAAGTGAACTTCAAAACCTTTGAAAGCAGAAAGGTTGACGGACTTTATTTTGCCGGCGAGGTTTTAAATATAGATGCTATTACGGGAGGTTTTAACTTTCAGAATGCTTGGACGGGCGGGTATATTGTTTCGCAAAATCTGGCCTCCCCCTGCCCTCCAAAGGAGGGGAGAGATAGCGTATTTTAATATAATTTTTATATATTTGATATATAAAATCTATATACAATGGGAAAAAAGAAAAAAATAATCGAACTAAAAGATGAGGTCTGGGAAATCTTGGAAAAACAGGCAAAAGCTGATAATAGATCGCTGAAGAATTATATTGAAAATTATATTGAAAATTTGGCTCGACAATTGGCCGAACCGTCTGAGGAATATAAAACCATGATGGATGACATTTTGGACCGCCAAGAAAAAGGCACTTTGAAAACGATTCCGATAGAAGAAATAAGAAAGAAATATGGCATTTCCCGTAATACTGTCGATTGACGCCGAACGTGAGCTTAAAAAAGCCGAATGTTTTTACGATGCCATGGACAAGAAAATGGAATTTCTTTTTGATTTTGACGAGCAGATTGAGTTTTTAGAACAAAACCCTTATTTGTTCCAAATTCGTTATCGGAATTTGCGCATTGTCCATTTCAAAATATTTCCGTATTCGCTTCACTATAATATTAAAGATGATGTAGTAACAGTAATAAATATAATAAGACAAAGCCAATCCTATTAATATGCAAACCTACATAGCCCTGTTGCGCGGAATAAACGTGGGCAACAAACAGATGAAAATGGCGGACCTAAAACTTCTTTTTGAGGAGTTGGGCTTTGCTGATGTTGTTACTTATATACAGAGCGGAAACGTTGTTTTTTCTGCGAGTGCCAATAACAATTTGGCCAAAAAAATTGGCAAGGGCATACAGAAATCGTTCGGTTTTGAAGTTCCCGTATTGGTAAAAACAGCTTCTGAAATTGAAAGGATTCTTGCCGCCTGTCCATTTTCCGAAGAAAAGAAAAAGGCTTCCTATTTTATCCTGCTCAATGAACCGCCCGCAAAAAATTTGACAGAAAAAGTGAGCCAAGAGACGTATCCCGGCGAAGAATTCAATATTACTGAAAATTGCGTGTATCTTTTTGCTTCCAAAGGATATGGCGTTGCCAAATGCAACAACAATTTTTTTGAGAAAAAGCTGAAAGTTGAAGCCACCACCCGAAACTACCGCACCCTCGCGAAACTTATTGAACTTGCAAAATAAGTCTCTTCTTTAAACTTTTGAAAGCGCGGAACCTTTATGCGCCGCAATGTGGTCTGTCTTGTCGCTTTTTATTTCATACTGCGGGTCGTCCTTGCTGGCGTGGTGGGTGTGGCCCTTGTACTGAAAATCTGAATGGTGAACCTTGATTATTTTTCCGGATACTTCCCCGGCCTCTGAGTTCCATTTTACATGGTCGCCTACCTTATAATTTTTCATGACATTTTTTTAAATTAATTTTTCTTTTAATCTAAAGATAGGAATTTGTTGGGTTTTTTGGAAAGCTGTCTATTGCTTTTAGCTTTGTTTTAACCTTCGTAATTATGGTATTCGGTGATCGTTAAATAGTAACCGTCTGGGTCGCGTAGTGAAAATTCCATTTTTGTGGAATTTTCGTTTAAGTGTATTTCTTCTGCCACGGGATGGCCCCATTTTTCAACATTTTGTCTTATCGCGTTGATGTCTTCCGTTTTATAGTAAAGGATGAGTCCATTCCCGATTGGAGTATTGGGGTCTTTCATCGTTGGATGTTCGTGCGCGCCCCATTTGTGGAGGCAGAGCAACACTTCGTCATTTTCGGAGACCAAGACTGCAAACTCATCTCCGCCGTGTTCTCTTTTACAGCCCAATATTGCTTGGTACCACTTGGCGCTTGTTTCTACATTTTTTACTGCTATTATGGGGTCTATTTTTGTCATTTTGAAATAGTTTATACGTTTTTATATTGTTATTGTTTTAGGGGAGGGATTGCTTGTTCTGCGTAGCCACGCGTTGCAAACGCGCGGTAGCAAGTGTTATCTATACTATGTTTTTACATTTTTAAATTTCCATTCATTCATCAGCTCCACAAGTTTTATGGCCTTCATTCCATAGTTATCTGGCAAGGCTCCTTGACTTTTGGAAAGGAACCTTGCAATTTTCTTTCCTGGAGTATGTTTTTTATGGTTGTCGGTATAGTTGAAAACGACTAAGGTGTTGAATCTAATAGCGAGGATTCCGAAACAATTTACATCTGTCCATTTCGTAAAATGGGAATGATATAAAGACCGTACTTCAAATCCCTCGTTGGTTAACTTTAAATAACTTGAATTTGGGAATAATTGAATAGTAAATACAATAACCCCTGAACCAAAAAATAGTATTGTGCCCCATTTTATAAAAGTTTCTTCTTCCATCACAATTAATCCTGCAATTACAAAAAGAGAACTTATTAGAAGAAGTATTATGGTGGTTAATTTTTTGGGTTTTAATAGTATTTCTTTTTCTGTCATTTAAATGATTTTTTAAAACTTACAACCATAGTTAAGAAAGATTTGAAAAGTTAAAGCTACAAATTTCCCGCCCAAATTATTGATGACTTATTTAAGCTTTTACGATATAGGAGTATAATCCTTTAAAAATTTTAATCATGAAAAAAATTATCTTTCTTTTTGCTTTTTGTGTTACAGTGATGGCAAACCCCGCCCAAGCTCAGGATTTTGGCAGGGCCGCCACAGATTTTTATGTGATGGAAACCTTTACCAACCCAGGCCAGTTTGGCACCATTCCCGTTGCGGGACCTTATTTTCCAATCCAAAATGTAATAACCAACAACGCGTTTACGATGCTGGGCGGCGATTACAACAATGCCGGGGTAATGTATACCTTTGTTTACCAAGCCCCAGATTATGTTTTGGGAATTGTTGATTTGAATACGGGCGCTGTTAATTATGCGGCAACGGTTTCAGGGATTGTTGGCGGTCAGTTTATGAGCCAATTATCCTATAACTATACCAATGATACCTTTTACGCCATAAGCTCGGATCCCAATAACGAAAATGGATCACATTTTTATTCGCTTAACCTTGCTACGGGTGTACTGACCGAAATAGGCACAGGTACGGGAATCCCAAACGTTGTTGCCATGGAAATTGATAACAACGGTATAGTATATGCCGCCGATGCCGTTTCTGGCGATCTTTTTACCATTGACGTGAATACTGGCGTGGGCACAAGTGTGGGCAATATGTATCCGGGTGGGCTATATCCGGTACGAAGTGGGTTTACGGTAGATCACAGTACCAATACACTTTATGCGGTGCTGCAAAATAGGAGTGGGGTAATCTGGTCCTATTTCAATACGGTGAATACTACTACCGGCGAAGTTACCGAACTTGGTTTTGGCGGATCCAGAAAGTATAGCCTGTTTGTTATAAAGGAAGACGGCCTTGGGGTGGAGGACCAAAATCTGGAATCCTTTACAGTGTATCCAAACCCCGCTGCTAACGTACTTAAAATTGACAACCCACAAGGTGCACAGATAAAAGGAGCGAAGCTTTTTGATATGCTTGGCAGAAACACAGGGGCCGTTTTGATAAATGGTGAAATGAATATTGAAAACCTATCGAAAGGCATGTACCTACTCCAGATAGAAACTGAAAATGGCACTGCAACAAAAAAGATAGTGAAAAAATAGTTTTAGGTTTAATAATGTGAGGGGAAAAAAGCTTCCGGGAGTTGTGACTCGGGGGCTTTTTTTATTAATAAACACATTCAAGAACTATAAATTTTCGGACTGTGGGATTGTTTAAGTCAAAATTATTTTTGAGTATCATTTGGGCAAATACTTTCGAATTTTCATTATTTAGGGAAATAACATATTCATTCATTTCTGACCAAAAAGAGTTTTTATTTTTATACCTATCGATAAGTTTAAAATATTCTCCGTCATATCTGAATTCCCGAATCTTTTTGACATAATTTATAATGGAATCCGTGTTTAACGAATCTAACTGAACATACGATCTTGAATATAAATAATGTTGTTTTCCAATGGAATCGATATAATCTTTTCGCCTATATTTTATGTAAGGAAGTGGATAATATAAAATAGATAATGAATCTTCTTCTATTTTGTCCTTTGTACTATTTGGAACAACCCAAATGGAATCGGGAAAATTATAAATTTCCAGTCTTAATTTACTTTCATTAAATATTTTTACGGCTTCTGCGGGTCTCTCTTTCCAATTATTTGTATTTCCATCCCTCAAATCTTCAAGAAACTTTCTGTAGGCCTCATTTATTTTTAGTTTAGGATATTGCTTTTTCAAAAAATCCTTTTCAAATGCTGAAACAAGATAGTTGAGCGTTTCACTGTTCTCTTTTCCTAAATCATTTTCAAAGGCTTCCTCTTCCTTGTTTTGAGCGCAACAGGCAAATAAAAAGATAAGAAGTAAGACTTTAATAAAATTCATTTTGTTTCACTGTAAAATTCAAATCTATTAAAAACTTCCTGAAATCTATTCAAAAAACAAATACATCCCCCGCTCATCGTTATGGATTACCGGTTCCAAGCGGTAGGCGGTTTTCATGTTTTCGGCGTTCAGCACTTCTTCTTTGGTTCCGGCTGCCAGCAATTCACCGTTGTTCAGCAATACCAAATGATCGGCAAACTTGGCGGCGAGGTTCAGGTCGTGCACCACGCCAACAATTACCAAATTCTGTTGTTTTAATAACTCTCGCAATTTGTGCATAAACTGAAACTGGTAATGCACGTCCAAAAAAGTGAGCGGCTCGTCCAAAACCAAATACCTACAACCTTTTTCCGAAGGATACCATAGTTGCGAAACAACTCTTGCAAAATGTACCCGCTGTTTTTCGCCACCGCTCAAAGTTAGGTAATCGCGATCGGCCATAGTTTCCACATCAAAAAACTGCATCGCTTCCGTTACAGCCTTCTCGTCTTTGGTAGTTGGGTTTACCGAGAAATGCGGATAGCGGCCCATCATCACCACTTCCTTCACTTTTAGGGGAAATGCGAGCTCTGTGTTTTGTGAAAGTACCGCGCGCACTTTCGCAAGCTCGGCCACGGAAGTCTCGCGGATGTTTTTTTCTTCATAAAAAACAGCGCCTTGCTGCGGTTTCAATTGGTTACAGATTATTTTTACCAGCGTAGATTTTCCCGCCCCGTTTGGCCCGAGGATGAGGTTGATTTTTCCAGCTTCAAAGTGTACGGAAATATCTTTGAGGATAGTTTTGTTTCTTATTCGGTATGTTATGTTGTTTGTTTGAATCAATTTTTATTCGTTAATCAAAATTAGTCAATCATTCTATTTTGAAACAGGAAAAAAGGAAACAGGAAACAGGACCGGTTATAAAATCTTTCACGGTTCCGTTCTGATTCTTGGGTCTTGTTTCTTGATTCTTTTTCAAAAAAAGTAATTTTTCCGTTGCAACAAAAAAATAAAAATAGGTACACCAACTACTGAAGTTACAATACCAATGGGAAGCTCCGCCGGGCGCAATACCATTCGTGAAATTAAATCTGCCACACACAGAAGTATTCCCCCCAGCAGGGCGCTATTTCTTATAAGAAACCGATTGTCGCTGCCGTTGATGATTCGCAAAAGATGCGGAACGATCAACCCCACAAAACTGATGACGCCCACAAAGGCCGTTGCCACGGCAACCATAATTACGTTTATCAATAAAATTTTCCACTTTAGGCTTTTGATGTTTACGCCTAAAAATTGGGCTTCCTCTTCGCCAATCATCAACGCATTTAAATGTTTTGCATAGCGAAGGGAAATTAATATGGTTGCTACTGTCGAAATGCCAACGATTGTAACTGAAGTCCAATTGGCGCCGCTCAGTGTTCCCAGATTCCAAAAAACAATGGAACGCGCCTGCGGATCGCGGGCAATGTAACTTAAAAAGCCAACGCCGCTTAAAAACAAAGCGTTTATTGCAATGCCCGTAAGCAACAAAGCCACGATGGAACTTTTCCCGCTATTGCGCGATTGCGAAAGGAAAAAAACCATACCCGTAGATAGCATTGCGCCCAAACAAGCTGCCAATGGCAATGTCCATTTGCCAACGCTAAACCCGAACGTTGCTCCCAAAGCAAAGTACAAAGCTGCCCCAAAAGCCGCCCCGCAGGAAGTACCAATAAGTCCCGGCTCAACAATTGGGTTTCTAAAAAGAGCTTGCAACAACGTTCCGCCAACGGCTAAACTTGCACCCACAAAAATGCAAAGAATGGCCCGCGGCAAACGTATTTCCATAAAAATACGTTCCGTTAAATCCATGGTTTCGGGGGTAGTAAAATATTTTTTCAACGAGGAAATTATTGCTTCAAACGAAATAGAAACCGCCCCATAGCTAATGGAGAAGAAAGTAATAATCACCAAAAGAATTATCAAAATTGGGAAAGTTCCTTTGTATTTATAGTTTTTCTTTTTCAACATTTAAAAATTTTACTGCAAACTGCGACTGAACACCGCGACTGCAAACCGCTACTTATCAGAGTGTATCAACTTCTGCAACGCAACCACATTCTCGCCAGTTCGCGGTCCCAAATAAACCATATCGTGTTCCTCCACGCGATACACTTTTCCCTCTTTAAATGCACGCGTACTTGAAATTCCCGGAAGCGTGCCCACCCCTTCGGTGGAGCCCAATTTGTCATAGCCAAAATCGGTCAGCAAAATGACGTCTGGGTCACTTTGGGCGACCACTTCGGGAGAAAACTGTGTCATGCCGCGCTCGCCGTCCACGGCCATTTCGCCGCCGGCCCAAGCAATCAATTTTCCCGCGGTGCTGTTTTTGGTCATAACCAAATAGATGTTGTTTGCCTGTCCAAAATGGATTACCAACACTTTCGGTTTCTTTTCGTACCAAAGGGCTTGTTGTTTTGCGTAATTCATATCGGCATTTAGCTTTTTGCAGAGTTCCTCTGCTTTTTCCTCTTTGTGAAAATAGCTGCCCATTTCGCGAATCAACGAATCGGTTCCTGCAATGGTGTTTTCATACTGCCCAAATTGCTTCATCGGGATTTTTAAATCCTTCAACTGTGTAACCACGTGCTCCGGCCCAATGTTGTTGTCTTCCAAAATTAAGGTCGGTTTCATGGAAAGAATGGGTTCCGCGGCAAGTGCACGGTGATAGCCAATGGTTGGCAAATCCTTTATTTCGGGCGGATAGGTACTGGAAACATCTACGGCTACGATATCTTCTTCCGCGCCGAGGGCATAGATTATTTCGCTGTATTGTTTTGAAATGCAGACGATTCGCTCCTCGTGGTCTTGTTTTTTGTCCTCATTGCCGAACCTTCCGCAGGATATAAAAGTTATGGCAATAATTATTAATGTGATTGATTTCTTCATATTAATAGGGATTTTTCTTTGCGTTCTCCGGGCCTTTGCGGTATAATTTTCACCGCAGAGGCGCAGAGGTCGCAGAGTTTTAAAAGTTGTATTTCAAATTAAGTCCGCCATAAAAAACGGTATCGAGCGGGGCAGGGATGTAGGCATCGTCCAATTGGTTGAGGAAAAGCATGATATAATACTTTTCGCCAGTAATGTTGTCCGCCCCTGCATAAGCTTCAAGGTCAAAATGGCCAAAATTGATTCTGTACCCCAGTTTGGTATTCAGCAAGCTGTAGCTGTCCGCAACGTTCAAGCCATCCGAAGTGAAAGGAACCGGATCGTGATAGGAATAGTTCACGGTCCCGTAAAGGCCGAGGTTGGTATTGAAGTCAACCCCCGCATTCACAACCCACGGCGCAACGCCTGCAACCGCCTTTCCGCTGTAATCATTTACGGTTAATTCCCCTTGTCTGCTCAAGGCTTCATAAACAAAATCTTCATATTTAAAATCGGAATAGGCAAGGTTTAAATAAGGGCTCACATTTCCGAAGAAACCTGTTGCGGATTCATAAGCGGTATATTTTACCAATGCTTCCACGCCTTTGTTGTTCAATTCGCCACCGTTCGCAATGTAGGAATAGAGCGTTGTGCCGTCGCCTGCGGGAACAGCCACGGAGGTAAATTTATTTTTGAATTTTGCCTGAAACAACGCCACTTCATAATGCAATTTGCTGTCCAAAAGATTTCCTTTTGAACCAATTTCAAACTGGTCGCCTTCCTCGGGTTCAAGACCTGTATTCAATTGGCCCGTGAAACCAATAATCACGTTACCGCTAACGGGTGCTTTGTAGCCTTTGCTGTAGGAAGCGTAAAGTGAAATAGTAGTGTTGAAAATTTTGTTCACGGCGAAATGTGGCGAAAACAGATCTTCATAATTTGCCGAAACTACTTGCGGTTTGCCAGTTGTTGGGTCATAGGCACGGTCTTCCAAATCAAGATTCAAAGAGCTTTTTCCAACGCCAGCTGTAAAGGAAATATCATAGGGCATTTTCAAAATCCATTCGGTAAAAAGTGATTTGTTTTTCGATTTTGAATATTGGTTGCTCCGTACGGCGCCAATTATGTTGTAACCGTCGGGATCGTTGGGATTTTCAACCATTCCGTAGCTAATGGATTGCGACCGTTGCTCCTGAAATTCAAGTCCGGCAATACCCGAAAGGCTGAAATCCTCGCTTAAATCAAAATTCAAATCAAAAGTTAGTCGCGTGCCGTAATTGATCGGGTCTTTATCGGTCCAACCGCCCGCAGAGCTTGCGTTCGTGTTCAGGCCGGAACCGTAAACGGTGGTCGTGTTTGAAAGCCATTTTGTAAAGTCGTATTTATGGCTCAAACCAGCCCGGAAACTGATCACTTCGCTGTGGGCGTTGTTTTTGATGTAACGTGGGTTTCCGCTGTAATCCAAAGTGTCGTATTGACCAATGGTAAGCTCTCCGGCGCGTTCGTCGTAACTGTTGCTAAACCCGAAGTAGGTACTGACCGATTGCTTTTGATTTGGATGAAAATCCAAAACGGCGTTCAAAAAGTCCTTCCGCGAAGCGTTGTGATCCATATATCCATCAGAAATTTGGTGGCCGTAGTTCAACAGAACGGAAGATTTTTCCATCCCCATCTGCAATTGGGTAGTGAAACGCGCCAAGCCGTAGCTGCCAACGGTAACGTTTTCGCTTAGGGAAGTTTCGCCATTTTTGGGGCGAATGGTGGTGAGGTTTACAACCCCGGCAATCGCAAAACCGTAGAGCGAACCTGCCGGTCCTTTAATTACATCAACCGAACCCACGGAACCAAAATCGATGTCGTCCAAAAGTGTGATTCCTTCAGCATCTGTTAACGGAATGTTGTTGTAATACACTTTATAGCCCTGCCCGTCAAAATTGTTGGTGGCGCCTCTAAACCCCACGCCATTTCCGTAGCCACGGATGTTGAACTGTTGCCCGGACGAAACCCCTCTCCGGTTCATCGTAACGCCCGGGACGTTGGCGTTTATGGCATCGTCAAGATACAGGCCTATGCCGCGGTCCAGTTCTTTCTCCTCCAAATGGATTACCGAAATCGGTTTTTCAAGCACTCTATTATCGTTGTCCAAAGCCCCGCTCAGTTGCACTTCGTCCAGCGCGTTTACGGAGGTTTTTAAACCGATGCTTAAAAATTCTGCGCAGTTGTTTATTTTGACTGTTTTTGTTTCATAACCGATATAACTTATGCTCAAGGTTTGGTTGTTGGAACAGGGAATGGAAAAATTTCCTTCGGAATCTGTACTGGAAACTTCCGTTCCGTTCATTTCTATTTTGGCTCCCACCAAAGGAGTGTTGGTGGCCGCATCAAATATTTTCCCCGAAAGTTTTTCCTGGCCAAATAATGATACGGTTATAAGCAATCCCAAAAGGGACAGATAAAATTTTGTCATTTTTTTTAAAGTTTTATAATTTAAAATATATGCCGAACGGCCCGCAATGGCGCCGAGTGCATTTTAAGGGAAGCAAGATGGCTTCAAAATAAATTATAAAAATTGTTTGGGGGGAGGGCTCGATATTTCCAGTGAAAGCGATGCATAGTTTTCGTGATACACGTAATTGGGGCGTATCACTTTATTCGAAAACGCCAAATCCTCTTTCTGTGGAAACGGACTTATTTTCTGAAGAAATTTTACGGTTTTTGTAGCGTTTGTTCTGTTGTTTTTGTTCTTCTGTTTTTTCTGGAGTTCCTTGTTGTATTTGGCAATCAAATTCGTTTCCTGATCGTCCGAAATACAATGATAGACTTTGGTGTTTTCGTTCAAAATCTCCATGCGCACAACATCATACATCGTTCCTCTATAGCTGAATTCCTCCCGGTCCTTCCAAAGAAGTTCGTTTTCGTTTTCGGAAGAAACGGTAATGCTCGTCAACTCCTTTTCAGAAATACCCTGCTTTATTTGATGGATTATTTCCCTTCGAATTTGATGTTGCTGGATTTTTAAAATAATAAAGGAGCCCCCAAGATTGAAGGTGAACACAAAAAGTAGAAAAAATACGGTCGCATTTTTCAATGCCTTGTGATTTTTTATTAATGACGGCTAATTTAATTAAAAATAACGAAGCGGTTATATTTACTTATAATTTGTTGGGATGACGAACGCTTCGTCTTGGCGAATGATTCGTTAAATAGTCTTTTCGGAATATAAATTTTAGAGCTGCTTCAAGATTTGTTAATGCCCTGTTAAACCAATCGCTTTGCGTGCCGACACCGTTTTTATTGAGTAATTTTAGTATCTAAATTATCACATCATGCAACAAGATATCTACAGCCTCAAAAAAACACTTGATACCTCCAAAGAAAAGCTCACTTATTACAGTCTTCCCGAACTGGAAAAACAAGGACACAACATAAAAAAAATGCCCTTTTCAATTCGGATTCTTCTTGAAAACGCACTCCGCAATTACGACGATTTTTCAGTAACCAAGAAGCATTTGGAATCTATTTTAAATTGGAAACCAAAACAGACCGATGACGATATTGCCTTTAAGCCAGCCCGGGTTTTGATGCAGGATTTTACGGGTGTTCCCGCGGTGGTCGATATTGCTTCGCTGCGTTCCGAAATGGCGCGTAAAGGCGGCGATGCCTCCAAAATAAACCCGTTGATTCCCGTGGATTTGGTGATAGACCACAGCGTGCAGGTAGATTATTTTGCGGCACAGTACGCCTATCAGCAAAATATGGAAGAGGAGTACAAGCGCAACAACGAGCGCTATACTTTTTTGAAATGGGCGCAGAAATCGTTTGATAACTTCAGCGTAGTTCCACCCGGAATGGGGATTTGCCACCAAGTAAACCTCGAATATTTCTCCAAAGGCGCCATTGCCCGCGACGGCATGGTTTTTCCCGATACACTTGTGGGAACCGATAGCCATACCCCAATGGTAAACGGAATTGGTGTAGTTGCTTGGGGCGTTGGCGGAATAGAAGCCGAAGCCGCAATCCTCGGCCAGCCTATCTACTTTATTAGTCCCGAAGTTATTGGCTTAAGACTTACGGGAAAACTCCCCGTGGGTTCTACGGCAACAGATTTGGTACTTACCATCGCCAACCTGCTTCGTAAATACGGCGTGGTTGGAAAATTTGTTGAGGTTTTCGGCCCTGGCTTGGACCATCTTTCAGTTCCAGATAGAGCCACTATCGGTAATATGTCGCCAGAATTTGGCTGTACTATTACCTACTTCCCCATAGACCACAAAACTTTGGAATATATGCGAGGCAGTAACCGAAGTGAAGAACAGATCAAACTGGTTGAAGATTATTGCAAAGCCAATATGTTATGGCGTCAGGATGAAGATAAAATTGAATATACCGATGTGGTGGAGTTGGATATTTCAACAGTAATGCCAAGTGTTGCCGGCCCAAAACGTCCACAGGATAAAATTCTTCTTACAGATTTAAAAGAAAAATTCATAGAACTGGAACATGCTTCCTTCGGCAGAAAATATATAGAACCTTCAGATCGGGAAGAGGCAATTACTCGCTGGAAAGCAGAGGGTGGAAGTCAGCCCGCAGAACAGTCGCACGATACGGATCCGGATGTGGTAGTAGAAGAAGCCCAAATAAAAGATGGTTTAAAAACCGTTTGGATTTCACACGGAAACGAAAAATATATGCTTTCAGACGGAGCTGTTGCCATTGCCGCAATAACCTCTTGCACCAATACATCCAACCCTTTTGTGATGATAGGTGCTGGTTTGGTAGCTAAAAAAGCCCGGGAACACGGTATTGATGTAAAACCTTGGGTGAAAACATCGCTTGCTCCGGGATCAAAAGTGGTGACGGACTATTTGAAAAAAGCCGATTTGCTCAAAGATCTTGAAGCATTGCAATTTCACTTAGTTGGATATGGATGTACTTCCTGTATCGGAAACTCGGGGCCGCTTCCGCCCGCGATTTCAAAGGCGGTTGATGATAACGATTTAATAGTGACTTCGGTGCTTTCTGGAAACCGAAATTTTGAGGCGCGAATCCATGCTCAAGTAAAAATGAACTTTCTGATGTCGCCAATGCTAGTTGTGGCTTTCGCGATAGCGGGAAGGGTAGATATTGACCTTACAACCGAACCTTTGAGCTGCGATAGAAACGGCAAGCCGATATATCTAAAAGATATTTGGCCCACAGATGATGAAATTCACGCAGTTATGGAAGAAGTGCTCACTCCAAAAGATTTCAAAAAGAATTATGATGAAATATTTGAAGGCAACGAAATATGGAAAAACCTGGAAGTTCCAAATGATAGTCTTTACCAGTGGGATGACGATTCCACTTATATTAAAGAGGTGCCGTTTTTCCACAATCTTTCCGTCGACCCTAAACCCTTGAAAAATATTGAGGGAGCAAGAGCCTTATTGATGCTGGGCGATAGTATAACTACAGATCATATCTCGCCTGCGGGAGCTTTTTCAGAAGATTCCGCCGCAGGAAAATACTTGATATCGAGAGGCGTTGAAAAGAAAAACTTCAACAGTTATGGCTCGCGTCGTGGAAACGATGAGGTGATGGTACGCGGCACTTTTGCCAATGTGCGAATAAAAAATCAATTGGCCGACAGGGAAGGCGGTTATACCACTTACCTTCCCTCTGGAGAACAAATGATGGTTTATGATGCGGCACAGAAATATATTGCAGACGAAACTCCACTGATTGTACTTACCGGAAAAGAATACGGTAGCGGTTCTTCCCGAGATTGGGCTGCCAAAGGAACTATTCTTTTGGGCGTTAAAGCCGTTTTGGCAGAGAGCTACGAACGTATTCACCGAAGTAATTTAATTATGATGGGGGTCTTGCCAATGGAGTATATAAAGGGTGAATCCGCCAAAACCCACGGACTTACAGGGAAGGAATATTTCAGTATTATTGGTATTGAAAACGATTTGTCCCCTTTAAAAAAAGTAACGGTAATCGCCAAAGACGAGAATGGCAAAAAAACGGAGTTCAAAGTTATCGCACGCTTAGATTCCCCAATAGAAGTTGCCTATTACCAAAACGAAGGAATCCTGCAATATGTTTTACGACAATTTTTGAAACAGTAGTTTCGGGATTCGGGATTCGTGATTCGTGATTTGTTAATTCGTGAATTCGAAATCTCTAAAATTGAATTGAAGCACCTAACGATTCCCCCTTTGAAGGGGTAGGGAGATGTTTACCAATCTCCTAATAAAAATAAATGATCATAATAGTCCGCCCAAAACTCCTTCGAAAAAACTTTAACGGAATGACGCTCTGGCCGTTTGTGGTTTTAAAGCATCAATCCCTTAAAGAGGATTTGATCTTCCTAAACCACGAAAGCATTCACCTCCGCCAACAATCGGAATTGCTGGTTATTTTTTTCTATGTATGGTATGGTATCGAATTTCTTTTTCGTTGGATTCAATTCGGAAATCGCCATAAAGCATACCGAAATATTTCCTTTGAACGCGAAGCCTATCATCACGAAAGTGATTTCAGTTATTTAAAAAGCAGAAGTATTTTCGGATTTCTGAAATTTATTTAAAAGTCTTGTCCCAAAAAGACATAATGTGGGCGTTTCCACTGGATAATAAAAAATAGCAATAAATAGTAAAAAATGAGCATCCTCTTTTCCCCAATAAAAATAAAATCGAAAACCTTTAAAAACCGAATGGTCGTTTCGCCTATGTGCATGTACAGCAGCACTGATGGTTTTGCAAACGATTTTCATCTCGTACATTTGGGAAGCCGTGCCGTTGGGGGCTCTGCCTTGATAATTCAGGAAGCAACGGCCGTTTCGCCCGAGGGAAGAATTACCCACGGTGATATGGGTCTTTGGAAAGACGCACATATTGAAAAATCGAAACAGATTGTAGATTTCGTCCACTCGCAAGATGCTTTGATAGGAATCCAATTGGCGCACGCGGGCAGAAAAGCGAGCTATCAATTGCCAAAGGATGGTGCTAGAAAAATTGCACCAAAAGATAAAAACGGTTGGCAAACGGTTTCTGCATCGCCTTTGCCTTTTCGCGAAGGAGAGCCAGCCCCGATTGCCTTGGATACTTCAGGGATTGAAAAAGTAAAGAACGATTATGCCGAAGCAACCCGTCGTGCAGAAAAAGTCGGTTATGATGTAGTCGAAATACACGCCGCCCACGGTTACTTATTTCACCAATTTTATTCGCCTTTGGCAAATAATCGAACAGACAATTACGGCGGTAGTTTTGAAAACAGAATTCGATTTCTTTTGGAAGTCACTGAAGTTGTCCGCAAGGAATGGCCGGAAGAAAAACCATTATTCGTAAGAATTTCCGCGACCGATTGGACCGAAGGCGGTTGGACGGTTGAAGATGCCGTAAAACTTTCAATGAAGCTAAAGGAATTGGGGGTTGATTTGATTGATACTTCTTCCGGCGGAAATGTTCCCAAGGCAACCATTCCCAGCAAACCGAGCTATCAAGTTCCCTTTGCGGCGAAGATTAAAAAAGAGGCGAATATTTTAACGGGTGCCGTGGGCCAAATCACAACCGCTAAACAGTCTGAGGAAATTTTAAAGACTAAAAAGGCCGACTTGATTCTCTATGCCCGCGAAAGTCTAAGGCAACCGTATTTTCCGTTGCACGCCGCTACTGAGTTGGGAGTGGATGTGGAATGGCCATTACAATACCAAAGGGCCAAAATATAAACAGGATGAATATGAAAGCTTTGTTACAAAATATCCCTTTTTCTGTGTTGGATTTGGTACCCGTTATTCAGGGAAGCAGCCATAAAAAGGCTATGGAAAATAGTTTGGCTTTGGCCCAACAGGCAGAGAAATTAGGATATAAGCGCTTTTGGATTTCGGAACACCACAACGCCGAAAGCCTTGTAAGTTCCGCCACACCGTTGCTGATAGGCTATGTAGCGGAAAACACCAAAACTATTCGCGTAGGTTCGGGCGGGGTTATGCTGCCCAATCACGCCCCGCTTATTGTTGCCGAACAATTTGGAACCCTCGCCACCTTATATCCAGATAGGATTGACCTGGGTTTGGGACGTGCACCGGGAACCGATCAAGTTACCGCCAGAGCGCTTAGGCGGGAACGGATAGAAACGGTTAATGATTTTCCAAATGACGTTCAGGAACTTTCAAATTATTTTTCAAAATCCAATTCCCACAGCCCCGTCCGTGCCATTCCGGGGGAAGGCTTGGAAGTGCCGCTATATCTTTTGGGTTCGAGTACGTTTAGTGCCCAACTGGCAGGCGCATTGGGATTGCCCTACGCTTTCGCGAGCCATTTTGCGCCCACCCATCTGCACGATGCACTGCGATTATATCATTCAAACTTTGAGCCTTCAAAACAGTTGCAAAAACCCTATACCATGGCCTGTGTTAACGTAGTGGTAGCGGATACCGATGAGGACGCTGAATATTTGTCCACAAGCATGAAATTATTTATGCTGAACGTAATCCGAAATACCCGGAAACCGTTGCAACCGCCGGTAAAAAGTATGGATGGACTTTGGAATTCCCTTGAAGAGGCGCACATTTCACAAATGATGCAATATTCTTTCGTAGGAAGCACCGAAACAGTACAAAAAAAATTAAATGCGTTTGTTGCCGAAACAAGGATTGACGAACTGATTACCGTCGCCCATATTTATGACCAACAAGCCAGGCTGAAGACTTTTGAGTTATTGGCGCAACTGAAAAAATAAAAAGTTTGTTTTCTGTACCTTCGCAAAAAAAGCCGATATGCTAAAAGCTGTACTTTTTGATATGGATGGGGTAATTGTGGATACCGAACCCCTACACCGCAAAGCCTACTTCAGAATGTTTGAGGATATGAAAATTGACGTGGGCCAAGCAATGTATGATTCCTTTACTGGGCAGGCAACCTTGCCTATTTGCAGGACACTTTGCGGGCATTTCGGTATTTCTGAAAGTCCCGAACATCTGGTTGCAACCAAAAGAAAACATTTTAAATATCTTTTTGAAAACGATAACGACCTTGCGCTTTTGGATGGCGTTCACGATTTAATAAAAGATTATCACAGGAACGGATTGACATTGGTTTTGGCATCTTCGGCTTCCATGCCAAACATCAACCGTATTTTTGAGCGTTTCGACCTCGATAAATATTTTAAGGCAAAAATAAGCGGCGCCGATTTGAAGGCATCCAAGCCACACCCCGAGATTTTTTTGAAAGCCGCCGAACTTGCCGGGGAGCACACTGAAAATTGTATGGTAATTGAAGACTCCACCAACGGCATTGCCGCCGCCAAAGCCGCAAATATTTACTGCGTAGGTTTTAAAAGTCCGCATTCCGTAAATCAGGATTACAGCAAAGCGGATAGGGTAATCACGAGTTTTGGTGAAATTGCGTTTTCGAATCTAACGAATTTTTAGGTAATTAGTTCCTCCCTTTGAAGGGGAGGCTGGGAGAGCTTGCCCCGCATTTATTGCGGGGGGATGTATTCATCTCCATTCAGAGAAAATATTGTCTTTCGGTGAGCTTTTCTTAATAGCTTTAATTCTATGCGTTGCGAGCCGAATGGGTTCTTCAAAATAAACCACATTCCGCTCCCCATGCTTTTTAAGATGACTTCGGATAATTGCGTGCGTATGATAACTGGCTGGCTGCAAATTTAAAAAGGGTTCATAATCTTCAATATTGCAAATGGCTTCGCTCTGGTCAAAAAAACCAAAACCTTTGTATTGCCCATCAGCAACCAATGCAAAAGCTATTTCGCCCTTTGTCCTTCCTTTTCCTTGAATGGCAAAACTCTGTTTGTTTTCCTTTAAAGCTTGGATAGCAGCCTCCACTTTTAGATTGTAGCTTTCCACAGTTTCCGTGCCTTCGCAAATGCCCTCACAGTTTTTGATTCGGTAGTGGGAGCATTTTTCAGAAGTGCTCTGCAAGGTGCAAAAACGCGGACATAGTTTAAAAGTCTCGCATATTTCCTCCAACTTCTCAATCGCTTCCGTTTTGTTGTAAAACGTGCCCACCGAATCGTGCAGCACCTTGGTTTTTCCCAATGCAAGTTGGACGATGCCGCGCTGGTTTATATAGCTGATTATTTGATAGGTTGTAGCAGGCCATTTCTGAGCCCGATTGTATTTTGGGTAATGTTTCCGAATGTGTTCCGATTCAACTAACAGCGCCAATAATTCATTTCCTGTAAGTTCGTAATCTATAAAATGCGTTTCCTGCCCAAGCTGGTATTCCTTTGTCTTTTTATCATAAAAATGGCTCAAAACCCGCTTTTTGATGTTCTTTGCCTTTCCGGCATAAATCACTTGGTGTTTTTGGTTTTTGAATAAATAGATACCAGCTTCCTCGGGCAGTTCGTTAATCTGTTCCGTTGGGATGTGCGGGGGAAGCGTAGCCTGTTTGGAACGTGGATTCAAAAAGGAATTAATAGTGCTGAAATCTTCGTCCAACGAAAGCAAGCGTTGAAAGAGGATTACCGTGGCATCCACATCGCCCTCTGCACGGTGGCGGTTGAGGTGCGGAATGTTTATGGTACTGCAAAGCCTTCCCAAACTATAAGACAAATGTCCGGGAATCAATTTGCGCGAAAGCCGGACGGTGCAGAGTTTTTTTCGGTTGTAGTGTTGCCCCAAAAGCCGAAACTCGCCGCGGATTACATTATAGTCAAAGCTCACGTTGTGCGCCACAAACACAGCGTCTTTAGTGAATTCTTCTATTTTTTCTGCAACTTCAAAAAAACATGGCGCATCGGCAACCATTTCATTGTCAATACCAGTTAAAGCCGTAATATGCTGAGGAATGTCCCGCTCAGGGTTTACGAGCGTGGTGTATTTATCCACCACTTCGCCATCCTTCAAAAGGGCGATACAGATTTCCGTAATACGATTGCCGGCAATGCCGCCGCCAGTGGTTTCTACGTCTATAATTGCGAAAAGTTGTGAGTGCATTTTTTGTTTGCTGGGAAAACAAATGTAGGGAAAGAATTTTAAATATTTGGAATATTTCCTGTTAAATGGAAATAATCCATACGGCAAAACCTAACAGGTCTCCAAGACCTGTTAGGTTTAAACTATAAATCAAGAATTTCAGGAAAAAAGATTAGTATAACAATCCAACACTCCAGAACACCACGGTAAAATAAATCCAAAGCAGCGAAAACACAATGTGCACAACACTTTCAAAGCGTTTCCCTTTCCAAAGCTCTTTTGAATAGACGAAGAATTGAAAAAACAGCCGTAACCCCCAAAATACGCCTAAACCCAAACAGATTCTATGTCCCAGTTCCGTGGAAACCAATAAAGATGCCGAGCTCAGGCAAAGCACGCCCATCAAAAAAACCACCAATGCCACGAAGAAAGTGTGCACATACATCATCTGCCTGTTTATAAGGCTCATTCCGCCCAGCTCTTTCGCCCAGTTAAAATATTTGGGAAAGCGAACGTGGACCATGGAAAGAACCATCAAAATCGCTCCTACTATTTTAAGGTGAAGTTCCATCGGGCTCAAGTATAAAGGTGGATATAAAAGGCGTGCATTTGATTTCAGAGGAAATTTTAAAGCCGGAAGTCTTAAAAAGTTTCTTCCAAGAAGCCTTGCTGTAAAAGTGAAAAAAGCCAACGGTATAGGCCAAAAAATTTGGAATATCCCGAAGATGTTCGGTAACTATTATCTTTCCGTTTGGAGCAACAATTCTTCGTAATTCCTTAAAAAACAATTCCCTTTCCTTCATGTCGCGAATTTCATGTGCGGCAAAAATTAGAAAGACAGAATCGGCGCTTTGGTGGGCAAGGGGCAGGGAAGCAGTGGTAATTTGTTGGGTGCCCGGATAGGGCGGATAGGCTTTTCGAGCTCTTTTGATGGAGACTTCGGTATGCTTTTGTGGGTCGTAAAAATCCAAAACGGTCAATTTACTTTTTGGAAACTTTCGCTGCAAAATTTCACTGGTCTCATCAAAACCTGCGTGGATGTTTACCACCCTGCTTTCTTTTTCCGAAGTAAACCTTTCCATCCAATTAAAGCTGTACAAACCGGAAAAATCATAAATATAGCAGGACACGCCGAGTGAAACTAATGTTAAAAAGACAATCATTATCGCAATGGTAAAAACCATTCCGGCAAAGGAATTATTCAAAAAATACCCCAAAAACAATAAGACCCCAACGAAGGCAAGCGCCAAAAGATAAAAGTGCCAGTTGAACCGCACGATATTCCGTACCCCTTGCAAAGGTTTTCTTACAGTTGCCATAGTTCCTTTCTGCCTTTTTTCCACCAATACGGAATGTTTTTAATGATAAAGGCATTGGCGAGCACCATTCCTTTCAATTGTAGCGACTCCAAAAAATCACTGTGCTGTGCTAACACCTTTACGGGCTGTGGCTTCCAGTTTTTCCGCACCCCTTCGATGATAAGCACTTCCTGGGCTTCGGGAGTATAGGTAAACGTAAAGGGCAGCGGGCCGGCGAACTTGCGAGCTTCCTTCCAGTTTTTAAAGGGGGAGTTTTCAGGCAAGGGCACTTCCGTTGTTTCTGTTGCCACCACTACGTTCAATCCAGATTTTTGTGAGTTAATTTGAAGCCGGTCGTTTGTTTCCGTTAAGGTTATATCGGTAGTTGTGTATTTGTAATGTGTAAATATATTCCCGAAAAACGCCATCTTCCGTTTGTTGGTTTCAGATTTCAAGATGTAAAGTCCGCGATATTTCTTGCCTATGGCGCTGGTGTAGCGCACAAATACCCGATAGCCCGTTAGAAAAAAATCATTGCCCAAATATTCCGGAAACCCCTTGGGGCGCAGGTTTTTGGTCTGCACCATGGCCAAGGCGACGAAGCCCCATTTGTCGTCAAAAGTTTCCACTTCCAAACACTTGGGCACCAAATGTGCCAACTGTTCTTTGGGCACGGCGTAGGTAAGAACGAGCGAGCTTTCAAAAAAAGCCTCCACGGCAAAGGGATGGTCTTTTAAAAAGGAAAACATATCAGTGCGCCCGTTTTTTAAGGTGGAATTCGTGTGCGTAAATTACTAAAATAAACAGGAATGCAAACACGCCATTCCATCTTCCCCACAGCAAGAGGTCTGGTGCGTAAATAGACTCCAAGATGTTCATAATTGCAATTACTACAATTTGAAGGATGGCATTAAGCCTACTGCGAAACCCACTGACTATCCAAAAGGCCATACCCGTTTCGGCAAGGCCGATGGCGATGGTTAACGCCCTTCCGTTTTCCAAATGCAAAATGGTTTCTACTATTTCTTGGTGGCGGGGGACTAGGTTTAGGACTTTGCAGAAAAGGCCGTTTATTAGCCAGACTGTGGTGATGAGGTGGGTGGTGGGATTGTTCTTAAATATCAATTTTATTTTAAATGATTTTCCAGATGCTCACGAATATTCAATGATTGATAATAACTAAACTTTGGTGGCAAAGCATTTCCTATCATTAAAGCTATTTTTGAAACTGGAGCGTCGATAGGAAAAATATAATCTGACGGAAAAGATTGTAGTAGGGACGCCTCACGAGCTGAAATATTACGATTCTGTTCTGGATGTAAAAAACGTCCCTTAGAAGGATTTAAACAACCTCCCGTTATTGTTGTAGAATAATTATCCCATCTCAATCTGCCATATACATCATTAAAACCAACATTATCGGCTTTGTGGCATTCAAGTATGTATTCTTTTGGTAGGTCTTTTCTACTTCCTCCGTCTTTTGGTGTTAAGGCAATTCTTTTTTGAACTTTTGGAGTATGCTTGGGAAAAATTTTATGTAATGCATCATTAGATTTTTCAGGATTCGCAAGACTTCCAATAACATCTTTTACTGTCATTTTTTTGGCATTAGGTTCTGCTACCTTTATTTTTCCTAAACGAGAACCAACTAAAACCAATCTTCGGCGGCTTTGTGGAACACCATAATCTTTCACATTTACAACTTTATAATCAATCTCATAATTTAGCTCTTCATTAAGTATTTTAATTGCTTTTTTAAACAAATCATATTCAACAAGGCCAGGCACATTCTCCATCATGATAGTATAAGGCTTTAAAGCTTTTACTAACCTCACATATTCCATTATAAGGTTATTTCGTTCATCATTAACCGGTGTAGTTCTGTTTAGTCTACGAATAGAGGAAAACCCTTGACATGGTGGGCAACCTGCAAGCAAATGAATTATCTTCCCATCTAACTTTCTTTTGATTTCAGCAATTGAAACCTTACGAATATCTTTTGTAATTATGGTAGTATCCGAATGATTTAACTGATAGGCTTTAGATGCTAATTCATCAATTTCCAAAGCAAGTACTGTTTTGAAATTAGCTTGGTGCATTCCTTCTGTTAGACCTCCTACACCACTAAATATGTCGATTGAAAGCAGTTCCATTAACCTAAATAATTAGTCATAATTACGTTTTTATATCCACAATCTTTCATGTATTGAATTGCCATTTGCTTTTTTTCTTCAGTTTCCGGCCGACCATAACGATCTGAAGCAAAATTTACATAAATGTTACCATTTTCACAGAAATGAAGTTCTCCTCCTATATATGCTGGTTTGCATCCAGTAATGTTAGTATGGCAGACATACATTTTTTTAGGTAATTCTTCTCCCCGTAGTACATTCAATGTCTTTTCCCAGATTATCTTAATACTTACATCATCAATTACCCAGAGATAGCATTTTTCTAATAATTTAAATCCATCCATGATTCTATTTTCTTCTAACTCCTGAATAGTAAGCTCATAATATGGTTCTGGTTTATGGTTATTTATACCATCGTGTATATATGGTAAAAACTCTTCATTATGTCCTTCTCCAGGTCTAATTCTTTTAAGCTCAGGTTTTTTTGAGCTTCTCTCAAAAGGCTTAATTAATGGTCCTAAAACTTCAATATGTTGTTTCGTCAATGCTGGCATAATTCATAATGTTAAACTGGCAAAACACCTCTTTCCAATGCGTCTTCTAGTTGAGCAATTGAAAACTTTTTCACTACTTCCAAATAGCTCAATTTTCCATAAGGATGAAATTTTTCCATATCATAATTTTCGTTCGGATTAATTAAAATTTTCTTTTCTTCATTGTAGTACAGGAATCCTTCTGAATCATTTAATATTTTTTCTACTGAAGCTTCATTAATTAAAAAATCAACATTATTCAGTTCGTCAAGTACGTACTGATTTCCTAAAATTCTTTGAAGATATAGAATGTCAGAAGCCGAAAGAAGATAATTGTTAGCTGCAAATTCAATAGGTATACCATCTATTTTAATTTTACCACTATTTGAAGCAGATCCAATAATATATTGAAGAATAAATTCCTCTGCTGAAAATGATGATTTAATTTTGCCACCTTTCATTAACAATTGGAATCTTTCCGAAAATTTAGCAAATTCTGCTATATTTAAAAATGGAGGAATCTCATCCCTTCTTTTAGAATAAACAAATATAAAAGCTTCCCTTGCCGTATGTAAAAGCTCTAATAACCAATTCTTTGCATTAAGGCTATAACTTGGAGCATTCAGATATTCCCAATCATAAATAATAATGTTCGGAATGTTTCCTTGATCAATTGAGTAAAGAGCTTGAGTTGGTGATGTAAAACCCATAAGTTCAATATGACCTTCTTCTTTACAGACAGGATTGGAGACAATATCTTTAATAAGTTGTTGTAATTCCCCTAAATGATTTTCCCAATCGCAATTTATTGCGAGATGATATAGGTCATTTGTTGAGATAGCAGAATTGTATATTCCACGTGCTCTAAATTCAGGGTCCCGAGGAAACTCATCATCAATAATAAAAACGGTTGTTATTGGCTTATTCTTCATATTCGCTTTTTACATTAGAAAAATCAAGTAGAAATTGAGCTCCCGATAAATTCTCTATACGATCTCTTTCTTTAACCAAATAAATATCTCCTCGTTTTTTCATTAAGTTCATATAATGCTTGCATACATATAAGCCTAGACCGCTCTGGGGTTCCTTCAAACTATAGCCTGGCTGAAATAAATAAGGTAAAATCGATTCCGCTATTCCTGGTCCGCTATCTGCAACAATGATTGTTCTGTTTTTTGAATCAAGCTCTAATTTAATTTCTTGTTTTAATAAATCAGGATCATCTAACCAGTAGCAGGAATTGTCAAATAAATTAGTAAGAATTTGATTTACCGCCCCAAATCGAGCAATGACTTGAAAGTCTTCTTCTGAATTATAGGAAATGTTAATTCCTATTTTGTCAAATTGCCATTGAAAAATTGACTTGACATATTCTATAGATTCAGATACTCTAAAAAGTGTGTCCTTTTCATTTCTTAAAGCTCTTAATGGGCTTATTCGCATTAATTCGGATTCAAGAGCTGCCGAGGTATTCTTTAAATCTTCTAATTTAACTTTATCGAATTGCTTTTTTTTAATGACTTCCATAATTCCATAATAGAAGTTAGATGCCACTTTATTGATTTCATGAAGTGCCACAGCAATTCCTAATCCAAAACCTGCTTGCTCAGTTAGCAAATCTTGTACTTCAGTCATAAGCTCAAGGTTCTTTTGCAGATTTTTGGATGATTTTGCGAGGTCGACTAGTTTCTTTTTCCTTTCGCTAATATCCCCTAATTCTGATAAAAGAAGATACGGGTCAGAAACCACATCGTATTTATCATGGATATTAGCTATAATCTTTGAAGATTGCTTAGAGAATTCGTTAAGTGTTCTGGGTTCTCTTATTAAGCCACCTGTCAATTTTGTTAACTCTTCACGTTTGCCCATATAATCCAACTCAACATACTGGACAACCGCTTTTGTTAGTTCTGCCAAATCATGGAAAGCGGTATTTTGAATCATCCCTTCCCTGTTAGTCTTATCAATTAATTCAATATTATTAGACTGTTCTATTTCTATATTTCCTATCATATGATAATAGGAAATTCTCTTTGCTTGTGATATTTGTCTTTGTCTTAATCCTAACCAATCATATTTTGCTCCCCATTCTGCCGGATATACATTTATTCCATCTCGATAAATGGAAAGTCCACCATATTCCTTAAGGTAATCTAAAAATGGTCTATCTGTTTTTTCAACCCAAGGATTATCTCTATACCAAATATCGATATGGATGTAAAAGGAGCCACAAGTAGGTATCTTCCACAATCTTCTACCGTCAATTTCTTTGAGAAAGTATTTCTTATTATGCTTTTTTATATCTACAGTTTCATTTCGTTTCTCAAACCCATTTAACGGTATTTTATCACTGTATGGAGGAGTGAAAAAATAATCGTATTCAAAAATTCCTTTTTCATCTACTATACCATATATCCTGAAAACTTGATTATCCCGGCTAAAGGAAGATTTAGTGCTTAAATTTTTTACTTGAATACAATTGAAATTTACTTTGAATTCCTGAACCTTAATAGTAGGTGGTGGATTCGGACTATTTAATTTGAGAATGGTATTGTTTATTTCATTTATCTCTGCTTCCGTCAATTCAAGACCCTCTCTTCCTCCGTAAATAATTAGCTGTGTTCCTGAGTTTTTTACGCCATAATCCCTTGAAGCTGGTTGACGAGTTAATGATAATCCGACTGAATCTAAATCCATTGGAGCATTATTTTGGGAAATAAAATCATCCCAATTAATTTTTAGAACAAATTCATAGTCATTTTCTGCGATCTTGGATTTAAGGATTAATTTGGAACCTAATCTGTGTGTTGCAAACCTTCCCACACCTTTTTCGCCTAAAGGTATCCTTCCTTTATGTTCCACTTTGAGCAATTTTACAAAACTTTCGAAAGTTTTAAGTTGACCTTTTTTAATTGCAATTTCTTTTTCGGCCTTTAATCGTTGTTTAACGTTTGTCTTAAGGGTAGATGCAGGCCTTAACCAACCTAGTTCAATTTGCTCTTTGGTCATTCCAGATCCATCATCTTCAATTACAATTACAGGACCTTCATACTCATTATATTGATATAAGCTTTCAGTTATTTTTGTTAAACCAGGTACTTTTTCAATTATTACGTTGCAGTATGATGCACCGGCATCAAAAGCGTTTTTTACTAGTTCTAAAATACCAACCCTTTCAGAAGCAATGAGTTGTTCTCCAAGAACCTGGACAAGATGGGCATCGGCTTTGAAATTTAATACGATTCCTCCATCAAGACATAACTCGTCTAAGAACTTAGGTTTAATTCTCCTGACAGCATTGTTATAATTGTAGTAATCAGAGTTATAAAGCTTTTCGAGTATCTCCCCTTTCTCATTTTTGAAATTGACTGGTTGAGCAAACGGACGAAAATCAGTTATCTCTACAAAGTAGTGGTCAGGTTCTCTTTTGTCTTGAAATGGTTGTTTTATTATTTTCCCATATCCATAAAACTCCCCTGCCCCTCTTTTATCTGGCTCATAATATATTATTTCAATAGGAAGATTTTCAAACTGTTTAAGGTAGTTCTTCTTTTCCGTAGCTGGAAAATGATAGAATTTTCCAATAAAGTCATTATATTGGCTGTCATCTCTATATTGTGTTAAAATTAAACAGTTTCTTTCTTTCATTTTATGTACAGAGCAATAAATGATTGAGTAAAATTTTATGATCTTTCAAATATACTCAATCTTTTTTATCGTTTTTAATGATTTTAAACAGTAATTTTTTAGTTTCTCAACTAAACCTCGAAATCCGCATCCCCTATATATATCACTAAAAAACGAAATTCCAACCAAAGAAAAAATGGTGCCAGATTACTGCCTGATGGAGTATAAATTAAAAAGGATGAAAATTGCTATTCCTCCCCACACTCCCCACCAGCCCAAGAAGTAAGCCCAGCCCGTTCAGCCATACATGGGTTGCCATACGTTTTCCCGTCACAGCCACAAACGGGGTTGTATTCCATCGTGCAGGGCCCGTCACTTATTTTGGATGTATCGATACAGGCAACCGTCTTTCCGGCGCCACAAGAGGATATAGCCAGCATCCCCACCAACAGCAGGGATGCGGCAAAACAGGATTTTTTAGGGATAGTAAGCATAGTTTTAGGGTTTATTTGTACCTACTAAAATACGCTAAACTTGCATAACATAATAAGGAAGCTTTGTAATTTCTGCGTATTCGTGCTCAAAAAGAATAGTTTTGGTTTTGTTAGATTATCCCAAATCCCAAATTCACAAACTTACCCTTTAGAAAAATTAATCATCCACTGAATCCCAAACCGATCGCGCAGGGAACCGAAATAGTCGCCCCAAAACATATCGTCCATAGGCATTTCTACTTCGCCGCCTTCTGATAATTCCTTAAACAAACGGTCTGCTTCTTCCCTGCTATCTGGGTGGATGCTTATATAAGTAGTGTCTCCCATCTTAAATGGTCCGTTGCCAAATCCCGGCATAATATCGGAGCCCATTAATAACTCGCTTCCAATGGGAAGCGACACGTGCATTACGCGATTTTTGTGCTCCTCGGCAAGCGGAGGCATTTCATCGCATGCCGGCATATCGCCATAGCGCATTACGCCTTGCCCGGCAAATTCGCCGCCAAATACTTTTTTGTAATGATTGAACGCCGCTTCACAGTTTCCGTCAAAATTTAAATACGGATTTAATTTTGTTGCCATAATTTTTCGGTTTTAAAAGTTTATAAATAAGTAATACGTATTGGAAATTTAATTCTGGTTCTTAAATCTATGTTCGTCCCTCGTCGCTCGTCCCTCGTCGTTTAACAATGTAAAGATAAATAGGAATTCCACGATTCCAGAGGTGCATTTGCGCCAATGTAATGGGTTGATCGCGACACGGTATTTAATTAAATTTGTAGTACCTCCGGTCCCTCCCCTTCGAAAGGGAGGCTAGGAGGGGATGTAAACCATTTTTTATGAAACATATATCAATCTTAGTCCCCGAAGGCAATTCCAGCCTCAGCAATTTGGAGGCAACACATAAAATGTTCAATATGGCGAATGATTTTCTTGTCAAAATGGGGAAGGCGCCTGTTTTCAAGACCCAGCTTGTGGCCACACATAAGGACGCGCGTTTAAGCAACGGAATTTTTACCATTATTCCCGATGCCACCATTGCAGAAGTGAAACAAACCGATTTGGTAATCATTCCAGCCATCCACGGCAATTATGAAAAAGTGGTTGAAGCCAATAAGGACTTTATTCCGTGGATCGTACAGCAATATAAAAACGGCGCAGAGATTGCCAGCCTGTGCATCGGTGCTTTTCTGTTGGCAAGCACGGGCCTTTTGGACGGAAGAAACTGCGCAACGCATTGGATTGCGGCAGATGATTTTAGGGCGATGTTCCCAAAAGTGAATTTGGTGGACGATAAAATAATCACGGACGAGCACGGCCTTTACACCAGCGGCGGCGCTTATTCATCATTGAACCTAAACCTTTATTTGGTTGAAAAGTTCGCGGGCAGGGAAATGGCGGTGCTCTCTTCCAAAGTTTTTGAAATAGACATCAGCCGCAACAGCCAAAGCCCGTTCATCATTTTTAAAGGCCAGAAAAGCCACGATGATGATGAAATATTGAAAGTGCAGGAATTCATTGAAGCCAACTTTCAGGAAAAACTGAACGTTGACGACCTTTGCGCAGATATGGCCTTAAGCCGAAGAACGTTTGAAAGACGTTTCAAAAAGGCAACCAGCAATACGGTAGTGGAATATATGCAGCGCGTAAAGGTAGAAGCCGCCAAAAAGGAACTGGAAAGCGGCCGAAAAAACGTGAACGAGGTAATGTATGACGTTGGCTATAACGATCCCAAGGCCTTCCGCGACGTGTTCCGAAAAATAACCGATATGACGCCACTGGATTATATGAATAGATACCGCAAAATGGCACAAACAGAAACCTAACAGGTTTTCCTCCTTCACTAAAAAGCTTCTGCGGATAAGTAAAACCTGTTCGGTATGGAAAATAGCAATGCTTCGAATTGGTTTAAAAAAGTATGGATTAGTGCAGTTCCTCGCAATAAAAACCCTGATTTCGTAGGGTAGTAGCAATGTTTTCTGCTTTCAGCAGTTGGGTTTCCACCCGGAGAATGTTGTCGCAATCCTCCAGGTCGAAATTCCAATTGCCGTTTTGGCGGGTCAATTTGTCCAGCAAGGGCCGAAGTTTTTTCACTTGGTTCTTCACTGAAACCGATGTTTTAAAAACCAGCACCATACTATCTTTCATAAAAAGCTGGCGGTTCAATACCCAGCGAACGCAGATATACATACCCTTGTCCGCGGTGGTGGATTTCGTTATCGATAAAATAAAATATGGAGGAGATAACGGTGCCTTCATACATTCCAAAAAGCAGAATGTTTTCCTGAAAACGCTCAGTCGGGATCTGTGGCCACAGCATATTGATTTGTTCGGTGGCTTCATCCCAAAGTTGAAGTATTTTCAACTTGCTATTGCCGTGCTCAATTTTTTCATTCAAAGGCTCTGATTTCCCCGAAACAATTTCCTGTATTCCCGGGCCGGCAATGCCCAAAAGCTCCATCGTCATTTCGGCAAAGGTTCGCATGCCCCCAATGGAATGGTTGAAAAATTCTTTTTCGGGAAAGGCTTCAATCGTTCTTCTTGTCAAGTTTCTGTGTCCCTGTAAATGGTTAAGCAATGCTTCCGAAGAAATTACCTGTGCTGTTTTGTTTGCTGTTGCATTCATAATTATGGTTTTTAAGTGATTATTGTTTCTGAAACCAAAATTAATTGGGGCAAGTGACAAGGGTTTGTCAGTAGGAAAAAATAAATTTTCGGCATTTAGTCACCCTTTAGGGTTGGGGCAAAACTAAATGCCGAACGTTTAGGTCATGATTACTTTAGTTCTTTAGGGTTGGGGCAAAACCAAATGCCGAAAATTCAATCATTTTTACCCTAACCCTAAAGGGAATGATTGAATTTTCTATATTCAGCTGTCTTGAAAGCTTTATCAGTTTAAATTTGAAACAAGAAATTAAATGTCAAATTAAAGTTATCATGACGCATTTTACTCGAAACACTATCTTTGAAGCATGAGCGACGCCCCCCTAAACCGTTTTGACAGAATTGTAGCAATCCTGATACAGTTGCAGTCCAAAAAAATTGTAAAAGCGCAGGAATTGGCCGATAGGTTTGACGTAAGCCTGCGCACCATTTACCGCGATATCCGTTCTTTGGAATCATCGGGAGTGCCTATTATTAGTGAGGCCGGAGTGGGCTATTCCATTATGGATGGCTACCGTTTGCCGCCCGTTATGTTTACCCGCGAAGAGGCCAGCAGCTTTGTGGCTGCGGAAAAACTGATGCAGAAATTTACCGATAAAACTTTTGGAGCTTATTACGAATCGGCGATGTTTAAGGTGAAATCGGTTTTGCGCGGAAAGGAAAAGGACTGGATTGATGCGCTCCAGTCCCAAATAATTATAAATCCTGCGGAAACGCTTTTCAATGAAAACATTCCGAACGCTTTGGAAATTCTTTTTGAAAGCATTGCTGAAAAGAGGCAGGTTTATGTGAAATACCAATCGTTGGAAGCTGAAAAGCCTTCCGAAAGATATTTGGAGCCCGTCAATATTTTTCACGAGAACCAGTATTGGTATATTTTGGCCTATTGCCATTTCAGAAAGGATTACCGCCAGTTCAGGACGGATAGATTGCTTCAAATACAGCGGACAGCCCTTCCTTTTAAACTGGAACACGGCACTTTGGATGATTTCAGAAAAAAGGAAAAGGAGTCGCACAAAACGAAAGTGCGTATTCTGGTTGATAAAAGCATCGTAAAGTATATAAAAAGCCACCGAAAAAACTACGGTTTCGTTTCCGAAGAAATAAAAAAGGAAGGCGTGGAAATGACCTTTCTCACCCACAGTGCGGAACACGGTTTTGCCCGCTGGTATTTAATGTTTGGCGATTATGCCGAAGTTTTGGAGCCTGAAAGTTTAAAGCAGCGTCTTTTAAAAATAGTTGAAAACACCAAGCATCGGCTTTCCCGTTAAATGGGGAAGTGGTGCTTCCCCGAATTTTTGAAAAACAACTGATATACCCTCCTTGGGTTATTATGAGTGTGTATTTCAAAAAGGATTAAGGGGTTAATTTATAAAATATAGAATATGCTATAGTTTTCAATTTTTTTATTTCCTTATTCCTTAAATTTGAAGAGGCTATATTGATAATTTCAAAAATGCTAGCTTATGATACCAACCCGCAGTTCACTCAGATTGATCATCGCGCTTTTCGTAATGGCTTCGTTTACTTCTTGCTCAAAAAAAGATGATGCCCCGCCACCACCTACCAAAGCCGAATTACTGGCGCATAAGTGGTTTTTTTCCAAGTGGGAGGATCCCAGCGACGGTACGTTCAGGTTGGCAGACAGTTGTACGGAACAAACCTTTTTTGATTTTAAAACAGACAATACTTTCCTCTCTCAGGAATTTGATTATGACAGTGGCAATGTCTGTACACATGGCCTCGTAGATATTAGTACGTACATCTTGACTGAAAATGACACTAAAATTATGGTAACTAACTCTATGGGAGGCCAATCAACTTTTATAATCAATTCCCTCAGTGAAACTGTTCTGGCACTTAAATTTGAAGGAGGTACCATATATACTTTCAATAGATAGCTTTGAATTATGAACTATCTATTTGCCATTTATTAACCTAATAAATCACAGGACCGGGTTTTGCTCGCCCGTATTTCATGTTCAGCGATTATGCACAATTTCTAAAGCCACAATCTTTGAAGGAACATCTTTTGAAAATAGCGCAAAAATGCCGGGCAGCAGCTTTCTCTTTAAACAGGGAACGGTTCACCTGTAATTTTTTCAGAAAATTCACGGAGGTGTCTCAACTTGATTTACAAGCACGGTTGCACCAAAAATTTCTCGATACGTAATGCTATGTATTACATAGGCCTCGGTTAAATTACCCTATATTTTAGTATAATTTTGAGAGTAGTGTCTTTCAGAATTTATTAATTTTAAGTATGAAAACAACACGTAGCAGTTACAATGTATTGGTTGTATTAATGATGTTTGTATCTATTTCGTCCTGCTCGAAGAAAAATGATGACAATCCACCTCCAACTCCTACCGTAGCGGAATTATTGATCCATAAATGGTACTTCTCCAAAAGGGAGGTCAACGGTACGGTCCAAATGGCGGACGCCTGTACCGAAAAAACCTATTTTGATTTTAAGGGCGACGGCACCTTTACCTTTCAGGAATCTGATTATGACGACACCCTAAATTGTGTTACTTCCCCAGTTTTGGATGGTGCATATACCTTATCCTCAGATGAAACTCAACTTATGATTTCCGGGGCTATCGGGAACCAAACGTTGACCATAAATTCCATCAGCGAATCGCAACTGGTCTTTGGCTTTGCCAATGGCGAAATAAATACCTTGAAACGATAGCTTGGGAAGAAAATGAAAATAATAGCAAAATTTATAAAAAATGAAAACAATATCTTTTTATTTGATGTTTTTGTTGTTTGTCCTTACGGGCTGCAGCAAAAAAGATGACAGCCCCGCCTTAAGTACATTTACCAATTTTGAAAAAGTGGGCAATGCAGATTTTTCGGCAAGGTATGAGCATACTGCCACTGCTTTTGACGGAAAACTATGGGTAATTGGGGCACGGGTGGATGGCGGCCCCGCACTGAACGATGTGTGGTACAGCGAGGATGGAAAAAACTGGATCGAAGCCACTGCCAATGCCGCATTTCCGCCAAGATATGATCATACCGCAACGGTGTTCAACAACAAACTTTGGGTGATAGGTGGCACTAATGGCAGTGATTTCAAAAATGATGTTTGGTACTCTTCAGATGGGGTTAATTGGACAGAAGCCACTGCCAATGCCGCATTTCCGCCACGGGAAAGGCACCGCACTCTTGTTTTTGATAATAAACTATGGATAATAGGAGGTTACAACGGTTCTGACCTGGCCGATGTTTGGAACAGTGGCGATGGCATTACTTGGACTAAAGTGACCGATAATGCAGTATTTATGGGAAGGGATTTTTTTAGCACGGCCGTCTTCGATAATAAAATGTGGGTCATTGCGGGCGATAGTAACTCTGGCTTACTGGCCGATGTTTGGTACAGCTCTGATGGGGCCAATTGGACACAAGCAACAACTGATGCCGGGTTTGCGCCACGATTTAGCCAAGCAACCGCGGTGTTTGAGAACAAACTATGGGTAATAGCGGGAAAGGATATGGTAAAGCGTTACAACGATGTGTGGTATAGTTCTGATGGTGTCAATTGGACACAATTTCTGGAGCATGCCGCTTTTTCGGAACGCAATTACCATACTGCAACGGTATTCAAGGACAAATTATGGGTAATTGGCGGTTATGGCGCTGAGGCGCTACATGACGTGTGGGCTTCCAACAACGATTGAAAATTTCTTCTGCTGCCATGCCTAACTTTTTCACATTAGCATTTCAGTTGTTGGGGTGAACTGGATTTTAAGTGTTATTTTTGCCGCCCAAAGCAAAATAATTATCCAAAATTCCCAAAATGAAAAAGACCTTCGACGTACTGATAGAAATCCCAAAAGGCAGCCGCAACAAATACGAATACGACTTTAAACTGAAGAAAATCCGTTTTGATAGAATGCTTTTCAGCAGTATGATGTATCCCGCCGATTACGGTTTTATACCAGAAACCTTGGCACTGGACGGCGACCCGCTGGATGTTTTGGTGTTGGGAGGCGAGCCTACCTTCCCCATGTGTGTGATGGAAGTGAAGCCTATCGGCGTTTTCCATATGGCCGATGAAAAGGGACCGGATGAAAAGGTAATCTGCGTGCCCATGTCTGACCCCATTTGGAACCAATTGAATGACTTGCAGGACGTAAATCCCCACTTAATTAAGGAAATAGAACATTTCTTCAAAGTTTATAAAGATCTTGAGAACAAAAAGGTGGACGTGGAAGGTTTTGGCGATGTAAACGAAGCCAGGGAAATCTACAACCAATGCGTAAAACGCTATAAGGAAACTCCCGAGGTGCAGGGGCATTTTAGTATATAATTAAACGACATGAGACGGTAGGACGTAAGGCGTAGGACTGATTTATTGCGTATTCTTTGGTCTTACGTCCTAAGTCATATCGTCTTACGTCTATTCACAAACTACGTCATTTTCCTGTTTCGTATCCCAAACCAATTCCCTATTTTTGCAGTCGCAAATTTGAAAACCAATCTTAATTTAAAAAAATTATGGAATCAATGATGATTTACGCGCCAATCGCAATGGCGGTATTAGGCTTAATCTTTATGGCCGTTAAACGTTCGTGGGTATTGAAACAAAACCCGGGCGATGGTAAAATGAAAGAAATAAGCGACCACATATACGAAGGAGCTTTGGCCTTTCTTAACGCTGAATACAGATTACTTGCCGTATTTGTTGTTATCGTTAGTATTGCTTTGGCAGTTGTATCCTTCGTTGTTCCAACAACACATATATTAATAGTAGTAGCCTTTATATTCGGTGCTATATTCTCTGCCCTTGCAGGTAATATGGGAATGAAAATAGCAACCAAAACGAACGTTCGTACCACCCAAGCAGCGCGTACCAGTCTGCCCCAGGCCTTAAAAATATCGTTTGGCGGCGGTACGGTTATGGGCTTAGGTGTTGCGGGTCTTGCGGTTTTGGGCCTTACTTTGTTCTTTATCGTTTTCTTCCACATTTTTATGAACGGGGTTTGGGAACCAACAACGGTTGATGGTGTAACCAGGGCACCACAGGAATTGATGACAATCGTGCTGGAAACATTGGCCGGATTTAGCTTAGGGGCTGAATCTATCGCACTTTTCGCACGTGTTGGCGGTGGAATTTACACAAAAGCTGCCGATGTTGGCGCCGACCTTGTTGGTAAAGTTGAAGCTGGAATCCCGGAAGACGATCCTCGTAACCCTGCAACTATCGCCGATAACGTTGGCGATAACGTTGGTGACGTTGCTGGGATGGGTGCCGATTTGTTTGGTAGTTATGTTGCAACGGTACTTGCCGCAATGGTATTAGGAAACTACGTGATAAAAGATATGGGTGGTGCCATTGACGATGCTTTTGGCGGTATTGGCCCTATTTTGTTGCCTATGGCTATTGCCGGAGCAGGAATTATCATTTCGGTTATTGGTACTATGTTGGTAAAGATAAAAAGTAACGATGCGAAAGAAGCACAGGTGATGGGAGCCTTAAACGTTGGTAACTGGACCTCAATTATTTTAGTTGCAATTTCTTGCTTTGTACTTTGTAACTATATGCTGCCAGAAACGATGCAAATGCGTTTCTTCGGTTTGGTTGAGCCAATCCAAATTAGTTCGATGCGTGTGTTCTATGCTACTTTAGTAGGTCTTGTGGTAGGAGCCACCATTTCATCGGTAACTGAATATTATACAGGTTTGGGTAAAAAACCAATTCTTAAAATAGTACAACAATCATCAACGGGTGCTGGTACCAACATTATTGCCGGTTTGGCAACAGGGATGATTTCTACCTTCCCTTCCGTATTGCTTTTTGCAGGTGCTATTTGGGCATCTTACGCTTTTGCAGGTTTTTATGGGGTTGCGCTTGCAGCTTCTGCGATGATGGCTACAACGGCTATGCAGCTTGCCATTGACGCTTTTGGCCCTATTAGCGATAACGCGGGTGGAATTGCCGAAATGAGCGAGCAAGAGCCAATTGTACGTGAGCGTACCGATATTTTGGATTCTGTAGGTAATACAACTGCAGCAACCGGTAAAGGTTTTGCCATTGCTTCCGCTGCATTGACTTCGTTGGCACTTTTTGCAGCGTATGTAACCTTTACGGGAATTGATGGAATAAACATCTTTAAAGCGCCGGTTTTGGCGATGCTTTTTGTTGGTGGAATGATTCCAGTAGTTTTCTCTGCCTTGGCGATGAACGCCGTTGGTAAAGCAGCCATGCAAATGGTAAATGAAGTAAGACGTCAGTTCCGTGAAATTCCAGGAATTATGGAAGGAACTGGGAAACCAGAATACGACAAATGTGTGGCAATTTCAACAAAAGCTTCTTTAAGGGAAATGTTGTTGCCGGGTATTATGACTATTGGTTTTCCATTGGTTATTGCGTTCGTTCCAATGATTTTCGGAATGGACAATATGGCAATCGCCGAAATGTTGGGTGGTTATATGGCCGGGGTTACCGTGAGTGGGGTGCTTTGGGCTATTTTCCAAAACAACGCAGGCGGGGCTTGGGATAACGCCAAAAAATCTTTTGAGGCCGGGGTAATGATCAACGGCGAAATGACCTACAAAGGAAGCGATGCCCACAAAGCAGCCGTAACCGGTGATACCGTGGGTGATCCTTTCAAGGATACTTCGGGGCCTTCTATGAACATTTTGATTAAACTTACCTGTTTGATCGGGCTTGTAATCGCACCGATCCTTGGAGGCCATACGACTGGCGCTATGACACCTGCAACTTCTTCAGAAGAGGTTTACTTTATTGATGCCGAAGGAAACAAAACTATCTTGACCGAAAAACAAGTTCAATATCTTGAAACCGGAAGCACCATTGAAGAAGGCGAAGATTTAAACAACAAAACCGAAACAATGGTTGAAATGTTGAAAAACGATACCAACGATCAGGTAACTGCAAACGTAACCATCACAAGAACCGTTGACGGCGTTGAGACCACCGAAACCAAAACTTTCACTGGAACCGAGGAAGAAGTCCGTGCGCAACTGAAGGATGTGGATGGAATGAAAATAAAAATAAAGGATAAGGAATAACGGGGGAAATTCCAAATTACAATCCCGATAACTATCGGGACAAAATTCCAACCTGCAAGGTTTCCAAAACTTTGCAGGTTTTTTATTTCGCATACTGAACACTGAACACTGAACACTGAGACTGAGTACTGAGTACTGAGTACTGAATTTTTCCTATCTTAGCTTTGCTATGGATTATCCAGATCTAATTACATTGGGCATTGCCTTTGGGCTTGGGCTATTGGTTGGGTTGCAGAGCGAGAAGAGCGATCACGAAATGGCGGGCGTACGTACCTTTACGCTTGTAGCCATCTTGGGGGTCTTTGCGGGATTTCTTACCCGCGATTTCGAAAATCCGTTTATACTTCCGGTTTTTGGACTTGCTGTTACCGCTTTAATGGTTACGGCAAATAGCATCAAAGCGAAAAGGGATGACAATCCAAATGTGGGGCAAACCACAGAAGTAGCCATTTTGCTGATGTTCGCCATAGGTTCCTATCTGGTTTTGGGAAACCAGCTTATCGGCGTAATCGTTGGGGGAATGTTGGCTATTCTACTTTATATAAAGGAAACCCTCCATAATTTTATTGAAAACCTAAAGCAAAAGGACCTCGCGGCAATTATGACCTTTGTGGGAATTTCTTTGGTAATCCTGCCGCTTCTTCCCGATAAGACCTATGGGCCTTTTGATGTGCTTAACCCACGGAACATCTGGCTGATGGTAACTTTAATCGTGGGAATCAGTATTCTTGGATATTTCATTTACAAATGGCTCGGAAAAAAAGCGGGGATGATTTCCAACGGAATCCTGGGCGGGATCATCAGCAGCACTGCAACAACCGTGAGTTATGCCCGAAAGGCGAAGGACAGTAAGTTTGCGGGAAAAATTTCGGCATTTGTAATTTTGGTGGCCGTAACCGTGTCATTGGTTCGCGTGCTAATAGAAGTAGGAGTGGTGATTCCTGAAAAACTTCCCCAAATAATCCTTCCCTTTGTCGTCCTTTTTATTTTTATGGCATTGCTTTCCGTAGGCCTTTTTTACACGATTAACAAAGAAAAGAATGCCTCTGAAATGCCCGAACCCAAAAACCCTGCGCAGTTCAATAGCGCTTTGTTTTTTGGAATTCTTTATGGATTGATTTTATTGGCAGTCGCTTTTACACAAGAAAAATTTGGCGACAGCGGTTTGTACATTGTTTCCATTATCGGCGGCTTGGCAAACAAAGATGCTATTACGCTTTCTTTGTCGCAACACATAAAAAGTGGGGTCGAAGTCTCCCTCGGATGGAAACTGATTATGACGGCAGTAATCTCGAATATGGTGTTTAAGGTTATTATTGCTTCCGTATTGGGAAACCGCCAACTGACAAAATGGTTGGGAGCGGCAATGTTTCTTTCAATAGCTGCGGGCCTCTTAATGATTTGGTTATGGCCCGAGGGTTGGCATTTTTAGAAGATGTGTTATTGAAAATAACGAAACGTTCAAAATCAATTCGGTATCTATATTGAGTTTTTGTGAAGGTTTTCAATTCCCCCTTTGGGGGTTAGGGGATTTTAAAACAACCCATGCAGTTCCGCGTCTATTTTATTGATAACCTGGCCCAAATGCTCGGGATCGTCCACAAAATTTATATTGTCCACGTCAAAAATAATGAGGTTGCCCTTGTCGTAACCGTGGATCCACGCTTCGTACCTTTCGTTCAAACGGCTTAGGTAGTCAATGCTGATGGAATTTTCATAATCGCGGCCGCGCTTGTGTATCTGGTTCACCAAATTTGGAATGCTGCTGCGCAAATAGATAAGTAGATCGGGACCTTCGGTAACGCTTTCCATTAAATCGAAAAGCGAGCGGTAGTTTTCAAAATCGCGGTTGGTCATCAAGCCCATAGCGTGCAGGTTTGGCGCAAAAATGTAGGCATCTTCGTAAATGGTCCTATCCTGGATTACGTTCTTTCCCTTTTCGCGAATTTCGAGAATCTGGCGAAAGCGGCTGTTCAAAAAGTAGATTTGAAGGTTAAAGGACCAACGCTCCATTTGGTTGTAGAAATCGTCCAAATAGGGGTTGTCCTCCACATCTTCATAATGGGCCTGCCATTTGTAATGTTTTGCCAATAAACGGGTAAGGGTGGTTTTTCCGGAACCTATGTTTCCTGCAATTGCAACGTGCATAGCTATTCTTTCTTTGGGGTGGTTAGTTTAAATTTGTGCAAAATTTCGCCGTCATAAATATACAGGAAATCATTTGTAAGCTGCAAGTCTTTAATGGTTATTTCGGGCAACTTCAGCTGCACGGTGGTATGGTCCATTTCCGTGTTTCTTCTTGCAAAATCCGGAAGGTAATAAAGCGAATTTTCCTTTAGAGCGACCAAGTTTTCGTTCTGCTGAATGATTTTTTCGTAGCCTTCCGAAGGTGCCTCATTCAGAATACTTCCGTAAATATTAAAGGCGCGCAATTTCTTTTCGGTCAAAGTGAAGCAATAATTGAAATTACTGGCCTGCGAGAGCAATTTCCCCGGGAAGGGCTGCGAAACCACGGTCTGCAATTTTGAGCCGTAATTATACATTTCCAACTGTTGCGTGTCCACATTAAAAAGCCAAAGACTGTTGCCGCCGGCATTGGTGGCGGTACTTACGTTCAAAAATTGCGGGAGGTTGTTAAAGTTGATGCGTTCAATCTCGTTCAGTTTGTTGTCCAGCATCACCACCGTATTCGTATCCTGAAAAAATACGATAACTTTCAGCGGGTTGATGATATCTACGGAAGTGATCCGCCCCAATTGCAGATCGTTAAAGAGAAAATTACCATCGGGGCCCTGTTTGTGGATTACACGGTCTTTTATGAAATAACTGTTTTTGTAATTATCAAAACCTATAAATCTATCGGCAACAAAAGGAACTTTACTTTCAAGCGTGACGCTTTGGGCAATGCCAAGGTGGCAAACAAGCAATAAAAAGAGGAAAAGCTGTTTCATAAAGTTGGCAAGTTACAAAATGAAGGTTTTATTTGAACGAAAAATAATGTAACAGATTATAAACTGGGACGTCTTAGTGTTAAGAACGCTATTTGTTCAAACAAATTAAACTATTTTTAAACATTTTGGTCAAAGTGTTTTACTTTTACATTTACCATCAAAATATTATTTATGATACGATATACCCTAATATTCCTATTATTTTTTTCATTTAGCATTAACGCCCAAAATATAAGCGGCCAAGCCTTTTACGAATCCAAGACCACGGTTGATATGGACGCCCTTGGCGGGGGCCGTGAAATGAGCGAGGAGATGAAGAAAACCGTCGCCCAAATGATGAAGAGTGCCTTGGAGAAAACCTACATTCTTACTTTCAACAAAGACGAATCCATTTATAATGAACAGGAAAAGCTGGATGCCGCCCCGATGAATCCCGGTTTTAAGATGATGATGAGCAGCTACACGCCCGGCGCACAGTACAAAAACCTGAAAACGGGACAGATAATTGAGGAAAATGAGTTCTTCGGAAAGCAGTTTTTGGTGACAGATTCCATCAAAACCTTGGATTGGCAAATAACCAAGGAATCCAAGCCCATTGGACAATATATCGCTTTCAAGGCCACGGCAATCAAAAAGGTGGACCCGAACGATTACAGCATGGCGCGCCCAAAAAAGAAGGACGAAAAAGAAAACGCCGAAACCAAAAAGGATACCGCCCAACCCCAAGACCCGATGGATATGATTGAAATTCCAGAGGAAATTGAGGTAACGGCCTGGTTTACGCCGCAAATACCCGTGAGCAATGGACCCGGGGAGTACGCAGGTTTACCCGGACTTATTTTGGAATTGAACGTTTACAGAACCACGCTTTTATGTTCCAAAATAGTGATGAACCCGAAAGATTCCGAAAAAATTGAGCCGCCAACGAAGGGAAAAAAAGTAACCCGCGAGGAATACGTAAAAATCGTAAAGGAAAAAACGGAAGAGCTTCGGGAGAATTTTCAGAATAGGGGCGGCAATGGCCGTCGCGGTGGCGGATTTGGTGGCTAAAAATTAAACCTTTGCGTCTTTGCGACTTTGCGAGCGAAAATTTTCACGCAAAGGCGCAAAGACGCAAAGTGTAAGTGTTGACGAAACCTTTACCAATAATAAAATGTAAATTTCTCTGTGCCCTCTGTGAAATGCTTCGTGTTCCCTGCCTGCCGGCAGGCGGGTCTGTGGTTAAAAAGCCTAATCCATCTAAAAATCTATAAAATATTTAATGAATAAAATAATATTTGCCATAAGCTTTCTCTTCACGTTTTCCCTTTCCGCCCAAAGCATAAAGGTAAAAGGAACCATCAAGGACAGCATCGGTAATCCGCTGGAATTTGCCAATGTTATCGCATCCATAAAATCCTCCGGCGCCACGGAATCCTATGGAATTACCAATCACCAAGGCCGGTATCAATTAGACCTTCCCAAAGGAAATACCTACATTTTGCGAGCAAGTTTTCTGGGTTACGAAACCAAGGAGCAAACCGTAAATGTCCCCTCCGACGCCGAAAATATCGATTTGGATTTCATCTTAAATCCGCAGGAAAACCAATTGGACGATGTGGAAATTGTGTATGAAATGCCCGTAACCGTAAAAGGCGATACCATAGTTTACAACGCAGACAGTTTCACAAATGGCGACGAAAGAAAGCTGGGCGACGTGATGAAAAAGCTTCCCGGCGTTGAGGTAAACGATGAAGGCGAAATACAGGTGGAGGGAAAGACCGTTTCAAAAGTAATGGTGGAAGGCAAGGATTTCTTTGACGGCGACAGCAAATTAGCAACCAAAAACATTCCCGCAGATGCCGTGGATAAAGTAGAAGTGCTTCGAAATTATAACGAAGTGGACCAAATGCGCGGCCTCGGAAACGACCGCGACAACGTGGCCATAAACATAAAACTTAAGGAAGGAAAGAAGAATTTCTGGTTCGGGGAAGTTACGGCAGGTGCGGGAATTGCGGATGAATACGGCGAAGAAAACGGCAGGTATTTGGCACACCCAAAACTTTTCTATTACAGCCCTAAGTACAGTATAAACGTGATAACAGATTTCAACAATATTGGCGAAGTGCCTTTTACATTTCGCGATTATTTCAACTTTACGGGCGGGTTTAAAAATTTCAATAAGGGCGGAGGCACCAGTTTTAGGATTAGCGATAGCGACCTCGGCTTTGCGGTTTCACAGAACGACCGCGCAAAAAGTATTGACGCAAAATTTATAGCCGGAAATTTCAGTTATGCGGTGAATGACAAACTCGATATAAGTGGTTTTGGAATTTTGAGCGATAATAAAACGAACATCGTAAACAATTCCATTCGGCAGTTTATTGAAGAGGGAATCACTGAAAACACCAGCACTAATAACGACCAGCGCAACCAATTGGCAATGCTGAAATTGAGCAGTACCTATAAACCGAATGTAAATTTTCAGCTGGATTACGACGCGCTTATCAAAACTTCAAAGCAAACGGAGGACGATGCCACCATTTCAATAGTTGGAGGCAATCAAAACGACATTTCCGAAGTGAAGGAAAACAAGCCATTCTCCATAAATCAAACGGCGAACGCTTACTATACTTTAAACGACAATAATATTTTTGCCGTGGAAGTCCAGCATTTATATCAGAACGAAGATCCGTTTTACCAAGCGGTGCAGGACGATGTTCCTTTTCGCGGCGTTTTCACCGAGATAGATGAAATGGATCCCTTCAATAGCGATGCCGATACGTTTGACCCTTTGGAGCAATCGGACCGATATAACATCAACCAAAATAAAACCGTGAAAAGTAACAAGTTGGATGCAAAGGTTGATTATTACTATGTTCTCAACAATGTGAGCAATTTGAATTTCACCCTTGGAACTACCTTCAGCAGCCAAAATTTCAATTCCGGTATATTTCAGATTTTGGACAACGGAGGCCAAAATGATTTCACCGAGGACGATTTCAACAATGATGTTACCTACACATTTACCGATGCTTTTTTCGGGCTTCACTATAAACTGAAAAGTGGGAAATTCATCTTTAATCCGGGCGTTACGCTTCACAATTACAATCTGAAAAACGAGCAATTGGGCGCCACTTCCACCCAAAACGATTGGAGGGTTCTGCCCGACGTAAACGTGGTTTTGGAATTGAAGAAAAGTGAAAATTTGCGTTTTAACTATGCAATCACTTCAGAGTATAGCGATGTGAACAATTATGCCGAAGCCTATGTTTTCAATAATTACAACCGTCTTTTCCGCGGAAATCGGGAGCTGGAAAATTCGCTTTCGCACAGTTATAATTTAACCTATTTCAGTTTTAATCTTTTCAACTACACCAACATTGGCGGAAATTTGAGCTATACCCGACGCATCGATGCCATCAAGACCGATACGGATTTGGTGGGCATTAGCCAGGTGAGCAGAGCTGTTAATTTTGACAGCAATTTTCCAGATGAAACGTTTTCAGCCGTGGGACGGTTCAGCAAAACAATCAAAAAAGTACAGTTCAAGCTGGATGCAGCCGTTTTTCTGAGCAAGACCAACAATATCATTAACGGGGAAATCCGCGCGAGTGAAAGTTTTACGCAGAATTACAACGCCAGTGTTTTAAGCAATTTCAAAAGCTTTCCAAATTTTGAGGTGGGCTATCGCTTTATGAAAAACGATTACGACAACGGCGGTTCCACCCAGATATTTTTTACAAATCGCCCGTATGCCAACGTGAATATTCGGTTTTTGAAAAACTTCAATCTCTTTGGGGAGTGGGATTATTACAATTATACCAACGAGGCCAAAACGATAGAGAACAGCTACTCTTTCTTTAACGCAAATCTTTATTACCAAAACGGCGAAAGTCCTTGGGAATTTTCGGTGCGGGCCACAAACATTCTCGATACCGAATCTATCAACAACGATAGTTTTACGGACCAATTCAACACCACTTCGCAGTATTTCGTGATGCCCCGCATTGTGATGTTTGTGATAAAATATGATTTGTAGTTGAAAACAATTCGCACCTATTTTCAGTAAAATTCTTTTTAGAAGAAACGGCTGTAATATCAGTAATAACGGTAAGGAAATGTAATATTGCAATATTACTTTTTACCTTCCCATCAAAATAATTTTTAGATCTAACCCCCACGCCACCAATTAAAACATAACCCATATGTCTTTTTGAAAATCCTCCAATCATTGTAAAAGAATCTTTATTTTTGATACGAATTTCTGCAAAGCAAGGCATCTTATGTCTTAAGTCTTATAGCGCAGCGGTCTTAAATCTTTTTTATGAGAAATATCTTCCTCGGAATTGTAATTGCCTTTGTAATCGTCTTCGGCCTGCGGTATTGCGAAAACAAAAAGGAAAACCGCGAAATACTTGAAGCCAACACCGCCCTCATTCAAAAAGAACTGAAAAACGTGGGCAAATTGATTGTTACCGAAGGCAGCTATGCGCAGGTTTTTAGTTATAGCGACAGTAAGGATTTGATGTACGGCTTATTCGACGCACGGAAAAGGGCATTGATTGTGGTTAATGCGAAAGCAACTATCGCCTACGATTTAAGTAAAGTGAAAACTGATATTGATGAAACTACAAAGACGGTAACCATTACAAATATTCCCGAACCGGAGCTTTCGATAAATCCAAACATCCAGTATTATGATGTTACTCAAGATTATTTGAACCAATTCACCGCATCTGATTACAACAAAATAAAAAGCCGGGTTGAAAAATCACTCAAAAAGAAAATTGAAGCTTCGGAATTGCGCACGAATGCCGAAAACAGGTTAGTTTCCGAACTTCAGAAAATCTATATTCTCACCAACTCGATGGGGTGGACGTTGAAATACAATTCCAAAGTAGTTGAAAACGAAGCGGAATTGGAGAGACTTGAGCTATAACATATATTCTTCAGCATAACCATTGTCAACAAGCCAAACATTTACGTCTAGATCGCCAAGCATAATGTTTGCCAAATAACGGCCGTACTTTCCTTGTTTGTCTTTATAAGAGCGAATTTGCACTTCTTTGTCAAGCACCATTTCGCGTAAAATGTCCCTGGCGGCAATGCCTTTTTCCCTTTCATCCCCGCGAATTTCGGGTGTATTAATACCATAAAGGCGAAGTTTCATTTCCTGGAAATGAAGAAAGCCCAGATCCACAACGGCCGTAACGGTATCGCCGTCGTAAACATCAATAATTTTTGCTTTGTAATGATACATAATTTCAGTTTTATGATTAGGAACTGTAAAACTACAAAAAACTGAAATTCAACACTTTAAAAAAACAAATTTTCTCCCTCCCTTCGGGAGGGTCGGGGTGGGCTTATAATTTCTTGCTCAAACTAAACCAACCGCCGCCATTCATCGCTTCTATGCCGTTGCTTTTTAAAATTCCAGCCGCGCTGGCGCTGCGCATTCCACTGGCGCAACAGGCAATTACGGGTTTATTCCATATTTTTATTTCGCCAATTTTTGACGAAATATTCTGAAGCGGAATATTTTTAGAGCCCGGAATCGCCCCGCTTTCATATTCACTTCTGCTGCGAACATCTACAATTATGGCGCCGCGGCTTTTAAAATCCTGTATTTTCTTTGTTTTGTTTCCGAATAAAAAATCAAATAGTCCCATGTTTACTGCCCGAGAAATCGGGTAACTTTTTAATTAATTTTGTCGATGCCGATTTATTCCGCATCCGCTTGAATGGTTATCTCCGCTTTATCGATAAGTTCCAATCCGCCGTCAATCAAATGCGCAACTTTTGGTCGCTCTTTTTTCAAATTTAAAAGATAACCCAATACTTCTTTTGAAAAAGCTGAATCGGTGGCTGCGACCAATTCATAAATTTCCAGTGGCAGCAGCCAATCGGTTGGATGGTTTCCCTTCAATTTTTCAAAAATTAGCCTGATTTCCTCCCCTTTTGGGAAAGATGCCGAAGGCAGAGGGCTATTGCTCCCCTCCCTTTGAAGGGAGGGGTTGGGGGAGGGATGTATTTCCCGAATTTCCCGAACCTCTTTGTAAAGAGAATTTAATTCTTTTTCTTTTTCAGATAATTGGGGCCGGATGGTTTCGCTGGTAGCAGTGTGCGTTACCAAATCAAACGAATGATAATCTGCCGCTCCCGCAAAGGCTGAAACAATTTCCTTACCCACGGCCATATCAAAATCGCCCATTTCTGGGGAAAACAACACTTCGTTTTTATATTTTACGGTACAGTCCGTAAACTGGATAAGCATCAATTCCCCGCGAAGGTTTCGTATTCCGGTGACGTTCAGGCCTGCAACGGTTATTCCGCTTTCAAATTCAAACGAAATCGGTTTTCCGTCGTAAAAATTATAAGCCTGCAAATCGCGCGGCCCCATATTTTCTATAGCGAGATTGATTCCTTTCAATTTCCCCAAAGGCGATCGGAACCCATTTTTATGGCGGCTCACTCCGTGGCCAATTACTTCTTTTTCACGGTAGGAAAGTGCAGTTTCACCTTCAGTTTCAAAATAGACCACTTCGTTATCCTCGTTTTTTATCATTCTTGAGAAATGACCGCTAATTTGAAGTCCCGTGCTTATTTCAATAGTGCCGAGCTGTTTCGATTTTATGAGTTTTTTCAAACCTCGCCAACCGCCTTTCCGAACGGCCATAGTATTTGCAAATTCCTCCAAAACTTCCTGCAAATAAGCAAAATCTGGCGTTACATACAGTTGCGGTTGCGGTTTTGTAATGTCGAAATCTTGATAAGCCGCATCAATGGAGTAGGGGATTTTTTTCACTTCCTCTTTCATACACCAAACACTTTCGCCAATGGAGGAAAGCAGTCCGGCCCCGTAAATCTTCGGATTTTCAACCGTCCCGACCAAGCCGTACTCCACGGTCCACCAATGCAGATTTCGAATCAGGGAAATTTCAGAAGGTTTCACTTTTTTATTTTGAAGTTTCTCTACCCGGGCTTCGGCTGCTTCAATTTTTTGTAAATATTTCTGTTGTTGAGGAGTTAAAACTCCCCCTCCCTTCGGGAGGGGGCTGGGGGGTGGGCTTTCCTTTAAAATGGAAAGCTCGCGAACGGCTTCATACATATCTATATCGTGTGCGCTGGAAATTGCTTTTGCGCCCACTTCCCCAAAACGGCGCAGATATTCCGCGTAATCGGGACTTGCAATAATGGGGGCGTGGCCCGCGCCTTCGTGAATAATATCGGGCGCTGGGGTGTATTCTATGTTTTCAAGCTGGCGGATGTCGCTTGCAATAACCAGCACTTTATACGCTTGAAATTCCATAAAGGCATTCGGCGGAATAAACCCGTCAACCGCGACGGCAGCCCAGCCAATTTCCTTTAAAATACGGTTCATTCCGTACATAGAAGGAATTTCATTTATGGAAATCCCCGTTTTTTTGAGACCATCCACATAACTTTCGTGGGCAACCTTTGCCAGATAATCTACGTTTTTTCGCATTACATAACGCCACACCGCTTGGTTTATGGGCGTGTATTGCTCATAGTTTTGCGGTTTTATGTACTGTTTCAAATGTGGCGGCAACCGGTCCAGCAGTTCGTTGGTTTCAATGTTTTGTTCCATAACACTTCAAAAGTAATGTCTTTTAATAATAAAAACAGCGTTCCTTCTCCTTTTTCAGGGGAAGGTGGAATTTAAAATCTTTTTTAGATTTTAAAAGACGGAAGGGGTAATTGGGTCTTGTTTTGTAAATTGCAGCTTCAACTAAAAATCTTAGTTTTGTTAATCAATCTATATACGTGGCACAATTCAACAAAATAAAAATTAAGGATATTTATAAGGAAACTTCCGATTGTACGGTGATTACTTTGGATATGCCTGAAGACCTTCGGGACCAATACAAGTTCCGGCAAGGGCAACACCTAATTTTTCGAATTATGGAAAACGGGAACGACCTAAGGCGCACCTACAGCCTATGCTCCAGCCCTTTGGACAACGAGTGGCAGGTAGCGGTAAAGGCTATTCCCGAGGGAAAATTTTCCGCGTTGGTGGAAAACAGGCTAAAACCCGGCGATACCCTGGAGGTTATGGCCCCAAGCGGTACCTTTGGCGTTGACACGAATCCCGAGAAGGCCAAGAATTATTTGTTCTTTGCTGCCGGAAGCGGGATTACGCCCATCATTTCAATGATAAAAACACATTTGGCGCTTGAGCCCAACTCCACTTGCAAGCTGTTTTATGTGAATAAGACCGCAAAATCCATTATCTTTAAGGAAGAATTGGAGCAGCTTAGAAACAAGTATTTCGGCAGATTGGAAATCTATTATTTCCTTACAAAGGAACGCCGCGATATCGAACTTTTCAACGGCCGTTTTGACGATGACAAAATGAAGGTGCTCACCAAAACGTTTATTGACATACCCGATACCAGCGAGGTTTTCCTGTGCGGCCCCGAACAGATGGTGCGCTATGTAAGCGATTACCTGGTAAAGGCAGGACTGCCAAAGGAATTGATACATTATGAGCTCTTCGTTACAGGTCTTTCCGAGGAAGATATCAAGCGCATGGAGCGTTTGGCGCAACAGAAAGTGGAAGGAGTGGAAGTAACCATTATAGACCGGGGCAAGGAATTCCAGTTCACGATGACCCAGGATTTTGACAATATTCTCGATGCCGCTCTGGCCGCGGGTGCCGATTTGCCCTTCGCCTGCAAAGGTGGGGTTTGCAGTACGTGCAAGTGCCAGATTTTGGAGGGCAATGTAGAGATGAAAGTAAACTATGCCTTGGAAGAAAAGGAAGTGGAACAGAATTATATATTGAGTTGCCAGGCCGTTCCCACTTCGGAAAAAATAAAGGTGGATTTTGATGTTTAATTCCCCCTTTGAAGGGGGCTAGGGGATGTTCTCTTAGTCTTAAAATATATTTTATGAGTGAAAAAGAAGTAAAAAATTTAGAGGAAATTTTCGAAGCCCGCATCGCGCGCGACGAGAAGATAGAGCCGAAAGACTGGATGCCGGAGAAATACCGTCAGACCCACATTCGGCAGATAAGCCAGCACGCCCATTCCGAGATTGTTGGGATGCTGCCCGAGGGCAACTGGATTACCCGTGCGCCTTCGCTGCGTAGAAAAGCGGCTTTGTTGGCAAAAGTGCAGGATGAGGCCGGACACGGACTCTATCTGTATTCCGCCTGCGAAACCCTTGGAATTTCACGGGATGAACTTTACGAGCAACTTCACAGCGGAAAGGCAAAATATTCGTCCATTTTCAACTATCCCGCCATTACTTGGGCCGATATGGGCGCCATTGGCTGGTTGGTTGACGGCGCAGCCATAATAAACCAAGTGCCGCTCTGCAATACCTCCTTTGGTCCGTATGCAAGAGCGATGGTGCGTGTTTGCAAGGAAGAAAGTTTTCACCAGCGTCAAGGTTATGAAATTATGTTGACACTTTGCCGCGGAACGGAAGAACAAAAAGCAATGGCACAGGATGCGCTTAACCGTTGGTGGTGGCCAAGCTTGATGATGTTCGGGCCTACAGACGACCAGTCCACGCATACCGAGCAATCCATGAAATGGAAACTGAAAAGAAAAACCAATGACGAATTGCGCCAGCAGTTTATAGACCAGACCGTGCCACAAGCCGATATTTTGGGCATTACGGTTCCCGACCCTGATTTAAAATGGAATGAAAAGACTGGCCATTACGATTTCGGCGAAATTGATTGGGATGAATTTTGGCAAGTGGTAAAAGGCCACGGTCCGTGCAACAAAGAACGGATGAGCGCCCGTGTAAACGCCTGGAACAATGGTGAATGGGTGCGCGATGCAGCAATGGCTTATGCGGAAAAGAACGCAAATAAGAAAGTAGCGAAAGCAAGTTGAAAAAAGACGTAAGACTTTAGGATGTAAGACGTAGGACAATTTATTTATAGTCTTACATCCTAAGTCTTAAAGCGAAGCGGTCTTAAGTCTTAATACTAAAATCTAATATCTCATGTCTGAAAAGAAAAACTGGCCCCTTTGGGAAATATTCGTAAGAAGTAAAAACGGATTGGAGCACCGCCACTTCGGAAGCCTCCATGCCGCCGATGCTGAAATGGCACTGGAAAATGCCCGCGACGTTTATACAAGAAGAAATGAGGGCGTAAGCATTTGGGTAGTGGAAAGCAAGTACATTACGGCTTCCAATCCAGAACATAACGGCGAACTATTTGAACCCGCACAGGACAAAATATATCGCCACCCCACCTTTTATGATTTGCCGGATGAGGTGAAGCATATGTAATTGAGGCATTAGGGATTTGGCATTAGGAAATAGTATGAAAAGTAACTATCATTTTAAATTTGAAGGTTTACAAGTCTATCAAAAAGCTATGGATTTCGGAGAGATTATAAATACTTTAGTAATGAAATTTCCCAATCACGAATTATACGCACTTTCTTCACAGTTTAGAAGGGCTGCCGATTCAATTGCGCTCAATATTTCAGAAGGATATCCAGGAAGTGATGCGCAGTTTATCAAACATATTAACTATTCAATTTATAGTTGTAATGAATGTGTCTCTTGTAGTACAAAAGCCAAAAGAAGAAACTACATTTCTCAGAAAGAAGACGAAGAAAACAGAATGTACCTCTCTGAATTAACAAAAATGCTTTCATCGCTTAGAAAAAAAATTCAAGAACGAAACCACTAATCCCTAATCCCTAATCCCTAATGCCTAATTCCTTTATTTTTAACTATATACTCACAATAGCCGACAACTCCCTAATCCTAGCCCAGCGCTTGGGCGAGCTCTGCGGCCACGGCCCAAATTTGGAAACGGATATCGCCCTCACCAATATTGCCTTGGATCTGCTGGGCCAGACCCGAAGCTATTACCAATATGCCGCAAAGATTTCCGAAGAAGATAAAACTGAAGATGATATTGCCTTCCTGAGAATTGAAAGGGAATACAAAAACTGTCTGTTGGTAGAACAGCCAAACACACATTTCGGCTACGTCATTGGCCGTCAGTTTCTCTTCGATGTTTACCATTTTATGTTGATGGAGAAGTTACAAAATAGTCCCGATGAAACGCTGGCCGCCATTGCCAAAAAAGGAATTAAGGAAGTAAGTTACCACAAACGATTTTCTTCCGATTGGGTAAAACGCTTGGGCGACGGCACTGAGGAAAGTAACGCAAAAATGCAGGAAGCAATCAATGACCTCTGGCGTTTTACTGACGAACTTTTCTTTATGACCGAGGCTGAAAAAGAAATGGCAAAAGAAGGAAGTGGCATCGATGTATCAAATTTCAAGGAAAAATATTACGAAGAGGTTTCCGAAGTTTTAAAAGAAGCAACCTTGACAGTTCCCGAAAACAAATATTTTACTAAAGGTGGAAAAGAAGGCGTCCACACGGAGCATATGGGCTATATTTTGGCAGAGTTGCAATATATGCAGCGTACCTATCCGAATATGACTTGGTAGTCAATGCTCAATTTTCAATGTTCAATTTTCAATGCTCAATACAAAAACAGTTATGGAAAGAACATTTGATTTAGAAGATAGACTTATAGGTTTTTCAATTATTTGTATAAAGTTATTTACTAAAGTTGAATATAATTATGCTTTAGAGCATTTATCAAAGCAATTAATAAGGTCTGCAACTGGAGCCGCTTTAAATTATGGCGAAGTGCAAGGAGCGGAGTCTGCTAAGGATTTTATTCATAAAATGGGTATTGTTCTTAAAGAGTTAAAAGAGTCAAGGGTAAATTTGAAAATTCAAATTGGTGCCGAAATTTTAAAAGATATTGAGCAGGCTCAGGTTAGTTTAAAAGAATGTGAGGAATTGGTTGCGATTTTCGCTAAAAGTATAAAAACTGCAAAAACAAAAAATATTTGAACATTGAACATTGAAAATTGAACATTGAAAATTTAAATATCGAAAGTCATTTAATTGAAACATTATCATCTGTTTCAGACCCGGAAATTCCTGTACTTTCGGTTTTGGCGCTTGGGGTTATTCGTGAAGCAATTGAAGTAAATGGCGTAGTAAAAATAAAGCTCACGCCAACCTATTCCGGTTGCCCGGCAATGGACGTAATTGCCGACGATTTAAAAGCTGCCTTTTCAGAAATAGGAAAAAAAGCGGAAGTTGAATTGGTGCTATCACCAGCTTGGAGCACTGATTGGATTACAGAAGAGGGACTTCAAAAAATGGAGGAATACGGCATTGCCCGCCCCCTTTCAGAATCGCACGATAAAGACGTTTTACTCGGCGGGAAGAAAATGGTAAAATGCCCGCAATGCGGAAGCACAAACACACATCTGGTCAGTCAATTCGGCTCCACGGCCTGCAAAGCGCTTTTTAAATGCGATGATTGCCACGAACCGTTTGATTACTTTAAATGTTTAAAATAAATTCCCGCGAAGGCGGGAATCTGAGAGTTGAAATATGAATAAATCAATAACCACCCAAATAGAAAACAAAATAGCAACGCTAACGCTGAACCGCCCAGAGGTTTTCAACAGTTTCAATCGCGAAATGGCGTTGTTGTTACAAGACGAATTGGATTCCTGCGAAAAAAATCCGGACATTCGGGCAATTGTAATTACCGGAAGTGGCAAGGCATTTTGCGCCGGACAGGATTTAAAGGAAGTCACTTCCCCGGAATTAAACCCCGGGTTCAAAAAAATTCTTGAGGAACACTACAATCCTATTATATCCCGAATTCGAAATATTGAAAAACCGATCATCGGCGCTATAAATGGCGTTGCGGCGGGAGCAGGCGCTAATATCGCCCTGGCCTGCGATGTGGTCGTTGCTTCGGAAAATGCCAGTTTTATTCAGGCTTTCAGTAAAATCGGGTTGGTGCCCGATAGCGCGGGGACTTTCTTTTTGCCGCGGTTGATTGGGTTCCAAAAAGCATCGGCTTTAATGATGCTGGGCGATAAAATTTCTGCAATGGAAGCCGAAAAACTGGGCATGGTTTACAAAGTAGTTGCTCCTGAAAATTTTATGGAAGAGGTCAACAACATCGCCTCCATTTTGGCAAACATGCCCACCAAGGCATTGGGATTGACAAAGCGATTGCTGAATAATTCGATGCAGAATTCGTTGGAAGAACAACTCAATCTGGAAAGCAAACTTCAAATAGAATCGGCCCAAAGCGAAGATTATGCAGAAGGTGTTGATGCGTTTGTAAACAAACGGAAACCGAATTTTAAAGGAATGTAAATTGTCACCCTGAGCGCTCCCGATAGTTATCGGGACGAGGGGTTTTATATATGAAATAAATAAAATGATCAAAAAAGTTGGAATAATTGGCGGAGGAACGATGGGAAGCGGCATAGCACAAGTAGCCGCCACGGCAGGTTGCTCAGTAAAATTGTACGATACCAAAACGGAAGCTTTGGAAAAAGCCAAAGCCGATCTCGAAAAAATAATGGACCGTTTGGTTGAAAAGGGAAAAATCAATTCCGAAGAAAAACAGCGCATCCAAAACAATATAAAATACGTCAATTCCCTAAAAGAATTAAAGGATTCCGACTTGACCATCGAAGCGATAGTTGAAAATCTCGACATTAAAAAGAATGTGTTTTCGACCCTTGAAAAATTTGTGAGCGACGATTGCATCATTGCCTCAAATACCTCTTCGTTATCGATTGCTTCCATTGCTTCCTCCCTTCAGAAACCGGAACGTTGCATCGGGATTCACTTTTTCAATCCAGCACCTTTGATGAAATTGGTTGAGGTTATCCCAGCCGTCCAAACTTCCGAAGAAACCTTAAAGATTTCAGTAAAAACAATTACCGATTGGGGAAAAACCGTTGCGGTCGCAAAAGATACCCCTGGGTTCATTGTGAACCGCGTAGCCCGTCCTTTTTACGGCGAGGCACTTCGCATTTATGAAGAGGGAATCGCCTCATTTGCTGAAATTGACACCGCAATGAAAGAAATTGGCGGTTTTAGAATGGGTCCATTTGAACTTATGGATTTTATCGGAAACGACGTAAATTATACCGTCACCGAAACTGTTTTTGAAGCATTTTATTACGATCCGCGCTACAAACCTTCCTTCACCCAAAAACGTTTTGCAGAAGCGGGTTATTTGGGAAGAAAGAGCGGAAAAGGGTATTATAATTATTCAGACGATGTCAGCCCGAGGGCAGTGGAAGGCGATTTTGATTCCGAAAAGGCAGAGCAAATTTTTAATCGAATCCTCGTAATGCTAATAAACGAGGCCGCAGACGCCCTGTTTTGGAACATTGCTTCCGCAGAGGATATCGACAACGCAATGACAAAAGGCGTAAACTATCCGAAAGGCTTATTGGCGTGGGCCGATGAAAAGGGAATCGATTGGTGTGTAAAAAAAATGGACGAGCTTTACGATGAATATCACGAGGACAGGTATCGTTGTTCGCCGTTGTTGAGACGGATGAGCCAGGGAAATATTAAATTTTATTAAAAAGGTGGTAGGTAGTAGGCCGTAGGTTGTAGGAAAAAAGCTAATGTTATGGAATCTGATTATCATTTTAAATTTGAGGAACTTTCCATTTATCAAAAGGCGATGATTTTTGGAGAAATTATCAATAAGCAGGTTAAAAAATTTCCAAAAGATGAAAGATATGAACTCACCTCACAATTCAAGAGAGCTTCGGATTCAATAGCATTAAATATTGCTGAAGGTTCTGGAGGAACAGATAGACAATTTTATAATTATTTGGGAAATGCTTGGCATAGCGCACACGAATGCGTTTCTTGTAGTTCCAAAGCGTTTTTAAGAAATTATATTGGAAAAGATGAGAATGAGGAAAATAGAAGATTATTGACAGAATTGACCAAAATGATCAGTTCCTTAAGGGCAATTATCTGGAAAAGAATTGAAAAATAATTACCATGGCAAATCTACCACCCACCACCCACCACCTACCACCTAATGAAATTCCATATAAAATGCTCAGTCAAGACGCGTTCAGCCAATGGCTCGGCATCGAAATATTGGAAGTTGAAAAAGGAAGGTGCAAGGTAGCAATGACCGTTCGCAAAGAGATGCTTAACAGTATGAACAAAGCTCACGGCGGGATAAGTTATAGTTTGGCGGATACCGCATTCGGCTTTGCGGCAAATACCCACGGAAAGTATGCGGTTTCTATTGAAACTTCAATCAATCACATTGAAGCGTTGAACGAGGGGGATTATTTAACCGCGGAATCCGTAATTGAAAAAGTAGGAAACAAATTGGGGTTCAATATTGTTGAAGTAAAGCGTGGCGATGAGCTGGTAGCTCTTTTTAAGGGCGTTGTGTATCGAACCAGTAAAGACTGGGAATAATTTCAAATACAATATCAACTAATTAACACATTAAAATTATGAAATGGAAAGGCAGAAGACAAAGCGGTAACCTGGACGACCGTCGCGGGATGAGCAAAGGCAAACTGGCCGCAGGTGGCGGAATTGTAGTAACAATAATCGTTCTTGCTCTAAATTTTTTCGGTGGCGAAACCGGGCAACAACTCGCACCTATCGTTGAACAATTAGGAAACAGTCAAACAGTTCAGCAAACCGAGCAACGCGAACTTACCGCCCAAGAAAAGGAAATGGGCAAGTTTATGGCTACCGTTTTGGCGGACACCGAAGATGTGTGGAACCAAATTTTTGCCCAAAATAATATTGGCGATTACAAAGAGCCCGCGATGGTGCTATTCACAGATGCCGTAAGCACCGGCTGCGGAAATGCAAGCTCCGCCTCGGGTCCATTTTATTGCCCTGCCGATCAAAAAGTATATATGGACTTGGCGTTTTTTGATGAATTGAAAACCCGATTTGGTGCCAAGGGCGGAGATTTCGCCATTGCTTACGTAACCGCCCACGAGATAGGGCATCACGTTCAAACTTTGCTCCGAACTTCACAAAAAGTAACCCAATTGCAACGCCAAAATAGGAGTGAAGCCAACAGATTATCGGTGGCTTTGGAGTTGCAGGCCGATTTTTACGCGGGGCTTTGGGCACATTATAACCAAGAATATTTGGAAGAAGGCGATATAGAAGAGGCACTGAGTGCTGCAAACGCAGTGGGCGACGACGCAATTCAAAAGCGAACCCAAGGCGATGTGGTGCCAGATAGTTTTACCCACGGCACTTCCGAGCAACGAATGAAATGGTTTATGAAAGGCTATAAAACGGGCGATATACGTCAGGGCGATACCTTTTCGGAAATATTGAATTAACATCAATTACCGAAAAATTTAATTGAATACGAATTTATTCCCCCTTTGAAGGGGGTTAGGGGGATGTTTTCCTCGGAATTAATTATACTATAAGATGAAAAACACATACATAATTGACGGAATAAGAACTCCAATAGGAAGTTATCAAGGAACGCTAAGCGCTGTGCGGACAGACGATTTGGCGGCATTAGTAATTGCTGAAATAGTAAAAAGAAACCCAAACATCCCCAAAGAAGCGTACGATGATGTAATCTTGGGCTGCGCAAATCAAGCTGGGGAAGATAATCGGAATGTAGCTCGGATGGCCTCACTTTTGGCGGGTCTGCCTGTAACCGTTCCCGGCGAAACCGTAAACCGACTTTGCAGCAGCGGACTTTCGGCTATAATCCACGCTAACCGTGCGATTAAAGCAGGCGATGGCGATTTGTTCATTGCAGGCGGTGTTGAAAATATGACGCGTGGGCCATACGTTGTTGCTAAACCTTCAAAAGCGTTTGGAACGGACGCAAAAATGTACGATTCCAGTTTTGGTTGGCGTTTTGTAAACCCCAAAATGGCTGAAATGTACGGCACCGATGGAATGGGAAATACGGCCGAAAATTTAGTTGAAAAACATAATATTTCGAGGGAAGACCAAGATGCGTTTGCGTACCGTTCACAGATGAAAGCTGCAAAAGCCCAACAAAATGGAAGGCTTTCAAAAGAAATAGTTCCTGTGGAAATTCCGCAGCGAAAGAAGGACCCCATTATTTTTAAAGATGATGAATTCATTCGTCCCGAAACTACAAAAGAAGTTTTGGCAAAACTCCGCCCAGCTTTCAAAAAAGATGGAAGTGTTACGGCGGGAAATTCCTCGGGATTGAATGACGGCGCGGCAGCAACCATAATTGCTTCCGAAGATGCCGTAAAAAAATATAACTTGAAACCAATTGCTCGAATAGTAAGTTCAGCAGTAGTAGGAGTTGAACCAAGAATTATGGGTATCGGTCCCGTTGCGGCTTCAAATAAAGCTTTGGAAAAAGCAGGTTTGAAAATGGAAGATATGGACGTGATTGAATTGAACGAAGCCTTCGCTTCACAAGCGTTAGCGTGCATCCGCGAATGGGGTTTGAAAGATGACGACCCGCGGATCAACCCAAACGGCGGTTCAATCGCAATTGGCCATCCGCTCGGGGTTACCGGGACGCGAATCGCTTATTCCGCAGCTTTGGAACTTCAACTTCAAAATAAAAAATACGCTTTAATTACCATGTGCGTGGGCGTTGGCCAGGGCTATGCAGCGATTATTGAAAGAATTCCCGCGTAGGCGGGAATCTTATGAACGATTGCGGATTTTTGATTTCTCCTTCGGTTTACCCGCAGTAGTAGGAGGACAGGTTCCCCTTTCCATTTCAACTTTATTCGGTCGTGGTTCCTGGTTCCCTTAAGTCTTACGTCCCTTTTCAACTTCAATTTAATTTTCGATTTCGATTTCACTTTTCTGTGTATATTTACAAATAATAAATATAAAATGGCAACATTCACATCAAGTTTACCGGACGAGCTTCTTGAAGCACTTGCAAAGGAAGCAAAGGATCTTAAGGTTCCAAAAAACAGATTAATTGAAAAGGCATTAACCTTATATCTGCGAGAACTTAAGAAGGCAAGGTATGCCAAGACATTTCGGCGGGCTTCACAGGATGAAGAGGTAATGAATATAGCAGAGGAAGGAATGGCGGATTATTTCGAAATGCTTAAAGAGTATGATAAAAAATGAAGAAGAAAGAAATTTGGAATGTGGTTTTTCAATCCAATCTCTGTTTCGCAAGCTGCGCTCAGCTTGTTGGAGTGTTAATTTTTTTATATTAGTTGAAATATACCTTCCCTATAGGTTTAAATCCCAATATTAATTATATTTACACAAAATAAATATAAAATGGCAACATTCACATCATCATTACCAGACCATATCTTAGAGCAGCTATCCCAGGCAGCGAAAGATCTTCAACTGCCAAAGAATAAGATAATTGAAAAAGCACTTGAAATTTATCTGGAGCAGTTAGATCGTGCTGCTTTTCTAAAATCTTATAAAAAAATGGCTAATGATCCTGATATGCTTGCAATGGCTGAAGAAGGCATGGCAGATTACTTTAAACAACTTGAAGATTTAGACAAAGAATGAAGCAGGCAGAAATTTGGGATGTTTATTTTGATCCAGTTTTAGGGAGTGAACAAAGTGGGCGCCGTCCAGCTCTAATAATTTCAGGAAATTTGGCAAATAATAACCTGAATACGATTATAGCTTGTCCTTTAACATCGAAACTAAAAAACTATCACGGTAATTTAATTTTAAAGCCATCAGCTAGCAATGGATTATCAAAAACATCGGAAGTTATGACAATTCACATTCGTTCCTTGTCAAAAGAGCGATTTTTGAAAAAAATGGGTGCGATTTCAATGTCTGATTTTCAAATTGTAAAAGAGGGGCTTGATAAAATTATAAAATATTGATAATCAATGAAAAAACTACATAATTACGTAACAGGACAATGGATTACCGGAAACGGAGAAGGCGTGCCCATGCACGATGCCATAACCGGCGAAGTAGTGGCCCTTTCAGATACCGAAGGCCTCGATTTCAGTGAAATTCTCCATTACGGAAGAACCAAAGGAGGCGAGGTTCTTCGGAAAATGACCTTTCAGGAACGCGGCAATATGCTGAAATCCCTGGCGCTTCATCTAGTAAAAAAGAAAGCCGATTTTTATGAAATCAGTTACCGAACGGGTGCGACAAAAGTGGATAGTTGGATAGATATTGAAGGTGGTTTCGGAAATCTTTTTGCCAATGCTTCCCTCAGAAAATTATTCCCAAACCAATCCTATCACGTTGAGGGCGAACCTATCGATTTGTCGCGCGGTGGCCGTTTTATGGCACATCACATTATGGTGCCGAAGCGCGGGGTGGCAATTCATATAAACGCATTCAATTTTCCCGTTTGGGGAATGTTGGAGAAATGTGCTGTGAACTGGATGGCGGGTGTTCCTGCCGTTGTTAAACCAGCAACAAACACTTCGTTTTTAACTGAAGCCGTAGTTCGTGAAATTATCGCTTCAAAAATTCTGCCCGAAGGTGCTTTACAATTGATTACAGGTTCGGCCAGAACTATTCTCGATAGCGTGGAATCCCAAGATGTGGTTACTTTTACCGGTTCGGCAACTACAGGTCGGATGCTGAAGGCGCACAAGAGAATTATAGACGAAGCCGTACCTTTTACTATGGAAGCCGATAGTTTAAACGCCTCCGTTTTGGGCGAAGATGCGGTTCCCGGAACAGCTGAATTTGACCTTTTTATCAAGGAAGTGCGAAATGAAATGACCGTAAAATGTGGCCAAAAATGTACCGCCATCCGTCGTATTATCGTGCCCCAGGATTTGGTGGAGGACGTGCAGATTGCACTCGGGAAGGCCCTTTCCAAAGTAACCATCGGCGATCCCCGTTTAAAGGAAGTGCGAATGGGCGCCTTGGTGAGCTTGGATCAAGTGAAGGAGGTAAGGGAACGCGTTCAGGAATTGTCAAAAACCGCAAGTATCGTTTATGGCGATTTGGACAAGATTGAAGTAATCGGCGCCAATGCCAAAAAAGGTGCATTCTTGGCTCCAATCTTACTTCGCGAAGACCATCCGTTCAAAAATTTGGCCGTGCACGAAACCGAAGCTTTCGGTCCGGTGAGTACCATTATGCCCTACAAAAATTTAGACGAAGCCATCACGTTGGCACAAATGGGGAAAGGTTCGTTGGTATCTTCCATTGCTACGAATGACGATAAAATTGCCAAAGAATATGTTATCAACGCCGCTTCGCACCACGGAAGAATTTTGGTGCTAAACCGCGAAAGCGCCAAGGAAAGTACGGGTCACGGTTCGCCATTGCCAAGTTTGGTCCACGGCGGTCCGGGCCGCGCCGGCGGAGGTGAGGAAATGGGCGGAATGCGCGGAATAAAACATTATATGCAGCGAACAGCCATTCAAGGTTCACCGACAACTTTAACGGAAATCACAGGAATTTATCAAGCGAATGCAAAATATAAAGAGGCGGAACAGCATCCATTTAAATACCATTGGGAAGACATCGAGCCGGGAATGTCGTTAAAAACGCATAATCGCACGCTTACCGATACCGATATAATCAATTTCGCCAATCTTACGTGGGACCATTTTTATGCACATACAGATATTACTTCGCTGGACGGCAGTATTTTTGAAAAGCGAACCGCCCACGGTTACTTCATTATCGCGGCTGCGGCAGGATTATTCGTTTATCCGAACAAAGGTCCAGTAGCTGCAAATTACGGTTTGGAAGACTGTCGATTTTTACGCCCACTTTATCACAACGACACTGTTTATGTACGATTAACCTGCAAACAAAAGGTAGATCGAGATGTCGCTTCCGCAGAACATCCAAGTGGAATTGTAAAATGGTTTGTCGAGGTTTTTGATACCGAAGATGAATTGGTTGCCGTTGCAACAATTCTCACCATGGTTCAAAAAAAGCAAGAGACTTTTGTGGAAATGACCGACGAAAAAATCCAGGAATGTCTAAATAAATTAACTGAGGAAACCAAGCCAAAATGGGGCATCATGACGCCACAGCATATGTTGGAGCATTTGGAGTACACCTATAAAATAGCTTCGGGAAAAATTCAGGATTTTGAGGTTGCAACACCCGAAAAGATTTTGGAAAAAGTCCATGCGAGTCTTTATAACTATGACAAATTTCCTCGGAATACAAATTTTCCACAATTGGAAAAAGATACTTTGGATACATTGAAACATCCGGATCTGGCAACGGCTAAGGAGAAATTTATCGAGGAAAGGGAAGCGTATAAAAACTATTTCAAGGAAAATCCGGATGCCAAATTGAACAATCTGGTTTTTGGGGAAATGAACCGATATGAGTGGTATTTATTAGAGCGCAAGCATTTAAATCACCATTTTGAGCAGTTTAATTTGCTATAGCAAATTAAACTGTCCCTGCGCACTTGTTGCGCAGTCGCATAAACTCAATCCAAATATTGATTGTATGCCACGCGAACACAAATATTACACCTACATCCTAACCCACGAAAGGAACCATATTTTTTACGTAGGCGTGACAAATAATATTGAAAGAAGGATTTTTGAACATAAAAACGCAACCCATAAAACGCACGTTGGTTATTATAATATCAAAAAATTGGTTTATTTTGAAGAACATCAATGGATTCAGGAAGCAATAAGAAGAGAGAAGGCCTTAAAAAAATGGAAACAGGAGTGGAAGATAAATATTATTACAGAAAAAATCCGGAGTGGTTAGATTTGAGCGATGGGTGGGATCTTTCTAAGTTTGAGAAGAATAAGGAATAAGACGAATGGGGGATGAATCCATTGACACGAATGCGGAATGAATCCGCAAAATAAATTAGTAATTAAGATTAAAGCGAATGCGGAATGAATCCACAAAAAAATTAAGAATTAACATTAAAGCGAATGCGGAATGAATCCGCATTGACATATGACAGAACCATACGTAAAACAAGAAACAAAAAACGGAATCGCCACAATAGAATTCTTTCATCCAGCTCATAACAGCCTGCCGGGAGATTTGTTGGCAAAACTCGCAAAAACAATCATCGAAGCAGGAAATAACGATGAGGTGAAAGTGATTATTTTAAAAAGTGGAGGCGACCGTACTTTCTGTGCGGGAGCCAGTTTCAATGAATTGATCAGTATCAACGATGCCGAAACCGGAAAACTATTTTTCAGCGGATTTGCAAACGTTATTAACGCAATGCGAAAATGCCCAAAGTTTATAATTGGTAGAATTCAAGGAAAAACCGTTGGCGGTGGCGTTGGCGTGGCCGCTGCGACCGATTATTGTATGGCAACTAAATTTGCCGCTATTAAATTAAGTGAATTAAATGTAGGCATCGGCCCCTTTGTGGTTGGTCCCGCCGTTGAAAGAAAATTGGGCACGAGCGGTTTCAGCCAGATAGCCATTGACGCGAATTCGTTCTACGAAGCCGAATGGGCCCGCCAAAAAGGCTTGTACAATCAGGTTTTTGATACTTTGGAAGCCTTGGATGAAGCCGTTCAGAAATTCGCCGAAAATCTTTGCAATTACAATCCCGAAGCCATGAAAGAAATGAAGAAAGTATTTTGGAGCGGCACCGAAGACTGGGACGAGCTGTTGGCGGAAAGAGCCGTGATTTCGGGAAGGTTGGTTTTGAGTGATTTTACGAAGGAAACGTTGAAGCGGTTTGAATAGGCCCACCCCAGCCCTCCCAAAGGGAGGGGTTAGTAAAGGTTTAACAATAATTAATAAAAAAAATTCCCCCTTTGGGGGTTAGGGGGCATATGATTTATAGCTTCAAAGGCCACATCCCAGTAATCCACGAATCCAGTTTCGTCCACCCTTTGGCGGCCGTAACGGGTAATGTGATTATTGGTAAAAATTGCTACATCGGTCCGGGGGCGGCCATTCGCGGCGATTGGGGGGAGATTATTTTGGAAGATGGTGTGAATGTGCAGGAAAACTGTACTATTCATATGTTTCCGGGGAAAAGTATTGTGTTGAAGGAAAGCGCACACGTTGGCCACGGGGCCATTATACACGGGGCAAATTTGGGTCGGAATTGTTTAATTGGAATGAACAGCGTAATCATGGACGATGCCGAGATTGGCGATGAATGCATCGTTGGCGCAATGAGTTTTGTGAAGGCCGAAGAGAAGTTTCCGAAAAGGAAATTAATCGTCGGCAATCCCGCAAAAGCCATAAAAGATATTTCAGATGAAACGATTGCGTGGAAAACCGCCGGAACCCGATTGTATCAACAATTGCCAACAGATTGTCACGAAAGTTTGAGAGAGGTTGAACCGTTGCGGGAAATTCCAGCAAATCGTCCCAAACAAGAAGATTTTTATAAAACGTTGGAAGAATTTAGGAAAAATAAATAAAACTCTGCGTTCTCTGCGCCTCTGCGGTAATTTATACACCGCAAAGGCGCAAAGTTCGCAAAGGAATAAGACAGGATGAATAAAACAGAATTCAAAATGCCCAAAATGGGCGAGAGCATAACCGAGGGAACCATCATTAATTGGATGGTTGCCGAAGGGGATTCTTTTGAAGAAGGCGATATTTTACTTGAAGTAGCCACCGACAAAGTGGACAACGAAGTACCCGCACCGGCTTCGGGAAAAATGGTGGCGCATAAATTCAAAAATGGAGACGTTGTTCCCGTGGGAGAAGTGATTGCTATTTTGGAACTTTTGGGAGAAAAAGAAACTTCAAAATCTACGAGCAAAACTTCAGGAAAAACGGTTTCTAAAACCGAAATTTTCGAAAAACCGAATGTTTCAAAGGAAAGCACAGCAAAGGTTATGGCTCCCCTCCCTTCGGGAGAGCCTGCCCCGAACTTGCTTCGGGGGGCTGGGGGTGGGCTTTTCATTTCGCCACTGGTCGATAGCATTGCGAGGAAAAACCATATTTCTTACGAAGAACTCGCCCGAATTCCGGGAACGGGAAAAGAGGGTCGATTGCGGAAAAGCGATGTTACGAATTATCTTGAAAACGGCCGTCCGTTTCAGTTTGCACATAATTCCCGCGAAGGCGGGAATCCCGTGTTCCAAGTCCCCAATTTGAAATTCGACAAGGGAAAAGGCAAAATAGTGGAAATGGACCGCATGCGCCAAATGATTGCAGACCATATGGTTTTCAGCAAGCATACTTCGCCCCACGTAACCGCTTATGTGGAGGCGGATTTAACGGATATGGTAAATTGGCGCAATAATAATAAAGTCGCTTTTCAGAAAAAATACAACGAAAAACTCACGTTCACGCCACTTTTTATTGAATGTGTGGCGAAAGCAATTGCAGATTTCCCAATGATAAATTCCTCGCTGGATGGAACAAATATTATTGTAAAGGACGAAATAAACATCGGCATGGCAACCGCACTACCTTCGGGAAATTTAATTGTTCCCGTTGTGAAAAATGCCGATAAAATGAATCTGAAAGAATTGGCCGCATCCACAAATGAGCTCGTCGGAAAAGCGCGCGACAACAAATTAAAAGCAGATGAAACCAAAGGCAGCACCTTTACAATTAGCAATGTGGGAACTTTTGGCAGTTTGATGGGAACGCCAATTATCAACCAACCCGAAGCTGCAATTCTCGCAACCGGAATTATAAAAAAACGTGCTGAAGTAATGGAGCGAAAAGAGGGTGATACTATAGAAATTAGACAAATGATGTACCTTTCACTTTCCTTCGACCATCGAATAGTTGATGGTTATTTGGCAGGTTCTTTTTTAAGAAGAATTGCCGATTATATGGAACAGTTTGATTTTAATAGGACGTTTTGAAACACGACCGTTCGCTTTGCTCACTGCACGAAGCACGACTTTTGGAATATGACGTTTTGAGCCACGACGTTTTGAGCCACGATGACTAAAGACTTTAAAAAAATGAGAAGACATAATTTTAAGAAATTACAAATTTGGTTATTGGCTATAGAGCTAATAGATGATAATTATTTGTTTACGGCTACTTTGCCAGATTATGAAAGATATGGCTTACGAACGCAAATGAATCGCTGTTCGGTATCAATTGCCTCAAATATTTCTGAAGGTTCGAGTAAAAGAACAGATCGTCATTTCTTAAAATTTTTGGATGACAGTCTTGGTTCTGCTCTTGAATGGGAAACCCAACTGATTGTTTGTTCGCGCCAGAACTTTATCTCACAGGAGTTATTTTTGAAATTGGAAGATAAAGTTCAAGCATTGCAAAGTAAAATATCAAACTTTATGGATACGCTTGATCCTGATAATTGATTGAAAAAGACGTTTTGAAACACGACCGTTCGTTTGGCTCACTGCACGAAACACGACAGTTAATTCAATAAAAAGTCGTGATTCAAACCGTCGTGATTCCAATCGTCGTGATTCGTGATTCAAAAAAATAAAAAATGAATAAAGATATATTAAAAAAAGCCTTCAAAAATCTCGTTACGGCAAAAGCGATGACGGAGATTTATGAGGAAAACTTCAAGGTTGTTTCAAAATACGTACACGCAACTTCGCGTGGGCACGAAGTAATCCAAACCGCCGTGGGAATGCAACTTTTGCCACAGGATTACGCCTTTCCGTATTATCGTGACGATTCTATGCTTCTGGCAATCGGGATGAAACCTTATGAATTGATGCTGCAGGTTTTGGCGAAAAAGGACGATCCCTTTTCTGGCGGAAGAACCTATTATTCACACCCAAGTTTAAAAGATGACGACAAGCCGAAAATCCCACACCAAAGTTCCGCCACGGGAATGCAGGCCATTCCGGCAACGGGAGTTGCTTTAGGGTTTAGATACAAAGAATCCTTTCCTCAAGAAAAAGAGAATGTGTTTGATATTCCCCCTTCGGGGGTTAGGGGGCTTGTGGTCTGCTCCTTGGGCGATGCCTCCGTTACCGAGGGTGAAGTAGCCGAAGCCTTCCAAATGGCGGCCTTAAAGCAATTGCCAATTCTATATTTGGTGCAGGATAACGGCTGGGACATTTCAGCCAACGCTGCGGAAACCCGTGCACAAAACGCTTTTGAATATGCAGCAGGTTTCCACGGTTTGGAAGCGGTTACAATCGATGGGACCGATTTTGAGGAAAGTTACAACACCATTCAACATGTAATTTCAAAAATTAGGAAAGAACGCAGACCCTTTTTGGTACACGCAAGAGTTCCGCTTTTGAACCATCATACTTCGGGCGTTCGCATGGAGTTTTATCGGGATGATTTGGAAGAGGCCAGAAGTCGCGACCCGTATCCAAAATTGAAAAAACTGCTTTTGGAGAATGGTTTTAATGAGAAAGAGCTGACGAATATTGAGACTTCCGCCTCCGCGGAAGTGACAAAAGCGTTAAAAAACGCAATGCAAGCCGAAGACCCCAAGCCAGAAGATTTATTTACCCACGATTTTGCACCCACCGAAATTATCGAGGAAGTAGGCGAACGTTCCCCGAAAGGGGGTGAAAAAGTGGTGATGGTAGATTGCGCGCTTTTCGCCATTGAGGAATTGATGGCGAAACATCCCGAATGTTTGTTATATGGACAGGATGTTGGCGCACGATTGGGAGGTGTTTTTCGTGAAGCGGCGACTTTGGCGCAAAAGTTTGGCGACAATCGCGTTTTCAATACGCCCATTCAAGAAGCATTTATTGTCGGTTCCACGGTTGGGATGAGTGCTGTTGGATTGAAACCAATAGTTGAGGTTCAATTTGCCGATTATATCTGGCCGGGACTCAACCAGCTTTTTACCGAGGTTTCGCGAAGCTGTTATCTTTCAAACGGAAAATGGCCTGTTTCTATGATTCTCCGGGTGCCCATTGGCGCTTACGGCAGCGGCGGCCCGTACCATTCCTCTTCCGTGGAAAGTGTGGTTACAAACATTCGCGGGTTGAAAATTGCGTATCCCAGCAACGGTGCCGATTTAAAAGGTTTGATGAAAGCCGCTTATTACGACCCAAATCCTGTGGTGATTTTTGAACATAAAGGTTTATACTGGAGTAAGGTGAAAGGAACCAAAGGCGCAACCTCTATAATGCCCTCGGAAGATTATATTTTACCTTTCGGAAAAGCTTGGGTTTTGCAGGAAATCTGGAAACAGGAAAAGGAAGAGACCCTTTCCATAATCACTTACGGAATGGGCGTGCATTGGGCAATGAACGCTTCCGAGGAACTTGGGATGCAGGATAGAATTGAAATTGTAGATTTAAGAACGCTGCATCCTTTGGATTATGAAACCGTTTTTAAAAGCGTAAAAAAATGCGGAAAATGTCTGGTTGTAACCGAGGAGCCTTCAGAAAATGGATTTTCACGTGGCTTGCAGGGAAGAATCCAAGAGGCGTGTTTTCAGCAATTGGATGCGCCGGTGATGCTGATCGGTTCTGAGAATATGCCCGCCATTCCATTAAATTCGGTACTTGAGGAAACGATGATCCCTTCAACTGAAAAAGTGAAGCAGAAGATTTTGGAAGTTTTAAACTACTGATGAAAAAAATTTCGGCAGCCACTTTTTGTTTTCTCGTTTTGTTTTGTTTTCAGGCCTGTAAAGAAAATGAAGCAAAAAGCGTTTCGTTTTATCATTGGAAAACAACGTATTCCATTTCAGAAACGGAAAAGGAATTATTGAAAAAGGCGAATTCCGAAAAACTGTATTTGCGGTTTTTTGATTTAACATATAACGAACGGGAAAATCGTGTCTTGCCTACCGCAACGCTTCAAATGCCCGCGAAAGACTCAACTTTGGCCTTGCAAATTATTCCCGTAATTTATATAACCAATGAGGTTTTTGAGAAAACGACAAAGCCTTCCCAGCTGAAATATATTGCTGAGCAAACTTTGGAGAAAATACTTCGGTTGAAGGCTAAGCATTTCAATAAAAAAAGTATTTTCCCGGAGATTCAAATAGATTGCGATTGGACCGTAAGCACAAAAGAAGCCTATTTTACCTTTTTAAATGAATTACAAAAAAGCGACATACTGCGCCAATTCGGAAAAAATTCCGTAAAATTTTCTGCTACCGTTAGGCTCCATCAAGTAAAATTCCCCGAAAAAACGGGTGTTCCGCCGGTTGATGAGGCTACCATTATGTTTTACAATGTTGGCGATTTGGGCTCGATGGAAGAGACCAACTCAATTTTGAATATTGAAAAAACCGCTTTATACCTTTCCAGACTTCACGAGTATCCGTTGCCGTTTAGTGTGGCCCTGCCCATTTTCAGTTGGGGCGTGCTGTATCGCGATGGGCAATTGGTGGGTATTCTTTCAGATATTGGGGAAAAACAACTCTCTGAAAATTTTATGGTTTCAGAAGGGGAAAATTGGCTTATCGCTACGGAAGATGCCTTTATAAATGGGCACTTTGTTTACAAAGGCGATAAACTGAGAATGGAAAAGGTAACCTTTTCAGAATTTAAAAAACTTCAGAAAACGATTTCAGGAGCTGCGGGTCGGGATTATTCTGTAATTTTATATCATATAAATTCCTCCACCCTCCAAAACTTAAATGTAAATGAACTCTTGGAAACTGTACGTTAGCGTCATTTTATTTGCCTCAACAATTTCTTTTGCCGCAGAAAAGCCGAACTATTTTTGTGGCTATGCCCCCGAATATGAAGAACTTTATTATCCCATAATCGACCAAAAAATAGTTGGCGACTCTTCGCTGTACCCTTTTTTAAACTGCCCGTGGAGTACGTTTTGTGAATTTCCGGGAACCAGAACGGCTGTTGAAGATAATTTGGAGGATTGGCGTAAGTTCTTCGGAAAAAATTTAAGTGAAGAAGTGCTTTACCAGCTAATTTATGCTGAAACGCCAGATTGGTATCAAAAACTAAAAGCCAATGAGCCGGGCATCGTCAACGGGATAATGGCCAATAAAATAACTAAAAACCTTCAAAAACCATTCGCTAATTATATGTTGCTGGCAAAGCAATGCGAGGGGATAAGCAGCAACAAAAATGGCGGCAACGGCTGGTATCAAGGGGAGGAAAATGACGGGTATGACCGCAAACCCGAGCTGTTGGAGCTCGCGCTGAAAAATTATAAGGCCGAAACCAATTCCTTTTTAAAGAATAGATATGCCTACCAAATTGTGCGATTGGCGCATTATCTTCAAGAGAACGAAGCTGCTTTGCAATATTTCGATACTTTTCTGAAGTTGGATCCTGAGGCGTCCTATATTTATTATATGGCTTTGGAGCAGCGTTCCGGGGCGGCCTATAATCTTCAAAAATTTCAGGAAGCTGCCAAGGGATTTTTAGCGGTTTATTCAAAAGTGCCATCGCGCCGAAGAAGTTGCGCCCTAAGTTTAAAATATTTTGATTGGTCCAACCCGCAACTCAACGACGAATTTTTTGCCGATAATGGCTATGCGGAACTCCAATCCTTTTTCAAATCGTATTACTACAACGGCAGCATTTTCAAGGAGATGCAGAGATTGCAGGAGGAAAACCCGAACTCTCCCTATTTGGAGGTATTGGCTATTCGTGAGGTTGATAAATTGCAGAATAGTTTATTTAGCAACCACTATTACGAATGGAATAAGGATTCTGAAAACAATAAATCGTTGGATTCGGAAACCTTACGGACGCTTCAAAATATAGCCAAAGCCCAAGTGGAAAACAAGGCCGTTTTACGAAAGGATTTTTGGAGCATCGTGCTTTCGGCTACCTATTTAAAAAACGAGGATTACAAAAATGCAGCATTATCGGTTTCTAAAGTTGAAAAGAATAGTGAGCTCTACCCGCAAGCCAAACGCTTGTCTTTTTCCATTGAAGTATTGCAACTTAAAACTTTGGACAGAAAACAAATTGATTTGCTTTTCTCGAAACTGAAGTCGGACACACAACTCAATGAATCGCGGCCGCTGACCGCATTTTTCTTCAATTCCATTTCAGATTTGTATAAAAAGGATGGCAATGTAATCGTTTCCCTTTTGGGCAGTATGGATTACAGTTGGGAAAATGCCCAATATTCCTTTGAAAGAGCTGAAGCAGAGTTGGGAAACCATTGGAAACTGCATTATAAAAATGAATTTGTTGCGGATGCGGTTATTCAAAAAATCCAAAATTTCATAAATCTTCCGGCGAAGACCGATTATGAAAAACTGATTGTTTCAAAACTGAAGAGCAATCCGCAGGATTATGTAAATGAGCTGAAAGGCACTTGGTATTTTCAGCAAAACCAGTTGGACGAAGCGATTTCCTATTTCAAAAAAATTGAAAACCCCGCTGTTTTTTATGGGAAAAACATCAGGCCGGAATTATTTTCGGGAGCGATCCGCGAGTATTTTGACACTCCATTTTCCGAAAAGTCAGATAAAATCCATTTAAAATATAAAACCCTATTTTCTGAAGATGCCCCAAAAATGGAGCTTGAAGAAACCTATGCAGACAACAAGCTGAAGCTGGCCCAGACCTTTAAAAAACTGGAGGAATTGGCAAAAAGCAATCCCGAAAATGCTGCCGATTATTATTACATGCTCGGAAATGCCTGGTACAATACAAGCGAGCTGGGGTGGTTTTTGAACGCGCTTCAATACATTGGCAATAACGACCGCAACCATATTTTGGGATATGATTATTATTCCGATGGCCAACAAAAAAGCCCAAATTCCGAATTTTTAAAGAACGCCACCCAATACTTTGAAAAAGCGGCAGCGGCGAAAGGGAACAAAGAAACCAAGGCCAAAGCCGTTTTTATGCTCGCCAAAACCAACTATTGCTATACAACGGAGCGGAATGCAAATTACAGGTACAGGGTGGAGGTTTGCGGCGATCACAGAGATTATTTCCAAACCCTGAAAGATGAGTATTCCGATACTGCTTTTGAGGCACAGGTGATTGAGGAATGCAGTTGGTATAGAATTTTTTATAATAATTAGTTATGAAATTAAAACAAAAATCATGAAAACAATTTTTACTATCGCCTGTTTTTTAACAGTGTTTGTCGGTACTGCACAGTGGACAACAGACACAGCCCTGAATACGTTGGTAGCCGAATCTGGAGAACTGGATATGCAAGCTCGTGGCACGTCTGACGGGCAAACCTATGTTGTATTTTGGAAAAACGTGGGTGCGCCAACCAACATCGAACTGCGTATGCAAGTCATGGACGCGGACGGCAACCGAAAGTTTGGCGATGACGGCATGCTTGTAAGCAACCAACTGCCCATGAGCACGTTTACGGTTATTATGAATACCGTTGTCGATGCCGATGATAATCTTTACATAGGCGTTACGGGAACTGATGATTTTTCGGCCTATGCTTTTAAAATGGATTCGAACGGAAACCAACTTTGGGGCGCTAACGGGATTAGTTTAGGAACTGGAGTACCCGTTACCATATTGCCATTGTCTTCCGGAGATGCCATTGTTTCTTGGCATGATTCCGGTGCGGCGGTGATGCAAAAATACGATTCCAGCGGAAATGCCGTATGGCCCGGAACTAAAACAATTGGTTCGGGAAATACTACGGCTGCCAACTTATTCGAACTTTCCAATACTGATTTTGAAGTGGTGTATCATTCTATTTTAAGCGGAATAAGTTCGAATCTATTCGCCCAGCGCTATGATACGGACGGCGATCCTGTTTGGTCAAATGCTGTGCAAATTGCAGATGGAACCACTGCTTTTAACCGCGCTTATACAGGCGTGCAGGATGGCGATGTGGTTTATATGGGCTATTTTTCCTCTACCGGAAACCGTTTCGATTCGTATTTACAGCGCATAAACCCTAACGGAACATTGCCTTGGGGAATAAACGGTTCCGATTTTGACACAAACCAAACCGAGTATGAAATGGATACGGAAATTGCTTTTCAGTCCGGTTCACAATATGTTTGGGCTATTGCTACCTACCGAAATGCTACTCAAAGTGAGCGTGGCGAATATGTGCAAAAATTTGATAAGGATTCCGGAGCACGTGAATTGACTGATCATGCCAAAGTTGTATTCCCAATAGGAAATGATAAGTCGCATGAAGGATCGCTTCAATTAAGAAATGGGAATCCGCTTTTCTTAATGGAGGAAGGAGAAAACAACGGAGTTTCGCCAACCACTTTGAACGCTGTGCATCTTGACGAAAACGGCGACTTTGCCTGGTCGGAAGAAACCCGTCCCGTAGCCACTTTTGCGGCAGATAAGAGCAGGATAAATTTCACAAAAGAAGCAAATATGCAGAATGTGGCAGTTTTTATTGAAGACAAAGGAACCGGTCTTAAAATTTATGCGCAAAACGTGGTTGATGACACTGCGGGGATAGAAGAATTTTCGGATGTAAATTTGTTTTTTGCAAATCCAGTGAAACGTGAAATAAATTTAAAAGCTAACGTTCCCATTGAAGAAATTGCAATAAATAATGTTTTGGGGCAACAAGTTTTCAGTAGCAATTACAAGGGAGAAACCACAATAAACATCAATACCGAAAGTTGGAAATCTGGTGTTTATTTTATGAACGTTTCCACAAACGAAGGATTTAAAAAAGGAATAAAACTGGTTAAACAGTAAGCGTATATTTATCCCCAATTATTGAGGGCCTTTCCAAAAATTATTTTGGGGAGGCTTTTTTTATCGGTGAATGCTATTGTTGGAGCTCCAATTTATTAGTACGTATTGTTCTTCATGCGTTGCAGCACATCTTCGGTTTGGTTCAGCAAAGTTTCGCCGAACAGTTTTGTGTCATTTTTAATGATGTTTACCGCCTTTTCCTGAAATTTTATCCCTTCGGTTTTGTCGCCGCTTTTGTATAATAACTGGGCGTAGGTATCTAAAAAATACGGGTTGTTTTCGTAGATGTCCAGGGAGGTTTTGGACCATTTTATGGCTTCTTTTAAGGTGGGCAAGTCGCTTATGTTTTCAACTACATACCAAGCAGCTTCATTGGCTTGATTGGCGATACTGCCTTTGAAACCACTCCAAGACTGTTTGCTGTTTTGCGTTTCATACAATGAATTTAGCTGCAAAATAATATTGTTGGTATTCGCGAAATTTGCGTTGTAAAACACCTCATAATTCGCTAAAAATTCCTTTGGCAAATGACGCTGGAGAAAATTAAAATAATCCGCACCCCCTTCATCCAATTTTTGATAGCGCAGCTTCATTTTTTGAAGCATTTCCGCATCTGCGTTTGGGGCGTAACTATTTAAGGCATCGCTAATGGTGTAGGGGAAAAGGTTATAAAAATAATATCCCTTATCATATTCTTCATCCGTAGTGGCCTCGTAATTTTTCAACGGTTCTTTAAAGCGAATTAAATAATCTATCGCCAAAAGATCTGCTTCGGTCAAAACGGGGTCGAAATTTTGATAGAGCGTTCTTTCGTAATTGTTTTCTAGAAATCTCGCGGCAATATTGGCAAACTGTAAATCAACCTCCGTATCGTCTTTATGTGAAGCAACCAATTTTGAATACAAGTCATTTACTTGCCCCGGACTGGATTGCAAGCGGTGAAATTCTGCGCCGTTTTCAATATATCCCTTTTCGATATAAGATTCTTTATTTGTTTCTCCGAATCCCGAGAAGAAATTATAACTGGATATTTGGGAAATTTCGTTAAACAGTTGCTGAGTGCTTTTTGCGTTAAATGATTTTTGATTTACCGCATCGTCCAACCGTTTCATTAAATAGATGTTTTTAATTCCGCTTTGGCTGTACAATTCGTTATTGAAAATTTCCAGCAGTTTTTTAAAATCTACGTTCTGCTTGTAAAGCATATCTTTATTGCTGTCGATTATTAGCAAAGTATTTTCTTCTAACCCCTTCTTTTTTGCGAATTTTTTATCCTTTTCGGTAAGTAAATAAAAGTAGAGATTATCATACATTTCGATGTATTTATCATACATCAAATAAGAGACAGAAGTTTCATATTCCTTAATAAATTTTTTATACTCATCGGTATTTGAAGGATTTTCAGCTAAATAAAAAGTAACTAAGGGTTTTTGGTCCTCGCCTGCTTTTTTTACCGCTTCGTCCAGACTTTCAAAAGTTTCTACTTTGAATTTATACGGATTGTCATAAGAATATGGGTATTGTTCGGCGATATCGTCATTTTCTTTCCACGGAACATTCTCTTCAATCTTGTAGGGTTTTTCAAAAGTTGAAATATATTTTTCGTAATCTATATGGAAAACCAAGGGATTGTCCTTTCCCTCATAAAGGATTATGGTCTGGTCGTTTGCATTGAATTCGCCAAACAATTGCAAATCCTTCATATCCGAAGGCTCATAATTTACTTCAATCTTGCTTACGTCTTCGGGTATTTTAAAGATATACAGGCTGTTGGCGTCTTTGGAATCCCTATTTTCCAATAAATGCAGATACTTTGTCTTTGGTATTTTTATCTCAAAATTGTCGTAGCTATCATAAAAGGTATCTCCAGTCAATTTTTCGGCAGAGTTGTAAACTACCTTATCGGCCGGGTTTTCCTGCGCCCCGACTAAAATATAGTACAGCAAATACTTTTTTGTCTTTTTGTTAAAGGTGATGGTAAGGGTGTCCAAAGCCCTGTCCCGCTCCAAATATCGCAATCCAAAAGTTGGGGTTTCAACTTGTTTTAAATCGAGTTTAACCAGGCTGTCGGTTTTAATTAGGTGTCCTTTTGCCATCGCAATCTGAAATTCATCATTTTCCGTAATCGTTAAATGAAATGTGGAGCCATTCAGATTGGTAAAATATTCCCCAACCGGCAGGGTATTCTTTTGGGCGTGGGCATTAAATACGAGGCATAGCAGAAAAAAAAGGACGGCAAATATTCTCATGGGGAAGCAATTTTTTGATGATGGATTCTAACATTACGGGTAAAGGTAAAAAAAAGGCTTTTATACCGTCTGCATAAAAGCCTTTTTTAAAATTATTTCTTAGGCGTTCCGGGCGGATATTCCGCCAAAATTTTGGCTACAATTTCACGGATGCGTTCTTCCTTTTTTTCCATATTACTGGTCACCAAATCTGCGCTGCCCATGCCTTGCCAAACCAGATTGTTGGTTTTTGCATCAATCAGGTCTATGTAAAGCGTGCCTTCAGGAGTTCTCGAAACGTTGCTGCTTCCATAATAACCTCCATAATACCAAGGATTCCAGCCCCAACCGTATCCAAAACTGTTGTTATAAACGTCAACACGTTCACGTTCTTTGGTAAAAATACTGACCAGCAAATCAGGACTTTCTGATTTGGACATTCCTTTCGCCGAAAGTTCCGCCTCAATAGCGCGAAGAATGCGCTTTTTGTCGAGGTCGCTGATTTCAGCCTTGTCTATTCCCGGCTTAAAAAAAGCAAAGGAATTGTACTGATTAAAATTTGCTTCTTTGTCATAATCGGTGGCCACGCGAACGGTGGTGCAGGAAGCGAAAACAAAAAGCAAGAGAAGGGGTAAGAATTTAAGTGCTTTCATAGTTGTCATTTTTTTTGCCACGAATGCATATTAGTGAATTCGTGGCGGTTTTTTCTTTTAAGTGAATAAATTGTCATCAACGAAATTGGGAAGCGTAACCTTTAACTGCGGATTGTTCTCCATCGCGCGTTTTATTGCGAAAACCGCTCCGTCATTCCGTGCCCAACTGCGCCGAGCTATTCCGTTATTTACATCCCAGAAAAGCATATTTTCAAGTCGCCGTTGCGCATCTGTACTACCATCAAGAACCATTCCGAAACCTCCATTTATCACTTCGCCCCAACCTACGCCACCACCGTTGTGGATGCTCACCCATGTGGCGCCGCGGAAGCTATCGCCGATTACGTTTTGGATGGCCATATCGGCCGTAAACCTGCTTCCATCGTATATATTTGAAGTTTCGCGATATGGCGAATCGGTCCCCGAAACATCGTGATGGTCACGCCCCAAAACAACTGGACCAATTTTTCCCTCTGAAATAGCTTTGTTGAAAGCCGAAGCAATCTGCACACGTCCGTCAGAATCTGCATAAAGTATGCGTGCTTGCGAACCAACAACCAATTTGTTTTCCTGCGCGCCTTTAATCCAAGTGATGTTATCCTGCATTTGTTGCTGGATTTCTTTTGGTGAATTTTTCATCAATTCCTCCAAAACTCCACAAGCGATTTCATCCGTTTTTTGAAGATCTTCGGAATTGCCCGAAGCGCATACCCAACGGAACGGCCCAAAACCGTAATCGAAACACATGGGGCCCATTATATCTTGCACATAGGAGGGATAGGCCCATCCCCCAGCCCCTTCCCGAAGGGAAGGGGAGCTCACGAACGCTCCATTCTTATCCTTGTAAATTTTTGCACCTGCTCGCGAGGCTTCCAAAAGAAACGCATTTCCGTAATCGAAGAAATAGGTGCCTTTTGCAGTGTGCTTGTTGATGGCTTCCACTTGACGGCGCAAACTTTTTTGCACTTCGTTTTTGAATTGTTCGGGATTGTTTGCCATCATTTCGTTGGCTTCTTCATAACTCAAACCAACTGGATAATACCCGCCCGCCCACGGATTGTGAAGGGAAGTTTGGTCACTTCCCAAATCAACATGTATATTTTCTTCGGCAAATTTTTCCCAAACTTCCACCACATTTCCGTCGTAGGCAATCGAAATGGTTTCCTTATTCGCCAATGCTTCTTTTACACGTTTTGAAATCATATCCAAATCTGAAATCACTTCATCCACCCAGCCTTGGCTATGTCTGGTTTCGGTTGCTTTTTTGTTCACTTCGGCACAGACCGTTACACAGCCTGCAATATTCCCGGCTTTGGGTTGCGCGCCGCTCATGCCGCCGAGACCGGAAGTTACGAACAAACCGCCCTTTGGTTCTTTTTTAATTTTTCTGAAACCATTCAAAACGGTAATCGTGGTTCCGTGAACAATTCCCTGCGGGCCAATGTACATATAACTTCCAGCGGTCATTTGGCCGTATTGGGTTACGCCGAGCGCATTGAATTTTTCCCAGTCGTCCGGTTTTGAATAATTCGGAATCATCATTCCGTTGGTAACCACCACTCGCGGCGCGTCTTTGTGTGAAGGAAATAAACCCATCGGATGCCCAGAATAAACAGCCAATGTTTGCTCGTCGGTCATTTCCGAAAGGTATTTCATCACCAAAAGATACTGCGCCCAGTTTTGGAAAACGGCACCGTTACCGCCATAGGTAATCAACTCATGCGGATGTTGCGCCACGGCATAATCCAAGTTATTTTGAATCATCAGCATTATCGCCTTTGCCTGCTCACATTTACCCGGATATTCCTCAATGGGCCGGGCGGACATTTTATAATCGGGACGGAAACGGTACATATAAATGCGCCCGTATTTTTCCAGCTCCTCGCGAAATTCGGGTAGGAGCGTGGCGTGGTGTTTCGGCTCAAAATAGCGAAGGGCGTTGCGCAGCGCGAGTTCCTTTTCTTGCTTTGAAAGGATTTCCTTTCGTTTTGGTGCGTGGTTTATGGATGGATCGTAAGGTTTCTTTTCAGGTAAAACTGATGGAATGCCTTGTTGAATTAGTTCTTTAAAAGTCATTTTCTAAAAATATTTTTATTGATGCTTCCCAGTTTTTTTGTCAAAGCCGTAGGGACAATGGCGGCAGCCACTTTCACAGCAATAGCCACGCTTTAAATGGTATTGCTCCGTAAAGCATTTGTAGCCTTCGGGCGTTAAGTAATAATCGCCTTCTTCGAGCTCTATTTTTTTCTTTGGAAAAAGCATTTCACAAAAGTAAGGATTTCAAGGCTGAAAGTTTTAAAATTGGACCAAATCCATTGTTTCGGGATTTAAGCCTTAAATTTGCAATATCAATTCCAAAGAAATGACAAAACACAAGGCCGGATTCGTAAATATTATTGGAAACCCAAACGTGGGCAAAAGCACGCTGATGAACGCTTTTGTGGGTGAACGGCTTTCCATCATCACTTCCAAGGCGCAGACCACGCGCCACCGCATTTTGGGAATTGTGAACGGCGATGACTTTCAAGTGCTTTTGAGCGATACGCCCGGAATCATAAAACCTGCCTACCAATTGCAGGAAAGTATGATGGATTTTGTGAAATCTGCTTTTGAGGATGCCGATATTCTTTTGTATTTGGTTGAATTGGGCGAAAAGGAACTCAAGGATGAGGAATTTTTCAAAAAAATCACAAATGCTAAAATTCCCGTATTACTTCTTATAAACAAAATAGACAAAGGCAACGAGGAGCTGCTTTCCGAAGCCTTAAAGCTTTGGCAGGAAAAAGTTCCGAATGCCGAAATTTTCGCTATTTCGGCACTTCAAAATTTTGGGGTTCCCGAAGTTTTTAATCGAATTATTGAATTGCTTCCCGAATCACCGCCATTTTATCCAAAAGATCAGTTGACTGATAAACCCGAGCGATTTTTCGTAAACGAAGCCATACGCGAAAAAATACTGATGCACTACAAAAAGGAGATTCCCTATTCCGTTGAAATTGATACCGAGGAATTTTTTGAGGACGAAAACATCATCCGCATCCGCAGTATCATTATGGTGGAGCGCGAAACGCAAAAAGGGATTATCATCGGTCACAAAGGTTCGGCTTTAAAGCGTGTGGGCACTGAAGCCCGAAAGGATTTGGAGAAATTCTTTGGAAAGCAAATCCATCTCGAACTTTACGTGAAGGTTAATAAAGATTGGAGAAGTAACGAAAAGCAGCTTCGGCGATTTGGGTACAACCAGAAATAAATTCCAAATTTCAAATTCCAAATTCCATAACATCCCCCTAACCCCCTTCAAAGGGGGGATTGCTCTCTTCCATTGGGAGAGCTGGAGTGAGGCTTTTTAAAGCATCAAATTTTAAATTGCGTGTCTTGGAATTTGGAATTTATTTTTTTGAGATTTATTTGGAATTTGGTGCTTGAAATTTGGAATTTTCAACAATCTCATTCATAAAATCATACAGCTCGCGCATTCCGGGTTTTCCTTTTTTCTTTCCCATCGCTCCGGCAAAATATAGGAGAATCCAGACCACCACTAAAAATATAGCGATACCAATTTGCAAACCGATAGTGTTTCCTAAATTGTAATTGGAGTACAGCCAAGTCAAATCTACCATAAATAGAATACCCACTGCAACATGCAGAAACATAAACATGGTCCACACAGTTGGGTTCGGCCCGAAAAAACCCTGGAGGGAACAGGAGTTTTCATCTTTTGCAGTTATTTCCAAATGCAGTTGCGGCGACCAAAAGTGCTGTTCCTGTTTCGGTAATTTTATAAAAATATGGTCGTCCACGCAGGAAATTACAAATCTGTTTTGTGATTTTTTTGCTTCCGAAAATTTCGCGAGCAATTTCGTGCAGGGCTGCGCCAGCTCCTTTTGAAAACGTGGGCGTAAGACTATTTCATTCGAAAGCATATTTTAATTGATTCGTTTTAATGATTGCATATACCATAAATTATTGCATTGATATAGGACAAAAGGACATAGGATATATGACTTCTTTTATTTTAAATTGAAAATATTTAGTCATACGTCTTATGTCCTACAGTCTTAAGTCATTATAAATATTTTGTTCTTTAAAGCCGTTAAAATAGTATTTTTTCTGCCAACTAAAAGCTATTTTTGCACCTGCCTGCCAAAATTCAGGTTGGCCCTAAAATTAAGATTATGAGCATTGTTGCCGTCGTAGGAAGACCGAATGTAGGAAAATCTACCTTTTTCAATAGATTGATTCAGCGCAGGGAAGCCATTGTGGATGCCGTGAGCGGCGTTACGCGCGACCGCCACTACGGAAAAAGCGACTGGAACGGAAAGGAATTTTCGTTGATAGACACAGGCGGTTATGTGAAGGGAAGCGACGATATTTTTGAAGCCGAAATTGACAAGCAAGTGGAACTCGCCATTGATGAAGCAGATGCAATAATCTTTATGGTTGACGTGGAAAGTGGCGTTACGGGAATGGACCAAGAGGTTGCAAAATTGCTTCGCCGTTCAAAAAAACCAATTTTTTTGGCAATCAATAAAGTGGATGCTGCTTCTCGGGTGAATGATGCTTTGGAGTTTTATTCGCTTGGGTTTGAAAACCAATATAATATTTCCAGTATTAACGGTAGCGGAACTGGAGAATTGTTGGACGATTTGGTAAAGGTCTTGCCAGAAAGGGAAGAGCCGGATGACAGTGAGCTCCCACGATTTGCAGTTGTGGGTCGTCCGAACGCGGGAAAATCTTCGTTCATCAATGCTTTGATAGGTAAGGATAGATATATAGTTACAGACATCGCGGGAACTACGCGCGATAGTATCGATACAAAATACGACCGTTTCGGCTTTGAGTTCAATTTGGTTGATACGGCCGGAATCCGCAAAAAGAGCAAGGTAAAGGAAGACTTGGAATTTTATTCCGTAATGAGAAGCGTCCGCGCCATAGAGCATTGCGATGTTATCATCCTTATTTTTGACGCTACCCGCGGTTTTGACGGGCAAGTGGAGAACATTTTCTGGCTTGCACAGCGCAATAATAAAGGGATCGTGATACTTGCCAATAAGTGGGATTTGGTGGAAGATAAAGATACCAGCAGCGTAAAGGATTATGAAAAATACATCCGTCAGCAAATTGAACCTTTTGTGGATGTACCCATCATCTTCGTTTCGGTGTTGACAAAACAGCGCATATATAAAGCCATTGAAACGGCGGTAGAGGTGTACCAAAACCGTAGCAAAAAGATTAAAACGAGCGAGCTCAACGAAGTGATGCTTCCCATTATCCAAGCCTATCCGCCGCCAGCTTATAAGGCTAAATATGTTAAAATAAAGTTCTGCACACAATTGCCCACGCCCTACCCAAGTTTTGCGTTTTTCTGCAACTTGCCGCAATATGTAAAAGACCCGTACAAACGTTTTATTGAGAATAAACTTCGGGAAAACTTTGATTTTACCGGGGTTCCAATTACGGTTTATTTTAGGAAGAAGTAATTTCAATATTCAATATTCAATATTCAATATTCAGAATATGGTTTGTTATGATATTTGCTGCTTTTATTTCTTTGGACCGTTTCCCAAGACAATTACCTTTTAGATTTTCTTCCCAAATAAATTTTAGAATCCGAAAATGTAATCCTATCTTTAAGGAGAAAGGAAATTTCTGACAATGTAGCAAACCATGCCTTATCTGGAAAAATCCACATACCGGCCGGACCCCATTTTTCACAATGGGCATATTTCCACCATCTATTCTGGGGTCATCCGGAAATTTGGGCCCCCGGATTATGACCGAAAAAAGCTGATATTGCCCGATGCCGATTTTCTGCTGCTGGATTATAAGTTGCAGGATTCCCAAAAGGCAGTGATTCTTTGCCATGGGCTGGAGGGCAATTCCCGAAAAAATTACAACAACGTATGCGCCAATTATTTTCTTGAAAAAGGCTATTCCGTGTTTGCGTGGAATAATCGCAGTTGTGGCGGCCAGATGAATTTATTGCCCCAATTGTACCATCACGCCTCTATAGAAGATTTGGAATATGTAGTAAAACATGTAGTGCAAAATGGTTTTACCCAAGTTTTCTTAGTTGGTTTTTCTTTGGGAGGCGACCAGATTATGAATTATTTGGGAAAGCGTAAAATTCCAGTGGAAGTAAAGGCCGCGGTAGCCATTTCGGCTCCTTTCCAGTTACGGTCGAGTGCCGAAAAATTGCAATCGGGATTCAGTAAAATTTATCAGCGACGGTTTATAGGAAAGGTAAAATGGAAGATAGCCGCAAAATCCATCCAGTTTCCCGATGCCGTTCCTGCGGATGCTGCCAAATACATCAAAAATTTTGACGATGTGGTTACTCGGTTCATCATTCCCGTGCACGGTGGCTATAGCGATTTAGACGATTATTATCTGAATGCTTCGCCGGGAAATTCAGTTGCAGGAATAAAATTGCCGTTGTTAGTAATCAATGCTTGGGACGACCCAATTTTGGGGACAAAAGACCATCCCGTGGAAATGGCCAAGGCCCACGATTATCTGTTTTTGGAAACCCCTGCCCACGGAGGGCATTGCGCCTTTCCGCCTAAATATTCACATCATCCGTATTCGGTAGTACGGGCTTTTGAATTTGTTGAGGAAATGGGTTAACTAAGTTAGATTTACCAGCCACCACTAGCGCCGCCTCCGCCGAAGCCTCCTCCGCCGAAACCGCCGCCAAAGCCTCCTCCGCCACCAAAACTTCCGCCACCGCCGAAGCTTCCGCCGCCACCGCCAAAACCTCCGCGGCCAAGGCTGCTTAGCACAATAATGTCCAGCAAGCTTCCGCCGCCTCCACCTTTACCGCCGCGTCCTCCTTTTCGCATAAGCGCAATGATGATAATGATAAAGATGAAAATAATGAAAAAGGGGATGGGCGTTCCGTCCTTTTTTCCGAAATCGCGGTCTTCTTTGAATTCACCTTTCAATGCTGCAAAAATAGCATCACTTCCTTGATCCAAACCTGCATAGTAATTTCCCTCTTTAAATTGGGGAATCATTATTCGGTTGATGATGCGTTCCGACATTAAATCGGTAATACGGTATTCAATACCGTAGCCGGTATTTATGTCAACTTTGCGGTCGTCCTTTGCGAGGGTGATTACAATTCCGTTACCTTCTTCTTTTTGCCCGATTCCCCATTTTTGGCCCCATTCAGCACCGAGCATAGAAATGTCCTCGCCGTTTGTGGAACCGATAATAATACAGACAATCTGAGTGGAGGTAGAATCGGCATAGCGAACCAGCTTACTTTCCAACGCATTTTTTTGGGACGGCGTAAGCAGGTCGATATAATCGTAAAGAGAGGTCTGCTTTTCAGGTTTCGGCGGAATCTCATACTGGGCCGAAACATTTTCGGAGAAAAAACCGATTGCTACAAGCAACAGTAAAAAGTAATATTTAGATAAAAAGTTTATGGGTTTATGGGTTTAAAAGTTTAAAAATGGCAATTCTACGAAACCTTTGTTCCCCTTTAGGGGTTAGGGGCTATGGCTTTACCCAATAGAAATATCATTCGGCAATTCGTTTTTATCGTCTTTTTTATATGGAAAATGTTTCTTCAACTGTTCGCCAGCTTTTAGGATTCCTTCCACCAAACCTTGTTTCATATCGCCATTTTTAAAATGGTTAATGATGATGTCTTTGGTACTTTCCCAAAAATTCTGGCCCACAATATCGTTGATGCCCTTGTCGCCCATAATTGCGAGCGTTCGGTCATCTACGGCAACATAAATTAGCACGCCGTTGCGTTCTGCGGTGTTGTGCATATTCAGCATATCAAACACTTCCGCAGCACGGTCAAAGGCATCTTTTCTCTCCCCTTTAGGGGAGTCGGAGGGGTCAACTTGGCCCTCCAAATGCACGCGTATTTCGCCCGAGGTGTTTTTTTCTGCAATGCGAATGGCTTCAATAATGGCAGCTTCTTCTTCCGAAGTTAGAAAATCTTCAACTTTAGACATTTTTTTAGATGTTAGATGTTAGATGTTAGACTTGAGATTTGAGACCCAGATCTTTGAGTTTTATATAAAGAAACTCTTTTTCGTCACTTGTCCCAAATCTCAATTTTTTTGGTTTTTTAATCATCTTTTCCCAGGTCATCAAAATTTACTTCCGGAGCTTTTTCGCTGCCGGCATCGGCTTTGAAATATGCTTTTTCGTGGAAGCCCAATAGCCCGGCAAACATCTTTGTTGGGAATTGATTTATTTCGGTATTGAACAGTCGCGCTTCTTCGTTAAACCTGTTACGCTCCACGTTGATGCGGTTTTCGGTGCGTTCCAGTTCGTTAATCAATTCCTTGAAATTTTCATTTGCCTTTAAATCGGGGTATCTTTCAAAAACGGCCAACAATCGTGAAAGAGCAGAGGTTACGCCTGCCTGCGCTTGTTGATATTGCGCAAGTTGTTCTGGGGTAATATTTGAAGGGTCAATGTTTATGGAAGTGGCTTTGCTTCTGGCCTCGGTAACGGCAACCAAAGTTTCCTGTTCAAACTCGGCATAGCCCTTTGCAGTGCTCACAATGTTTGGAATAAGGTCTGCCCGGCGCTGGTAAGAGCTTTCCACATTGGCCCACTGGGCGGTGGCCTTTTGGTCCAATTCCACGAGTTTGTTGTTAAGACTGGCCAAATAGCCTCCAATAATTAAAATTAGGCCGAGGATAATAATGATAGGTAACCATTTTTTCATGATGCGATTGGTTTTAGAGTTGTTCCTTGATTTTTAAAAGTTCTGCTTTTACCGACTCCAGCTTGCGGATAATCTCAAACCGGTCCAGTGTTTTTTGTTTGTTTTCCTTTAAATGGATTTTTGCGCCTTCCAACGTAAACCCGCGTTCTTTCACCAAATGGAATATGAGTTCCAGATTTTTGATGTCCTGCGGGGTAAACTTTCGGTTGCCCTTAGCATTTTTTTTCGGTTTTAATGCGTCAAATTCCTTTTCCCAAAAACGTATCAGCGACGTATTCACGCCGAAGGCTTCGGCCACTTCGCCAATGCCATAATACAGTTTTTCGGGTAGGTCTATGTGCATTTGTTTTGTTAAGGGTTAAGGGTTAAGGGTTAAGGGTTAAGGGTTAAGGGTTAAGGGTTAAGGGTTATCAGTGATTAATTTCAATTTTTTGGAATTTGGTATTTGTTTTTTGGAATTTAATCTAAAGATTGGTTCTCTTCCTGTGATTTTTTCAAAATATTGGCAAATTCTTCCGCAGTCAAACTTCCGTAGTAAAAATTTATCGGGTTGATGCGTTCGCCATCCTTAAAAACTTCGTAATGGCAATGTGGCGCCTCGCTTCTTCCGGTACTTCCCACAAAACCTATAATGTCTCCGCGCTGTACTTTTTGGCCAGCCCGTACATTGTATTTGTACAAATGTCCGTACAGACTTTCATAACCGTAGCCATGGTCTATCACAATATGGTTTCCGTAACCGGTCGCGGTATTGTCCGCACGTTCCACGACCCCATCGCCCGTTGCATAGACTGGCGTTCCGCGGGGTGCGGTAAAATCCATGCCGTAGTGGAACTTTCGCGCTTTTGTAAATGGGTCTGTGCGGTAACCGTAACCCGATGCAATCCGCGTTAAATCCTCGTTTTTTACGGGTTGGATTGCAGGAATGGCGGCCAAAAGCTTTTCTTTTTCCTCGGCAAGTTTGGCTATTTCATCCAACGATTTCGACTGCACCACAATCTGCTTCGTTAAAATATCCAAGTTGCGGGTGGTGTTTATTATCAATTTCGAATTGTCAAAACCCTCCAAATCCTTATAACGGTTAATCCCTCCAAAACCAGCCTTTCGCTGCTCCTCAGGGATTGGGTTGCTTTCGAAATACACGCGATACAAGTTGTTGTCGCGGTCTTCCACTTCCGCTAAAACTGCCTGTGCTTGGTTTATTTTCTTGTTCAAAAGCTCAAATTGGAGCTGCATATTGTTCAGCTCGCGTTGTAGCGCCAACTCCTTTGGGGTCTGAACCGAAGGAAGATTTATATAAACCAAAAGCAGTAAAAAACCGCTCAAAAACATTCCCAAAAGACTTAGGGCGAAAATCTTCAGTTTTCGGCCTTTTTTCTTTTCTATTTTTCGGTACGAAAGCGTTTCGCTATCGTAGTAATATTTAACCTTAGACATGCATTAAAAAATTGCTATTTTTGCGCGTTGCTTGTTCGCGCGAGGTAAAGGTAACGTTTTTACAAATATAGAAATTGTTTCCCACTGCGCCCAACCCTTAATTTTAGCATAACTTTATAAGAAATGAACTCGAAGGAAACCCGTTCCAGATTTTTAGAATTTTTCAAGTCGAAACAACACGCCATTGTGCCCTCAGTGCCTATGGTGGTGAAGAACGACCCAACCCTAATGTTCATCAATAGTGGGATGGCGCCTTTTAAGGAATATTTCCTCGGAAATGGAAAGCCAAAAAGCAACCGGATTGCAGACACACAGAAATGCCTGCGCGTAAGCGGAAAGCACAACGATCTTGAAGAAGTGGGAATGGATACCTATCACCATACCATGTTTGAAATGCTCGGCAATTGGAGTTTTGGCGATTATTTCAAAAAAGAAGCCATCGAGTGGGCGTGGGAGCTTTTGACCGAAGTGTATAAAATTGATAAGGAAATTCTCTACGTAACCATCTTTGAAGGCGATGAAAGTGAAGGCTTGGAGCGCGATACCGAAGCTTATGAACTTTGGAAACGATTCGTGCCCGAAGACCGCATTTTAAACGGAAACAAAAAGGACAATTTCTGGGAAATGGGCGACCAAGGTCCATGCGGGCCATGCAGCGAAATACACGTGGATATCCGTTCGGCGGAAGAGAAGGCTAAAATTCCGGGGAAGGATTTGGTGAATAACGACCACCCGCAAGTAGTGGAAATCTGGAACTTGGTTTTTATGCAATTCAACCGAAAAGCCAACGGTAGCCTTGAAAAATTGCCCGCCCAACATGTTGATACCGGGATGGGTTTTGAGCGTTTGTGTATGGTTTTGCAAAACAAACAGAGCAACTACGATACCGATGTTTTTACACCGCTCATTCGGGAGATTGAGGCAATTACGAATTCAAAATACGGAAAGGACGAGAAAAAGGACATTGCAACGCGCGTAATCGCAGACCACGTTCGCGCCGTGGCATTTTCAATTGCAGATGGGCAGCTTCCGAGCAATACGGGCGCCGGCTATGTAATACGAAGAATTTTAAGAAGGGCCATCCGTTACGGGTTTACGTTTTTGGACAAAAAAGAGCCTTTCATTTATAAATTGGTAGAAACGCTCAGCGCGCAAATGGGCGACGCTTTTCCGGAGTTAATTACTGAAAAGAACTTAATCACGAATGTTATTCGCGAAGAGGAACAATCGTTTTTGCGAACGCTGGACCAAGGTTTGGTGTTGCTTGAAAACGTTATTGAAACCGCAGATTCAAAGGAAATTTCCGGTAAAAAAGCGTTTGAATTGTACGATACCTTCGGCTTCCCGATAGATTTAACGGCATTAATTCTTCGTGAACGCGGCTATTCGTTAAACGAAAAGGAATTTGACGCCGAACTTCAGCAACAGAAGGACCGCTCCCGCGCCGCGACAAAAGTGGAAACGGGCGATTGGATTGTTCTGGAAAAAGATGACGAAGAGGAATTTGTGGGCTACGATACCTTGGAAACCCAAGTGCGCATTACAAAATACCGCAAGGTGGAAAGCAAAAAGGAGGGCGAAATGTACCAACTTGTTTTCAATCTCACGCCGTTCTATCCCGAAGGCGGCGGCCAAGTAGGCGATAAGGGCTATTTAAAAGCTGCCGATGGCGGCATTACTTATATTGTTGACACCAAAAAGGAAAACAATCTAATAATCCATTTCACAAAAACGCTTCCGCGAAATTTGGAGGGTACGTTTGTGGCCGTAGTGGACGAAAAACAGCGAAACCGTACCGCGGCCAACCATACCGCAACCCACTTGTTGCACCAAGGCCTGCGCAATATTTTGGGCGAGCACGTTACCCAAAAAGGGAGTATGGTCCACAGCCGAAACCTGCGTTTTGACTTTTCACATTTCGCAAAAGTGACCGACGAGGAACTGAAACAGGTGGAGGATTTTGTAAACGCCCGAATCCGCGAGGGAATCGCTTTGGAAGAACGACGAAATATTCCCTACCAGCAAGCCATAGACGAAGGTGCCATTGCACTTTTCGGCGAAAAATACGGCGATAGTGTGCGCGCGATAAAGTTTGGAAAATCGATGGAACTTTGCGGGGGAACCCACGTGCCGAATACAAACGATATTTGGCATTTCATCATTACTTCCGAAGGCGCGGTTGCCTCGGGAATCAGAAGGATTGAAGCGATTACCGGCGATGCTGCCAAACAATATTTTATTGATAGAAGTGAAGCGTTTGCCGCACTCCAAAAAGCACTGAACAATGCACAGGACCCGGTGAAGGCTGTGGAAAGTCTGCAGGAAGAAAACAGTGCCTTGCAAAAACAGATTCAGCAATTGTTGAAGGATAAAGCCAAGAATCTAAAAGGCGAATTAAAAGCTGAAATTGAAGTAATAAACGGAATCAATTTCCTTGCTAAAAAAATTGATTTGGATGCTGGTGGAATGAAGGATTTGGCGTTTGAAATGGGCGGCGAAACCGAGAATCTATTTTTAGTTTTTGGCGCCGAACACGATGGAAAAGCGTTGCTTGCCTGTTATATTTCAAAAGAATTGGCTGCCGATAAAAATCTGGATGCGGGAAAAATCGTCCGCGAACTTGGAAAATACATCCAGGGCGGCGGCGGCGGGCAGCCTTTCTTTGCCACTGCGGGAGGGAAGAATCCAGCGGGAATTGATGAGGCCTTGGAAAAAGCGAAAACCTTTTTGATTTGACTCTGTGACCTCTGTGTCTCTGTGGTAAATTATACACCACAAAGGCACAGGGAACACAGAGATTTTATATAACAGATGAAGCTCCAAACCGAAATACCGCTAAACCCCGAAGAAAATCAGATAGATTATTCCTCCAAAATCCTTTTGATGGGAAGCTGTTTTTCGGAAAACATTGGAAGAAAGTTTGATTATTTCAAGTTTCAGAATTTACAGAATCCGTTTGGGGTAATTTTCAATCCTGTATCGATTGAAAAACTGATTGTTCGCGCAATTGACGACGTTTCCTTTTCCGAAGAAGATATTTTTCAGCACAATGAAGTTTGGAAATGTTTTGAAGCACATTCCGAGCTTTCGGCTTTGGATATGGATGAATTTTTAGTTAATCTAAATTCGGCTTTGCAAAACCTTCGCGAAGCTCTCTTTTCTGCAACGCATATCATTTTCACTTTTGGAACTTCGTGGGTTTACAGGACTGTTGACGCTTCGGCTCCGCTCAGCGACCGTGCTTCGGCTCTGCTAAGCACAGGCGAAATTGTAGCCAACTGCCATAAACTTCCGAAGCAACATTTTCAAAAGGAATTGCTTTCCATCGAAACCATTTCAAAAAGCCTTCAAACTATTTTCGATAAAATTTCAACAATAAACCCGACCGCGACAATTATAAACACCGTTTCGCCCGTGCGGCATATTAAAGATGGTTTCGCGGAAAATTCACTCAGCAAAGCGCATCTCATTTCTGCAATCCACCACTTCTTAAATCTAAAATCGGCTCCCGATAGCTTTCGGGACGTAAATCGTAAATCCTTTTACTTTCCTGCCTTCGAAATCATGATGGACGAACTCCGCGATTACCGTTTTTACGCCGAGGATCTGCTTCATCCAAACAGCACCGCCATCGAGCTTATTTGGCAGAAATTTTCCAAAGTTTGGATTGCTGCTGAAACCGAAACGCTTCAAAAGGAAATCGCCTCCATACAAAATGGCCTGAACCACAGGTCCTTAAATCCCGAAAGTGCCGAACATCTCCGGTTTTTGGCAAATCTTCAACAGAAAATTTCTTCACTTAAAAATCTATTTCCACATATTCAATTTTAAGTACTGCCAACTGGTACTGAATACTGCATACTGAAAAGAATAAGGCAATTGCCCTATTGTGAGAACTTCAGGTTTGGACCAATTTTGCTTCAACATTAATCACGTATCCGCCGCGGCGGAGAACTAAAACCAAACATTATGAAACTATTCAACAAAACAATTTTAGTATTGATGGCAGTTGTTGCCGTAAGTTTAACTTCTTGTAAAAAAGACGACGATGGCGGAGGCGGCGGTGATGCTGCTTCTGGAACTGTAAGCGCAAAGGTTTCTGGCGCAAGCTATAATTCGGATCCTTTGGTGACCAGTGCCGTACGTTCCGATGCCAATGGGGTCAGCACTTTAATGATCACTTCAAATACCATGAACGGCAAAAACATCACTTTGTCAATTAATGGTGGTTTTGACGGGGTAGGCACCTACAGCATTGGCGGCGGCCCCAACGTATTTGGCAATGCCAGCTATACAGAAGTAGATGTTAACAATCCAACAAATTCAGAAATATGGGTTGCTCCGTATGATACAAGCGTTGCGGGCGAAATAAAAGTTTCGGAAATTAGTTCAACCAACATTAAAGGTACTTTTAATTTTAAAGGCAAAAATGCGGATGGTACTTTTAAAGACATTACCGAAGGTTCATTCAATGTGGATTTCCAGTAAGCAAACGCACTAAAGAAAATCTCTATGTTGAGGTTTTTACGTGGGCCGGGGGCGAAACGCAAGTTTTTCCTCCGGTTTTTTTTATAGTTTAAAAGTTTAAAAGTTGAGGGGTTTAAAAGTTTAGGAGCCTTAAAATTATACTGAACACTGAATACTGACTACTGAGAATACGGCAACTGCCCTATTGTTTATTCTTTTGCCAAAAAGCATCTTTGTATAGGAAATTTAAAGTGATCTACTAACCAGATTATTTTTCAAAACGCAAACGAGTTGAGGGGCGTTTGCAGTTCTGAAACCCCATGTTAAACTATGGGGTTTATTTTTTTTCTGTACTTTAGGATTCCCAACAATGGCTTTTTATGAAATGTTTTTTCTGTGTTTTTCTGTTTTTGTTTATTGGACTTTCAACAGTCTTTTCGCAAGCTCCCCAAAAGAAAATGGACAGTTTGGTGCAGGCCGCAAAAACGGCGAATGATTCCACGCGGCTCGCTATTTATAACGATTTGGGGTTTTATTATATTTTTAATGAACCTGAAAAAGCAAAAAGTTTTCTTCAAAAGGGATTAAGGGAAACTACCACCCCAAAAACAGCCTACAGTAAAACACGGCTTACCAATACCTTGGGAATATATTATGACGTACAAGGTGTTTACGATTCGGCCCAATTCTATTTCAAGAAGGCGCTTTTGATGAGCAAGGATTACGGCTTTGCAGACCTTGAGGCACGATGCACAAACGGCCTGGGCATGTCCAATTGGAACCAAGGAAATTACCAAAACGCTTTGGATTATTTTTTCGAGGCACTTGCCCTGAACAGAAAATACGGCACCCCCGACAAGGACGATACCTACCTTAACAATATAGGCCTCATTTACCAAGATATGAATATGGCCGATAAAGCTTTGGAGTATCACCAAAAGGCCCTGGCCATCCGCCGGGAATATAAAAAAACCAAGGATATTCCCGTTTCCCTTAACAACATTGCCATTAATTTACAGGACAAAGGTGATTTCAAAGAAGCGGAAAAAATGCTAGTTGAAGGTAGAAATCTGGCAAAGGAAGTTGGAAACCAAGATCTGTATTTCGATCTAACCCATACTTTGGCCAGCCTATACCAAAAAACAAACCGAACGGACCTTGCCATACCTCTTCTGCAGGAAGTGATAGATGGAAGGCTTGCCACAAAAATTGGGGTGCATAGAGTGATTACCTCCATCAATAATCTTGCGGAAGCCTATATCCTAAAAAATAATTTAAAGGAAGCCCTCAAGGTGCTGAAGAAGGGCGAAAATTTAATCCAGCAATTTCCGGAACAAAAGGTGAGTATTTCTGAATACTATTATGCGGTATCACAGGCCAATTTCCTGAACAACGATCCCGAAAAAGGCAACGAATATTTTATAAAGGCCATTGCGCTCAGGGACAGTATTTTTTCACAACAAAATGCCGAGAATACAGCGGCGTTGGAAACGAAATTCAATATTTCCGAAAAAGAAAGGGCCCTCGCGGAAACCCGGGCAAACCTTGCGGAAAGGGAGCTTGAAGTGGAACAGAAAAACAATCTGATCTTCGGAAGTCTTGGACTTGCGCTGCTTTTGGGGCTTATCGGCTATCTTTTTTACAAGCAGCAAAAACTGAAAAACCGCCAACTTCAAAAAGAAAGCGAACTGAAAACGGCCCTCGCAAAGATAGCTACCCAAAACCAATTACAGGAACAGCGGTTGCGGATTTCCCGCGACCTCCATGACAATATTGGCAGCCAGCTCACTTTTATTATTTCTTCCATAGACAATTTAAAGTATGGCTTGGAGGGTGCCGCAACGTCCGTAACCGATAAATTGGGCAGGATAAGCGAGTTTGCCTCACAGACCATTTATGAGCTGCGCGACACCATTTGGGCGATGAACAAAACAGATATTTCGGTGGAGGATTTGCAGGCGCGCATTTCAAATTTTATTGAAAAGGCCAAGGTGTCCAGCGATGTCAATTTTCAATTTGATGTTGCCGAAAATGTTTTAAGGGAAAAGCATTTTACCTCTGTGGAAGGCATGAATATTTACAGGATTATACAGGAAGCCGTAAACAATGCCCTAAAATATTCCGAAGCAACCCAAATACAAGTTTCCCTATCCAAAGCTCCCCTCCCTGTTGGGGAGGGGTCGGGGGTGGGGACTTCCTTTAAGGTGGAAATAACCGATAACGGCAAAGGTTTCGATATGGAAAAAACAAGTTTCGGCAACGGCATCGCAAACATAAAAAAACGCGCCAAAGATTTGGGGGGAAACGTGGCAATCACTTCAGAAATAGATAGAGGAACCGTGGTGAGACTTATTTTTTGAAACAATTAGCTCCCTCTCCTTTGGGGCGGGGTGGGGATTATAAGGCAACTGCCCTATATTTTTTAAAGGGAAATAGACGTATTTTTAAAGATTAAAACCAACTTCAGAAAAATGTTTGTACAATTTGCCATAGCTGCAATGCTGTTTTCCGCAATAATTGGGATAACGGTTTGGTTTTTTAACAGGAAAATTGTGCTGGCCAAAACCCATGACCAAACGATTGTTGCTTTGGAACGGGCCATTTCCACTGCTACATTTCAGATTAACAATAGAAACCAAAACCTGAACCGCTATGATTTTCAAAGATACAATCTTGAAGAAGCACTAATGGTGCAGCCGGAAATCATAATTTTAGAAAGAGATCGCAATGAATAAAATTTTAATGATTGCATTTTTCGGAATATTTCTTTGTTCCAAAATGATTTCCCAAAATCCAGTTGAAATTATTGATAGCCTTAGAACGAATCTTTCCAAAGTATCTTCTGTTGGCGATAAGGCAAAAATTTATGCAGATTTAACTTGGTATTACAGTATGGTAGATACCGATTCTGCCTTTGTATATGGAAAAAAATCGTTGGTAGCTGCCAGAAAAATTGGGGATTCCACACTAATAGCACAGGCTTTAAGTGATTTCGCTGTGGTGAATTATAGTAAAGGCGATTTGCAACAAGCGCTAAATTTTTATAAACAGTCGCTCACCATCCGAGAAAAACAGCGCGATTCAGCAGGAATTGCATCTCTTCACTATAAAATTGGCACGGCCTATCACAAGAAAACCCAACTAGATAGTGCGATGATTTATTACCTAAAGGCACTTAAATTCTATGAAGATACCGGCAATGAAGTTTTGGCCAATTCTGCTGAAAGTAACATTGGCGCTTTACATTTCAACCAAAAAAATTATAAAGAAGCACTTCGGTACTTTAATAAAAATATTGATTTTTTTAGAAAAACGGATCAGGGCAAACTTTTGGGAAATGCGTTGGTCAATAAAGCCAGCATTCAGTTGGTGATGAAGGATACCTTGAGCGCAATAAAAACCTTAGCGGAAAGCATTAAAATTTCCGAATCCATAAATAACGTTGAAACTCTTGGTGCAGCTTATAATAATCTCGGGGAAGTATATATGGCTCAGCATAAAATTCAGCAGGCCAAAGAAGCGATTTCCAAATCACTTCAATATCGCACGAATTCAAATATGGTAGCAGATTTGATGAGTTCCAAATTAACTTTGGCCGGAATTCATAACACATTGGGAGAATATAGAAAAGCACGATTGCTGCTGGATGAGATCAGGCCTTTTTATAAAAAGGAAGGTATTAAAGAAAAACTTTCAACCCTTTATCTGCAATATGTTACCGTTTTTGCTAGTGAAAAAGCTCCCGACAGTGCATTGTATTACAGCACCAAATATGCACTTCTTCAGGAAGAAATAGTTGGTGAGAAAGCGCTCAACATTACCAATGAACTTCAAGCGAAATACCAAACCGAAAAAAAGGAAAACCAAATCCTAAAACAACGCGCCCAGTTGGCAGAAAAAGATCTGGAAGTCCGCCGTAAAAACACCTTTATCTTCGGCAGTCTCGGACTGGCTTTGGTTCTTGGGCTACTGGGCTATTTGCTCTACAACCAACAAAAACTAAAAAACCGCCAGCTTCAAAAGGAAGCTGAATTAACATCTGCTTTGGCAAAAATTGAAACCCAAAACAAATTACAGGAGCAGCGCCTGCGAATCTCCCGCGACCTTCACGACAATATTGGGGCGCAGCTCACCTTTATCATTTCCAGCATTGACAATTTAAAATTTGGATTTACGGAAATCAGCGAAAAATTAGGAAATAAGTTAACAAGTATCAGCAATTTCACATCGCAAACCATTTATGAATTGCGCGACACCATTTGGGCGATGAACAAGGAAAACATAACTTTTGAGGACCTGCAGGCCCGAATCGCCAATTTTATTGAGCACGCCAAAAACGCTTCGGAAAAAACCGAGTTTTCATTTAATATTGACGAAAATGTTGATGAAACGCACGTGTTTTCATCCGTGGAAGGCATGAACATTTACAGGATTATTCAAGAAGCTGTGAACAATGCATTGAAATATGCTTCCGCAGATGAAATTGAAGTGAATATTTCAAAAGAGGAAAGCCAGTACCAAATTGAGATTATTGACAACGGCAAAGGTTATGATGCAGATTCCGCAACACTGGGAAATGGGTTGAACAATATGAAAAAACGCGCCCGAGAGATTGGGGGAAACATTGAATTTAATTCAAAAATAAATAAAGGTACCAGCGTTATTTTGAATTTTCAAAAATAATGAGATTTGGCGTACTATTTTTGTCTGTGTTCTTTTCTCTTTATTCTTTTGTCATATTTATACGGCAATTGCCCTATTTTTTCAATACTTCCTAAAAGGTATTTTTAGTATCTTTAAAACAACTAACCGTACCAAAGATGCTTAAAATTGCAATAGTTGACGACAACACCTTTCTGATAAACGCCATAAAGGAAAAACTCTCCTTTTTTGAAGATGTAAAAGTGAAGCATACCTCTCTGAACGGCAGTGAGCTGCTCACAAAACTCGAAGAAAATCACAACCTCGATTTAATTTTGATGGATATTGAAATGCCCGTTCTCAACGGCATTGAAACCACGCAAATCGTTAAGCAGAAATATCCGCACATCAAAATAATCATGCTCACCGCTTTTGATAACGACGAGCATATCTTCAACGCTATAAAAGCCGGTGCCGATGGCTATTTGCTGAAAGAAATCAACCCAAAAGATTTATACGAAGGCATTTTGGAAACCTTAAATGGCGGCGCGGCGATGAACCCTTCCATTGCAATGAAAACCTTAAAACTATTGCGAAATCCCATAGATATTCAAAACTTGAAAGACAAGGAGGAAATCTCCCTTTCCACCCGCGAGGTTGAGGTTTTGGAGCAGCTCAGCAAAGGTTTGAGCTACACGATTATTGCAGATCATCTTTTTCTTTCGCCAAGCACGGTTCGGAAACACATTGAAAATATCTACAAGAAACTACAGGTACACAGCAAGATTGAAGCCGTGCAAAAGGCCAGAAACCATAATATAATTTAACTGCTAATATGGACCTCACAGGTTTCAAAAACCTGTGAGGTCTTATTTACTTGGTGAACTTTGTGCAGCCCTCTGCGACCTTTGTGGTGAAAAAAATCCAATAGCTGAAATGGTAAATAAGTTGTAATTTTAGATTTCATTTCTGAAAAAAGCATCGGAAGATTAATCTATTGTTATGAAAAAACTATACTGCCTCACATTCGCCTTTCTTTTATTTTCAGCCCTTTCAACTTTTTCCCAGGAAAAAAACGAAATAATCGAAAACATCCAAAAAGAAGCCTACGAAAATTCACAACTGGAAATTCTCGCGCACGAATTGCTGGACGATATCGGTCCGCGATTGGTTGGTACGCCCCAAATGCGGCAAGCCCACGATTGGGCCGTGGCAAAATATAAAAGCTGGGGTATTTCCGCAGAAAACCAACAATGGGGCGAATGGAAAGGCTGGGAGCGCGGCATAACCCATATCGATATGGTTTCGCCACGTGTTCAAACCTTAAGCGGGACACAATTAGCGTGGAATCCAGGTACGTCCTCAAAAGGCGTAACTGCTGAATTGATTGTGCTTCCCGAAATAAGGGATTCAATTTCATTCAGAAAATGGTTGCCGAATGTGAAGGGAAAATTCGTGATGGTTGCGATGAAGCAACCCACGGGAAGACCGGACGATAATTGGAAAGAATGGGCCACACCCGAATCTTTTGAAAAGATGAAAAAAGAAAGAGAGGAACAGACCAAAGCCTGGAACGAAAACATAAAACGCAGCGGCTACGACCGAAGAAGCATTATTCCAGCCTTGGAAGAAGCCGGCGCAGTTGGCATTGTTGATTCGTACTGGTCCAAAGCTTTTGGCGCGAATAAAATTTTCGGGGCGCGCACCAAAAAAATTCCTACCGTAGATATTCAGTTGGAAGATTATGGTATGCTTTACAGAATGGTGGAACACGGCGACAAACCGAAAATTCACGTGGTTGCCGAATCTAAGGATTTGGGCGTTGTGCCAACTTTTAACACCATCGCAGAAATTAAGGGAACCGAAAAACCTGAAGAATACGTAATCCTTTCAGCACATTTTGATTCGTGGGACGGCGGAACTGGAGCTACAGACAACGGCACGGGAACGTTGGTGATGATGGAAGCCATGCGAATTCTGAAAAAAGTATATCCCAATCCAAAACGCACAATTTTAGTGGGCCATTGGGGAAGTGAGGAGCAGGGTTTAAACGGTTCTTCTTCCTTCGTGGCAGACCATCCCGAAATCGTTAATAATATTCAAGCGGTTTTCAATCAGGACAATGGTACGGGAAGGGTTACGAGTATCAACGGGGCAGGATTCCTTCATTCTTACGATTATATTTCACGCTGGTTGAAGGCGGTTCCGGACACCATCCGAAAACATATTGAAACCACTTTTCCGGGCTGGCCGGCGCGCGGAGGCTCAGACAATGCGAGTTTTGTGGCCGCTGGTGCGCCTGCTTTCAATTTAAGTTCTTTAAGTTGGGATTATTGGAATTATACTTGGCACACAAATCTCGATACCTACGATAAAATTGTTTTTGACGATGTGCAAAGCAACGTAATCTTAACTGCAATTATGGCTTATATGGCTTCGGAAGACGATTCTAAAACTTCGCGCGAACAAATTATTCTGCCGATTGACGATAAAACAGGAGAACGCCAAACGTGGCCAACGCCAAGGGTGCCTGAAAGAAAAGGAGGGCAATAAAAAAGGTTTTTGTAAATTTGATAAACGCAACTTAAAATGCCAAAAATATTTGAATATTTAGGTATATTGATTTTCTTCTACTCTAATGAACATGAACCTATTCATGTTCATGCAAAAAAGGGAGAATTTGAAAGTAAGGCTGAATTTTATATTGTTGAAGGAGTTATAAAAGAAATCAAGATTAAAAACATAAAAGGAAGAGAACCGTTAAAAGGAAAAGAGCTTAGGGATTTTGAAGAATTTCTTGAAATGTATGCCGATAAAATTGTTGAAAAATGGATTGATTATTTTGTATATCATAAGAATGTTGACTTTGAACGAATCACAAAGAGAATAAAATGAAAATAATTGTTGATTATGATAATGTGGAGGGTAAAGCGCTCAATATAGCAGCTGCCAAATATTTGGGAGATTTCGTTATTGAAATAAACTTTAGTGATAACACCATAAAAATTGTGGATTTTAAACCATTTCTATCCAAATCTAATCATCCATCCATCAAGAAATATTTTGATGAAAAAAAATTTCTTCAATATAAAATAATCAACGGTAACTTAAATTGGAATGATTATGATATGATTTTTCCAATTGCCGATTTATACAAAGGAAAAATATAAATCCCAAATTCCAGTTGCGAGCGAAGTGCGGCAATCTTTGGAATTTGGGACCTGCCTGCCAAAAGCACGACAGGCAGGTTTGTATTTTGGAATTTATTTGGAATTTGGTGCTTGTCCCGATAGTTATCGGGATGGGTTTTACAAGTTGAAAGCTTCCTTCACCTTATCAACATAGTCCAACTTCTCCCAAGTAAAAAGCTCCACTTCCTTCTCAATTTTCCCATTGTAGGGGCTTTCAAAAGTCTTGGTAATTTTCTCCGGAATCCTTCCCATATGGCCATATGCCGCCGTTTCGGAATAGATAGGATTGCGCAATTTAAGTCTGACTTCGATGGCCGCAGGGCGCATATTGAAAATTTCGGAAACCTTTTTCGCAATGTCGCCATCGGAAAGGTTTACGTTTGAGGAATTATAGGTATTTACCAAAATAGAGGTTGGTTCCACAACGCCAATTGCGTATGAAACCTGCACCAAGATTTCATCGGCAACGCCAGCCGCAACAAGGTTTTTCGCAATGTGTCTTGCAGCATACGCCGCACTTCTATCTACCTTGCTGGGGTCTTTTCCACTAAAAGCACCGCCACCGTGCGCGCCTTTTCCGCCGTAGGTGTCAACAATAATCTTTCTTCCTGTCAAGCCAGTATCGCCGTGCGGGCCACCGATTACGAACTTTCCAGTTGGGTTTATGTGATAAATAATATCATCATTAAACAATTTCTGAACGTATTCCGGCAGTTGCCTTTTTACCCGGGGAATCAAAATTTCAGTTATATCCTTTTTGATTTTCGAAAGCATTTTTTCATCCTCATCAAAGTCATCGTGCTGTGTAGAGACCACAATTGCAACGATTTTCTGCGGAATATTATCATCGCTGTATTCAATGGTTACCTGGCTTTTCGCATCGGGGCGCAGGTATTTTATTTCAGAATCCTCACGGCGAAGCGCAGCCAATTCAATCAAAATTTTATGCGAAATATCCAAGGCCAACGGCATATAATTCTCGGTTTCCTTGGTAGCATAGCCAAACATCATCCCTTGGTCGCCAGCGCCCTGTTCTTCTTTATTCGCGCGGTCAACACCTTGGTTAATATCCTGCGATTGCTCGTGGATCAACGAAATAACACCACACGAATCCCCGCTAAATTTATAGGCGCCTTTGGTATAACCAATCTTGTTGATCACATCGCGCGCAATTGTCTGCACGTCGAGGTAGGTATTGCTTTTTACTTCGCCCGCCAAAACAACCTGTCCGGTAGTTACAAGCGTTTCGCAAGCCACTTTACTTTCGGGGTCGAAAGCCAAAAAATTATCCAAAAGCGCATCGCTAATCTGATCCGCAACTTTGTCTGGGTGTCCTTCGGAAACGCTTTCCGAAGTAAATAAATAGGCCATAAATTGTATTTAAAATTTTATAAAAACTGAAACGACGTATGACAAAAGGACCTGCCTGTCGTGCCATGGCAGGCAGGCGTAAGACATAAGACTAAATTATTTCTAATCAAAGATTGAATGTAATAGTCTTAAGTCCTATGTCTTAAAGTCTTATGTCATATTCAAGCAAAGATTTGACGGATGCGCCGAAGGGAAGTTTTCACTGCCTTTAGCATTTTTCCCCCGCACTCGTTGCGGGGCCTCAAACCCAGAAATACTGTGTTTGAAAGAGGTTGCAATCAGTCAAATCTTTCCTCTTAAATTATCTTCGGCAAAAGTAAAAAAATTAAACGAACCGCAATTTTATTTGAAGTTTTTTGGCGAAATATTTGGTTATTAAATTTTTCTGACGCTATATTTGCGCTCACAAAGTTCAAATCTTTACTGAAATGTTATCAAGAAAGGCCGAGGGAATAGACCCTATGACGCCTTAGCAACCCTTAAATTCCCGCGCAGGCGAGAATCTCATTTAAGAAGGTGCTACATTCTACAACAATTTTGAAATCTTCAAAGTTGGCGATAGATAACGACAGGACAATTTCTTTTCTGAAATTGCTTTTCATTTTTTCTTTTTAACATTTTTCTATTGTCCCGAATTTATTTCGAGATTGATCTTTTGTTTTAATCTATTTATTAACTCAAAAAAATTAGAAAAATGAGTGCAACTAAAATTATCCATTCCATTCCAAGTGATCCGTTAACTGGGGCTATTTCCGTTCCGGTTTACCAAACTTCAACCTTTATCCAAGAGGCGCCGGGCGTCAACAAAGGTTTTGATTATGCCCGAAGCAACAACCCAACGCGAAAAGTTTTGGAAGACGTTGTTGCAAAACTTGAAAACGGCCATTCCGGTTTTGCATTTGCCACAGGTTTGGCGGCGATTGATTCGGTTTTGAAATTGCTTTCTGCTGATGATGAAATCGTCGCGGTTGACGATATTTACGGCGGGGCGTATCGCCTTTTCACCCACGTTTACGAAAAACTCGGAATTAAAGTGAACTACGTTGATGCCACCGAAGTTGAAAACGTGGCAAACGCGGTTTCAAACAAAACAAAACTGATTTGGATTGAATCTCCAACAAATCCAACGTTGAAGATTTCAGACATCGAAGCAATTTCGAAAGTCGCAAAAAGCATCGATGCTTTGTTGGTTGTTGACAATACCTTTGCTTCCCCAATTTCCCAAAAACCAATTGACTTGGGCGCGGACATCGTAATCCACAGTGGAACAAAATACATCGGTGGCCATTCCGATTTGGTGGCCGGTTTGGTGGTTACAAAAACACAGGAACTTTCCGAAAAAATCAAATTCGTCCAAAACGCTTCTGGTGGAATTTTAGGTCCGTGGGATTGTTTTTTAACAATTCGCGGAATTGAAACTTTAGATATTCGCTATAAAAAGCAATGCGAAAACGCGCTGAAAGTTGCCTTGTTTTTGGAAAGCCAAGAAGCAGTTTCAACAGTACATTACCCAGGTTTGAAAACCCATAAAAACCACGAAATCGCCAAAAAGCAGCAAAATGGATTGTTTGGCGGAATTGTTTCATTCAGTCTGAAAGATGACACACAGGAGGCAGCCGTAAAATTTGTAACCAGTACCGAATATTTCAAATTGGCGGAAAGTCTCGGCGGTGTTAAAAGCTTGCTCTGCCATCCCGCACAGATGACGCACGCTTCCATTCCGCGCGAAATCCGTTTGAATGCTGGCATCAACGACTCGCTCATTCGTCTTTCCTGCGGAATTGAAGATGCCGAAGATTTGATAAACGATCTTGCTGAAGCTTTTAAAATTATTGAAAAAGCAGAATTGATTCCTTCAAGCTAAAATATTAAATAATCCGACGTAAGACCTGCCTGCTGGCAGGCAGGCTAAATGACGTAAGACATAAGACTAAAAAAGTCTTGTCCTATGTCTTAGGTCCTAACGTCCTAAGTCAAAAAAATTATGAGTGCAGCAACAGTTGAAATTCCTTTGGAACAGTTAATCAATCTTGAAAAGATTAAAAAGAAAAAGATAAACATCGCCATTTTTGGTCACGGAAATGTGGGCAGCCATTTGGTGAATCAAATAATTTCATCGAAAGAAGAGATTTCACGAAGACGCGATTTAGACCTAAATATTTTCGCAATCGCAAATTCCAAAACAGTTTTACTTCGGCAAAATGGATTGAGCAAAAATTGGATTGAAGAAAAGATGAATTCGGGAAAAGAATACAATCCCGCCGAAGTTATTTCCTTCGCAAAAACCAACAACCTTCAAAATCTAATTTTGGTTGATAACACAGCAGACTCTGGCTTCGTTCAAAATTATTCAGCTTTTGTAGAAAACGGTTTCCATTTGGTTTCCTCAAATAAAATCGCCAATACATTGGATTTGAATTTTTACAAAGAACTTCGTGAAAAGTTGACTTCAAAAAAGCGTCAATATTTATATGAAACCAATGTGGGTGCAGGACTTCCGTTGATAGATACTATTAAACTTTTGCATCTTTCGGGTGAGAATATTACGCGAATCCGCGGGGTGTTTTCCGGGTCGTTGAGTTATATTTTCAATACTTTTTCAGAAGAAGATAGAACGTTCAGCTCGGTTTTAAAATCGGCAATCGACAAAGGATTTACAGAACCCGACCCGCGCGAAGACCTTTGTGGCAATGACGTTGGACGAAAATTACTTATCTTGGCTCGTGAATTGGATTTGCACAATGAATTTGAAGATATTTCTATTCAAAATTTAATTCCAAAGGATCTGCGGAATGTTTCAAAAGAAGAATTTTTAAAGCGATTAAAGGAATTAGACGTGCCATTTGAAATTAAAAAGAAGAATCAGGCGAAGGATTCGGTTTTTCGTTACGTAGCCGATTTGCACGGCGATTTGTCAAAAGAAACGGGTGCAATTTTAACTGTGAATTTAACTTCGGTTCCGAAAAATAGTATGTTGGGTGCTCTCAAAGGCAGCGATTCCATTTTCGAAATTTACACCGAAAGTTATGGCGATAATCCAATTGTAATCCAAGGCGCGGGAGCGGGAGCGGCGGTTACGGCACGAGGCGTTTTTGGGGATATTTTAAGGATAAGCGATAAGAATGATTAAATTTTCTGATATTTTGATACACCTTTTTTTGGACTTTTTGAACCACGACATTTTGAACCACGACATTTGGAAACGTGAAATTTAAACACGAATCTTTTATAAATTAGGGGTCGTGTGTCTAAAAGTCGTGGTTCGTGATTCTTGTTTCAAAAATATAATTTTACCCAATGAAAGTACAACTTGAAAGAATAAACGACAACTATCTTTTTGAAGCAAAAGGCGCCTCGGGCGTTCCCGTTTTCATCGACAGTAAAACCGACGAACCTTCCAAAGGCGCAAGCCCGATGGAGCTTTTGCTAATGGGCGTTGGCGGTTGTAGTGCGATAGATGTTGTTTCAATTTTGAAAAAACAACGACAGGAAATCACTTCCTATAAAATGGAGGTGGAAGGCCAGCGAAAGGAAGTACGCGAGGCAAAACCTTTTGAGGCAATACACGTAACGTTACATTTGGAAGGCAAGATTGACGAGGCAAAAGCGATCCGCGCGGCGCAACTCAGTTTTGAAAAATACTGCTCGGTTTCCATCACGCTGGAGGCTTCGGTGAAAATTACGTACAGCATAATTCTCAACGGAAAATCTTTAAAATGACTTAAGACGGTAAGACGTAGGACATAAGACAAAACTCATTAGTCATACGTCCTATGTCTTAGAGCGCAGCGGTCTTACGTCTTTCCTGAATTAATTCCCCCTTTGGGGGTTAGGGGGCTTGTGTATTACATTTTTATCCCGTTACTTTGCACCAGTTCATAAGCATTATGAAAAGTTATCAAGAAAGGCCGAGGGAATAGACCCTGTGACGCCTTAGCAACCCTCGACCCCGCATTTATTGCGGGGCCTCAATCGAGAAGGTGCTACATTCTACTTTCGCTCTGGCGGGGATAGATAACAAAAACAGGTTTTTCCTTTACCTTTTCTTGATATTTTTTTAATTCCCAAATTTTGTGGGAGCAATATATTATATATTATAATTCCGCTTCCTCCCTTTGAAGGGAGCGTTGGGGAGGGATGTTTTTAAAATCAAGAAATGAATAAAATACAACAAGCACTTCAAAACCGAATCCTAATTCTCGACGGCGCGATGGGCACAATGCTACAACGCTATAAATTTTCGGAAGAAGATTTCCGAGGCGAGCGGTTTAAGGATTTTCATAAATCGGTACAAGGGAATAACGATTTACTTTCTATAACCCAGCCACAAGCCATTGCTGATATTCATTCCAAATATTTCGCCGCAGGTGCCGATATTGTGGAAACCAACACATTTTCCAGCACTACCATTGCAATGGCCGATTACGATATGCAGGATTTGGTTTATGAATTGAATTACGAATCTGCCAAAATCGCAAAAAAAGTTGCAGATGGATTCTCTTCGAAAGAACCTAACAAACCCCGTTTTGTAGCCGGAGCAATGGGTCCGACAAACAAAACTGCCAGCATGAGTCCCGATGTAAATGATCCAGGTTTTCGCGCTATTTCATTTGAAGAACTCCGCGTTGCCTACAAACAACAAGCGGAAGCCTTGATTGATGGCGGTGTGGACATCCTTTTGGTAGAAACCATTTTTGATACACTGAATGCCAAAGCAGCACTTTTCGCAATTGATGAAATTAAGGAAGAGCGAAATATTGATATACCAATTATGATAAGCGGAACGATAACCGATGCCTCGGGAAGAACACTTTCCGGGCAGACGGCGGAAGCATTTCTGATTTCAATTACGCACATTCCACTTTTGAGCGTCGGCTTTAATTGTGCTTTGGGGGCCAAACAACTCACGCCCCATTTGGAAGTGATTGCAAACCGCACCAATCTTGCCGTGAGCGCCTATCCAAATGCGGGTCTGCCAAACGCCTTTGGGGAATATGACGAAAGTCCGCAGCAAATGGCTTCGCAGGTAAAGGAATATTTAGACAAACAATTAGTGAACATCATCGGGGGTTGTTGCGGCACCACGCCCGAGCACATTAAGGCCATTGCTGAAATCGCTTCGCAATACAAACCGAGATCAGTTTTTAATTCTGAAAACGCTGCGGTATGATTCCCACTAAACAAGAAGTTGAAGAGGCGTGTACGCGGGTAAAACCGTACGTTCACAACACGCCTGTGCTGAAATCTTCCTATTTAAATGAACTTTCCGGAGCTGAAATTTTCTTCAAATGCGAAAATTTTCAAAAGATGGGCGCATTCAAAATGAGAGGGGCGACCAATGCAATTCTTCAACTTTCTGATAAACAAAAGAAGGCTGGCGTGGTAACACATTCCTCGGGAAATTTTGCGCAGGCACTTTCGTTGGCTGCGAAAAATCTTGGCGTAAAAGCATACATCGTGATGCCCGAAAATGCGCCACAAGTGAAAAAGGAAGCTGTAAAAGGTTACGGTGGAATTATCACAGAATCCGAATCAACGCCCACTGCGAGGGAATCCGAAGCAGGCTTAATCCAAAAAAGAACCGGAGCAACATTTATCCATCCTTCAAACGACAGAAATGTTATTCTCGGCAATGCAACCTCCGCAGCGGAATTGTTGCAATCGCACCCCGATTTGGATTATGTTTTCACACCCGTTGGCGGCGGAGGATTGATTGCGGGGACTGCACTTTCGGTGAAATATTTCGGAACTAATTGCAAAACAATCGGCGGCGAACCCTTTGAAGTTGACGATGCTTTTCGAAGTCTAAAAAGTGGAAAAATAGAATTCAACGAAACTACAAATACAATTGCCGACGGGCTTAAAACCTTCCTCGGCGATGTCAATTTCCCGATTATAAAAGAATTGGTTTCAGAAATAATCAGGGTTGAAGAAACCGAAATTATTTCAGCAATGAAACTTATTTGGGAGCGGATGAAAATAATCGTGGAGCCCAGCAGCGCAGTCGCTTTTGCGGCATTGCTTCGCGAAAAAGAACGGTTTAAAAATAAAAAAGTTGGAATAATAATTTCCGGCGGAAATGTGGATTTAAAGAATTTGCCATTCTAAAACCTTGGCGTCTTTGCGCCTTTGCGAGAAAAAAATGCACGCAAAGTCGCAAAGACGCTAAGCAAATAAAGTTGAAATGAAAGATAAAAGATATTTAAAATTATCAGGATTAGAGCCTTTAATCATTACCCCCGAAAGCAATTTCATAAATGTGGGAGAACGCACCAATGTGGCAGGTTCAAAGAAATTTCTTCGACTCATAAAAGAACGAAATTTTGAGGAAGCCCTTTCCGTTGCCCGCGAGCAAGTGGAAAACGGCGCGCAAATCATCGATGTAAATATGGACGATGGTTTGATTGATGGGAAAGAGGCGATGGTGAAATTTTTGAATCTCGTAATTGCCGAGCCAGATATTTCGCGAGTGCCGATTATGATTGATAGCAGTAAATGGGAAATCATTGAAGCAGGTTTGCAGGTTGTTCAAGGGAAATGTGTGGTAAATTCCATCAGTTTAAAGGAGGGCGAAGCAGAATTTATACATCACGCAAAATTGATAAAACGCTATGGTGCCGCGGTAATCGTAATGGCTTTTGACGAAACGGGACAGGCCGATAATTACGACCGAAGAATAGAAATCGCAAAACGCTCGTATGATATTTTGGTAAATCAAGTGAAATTCGCCCCCGAGGATATTATTTTCGACTTAAACATCTTTCCTGTTGCAACGGGAATGGACGAGCATCGAAAAAATGCTATTGATTTTATAGAAGCTACGCGCTGGGTTCGGGAAAATCTGCCACACGTAAGCGTCAGCGGTGGCGTGAGTAATGTTTCCTTCAGTTTTCGGGGCAATGATCCCGTGCGGGAGGCGATGCACTCGGTATTTTTGTACCACGCCATTCAAGCGGGAATGAACATCGGGATTGTAAACCCTGCAATGTTGGAAGTTTACGACGATATTCCAAAAGATCTTTTGGAACACGTTGAAGACGTAATGCTCGACCGGCGCGAAGATGCCACGGAACGTTTATTGGATTTTGCCGAAACAGTTAAAGGAACCGCAAAAGAAAGTAAAATTGATCTCTCGTGGCGCGAAGAGTCTTTGCAAAACCGAATTACGAGAGCATTGGTAAAAGGAATTGATGAATATATTCTTGAAGACATTGAAGAAGCGCGACAAATTGCCAACAAACCAATTGAAGTAATTGAAGGCAATTTAATGATTGGAATGAACGTGGTTGGAGACCTCTTCGGAAGCGGAAAAATGTTTTTGCCGCAAGTGGTTAAATCTGCTCGTGTAATGAAAAAAGCAGTTGCTTATTTGCTTCCGTATATTGAAAAAGCAAAAAAAGATTTGACTGAAAAGTCCCCCCAGCCCCCAAAGGGGGAGAAGGCCGAACTTGTTCCCCCTTTGGGGGCTAGGGGGACGGATTCGGCAGGTCGAATATTAATGGCAACCGTAAAAGGTGATGTCCACGACATTGGAAAAAACATAGTCGGCGTTGTTTTGGCGTGCAATAATTATGAAATAATCGATTTGGGTGTAATGGTTCCGCCGGAAAAAATAATAGCAACCGCAAAAGAAGAAAACGTGGATGCCATTGGTTTGAGCGGCTTGATTACGCCATCGCTGGACGAAATGGTTTTTTTGGCGAAGGAAATGCAACGGCAAAATTTCAAGGTTCCGTTGTTGATTGGCGGTGCAACAACGAGCCGGGCGCATACCGCGGTAAAAATTGATCCTGAGTACGAATGTGCCGTGGTGCATATAAACGATGCTTCACGAGCGGTTACGGTGGTTGGCGATTTGCTGAAAAAGGAAACTTCGGAAGCATATAAAGAAAACATCAAACAGGAATACGACACTTTCCGACAGGATTTTTTGAAGCGACAAAAAGTAAAAACCTATTTGCCCATTTCCGAAGCGCGAAAAAACAAATTTCAAATTGATTGGAATTCTTCAGAAATAGTGAAACCCAACAAACTGGGAGTTCACGTTTTAAAGGATTTCGATTTAAATATATTGCTGGATTATTTAGATTGGACGCCCTTTTTCAGAAGTTGGGAACTGCACGGAAAGTATCCAAACATTTTAACAGATGAAATTGTAGGCGAACAAGCTTCAGAATTATTTAAGGATGCGAAAAAAATGCTTCATAAAATAATTTCAGAAAAATTGTTGGAAGCGAGGGCTGTCTTTGGAATTTTTGAAGCGAATACAATAGACGATGACGACATTTTGATAGTTCCCCACCGCGGCGGGGCGGAGGGAGCTTTTCCCCCTTCGGGGGTTAGGGGGCTTACCCTTCGCCAACAATCCCAAAAAGCAAAAGGAAAACCAAACCTTGCATTGGCAGATTTTATTGCTCCAAAGGAAACTGGAATTCAGGATTATATTGGCTGTTTCTGTGTAAGTACAGGTTTTGGAACTGCGGAATTGGCTGCTAAATACGTTGCGGAACACGATGACTATAACGCCATAATGGTAAAAGCGTTGGCAGATCGTTTGGCGGAAGCCTTTGCGGAATACCTTCACAAGGAAGTGCGAACCAACTATTGGGGCTATGCTTCCGAAGAAAATCTTACGAACGAAGACTTGATTTCAGAAAAATACAAGGGCATTCGTCCCGCGCCCGGCTATCCCGCCTGTCCCGACCATTTGGAAAAAGGGACTATTTGGGAGCTTTTAAAAGTGAAAGAGAATATAGGCGTAGAACTCACCGAACATATGGCCATGTGGCCCGCGGCTTCGGTTTCGGGCTATTATTTTGCCAATCCCGAAGCACGTTATTTTGGTCTTGGAAAGATTAAAATGGACCAAGTGGAAGATTTTGCAAAAAGGAAGAATATGGATTTGGAGGAAGCTACGAATTGGTTGAAAACCAATATAGCGGAAGCCCCCTAAATCCCCCGAAGGGGGACTTTTAAAATATCAATTATTAGAAAACTTTATTTATGAAAAAAAATATTGAGTATAAATGTTTAACCACCCCAATGTTCCACGGTCAGGGGCAAGGGGTAAATTCCCCCTTCGGGGGATAGGGGGCTTTATGAAAGTAACCGAGCACATAAAAAACGGCAACGGAAAAACACAATTTTCGTTTGAGATTTTACCGCCTTTGAAAGGGGAAAATATACATTCCATTTTTGAGAATATTGATCCGTTGATGGAGTTTCAGCCGCCCTACATAAACGTTACCTATCATCGGGAGGAATATGTTTTTAAGGAATTGAAAAACGGTTTGATTGAGAAGAAAATCGTTCGCAAACGTCCGGGAACGGTGGGGATTTGCGCGGCAATCCAGAACAAATATGAAGTTGATGCCGTGCCGCACATTCTCTGCGGCGGATTTACGAAGGAAGAAACCGAGAATTTTTTGATAGACCTCCAGTTTTTGGGAATTGATAATGTAATGGCCCTGCGCGGCGATGCGGTTAAAAGTGAGACCTATTTCACGCCCGAAAAAAACGGCCACAAATACGCTTGCGACCTTGTTTCGCAAATAAATGCTTTGAACAAAGGAACCTATTTGGATGATGAACTTCAGCATACTTTCCCGACGGATTTTTGTGTGGGCGTGGCCGGATATCCCGAAAAACATATGGAAGCCCCGAGCAGCGAGAGCGATATCCATTTCCTAAAAAAGAAAATAAAAAACGGCGCGGAGTACATCGTTACCCAAATGTTTTTCGACAATGAAAAGTTTTTTCAGTTTGAAAAAAAATGTAGGGCAGAAGGTATTACCGTGCCAATTATTCCTGGCTTGAAACCTATTGCAGTGAAATCACATCTCAATTTAATTCCGCATAGATTTAAAGTTGATTTACCAGATTCGTTGGTGATGGAAGTGGTGAAAGCCAAGGATAATAAGGCCGTTCGGCAGATTGGGATTGATTGGTGCGTAAAGCAAAGTCAAGAACTTGTAAAAGCTGGAGTTCCGTTTCTACATTATTACTCAATGGGAAAAAGTAGCAATATTAAGGAAATCGCTTCGCAGGTATTTTAAGATTGCTTTATTTTGCGGTAATGTCCCGAATTGCGTTTTTGGTGTTTTTTCTCACAACTTCTTTTGTTTTTTCACAGGAAAAAAACAGGGACTTTTTCGTGGATGCCAATTATTTCTACGGAACCATTCTTCGGCACAATAAGGATATTTCACATTTGGTGAAAGCACATCCCGATGGTTTTATAATTGGTTTTAACCGAAAAACCCATGGAGCCGAGCGTTGGCAGCAGGAATACAATTACCCTGATTGGGGGTTTTCATTTGTGCACCAAAATGCAAATTATGATGTTTTGGGTGAGAATTATGGGCTGTACGGACATTTCAATTTTTACTTTTTAAAGCGAAATCTTTTCTTCCGAATAGGGCAGGGTATTGCCTATAACACCAATCCGTTCGATTTGGAGACCAATTTCAAAAACAACGCTTACGGCACACGTTTGTTGAGTTCGACCTATTTGATGCTGAATTACAACAAACAAAATCTCTTCAAAAACTTCGGGGTTCAAGCGGGAATTGCTTTGGTGCATTATTCCAACGGAAATTTTAAGGCGCCAAATTCGAGTACAAATGCCTTCACTTTAAATATCGGCGTGCAATATTCCGTAGCTGATGAAAGAAATCCTGAATATATTTCTGATTCCCTCCCGAAGAAAATTTCGGAACCTATAAAATACAACTTTGTGTTCCGCGGCGGGTTGAACGAAAGCGATTATTTAAACCTTGGGCAGCATCCGTTTTTTGTGGTTTCGGCTTTTGCGGACAAGCGGTTGAGTTATAAAAGCACGCTTCAGTTGGGTGCGGATTTTTTCTATTTGCCATTTCTGAAAAAGGAAATTGAATACCTTTCCATTGCTTTTCCAAATATGGGCATTAAAGGCGATGAGGATTTTAAACGCGTCGGGATTTTTGCAGGGCACGAACTTCACATCAATAAATTAGCCGTAGTTTCACAGGTTGGCTATTATGTGTATTATCCCTATGATTTTGAGGGAAGAACGTATTTTCGGGCAGGTCTGAAATATTATTTTACCGAAAAACTTTTCAGCGCAATTACTCTAAAATCGCACGGTGCGAAAGTGGAAGGCGTGGAATTTGGCGTGGGAATTAGAATATAGATTATGAAGAAGTTATTTTTTGTTGGCCTGGTCTTTTTGCTGTTTTCGTGCGATTCCGAAAACGGTTGGGATTGCGTGCAAGCTGCTGGAAGCACGGTTTCCAAAGAATATTCTGTTTCAGATTTTACGAAAATCAGGATTGAGGACGATGTGACTTTATATTTGAAGCAGGGAGATTCAACAGAAATAATTCTTGAAACGGGCGAAAACCTTTTAAGCGATATTTCCGTAGGTGTTGAAGGAAATACTTTGGTGGTGAAAGATAATAATGACTGCAATTTGGTCCGCGATTACGGAATTACGAAAGTATTTGTAACCGTACCAAACATTACTGAAATCAGGAATAGCTCGGCTTACGATGTAATTGGCGAGGGAATATTGAATTTTCCGCAACTCACTTTGGTTAGCAACAGTTCGGCCGGCCCAGAAACAATCAGAAAGAGCGGCGATTTTTATTTGAACCTTATTTGTGAAGATTTCCGCGTTAGCGCAAACGGCCAAAGTGTTTTTTATATTACGGGCACCGCTGACAATGCCAATCTTAGTTTTGCTGACGAAATGCCGCGGTTTGAAGGAGAAAATTTTACAATTGATGAACTTACTGTTTTTCAAAGAAGTGCGAACAAAATGATTGTAAATCCGCAGCAAAGTATCGTCGGAAAAATCGTGGCCACGGGCGATATTATCAGCCATAACCGCCCTCCGCTTGTAGATGTAAAAGAATTATTCACGGGCAGGCTATTATTTGAAGATTAGTTTATCTTTACGGGCGTTGAAAAAAATATGAAGCACTTTCTTTCCGTATTCACAGCTATCCTTTTAAGTTTCCCACTTTTTTCGCAGGAAAAGGAATTGAAGCCCGTCTCCTTGGAGGCCGATTTTTTCTACGGCACCGTACTCGAACACAACCCGGATATTGAACACTTAATTACCGGACATCCTACAGGTTTCTTTTTATCCTTCAATAGAAAAACCTACGGGTTTAACGAATGGGAACGCCGCTACAACTATCCCGATTGGGGTTTTACGGTTGCTTATCAAAATTTGCACAATGACTATTTGGGAAATGTTTTGGGTGCCTACGGACACATCACCTGGTATTTTTTAAACAGGAACCTAATGGTGCGGGTCGGGCAGGGAATAGCCTATTCCGCAAAGCCTTTTGACACAGAATCCAACTATAATAATAACGCCTACGGCACAGAATTGTTAAGCACTACTTTTTTAAAAGGAAATTATGTGCGCGAGAATATTTGGAAGGGGCTTGGGTTTCACGCTGGGTTCACAATTATTCATTACAGCAACGCCAATTTTAAGGCGCCGAACAATAGCACAAACACTTTTGCGCTGAACGCAGGGGTTAGTTATCAATTGGACTATAAAGAGTTTCCCGAGTATATAAAGAAAGAGGATTCGCTTAGTAGAACCCACGCCGAAAGGTTTAAATACAACCTTGCTTTTAGAACCGGAATAAACGAAAGCGATGTAGTAGGGTTAGGGCAGGAGCCGTTTTATGTGATTTCAGCTTTTGTTGACAAACGTATTAACTATAAAAGCACCTTCACCGCTGGGGTAGATGTTTTCTTTTCTACTTTTTTAAAGGAATTGATCAAGTACCGCTCCATTGCTTATCCCGAAGACGGACTTTCGGGCGATGAAGATTACAAGCGGGTCGGGGTTTTTGTGGGCCACGAATGGCGCTTCAATAAAGTGGCGTTTGTTTCGCAGTTGGGGTATTATGTATATTGGCCCTATGAATTTGAAAACCGGGTTTATAACCGTTTGGGACTGAAAAGATATTTTTTCAGCGATAAGGTATTTGCCGCAGTAACCGTGCACGCACACTGGGCGAAAGCGGAAGCTGTGGAATTTGGCATAGGTTATAGATTATAAAAACCCTGATTTTTTTCAGAAGTGATAATTATGAAAAAAACAATTTACATAGTATTGATTCTTCTATTTGCAGGATGTAGCTCAGACTCGGGCTGGGATTGTATCCAGACAGCCGGGGAGGTTGTACAGAAAGAAAGGTCCGTACAGCCTTTTACCAAGATACTGGTTTGGGAACGAATCAAACTTTACATTCAGCAAGGCAATGAACAAAAGGTTGTGGTTGAAACTGGCGAAAACTTGATGAACGATATAGCAGTTTCCGTTACCAATGGAAAACTCGAAATCCACAATAACAATTCCTGTAATTTGTTGCGCGATTACGGATTGACCAAAGTGTATATAACTTCACCGAATATCACTGAAATAAGGAGCAGTACGGGACTTCCCGTGGAGAGTATTGGTGTTTTGCGATTTCCCAGTTTGAGTCTGGCCTCAGAGGACCAACAAAATGAGGACCAATATCATATTGACGGCGATTTTAAACTGAATTTGGAAGTGGAAAACCTAAATATTGTGGCAAACGGCCTTTCCAAATTTTATTTAAGCGGAAGTGCAACCAATGCAAGTTTCGGCCTTTATGCGGGTGATTGCAGGGTTTATGCCGAAGATTTGATTGTGCAGAAATTAACGGTTTATCATCGCAGTACCGGCCCGATGGTTGTAAATCCACAACTCTCGATCAAAGGTAAAATAGTTAGTTTGGGCGATGTAATCTCCAAAAACCGACCGCCAGTTGTCGAGGTTGAGGAACTGTATCGGGGGAAGCTTATTTTTGAATGAATTCACATTTCAATATTACTTGCAAAAAAGTATAAAAATATATACTTTTGAAAATGACTGCCAAGGAACTTATAAAACTAATAAAGAAAGATGGTTGGTATAAAGTTTCCCAAAAAGGAAGTCACGCTCAGTTTAAGCACCCAACCAAAAAAGGAAGGGTGACGATTCCCGTTCATTCGGGGGATGTGGCCAAAGGAACCGAAAAATCAATTTTGAAACAAGCTGGGCTTTAAACAATTTAGTGATGAGGAAAATCAAAGTTACCGTCGAAAAAACTGCTACTGGCTTTAGTGCCTATACTGATGATTTTCCGGGCGTAATAAGTACCGGAAGAAATTGGGATGAAATGAAGGAAAATTTTTCGGAAGCCTTTCAGTTTCATTTGGAAGGGCTTAAAGAGGATGGGGAAGAAATGCCACAGGATTACAGCTTGGAATTCAGCTTGGAATTCAGCTTGGACGTATCCCAATTTTTCGAATACTATACTATTTTCAATGTTTCCGCTTTGGCAAAATATTTAAAAATAAATCCGCAACTGTTGCATCAATACAAAGATGGCCATAAAAGTGTCTCTGAAAAAACCTCGCTGAAAATCTTGAACGGTGTCCATAGATTTGCGGAGGAGCTATTGTCCTCAGTTTAGAAGTATTTATTTTTGCATAGTCAATTCCGAAAACAATTTTTCGAGCGTCGTGTTTTTTTGGTGCAGCTGAAGAATTTTCAAGCCATTATCGTGTGCAAAATCGAATACCTTTCCACGCATATCCTGCTCGGTGGCAAAATAAAGATGGTAAACAAAACCTGCGGGGTTTTCAATCTTTTCAATTTTTGGAAGTTGTTGCAACGCCACTTCCTCCACACGATAGTCAAACTCTACTTCAATAATCTGTTGCTTATTGTTTTTTAAATCTGAAAGCTTTTTGTCGAGCACTATTTCGCCTTTGTTTATAATTATTACGCGATCGCAAATGGCTTCCACTTCCTGCATAATGTGGGTGGAAAGCAAAACTGTTTTTTCCTTGCCCACGTTTTTTATAAGCTGACGGATTTCAACCAATTGATTGGGATCCAAGCCTGTTGTGGGCTCATCGAGAATTAGAACTTCGGGGTCGTGCAACAGCGCATTTGCAAGCCCAACTCGTTGGCGATACCCTTTTGAAAGTTGGCCTATTTTTTTGTTCGCTTCGGGCGTTAAACCGGTTTTTTCAATAACACTTTCAACTTCCGTTTTGGGGATATTATAAATTCCGGCATTAAAAAGAAGGTATTCGCGAACGTACATATCCAAATAAAGCGGATTGTGTTCGGGCAGATAGCCAACGCTTTTTTTTACGGAAATAGCATCCTTCGTTACTTCAAAACCATTCACGATCGCCACGCCTTCCGAAGCGGGAAGAAAGGTGGTCAAAATTTTCATCATTGTGGATTTTCCGGCACCGTTCGGGCCCAAAAAACCTACGATTTCTCCTTTTTCAATGGTAAACGAAACCTGGTTCAGCGCTTTTTGTTCGCCGTAGGTTTTGGTAATATTTTCTACTTGTATCGACATACTTTTTTAAGTTGGGCAAAGTTAAGCAATACTATTGTGCATTTTGAACACGATCCAATTGAAACGGCCAAATTCGATATTTTTTTTGAAAACGTATGTATTGAAAATAACGCATACTTACATGTATTAATTGTTCTAATCCTTTTGTAATAGGAGAGAAAAAGTAATATTGCAATATTACTTTTCCTACATTATTTCAAGAAATTTAAGTGTGCTTTTAAAAAGTTATATAAAATGCTAAAAAAGCGAAACGATTTAAAAAAAACCAAAAAAACCTTTTTCGTTTTTAAGAATTAACTACATTAGCAATCTATTAAAAACACAATGAGCACACTTTTTACTTTCAACAACTTTTGGTTTTTCTATTTTAAGAATAGAACCGGGATTGTTGTATAGTTATTATAACCATAAAACATTTAAAGTCCCGGAAAATTTTTCCGGGACTTTTTTTTAACCTAAAACCATCAACATTATGAGCATTAAAATCGCAATCCAAGGAATAGAAAGCTCTTTTCATCACCTTGCCGTCCAAAAACTTTTTCCAAACACCAATGTAAACCTTATGCCCTGCGATAGTTTTGATAGGGTAACGGAAACAATCACCAACCTAAGTGCCGATTTTGGGGTCATTGCCATTGAAAACTCCATTGCGGGATCCATTTTGCCAAACTACAATTTGATAGACAGGGAAGACCTTCAAATTTTGGAAGAGGTTTATCTTAACATAGATATGTATTTAATGGCGTTGGAAGGCGAGACGCTACACACCATAGACGAGATACATTCACATCCCGTGGCATTGCAGCAATGCAAGGATTACTTGATGCGCGTTCAGCCACATTGCAAAATTGTAGAGGGCAAGGACACCGCTTCAGAAGCGAAAAGAATCAAGGAAGGAAACCTAAAGGGCGTAGCCGCAATTGCCGGAAAACAGGTTGCGGAACGCTATGGACTTAAAATACTGGACAGCCACGTGCAGAGTTTAAAAGAGGACAAAACCCGTTTTGTGGTCTTGGGCCGGAAGACCGAAGTGTCGCCAATTGAGGCCAATAAAGCCTCGTTAAAATTTGTGTTGGACCATCAAGTAGGCAGCCTGTCCAACGTGCTTCAATTGCTGAATACTTTCAATATCAACCTTACCAAGATACAATCGCTTCCCATTCCAGAAAAACCTTGGCAATACGCTTTTTTTGTGGATGTTCTTTTTGAGGATTACGGAATTTTTTCAGAAGTGATTACCTTGCTGGGAAAAACAGTAAAGGAACTTAAAATATTGGGCGTTTACAGACAAAATCTGGAAAACACACCAAGCACCCTTATAAAAGACAGTGTATATGGAGAATAATAAATCCCTTGGCAATTGGCTAAACGCAATGAATTTGGCGCATCCATTGGTAATTGCTGGCCCATGCAGTGCCGAAACGGAAGAGCAGGTTTTAAAAATAGCGCACCAGTTAAAAGAAACAGATGCCACGGTCTTGCGGGCCGGAATCTGGAAACCGAGAACCCGCCCGGGTAATTTTGAAGGCGTGGGGGCTTTGGGCCTGAAATGGCTGCAAAAGGCCAAACAGGAAACCGGATTGATGATTGCCACCGAAGTAGCAAACGCCAACCACGTAGATTTGGCTTTAAAACACGACGTGGATATCCTGTGGGTGGGCGCCCGTACTACGGTTTCGCCATTTATTGTGCAGGAAATAGCCGATGCCTTGAAGGGAACCGACAAAATTGTTTTGGTAAAAAATCCGGTAAACCCAGATTTGGCCTTATGGCTTGGCGCCGTGGAACGTTTCTATGCCTCTAATGTGAAAAATTTGGGCGTCATCCACCGCGGTTTTTCAACCTATGAAAAAACGCGCTACCGCAACAATCCCGAATGGCAAATCCCGATCGATCTTCAGAATAAATTTCCAGATCTGCCGCTTATTTTGGATCCTTCGCACATTGCGGGGCGCAGGGACATTATTTTTGACCTTTGCCAAACCGCGCTCGACCTTAATTTTGACGGGTTAATGGTGGAAACGCACTTTGACCCGGACAATGCCTGGAGCGATGCCGCACAGCAAATTACGCCAGCTACGTTGGACCAAATGACCATCGATTTAAAAATCAGAAAACAGGAAGGCGATGCCGTGGAATTCAAAAACAAATTGAACACCTTGCGAACCAAGATTGATGTGCTGGACCACCAGCTTATAGAATCTTTGGGAAAACGGATGAAAATTGCCGATGATATCGGAAGGTTGAAAAAGAAAAACAACGTTGCAATCCTTCAGACAAAAAGGTGGAACGAGATTTTGGGAAAAATGATTTTGGAGGGCGAGGAAAACCAGTTGAGCGAGGAATTTATCTTACGGATTTTTAAAGCCATTCACCAAGAGTCCATCAACCATCAGAAAAAGGTTATTAATGATTAAGTGCGTAAATAATATTAAGTATTTTCGTAAATCGTGAATTTGGAATGTGGAATCTTGAATTTTGAATGTTGAATCTTGAATTATAATGAAAGGCCTCGTCTATAAATCTACCGGCAGTTGGTATTCCGTGAAAGCGGAAAATGGCACATTTTACGATTGCCGTATAAAGGGCAAATTCCGTATTGGAGGAATTAAAAGCACCAATCCAGTTGCAGTGGGCGATCGCGTAGATTTTGATATTGAAAAAAAGGGCGACGAAACTGTCGGCGTCATAAAACACATTGACGAACGCGAAAACTACATCATCCGCAAATCGGTAAACCTTTCCAAACAAACCCACATCATCGCTGCGAATATTGATGTCGCTTTTCTGTTGATTACCTTGAATAACCCGCCAACCTTTACCACTTTTATCGATCGGTTCTTGGTTACTGCGGAAGCCTATCACATTAAAGCAGTACTTCTTTTCAATAAAATTGATACGTATAGCGAAGACGAATTATTAGAGATAAAATTCCTTGCCGCACTTTACCGAAAGATAGGGTACGAGTGTATCGGGATTTCGGCAATTACCGGAAAGAATATTGATAAGGTAAAAGCCATAATGAAAGATAAAGTAACGATGTTTTCCGGCCACAGCGGGGTGGGAAAATCTACTTTAATCAACGCCATAGAGCCCGGCTTGGATTTAAAGACTTCGGAAATTTCAGAACAACATTCGCAGGGCCAGCATACAACCACTTTTGCCGAAATGTTCGATCTTTCCTTTGGTGGGCAGATAATAGACACGCCAGGAATCAAAGGTTTTGGCGTGGTGGAAATGGACAAGGAGGAACTGGGCGATTATTTTCCGGAGTTTTTTGAACTTAAGGAAAATTGCAAATTCAACAACTGCCTCCATCTGGAAGAACCCCAATGCGCGGTAAAGAAAGCGTTGGAAAACGAGGAAATAGCGTGGTCGCGCTATAAAAGCTATTTACAGATTTTGGAAGGCGAGGAGGATCATTTCCGAAAAGATATCTACGGCCCCCTAACCCCTGCCTCGCCGGCAGGCAGGCCCAAAGGGGGAACTTAAACGCGGATCTTATGGTTTTCAAGAATTCAACAATTATAACGCAACAACTCTCCCCCTTTGGGGGAGTCGGAGGGGGCTTATGCGCGCACTGATACAAAGAGTAAAAAAAGCATCCGTAACTATTGAAGGAAAGATTTTTTCTGAAATAGATCAGGGACTTCTTGTTCTATTGGGAATCGAGGATGCGGACACCCAAGAGGACATTGACTGGTTGGCGGGAAAAATTGCCCGTTTGCGGATTTTTTCAGATGAAAATGGTGCAATGAATCTTTCGGTGCAAGATGTTAAAGGCGATTGTTTGGTAGTAAGCCAATTCACACTTCACGCAAATACCAAAAAAGGAAATCGCCCTTCCTTTATAAATGCCGCTAAGCCCGAAACCGCCATCCCGCTCTACGAAAAATTCGTGCTTCAGCTTGAAAATGAAACCAATAGAAAAGTGCGAACGGGAAGCTTCGGGGCTATGATGGATGTCGCCCTAATCAATGACGGGCCGGTAACGATCTGGATCGATTCAAAAAAAAGAGAATAATCTCTTTAACTTTTTCTTAACCTTTCAAAAATTTTATATATTGCCAAGCAATTATTTGGTTTCATGAAAAAGCTTGTTTGCTTTGCATTTCTTATTTGCACGGCGCATATTTATTCCCAAAAGGATTTTTCCATAGCAGCTATCCCTAAAGAACTGACTGAATACTCCAACAGTGTATTGATTGATGAGTTGGTTGAAATTGACGTGACCGACGTTGGGAAAATGAAGGAAAAAACGCATCGTGTTATTGCCGTACTGAACAAACTTGGCGATGGCGATACGCGGCTTTATGAATATTACGACTCAAATTCACGCGTCAAGAATATTGAGGTTAAAATCTATAACGCCCTTGGAAAGGAAATTGAACATTTCAAAAAAAAGGATTTTAAGGATGTAAGCCGCACCGGCATTAGCATGTACAGCGATGACCGGATGATGGGCATAAACTACACGCCAACCACCTATCCCTACATCGCAGTTTTTGAGAGTGAGACCGAAACCGGAAATACGGCCTTTTTTAAACCGTGGTATCCCTTAAAAGGCTTTGCCGAGAGCACACTGAAGTACAATTTGAAAATAAAATTCGACCCTTTAAATAAACCGAAATACAAACCCAATAATCTGGATGGATACAACATCTCCATTAGCGAAGGGCCTGACGAGTTGCTATTCTCGGCTTCCAATCTACAGGCTATTAGGTATGAGGAGCACAGTCCGTCCCGCGATAGGATTTTGCCGAATGTAACCCTTGCCCTAAATAATTTTATGTTGGAAGGCTCCGCTGGCTCCAGTGCCGATTGGCAACAATTTGGAAACTGGGTAAACAAGAGCTTGCTTTCTGACGTGGGCGATTTGCCCGAAGGAACTTTGGCACGCGTAAAAAGCCTTGTGGCCAATGAAACTACCAATGAAGGGAAGGCCCGAAAAATCTATCAATTTGTCCAGGATAAAGTGCGCTATATCAGCATACAGATTGGGATTGGCGGCTGGAAACCTATGCCGGCGTCAGAGGTGGATAAGTTGAGCTACGGCGATTGCAAGGCATTGACCAATTATACCAAGGCCCTGTTGGAAGCCGTGGACGTGCCTGCTTATTATACGTTGGTCAACGCCGGAAACAATAAAATACCTATTGAAGAGGACTTTGCGTTCCTATGGTTTAACCACGCAATCCTCGGGATTCCGGACGGCGATGAAATTACTTGGTTGGAGTGTACCAGCCAGGATAAACCTTATGGCTATATGGGTGATTTTACAGATGATCGGGACGTAATAATAATGACCCCCGAAGGCGGTAAAATTGCACATACCAAAATGTACGAGACAGAAGAGAACACCCAGGAAAATACCGCCAACGTTAGTGTGGACGCCAATGGAAATGTAACCGCAACGCTCAAAAGTGTGTCCAAGGGGCTTCAATATGACGATGACTACTTGCTTCCAAAAGAAAAACAGGAAGACCTGGAGGGGCATTACAAAAAGAAGTGGAATTACATCAATGGCTTTTCAATTACAGATATAAACCTAAACAATAACAGGGAAGAAGTGATATTTACGGAAGAATTATCCCTCAATATCCCAAATTATGCAAATCCCGTAGGAAGCGATTATCTTTTTTGTGCCAATATTTTCAATCAAAACCAATACATTCCTCCGCGAATAGAAAGCCGTAAACAAAATCTTTATATAGCCAATGGCGCTATCGATGTTGATACGGTAACCGTGGAAATCCCTGATAATTTCACGATTGAGGGTCTTCCAGAGGCAACCGTACTAAAAACCAAATTCGGAAAATATCAAATCGATTTTAATATATCATCAGACAACAAATTGACCTATACCCGTAAGTTAACAATAAACAAAGGGGAATATCCGCCTTCGGAATACGAAAATTTCAGGGATTTTCTCCGTTCCGTTGCCAGACTGGACAAGACTAAAATTCTTTTAAAACACAACCTTCAATAGGAAAAGTTTATATTTTATCTTTACTTTTAACGCTACAACGATGGATATCAAAAACGCACAACAAGCAGTTGATGCCTGGATACAGGAGCACGGGGTTCGTTATTTCAACGAGCTTACCAATATGGCTCAGCTCACTGAGGAAGTGGGCGAGGTAGCGCGCATCATAGCCCGTCGCTATGGCGAACAGAGCGAAAAGGAAAGCGACAGAAACAAGGACCTGGGCGAGGAACTTGCCGATGTAATGTTCGTGGTTTTATGCCTGGCCAACCAAACGGGCGTTGACCTTCAGGAAGCTTTTGACAAAAAACTGGAGCTGAAAACAAAACGCGACCACGACAGGCACCACGGCAATGAAAAACTGAAATAAATGTTCAAGAAGGTAATAAATACTAAAGGCTTTTGGAAATCTGTAATCTCGTTGGCAGTGGCTTTTGCGGTGCTTTTCGCTTTGATAAAATGGGCGATTGAGGGTTTTGAATTGGCCTATTTCACCGAAAGAAACCCGTTGATGTTTATACTCACATTGCTGCTTGCAGGCTTTGTATATGGTTTTTTCGTAACCTTTGGAAAGTTTCGTGCGAAACTAAAGGAAAAAGAGTCCGGCCGATGAAAGCCATTCTTGAACGCAGAAGTTCTCTAAACAAAAATGTAAAAATCAACATCAGCGGTTCCAAAAGCGAATCGAACCGGATGTTGATCCTTCAGGCGCAATTCCCAAATATTTCCATAGAAAATCTTTCCGAGAGCGATGACACCGTGGTGCTTCAAAAAGGGTTGCAAATTACGAATGGAACCGTTGACGTCCATCACGCGGGCACGGCAATGCGGTTTTTGACGGCCTATTTTTCAGCAAAGGAAGGGGCCGAAATAAACCTCACGGGAAGCCAACGCATGCAGGAACGCCCCATTGGTATTTTGGTAAATGCGCTGAAAAGTCTGGGTGCCGATATTGAATATCTTAAAAACGAAGGTTTTCCGCCCTTAAAAATAACAGGAAAAAAACTTCAGAAAGAAGAGGTAAAAATCAAAGCTGATGTGAGCAGTCAGTACATTTCTGCACTAATGCTTATTGCGCCAATGCTTCCCAACGGGCTAAAAATTTCCTTGGAAGGAAAAACCACTTCGGTGCCGTATATTGAAATGACGCTTTCACTTTTGAAGCATATAGGAATTAAAGGAAATTTCAGCAAAAGCTCAATTACAATTTCTTCCGCGGAAAACGTCAATGACAAACTAATGATTGTTGAATCTGATTGGAGCTCAGCTTCCTATTTTTACAGTTTGGTGGCACTTTCCGACGATCTCCAGATTACCCTCAGCAGCTTTTCTGCGGAAAGTTTGCAGGGCGATTCCGCATTGGTACAGATATACGATTCTTTGGGCGTACAGACTATTTTTGATTCTTCCGAAGGCACCATTTCACTTTCAAAAAAGAAAACGGAACTGCCAGATTCTTTGCTTCTCGACCTGTCAAACACGCCAGATTTGGCACAGACCATTGCCGTAACGTGTTTTGGATTGGGTATAAGTTGCAAGCTCAGCGGGCTTCACACTTTAAAAATTAAGGAAACCGATAGACTTTTGGCATTAAAAAACGAATTGGAAAAATTGGGCGCAACCATTCAAGTTGATGACAATTCCCTAAGTTTGGAAAAGGCTACAAAAATAAATAGCAACACAAGCATTGAAACCTACCAAGACCACCGCATGGCGATGGCATTTGCGCCGTTGGCCTTAAAAACTGAACTCACCATCAACAACGCCGAAGTGGTTTCAAAATCATATCCCAATTTCTGGGAAGATATTCAGAAAATGGGAATTGGTTTAGAGTTGATTAGTCGATGAGTGTATGAGTTTATGAGTTTATGAGTTTATAAGTTTATAAGTTTAAGAGTTTAAAAGTTTAGAGTTTTCAACTTCGTTTTTTCTAAAATTGGCGCACTTCAAGCACCCGTCATTTAGCATCGAGCAACAAACAACAAAATAAAACCTTCATTTACTTGACATCGCCTGTTTCACGGTCGTATATTTGCACCCTTTTGAAACGACTTAAGACTTTATGGCTTAAGACGTAGGACAAAAGTTTATTACAAGGTTTTAGTCATATGTCTTATGTCCATTGGTCATACGTTAAACCGACTGCAAACTATACGAACAATCATAAAATAGACACAACGAATTATGGGAATGAAACTTTCAAACTTCAACTTTAACCTTCCAGAGGAATTATTGGCCGAATATCCAGCTCCAAACCGCGATGAATCGCGTTTGATGGTGCTAAACCGAAAAGATAGGACCATTGAGCACAAAATGTTCAAGGATCTTATTGATTATTTTGAAGAGGATGATGTGCTGATAACCAATAATACCAAGGTTTTTCCCGCTCGTCTTTACGGTAACAAAGAAAAAACAGGAGCGCGTATTGAAGTTTTCCTTTTGAGGGAATTAAATCCAGAAACACGTCTTTGGGACGTTTTGGTTGATCCAGCTCGAAAAATAAGGATTGGCAACAAATTGTATTTTGGAGAGGATGAAACCCTCGTGGCCGAAGTTATTGACAACACAACCTCCCGTGGAAGAACGCTCCGTTTTCTTTTTGACGGTTCTTATGAAGAATTCAGAAATAAATTGACCGAATTGGGAGAAACCCCACTTCCAAAATACATAAAAAGAGAAGTGGAGCCAGAAGATGCAGAACGCTACCAGACCATTTTCGCAAAAAACGAAGGCGCTGTTGCCGCGCCAACTGCTGGGCTGCACTTTTCAAAACACCTTTTGAAGCGTCTTGAAATCAAAGGCGTAAACATAGCCGAAGTTACGCTTCACGTTGGTTTGGGCACCTTCAGTTCTGTTGAGGTTGAAGATCTTTCAAAGCACAAAATGGACTCGGAGGAAATGAGCATTCTCCAAGACGCGGTAGATATTATAAACACGGGTATTAAAAAGAAAAAACGCGTTTGTGCAGTGGGTACAACCGCCATGCGCGCTTTGGAAAGCTCGGTTTCTTCGAACCATACGTTAAATGCTTATACCGGATGGACCAATAAATTCATTTTTCCTCCGTATGATTTCAGTATTGCGAATGCGATGGTAACTAACTTCCACACGCCAAAATCCACTTTGTTGATGATGGTTTCCGCCTTTGCGGGCCACGACTTTATAAAGGAAGCATACGCCGAAGCCATTAAGGAAAAATACAGGTTTTACACCTATGGCGATGCCATGTTGATTATCTAATAAGCTTCAGATATACGCTAATGAATCCCGATGAAAATCGGGATTTTTTTATTTTATCCAAATCGTTTATAATAGACATAGGGTGTAAGACAAGATATAGCTTTGGTTAAAAGCAAAATAAAAATTGTTTTAATCCTACGTCTTACGCCTGCCTGCCATGGCACGACAGGCAGGTCCTTTTGTCTTAGGTCAAATTTTTTTATAAGCGTTTGGTTTCCAAATGTCAAAATAAAAATTTACCTTAGTCATCCTTATTTATGGATAACTATCAACTGGAATGAAAAAAACTACGCTTTTCTTCATTTTACTATTCGCCATTTTTACCGCCTTTCCACAAGGGGGAGGAAACAACCTTCCCGAAAGTTGGAATTTGAATTTAGAGGTGGTGCCCAATATTATTGGGCTTCCAGCTTTAGACTTTGAAAATATAGTTCAACAAGACAGCATCAATGATTTGGATAAAACCCTTCCTTGGCGTTATGGTATTGAAATTCCTTTAAGCCTAAATATGCAACACGGTGGCCTTTGGACTGTTTTGCCCGATGGGGGGAAAATTTGGCAAGCCACTATAAAATCAGCTGGGGCACTAAACTTAAGTGTAAATTTTGACGATTTCTATTTGCCAAGGGGTTCTCGGCTCCAACTTTATAACGACGATCATACCGATATTATCTCGACTTTTACAAACGACCAAAACTCAAGCGAAGGTCAGCTGGGTACTTGGTTCGTAGAGGGCGATATTATTTGGATAGAATACTATCAACCCCCAAGAATCCAAGGTTCGCCGCGACTTAATATTGAAAGCGTTATTCACGGTTACAGAATGGGAAGGGTAAATATGCTTATGGATAGTAATCGCGGATTGAATGATTCGGGAGCATGTAATTATGACGTTAATTGCCCCATCGGAAATGATTTTGACCAAAAGAAAGACTTGGTAAAGAAAGCGGTCGCGCTGCTCAATTTGGGCAATGGCCATTTGTGTTCTGCCTCCCTTATCAACAATGCCTTAAACGACAAAACCCCTTATTTGCTGACAGCAAACCATTGTTTGGAGAATAGTAATCCGGCACTTTGGTCTGTGCGCTTTAATTGGGTAAGTCCAACGCCAGTATGCGCAACGGGCGAAGATAGTGGCAATTTACAGACGAATTTTACAGTAAGTGGTGCCGAATTAAGGGCCAAAAACAGTGCTAGCGATTTTGCATTGGTTGAACTTTCTAACCCCATTCCAGGATCATGGGACGTTGCGTTTGCAGGCTGGGATAATTCTGATGCCAATCCGCTGTTTGAAGTGGGAATACATCATCCAAACGGTGATATTATGAAAATATGCCGTGATGATTCCGGGGCGCAGAAAGTTGACGCCAATGGCACTCAAGTATGGTTGATAGGTGGCGGCACCCACGGCTCTGGAAACGGTTGGGAAATAGGGACAACCGAAAGCGGTTCATCCGGCTCGCCGCTCTTTGACCAAAACGGAAGACTTATCGGTCAATTATATGCCGGACAATCTGCCTGTACCGGTTTGGAAAACAATGGCGATTATGACATTTACGGCAGATTCGGCGTTTCTTGGAATAATGGAAATTCTCCCGAAACACGTTTGAAGGATTGGCTCGACCCAACCAATATGGGACATACCACTGTGGAAACGCTTCAAAATTTATTGAACACGCCAGATTTTGAATTAATTGGCGACCTTAAGATTTATCCAAACCCTGCAAGTACAACCATTACAGTAATGAACAATCGGTATCCGCATTTATCGTATGTATTTAGTAACGTAATGGGGCAACGCATCCATTCCGGTTCCTTGTCAAATACCATGAATACCATTGCCGTTGACAAGCTTTCGGAAGGGGTCTATTTTCTTTATTTGAAGGATGAAGACAGCAAGGATTCCATCACTAAAAAGATTATCATAAAAAAATAAACCATAATTCTATTTATGAGTTAAGCCTCTATTCTGAAACGGAAAGGGGCTTATTTACTTTAAATACCCTAATTTTGCACGATGGTTTCAGAAAAAAAGGACATACGGGCACTTTCAAAAGAAGAACTTAGAAACTTTTTTGTCAGCATAGGTGATAAAGCCTTTCGGGGAACGCAGGTTTACGAATGGTTGTGGAGCAAAGCCAGCCATAGTTTTGACGATATGACCAATCTTTCCAAGGAAACCCGGGCACATCTAAAGGATAATTTTGTAATAAATCATATAGAAGTTGACCATTTTCAGAAGAGCAATGATGGCACCATCAAAAACGCCGTAAAACTGCACGATGGCTTGGTGGTGGAATCGGTTTTGATTCCCACAAAAAAGAGGACCACTGCCTGTGTTTCCAGTCAGGTGGGCTGCAGTTTGGATTGTACCTTCTGCGCTACGGCAAGGCTGAAACGAATGCGCAATCTAAACCCAGACGAAATCTACGATCAAGTAGTGGCCATCGATAAAGAAAGCCGTCTATATCACAACAAACCCCTTTCCAACATTGTTTTTATGGGAATGGGCGAACCGCTGATGAACTACAAGAACGTACTGGAATCCATTGAGAAAATAACCAGTGATGAAGGTTTGGGAATGTCGCCAAAACGCATTGTGGTTTCCACTTCCGGCGTGCCGAAAATGATAAAGAAATTGGCCGATGACGAAGTAAAATTCAATCTTGCGGTTTCACTTCATTCTGCCATTCAAGAAACGCGGGAACAGATTATGCCTTTTGCCAAAAACTTTACGTTGGAAGATCTGCGTGAATCCTTGGAGTATTGGTACAGCAAAACCAAACGTAAGATTACGTATGAATACATTGTCTGGAAGGATATAAACGATACGTGGGAAGATATTGAGGCGCTCGTTACGTTCTGCAAATACGTGCCGTGCAAGGTAAACATTATTGAATATAACCCCATTGACGATGGCCATTTTCAGCAGGCTTCTTCTACGGTGATCGATGATTATATACAAGCCTTGGAACACGACAGAATTCCCGTAACCGTCCGCCGAAGCAGAGGGAAAGACATCGATGCCGCCTGCGGGCAGTTGGCGAACAAGCAGTGAAAAAGGACATAGGACGGTAAGATATAGGACGTAGGACAAAAACAAGTTCAGCTTACGTTAAAGGAATAATTTTCTCCCAGAACGAGTCCTACGTCCTATGTCTTTTCGTCTTACGTCAACCAATTATAAAATCCATTCAGCATTTTAACTATCTTTGAGCCTTTATGAAGATAGTTTCGCGCATCAAACTTCCCATTGAAACCGAGATGGAACTTTTTGAAAAAAAGTTCTCTGCCTCCATGTCTTCCAAAGTTTCCCTTCTCAACAGAATTACCCACTACGTAGTAAACCGCAAGGGAAAACAGATGCGCCCCATGTTCGTTTTCCTCATTGCGAAAATGACGGGCAATGGGCAGGTGAACGAGCGCACCTATCGCGGCGCTTCCGTTATCGAGCTTATCCATACCGCAACGCTGGTACACGATGACGTGGTGGACGATAGCAACCGCAGGCGTGGCTTCTTTTCCATAAATGCGCTTTGGAAAAACAAGATTGCCGTGCTCGTAGGTGATTATCTGCTTTCAAAAGGCTTGCTGCTTTCCATTGACAACGACGATTTCGATTTATTAAAAATAATTTCCGTAGCCGTGCGCGAAATGAGCGAGGGTGAACTGCTACAAATAGAAAAAGCCCGAAGGCTCGACATTACCGAGGAAATCTATTTTGAAATCATCCGCCAAAAAACCGCCACCTTAATTGCCGCTTGTTGTTCCATGGGTGCCCGGTCCGTAATGGCGCCCGACGAGGAGGTGGAAAAAATGCGCAAATTTGGCGAGCTCATTGGCACCGCCTTTCAGATAAAAGACGACCTTTTCGATTACGGGACTGAACATATCGGCAAACCCACGGGCATTGATATTAAGGAGCAAAAAATGACGCTACCTTTAATATATGCTCTAAACCATTCTTCTTCCCAAGAAAAAAAGTGGCTCATCAATTCGGTGAAAAATCACAATAAGGACAAGCAGCGCGTGAAAGAAGTCATCACTTTTGTGAAAGACAACGGCGGGCTTGACTATGCCGTCATAAAAATGAAGGAGTACCAACAACAAGCCCTGCAAATCCTTGAATCTTATCCCGCTTCGCCCTATAAAGAATCATTGGAATTGATGGTGAATTACGTTATTGACCGGAAAAAATAGTGTTCAGTGGTCAGTGTTCAATATTCAGTATTCAGTACGCAATAAAATTTTGATTGCTGAAAAAGTCAATGCTATTCAGGCATGCTCAAACTTGAAACCTGAAACTTGAAACTTGAAACTTGAAACTTTTCCCCCCATCAGACAACCATTTTTCAAAAACCTGCGTCTATTAAAATAGAAGCCTTTAACAGCAAAGCGTATTTTGAAAATTATACCCTTACATAAAAACTATTCACAGTTGATAGCGAAAGCGTCCAAAGGCGATCGTCGCGCGCAGCATCAATTGTTTGAAATGTTTTCGCCTAAAATGCTGGGCGTGTGCAGGCAATATTTGAAAGATAACGATTTGGCGGAGGAAGTTATGCTTTCGGGCTTTTTCAAAATGTTCACGCATTTAAACGATTTTAAAAACGAGGGCAGTTTTGAAGGTTGGATACGAAGAATTATGGTGAACGAAAGTATCTCCCAACTTCGGAAAGACAAAAAGTTGCATTTCATTTCGGAAAAGGAAATAGAAAACACCAGTGAGCACGCCACCTTTATTGAAACCGAACTGGAAGCGAATGAAATCCAAAAAATGATAGACAGCCTGCCCGACGGCTACAAAACGGTTTTTGTACTCTACGCGGTGGAAGGCTATAAGCACGGCGAAATTGCCGAACTGTTGCAGATAAGTGAAAACACTTCAAAAACACAACTGTTCAAGGCCCGCAAAATGCTTCAAAATATGGTTAAACAACAAAATAATCTAAGCTATGGCACCCTATAAACTGGAAGACAATATTCGCGAAAAACTGGAGGCGAGGGAAATGAAACCTTCCGCCAATGCCTGGAAAAAATTGGAGGCAAAACTGGATGCGGAGCAGCCTAAAAAGAAAACCCTGCTGTGGTATTATGTTGCCGCAAGTTTTGTGGGTCTCTTGATTTTGGCCTCTGTTTTATTCAACCGAAATACTTCGGAAGTGAAAAACCAAGTGGTGAATGAAAACTTTGAAACACCCGCGACGGAAACGGAGTTGGAAATTATTCCGAATAATTCCAACAGTGAAACAATTGCTTCGGAAGAAAATAGTTCTGAAAAAACGGAAAGCAAAGCTTCAAAAAAGAAAGCCTCGGAAACGCAGAAACCAAATATTGAGCCGAAACCATTTCAGCAAAAGAAATCCGCAATCGATAAAAGGATTGAAAAGCGCGATGCTATTGCCGTACAAACCAATACGGAATTAGAACAAACCGTAAATACCGAAAAAACTGTGCTTTCCAAAGAAGACCAAATTTTTAATACGAAAGTAGATGAGGTTGTTGCATCCGTAAAAAAACTTCAGCAGGACAACGCCGAAGTTACCGCCACCGAAGTGGAAGCACTACTTGCCAATGCCCGCCGCGAGATACAAACACAGCGTATCCTTAACAGTGAAAAAGTGGATGCCACCGCACTTTTGCAGGATGTGGAATGGGAGCTGGAAAAAAGTTTCCGCGACAAGGTTTTTGACGCCCTGGGCGAAGGTTTTCAAAAAGTGCGGACAGCTGTTTCAGAAAGAAACGATTAGCAATTTTCAATAAACAATAAACAATAAACAATAAACAATAAACAATAAACATTCATCATCATCATTAATCAAAAAATCGAACACTTATGAAACTAATTACATTTACCACCGCGCTCGCCCTCTGGTTACTTGCGGGGATTTATGCCCAAGCGCAGGAAACGGATCACGACACACAGACAGCCATTGAGCAACTTACCGACCTAAAGGAAAAAATAATCCAAGAAGAAAAAGATGCCTTAAAAGCCGATGTTGAAAACATAAACGCCCGTTTGCAAAGTGAGGCTATTTCCGAAGCCGAAGCCGAAACCTTAAAACAAGAGGCAGCTGAAAAACGTGCGCTGAACATTGAAAACCGCTTGGCAATTATTGATAATAAAGTTGCACTGCTAAAACGAAACGGAAATATGGAAGATGATGAAGATAGTGGCTTGATCATTCGAATAGGTTCTTCGGGGAAAAACAATGAAAACGACAACGTGCTCTATATTGGCCCGAAAAACAAAAAACGCAAATACGACAGGCGTACCACTTCAGATATTGTTTTCGCTTTTGGACTCAACAACGCAATTACCGAAGGCGAGTCCTTGCAGGATTCAGACTTTAAAGTGGCCGGCAGCCGTTTTGCGGAGCTCGGTTGGGCGTGGAAGACCCGTGTATTCAAAAGTACCAATTGGCTTCGTATTAAATATGGACTGTCGTTTCAATTTAATGGTTTAAAGCCTACCGATAACCGCTATTATGTAGATACGGGCGAACGGACCGAGCTTCAAAACTATCCTTTAAAGCTGGATAAATCCAAATTTAGAATGGACAATCTGGTGGTGCCAATCCACTTTGAATTTGGCCCCTCAAAAAAGTTAGAACACGATAATTATTTTCGCTATTCCACCGACAATCAAATAAAAGTAGGTCTCGGGGGCTATGCGGGAATCAACCTCGGCGCCCGCCAAAAACTAAAGTTTGAAGAGGATGGCGAGGACCGAAAACTAAAATTAAAGGGAAATTACAACACAAATCAGTTCATTTACGGCCTGAGCGGCTACATAGGGTGGCAAGGCGTAGCGCTGTATGCCAAGTACGACCTCAATACCATTTTCAAAAACAATCCAATGGAACAACGCAACGTTTCCCTCGGGCTGCGTTTTGATATGGATTAGCCAAGTATCGTTTCATTATTCGTTTGTTAATTAACCTGCAAGGTTTCCAAAACCTTGTGGGTTTTTCATTCTTAATATTCCTATTTTTACAAATTGAAAACTAATAACGGTTAACGCCTAACCCTTAACCCTTAACCCTTAACCCTTAACCCTTAACACTCAACGCCAATAAACTTGATAAGCCGAACTACCATAGACAATGTTTTTGAAACCGCCCGCGTAGAGGAGGTAATCGGCGATTTTGTGCAGTTGAAGAAATCCGGCAGCAACTATAAAGGGCTCAGTCCCTTTACCGATGAGCGCTCGCCGAGTTTTATGGTAAGTCCCGTTAAGCAAATTTGGAAGGATTTCAGTAGCGGAAAAGGGGGGAATGTGGTTTCGTTTTTAATGGAGCACGAACATTTCACCTATCCCGAGGCCATCAAATTTTTGGCAAAAAAATACGGAATCGAGATAGAGGAAACGGAGCAGACCAGCGAAGAAAAGGAGCAGGCCAACGAGCGTGAAAGTCTTTATTTGGTAAGCGAATTTGCAAAGGACTATTTTCACAACACCTTGCTCAAAACCGAAGAGGGCAAAGCAATCGGCCTTTCCTATTTTAAGGAAAGAGGTTTTACCGATGAAACCATCAAAAAATTTGAACTTGGTTATTCGCCGGATTCTTGGGATGCCTTTACCAGTCACGCCATCAAAAAAGGGTATAAACTTGAATTCCTCGAAAAAACAGGGCTTTCCATTGTAAAGGAAGAAAAACAATTCGACCGCTTTAAGGGTAGGGTCATGTTCCCCATCTTAAGTATGAGCGGCCGCACTCTCGGATTTGGAGGGCGGATTTTAACTTCGGATAAAAAAGCGGCAAAGTATTTAAACTCTCCCGAAAGCGACATTTACCATAAGAGCAAGGTGCTTTACGGAATTTTTCACGCCAAGCAAAGCATTGCCAAAGAGGACAATTGCTATTTGGTTGAAGGCTATACCGATGTTATCCAATTTTACCAAACGGGCATCCACAACGTGGTTTCCTCTTCGGGAACAGCCTTGACGCCCGAGCAAATCCGGTTAATCAATAGGCTTACCAAAAACATAACCGTGTTGTTCGATGGCGATGCAGCAGGCCTTCGTGCTTCGTTACGCGGTATCGACTTGATTTTGGAGCAGGGCATGAACGTGAAAATCTGCACCTTTCCCGAAGGCGAGGATCCCGATAGTTTTTCGCGAAAAAATTCATTGGAAGAGCTCACGCTTTATCTTGAAGAAAACGCCAAGGATTTCATCACTTTTAAAGCTTCTTTGCTTGCAAATGAAGCAAAGAACGATCCTATAAAAAGGAGCGAGACCATCCACGATATGGTAAACAGCATCGCCAAAATCCCCGATGTGATAAAGCGCGAAGTGTATATAAAGGAATGTTCGCGGATTATGGATATTTCGGAACAAGTACTTTTCAATACCCTGGCGCAGATATTTCAGAAGGAAAAAAAAGATGCATCTAAAAAAGCGATCGTTCCGCAGGAAGCTTTTGAAGTAATTTCTACGGAGAATAAGATTGAAAAGGTAAATGTACAGTTTCAGCTGGAGAAAAAATTAATTGAGTTATTGCTTCTTTATGGCAACGTGGAAGAGGATTTTGAGGAATTGATTTTGGAAGCTGACGAAAAAGGAGAGATTACCTTAAAGCCGGAAATCCACAAGTCGCGTGTTTTTGAAAAAATATACCTCGATCTGCAGGAAGATGAAATTGAGTTTATGGATCCAAATTTCAAAGAGCTTTACTTTGAAGTAGTTAACCGATACAATCAAAACCCCGAAGCCAAAGCCGAAACTTTTATAAACGAATTGGAACCCGAAATGGCATCTTCGGTCTCCCACATTTTGATGGAAGAGGAAAGGTATTCGCTCAGCAACTGGGAGCGAAAGGAAATATATGTGAAGGTAAAGGAGCAGACCATTGCCCAAATGGTGAGCGAGACCATTCTCAATCTGCGCCGGCATTTGGTTTCGCAGAAAATAAATGAACTTTCTGAGGCGATGAAGCAGGAGGACAATCCGGAAAAGGAGTCTGGCTTACAGGAAATTGTAGATTATATAAGCCTCAAAAAAGTGCTTTCCAATAAATTAAACAGAGTACTTTAGCTCAATTGAATTGGAACATTCGGGCTTGGTTTATCAATTCGGCCAGGCTTGTAACTTTCAATTTTTTCAGCAAACGTGTTTTATAGGTGCTCACGGTTTTTTCGTTTATTTCCAAAAGCGTAGCGATGTCTTTGTTGCGTTTTCCGTTGGAAAGTAAGTTCAGGACCTCGATCTCCCTTGCAGAAAGTTTTTTATAGCGTCCCATAATGGTGTTGTCGTTAACAGACTTGTTGTTGAAGGCAGCCGTAAGCTCTTCGTTCAAAAACACGCCGCCGGTTGCAATCCGCTTTATGGCTTGAAGAAAAACTACTTCTGAAGATGTTTTTGGAATATATCCGGCAGCCCCCGATTTTATGGAGCGCAATGCGTAAATTTCTTCGGGATGTGATGAAAAAATAGCAATTCGCGTTCTGGGAAATTCCTCCCGGATACTCCGAAGTGCATGAAAACCATTGATTTCCGGTATGTTCAGCTCCAATATCAAAATATCGGGGCGCTCTTTTTCCAAACATTTCAGCAATTCGGACCCGCGCGAAACCTTTCCGACTATTGAATATTCATTTGTGCTATCCAGTAACACTTCTGTACCTTTTCTCGTTATGGGGTGATGGTCTGCAATTACAACTTTTTTCATCTTATTGAATTTATAGATTTATAAAAACTTCAGATCTGGGGAGAACTCTGTTTTATTGCCGTAATATTAATACTACATTTTGAATATATAAAATCTTAAGCCTAAGAATAATAAACCTTTCGTTTAATGGTTAAATTATTCGGTAAAAAACAAGTTTATTTCAGTTCAGCAGGGATTTTACAGATAGGAATTGGCAACATTTTGTGTTGGTTGGCCCTATTGAGGGAGTTGTAAATATTAAAAACCACTTGTTGCCTCCCGGAAAAGTCGGAGCTGTTCTTGCCGTTTTCGGCCATTTTCATCGCCCATTCCAGTTCGTCGTAGCTTGCGCCAAGCTGGTCTTCGTCTGAGCGACTGTCGCCGAACAATCCATCGGTAGGCGCAGCTTTCATAATGGAATCGGGAATATTTAACGCCTCTCCCAGTTTATAGACTTCGCTTTTCATCAAATCTGCAATGGGACTCAAATCTACGCCGCCATCGCCGTATTTTGTATAAAAACCCACGCCGAAATCTTCCACCTTATTGCCGGTGCCCGCAACCAAATAACGGTGCAGGCCCGCAAAATAATAAAGGGTAGTCATCCGCAACCGTGCGCGCGTGTTTGCGAGCGACAGGTCTAGGAAACTGTCTCGCTTGGTTTGGGGAATGGCCGTTTTAAATTCTTCAAAAACCGAAGTTAGGTTTACCTCTGTGTTGCTCACATTCGCAAAATTTTCCTTCAAAAACTGAATGTGCTCCCGGCCGCGGTCCACTTGGCTTGGCGCTTGGTGTATGGGCATCTCCACGCAAAGTGTGCGCAATCCTGTTTTTGCACAGAGCGCCGAGGTTATGGCAGAATCAATGCCGCCGCTTATGCCTATCACAAATCCGTCCATTTTTGCGTTTGTGGCGTACCTTTTCAGCCAATCCACAATATAATCTATAACTTTTTCGGTATGCATATTTTTCATTATTTATTTTATTACCTATTCTATAAAACCCCGGCCCTAAAGGGTGCATTTTGTTCTCTCCTTTATAAAGGTTGAAGGCGAAAACTTCTAAACTTTTAAACCCTTAAACTGTTAAACTCTTTCAACAATAAAGTACCTTTGCACCGCAAAAGTGGTTAAAGATAAAATTAATAATAGGGAATGGCGTTAACCAACAATAACAATTTTTCTATGGTGAAATATTTCGCACTTGCTCTTTTAGGCGTTTTCCTTTTTTCGTGCAATGACGAAAGCAAGGTTGAGAAGGAGATTGAAAAAATTCCTATAAATGTTGAAATCATCCGTTTCGACAAGGAATTTGCTGAAGCTACTCCCGAAACCCTGCCGAAGTTAAAGGCTGAATTTCCGGCCTTTTTCCCGGAACAATACAGCGACAGTATTTGGGTTGAAAAACTGACCGATACACTTCAAAAGCAACTTGAAAGTGAAGTGTTGAAAGCATTTCCGAATGATGAAGCTTTGGAGGAAGTTCTCGTGCCGTTATTTCAACATATAAAATATTACTTCCCGAAATTTACCACGCCGGTGGTGGTTACCACAACTTCAGACGTGGATTATCGCAACAAGGTAATCCTTGCGGACAGTATGCTGGTGATTGGCCTGGACAATTATTTGGGTGCGGACCATCGTTTTTATGAGGGAATTGACAAGTATATTTCCAAAGAAATGAAACCCTCGCAAATAGGCCCGGACATTGCCGAAGCTTATGCCCGGCAGTATATAAAACCGCCCGGTAAAACTACCTTTTTGGGGCAGATTATTTACTTCGGAAAAGAGCTTTATTTAAAGGATTTATGGCTTCCGAATGCTTCAGATGCCGAAAAAATAGGCTATACCGAAGCGGAATATCAATGGGCAGAGGAGAATGAGGAATATATGTGGCGCTATTTTATTGAGAAGGAATTGCTCTACAGCACCGACCCGAAACTGGGCGCACGGTTTATAAATCCCGCGCCTTTTTCAAAATTTTACTTGGAAATAGACAATGAATCTCCCGGAATGTTAGGGCGCTATTTGGGCTGGAAAATTGTCCGTGCCTATATGGAAAAAAATGATACAGATGTGCAGCGGCTCATGATAACCGACGCAGACGAAATATTTACGAATTCAAAATACAAACCAAAGAAATAATGGCAATTAAACACACTTCAGAAATAAGGCTAAAAGTGGGTCTTGACGAAAATAAAATACCTGAAAATATCCATTGGACAGCCGAGGACGGCGGCGTGTCAAACGAGGAAACCAAAGCGGTGATGCTATCGGTTTGGGACAGCAAAAGCCAGGAGTCGCTCCGGATAGACCTTTGGACAAAGGAAATGCCCGTGGACGAGATGAAAATTTTCTTTCACCAAACCTTAAGTGCGATGGCCGATACGTTTCAGCGTGCCACCAATGACGAAAAGATGAGCGCCACGATGCGCGATTTTTGTGATTATTTTGCTGAAAAATTGGAGTTGAAGCGGGGATAATTCAGAATTCAGAATTCTGGATTGAGGAGTTGAGTTCATCAATATAATTCAACACTTCATCCCTTCCCGTGGAATCACTGGCTGAGGTAACAAAATACGGCGGCATTTCTTCCCAGGTTTCGAGCATTTTTTCGGTGTAAGCAGCAATATTTCTTTCCAAGGCTTTTGGCTTCAGCTTATCTGCTTTTGTAAAAATGATGTTGAAGGGGATTCCACTTTCGCCCATCCATTGCATAAATTCCAAATCGATGGGTTGCGGTTCGTGGCGGCAATCTACCAATACAAAGGCGAGTACCATTTGCTCCCGCTTTTCAAAATAATTGGTGATGAATTTCTGAAAAGTCTTTTTACTGCTTTTTGAAACACGTGCATACCCATAGCCCGGTAAATCTACCAAATACCAATTCTTATTTACGAGAAAGTGGTTAATCAGTTGTGTTTTTCCAGGTCTTCCCGAAGTTTTTGCCAAACTCTTGCGCTGCATCAACATATTGATAAGCGAAGATTTCCCAACGTTACTGCGCCCAATAAAAGCGTATTCCGGCAAACGGTCCTTTGGGCATTTGGCAACATCGCTGTTGCTCATTACAAATTCTGCCGATTTTATGTGCATTGCTTTAGGGTTAGGAGTTAGGAGTTAGGAGTTAGGAGTTAAGAGTTAGGAGTTAAGGGTTAGGAGTTAAGGATTATGCGGCAGAATACGTTTTTTTAGAAACTTGAAACTTGAAACCTGAAACCTGAAACTACTAAAACCCTCGTTTCTGTAACCAAGCGTAAAGAAGTTCATTAAACTCATCGGGATGCTCCATCATTGCGGCGTGGCCACATTTATCAATCCAGAATAATTCAGAATCGGGTAGTAGTTCATCAAACTCAATGGCTACTTCCGGAGGGGTTACGTTGTCATTTTTGCCCCAGATAATACAGGTTGGGGTGTACATTTTTGGCAAATCCTTTGCCATATTGTGCCTGATGGCACTTTTTGCAATGGCCAGTGTCCGTATTAATTTGTTTCGGTCGTTTACGGTTTCATAAACGTCGTCCACAATTTCTTTGGTAGCCACAGCAGGGTCGTAAAAAACGTTTTCGGCTTTTTTCTTTATGTAATCGTAATCGCCGCGTTTTGGGTAGCTTTCGCCCATGGCGCTCTCGTAAAGACCAGAACTTCCGGTGATTACCAAGGCTTTTACTTTTTCGGGATACATTTTTGTGCAGAGTAGGCCAATGTGCCCACCCAGCGAATTTCCCAAAAGAATCACTTCCTCATAACCCAAATGGTCTATAAACTGCCCCACGTACTTTGCGAAATTTTTCACGTTGGTACGCAAGAGGGTCATTTTGTAAATGGGCAATTCGGGAATTAGGATTTTATATCCCTTTGGCGGAAAGAAATCTGCAACGCCATCAAAATTGCTCAACCCGCCCATAAGTCCGTGAAGGATGATTATTGGAGTGCCTTCACCTATTTCTAAATATGAAAATTTCCCTTCTTTCTTTAAGTTTTCGGACATACTTGATTGGTGCAATTTAGAAAGACAAAAGTAAACAAAAATATTTCATACGGTCTATTTAATGTTAGGCTTTGTTCATTGCCAGTTCCATTTTAGGTTATCTACAATGTGGTAAAACTTATCAACAAAGTGGTAGAATGTGGTAAAAAGTGGGAAAAGTTATATATATTTGAAACTATAAATTACAAATCGGGAATTTCCACAATGCTCAATCTAATAGGCACATACGAATGTAAAGCAGACGTAAAGGGACGGGTCATGGTACCTGCGCCGCTGAAAAAGCAATTGGCGACCGTGGCTCCCGAGGGCTTCGTCATCAAGCGGGCCGTCTTCCAGCCCTGCCTGGAAATTTACCCGATGAAGGAATGGGACGCCCTCATGCTGAAAATGGGCGAGCTGAACCGATTCAACAGAAAAAACAACGATTTCATAAGAAGGTTTACGGCTGGCGTAAAGACTGTAGAGCTTGATGCTACGGGCCGATTGCTCATTCCAAAGGACTTGCTCTCTTTTGCCGGCATCAACAAGGAAATTGTGTTCTCTTCCTCGATAAACATTGTGGAGGTTTGGGATAAGGACAAATACGAACAGGCCATTGACGATGCCGCAAGCGATTTTGCCGATTTGGCCGAAGAAGTAATGGGAAACAAAAGCAATGATGGTGATGGAATATCATAATCCGGTTTTGCTGAAAGAAACTGTTGATGGGCTTAACATAAAGCCAGATGGGGTTTATGTTGATGTCACTTTCGGCGGTGGCGGCCACTCCCGCGAAATCCTGAAGCGGTTGGGCTCCGCTGGAAAACTCATCGCTTTCGACCAGGACAAGGACGCTTTGCAAAACGCTATCGACGATACGCGTTTTTTGCTTATAAACCAAAATTTTCGGTTTCTGAAGCAATTTTTAAGATTCCACGGTTTTAGGACTGTGGACGGAATTTTGGGCGATTTCGGGGTTTCATCGCATCAATTTGATGTAGCTGAAAGAGGTTTCTCAACACGTTTTGAAGCCGATTTGGATATGCGTATGAATCGCGATGCAAATTTTTCGGCATATACGGTGGTCAACAAATATGAAGAGGCCCAATTGCGAAATGTGCTTTCAAATTATGGTGAATTGCGAAGCGCCGCAGGAATGGCCCGCGTAATTGTGGAAGCGCGCCAGATCGAAAAAATAAAAACCAGCGAACAGCTAAAAAAAGTGCTCAGCAGGTTTCTGCCGGCCCATAAAGAAAACAAGATTTTGGCCCAGATATATCAGGCCATTCGCATCGAGGTGAATCAGGAACTGGAGGCGTTGAAAGAGTTTTTGCTTCAAACGAACGAAGTTTTAAAACCGGGTGGGCGCCTGAGTTTAATAAGCTATCACTCTTTGGAAGATAGGTTGGTGAAAAGATATATCCGCAACGGATTGTTTGAAGGGGAACCGGAGAAGGATGCTTTTGGGCGTTTTGAAGTTCCATTCAAGGCGGTGGGAAAATTTATAATTCCTTCCGAAGAAGAAATTAAGCAAAACAACCGTGCCCGAAGCGCCAAGCTTCGCATAGCGGAAAAAATATAACGTAGGCGCGCGATTCATAGCGCGCCAAATTAACGAATCAACGAATCCCGAATTAACGAATTAACAAATTTTGAAAGAAGGTTTTTACAACATAATAAAAGGAAAATTTTTGGTGAGCGACGACGCGCTGAAAAACTGGCGCTTTATCATTTTCCTCTCCGTATTGGCTTTGATTATGATTGGTAGTTCGCACAGCGCGGACAAAAAAGTACATAAAATTTCAAAATTGAACGCACAGGTGAAAGAACTGAAAAGCGAATATGTTGACGTGCGAATGTTGTTGATGCAGGCCCGGATGGAGAGCAAAATTATTGCCGCGATGGAAAGTCGTGGATTGCAACCATCCACAACGCCTCCGAAGAGAATTAGGATTATAAAGGAGGAGAAAAAAGATTAAAGAATAAAGAAAAGGAACAATACCCCGTCCCTAAGGGAAGCCGTCATCCTTCCATATAGGCATCGGGAGTAAAACCAAAAACTGAGCACAGATTGCTGCGTACCGAACACTGACCACTGAATACTGAAAAAATGGCTTTTGAAGAAAAAAACATATTAAACCGTCTATACGTCGTTGCCGGATGCATGTTTCTTTTTGCGCTTGCCATTAGTGTGAAGTTGATGAACATTCAGTTTGTGGATGGTGAAAAATATCGCGAATTGGCAAAGGAAAACACTACCAAAAACTTCGTGATTCCTGCAAACCGCGGAAATGTTTACGCCGATGATGGCAGTCTTTTAGCTACTTCAGTCCCAAAATATGACATCCGCTTTGACGCCGTGACGGTTTCTTCGGAAGATTTCAAGGAAAATTTAAAGCCACTTTCAGAGGGGTTGAGCAAAATGTTTGGCAAGCCCGTTTCGCATTATCAAAATATGTTCAGAAAAGCGCGAGCCGATAAAAACAGGTATTTGCTTATCGTAAAAAATCTGGGCTATTCAGATTATATAAAGGTGAAAAACCTGCCGCTTTTCCGCAAAGGTCCCTACAAGGGTGGAATTATTGTGGAACAGCGCACCGTCCGCGAGCATCCCATTGGTAAGATAGCGCAACGCACCGTGGGCGATGAGGCTTATGACCGTCCGGGATATTACGCCGTTGGTTTGGAAGGTGCATTCAACGATTTGCTCACGGGGAAGGAAGGCCATAGGCTAAAGCAAAAAATAGCCAAGGGCCAGTGGAAGCCAATTTCCGACGACAATGAGATTGAACCGCAGGATGGCTATGATATCGTTTCAACCATAAACGTAAATATTCAAGACATTGCCCATCACGCCTTGCTGAAACAATTGGAATATTACGAAGCCGAGCACGGAACCGTAATTGTGATGGAAGTAGCAACGGGCGAAATAAAAGCCGTCTCAAATTTGGGTCGCACTTCCAACGGTACGTACTATGAAAAATTGAACTACGCCATTGGCGAATCGCACGAGCCGGGCTCTACCTTTAAGGTAATGGCAATGATGGCCGCTTTGGAAGATAAGGTAATAGACACCAGTACCGTGGTTGATACAGGCAACGGCGTAAAGGTTTTCTACGGAAGAAAAATTTACGATTCGCACCGCGGCGGCTACGGAAAAATATCTGCGGCGAAAGCATTGGAAGTTTCCTCAAACATTGGTTTGGCTACTATTATAAATGATAACTATTCCAAAAATCCCAACAAATTCATCAATCGTTTAAAAAGCTGGCACCTAACCGAAAAAACAGGCGTTGCCATTAAGGGTGAAGGCGTACCAATGATTCCACAGCCTGGCGATAAAAAGTGGAGCAAGAATGCACTTCCTTCTATGGCCTATGGGTATAACCTACGTCTCACTCCACTTCAAACTTTAAATTTTTACAATGCCATTGCCAATAACGGCGTAATGGTAAAACCTCGTTTTATAAAAGAAGTCCGCGCTTGGAATGAAAAAGTAACGACCTACGATACCAAAGTTATAAACCCTAAAATCTGTTCTGATGAAACCTTGGCGAAAATCAAGGAAATTATGAAGAACACCGTAATACGTGGTACGGGTAAATCGCTTTATTCCCCAGACTTTTCAATGGCGGGAAAAACGGGAACTGCCCAAACCGAATATTGGATGCCGGACTGGAAAAGCAACCGCCGTTACATTTCTTCTTTTGCAGGCTTTTTTCCTGCGGAAAACCCAAAGTATTCCTGTATCGTGATTATCCACAAACCGAGTACGAAAAAAGGGTTTTACGGCGCCGATGTTTCCGGACCTGTTTTTAAAAGAATTGCCCAGAAAATTTTTACCGAGTCCCGAAATATCGACAAGGTTGAAGGCATAGAACAGCCCGACCCAACCATTGAGAAGGATTTTGAAAGATATTATGCCAAGTTGCAACAACCCGCCAAAACAATTCCGAATGTAACCGGAATGGCAGGAATGGACGCCGTTTCCTTACTGGAAAATCTTGGGCTGCGGGTACAAGTTGTGGGCAATGGCACCGTTGCCAGCCAGTCCATAAAATCTGGTGAAACTTTAAAAAAGGGACAAACCATAACCTTGAATTTATCGTGATATTGTTAAAGGACATATTGTACAAAGTTACCATCGAAAGCGTTGTTGGCAGTACTTCCGTGGCTATAAACAATCTGGAGTTTGATTCCCGAAATGTTTCTTTAAACGATGTTTTTATTGCGATAAAAGGAACGGTTTCAGATGGGCACCAATTCATTAAAAAAGCTGCCGACCAAGGTGCCTTGGCCATTATTTGCGAAACCTTGCCGGAAAATATCATCAACGGAATTACCTATGTGCAGGTTGCGGATTCGCATAAGGCATTGGCGATAATGGCTGCCAATTACTACGGAAACCCTTCGGAAGAATTGAAGCTAGTTGGAATTACTGGCACCAATGGAAAAACAACGGTTTCTTCCTTGCTTTACCAACTTTTCAAAAAAGCGGGCTTGGAAGCTGGCTTACTTTCCACGGTAAAAATAATGGTGGGCGATACCGAATTTAAAGCCACGCACACTACGCCGGATTCGTTGACCATCAACAAATATTTGCGCGAAATGGTGGATGTTGGCGTGGAATATTGCTTTATGGAAGTGAGTTCGCACGGAATTCACCAAAAACGTACCGAGGTGCTTCATTTTACAGGAGGCGTTTTTACCAATCTTTCGCACGATCATTTGGATTACCACAAAGATTTTGCGGAATACCGCGATGTGAAAAAATCCTTTTTTGATGCTTTGCCAAAAACTGCTTTCGCACTGGTAAATGTGGACGATAAAAACGGCTTGGTAATGCTTCAGAATACGAAAGCGAGAAAATATACCTACGCCCTAAAAACCTACGCCGACTATAAAGCCCAAATTTTGGAAAGCCAGTTCACAGGGCAACTTCTGAAAATAAACAATCAGGAATTGTGGGTGAAATTGATTGGGGGATTCAACGCGTATAATCTACTTGCAATTTTTGGAACTGCGCAACTTTTGGGATTGAGGGAACTTGAAATTCTTCAAATAATGAGCACATTGGACAGTGTGGGCGGCAGGTTTCAATATTTAATTTCAGAAAAGAAAATCACTGCTATTGTGGATTATGCACATACGCCCGATGCCCTGAAAAATGTCTTGGAAACCATAAATGAAATCCGCACGGGCAACGAAGAAGTTATAACCGTGGTTGGTTGCGGCGGAGACCGCGATGCCCAGAAGCGCCCGGTTATGGGAAATATTGCTGCTTCACTAAGTACTAAAGTTGTTTTTACAAGTGATAACCCGCGCACTGAAAACCCAGAAAAAATCATCGAACAGATTGAAAAAGGTGTGCCTGCCGAGCATTATAAAAAGACGATTTCAATAACAAATAGAAAGGAAGCCATAAAAGCGGCTTGCCAAATGGCGCAGGAAAACGATATCATTTTGATTGCCGGAAAAGGCCACGAAACCTATCAGGAAATAAACGGAGAGCGCTTCGATTTTGATGATTTTAAAATAGTAAACCAACTTTTAACCGCCCTAAACAAATAGCCAATGCTTTACTATCTTTTTGAATATTTGGATAAAACATACGACTTGCCGGGCACGGGGCTGTTCAATTTTATCACGTTCCGGGCGATTTTGGCGGTTATCCTTTCGTTGTTTATCGCCACGGTTTACGGTAAAAAAATAATCAATTATCTGCAGAAAAAGCAAGTAGGCGAATCTATCCGCGATTTAGGTTTGGAAGGTCAAAACGAAAAAGCGGGAACGCCGACTATGGGCGGAATCATTATAATTCTCGCCACATTGGTTCCTGTTTTACTCTTTGCGAAACTCGAAAACATTTACGTAATCCTTTTGATTGTTACAACCGTTTGGATGGGGACCATCGGTTTTATTGACGATTACATTAAAAAATTCAAAAATGATAAGCAGGGATTGCCGGGAAAATTTAAGGTTATTGGCCAAATAGGTTTGGGCCTTTTCGTTGGTGCGACTATGTATTTGCACCCAGACATCATTGTGCAGCGAACCATTGAAAACCCTGAAACTGAAACACAAATAACGGAAGTCATTGCCAAGGAATCCACCAATACGTTTTACGTGAAGGATAAGGCAATGCTCACCACCATTCCATTTGTGAAGGAAAACGAATTCAATTACGCTGAACTTATAAGCTGGGCGGGCGAAAACTATAAGAGCTATGTCTGGCTCATTTTCATTCCCATCGTGATTTTTATAATCACGGCGGTTTCAAACGGGGCCAATCTCACCGATGGCATAGACGGCCTCGCCGCGGGTACTTCGGCCATTATTGGGCTTACGCTCGCGCTTTTTGCATGGGTGTCAGGCAACGTAATTTTTGCGGATTATCTCAACATTATGTACATCCCAAACACCGGAGAGATGACGATTTTCATCACCGCATTCGTAGGGGCCCTTATCGGGTTTTTATGGTACAACACCTATCCCGCCCAAGTGTTTATGGGCGATACGGGCAGTTTGACCATTGGCGGAATTATAGCAGTAATAGCAATTGCAGTTCGGAAAGAACTGCTTATACCCATTCTCTGTGGAATATTTCTGATGGAAAATCTTTCGGTGGTTTTACAGGTAAGCTGGTTTAAATACACAAAGAAGAAATTTGGTGAAGGCAGGCGCATTTTCAGAATGTCGCCATTGCATCACCACTATCAAATTAAGGGTTTCCACGAAAGTAAAATTGTTACGCGGTTTTGGATTGTGGGAATTTTTTTGGCCATTATCACAATCGTCACCTTAAAAATCAGATAAAGTGAAACAGCGGTTGGTGATTTTAGGAGGAGGTGAAAGCGGAGTAGGAACAGCCATTTTAGCAAAAAAGAAAGATTTTGAAGTATTTGTTTCAGACTTCGGAAAAATAAAGGAAAAGTACAGACAAGTTCTTATAAATAATGGAATTGAATGGGAAGAGGAAGGCCATTCCGAAGCCAAAATCCTGTCGGCAGACATAGTGATGAAAAGTCCGGGAATTCCCGATAAGGCGCCAATCGTTAAAAAGTTGCGCGAAAAGGGAGTGAAGGTTATTTCTGAAATTGAATTTGCTTCAAAATATACAAAGGCAACAATTGTCGGAATTACGGGAAGCAACGGGAAAACCACCACCGCAAGTTTGACTTACAAATTGCTGAAAGACGGCGGACTTAATGTGGCTTTGGGCGGAAACATCGGGAAGAGTTTCGCAGAGCAGGTTTCCGAAGAGAAGTACGAAAACTTCGTGCTCGAACTCAGTAGTTTTCAGCTTGACGGCATTGAAACCTTTGCGCCGCACATCGCAGTTTTGACCAATCTGAGTCCGGACCATTTGGACCGATATGATTATAAATATGAAAATTATATCGCTTCAAAATTTCGGATAACGATGAACCAAACCTCGCAGGATTACTTCATTTATGATGCAGACGATGTGGAAATAATAAAGTGGCTTTCGCAAAATTCCATAAAATCACAACCGCTGCCTTTTTCGGTAAAAAAGGAACTGAACCAGGGAGCTTTTAAAAGAAACAACGAAATAATAATAAAAATAAATAATACAGAATTTACTATGCCAATCGCAACAATCGGAATACAAGGGGAACACAATGTAAAGAACGCAATGGCCGCATCAACGGTAGCCACATTATTGAGAATCAGAAAACAGACAATCCGTGAAAGTCTGGAAGGATTTCAGGGCGTGGAGCACAGGTTGGAAAAGGTTTTAAAAATCAACAATGTGATGTACATCAACGATTCCAAAGCCACCAACGTAAATGCAACATTTTTTGCACTGGATAGTATGGAAAACCCAACCGTGTGGATTGTGGGCGGTGTGGACAAAGGCAACGATTACAGCGAATTGCTGCCTTTGGTAAACGAAAAGGTAAAGGCGATTATCTGCTTGGGGGTTGATAACGAAAAAATAATCAATGCCTTCGGGAATGTTGTGGATACAATAATTGAAACCGATTCCATGGCGATGGCGGTGCAGGTTGCCTACAAATTGGCTGAAAGGAATAACACCGTTTTACTTTCCCCAGCTTGCGCAAGTTTTGATTTATTCGAAAACTATGAAGACCGTGGCAGACAATTTAAAGACGCTGTAAGAAATTTATAAATTACGAAATTGAGGTCAACATTTAAAATAGAAGTAACCCAAATTCCTCCTTTAAAGGGAGCAAGGGGGATGTTTACTCAATGAAACTTTAAATTAATGAAAAACATTTTTCAATACATACAAGGCGATAGAGCAATATGGGGAATAGCAGGTCTTTTGGCGCTCTTTTCCTTTTTGCCGGTTTACAGTGCAAGCAGTAATTTGGCTTATTTGTATGGCGATGGAAGTACGTTGCCGTATTTGTTGAGGCATTTTGCGCATTTGGTTTTGGGCATTGCCATTTTGTATGGCGTGCATAAAATTCCGTACAATTATTTCCGGGGGCTTTCAATTATTGCTGTTCCTGTGGTAATTCTTCTTTTGATTATAACGATGGCCGAGGGAACCACTATTGAAGGCGCAAATGCCAGTCGCTGGATTCGTGTTCCATTTGTCGGAGTAACTTTTCAAACCTCCACCCTGGCAGGCGTGGTCATGATGACCTATGTGGCGCGTTATCTTTCGCGAATAAAGGACAAGACCGTTACTTTCAAAGAAACAATTTTACCCCTTTGGGTGCCAGTTTTCATAGTGTTGGCATTGATTCTTCCCGCGAACTTTTCCACCACCGCAATCTTTTTTTCAATGATTGTAATGCTCGTTTTTATAGGAGGTTATCCGTTGAAGTACTTAGGAATAATTCTTGGTGCCGGATTGATTTTCCTCACACTTTTTGTGCTGTCCGCTAAGGCGTTCCCTGGTGTTTTTCCAAATCGGGTTGATACCTGGATGAGCAGGATAGAAAATTTTGGCGATGGTAAAGACACCGAAGCGGATTATCAAATTGAGCACGCCAAAATAGCTATCGCATCAGGAGGTTTGGCAGGTCTGGGACCGGGCAAAAGTGTTCAAAAGAACTTTTTGCCACAGTCATCCTCCGATTTTATTTATGCAATAATTGTTGAGGAATTTGGCCTTTTGGGCGGCATGTTTTTGATGGTTTTGTATTTGTTTCTGCTTTTTAGGATTGTAGTGGTCGCGCATAAATCAACCTCCGTTTTTGGAAAGTTGTTGGTCATAGGCGTGGGCCTGCCCATTGTTTTTAGGGCGATGATAAATATGGCGGTGGCCGTGGAATTATTTCCGGTGACGGGCCAAAATTTGCCATTGATAAGTAGCGGCGGAACCTCAATTTGGATGACGTGTCTGGCACTGGGAATGATTTTAAGCGTGAGCGCAAAACGGGAGGTGGTTGCCAAAGAAGAAACAGAAGAAAATCCATTGGATATATTGAGCGAAACGATATAACAGTAGAGACGCACGGCCGTGCGTCTAATAAATAATATAACGTAGAGACGCACGGCCGTGCGTCTCCCCAGAACAAAGAACAAAGAGAAAAGAAACAGTGAAACCAAAATTCATCATAAGCGGCGGCGGCACCGGAGGTCATATTTACCCGGCGGTTGCCATTGCGAACGAGTTAAAAACCCGTTTTCCCGATGCTGAATTTTTGTTCGTTGGCGCAAAGGATAGAATGGAAATGGAAAAGGTGCCACAGGCAGGCTATAAAATAAAGGGACTTTGGATTTCTGGATTGCAGCGGAGTTTATCGCTTCAGAACCTATCGTTTCCGTTGAAACTTGTATCCAGTTTGCAAAAATCCTTGCAAATATTAAAAGAGTTTAAACCCGATGTTGCAATCGGTACGGGTGGTTATGCCAGCGCTCCCTTGTTGCGAATGGCCGCTTTAAAAGGGATTCCCTGCTTAATTCAAGAGCAGAATAGCCACGCAGGAATAACCAACAAATGGTTGAGCAGTAAAGTTCAGAAGATTTGTGTGGCTTATGAAGGAATGGGAAAATTCTTCCCTTCGGAAAAAGTAAGAATAACGGGCAATCCCGTGCGGCAGGATTTGCTGGATATTTCTTTAAAAAGGGAAGAAGCGGTAGCTTTCTTCAACTTGAAAAAAGAAAAGAAAACGTTGTTGGTTTTGGGCGGAAGTCTCGGTGCACGCCGTATCAACCAGTTGATTGAAAAATCATTGCCGTTTTTTGAAAAAAGCAATTTGCAGGTTATTTGGCAATGCGGAAAATTTTACGAAGGAACCTATAAAAACAGAGGTTCCCAAACGGTCCAAATCCATCCCTTTTTAAACCGAATGGATTTGGCATACGCGGCGGCAGATTTCATCATTTCGCGTGCGGGTGCTCTCTCGGTATCGGAACTGTGTTTGGTGGGCAAGCCCGTGATTTTCATTCCCTCGCCAAACGTTGCCGAAGACCACCAAACCAAAAACGCACTGGCAATTTCGGAAAAAAATGCCGCGTTATTAATCAAAGAAAACGATTTGGATTCAAATTTTGAAAGGGAATTTTCAGCATTGCTTGCATCCGAAGAAAAACAGAAAACACTTTCTGAAAACATAAAAAAACTGGCAAAACCAAACGCCACAAAAGATATAGTTGAAGAGATTGAGAAAATGATAAAGACGGGTTTAAAAGTTTAGAAGTTTAAAAGTTTAAAAGTTTAGTAAAACGCTTAAACACTTAAACACTTAAACACTTAAACATTTAAACCCATAAACCCATAAACCCATAAACATTTAAACTTAAAAATGAACAACCTAAATAACATACAAACTTTCTACTTCGTCGGCATCGGCGGCATTGGGATGAGTGCGCTTGCACGCTATTTCAAAATGCAGGGGAAGGCTGTTTTTGGGTACGACAGAACTTCAACAGATTTGACTGCGGAATTGATTTCGGAAGGCATCCCGGTTACTTTTATTGATGAAATTTCCGAGATTCAAAAAGAAGTTCTTTCAAAAGAGAATGTTTTGGTGGTTTACACGCCCGCCATTCCAAAGGGCAACAAGATTTTAAATTATTTCTTTTCAGAAGATTTTCAAATCGTAAAACGTGCCCAGCTTTTGGGCGAGGTTTCCAAAAATACGCTGTGTCTGGCCGTGGCCGGAACGCACGGAAAAACTACGACTTCGGCCATTTTGGGGCATTTATTGGCGGAATGCGATATGCCGGTAACCGCGTTTTTGGGCGGGATTGCTGAAAATTACAATTCAAATTTTATTTATAAAGGCAACGAAATAACCGTTGTTGAGGCAGACGAATTTGACCGTTCCTTCCTGCAGCTTCGCCCGGATATTGCCTGTGTAACTTCAATGGACGCGGACCATTTGGACATTTATGGCGATGCTTCGGAAATAGAGAATGCGTTTAGAACGTTTTCGCGGTTGGTTGAAAAAGAGGAAAATATTTTCATAAAAAAGAACCTTCCTTTGGATGGAGTGACCGTTGCCGTTGAGGAAACCGCGGATTATTCGGCCCAAAATGTAAAAATAAAGGACGGCGCCTATCTTTTCGATCTAAAAACCCCGAACGGAATATTGGAGAATTTAACTTTTAATCTTCCCGGCCGTCATAATCTCACAAATGCCGTTATGGCTTTGGGCATGGCAATTTTAGCAGGCTCCCCAACCGATTGCCTGCCCAAAGCATTGGCATCTTTTAAAGGGGTGAAACGCCGCTTTTCCTATAAAATAAAAACCGATGAATTGGTTTTGATAGACGATTATGCCCATCATCCCACGGAAATTGATGCGCTATTTCAGGCCGTGGACGAAATGTATCCGAACGATCACAAACAGATTGTCTTTCAGCCGCATCTTTTCAGCAGAACGCGCGATTTTGCTGAAGATTTTGCCAGAAGTCTTTCACAATTTGACGAGGTGGTGCTGCTGGATATTTATCCCGCTCGGGAAGAACCTATTGAGGGAATTACATCGGAATGGCTTTTAAATCAGGTTGTTTCAGAAAAGAAAAGAGTGGTTTTCAAATCTGCTCTGCCCGAAGTTTTATTGAAATCGAAATGTAGAATAAAATTGCTCGTAGGCGCCGGTGACATTGGTGCCGAAGTAAATAAGTTAACGCAAAAATTAAAAAATGAAACGTAGTCTCGAAATCATAAAATTTATATTTCTGCTCGGATTGATGGCATTCCTTTTCAGCTTTACAAAAAAGCGGAATGACGCCCGAAAAATCAAGAAGGTGGACGTAGAATTTGTGGATGAAAACAGCCCTTTTATCACCTACAATACAGTTAATAAATTGTTGATACAAAATCATGGCAAGGTTACGAGCATAGGTAAAGAAACTTTAGTTTTGAAGAAGATGGAGCAAAGATTGCAGGAAAACCCTATGATTCGTGATGCTCAGGTGTATCTGTCGGTGGACGGTACGTTGGGGGCAAAAATAGAACAGCGCAAACCTATAGGCAGGGTATCTGCTTCGCCGGATTATTACTTGGACGCAGACGGAAAAAAGATGCCGCTGTCTGATGTTTACTCTGCGAGAGTACCCATAATTACGGGAACTTCAAAGAATAATTTCAACGAACTTACCCCGCTGTTGCTTAAAATTGAGCGTGATGAATTTATGAAAAAATACGTGGTAGGTTTAAACAGAAAAGCGGATGGCGAAATAGAATTGGAACTCCGGAAAATGGATTTTAAAGTGCTTTTTGGAAAGCCGGAACACATTGAAAAAAAGTTTCAAAACTTTAAGGCTTTTTACAAAAAGACAAAACAGGACAGTACACTGTATGGGTACAATAGGGTAAATCTGAAATTTGACGATCAGGTAATTGCCACAAAAAAGTAAGACCATGGAAAACGATAATATTGCTGTAGGATTGGATATTGGAACTACCAAAATAGTAGCTATGATTGGTAGAAAGAACGATTATGGCAAAATGGAGGTATTGGGAATTGGCAAAGCCAAAAGCCTTGGCGTGCACCGTGGCGTGGTAAACAACATTACCCAAACCATTCAGTCGATTCAGCAAGCGGTACAGGATGCCGAGACTTCTTCGGGAATGAAGATAAAAGAAGTGGTCGTGGGCATTGCCGGCCAGCACATCCGGAGCCTTCAGCACAGCGATTACATTACCCGCCCCAATGGGGAAGATGTTATTAGGGAAGAAGACATTGATCGTCTTTGCAACCAAGTCCACAAATTGGTAATGCTTCCCGGCGAAGAGATTTTGCACGTACTGCCACAGGATTTTAAGGTTGACGGGCAGGCCGAAATAAAAGAGCCCATCGGCATGTACGGCGCACGTTTGGAAGCCAACTTTCACGTGGTGGTAGGGCAGGTTTCCTCCATCCGGAATGTGGGCAGATGTATAAAAAGTGCCGGACTGGAGCTTTCGGCAATTACGTTGGAGCCTTTGGCTTCCGCAAAAGCGGTTTTGAGCCAAGAGGAAAAGGAAGCGGGAGTAGCGCTGATTGACATTGGAGGCGGTACAACCGATTTGGCGATTTTTAAGGATGGCATCATTCGCCATACCGCTGTAATTCCTTTCGGCGGAAATGTGATTACCGAAGACATAAAGGAAGGCTGTTCCATCATTGAAAAGCAAGCGGAACTTCTGAAAATAAAATTTGGCTCAGCTTGGCCAGGGGAAAACAAAGACAACGAAATAGTTTCCATTCCTGGGCTTCGTGGCCGAGAGCCAAAGGAAATCAGCTTAAAAAACCTTTCAAAAATAATCCATGCCCGTGTTATCGAAATCATCGAGCAGGCGTATATGGAAATAAAAAATTACGGACACGAAGACTCAAAAAAGAAACTTATTGCAGGAATTGTACTTACTGGAGGCGGAGCGCAGCTTCAACATATAAAACAGCTTGTTGAATACATTACCGGAATGGACACCCGCATCGGGTACCCAAACGAGCATTTGGCAGGCGACAGCGATGCCGAAACCACAAGCCCAATGTACGCGACCGCAGTCGGTTTGGTACTGAACAGTTTGGAAAGCAAAGAAAAATCTTCATTGATGAAGCGTTTTCCGCATCAGGAATCCGCTATTGAGGAAGATGTAAAATCAAGTACAACCGAGACCGAAACGGAAACAGGAAAAAAAGACAAAAAAAGCAAAGAAAAGGAATCAAAAAGTTCCAAGCGGTTTTTTGATAAATGGGCCGAGAAGTTCAAGGAATTCCTTGACAACGCTGAATAAAGTGTTCAGTAGCGGTAAACAGTGAAAATAGAAAATAAAAAATTGCAAAAAAATAAAACTATGAGCAGCAAAACAGAATTTGACAACATTTCCTTCGATCTGCCGAAGAACCAATCCAACGTAATTAAGGTGATTGGCGTAGGCGGCGGCGGAAGTAACGCCATTAACCATATGTTCAGCCAGGGCATAAAGGGAGTTGACTTTGTAATTTGCAATACAGATTCACAAGCATTGGAAAACAGCCCGGTGCCAATCAAAATCCAATTGGGCGTTTCCCTTACCGAAGGTTTGGGAGCCGGGGCAAATCCTAAAGTTGGGGAACAATCTGCTGTGGAAAGCATGGAAGAAATCCGCAGCATGCTCACCACCAATACCAAAATGATCTTCATCACGGCCGGAATGGGCGGCGGTACCGGAACCGGTGCGGCGCCCATTATTGCAAAAATGGCCAAGGATATGGACATTTTAACAGTTGGCATCGTAACCATTCCATTCCAATTTGAAGGAAAAACCAGAAACGACCAAGCCCATATTGGGGTCGAAAAACTGCGCCAAAATGTGGATTCGTTGGTGGTTATCAACAACAATAAATTACGCGAAGTTTACGGAAATCTTGGTTTTAAGGCGGGTTTCTCAAAAGCCGATGAGGTTTTGGCCACCGCTGCTCGTGGTATTGCCGAGGTAATTACCCACCACTACACCCAAAACATTGACCTTCGCGACGCCAAAACTGTGCTTGCTAATAGTGGAACCGCCATCATGGGAAGCGCTACTGCCTCTGGTGCCAATAGGGCGAAGGAAGCAATAGGAAGAGCCTTGGATTCCCCCTTACTTAACGACAACAAAATTAAGGGTGCCAAAAACGTATTGCTGCTCATCGTTTCCGGTTCAGACGAAATTACCATTGATGAAATTGGCGAAATCAGCGACCACATTCAAGATGAGGCCGGCCACAGCGCAAACATTATTATGGGTGTTGGCGAAGAGGAAAGTCTGGAAAGTTCCATTTCAATTACCGTAATTGCAACGGGTTTCAACGTTGAGCAACAGAACGAAATAGTAAATACTGAAACAAAAAAGATAATCCACACCTTGGAAGACGAGCAAAAAGCGGAGCACGATCTTAGCCCCAAACCAACCGCTACGCCCGTACGACTTCCTGAGAAGCCCGTATCCACCCAGCCAAAAGCTGAAACTTCCGTAGTAAAGCATACCCTTTTTGACGATGCTGAAATTGAAGAAAGACTACCATTTGATGGTTATATCAAAACTTCGGAATTGTTGAGAAATCTTAAAGTTTCTTATGAAGAAGTTGCGGTTGAAGACATAGCGGAATTCAATCAATTGGAAATCAATAAAATAAACGTAAACGATTTTGTGATTCTTGAGACGCCGAAAAAGGAAGCCGAAAAAGATTCGAATAAGGTTGCGCCAACTCCCGAAGAGAGCGATGACCAAATATTGATGTTTGATCTCCCTATCAATTCAGCTTCCAAAAAGCCCGAAAAGGAACAGAAAGAAGAAACGGTTTTCTTTGATCTGGACGAAATAGAGGTTCAGGACCCTATTGAAATAATTCCCGTTACAGAAGTTTCGGGTGAAGGAATAAAGCGGTATAGCTTAGATGATTATCAGGAAATTGAAAACCAGTTGACCAATGCCAAACCTTCAAAGGAGGTTGCTACGGAAGAGGACGAAGATGAGGAGATTGTTTTTGAAAAAAGAACGGTTTCAGCGCCCAAAACAGAGGAAAAGGATACCCAAGAAGATGAAGATCCGCTCAATTCGCCAATCTCAAAAATATTGAAGGACCGTACCGAAGAGCGCAAAAGAAAGATGAAGGAATTCAACTATAAGTTCAAAAACAGCCCTTCGCGCATCGATGAGATTGAAAAACAACCCGCGTACAAACGTATGGGCATCGATCTGAACGAAACCAAAAACGAACCAAACATTTCAAGAACCTCTGTAAATACGGAAGACGACGAAATTGAATTGCGGAAAAACAATTCCTTTTTGCACGATAATGTGGACTAAGTGAATTTTTTCACTTAAAGCAGGAGCCCGGATTTCAGGAATGAGTTCGGGCTTTTTTTGCCTCGATATCCCCAATGGGATAAATCTAAATTTTACTGTTTCCAGTTTCCGGTTTATTGAGTATCTTCGCAATCTATAAAAAATTACATAATGAGCTTACAGGATAAGGTAATGGAGGCGATGAAAATTGCGATGAAAGCTAAGGACACCCAGTCTTTGGAGGCATTGCGTTCCGTGAAATCCGCTTTGCTTTTGGCGCAGACCGAAACGGGTTCAAAGGCAGATTTGAGCGAAGAAGAAGAAATAAAATTGCTGCAAAAGCAGGTAAAACAACGAAAGGACAGTGCGGCCATTTACACAGCGCAAAACCGTGCAGATCTTGCAGAACCGGAACTGCTTCAAGCAAAGGTTATTGAGCAGTTTTTGCCAAAACAATTAAGTGAAGAGGAAGTGAGCAAGATTGTAGATGAAATTATTGCTGAAACTAAAGCGTCCTCAATGGCAGATATGGGAAAGGTAATGGGATTGGCTAGTGCAAAACTTGCTGGAAAAGCGGATGGCAAAACCATTTCGACCGTAGTGAAGGCGAGGCTTTCCTAATTTATAGTTATTGGTTAATAAGTTATTGGGTTATTAGGTTAATATGATTCGAAACTAAATATTTTTGAACATTGAACATTGAACATTGAACATTGAACATTGAACATTGAACATTGAGCACGGCCGCGTGGCGCAACTGAATAGCGCATCAGATTTCGGCTCTGAGGGTTGGGGGTTTGAATCCCTCCGCGGTCACGAATGAATGGAAAGGAAGAAAAAAGTTTCTTGAGCAAGCTCAAAACTTTTTTCTTCCTTTCCATTTTCAATCCCGATAGTTATCGGGAGGAGCTTTGGGGGATGCGCACAGCGAATCCCATTCGTCAATTCGTGGTTAATTTCTAAGCTCGTCCAAAAAAACTTTTTCTCCCTCTTCATATACCATTTACGAAGAATCTCCAGCAAATTTCCCCACATTAAAAATGTGTTAATTAATACATCTTTAATAACAATAGCCTACAACAATTTTTAACTTTAATCTTCAAAAAAGTTAAACTAAAAAGAAATATTATGTTCACTATTATCAACGGACTGCCCGAGGATATTTTGGGAATAGTGATTTCCGGAAAAACCACAGAAAAGGATTACGACCTGCTTAATCCGCTATTGGAAAAGCATAAAACGATGCACGGCACCATTAAGCTTTTTGTGGAAATAGACGAGTTGAACTATACCGCAAAAGCAATGTGGGAGGACTTAAAGGTAGGGCTGCATTATTGGCACGACATAAAAACCGTTGCCATCGTTACCAACAAAGAATGGCTGGAAAAATCCATTGAGGCCTTCGGATCAATCATTCCGGGGATGAAAACGAAAGGTTTTGAACTGGACGAGCGCCAAAAAGCCTTGGAGTGGCTGAAGAAGCAGGACGGATAAAATTCTTTAATTGATAACGTTTTTTAAACCCCGAACTGCTTCAAATGATGGTCCAGATGTTTATACTGCATTTGTCCCCATTGTTGTTTTGTGAAATATCCGAATCCGGGATGGGGGCTCCATTCCTCACGATCTCTTTGAGCTTCAAATTCATCCAATAAAGCAGTAAGTTTTTTCTTTTCAACATTAAAATCTCGGGCTTCAGATTCTTTTAAAAATTTAGCAGTCGGCAGATTTTTTCGAAAAGGGGAATCGTTATAAAGCATTCTTTTGAAAAATAGCTTGGCCAGAAAATTAGGTTTCATACCGTAATCATCCTTTTCAAGCATAATATTGAAAGGGCCCTGGCAATGGTGCAACATTTGTCCCACGGTCATCTTGCCCCATTGTTTCCCAGAATTTTCAGAGAGACTGTCCAATCTATTTCGAGTTTCAGATAAAGTGTCAGCGTCAAAAAGTGATTTCATAACCAAAGAATTTTAATTGAAGAGATAAAGCTATCCATTAAAATTTGAAACAGCATCCTTGCCAGAAGATTGTTTTCTAAAATTATGTAATTTAAATATTTCATTATTATCTTTAAGGAAACGCAAATAGCCTTGGAAGAAAGCAACTCCTTTTCCATAAAAAACTGGAACGAAGACGACCGTCCGCGCGAAAAATTATTGCTGAAAGGCAAAACTGCGCTGAGCGACGCAGAACTAATTGCCATTTTGATAGGTTCCGGGAGCCGCAACGAAAGTGCCGTTTCCTTGAGCCAACGTATCCTGGCTTCGGCAGATAACAATCTGAGTGAACTGGGAAGGCGCTCCATATCTGAATTGATGGAGTTTAAGGGCATAGGCGAGGCCAAAGCAATAAGCATAGCCGCCGCAATGGAATTGGGCCGAAGAAGAAGAACGGGAGAGGCCTTGGAGCGAAAAAAAATTACGTCCAGCAATTCCGTTTTTGAATATGTGCAGCCTATAATTGGCGAACTTCCGCACGAGGAGTTTTGGATACTTTATCTAAACAATTCAAACAAAATTATTAAAAGTGCACAGCTCAGCAAAGGAGGAATCACCGGAACGGTGGTTGATGTTCGGTTGGCGTTTAAGGAAGCTTTGCAACTTGGGGCAGTGGGCATTATTTTGGCGCACAACCATCCCTCGGGCACCTTGAAGCCCAGCCAAGCAGATATCCAGCTTACCAAAAAACTGAGAACCGCAGGCGAAAGCCTGGACATAAAAGTGCTGGACCATCTTATAATTACCGAAAAAGCGTACTTTAGCTTTGCCGATGAAAATATGCTGTAACCCACTATGCTGTTAATTTACACCCAAAAACTCACCCCCCGTATTTCCTATATTTTTAAGCATATTTGTCTGCGAATTTTGGGGATTGAAGTTGCGTTTACTTCGGTAATTGAAGAATTTATAGCCCATCTTGGCCCCAAGATTTCCTATGGAAAAAAACCCTTGGGCAACGAACTTTTCTTCCAAAGTTATGGGCTTTTGGAGCAACAGGGCCTGGAATCCATAGACTTTACCGTAAAAAAATGGGGGGACACCTTTGGCTTCTTTTCGGTGTCAAATAGTAGCGGCCTGCCCTTTGATATTTTTTCGGCCAGCTTTTATATGGTTACACGCTACGAAGAATATCTTCCACACGTGAAGGATGGAGTGGGGCGCTTTATGGCTTCGGAAAGTTTGGCGTTCAAAGAAGGGTTTCTCCATCAGCCTATTGTGGATATTTGGGCGTATCTGTTCAAGGATAAACTTATGGGGGCTTTCCCCGAATTGATTTTTCCCCAGAAAAAACTTATTGTCCACCCAGTAATTGAAGCGGCTCAGCCGTATGCCTATAAGCAGAAGGGATTCTTTAGAACTGTTGTGGGTTATGTAAATGGGTTTTTTCATGGCAAATTCAGAAATATGATCGAGCGTACCCAAGTGGTTTTGGGCATTAAGCGCGATCCGCTGGATACATTCAAATGGATCGTGAACAAAGCCACGAGGAGTGATTTTAACCTTACGGTTTTCTTTCTTTTGGGAAATGCGCTGTCATTTAACGAGAGTATGAACACCCATCGGCAGAAGTTCAAGATGTTGATAAAATATGTTTCGGACTACAAAGATGTGGGGCTCATTTTTTCATTCAATGCATTGAGCGATTATGAAATGCTGAAAATGGAAAAACGCCGGATGCAGGAAATAACCAACCGTTCCCTGGACTACTCGATGAATTCCGAGTTTTTGGTAAACCTTCCCGACATTTACCGCCATTTGGTAGAACTGGAAGTGAAGCGCGATTTTACAATGGTATTTCGCGATACCGTTGGCTTCCGCGCTGGCACCTGCACGCCCTTTCTTTTTTATGATTTGGATTATGAGATAAAAACCCCTTTGATTATCCATCCTTCGGCGATGACCACTTTGGCATTTCAAAAAAAATACGCTTCAGATATTGAAAAAACCGTCAACAATACCATTAAGGCCGTGGAAAAAGTAAACGGAACGTTTACAATGATTTTTTCCAACAAGGATTTTTCTGCTGCGGAAAGCAACAAGGTATGGCGAAGTATTTTTTCAGAAAAACTACAGGAATATGCACAATAGCGAAATAACGGACGTTTTTTTTGATTTGGACCACACCCTTTGGGATTTTGACCGAAATTCAGGATTGGCTTTTGAAAGGGTATTCCGAAAACATAAAATAGCACTGCCACTTCCCGACTTTTTGAGGGAATACGAACCCATCAATTTGATTTATTGGAAGAAATACCGTGAAGAACGCGTTTCAAAGGAAGAGCTCCGCAGAGGCAGATTGACCGAGACTTTTGATATTTTCAAACTGAAATTTCCCATGGAAACCATTGACGCCCTTGCAGTTTGTTATATTGACGAACTGCCGGTTGACAATCATCTTTTTGAGAACTCTTTTGAAATCCTGGAATACCTTTCGGCAAAATACAAGCTGCACATAATAACAAATGGTTTTGAGGAAGTACAGTATTTAAAATTAAACAACAGCGGTATCAAAAAATATTTCAGCACAATAACCACTTCAGAGGAAGTAGGGTTAAAGAAGCCCCACCCGGCCGTTTTCCAAACGGCTTTGTCAAAAGCTTCGGCAGTGCCCCATAGGAGCATAATGATTGGCGACAGTTTTGAGGCGGATATCATTGGGGCAGAAAATGCTGGAATGCACACTTTGTTCTTTAATTACAGAAATGAAAACGTGGCAGCTCCCTATTTTGCCATACGTGAACTTTTGGAGATTAAAAATTACCTGTAGTAATAATCTAAAATAAACGGCGTTAACTACAGGTAAACTATCCCCACTGATGAATAAAACTTTCACGTTGCCCATTTTTGCGGCCTGTGTTTGCCTTTTTTTGACGGCCTGCATAAAGAATACCGATTTTGACCAAGCCGAGGATATTGCCCTTACCCCAATCTTTGAACTAAATTTGATATACTTCAATCTGCCGGCAGATCGTTTTTTTGACACCATAAATTCCACCCAAATCCTTACTGTTCGCGATACTACCGAAATTAGATTTTTGGATGACAGCACGTTACAGGAAAGCCTGAGGCGAGCCGAGTTCTATTTTAAGTTTACCAACAGTATTCCTCGGGATTTTCAAGTGGATTTTCAATTTTTAAGTGAAATGAACGACACAACCTATGTGTCTGGAACCCCTGTGGCTCAAGGAACACTTACAGCTCCTGTGATTACTGAGTTTGTAGAGAATGTTGAGGGGGAAGATATTGTACGCCTAACACAAGCGCATAAGGTTGTGGTTTCGGTAACCATTCCTTCTTCCAACGAAAACCTGGAGGGCACATTAAATCTTAAATCCAAAACCACCTACTTTTTGGAATACTAATACAATGCGAGATATTTTAACTGTCATATTGTCCCTTGTGGGAGTATTTGCCATTTCCCAAAATAAGCAAATACTCTATGGTTTCGACGATATTCCCCAATCCTTGATGTTGAATCCCGGTAGCAAAGTGCTTCAAAAAAAGCATTACGGAATTCCTTTTTTGTCGCAGCTACACTTCAATGGAGGTTCTTCGGGAGTTTCGGCTTACGATGTTTTTAAGAACGGGAATGATAACATAAACGATCGCATTACCCAAAAGATTTTTGAAATGAAGAATACCGATTTCTTTACGGCTACGCAACAATTGGAGCTCATTAACTTTGGATGGCGCGCAAGGAATGAAATCTATTTTTCCGGCGGTATCTATCAAGAGTTTGATTTTATAGCATACTTCCCGAGAGATCTGGCCATTTTGGCTTGGGAAGGCAATCGCGACTATTTGAATTATCAATTCGATTTGGGTGAAATAAGCACCACAGGTGATTTTATGACCGTCTATCATTTTGGGCTGAACAAACAAATCAGTAAAAAACTGACGGTGGGCGCACGGTTGAAATTGTATTCAAGTATGTTCAGTTACCGGAGTGTGAACAATTCAGGAACCTTCGTAACCCGCTTGGGCAATGAAAGTTCTGAGAACATATATGAGCACACCGTCCAAAATGCCGATGTTTCCGTGGAAACTTCCGGCTATGCTTCTTTGCGGGAACTGGATGGGGCAGGGCAGGTGACCAGTGAAATTTTGGGACGTGCTTTTTTCGGGGGCAATTTTGGTGTGGGGGTGGACTTGGGTTTTACGTATGATTTTAATGAGGCCTGGAGCCTATCGGCAAGTGCGCAGGATGTTGGCGCCATATTTCATTCAAAGGATGTCGAAAATTACCGCGCCCACGGAACCTACACGTTGGATGGTATAAACCTGATTTTTCCGCCATTGAATGAAGGGGAATCAACCTTTCCGTACTATAGCGATCTGGAGGATGAAGTGAAGCGGGAAATACCGATAGACACCCTCCATAACAGCTATACCCAGTTTCGTCCGGTAAAATTAAATGCGGGCCTGAGTTATGGTTTTGGCAGGTTTAATGCCACTGGGGCGTGTGATTGCTTGAACACAGGCGGAGAAAATCTTCACAAGCAAAGTATTGGGTTTCAGTTCTATTCCATTTTCAGACCGAAAAGGCCCCAAATGGCAGGAACCTTTTTTTACCATAGAAGACTTACGGAATATCTTTCAGCGAAAGCAACCTACACGGTTGATTCGTATTCTTTTTCAAATATTGGGCTGGGCGCTTCAGTGGATATGGGCAAAATAAATTTTTATATCGTTACGGACAACCTCATAAACTATGGCAATTTGGCAAAGGCAAAAAGTGTATCTTTACAGTTAGGTTTTAACATTATAATTGACGAAGAATGACACGTTATTTACTTCTTGCCATTGCTTTATTGCTGGCCACCAATGCAATTTCACAGAATACAAACTTGAGCGATTACAGTTATGTAGTTGTGCCAGAACAGTTTGATTTTTTAAATGGTCGGGACCAATATCAGCTTAACAGCATGACCAAGTTCTATCTTGAAAAAAATGGTTTCAATGCTTATATGGCAGACTCCGCACCCAATGCCAACCGTTGTGATGGTCTTTTCGCCAATGTGGAAAAATTGAGTACCATTCTTGGGACCAAGCTTCAGTTAGTTTTGAAAGACTGTAACGATAATGAGGTGTATAGGGGCCAAGAAGGCAAAAGCAAGTATAAGGAATATGACAAATCCTATCAGGATGCGCTTCGGAAGGCGTTCAACGGTATGCAGGTTTTGCACGTAAAACAAAAGGATGTGGTGCTTTTGAAAGATAATAATACAATTACATCCAATCAAACAAATAAAAATCCAAAAGAGGGGGTTGAACCCACAACACCAAGAATGTCAAATGGTTCGGGAAATTTGCTTCCGGATGCCAAATTTTCAAACTATTCAAATTCCGGGAAAACGTATCTGCTGCGAAAAACAGCGGAGGGGTATTCCTTATATGAAGAATCTGCCAGTGCGGCTGACGGACTTCTCTTAAAGGGGAAAATTATCGTAATGAATAATGTGGTTAAATATATGGACACCTTCGGAAACGTTGCCGATGCTGCTTTTGATCCTTCAGGTAATCTTATCATTAAGGAAAATGGTGTTTCAACCGTTTACAAATCTGAAGACTAAAAATCGTATTTATCTTTCCAAAGCTGTCTTAAGTAGTTTTTCAGCGCATTTTCTTTTGGGTTGTTTCCGGGTCTGTAAAAAGTGGTTCCTTTTATCTCTTCGGGCAAAAATTCATGCGGTACAAAGTTTCCTTCGTAATTGTGGGCATATTCATATTCCTTTCCGTACCCCAATTGCTTCATAAGCTTTGTTGGGGCATTTCTGATAGATAACGGCACGGACAGGTTGCCCGTTTGCCGAACAAGCTGTTGCGCTTCGCTAATGGCTTTGTATGAAGCATTGCTTTTCGGGGAAGTTGCCAAATAAATGGCGCATTGGCTTAAAATGATGCGCGCTTCTGGATAACCAATTGTATTTACGGACTGAAAAGTACTATTGGCAAGTAAAAGTGCATTTGGGTTTGCATTGCCGATATCTTCGGAAGCGAGAATGACCATTCTTCGCGCAATGAACTTAATGTCCTCGCCGCCTTCTATCATTCTGGCCAACCAATATACGGCAGCGTTTGGGTCGCTTCCGCGCATGGATTTTATGAATGCTGAAATGATATCGTAATGTTGCTCGCCCGTTTTGTCATAAAGCACTGTGTTTTTTTGCGCTTTTTGCATTACCAGTTCATTGGTAATCGTAATTTTTTCACTTTCCTCAGAAAGCACCACCAACTCCAAAATATTCAGTAGTTTGCGTGCATCTCCGCCGGAAAGCCTTATTATGGCTTCGGTTTCTTTTAAGTTTACCTTTTTTTTTGATAAAATTTGGTCCTCCTTTAAAGCCCGCTTCAGCAATGCTTCCATGTCTTCACGGCTGAAGGGTTCCAAAACATATACCTGGCAGCGGGACAACAAAGCGGGTATTACCTCAAAACTTGGATTTTCGGTTGTGGCACCAATTAGGGTGATCCAACCTTTTTCCACCGCGCCCAAAAGCGAATCCTGCTGCGATTTGCTGAAACGATGGATTTCATCAATAAACAGAATTGGGTTTTTGGTTGAAAATAGGGTGTCGCTTTTCTTTGCTTTCTCTATTACCTCCCGAACGGCGGCAACACCACTATCCACTGCGCTTAACGTATAGAATGGCCTACCGCTTTCATTCGCAATAATATTTGCCAGAGTGGTTTTCCCCGTTCCCGGTGGTCCCCAAAAAATCATGGAAGGAATCATTCCGGTACTTAATTGTGAAGTAAGCGACCCTTTGGCGCCAACCAAGTGCTGCTGGCTTAAATAACCTTCTAAAGTAGTTGGGCGAATCCTTTCGGCGAGAGGTGCGTTCATAGTTTTCAAAATTACAATTTTAATAAATCGGTTTCACTGACAATTTATCATAAATTTGATTTGGGGATTGCTTTTTGTAATTTATAATCTATGTCTGAATCAAACCAATTAAAATTTACTCCCGAAGTGTTTGGATATCCATTGCTGTTCGTGATGGTGCTTTGGATTGTGTTTTGGATTGAATCGCGGTTTGGGTTGAATTTCAATGCTTATGGAGTTTATCCAAGAGAGTTGAAAGGTTTGCGTGGCATTCTTTTTAGTCCCTTCATTCACGGGAGCTTGAAACATCTTTTCAACAATTCGATCCCCTTGTTTGTCCTGTCCTCAGCCTTGTTTTATTTCTACCGAAATATTCGCTGGAAGGTGCTGCTATTCGGACTTTTGTTGACGGGCATTGCAACGTGGTTCATTGGCAGATCTTCGCTGCACATAGGAGCAAGCGGTGTAGTGTATATGCTTGCGGCATTTTTGTTTTTTAAGGGTATTTTTTCAAAACAATATCAGCTTACCGCATTGGCTTTGGCGGTAGTGTTTCTTTATGGGGGAATGCTTTGGTATGTCTTCCCCGTTAACCCTGAAATTTCTTGGGAAGGACATCTTTCCGGTTTTATTGTGGGGCTGCTATTTGCTTTCTTTTTTAAGGGTAATCCAGTCCAGAACAAGAAATATGAATGGGAGCGGGACGATTATAATCCTGACAATGATCCTTTTCTAAAACAATTTGATGAAAATGGAAATTTCATAGAGTTGCCCAAGGAGTTGCCAAAGGATCCTCCTATGGAAGAAATCGAAGCAAAAAAGCCCCGACGTATAAAAATAATATACAGTTACAAGAAAAATTCAGAAGATACTTCCGAATAACCCTTATCTGCGTTGGCGCACTACTTCATAAAGAAAAGCGCCACATGCCACAGAAACGTTCAATGAATTTATTTCGCCTAGCAGGGGCAGGGAAGCGCGTTGATCTACTAAACTTAAAACCGACTTTGAAACGCCTTTGCCTTCCGAGCCCATAATAATGGCCAGCGGTGTTTTTAAATCGAGCGAATAAATTTCGGAATTTGTTTTTTCCGTTGCGGCAACTGTTGTAATTCCCGAACCTTGCAAATAGAAGATCGCATCTTTGATATGTTCCACTTTACAGATAGGAATTTTGAAAATGGCTCCAGCCGAAGTTTTTACGGTATCACCGGAAACGGGAGCGCCGCCACTTTTTTGAATTATCACTGCATTAACACCCGTACACTCGGCCGTGCGAAGAATGGCGCCGAAATTTCGGACATCAGTAATTTGGTCCAGAATAAGGAATAATGGGGCTTTATCGCTTTTAAGTGCTTTTTCCACAACAGCTTCCAAACTATGGAACGACACCGGAGAGGTTACTGCCACGACGCCTTGGTGGTTTCCTCTTGTAAGCCTATTGAGTTTTTCGAAAGGGACTATGTTTACAGGAACGTTTGCTTTTTCAAGATCTTTGACAAGACTTTCAATCTTATCGCTATCTATTCCTTTCTGGACAAAAACTTTGTCAAAAACAACTTGTGAAGCCAGAGCTTCCTTGACTGGATATATTCCGAAAATGGTGTTTGTTTTGTCGGTCATGGGTTTTTAAAAAATAGTGGATTTACTTATGTTTAAAAATAGGCAGAATATAACTGATCTAATAAAAAAAGCATCCCTAAATTTAAGGGATGCTTTTGGGTAAATTATTTAGGTACAACAAAAATTATTGTCTTAACCTTATTTTTAAAACAGCTCCAGAAACCACGGTAGCTGATCCTTCAATTGCCAGAGAGAAAAACTCTTTTTCTTGAACCATAGAGGCATTTGTGCCATAAACAGTTAGCATACCCTCCCTTGAATTTGCAGGAATAGTTACAGTTGGGTCAAACCTATAGTTATCTGGATTAGTCTCTACTTCAGGTGGGACAGTAGAATTATCTAGAATTGTTGGAACAGCAATAATATTAAACTGTCTGTCAGTAGCGGCAACGTCGCTCGCAAATACTGTTACATCTATGCTTTTTTCACTTCCAGTTGGAACACCATTTATGTTTCTTGAGCCTTCTGGAAATCCAACTACCGTTTTACGATCTGTATTATAGTCATCATAGGTTTCACAAGAACCTACCAAGAGGGCTAAAGCAACGATTGTAATTATTATATTGATTTTTTTCATCACTATTATTTTTAAGATTATTAATATCCTGGATTTTGCTGAATATTAGGATTAACGTCTATGATAGTTTGATCTATTGGCAATTGGAGTTTATTTCCGACAGATAGTGATTGTACATCAGATGGTACGCCTGTTCCATCTCTTAAGTCTCCAAATCCATCACGTTGTACTCCCAAACCCCAACGTTTAAGATCTATAAATCTGTGTCCTTCAAAAGCAAATTCCAAACGTCTTTCTAACATAATTGCATCTAACAGGGCTTGTCCAGTTTCACCTCCTGCGAAAGTAGTGTATCTTCTGCTTCTTACCTCATCTAAGGCATTTCTTGCGGCTGTTTCATTTCCTAAACGGTAATATGCTTCAGCTTTGTTCAGATATGCTTCTGCAGCACGTAGAACTTTAAGATCAACCAAGCCATCAAAAGAGCTGTCTCTACCGAACCATTTTACAATCGCATTATATTTATTGCTTCCTTTTTGTCCAGGAGCGGTATAAGCTTCTTTTCTGATGTCTTCATCAGAAAACTTAGTGTAAAAGTCATAATCAACAACATATTCCGGAGTTAAGTTGTTAAGAGATCCTTGGCTGTAAGCAACACCAACCCCTATTCCTAAGGTACCTACTTCGTTAGGTATGTAAAATAACAATCCGTCTTGATTTGCATCCTTCCATACACCCACTACATTATTTCTTGCAGCTGGTTTAGTGGTTACCATGTTTGCTGCATTAACAGCAAGGTCATATTTACCCATATATAGGTAAACTCTTGAAAGCAGCGTTGCAACTCCTTGCTTGTTTAGACGACCGGGAGGGTTGGTTTCATTAATACCAGCTAGCGCATCTGTTAGATCAGCCACTATTTTGTCATAGACTACTCCAACAGTTTCTCTTGCGGGAAGCGCGTTAGCATCTGCTTCTGTTACATAGGCAATTCCTAAACTACCATTGGCATCTCCTGACTGAGTAGGAATTTTCGCAAAGAAAATTGCGGAATTCAAATGAGCTAATGCTCTTATTGCTTTTGCTTCTGCAATTATGTTTTCTTTGTTATCTCCCTCAAAAGAAACAATATTCTCTAATATAAGGTTAGCACGATTAGCTATTATATATGTTCGTTGATATGTATTGGAGAGAGGACCATCCGCCGCAACATAGCGCCAGTTGTGTAAAGTGGAACGTGTGCCACGTCCATCTTGTGCGATAGTTACGTTATCTGCCAAAACATCTCCAGCGTCAATCATACCACCTTGATCACTTCCTCCATACATAGATCCAGATGTGAACCCAGCATAGGCTCCTCTAACCGCATTTTCAAAATCTGCAGCAGATACATATGCATTTTCATTACCAAACTGATCAAACGGTATTTGGTCTAGCTTGGAATCACAAGCAGTAACTCCTAGTAGAATTAATGCTAGTACTGTTATTTTTAAAATTATTTTTTTCATTTTTTATCTTTTTTATTCAATTAAAAACTTACATCAATACCCATTTGGTAAGACTGTGTGTTAGGATAACTATACAAAGTAGTTTCTCCAGGTGCCACAGTTTCTGCGAAAGATATTGATTCGCCTGATGAAATACCAACTTCAGGATCACCCCAAAATTTTGTAAAGGTCAACACGTTTTGTCCCTGTGCATAAATTCTAAGTGATGTGAGAGGAGTTTTTTCTAAATATTTCTTTGGAAAAGTATAAGACAAAGTAACATTTCTTAACCTTATATAATCTCCTTTTTCTAACCATCTGTCAGAACTGTAGTAAAAGTCCCTGTCTTGAACAGCATATTTTGGACTAGGTGCTACATCTGTATCACCAGGTTGTTGCCAATAATTATAAGCGTCAACGGTTTGATTAAAGCCTATATCAGATCCATCAAAGTTAGAGCGTGCTCTTACTATATTATTGATCCAGTTTCCAGTTTTGAAAACAAAATCAGTACGAAGACCAAAACCTTTATAAGTTATGTTAGAAAAGAATCCACCTTCAAGATCTGCAATAGTAGATTTTCCTTGGAACACTCTATTTTCCTGATCTTGAGGAAGTTCATCCGCAAAATATATATTGCCATCTCCACCATAAAATTGGCCTCTTCCAGTTTCTGGATCTACACCAGCGTACCGAATAAGGAAATGTTCATTGATTTTTCGGCCTTCTTCCCAACGAATACTTGTATTGTCAACATCAATAGGTTTCCCCTCAGGTAAACTAACAATCTTATGGTCTAGGAAAAGAACATTTCCCCCAAGAGTCCAGCTAAAATCTGATGTTCTAATAACCTCTCCCTGCAAGGATACCTCTAAACCTTTATTTTCTATATCACCAATGTTTTTTGTTATTGTTCCAGCACCTGTCTCATAGGCTGTTCGCACTGGAAATAGTAAATCAGTAGTTTTTCTAATGAAATAATCACTTACAAGGCGTAATCTTTTGTTAAACGCATTAAATTCGACACCAATATTAGTAGTTGTTGTAGTTTCCCAACTCAAATCTGGATTAGCTATTTGATCTGGAATGGTACTGGAACCACCAGGATAAGAGTCAAAAGTTACGGTTCCTTGTGCTTCATAGTTGCGAAGACCTGAACGGTTACCTACAGATCCATAGGATCCTCTAAATTTTAAGTCGTTTATAAAATCAACATCAAAGAAAGGTTCGTTAGCGACATTCCAAGCTACACTACCACTATAGAAATTACCCCATTGTACATCAGCACCAAAGCTTGAGGAACCATCACGACGGACAGAACCAGATACGTAATAGCGCTCTTTAAAGTTGTAGTCAGCAAATAGGCCATAAGAAACTAAAGTTAAACGACTTCTATTACTTCTAGCTTCTCGTTTTAACGCTCCATTTGTTTGCGTACTCAATAATGGCGATGGGAATTGAGTTGATTCCGCCAATATACGGTTAAACTCATTCATGTTGTATTCATAAAGTCCTAAAACATTTAAATTGTGGTCGCCAGAAGATAAGTTGTAGTTTAATCGATTACTTATTGTAAGATCTAAGCGGTGATCTTGAAAATCCCTTTTCAAACCACCTTCAATACCAGCAGCAACTCCAGCAAGATAAGATCCTGGTTTTACGTAATATTCTGTACGACGTGCAAGCCAGTTTACAGCTGTTTGGAATTCATAAGTCCAATTCTTATTTAACAGAACTTGAGTATTGATACTAGCTAATGTAGTATTATAAATATTTAATTGAGGTTCATCGTCAAGTGCTTCTCGAATTGGATAGTCTGAGGCTCCTGAAGTATCGTAAATAGGATCGCCGTTCTCGTCTAAAACTGGATTTCCGAATTCGTCAAGAACAAATTCTGTATCGTATGGAGCAGCGGAAAGGGCAGCAAAAAACGGGTTTTGATCGTTAAATCTATCTCTAGGTTCGTCACTAGTTGATCTGGAATAACCAACGTTAACACCAAGCTTTAACCATTTTTTTGCGTCAAGATTAAGATTTAATCTAGAACCTAATCGCTCAAAACCGTCAATTTTATCAATAATACCTGTGTTACGGTCGTTTGATACGGAAAAGTAATAATCAATTTTTTCAGCACCCCCAGAAAATGAAACACTATTATTCTGAAGGATTCCCTCTTTTAAAATTAGCTTTTCCCAATCTGTTTGGTGATCTAATAAAAATTGCCTTTCGGGAGATCCAGGCAGAGTAGTTACACCCGGAAGTGTTGCCGCAGTAGATACTCCTAAGGCATACATTTCTGCCTCAAATTGCATTTTTTGTTCCGCATCCATCAGTTGATAATTCCTATGTACTTGCGAAGTTACCCCATAACGTGAGCTATAGCGAATGCTGGCATCTTTATTTCTAACACCACTCTTTGTTGTAATGATAACAACACCGTTAGATCCACGAGAACCATACTGTGCAGTTGTAGCGGCATCTTTTAAAATAGAAATGTTTTCGATGTCTTCATTAGGAATGGTTGCCAAGTCCACTTCGCGAATTGGCGCGCCATCCACAATATATAGAGGTGATGAACCGCCGGCAGTTAAAGACCCTGTTCCACGAATACGAACGAAAGCTCCCTGCCCAGGTTTACCGTTGGCAGCAGTTACCTGCACACCAGCCGCCTTACCCTGCAGCATATTGTCTATACTGGTGGTCGGTGCCATTTGCGATAATTCCGAAGCGGAAATCGATACAACGGCCGACGTCTGTACGGTTTGGTTTCGTGTAGAATACCCAGTAACAACTACTTCTTCCAGAGCCGCGGCATCTGGTTGTAAAGTAACATCTATGTTATTTTGGGCTCCTACTTTTATTTCCTTGGCGACAAAACCTACATAACTAAAGACAAGTGTCTGTCCCACATTGGCAGAAATGGTATAATTACCATCAAAATCCGACTGTGTTCCAGAACTTGTGCCTTTAACAATAACGTTTGCACCAGGCAATGGCAGACCTGTATCGTCCGTCACTGTACCTGTAATAGTTTTTTGCTGTGCGAAGGTAAGCTGCACAACTAACGCTAGTATAAGCGTTAAAATTCCACTAAACTTTGTTCTCATTTTTATAAATTATTTGAATTAGCCAACGGCAAAAATCATAATAAAAAGTTAATTACACAAGTATTTGCTCCCAATTTTTAAGTTTTCTTTGGGAACGACGGTAGCTGTGAATAGAATATGCTAAAATTTTGAAGAAACACTGATGTGTATTTTGGTATTCGAAAAACTGAAGTCTTGGTTTTCCGTGTTCCCATTGGCAACATTGAACTTAAATAGTCCTGCCTTGGTATTGAGTCCAAGTCCAAACCCAAAGCTGTAGAGATTTTGTTTAAGGGAAAGGGTCTCATTTTCGAAATACCCAACATCTATTATGCTATGGACGAACACCCCTTCATTAAACTGGTATCGGTATTCCGTGTTTATTACTGAATAAAGCGATGCGTCGATACTGTTTTCATTAAAACCTCGAATGCTGTTAATGCCGCCGAAGCGAAACAATTCATTAACCAAATAACTGTCGCTGAAAAGTACGCTCGTTATATTCTGCACAAAAATGGAGTTTTTATAATTCAGGTTGAAAATATTATTGAGCAAGGTTTCAATGCGTACTTGGTCATCGCTGTTCCCTTCTTTATCGCGGGCTCCAATGCCTCCATCCAAACTAATAGCGGTTTTTATGGGAAAGAGCTTTTTGTTTTGGGGCTTAACGTATGTTGCCCCGGCTATAAAAAACTTTGACTTAAAATCTTCAACGGGCGTGCCCGCTATCGCAATGTCCAGAAGATTGCTTGAGTCGTATCCTTTATAACCAATGTACGTGGTGGATTTTGGGTTTATTTGATACGTTGCCCGCAATTGCTGTTCTGTAGTTATAAAAGTACTGTCGCGTTTAAAAATTTTAAGCTCCCCGCTTAAACCAAAAGGAGTTTTCAGCAAATAGGGCAGCGTAGCTTTCACCCTAAAATTTACCTGTTCATTCCCGTCTGCTTTATAGTTCAGCAATAGTTGCTCGCCGTAATTCAGGTTGTTATTTAGTTCGAGGTTCAAATAGCCGTTAAAGGTGAGTTTCTGTGTTTCTTCGTCCGTTGCAAAACCGAGTATTCCATCGAATAGGTTGTTGTTTTGTTTTTCGAGATAAAAATAAACCGTTGTTGAATCTTTTCTGAAAAGCGCTTCCGGCGGCTTAATGGCGGAAACAAAACCCAAGCTGTTCAGGTTTTCACTTTGTTCCACCAGTTTATTTTGGTTGAATAGTTGCCCTTTTTTTACCCCTGCATAATATTTCAGAAAAGAACGGGGAAATTTCTCATAGCCTTTTATGGCGATGGAATCCACAGACCGAGTGGTTCCATCGTCCACCAATAAAGTGGCGGATAATTTGTCAGTACCCTCTTTTTCAAATTCGGTCAATCGCAATCGCGCAAAGGCATTTCCCTTTTGGTTCCGAAGTGCCGTAAGTTTCCGCAATGAATTTGGAATTATTTCAAAAGGCAGCATAAAATACCTGTCGGTAATTTCGGAAGCAACGCGTTGCAGCTCCTTTTTGCTGAAATCTTCTTTGGAATAGTAAACTTTCAGTTCGCTGTATTTTGTTCCGAGGAAAAAATCTGCGACATAGCTGCTGTCGCTCTCTTTTTGAAGCTGAAGGAGTTCGCTTTCAATATAGCCCATCCGCTGCAATTTTAAATAAACGGTGTCGGTCTCTTTTTTAAGCGCGGCAAAATCCTTAAAAGTTGTTTGCATCTGCAGCGAATCTTTTATGCCTTGCGGAATCGGTTTTTCGGCCTTTATTGAAAGTGTTAGCTCCTGTGCATGTGTTCCGAAGAAAAAACAGGTATATATATTAAGGTATAAGAAGATGTACAGGGTGTATTTCAAATTATAGTTAAGGGTTAAAAGTTAAGAGTTAAGAGATAAGAGTTAAGAGTTAAGGGTTAAGAGTTAAGGGTTAAGAGTTAAGGGTTAAGAGTTAAGGGTTAAGAGTTAAGGGTTAAGAGTTAAGAGTTAAGGGTTAAGAGTTAAGGGTTAAGAGTTAAGGGTTAAGAGTTAAGGGTTAAGAGTTAAGGGTTAAGAGTTAAGGGTTAAGAGTTAAGAGTTAAGAGTTAAGAGTTAAGAGTTCAGTTGGTAGTTGCAATAGCCAGTTGGAATTCGCAATAAGGACTCATGGTGCCCATCGGGAGTGTTCAATTAACTGTGTCATCCTATTTTATTCTATCACTAAAATAAGCATTCAAATCATTTTGTATAGCTGACCAATGAAAAATTTGTCCATTCCATCTGGTCTGGGCATTCATTATTGC
>NZ_JAQQTG010000018.1 GCF_028561335.1 Aequorivita todarodis | reverse complement strand
GGACATACATAGTATTGTTGTTGTCTAGGTTTAAATGGCAACCTTAACCTGATCTTATTCCTTTAATTTAAAAGCCTAAAATAATCGTATTTTTGGACAAATCATTTAATGACCAAACATAAGAGGTCTTAAAGACCTTTGGGGCCTTTTGCAAAATATGACTTTTCAATTCAAAAATAGTCCAATTCATTTTGAAACCTTTGGAAAAGGGCCGGCAATTGTACTGCTCCACGGTTTTTTGGAAAGCTCCACTATGTGGAATCCCCTGATTCCGGAGTTTTCAAAAAGGAATACTTTAATTACAATGGATTTTCCCGGCCACGGTAAAAGCGGAATTATTTCTGAAACACACTCCATGGAATTAATGGCCGAGATTGTGGAGGCGCTACTTCAACATTTACAAATTCCATCAGCAACTTTCATCGGCCATTCTATGGGCGGCTACGTTGTTTTGGCCTATGCCGAAATGTTTCCCCATAAAGTTGAAAAATTGGTCCTGCTCAATTCAACGCCCGTAGCGGATTCTGAGGAAAGAAGACAAAATCGCGACCGCGCACTGAAGGTTATCGACCAAAATCCGCAGGCTTATATTAGCATGGCCATTGGAAATCTCTTCGCGGAATCTTCACGAGAAAAATTTGCCACAGAAATTGAGGCTTTAAAAATGGAAGCCTATGCTTTTCCCATAAAAGGCATAAAAGCCGCAATAAGGGGCATGCGCGACCGAAAGGACCGAACCGAAGTGCTGAAGAATTTCACCAAAGGGAAATGTATGATTTTAGCGGAAGAAGATCCCATTTTACCACTTCCGGAAACCAAAAAGGTTGCCGAACGATGTGGCGTTTCCGTAAAAATTATTGAAGGAGGCCATATGAGTTTAATAGAAAATTGGAATTCTGTTGCGAAATATTTACTTTTTATCGGATAAAGTTTGCGCTTTATCTAAAAATTTGTTAATATTGAAGTATCAACCCCAATTAAATTGACATAGATGGATAAAGTTACGCCCCAAAGCCGACCTCCGATCTTGAGCCTAATATGCACCGCATTTGGCCACGATTACATCATTACCCGCAAAATTACCGACCACATTAGCGAATACAAATGTGCTTGTTGTGGCAAAGAGGTTTCAAACAGTTATTCCGGTAAATTTGAAGTGCTTACCCGCAAACAACGCGAAGTAAACGAGTGCTTGTCTTCTTTTTTCATAAAAAAGAAGAAAGTTTCGCTCCAATAGAAATCTACGGTTTTCTTCATGAATACATTTCCGTACTATACATGGAACAAGGCCTTTAGTGCCCATCCTTAAAACCTATCCGTTGTTTTTCAGCGCATTCCAGCCTCTTGCCGTCAAAGGTATTTTTGTTCCCACGCGGCTTATTAAATGAATTCCTTCCTTTTCATCTGTTATATGGCCAATGACCGTTAGATGTGGATTCGCCTTAATTTTTGGGTAATCCTCGGTTTTAATGGTGAATAGCAATTCATAATCTTCACCCCCGCTTAAAGCGATCGTGGTACTATCGAGATTGAATTCCTCACAAGTTGAAATAACCTGCGGATCCAGCGGAATTTTATCTTCAAATAAATTGCACCCAACTTTTGAATTCTTACAGATGTGGATAATTTCTGAAGATAACCCATCACTGATGTCAATCATTGAAGTAGGTTTCACCTCCAACTCCTTCAGTAACCCTGAAATATCCTTGCGCGCTTCGGGTTTCAATTGCCTTTCCACCAAATAGGAATACGGCTCCAAATCTGGCTGTGAATTTGGGTTTACCTTAAAAACTTCCTTTTCGCGCTCCAAAACCTGCAGACCCATATATGCCGCCCCAAGGTCGCCCGTTACCACCAACAAGTCATTTTCTTTGGCGCCGCTTCTATATACTGCTTCGCCTTTATTTACCGTTCCGAGCGCGGTAACGCTTATCATCAAGCCTGTTGTGGAAGAAGTGGTATCGCCGCCCACAACGTCAATATTATAGATTTTTGCGGCTGCCATAATTCCTGCGTAAAGTTCTTCCAAAGCTTCCACGGGAAATCTATTTGAAACCGCAATACTTACCGTAATTTGTGTAGGCGTTGCGTTCATGGCGTAAATATCAGACAGATTTACAACCACGGCCTTATAGCCCAAATGTTTTAAAGGAACGTAACTCAAATCGAAATGCACGCCTTCCAAAAGAAAATCCGTAGAAACAACAATTTCTTTTTTTGAATCGCAGGAAATAACCGCGGCATCGTCGCCAATGCCCTTCACGGTTGATTTCTGTTTAATTGTGAAATTTTTGGTGAGATGGTCAATGAGTCCAAACTCGCCCAAACTTCCAATACTTGTGCTGGAATCGTCTTTGTTTTCGAACATAATATATATGAATGGTGCTTTAATCGGCAAAAATACATCTTCATTACCACATACAGAAACGTATGTTTTTTAAAAAATAATACCCGCGAACACCCATGAAGGATACTAATATTTAACCTTTTACGTTTGTGTAGTAAGCTGCAAAATAGTTACATTTGGCTTCTTTTTAACATAACTCCCTTACTATGAAAAAAATTTTACCAATCATTACCTTACTTATTAGTTCGTTCGCTTTCGCACAAACACCCTGTGTAAACGGAATGGCGGGGCAATATCCCTGCAACGGTCTCGACCTTATGTCGCGCATCACTCTAAGCACTTTTGGCACCGATAGGGGCAATGACTCTTGGGGATGGACCGACCCGCAGGATGGAACAGAATATGCAATAATGGGCTTGGGCAATGGCACTGCTTTTGTTGATATTTCGGATCCTGTAAATCCCGTATATTTAGGAAAACTTCCAACACATACCGATTCCAGTACTTGGAGAGATATAAAGGTTTATAATAATTACGCGTTTATAGTCAGTGAAGCCAGCGGACATGGGATGCAGGTTTTTGACCTTACCCGTTTGCGTTCCGTAAGCAACGCTCCCGAAATTTTTACTGAAGATGCACACTATAACGGTTTTGGGCACTGCCACAATATTGTTATCAATGAAGAAACCGGTTTTGCCTATGCAGTGGGAACCAGCACTTATGGCGGAGGCCCTCATTTTGTGAACATCCAAAACCCGCTGAATCCTGTGGCTGCAGGTGGTTTTAGTGGAGATAACTATTGCCACGATGCACAAGTAGTTATTTATGACGGCCCAGATACCGATTATACCGGACGTGAAATATTTTTCGGAAGCAACGAGGATAGAGTTTCCATTGTAGATGTGACCGACAAAAACAATCCAATTGGTATTTCAAATGGTTTTTATGGCAGTGTGGATTATACACACCAAGGTTGGCTAACCGATGACAAAAATTACTTTATTATTGGTGATGAATTGGATGAATCCAGTTTCGGATTTAATACGAGAACCATCATTTTTGACGTAAAGGATCTAGATAATCCCGTAGTACATTTTGAATACGAAGCCGAAGTAGCGGCCATAGACCATAACGGTTACGTGGTGGGGGACGATTTCTATCTTTCCAGCTATCGCGCGGGTTTAAGAATACTCGACATCAGTGATATTGAAAACCAAAATATGGCTGAAACCAAATATTTTGACACCTACCCTGGAAGCAATTCGGCAAACTTTGATGGCGCGTGGAGTGTCTATCCATTTTTTGCAAGCGGGAATATTGTGATCAGCGATATTGACCGAGGTTTGTTCATTGTTAGAGATCCTCTTTTGGGTGTGAACGATTCTTCCATTTCAAGTTTTGCAATCGCTCCCAACCCTGCTAAGGATTTAATTACTATCACTTCAAAAACAGAGCCTTTTGCTAAGGTTGAAATATTTAATGTTCTTGGACAAAAAGTTATGGATTTGAATTTTGCAAATAGTCTTTCAGAAAATATCGACATTTCAAAACTTCAGTCAGGAATGTATGTGGTAAAAATCAATTCAACCACAACAAAACGATTATTGATCAACTAAAAAGAACCTACTTACCTATCCCCTTATGCTACTTATTAAAACCCCTAAATTAAAAGCACTCTCAATCCTGCTTTCACTTTCGTTCGTTGTTTTTTCCTGCGGAAAAGATGACAGCCCTACTCCAGAAGAAGAGGAAGAAATTCTCGGCACTGTAGAACTGGTAAAGACCTACGGCGGAAGCGGAATAGATGAAGCGATTTCGGTAGTGGAAGCCACAGATGGAAATTACGTCGTTCTTGGAACCACCCGAAGCACTGATGGCGATCTTACAGGCAGAAGTGGAAACGACAGCGATTACTGGTTGCTTAAAATTGCCAAAACAGGCGAAATAATCTGGAGCAAAACCTACGGAGGAAGTAATGATGAAAGCGCAGCCCGAATTACCAAAACAAATGATGGCGGCTATTTACTGTCGGGATATACCACAAGTAACGATGGGGATGTATCGGGCAACGAAGGGTTTCAGGACTACTGGATTTTAAAAGTTGATGCTTCCGGCAACCAACAATGGGACAAAAACTTCGGTTTTGCAGGTAGCGACCAGGCATTCAAGGCATTCCAAACCGCTGACGGCGGATATTTCATTACCGGATTTTTTGACGTGTCCGCCAGTGGTGGCGCAGGAAACGACATTCAAAGTGGATCTGGAAACGATCTTCAAAGAGGGGTGCTTCACGGTGTTGGTGAGTTTTGGGGCATTAAGTTGGACGCAAATGGAACCAAACAATGGAGGCGCTATTTTGGCGGCACCAATAATGACCGGAGTTATGACGCACTTGAAACAGCAGATGGCGGCTTTTTAATGACCGGCACCTCGGAAAGTGTCGATTTTGACAAGACGGATCCCAAAGGAAGTTATGATTATTGGGCCGTAAGACTTACTTCGTCCGGAGATTTGGTTTGGACAAAATCCTTTGGCGGCGCAGAGATAGATAACTCATACGCTTCAATAAAAAGCAATGATGGAAATTACATTATGGTCGGTGATTCCAGAAGCAGCGATCAAGACGTTACAAATTCACGCGGAAACGCAGATGCATGGATGGTAAAATTTGATGACAACGGAAACAAAATCTGGCAAAAATCGTTCGGAGGATCACAGTTTGACACCGCACACAGCATTGTGCAGCGCAATAACGGAGATTACATCCTTTCTGGCCACAGCCGCAGTAATGATGGAGATTTGCTGAGCAATAATGGTTTCAACGATGCTTGGATATTTGTCGTTGACCAAAACGGTGCCTTAAAATTTCAGAGAAGCGTTGGTGGATCGGGACTGGATTTTGCCTCGGAAGCCATTGAAACCTCAGACAACAAGATTATAGCTGTTGGCAACAGTGAAAGCAACGATCAAGATATTCCCCTAAATAAAGGGTCTAAAGATCTTCTAATTATTAAACTGAAATAAACGTATCCATTTAACCCCCTTAACTAACCTATGAAAAAAGTAGTTCTTTTATTTGTAATGGCAATTTTTGCCGTTTCCTGTGGCAATGATGATGATTCGCAGCCCGAAGTTCTTGGATGTACCGATCCTGCCTCAGAAAACTTTAATCCATTGGCCAATACGGATGATGGATCCTGCACTTACACTAAAAATGTTACATTTAATTTCACCCAAAACTGGGACGGACAATCCGTAACTTTTGCAGATTTCAACACTACCTTCTTTACAAATGAATTTGGAAATGTTCTAAATATTTCAAAGCTTAGGTATTTAATTTCCAGAATATCACTTCACAAAGCCGACGGTTCCACTGTTGATTTTGAAGAATATAAATTAATCGATTTGGAAAATCCAGCTTCCCTGACCCTAACACCTGCAATGATGGCGACAACGGGAGATTATACAGGAATTTCGTTTATATATGGCTTCAATGAAGCAGACAACAGAAGCGGTGCCTATCCCGATTTAAACGACGCCAACTGGAACTGGCCGGAAATGCTTGGCGGGGGCTATCATTTTATGCAAATGGAAGGAATCTTTAACGACGCAAACGGGACGCCACAAGTGTATGCATACCATAACGGCACCGCGAAAGATAGTAACGGTGTATTTGAGCAAAACTTCATCAGCTTAAATTTTAACCAAAACTTCACCATTACCAATGATGCTACCATTGAAATAAAAATGAACATTGCCGAATGGTATAAAAATCCCTATATTTGGGACTTAAACATCTTTAATTCGGGGTTGATGATGAATTATGAAGCTCAAAAACATATGAATGAAAACGGACCTACCGTGTTCAGCATTGGCTCCATCACGCAATAGCATTTAAAAAATGAAGGAACGGTCAAGTAAAATATTCAGAATATGGATTGGGATTATGGCAATCGGCTTTATGGTTGCCTGTTCATCAAATGACCCAGACCCCATAGAACCTGGCGAGCAAAATGAGGAATATATTCCCACGCCAAAACCGTTGACCGTTCCTCCTATTTTTGAGCAATTTTTACCAATGCCCAATATTCCTGCAGACAATCCACAAACCGTGGAAGGAATAGCTTTGGGAAGAAAATTATTTTACGACCCAATCCTCTCCGGTGATGGAACGCAAGCGTGTGCATCCTGCCACAAACCCAGCAATTCCTTTACGGACGACAATCAATTCAGTATAGGCATTGATGGTTTTGAAGGCGATCGCAACTCCATGCCGCTCTTCAATATGGCCTGGAACACTAACAGTAAATTTTTCTGGGACGGCCGTGCAACAAGTATTGAAGACCAAGCGCTTGGCCCCGTGGAAAACCCCATAGAAATGCACAATACCTGGGAAAATGCCGTGGCAAGCCTACAGAGCAGTAGTGCGTATCCCGAACTTTTCAACAAAGCTTTTGGAACGAGCAATATCACCAAAGAATTGACCGTAAAGGCAATCGCGCAATTTGAACGCACTCTTATTTCAGCCAATTCCCCTTTTGACCGCTATTTGTTGGGCGAAAATTCCTTGACACCCCAAGAAATCAACGGTTTCGCTATTTTTATGGACGAAACTCGCGGAGATTGTTTCCACTGCCATGGAAACGAATTTAGTCCATTGTGGACCGATAATATTTTTCACAACAACGGACTCGATGCCATAATTACCGACAAAGGATTGGGCAATGTAACCGGAGATCCAAACGATGACGGAAAATTCAAATCGCCCTCCCTACGCAATCTTGCCTACACCGCACCCTATATGCACGACGGGCGCTTTGCAACTTTAGATGACGTCATAAACCATTATAGCGAAGGCCTTGTTTATTCCAGAACTATTGACCCTTTAATGAAAGCAGTATCAAGAGGCGGTGTGCATTTGTCTGAACCGGACAAAGCAGACCTAAAGGCTTTCCTGCTTTCACTTTCAGATCCTTCCTTTATAAACAACCCAGATTTTCAAGATCCCAATTAAACTTCATTTCTTTTAAAATCCTTCAATTTTCCCAATAAAACCGCAGTGTTAATTATTGTTTAAAACTATGGTTCAATAGGTTTAAAATGCCGTTTCGGTATGGTTAAAAATTCTATTTGATGTATATTTGTCCTCTAATTTAGAATTAATCTACATATGATTAAGGTAAGTGAAAGTGCAAAAACCAAGATAGCACAATTGATGGCCGAAGAAGGTTTTAACATTGCCGTAGATTATGTGCGCGTGGGCGTAAAAAGCGGCGGATGCTCCGGTTTGAGCTACGAGCTGAAATTTGACCATAATCTGGGCGAAAACGATAAACTTTTTGAAGAAGAGCAGGTGAAAATCGCCGTGGACAAAAAAAGCTTTTTGTACCTCGTGGGAACAACTCTGGAATTTAGCGGTGGGCTTAACGGAAAAGGGTTTGTTTTCAATAATCCCAATGCCAATAGGACTTGCGGCTGCGGGGAATCTTTTTCACTATAAAAATTCAAGATTCAAGGTTTAAAATTCAAGATTATGGCAACCATTGAAAAATTTGAAGATTTGGAAATGTGGCAAGTAGCCCGAAAAATTTGTAAAAATATTTTTGAAATTAGAGAAAATTCAAACTTAAAAACGGATTATAGATTGTATGACCAAATTAATGGCTCTTCCGGTTCAATTATGGATAACATAGCTGAAGGTTTCGAAAGAAATGGAAATAAGGAATTCAATCAATTTTTATCTATTGCTAAAGCTTCATGCGGCGAAACAAGATCGCAATTGTATCGAGTTTTAGATAGAAATTATATTTCACAAGAAAAGTTTGATACACATTATCAAACATTGATTTCATTAAGCAAGCAAATTGCTGGTTTTATGAACTATCTGCAAAAAACAGACTTAAAAGGAAGTAAATTCAAATAAAATATTCAGGTTCTGAAATTTTTAATTTTGAACCTTGAATTTTGAATAAAGAATTATGAAATACACAGAAGACGATTTAAAAAAAGAACTGGAAACCAAGGAATACGAATATGGTTTCTATACCGATATAGAATCTGACACCTTTCCCGTTGGATTGAACGAAGATATAGTGCGCGCTATTTCAAAAAAGAAAGAAGAGCCCGAATGGATGACCCAATGGCGCTTGGAAGCTTTTCGGTATTGGTTGGAAATGGAGGAGCCCGATTGGGCAAATGTGCATTATGAAAAGCCCGATTTTCAGAATATTTCCTATTATTCGGCACCAAATAAAAAACCGAAATACAACAGTATTGACGAAGTGGATCCCGAACTTTTGGATACCTTCAAACGGCTCGGCATTTCGCTGGACGAGCAAAAAAAGCTGGCCGGGGTTGCCGTGGATATTGTAATGGACTCCGTTTCCGTGGCAACTACCTTCCAAAAAACCTTGGCAGAAAAAGGAATTATTTTCTGTTCCATTTCCGAAGCGATTAGGGAACATCCCGAATTGGTCAAAAAATATATAGGCACGGTTGTACCGCAACGCGACAATTTTTATGCAGCCCTGAACAGCGCGGTTTTCAGTGATGGCTCGTTCTGCTACATCCCAAAAGGCGTTCGCTGCCCCATGGAACTTTCAACCTATTTCCGTATAAACCAAGGCGGAACCGGCCAATTTGAAAGAACGCTATTGATAGCTGACGAGGGAAGCTATGTGAGTTATCTGGAAGGTTGCACGGCGCCAAGCCGCGACGAAAACCAACTGCACGCCGCGGTTGTTGAACTGATCGCTTTGGACGACGCCGAAATAAAATATTCAACCGTACAAAACTGGTACCCGGGAGACAAAACCGGAAAAGGAGGCGTTTACAATTTTGTGACCAAAAGAGGTATTTGTGAAAACAGGGCCAAAATTTCGTGGACGCAGGTTGAAACTGGTAGCGCCGTAACCTGGAAATATCCGAGCTGTGTGCTGAAAGGCGACAATTCCATCGGGGAATTTTACTCCATTGCCGTGACGAACGATTTTCAGCAGGCAGATACGGGAACCAAAATGATACACATTGGCAAAAACACCCGAAGCACAATCATTTCCAAAGGTATTTCAGCTGGAAAATCCCAGAACAGCTATCGCGGATTGGTGAAAATTATGCCAAACGCAGACAACGCGCGTAATTTTTCGCAGTGTGATTCTCTGTTAATGGGGAATAGCTGTGGCGCGCATACCTTCCCCTACATTGAGGCAAAAAACAAGACCGCGCAAATAGAACACGAGGCCACCACCAGCAAAATTGGGGAGGACCAAATTTTCTATTGCAACCAACGCGGTATCGATACTGAAAAGGCCATTGCACTGATCGTAAACGGTTTCAGCAAGGAAGTGTTGAACAAGCTGCCAATGGAGTTTGCGGTGGAAGCACAGAAATTATTGGAAATCAGCCTTGAAGGCTCGGTTGGATAACTATTTATTATAAAATTCAATATTTTAAAAACTAAATTATCTTTTACTTATGAAAAAAATTATTTTGCTGTTAGTGCTTTCAGCAACCGTTTTTTCCTGTAAAAATTCGGAAGAGAAAAACCAGGAAGCCGAAGAAACACCGGTTGAAAATGTAGAAAAAATCCAAACTTACAAAGGAGATTTTATAAGTTCCGACGGAGCATTGGTGCTAATGGGGCCCAACTTTATTTATGGGGTCAAGCGCGACATGCTTTCCGAAGGACTCGCAAAACAGGTAGCGGCAATTAAAAAGAACGATTATGATATGGTTGGCGTCATTGTTAAAGGAGTAGTTTCCGAGAATACTGACAAAGAAAGCGAGTGGGAAGAGATAATTACCATCAAAGAAATTATGAGGGTTGCAGATAAACCTTCGGAAGTAGATATTAAATTAAACGAAACAGAAAAGAAGAATTGAGATGTTAAAAATTAAAGATTTATACGCTGGATTGGGAGGAAAAGACATACTACAAGGCATCAACCTTGAAGTAAAAGCGGGCGAAATCCACGCAATAATGGGGCCCAACGGCTCAGGAAAAAGCACCTTGGCCTCGGTGGTTGCCGGCAAAGAGGAATATGAAGTAACCAGAGGGTATATCACTTTTGAAAATGAGGATATTTCAGAATTGGATCCCGAGGAAAGGGCGCACAAGGGCATCTTTCTTTCGTTCCAATATCCTGTGGAAATTCCTGGGGTTTCGGTGACCAACTTCATAAAAACGGCCATCAACGAAACCCATAAGTCGAAAAAGATGGACGATATGCCTGCTTCCGAAATGCTAAAAATGATTAAGGAAAAGGCAGATATGCTGGAAATTGACCGCAAATTCCTTTCCCGTTCATTGAACGAGGGCTTCTCCGGAGGCGAAAAAAAACGCAACGAAATTTTCCAAATGGCAATGCTGGAGCCAAAGCTCGCCATCCTCGACGAAACCGATTCTGGGCTGGACATTGATGCCTTGAAAGTTGTTGCAAACGGTGTGAATAAATTGAAGAGCAAAGACAATGCAGTAATAGTAATTACACACTATCAGCGTCTGTTGGATTATATAATACCAGATTTTGTCCACGTAATCATGAACGGAAGAATCGTAAAATCCGGCACCAAGGAACTGGCTTACGAGCTGGAGGAAAAGGGGTACGATTGGATTAAGGAAGAACTGGTTTAAACTATTCAAAATTTAAAATTCAAGATTCAAAATAAGGACCTTGAATTTTAAACCTTGAATCTTGAATTAAAAGAAATGAGTTTTAAAGACAAATTATTATCATCATACATCGCCCTCGAAGATTATTTGGAGTTCGATTCGCCATTGCACGATGTGCGGAACAACGCCATTAAAATTTTTGAGGAAAAAGGATTCCCAACAAAAAAAGAAGAGGCTTGGAAATATACCTCCCTCAATTCACTGTTGAAACCCGATTACACCGTCTATTCAAATAAAGAACGGAACGTAGAGCTTAAAAATGTACGCAAGTATTTCCTGCACGAAATAGATACCTACAAATTGGTTTTTGTGGACGGCGTTTACAGTTCCTTCCTTTCAGAAACTACGCACGACACGCTGGACGTTTGTTTGATGTCCGCCGCGTTGAACAAAAGCAAATACAAACCTGTGATTGAGGCCTATTTCAACAAAGTGGCGAAGAGCGACAGTCTGACTTCGCTCAATACCGCTTTTACCAAAGAAGGGGCCTATATCAATATTCCTGCGCACAAAGAAGTTGAAAAGCCTATTGAAATCATCAATTTTTCCACGGGAAATGAAGCTGCAATGTTTCTGCAACCACGAAATTTAATTGTGGTGGGCGAAAATGCGCACGTTCAAATTATTGAACGCCACCAAAGCCTTTCCGGCAATGAGGTTTTGACCAATTCAGTAACAGAGATTTTTGCCGAAAAGCGCGCTTTTGTAGATTATTATAAAATCCAGAACGACGAAGCAACCGCTTCTTTGATTGATAACACCTATATTTCGCAAGAGCGCGATACAGTTTGCCGCGTGCATACGTTTGCCTTTGGCGGCAATTTGGTCCGCAACAACCTCAACTTTTACCAAAAAGGCGAAAACTGCGATTCAACGCTGAAAGGTATTACGATTTTAGAAGGCAAGCAGCATGTGGACCACAACACTTTGGTACACCACATTGCGCCAAACTGCGAAAGCCACCAAGATTATAAAGGGCTATTTGCGGAATCTTCCACGGGCGTTTTCAACGGAAAAATAGTTGTTGAAAAAGATGCCCAAAAAACAGACGCTTTTCAACAAAACAACAATATTTTGATTGATGACAAAGCCACGATAAACGCCAAGCCCCAATTGGAGATTTTTGCCGATGACGTAAAATGCTCGCACGGTTGCACCATAGGCCAGTTTGACGAAGATGCCTTGTTTTATCTGCGAAGCCGCGGCATTGGATTGAAAGAATCACGCGCTTTGTTAATGTACGCCTTCGCGAACACCGTTTTGGAAAGCGTAAAAATTCCCGAACTTAAAATGCGGATCAACAAGCTTATAGCCAATAAAATTGGGGTTAGTTTGGGGTTTGAGCTGTAAATTTTATCAAATGGATACCACACATAAAATAATAAATGGAGATAGTAGAGACATGAGTCTTTTAAAAGACGGGGCTGTGCAATTGGCCATTACTTCCCCTCCGTATTGGCAGCTTAAAGATTATGGTATTCAGAACCAGATTGGTTATCATCAATCTTATGAAGATTATATAAATAATCTGAATTTAGTTTGGAAGGAATGTTACCGAGTCCTGGAAAACGGTTGTAAACTCTGTATAAATATTGGCGATCAGTTTGCAAGAGCGGTTTATTACGGCAGATATAAGGTTATTCCCATTCGGACGGAAATTATAAAATTTTGTGAGAGTATCGGCTTTGATTATATGGGTGCCATAATTTGGCAAAAACAGACCACCACCAACACCACGGGAGGAGCCTCACTCATGGGAAGCTACCCAAACCCACGGAACGGTATTTTATCAATAGATTATGAGTTTATCTTGCTTTTCAAAAAACTTGGGACACCAAAAAAAATAGACAAAAAAACAAAGGAAGAATCCAAAATGACCAAAGAAGAGTGGAAAGAGTATTTTTCTGGCCATTGGAATTTTGGTGGTGCCAGACAGGACGGGCATATAGCGATGTTTCCCGAAGAGTTACCTAAAAGACTTATAAAAATGTTCTCGTTTAAAAACGAAACTATATTAGACCCCTTTTTAGGAAGTGGCACAACATCTCTTGCCGCAAAGAATCTCGGCAGAAATTCAGTTGGATTTGAAATAAACAAAGATTTCATTCCTTTTGCAACAGAAAAATTACAGAAAAATGATAACTGCAGTCTTGAGCATATCATCCATAGAACCAATAAAGATTTTGAGACAGAAATTGAAAAATTACCCTATGTTTTTAAAGACTACCATAATTTAGACAAAAAAGTAGATCCAAAAAAACTACAGTTCGGTTCAAAAATAGATAACGCATCCAAAAAAAGGGAGCAGTATTATTCCGTAAAGGAAATTGTGAGCCCGGAAATTGTAAAACTCAACAACGATTTAACAGTAAGGCTTATTGGGGTAAAAGAAGATAAAAAAGTTAATGGGAAAGCCGCTAAATTTTTAGAGGAAAAAACCAAAAACCAGCAGGTCTATTTAAAATTTGACGCAATAAAGCACGACGCGAATAACAATTTATATTGCTATCTGTATTTAAAGAACAAAACGTTTATCAATGCACACCTTATAAAAAAAGGCTATGTGGATATTGACACCTCTTTCGATTATAAATTCAAGGAAAAGTTTCTTGCATATACCGAACAATCGCAATGACAAAGATTAAACTTAAAAACGCCGAAATTCAAGAAATTTTAACCGATGAAATTTCAGATTATCCCAAATATACGACCCAGATCATAAACCTCGCCAATCAAAATGCCCAAGGCACCCGTCCAAAAGTGGTGGGCCAATTATCCGACCTTATAGTTGAGTTTGAAGGAAAATCGTTAAATGAATGGAAAGAATGGTATCTTAAAAAACACCCGAAAGCTATTGAAAATGCTGTTGACAAAATTTTTCCGATGATTGAGCGATTAAAAGACGCCATTCAAAAAATTGACAAAAAAATGGTCGAAGCCTGGGTAACCGATTTAGTAATTTTGAAAACATTTACTGGCTTGAAATTCCAAGAGGCAATTTTACATAAAATAGCTTTTATTAAAGGCCAAAATTACAGATTGGCCACCCCAAAAGAAGAGTCAAGAGGAATCGATGGGTTTATAGGAAACACTCCCGTAAGCATTAAACCGGACACTTATAAAGTCAAGGCCTCCCTTTCCGAAACTATTGAACAGCACATTATTTATTACAGCAAGAAAAAAGACGGTGTAACCATCAAATTTAATTTTTGATATGTCCTTCAACCTCCAGAAAATCCGCAACGATTTCCCCATCCTTTCCCGAAAGGTAAACGGCTATCCGCTGGTGTATTTGGACAATGCGGCCACTTCGCAAAAGCCGCAACAGGTAATTGATGCCATTGTGGATTATTACAGCCGTTACAACGCAAACATCCATCGCGGCGTGCACACCCTTTCGCAGGAAGCTACCGATGCCTATGAGGCGGCTCGCAAAAAAATACAAACCCATTTTAATGCGAAGGAAGCCTACGAAATCATTTTTACAGCGGGTACCACCCACGGAATAAATCTGGTGGCAAATGGTTTTTCTGAAATTCTAAAAAAAGGCGATGAAATTATCGTTTCGGCAATGGAACACCACAGCAATATCGTGCCGTGGCAAATGCTCTGCGAAAAAACGGGTGCCATTTTGAAAGTGATTCCAATGAACGAGGAAGGCGTTTTGGTTTTTTCGGAATATGAAAAATTGCTTTCCCAAAAAACGAAACTGGTTTTCGTAAACCATATTTCAAACGCCCTGGGCACTATCAACCCCATCGAAAAAATTATTGAAAAAGCGCACGAATTTGGAGCGTCCGTACTTATCGACGGCGCCCAATCCTGTTCGCATATAAAGCCCGATCTCCAAAAATTGGATGTAGATTTCTACGTAACCTCGGCTCACAAAATGTGCGGGCCCACGGGCGTGGGGATTCTTTATATGAAAGAGGAATGGGGCAACAAACTCGCACCCTACCAAGGCGGCGGCGAGATGATTGCCGAAGTTACTTTTGAAAAAACCACCTATGCCGGACTGCCGCATAAATTTGAGGCGGGAACCCCCAATATCTGCGGCGGTATTGCTTTTGGAGCCGCAATAGATTATTTGAACCGGATAGGTTTCGACGCGATCGAAGCCCACGAAACCGAACTCTTGAAATACGCCACTGAGAAACTTTTGGAAATTGAAGGTTTAAAAATCTACGGCACGGGGCCTGATAAAACCTCGGTAGTTTCTTTCAATATTGAGGGCATCCATCCGTACGATATTGGAACGATTGTCGACAAATTGGGCATTGCCGTGCGCACCGGCCACCATTGCGCCCAGCCCATTATGGATTTTTATAAAATACCCGGAACCGTGCGCGCTTCCTTCGCATTTTACAATACGCTGGAAGAAGTGGATGCCTTGGTTAACGCCGTGAAAAAGGCGAAAATGATGTTGGAATAAAATTCCAAATTTCAAAAACCAAATTCCAAAAACTCAAAGTATAGTCCCAAAAACTTGAAACTTGTAACCTGAAACTTGAAACAATAAATTATGAAAACACTCGCCACATTATCACTAATCCTGTTTGCCGTAATCGTTACGGGTTGCGACGAAACCAAAAAAGTAATCGACGTTGCCGGAAGTGTCCAGCTTACGGGCAGTTATACGGTAACCGCACTTAACGGAAAGAAATTGGTAAATACCACGAATCCTACCTTTACATTGTCGGCTTTGGACAATTCCTTCCGTGGCACAACGGGCTGCAATTCGGTGTTTGGCAACTATACCATTGATCTCTATACAATTAACTTCGGCCAACTCGCGGTGAGCGAAAAGATGTGTATGGACAAAAACATTATGAAAACCGAGCGGGACTTTTTGGACGCCCTAAACAATACCGGTTCCTATGCATTGGAAAACAATACACTTACACTGTATTCAAAAACAGACCGCAGTGTACTGTTAAGTGCGAAGAAAGACGAAAAATAATTGAACAAATTATGACGATTGAAGCAATACAGGAAGAATTGATCGATGAGTTTTCCATGTTTGAAGACTGGATGCAGCGCTACGAATACATGATAGAACTCGGCAAATCCCTTCCGTTGATTGACGAAAATTTAAAGACCGACGACAAGCTGATAAAGGGCTGCCAGAGCAAGGTGTGGCTACATTCAGAAATGAAGGATGGAAAAATAATTTTCACCGCAGATAGCGACGCCATCATTACCAAGGGAATAATCGCGGTTTTGGTGCGTGTTTTTTCGAACCAAAAACCGCAGGCAATTCTGGATGCAAACACCGACTTTATTGACGAAATAGGCTTAAAGGAACATCTTTCACCTACCCGCGCAAATGGGTTGGTATCTATGATAAAACAGATGAAAATGTATGCCTTGGCATACCAAACACAACTTAAAAATTAATACAATGGAAACAGATATAAACATGGCCGAACTTGGCGAAAAAATAATTGAAGTCATAAAAACCATCTACGACCCCGAAATACCCGTGGATATCTACGAGCTCGGACTTATTTATGACGTTTTTATAAACGAAGACCGCGAGGTAAAAATATTGATGACCCTTACCACGCCCAACTGCCCCGTAGCCGAAAGCCTGCCGATGGAAGTGGAGGAAAAAGTAAAATCCATGAAAATGGTAAAGGACGCCGAAGTAGAAATAACCTTCGACCCACCGTGGTCGCAAGAGCTCATGAGCGATGAGGCAAAACTGGAGCTCGGAATGCTTTAGCCCCTAAATCCCCTAAAGGGGACAATTAAGTAACTTATTAACCCAATAACTTTTTTTTCCTTTGTCCGAAGAAATAATAAACCGTGTAGCGAACAGCAAGCTTGTAACCTTTAACCTTGAGGATATTTATCCAAAAGGCGAAAGGGTTGCTTTTGATATTTCGCAATGGTTGCTGGAAGGCATCGTGCTGCGCGAAAGTGATTTTCGGGAGCAGGCAAAACAGCACGATTGGAGCCAGTACCAAGATAAATATGTGGCACTTTTCTGCAGTACCGATGCCATTGTTCCAGGTTGGGCGTATTTGCTATTGTCGCTGCATTTGGCTCCCTTTGTAAAAAAAGTAACCGTTGGAAGCTTGGAGGAACTGGAAAGCACACTTTTTGCCGAATTGCTTCAAAACCTGGATGTTTCGGAATACACAGACAAACCCGTAATCATAAAAGGCTGTGCCCACAAACCCATTCCGCAGAACGCTTATGTGCTTTTGGCGCAGAAACTGCAGCCTGTAGCAAAAAGCATTATGTATGGCGAGGCTTGCTCTTCGGTACCCCTTTATAAAAAAAGATAGCAGGTTTCGCTGGAAACAGTTTTCAATCTTAAAAAAACCCCAATTTTACTTGTTGTTTGGCCATCCTCCAAAAAGAGTTCTTATTTTTGCAAAGAACCAAATTCTTTATAAGATGAAAAAACTTTTACTTCTTGCAGTTCTTTTAGCTGCTCCATTGGCCGTCTTCTCACAGGAAGAAACTCCAAAAGATTCTATTCCGAACGGCTGGACGCGTGCTGGAAACATTTCGTTATTGTTCAACCAAGCCGCATTTAACCACGAATGGACCGGTGGTGGAACTTCCAATTATTCCGGAAACCTTTCATTGACTTACGATTTCAACTATAAGCAAGACAAAATTTCTTGGAACAACCGCTTGATTGGCGAATATGGCGTTACCAAAAACAAAGACGATAAATATTCCCGAAAGACCAATGACCGTTTGGAGCTGAACTCTATCTTAGGAAGGCAAATAAAGGAAAGTAACTGGTATGCCTCATTGTTTTTGAATTTCAAGACCCAATTTGCAAAAGGGTATGAATTTAATGAAGACCTTAATCCTGATGATGCAGGGTATCGAACTGAGACTACCCATATCCTCTCACCAGCTTATATTCAATTTGGCCCTGGTTTGCTTTGGAAAAAAAACGACAATCTTTATGTGAACGTTTCTCCCGCAACCGCAAAGTTTATTCTTGTTGATAAGGATTTTACCTCTGTGAACGAAGCTATTCCAGGGGCATTGGATGCCTATAACGAAAACAAATACTACGGGGTTGATGCCAACAAAAGCAGCCGTTTTGAATTTGGAGCTTCCCTTTCAGGCTATGCCAAATTTAATATTATGGCGAATATTTCCGCAGAAAACATTTTGAACCTCTATTCAAATTACCTTGAAGATCCACAAAATGTTGATATTGATTACACTTTTAACCTCGTGATGAATGTGAACAAATACATTACATCAAACGTTACCTTTCAAGCAATATATGACGACAATGCCGTACAGGGTTTCCAAATTCGGGAAGCTTTGGGGATTGGCGTAACTTATGGGTTTTAGGCATTAGGCATTAGGCATTAGGCGTTAGTTAGGCAAAAATAAAAAAGCTGTCAGGTTTTATTACTTGGCAGCTTTTTTATACTCTTACTACAAACAATTTTTAATCTTCCTCCGTGTATTCATCGTACAGAAAGTTGTTGTACGGGAAACGGGTGGTGTGGATTTCCTTCACTTTTTCATAAACCAACTTTCGGAACTCACTGAAGTTTTCTTTGTTCAAAGCTGAAATAAAAATGGCGTCACCATTCAGTTTTGCCATCCAAGTTTGTTTCCACTCCTCTAAAGTGTAGTGGGCCTTGGTTTTTTCGGTCATTAAATCGTCTTCTTCAATTTCCTCTGCTTCGTAAGCGTCAATTTTGTTGAAGACCATAATTGTGGGTTTGTCCGCACTGCCTATTTCTTCTAGAATTTTGTCCACCGAATCAATGTGATGTTCAAAGGAAGGATGGCTAATATCTACCACGTGCAGCAACAAATCTGCTTCGCGAACCTCGTCCAACGTGCTTTTAAAGGATTCTACGAGCTGGGTTGGCAGTTTTCTGATGAAACCAACGGTATCGGTAAGTAAAAATGGAAGATTGCCAATAACCACTTTCCGAACGGTGGTATCGAGCGTTGCGAAGAGCTTATCTTCTGCAAAAACATCGCTTTTACTGATCACGTTCATCAAGGTAGATTTTCCCACATTTGTGTAACCTACCAAAGCCACCCGCACCAAAGAACCGCGATTGCCGCGCTGCACCTCCATTTGGCGGTCAATTTTTTTCAATTTATCCTTCAGCAAAGCAATCCGGTCGCGAACAATCCGCCTGTCCGTTTCAATCTCCGTTTCCCCCGGACCGCGCATCCCGATACCCCCGCGCTGCCGCTCAAGGTGGGTCCACATCCCAGCAAGACGAGGAAGTAAATATTGGTATTGCGCAAGTTCAACTTGCGTTCGGGCGTAGCTGGTTTGTGCACGTTGTGCGAAAATGTCGAGAATTAAGTTGGTGCGGTCTATAATTTTGCACTGAAGGATCTTTTCAATATTTTTTTGTTGTGCAGGCGAAAGTTCGTCATCAAAAATGGCAACCCCCACTTCGTGCGCGTCCACATATTGTTTAACCTCCTCCAACTTTCCGGTGCCAATAAAGGTCTTCGGATTGGGCACCTCTATTTTTTGGGTGAAGCGTTTCAGCACCTCCCCACCCGCAGTGTATGCCAGAAATTCCAGTTCATCGAGGTATTCTTCAGATTTTTCTTCGTCCTGAAATTTTGTTATCAATCCAATTAAAACTGTTTTTTCGTAGGAAATGTCCGTTTGCTCTATCATATATTTTTATTGATGCTTTGATGCTTTTGATTCCGTAGATACTATTGCCACAGATTACTGACCACTGAATACTGAATACCCGCAAAGGTACAAAACACAAGTTTAGACTTCCATCTCCCTTAGGAGCAATTTAAGATGGTCAGACCGATATAGATGTTTTTTAAAAAACGGAAAGAAAATGAAAGGGATATTATTTAGAAAATTCATATATTTCGCTGTTAAAAAAAAGTTAACACGCAATAAAATACAATAATCACCAACAAAAACTTTATGAATAAAAAATTACCCCTCTATTTACAAAGTTGCCACTATTATTTTAAAGTCAACTTTAGACCGCACACGCTCGCACTTATTAGTTTCCTATTACTTTCTTTTTCTGCATTTGCACAAGGACCGGGATGTCCAAACGTTTATGCCGGTGAAGATGTGGAGCTGGACTGTGGGCAACCTTGTACAGACCTTACGGCAAGTTTTCTAAACACTGGAGAAACCACCAGTTATGCTGTTTCATCCATTCCTTATGATCCTCCTTTCCCGTTTACGGGAGGAACACCTGTGTCTGTGGACACAGATGACATTTGGTCCGATGCCATCCAATTGCCTTTTGATTTCTGCTTTTTTGGCGAAACCTATTCGCAAATGGTCATTGGTTCCAACGCAGTGGTTTCGTTCGACCTAGTCAATAATCCACCCGGCGGCTATTGTAGTTGGTTGTTTGATGAATCAATTCCAGATCCCAACCTGTTTTTTACAACCATCTTTGGCCCCTATATGGATGTAGATCCATCTGTAGGCGGTTCTGGCCAAATAAATTGGACCGTTTTTGGGGAATCACCCTGCAGAACAATGGTGGTTAATTTTCCGGGAATCCCATATTTTGACTGCAACAATCTTTCCCTAACCTCCCAAATAGTTATTTATGAAACTACAAACGTAGTGGAAGTTTATGTAGAGGATAGGCCGGATGGCTGTACCTGGAATGACGGAAATGCCGTATTGGGAATTCAAAACCAAAACGGTACGGTAGGTTATACCGCTCCTGGAAGAAATACCGGAAATTGGGCAGCTTCCAACGAGGCATGGCGCTTTACGCCAAACGGCGCTTCAAATGTTGTTTTTTCTTGGTTGGATTCAACAGGGACAGTTATCGGTACCGATCCAACGATAAATGTTTGTCCAACAGACCCTTCAACCACATACACCGCCCAAGCAGTTTACACAAATTGTAACGGCGATGTGGTTACGGAAACCGATGAGGTTACCGTAACAAGAATAGGCTCCTTTACAGTAGATCTTGGCGGCGACCAAGAACTTTGTGATGCCCAAAGCTATGATATTACTGCCGAAATAATTGGCGGAAACCCTGCCGAGGCTACGTTCCTATGGAATACAGGTGAAACTACACAAACTATTACCGTAACCACTTCCGGAACCTATACCGTGGAAGTAACCATTGGCACTTGTACCGTTAACGCCTCCGTGGTAATAAACTTTAACGAACTTCCTTTGATTGAACTGGGAGATAATATAGAAACCTGCTTCACTGAACCCGTGGTTTTAGACGCCTCCCCTTCCAACTATAACCCCGCAGATGCAACTTATGAATGGAGTCTTGACGGAAACGTTTTAGTCGGAGAAACAAACCCAACACTGAATGCTACTCAATATGGCGTTTACAGCGTAATAGTTTCAGTGGCCGATTGTGCCGCAACGGATGAAGTGACACTTTCACAACAAAACATTCAGGTTTCATTGGGAAATGATTTTACGTCTTGTTTTGAAACACCCGAAACCCTTACGGCTGAAGCAATAGATTACGATCCAACCTTAGCAACGTACGAGTGGAGCTTGAACGGGGTAATCCTTACTGGCGAAACCAACCAAACCCTCAATATTACCCAGCCCGGAACCTATGCGGTTACGGCTACTGTTAATCTCTGTACTACTACGGACAGCGTTGTGGTCGGTTTGGGGAATATTGAAGTAACAGTTAATGAGGATTTCCAAACCTGTTTTGATTCCCAAGTTGTTTTGGAAGCTTTGCTTACCGTTCAAAATCCAGATGCAACTTACGAGTGGAGCCTTGATGGTACCATTTTAGCCGGCGAAACAAATTCCACATTAATAATCACTGAAATTGGAACTTATACCGTAACGGCAACTGTTGGAAGTTGTACGGCATCAGATAGCGTAACGGTTTCCTATAGGGATGATCTTGAGGTTACTCTTGGCGACGATTTACTAACATGTCCTAACGAACCACAAACACTAACTGCAACTACCATTGAAGAAGGTGCAACCTACCAGTGGTTTTTGAACGGAACTTTATTGACTGGAGAAACAAATAGCACGCTGAATTTTATGGTTGAACCGGGAACGATAGGTACCCAAACCTATTCCGTGGTAATTTCAGTGGGCGGATGTTCCGGTACGGATTCAGTGGATGTTAATTTGTATGCCGTTGGAAATTGCGTAATTTCTGAAGGGCTTTCACCAAATGGAGATGGCTTTAACGATACCCTGGACCTTACCTTCCTAAATGATAGAACCGGAATCAATAAACTTCAAATCTTCAATAGATTGGGGACACAAGTTTATGAACAGAACAATTACATCAACCAATGGAAAGGCCAAACCAATGATGGTGAAGCGCTTCCCACGGGAACCTATTTCTACGTAATTGACCTTGCAGGGAACGATGCTGTCTACGGCTCACAGGCCACAGGTTGGATTTATCTTAACCAGAAAGCGAACTAACCCATTAAATACTTTTTAACTACCAAATAGATAAAAATGAAATGTCCACCAATTATTTCCAAAATGAATGCGAATACATTATCTGGACATTCCATCTTCCAATTTATCAAATATTTTATACAGATGAAAAAACATATATATAGCATAATAGTATTGATGGCGGTGCTGCTCTTTCAGGAAGCACAGGCGCAGCAGGACCCTCAATATACCCAGTACATGTACAATATGAACGTGGTGAACCCGGCCTATGCGGGCTCCAAGGAAAGTCTTTCGCTCACCGCACTTTACAGAAACCAATGGTCTGGGCTGGACGATAACCCAGTTACCTTTACCTTTTCGGCACATTCGCCCATTAGCGATAAAATAGGTCTGGGCCTTTCCGCCATAAAAGACGAGTTGGGTCCCGTAAGTGAGACCAATGTGTATGCGGATTTCTCCTACACCCTGCAATTGGGCAGCACCGTAAAACTTGCCCTGGGTCTAAAAGCCGGGGCCACCTTTCACGAGGTGGGCCTAAGCGGTCTGGAACTTCAGGATCCCAATGACCCATTCTTTTCAGAAGATATAAATAACACTTACCCAAACATTGGGGCAGGTGCTTTTCTGTACGGCGATAAGTTTTACGTAGGGTTCTCGGTTCCAAATATGCTGAAATCGGTTCACCTTGATGAAAACGGAATCAAGTACGGTTCCGAGACCAACCATTACTTCGCCACTGCCGGATACGTCTTCCAAGTTTCAGAAAACTTTAAGTTGAAGCCTTCCGTAATGGTGAAATCTGCCTTTGACGCTCCCATTTCCTACGACGGAAACCTGAACGCGCTGTTTTATGATAAATTTGAACTTGGGGCATCCTACAGATTGGACGATTCCTTTAGCGGCTTGGTTGGGTTCCAGATTACCCCAAACATCCGCGTGGGCTATGCTTATGACCACGTAACCTCCGACCTTAAAACAGTAGGTCCGGCCTCACACGAAGTGGTGCTGACCTTCGATCTGTTCTTTAAGCCGCGCGTTTTACGTTCACCAAGATTCTTCTAATAACCAAACAAATTTCATTTAAGATGAACAAGATATATACAATCCTTTTACTCATAGCGGTAAGCAGCACAATGGCTTTCGCACAAAACAGTAAAACAAAAAAGGCCGATCAGTATTACGACCGCCTGCAATATACCGATGCCGCCGAAGCCTATCAGAAATTGCTGAAAAAGGGCGAAGGCAGCACCTACGTTTTTGAACGTTTGGGAAACAGCTATTTCTTTATAAACGATACCAAAAAGGCCGAAACCTATTACAAACGCGTGGTAAAACGCAAAGATGTAGATGCCGAAACGGTTTACAACTATGCCCAATCGTTAAAGGCGAACGGCAAGTTTGGCGAGTACAATACCTATATGAAGCAGTTTGCCGAAATGAAACCGAATGATTCCAGAGCAGTGGCGTTTATGAAGAACCCTGACTACCTACCTAAAATTATTGACGAAAACGCCCAGAAATATGCTGCCACAAATCTTGATGCTCTCAATTCAAAATATTCAGATTTTGGCGGAACGGTTGTGGGGAACGATTTCTACTTTACTTCGGCGAGAAACACTTCCCGCAAAAAGTACGGTTGGAACGAAGAACCGTTTTTGGACATTTACAAGGCTTCCATCGTGGGTGGTGTTGAAAAAAATGAAGTATTGCTAAAAGGCGACGTAAATACGAAATACCACGAAAGCACCGTAGCCATTACCGCAGACGGCAAGCGCATGTATTTTGACCGAAACGATTATTACAACGGGAAGTACAAAAAAGACGAAGAAGGCATTAACCAATTAAATATCTATTGTGCTGAAAATATAGATGGTGAATGGAAAGACATTAAACCTGTACCTTTTAACGACCATCAATTTTCAAACAGTCATCCGGCTTTAAGTCCAGACGGAAACACCTTATATTTTACCAGCGATCGCCCCGGAGGAAAAGGGCAAGCCGACATTTATAAAGTATCTATTTCAAAAGACGGTACCTTCGGCACTCCCGTAAACCTTGGCGACAACATCAATACGGAAGGAAGGGAAGGTTTCCCGTTTGTGGATGCCAACGGCACGCTCTACTTTAGTAGCGATGCGCACTTGGGTATGGGCGGTATGGACGTTTTTGCCGCAGAGCCTCAAGGCGATGGTTTTGGGAAAGTGAGAAATCTTGGGCTTGGCGTCAACAGTAGCGATGACGATTTTGCGTATTCTTATGATCCTGCAACCCAGGAAGGCTATGTTTCCTCCAACAGAAAAGGCGGCAAGGGAAGTGATGATATTTACAAAATCAAAAAACTTGATATTTGTGATGTTATCATTAACGTAATCGTTGTTGATGCCAGCAACGACGAACCAATCGGCGGCGCACGTTTGGATCTGTTTGACAATCTTGAAAACAAACTGAAAAGCCAAACTACCGGTCCAAACGGAATCGGCAAAATTACCGTAGCCTGCAACCAAGAGCACGTTGTGCAAGCGTTCAAGGAAGGCTATGAAAGCAATGCCGAAACGGTTGCATCTTCCAAAGAAGGTGAAAAGAGCATCCGCATAGCGCTTCGACCAATAGACGAAATTGTGAAAGGCGATCTTGTAAAACTGAACCCAATTCTTTTTGACTTCGATAAGCACAACATCAAGCCACAAGCAGCCTTTGAATTGGACAAGCTGGTAGAGTTGATGAAGAAAAACCCTGAAATGGTTATAAAGGTTGAAGGCCATACCGACAACCGCGGTAGCGATGCCTACAATATGGACCTTTCGGAAAGACGTGCGCGCAGTACTGTACAATATGTAATTTCAAAAGGAATTGCGAAAGACAGAATTAGCGGGCAAGGTTTTGGCGAAAGCAGACCGGCCGTTGATTGTGGCGATAATTGTACTGAAGCCCAGCACCAACAAAACAGACGTTCCGAATTTATTATTGTGAAAAAATAAAGAGCACCATCTATTATTAACTGGAAAACCAACCAGAGAAAAAACCCTTGCTTGTCCATTATTTGGATTTCGCAAGGGTTTTTAACTTTCTATGTATGGCACAAAATAAAAGATGTTTTTTTTAATCATTAATCTGAGTTGATTACTATTTCATCAAACTCATAGGTTCCATCAAAAGCTTCTTCACCGCTGCCCACATATTTTAAGGCGATATAACCGCTTCCTGAAATACAGTCCAAATCAACATTTCCCGAAGGAAACCATGGCCCAAAAGCATCATCGTCCTGCGTTATGTATGCCGCGGAAAGTATGTCCCAAGTAGCGGAAGTAATATTCTCGGGATTTCCGTCCCAATCTGTTGATATAAACAATTCCAACGTGCTTCCGTCCGCAAAACTGTTTGAGGTTTTAAAGTTTAGGGTTTCGCCTTCTTGGGCATCAAAGTTTATTTGGGGCGTAATTAACCAAGCGATATTGCTGGCATCGCCAGAATTGTAAGCCTGCATTCTGGCAGAAATACCGAGCGATGGACTACTGCCCGTTGAGGTGAATGCTTCCCATTGCTCGGAACCGGCTTCTATATAATTTGTCCAACCGTTTCCTGAGATTGGATCTCCCGGAGTTTGTGTTTCGAAAAAATCACTAAAAAGCACATTTGTTCCGGTTGAAGCTGCCAAACCGCAATCAATTTCGCCCGGATCGCATCGTTCTTCACTGTCAAAATGTATTGTGGAAGGATCGCTTACGGTAATATTGAAGTCTTCTCCGTAGAAATCATAGGTTAAAATTGCGTCCATTGTTCCCCTTCCACTTGGCAAAAGCACGGCTTTATAATCAGCGTAGGTGCTGGTGCTAAAAATTGTGGAATAGCCAGTTTCACAATTTTCAAGTTTACGTTCAGCGTCAAATTGATCACCCGGTTCCGCGGCAAAGGTTTTGCGATTTTCGCCAACGGCCTCATGGCGGTCAAATTGAACATCCGTCAAACGAACAAAGAGGTTTGTTTTAGCATCTGAAAAATCAAGAATTGTGATGGGAAGTGCTTCAATAGTCGCAACTTCAACATCGCGAATCAAAAAATCAAACATAGCAGATTCCGGAATTTTCTGAATATTTGTTCCGTCCCGAATTCCCAAAGTCAACACGCCACTGTTTAAGCCGACGGTCAAGCCATCGAGTTTTACGTATATTTTTCTTCCAAATTCAAAAGAAGTGAAAAGCGGATTCGCATCAATCAAAATTTTCACACCCGTGTTTGGGTTTGATGCGCTGTTCTGGATAATTAATTCCTCAAAAAAGTTTCCGCCTTCATCGCTGGAAATTACATAGCCTGTGATGTATTTATTTGTTTCTTCCAAAGTTAAAATTGCATCCGGATTTCCAGTATTTGTTTGTTCCTGCTGCAATAAACTTCTTAATGAAGAAATTTCGATTATGTCATTTGGGTTGATATTGGGCGCGACTATTTCGGTATTCGGCACTTCAAAATCATCCTTTTTTACGCAAGAAACTACTGTAATTAATACGAAGAATAGCGTAAACACTTTGCAAAATTTTCCTGTTTTCATAGCTCAAGTATTTTATTGTTAAAACCGTACGTAAACATTTGCGTAATATGTGGTTCCATAGCCAAAGAAATAGCGATTGCCAAAAATGGGCGTATTTCTATTTTGATCTTCCTGCACTTTTTTATAATCTGCCAATCGCGAATCTTCAAAACCACCAGTTTTGTAGTGTTGGTCCAAAATATTATTGACGGTTGCAAAAAATCCAACGTAATACCCTTTGATTCTCCACGATTTTCCGCCGACAATATTTACAAGCATATATTCTCCAAAATCCTCTTGTTTTAAAAGGGTTTTGGCTACTTCGGGGTCATAATCGCTATAAGTTTGTCCATCGCCATCAAAAGTGAAAGCGTCGGATCTTCGCAACGTACTTACATCTATATATGCGTTTGAAAAATAGTTGGCCGTAACGCCAACCCACCAAAAATTGGGGTCGCGATATTCCAATCCTACTTGATACGCCCTTTCGGGACCGCCGGCTACGTGATAATTTTTCAGCTTTGTGGTTTTATCGCCGAAAGTTAGAATATCGAAATCATCGCTCGTTAAATATTGGTTCGGATTGTTTGTGTAAACATTTTCGCCAAAAGCTGCCGCTGCTTTCAACTTAAACGTTGGGGTAATTTGCGCTTCAATGCCCAACTCCGCGCCCATTTTTCGGGTGTCAATTCCTGTAATTACTTCCTGTACGAAAGCATATCCGTCTTTGTAACCTTGGGCAGATTCGGTAAAAAAGAAATTGATATCCGTCTGATTTTTGATGGTATTGAAATAACCCGTGAGCCGTGCTTTCACAATGGGTGAGCGGAAAATATAACTTAAATCTACATTCTGGATTTTTTCAGATTCCAGCCCGATTACGGTTGCATTGCTCTGTCGGGAGTTGCTGAAAGCATTTCGAAGCGTTGGCGCTTTGGTGAAATAGCCAGCATTAAAATCAACCAAATGTCTTCCAGAAATTTTATAAAGAAGACCGGCTTTTCCTCCAAAATTGGTAAAACTCAAGTTTTCACTTTTCCCTAAGGAAAGATTTCCGGGAAAATTGCCGTTTTCGAAAAGACCGTTGCGTTGGTAACTGGTCTGTGAAGCAGTTGCAGCGAAATACAAATCCGTCCGGCTATATTTAAACTGCCCCTGCACAAAACCCGAAATTACGCTGGCGTTCAATTCATAATTATATTTGTAGCGTTCGCCTTCGGTAACGATTCGGTTTCGGTTTTGCAAATCGCTTTGGGCCACATCGCCGATGATTGTATTGTTTACGCCTTCGGCAAAATAATCGATGTCCAAATAGCCCGTTCCGCCCAAAAGATCGTTCAGTTCGGCAAAGTTTTCACTTTTTAGATTGCGATAACTGAGGCTTCCGTTTAGGGTAATATTTTCGTTAACCCGGCTGTTTAGAATTGTATTCAACGTTAATTGGGTGTCATCCTGCCTATCTTCCTGAATGGCATATATGGAATTTCCGCCGCTATCCTTTGCAATTCTATTGGCTTCGTAAAGCGAGTCCCAGTCCAGTTGGCCATCATTTATAAACTCCCGCCCCGCCAAATAGGCAAGTTCATAATCATAAGCCGAAGGGTTTTCAAAGCGAAGAAAATAACTGGGCAAGCGTTGGTAATAATTGGGATACGGATTTCGGGCGCCCCCAATATATGCCTGCTGGCCGTCCACTTCAATCAAACGGGTCCCGCCGTAATCAATGCGGGTGTTTCCTATTTTTCCAAATTGATACCCAAGGTTTGTATTCAACGAAGTTTTATCGCTTAAATTCCAAAAATGATTGAGCATAATTACGGGCTCCTCCACCGTTTTTGTTTTTGAATTGCGAACATCGCCACTTTGATAGCCCCAATTTGGGTTGTAATCAATTCCTTTTAAATCTTCAACCTCAGCGGTTATGGGAGCTGATTTTCCACGATGGTTCGGCGTGTAAAATGCCGTGAAATTAAGGCTGCTGTTTTTGCCAAAATTTTTCTCCACGGAAGCGAAAAAGGAATTGGCATCATATATCGTTCCTTCCTGAAAACCACCGTTTCCAAAACGCCGCGAAAGCAACACCGAATACGCCCAACCATTTTTCCCCAAACCGCTATTATAAGAACCCATTACGCGTCCGCGATAACTTCTATTGGAAGATGCATACGAAACCCGTCCACCTTTGCGGTATTGGGAAGCACGCATAATTATATTGGTGGTTCCGGCAACATCTCCAAACGCATAGTCATTGGCCTTCAAGCCCATCGAGAATTCCTGGTTGCGCTGTACATCGTTCAACCCGCCCCAAGCTGCCCATTGCGGCCGGCCGTCGTATTGTTTGTTTATTTCAATACCGTTGATCAATACTTTTCCATTTGCATTGTCAAACCCGCGCGGCTTGAAAAAAGTAGCACTGAAATCATAAGCGGCGGCATTCAAAAAAATATCGTCTGATGCCTGCAACAGCCCGGAAATAGTATAAGAAGTGCCGGCGTCATCATCCAATTCGTTATCGGAAAGACTGATAACCCCAATTTGTTGCTCCACTTCGCGCAAATCTATCTCCATTAAAACCGGGTCCAAATTGATTGGCGCATCGTTTTGAATAATTATGGGAAGCTTTAAAGTAATGTAGCCTGATTTTGAAACAATCAGTATTTGCTGCCCTTGCGGAAGATTTTCCTGAAGAAAATTAAACTCGCCCAAAGCATCGGTTGTGGTATTGAAGCTACTGCCCTGAATGCTGATCCCGACATCAGGAATGGGCTCATAAGAATTGGTTTCCAGTACCCGCCCTTTTACGATGGCCTCTTGGGCAAATGACGAGAGCCCAGCCCAAAAAAACACATATCCTATAAAAATGAAGCGTTTCATCTTTAAATATGAATTTTACTGGGGAGAATATATTTAGGGGAGAATTTTAATTATAACGTCATAAATTTAATAAAAAAAGTGTCGTATATAAAATATATTTGTTAACTTTTTAAGAATAATAATCTTGCGGAAAATGGATCGACGCTTTCAATACCCTCTTTTTCTTTGCCTGTTTTATATTACTTTTTCATTTTCCCAAAGCGAGAAGGCATATAAAATAAACACGATTGCCTTTTACAACCTTGAAAATCTTTTTGACTACGAAGACGACCCAATAACATTTGACGATGACCGTACCCCTGAGGGCAAAGATCACTGGACCAAGGAAATCTACGAGGCGAAATTGGCCAATATGGCAAAAGTAATTTCTGAAATAGGCGAAGACGTTACGGGAACTTCCCCTGCAATTATTGGGGTTAGCGAAATTGAAAACCGTCGTGTGCTGGAAGATCTTTTGAACCAAGAACCCCTGGTAAACAAAGATTATGGTATTGTCCATTTTGACAGCCCGGACCGTCGCGGGATTGATGTGGCGCTATTATATCGGAAAAAACTCTTTACGCCCACAAATTATAAAGCCTATGAGCTTGTACTCTATGACGATCAAGACCGCAGCAAGCGCATTTATACACGCGACCAACTTTTGGTAAGCGGTATGCTCGATGGAGAAAAAATTAGCATTATTGTAAATCACTGGCCCTCCCGAAGCGGGGGCGAAGAGCGCAGTCGCCCAAAAAGAATAAAAGCCGCCGAACTGAACAAACATATAATGGATTCACTGTTCAGTGAAGACCCGTACGCAAAAATTATTACCATGGGCGATTTGAATGACGATCCAATAAGCCCGAGCGTAAAGGATGTGTTGAAAACCAAAAACAAAAAGGAAGATTTAAAGCTCAAGGAACTCTACAACCCAATGGAAAATATGTACAAGAAGGGAATGGGCACACTTGCCTACCGTGATGCCTGGAATCTTTTTGACCAAATAATTATTTCAACGGAATTGGCCAAAAAAGAGTATTCCTCCTATCGTTTTTACAAGGCTGGGATATTCAATAAAAATTATTTAACCACGCCCCGTGGGCAATACAAAGGATACCCTTTCCGAAGTTTTGTAAATGGTTATACAGGTGGGTATAGCGACCATTTTCCGGTCTTTGTTTATTTGATAAAGGAGAAATCGACTGCCAATTAAAACATGTAGGCGCACGATTAATCGCGCGCCTACATGTATGTATATAAATCCGAGGTTATTTTAGAACCAATGGTCCCAAGGAATCCGGCTGAGCATTAACACCAATGCAATGGTATAGAATATTGCCAAGGTTTTGAACTTGCCGTGCGAAAGGAGTTTCTTTTTGTGTTTTGAATAGCCAATTGTGATAAAGATCACCGTCAAAATCATTACGAAAGGGTGCTCTACCGCATAAAGCCTGAATTCAGAATTCTTCATTACTTCTCCCATTCCTACTTTGGCAATGTTTTGGAACCCTAAAGGGGAAACAAAATAAAGAACCAGCCCAATGAGAATCTGAATGTGTGTTACAATAAGTGCGAATAGTGAAATTCTAAAATCTTTAGCCCCGTATTCTCTTTTTGAGAAAAACCCGGCAAGTGCATTGAATGTTGCGAGCAGAACGATCAAAAGAACCAAATATGCCCAATAGGAATGGACGAATTGTAAGGAAGTAACCATAGTATTTATTTTTTATAAGTGTTCCAAAGATAAGGTTTATAAATAATAAAAATGCCCCAAAAGTCTGGGGCATTTTTTTAAAACAATAGTCTGTTTATTAAAAATCGTAACGAAGGCTTGCATTCCAAGTTCTTCCATTACCGTAAAAATAACCGAAAGAATCTTTTTGGCTCAAATACATTTCGTTAGTGACGTTGTAGCAGTTTGCCCTGAATGTAAAATTATTACCTCCAAAATCAAATTTGTAAGTAATTCCCGCATCCAATACACTGTATGCCGGCAAGCGCTCGGCTTGGTACACAACACCGGCCTGAGCGGCATTGGTCACTTCTTCGGCATCCACAAAACCATAAAGATCTGTATAAATGTTATAGTCTGCATCAACTGTCAAACCTCCAAAAATGTTGTATTTGAAGCCAAAACCAAAAGAAGTCTGTGGCGCGTTGCCTACTTTGGTACCGCTAAGGTTTACCGTTCCTTCTTCCAGCAATACGTTGGTCTCATCTTCTCGGGTCTGATACGGGGTTTCACCGTCATATTTCCAGTTGCCGATGCTTCCAAAAGCTCTAAGCATAAACGCGCTTGAGTATCTGTATTTCCCTTCAAATTCAAATCCTTTGTGAACTTGGGTAATATCAGTGAATCTTTGGTAACGATCTTTTTGATTGACAGGGTTGGGATCGTTTGGATTTCCTTCAATAAAACTTCCTGAAAGGAAACGGTTACCCCAACTGGTGTAGTAGCCATTTAAGTCTAAACTAAATGCTCCCGCACGAAGTCTATACCCAACTTCAACACCTAAAATTTCCTCATTGTCAATTTCGTTTTCGCCTTCAAGTATATAGTTTGAGTTTCTGATATCAGAGAAAATATTATCCAAGAAAGGTTGTCTTGAATAGTAACCTGCATTGGCAAAAAGGGTATTGTTCTCAATAAAAGTATAGCCCATACCCCCTTTAATGTTGTAGCCCATTTTGTTTACTTTGTCAGATTTTCCAAGACCGTTAACGCCTTCTACTTCCCTACCTTCGGCACGACCTTCCCTTTGGTAGCTTTGGGTTGAAACGGCTCCCTGAACAAAGGCTGAGAAACTATCGGTCTTGTATTCGGCTTGACCGAAACCACCTATGTAATTTATGTTTTCTGAATAATCGTAATTGAAACGTTGGCTCTCATCTGCAGAATTGAACAAAGCCGCCCAAGGATTTGCTTCAAAAGTATCGCTAATTACGTAATCGCTATCTCTTGCATCGCCATATCCACGGTTGTCCGCATAGCCTTGAAGGCCCAAAAGATTGTTCATTTGGTACCAGTGGCTTCCTTTGTAGAAACGGGTATCCACACCAAGATTGAAGGTGAAGTTATCACTTACGGCACTTTCAAGGTTTGTAAGGAAGCCGAACCAGTTGTGGTTATTTACGGACATTCTTCTTGCTACTGAACCCCTCCGAAAGCTTCCTATTCCGTTTTCGGCGCTTGCAATGTTGTTTTCTTCCAGTTCATTAAAATCTATTTCGCCATGATTGTCGCGTACCGCATCAATGTTTCGAGAACTTCCCGCAGGGCCCGTTCCGCCGCCACGGCCAAAAGAAGCATATGCTACGGAAGACAGATTTGTTCTATCGCTAATGTTCCAGTCCCAGTTAAGGTTGATGATTGGCTTGTGGTAGTAATTTCTTCTAAAGGTAAATCTCTCGCCGTTATAGAAACCGGAGTTGCTGTTATATCGTTTTCCGTACAGATCGTAATCTTCCAAAGAATCTGAGAAGTTTTGGTCGTGCCATTGTGGCGCTCCCGTAAGTAAGAAGTTAAAGGAATGGGTATCGTTAGGAACATAACCTATTCCCACAAAATAGTTTTGGCCCTGCCCAGCAGTTCCGTCAGAATATTTTCTGTGTGCTTGCCAGTGGTCCAGCAAAAAGCTGTATGCCCATTTTCCTTTAAGGCCGGAGTCATAACTTATTGTTCCTTTGAAATAGCTATCGTTACCGGTCATAAAACGCGCAAAACCACCTTCTTTTCTACCGGCGGCACGCGAAATGATGTTTACAGTTCCGCCCACTGACGAAATGGCCAGTTTTGAAGAACCCAAACCACGCTGAACCTGTACTGCGTTTGCCACGTCAGACATACCGGACCAGTTGGACCAGTACATTTTTCCGTCTTCCATTCCGTTGATCGGCTGTCCGTTCAAAAGGAAAGCGGTGTTGGTTTGGTCAAAACCGCGCAAGAACATTTGTGAATCGCCAAAACCTCCGGCTTGGTTAGAAACGTAAACACTCGGGGTGCTTTTTACGGCCTCTGGAAATTCTACGTTACCAATTGCCTTCGCCTGAATTTCAGCAGAAGTAATGGTAGAAACAGCAATAGGAGTTTGACGGTCCTTCGCCAAATCTATAATTCCTTTTCCAACTATTACAACTTCTTCAAGAGCATCAGAATCCACTGTAATTTTAACTGTGCCAAGGTCTGCAGTTCCATTTACGATCTTGAACGGCACTTTTTCAATAGTGTATCCAATGTATGAAATGGTAAGTGTACCCGTTTTAGCGGAAGTCTCTAAAGTGAAATTTCCGTCAAAATCGGTAATGGCGCCATTTGTTGTGCCAGTCTCAACCACGTTGGCTCCTGCCAAAGGGTCGTTTGATTCAGAATCGATTACCGTTCCAGTAACCGTTGATTGTGAAAAAGCGGCAAAACCGCCCAGTAAAAAAACAAGTAGTAAAAGTTTTCTCATGAATTTAAATTTTAAGTTTAAAAATTTCGGCAAAAATACAACCTTAAATAGGTTATTTAAAACAAAAATGACCAAGAAATGATCACGTAAAAATAACCGTAAATAAAGGTAAAATTTAAAAGCTAAAGAGCTGAAAAGTTGAGTGTTAGTTAATAACAAGGTTATCAACATTTTGGGAAATCGAGAAAATTAAAAAGAAATGCAATCCAATTGTTCCTTCATTGGGAGCATATTTGCGGAAAATTGTTCCTGCAATTCCTTAGGAAGTGGTTTTGAAAAAGGGGTGTCTTCCTTAAATGGATCTACTTCTTTTCCATTTTTCCAGAAGCGGTAACACACGTGTGGGCCGCTGGTGTTTCCGGTCATCCCGATCCAGCCAATTACATCGCCTTGGCTCACGTGTTGGCCTACTTTAACGTTCCGGGCTTTCATATGAAGGTATTGCGTTTCATAGGTGCCGCTGTGTCTTATTTTAACATAGTTTCCGTTGCCGCCGCGGCGTTCAGATTTAGTTACCACGCCATCTGCCGTTGCCAAAATGGGCGTACCTATGGGGGCGGCAAAATCGGTCCCTCGGTGCGGGCGAAGTTTAAAACCGTAGTATTTTATGCGTCTGTTCAGGTTGTATCGGGAAGATATTCTGCTGAATTGTACAGGAGCTTTTAGAAAGGCGCGCTTCAAATTGTTGGCCTGCTCATCGTAATAACCAGAAATTTTACCCAAAGAATCCGAAGAAAATTTAAAGGCGTAAAGCGGTTTTCCACGGTGCTCAAAATAGGCGGCTTTTATTTCCTTTAGACCTCCGGGAATGGTGTCATCTATAAACTTTTCAGTATAAATTACCTTAAAGCGATCGCCGGGCTGCAGCTTAAAAAAGTTGATGGTCCAGGCATAGATATTTGCTAATTGATCCGTCATATAAGGGCTTAAATTCTGCTCCTCCATTGTGGCGGAAAGTGAACTGGTAATGACCCCCGATGCCTCCCTGTCCTCATACCGGACCGGTTTTTGACTGTTGAAGATGGAAAGGGTGTCCCTAAAATCCACCACGGCATAGTCCACGTTATTCGTTTCATAAATAAAAACCTGGGTCTTGTTCAGCGAGTCTTTGGAATTAAGCAGGACGTAAGGTTTTCCTACCACTATTTTCCGAACATCAAAGCTGTCGCGGAATTTGGTGGCCACCTCCATGATTTTTTCCTGTGAAACGCCATTGGCGAAAAGAATATCGCCAAAAGTATCGCCTTTCCGAATAGTGTCGCGAATTACATTAAAATCATTCAACACGTAACCATATTGTTCAATTATTGCTTCCTCCGCCACGATATTGGTATCGGTCAACTCTTCTTTCTTATTTTCACAAGCGGTGGTAAGCAGGGTAAGTGATAATACAATTAAAATTAAATTCTTCAATGTTGGGGAGTTTTCGGTATTATATTTTATTGATTTGCCAATATTTTGAAGGAATGTTGCAATCCCTTAAATTCGGTCAATGTCGCTTTTAAAGAGCCTACGGCCAAATCTGCCTTTACCAGCAGGGGTATTTTGTTTTTATCATCACTTATCCAGACCGTTAGGCTTTCCTTTTCCTTAAAAACCCGGCCCGATTGAACGTAAGGCCTAAAAATCAAGGTGCGGACGCGGCCAAAATTAGTATCTAAAACTTCTTTTCCAAGGAATTTTAACCTGAATTTGTAATTTTCTTTATCAAAAAACATATTCATCTCCACCACATCGCCTTCTTTTATGTTTTCGGTGTCCAATTTATTGCGAAGGTAATAAAATGCCGAAATCATATCCTGCGTTTCTTTAGGGAAGGAAAGCACGGTGGTTTCGTTGTGCTTTCTGTCGTTTACCGTGGCTTTGTTGTTGGAGTGGTTAAAATCAATTTGAATATCCTTGGTATAACCGCCTTCGTCAATCTTCCGAATAAAACGATAGGGGATATCCTTTTCCTTGTCAATATAGGATTGGTAATCGTCCTCCACTTTAAAAAACCATTTTGAAACGCCCACGGTTTCACCAAAACCGCGCACATGGAAAACATCCTTTCCGTTTATAGTGGCATTCTTGACCTTTAAAGTTGCATAACCTGCAGTTACAAAACCATAATGAACCCTGAATTTAAAAAATTCGCCATCGCCATAAGCCCGTTCTTGTGCCGAAAGGAGAAATATATTGCCAAAAAGAAATAAAAGCGTGAGCAGCTTTTTCATAGATAGAGACTTTGGGTTTTAACGGTTCGGAAATTACAACTATTGTTCCAAAAAGAAAATGGGGGTTTTTGACGGATGACAGAAGACGGATGACAGAAGTTTACACTGCTGTCATCCGTCTTCCGTCTTCAGTTCTCTGTTTTCTCAAAGTGTTCCTCTTTGGGCCTGTTCGCGCTCGATAGATTCAAAAAGTGCCTTAAAGTTTCCGGCACCGAACCCTTTTGCACCCATGCGCTGTATGATTTCAAAGAAAAGGGTCGGTCTGTCCTGCAGGGGTTTTGTGAATATCTGCAACAGATAGCCGTCTTCATCGGCGTCAATCATAATTGAAAGTTTTTTTAGCTCGCTGATGTCTTCCTTCATCATTTTCATATGATCTCCCAAACGACGGGGAATGTCGTCGTAATAGGCTTGTGGCGGTGGCGGCAAAAACTCGATACCGCGTTCCTTCAATTGGCTTACTGTTTTAATAATGTCGTCTGTGGCGACCGCTAAATGCTGCACTCCGGAATCTTCGTAGAAATCGAGATATTCCTCAATTTGCGATTTTTTTATTCCTTTGGCCGGCTCGTTTATGGGGAATTTGATGCGCCCGTTGCCATTGCTCATCACCTTGCTCATCAAGGCCGAATATTCGGTGTGTATCTGCTTGTCGTCAAAGGAAAGGAAATTCACGAAGCCCATCACGTCCTCATACCATTTTACCCATTTGTTCATTTGGCCCCAGCCTACGTTGCCTACCATATGGTCTATATATTTTAGGCCTGTTGGGGTTGGGTTGTAATCGCTCTTCCATTCGCGGAACCCGGGTAAAAATGTTCCTTTGTAGTTTTTGCGTTCCACAAACATATGTACTGTTTCGCCGTAGGTATAAATTCCACTGCGGACCACTTCGCCGTGTTCGTCTTTTTCAACGGTGGGTTCCATATAAGGTTTTGCGCCGCGTTTGGTGGTTTCTTCAAAAGCACTTGTGGCATCGTCCACCCAAAGGGCAATTACCTTTACCCCATCGCCGTGTTTTACGATGTGGTCGTTAATCGGCGATTTGCTGTTTAAGGGCGTTGTTAAAACAAGCTTGATTTTATCCTGCTTCAGTACATAACTCACCGAATCGCGCGAGCCGGTTTCCAAACCTTTATAGGCGTATGATTGAAAACCAAAGGCCGTTTTATAGAAATGTGCGGACTGTTTAGCATTGCCCACGTAGAATTCTACATAATCGGTGCCCAATAAGGGCAGAAAATCTTCTGCGCCCTCAAATATTTTTTCCAGTCCGTAATCGACTGATTTTACTTCTTTGCTCATAATTTAAGTTTTCAATAATCTTATTAATTTAACTCAGAATATTTCAGATAGAACAGCTTCATTTATAAAGAAAATAGTTTCCAAATTCCTTTAACCGCAAAGGCGCAGAGAACGCAAAGACCACAATCTACTGCTTACTGCGACTACCAACTCATTCCTCCAACCAGCTCTGGTAATACGTACCATCCGAAAGTTTTAAACCATCTTCGGTAACCTGTAACGGTTTAAAAGTATCTACCATAACGGCCAGTTCTTCCGTTTCTGTTTTACCGATACTTCTTTCCGCGGCACCGGGATGCGGGCCGTGTGGAATTCCTGCCGGGTGCAACGTTATTTGGCCCGCTTCAATATCGTTTCGGCTCATAAAATCGCCGTCAACATAATAGAGGACCTCATCGCTATCTATATTGCTGTGGTTGTACGGTGCGGGAATACTGTCTGGGTGATAGTCGTAAAGCCGCGGCACAAAACTACAGACTACCATCGCATCGGTTTCAAACGTTTGGTGTACTGGTGGCGGTTGGTGGATTCTTCCGGTAATTGGTTCAAAATCGTGGATTGAAAAGGCGTACGGAAAATTGTAGCCATCATACCCAACCACATCAAAAGGATGTGTGGCATAGACCATTTCAAAAATTTCGTCGCGTTTTTTCACTTTTACCAAAAACTCACCTTTTTCATCGTGTGTCTCCAGTTCCTGTGGCTTGCGGATGTCGCGCTCACAATAGGGCGAATGCTCCAACAATTGGCCAAACCAGTTTCTGTAACGTTTCGGCGTATAGATGGGTCTATGCGATTCTACGATAAAAAGACGATTGTCTTCCGTATCGAAATCTATTTGATAGATAATTCCGCGTGGCACCAATAAATAATCTCCGTATTTAAAGTCTAAATTTCCTAAAAAAGTCCTCAATTTTCCGCCGCCTTTGTGGATGAAAATCAACTCATCGGCATCGGTATTTTTATAAAAATAATCTTTTAATGATTTTTGGGGTGCAGCCAGGATAATACTGCAATCGCTATTGGTAAGTACCGTTTTTCGACTGTCCAAATAGTCTTTTTCAGGTTTTACATCAAATCCTTTAAGGCGAAGCGAATGCAAATTGTTCGATTTTGCAATCTTTGGGGCCACGCTGTATTGCTTCTTGATCTCCTTTACCTGAGTAGGCCTATGTTCGTGATAGATGTTACTGTACATCCCATCAAAACCAACGGTGCCGAAAAGTTGTTCAGAATAAAGGCTCCCGTCCGGTTTGCGGAATTGCGTATGGCGTTTGGGCGGTATCTTGCCCAGTTTGTGGTAGAAAGGCATCTTTTATTGTTTATTGCTTATTTTTATTTTTTATTGATTCTTAGGCATAAAATACGTTAAAATCAAGCTTCCCACAAATATCGGAAAAATATTGAAGCCAGACCTTTAAGTTTATGCTAAAACCGATACCCCAGCGCCACATACCATTCGCTTTGGTCCCTTTCGGGAGAATAGGAATATTTAATCTCCATCGGGCCCAAAACGGTTTCCAAACCGTAGCCTGCCGAAAAACCTGAATAATCCACTCCATCTATCCACTGACCGTTCTCAAAAAGATCGTTGCCCACATTGGCAATATTAGCCGAAATATTGATATGGTTCTTTCTGAATATTTCATAATCAAAGGTAAGTGTCGATTTCAGATAGGTATTTCCGCGGAGCGAGATGGCCTCATAGCCCATAAAAGGAACAATGTTGTTCATCTCCTTAAAACCATAACCGCCCAAGGCAAAGTCCAAGGAAGTGGTTTCCGGTCCGCCCCATTTAAATCCGCCCTCGGTTGTTAAATTTGCCGAAATTGTGTTGAAAAAAGTATGGGCATACCCCAATTTGGCCTTTGCCAACGAAAAAGGCTCAAAATCTTTATTGCGTCCATTGGCCAAAAGATACCAATGAAAGTCGCCCGAAAAATAGGCCCCGCTTTTTGGAAAGAAACTATTGTCGTACGTATCATATTTCAAAAAACCGAAGGCGCTGTAGTAATTGGTACTTTCAAAAACGGTTCGCGGCAGGTTATTGGCATCGGTCCCAATAGTTTCGGACAGATACCGAAGGTATTTATGTTCCCCTCCCAAACCTAAAATAAAAGTTCTGCGGAAGAGGGTTTCAAAATAAAGCTGATTGGTAAAATCGCTATACTTTATTGAAATGCTGTTTATGGGCAATGAAAGCTCGGCATCCAAATCTGCCCCAACAAAGCTTAACGATACGTCGGTTTCAAAAAAGTGGTATCTTGAGTTGAAGCCAACGCTCCAATAAAAACCCTTGTCTATATAATATTCAAAGTTGTACCGCAGGTTGTCCCCCGCTATAAGATCTAGCGAAGCAATATCGTTATTGGTTAAAAGTCGTTTTTTTGTAATATTCACCAAGGCTGCAGTTCGGAACAAATCGTCATAATGTGCGGCAAACCGCAGCATCATGGACGAGTTGCTCTCCCTTAGGTGTAAAAACAGTACATTTTCATTCTTTTCATCTTCAATAAATTTATAATTGATATCCTGAAAATTTCCTGTTGCCGAAAGATTGTTGATACCTTCACTAAAATCCTCGTAAGTAATCTTATCTGGGATCCGCAATTTCAGTTTTCCCAAAACGTAACTACGGGTATATTTTTTGTTCCCCTCAATTTTTACTTCTTTTATAAAAATGGTGTCATTGGTTTCAAACTTAATTTTTTTATGCTTTACTAATTTTTGCCTCAAAGCAATTTTTTTAAGCTCCTCTAGTTTCAATTCGGCCGCAACAACACCGGATGCCACAATGTTTTTACCTTCATCAAAAGAAACTACCGAGAAATTCTTAATATTTGGGTGAATGTAAACGTCGGTTTTTTTGCGTTTTTCCGTCATATCCTTGATGGTGCGGTAGTTGTTTATCTGTACCAAGACATCAAAAGCCGAACTCAGGTTATCACGGGTCTTTAGGCTATCCTGCACGTCCACGCCAATAATGATGTCCATTCCTTTTGATTTCACCTCACTCACGGGATAATTGTTTACCACCCCGCCATCAATGAGCACTTTGTCGTCAATCACTACGGGGCTAAAAAGCGAAGGCAAGGCTCCACTAGCGGTAACTGCCCGTGGAAGATAACCATGGTCCAAAATCACTTCCTGTCCATTCTCAACATTGGTGGCAACACAGAAAAAGGGAATGGGAAGCTTACTGAAATCTGAAATCGTGCTAACGTGGCTCGTTAATTTGGAAAGTAGGTTGTAAACATTTTGCCCCTTTGAAAGTCCCGAGGGGAAACCAATTTTGAAGCCATCAAACGGAAGCACCAAGGCATATTTTTCAGCTTCCTTTTTTTCGTAAAACGTTTTTGCGCTTCGCGGAATATCGTCCTGTATCAAGGTGCTAAAATCTGTTTGTTGAAAAATACTGTCCAACTGATGTGCCGAATATCCCGAAGCATACAGCGCGCCTATAATTGCGCCCATGCTCGTGCCGCCAATATAGTCTATACGAACGCCCGCCTCCTCAATTACTTTTAAAGCTCCGATATGCGCGAGGCCTTTGGCACCGCCGCCGCTCAAAACAAGGCCTACTTTTACATCCTGTTCGCTTTTTTCCTGTGAGAAGGAAAGGGTTGAGATTATTAGGAATGCTATGAGGAGTAAATACTTCATTAACGTGGTTATTGTTTATTGCTATTAGTATTGCTGAAATGTTCAACCAACTTCTTCGCCCGGCTCGGACCGATCACTTTTGAAAGCTCCTCAAAACTTGCCGAGGCAATCCGCTTCGTGCTTTTAAAGTGTTTCAACAATTCCACGACCGTTTTTTCGCCAATGCCGGGAATGGTTTCCAGTTCAGTATTTAAAGCCTGCTTGCTGCGCTTGCTGCGGTGAAAGGTAATGCCAAAACGGTGCGCTTCGTTGCGCAATTGTTGTATTATTTTTAAAGTCTCGCTCTTCTTGTCCAAATACAGCGGGATGGGGTCGTCCGGATAAAACAATTCCTCCAAACGTTTTGCAATACCAATAATGGCAATTTTCCCGCGTAAGCCCAACTTGTCCAGACTTTTTAGAGAAGAAGACAACTGCCCCTTTCCCCCATCTATGATGATGAGTTGCGGCAAGGGTTGCTCTTCTTCCAGCAATCTTTTGTAGCGGCGATAAACAACTTCTTCCATCGAGGCAAAATCATCGGGTCCTTCAACCGTTTTAATATTGAATTTGCGATAATCCTTTTTACTCGGTTTCCCGTTTTTAAAAACCACACAGGCCGCCACGGGGTTTGTGCCCTGAATATTACTGTTGTCAAAACACTCTATATGTCGTGGTTCCTCGCTTAACCTTAAATCTTTTTTCATCTGCGCCATAATGCGCTTTTCATGACGGTCGGGGTCCACAATCTTTGCCTGTTTAAACCGCTCCATGCGATAATACTTGGCATTTCTTTCGGAAAGGTCGAGGATTGCTTTTTTATCCCCCAGTTTGGGAATATGCGTTTTTATGTCCTCGCCCAATTCCACCTCAAAAGGCACATAAATTTCCTTTGAAAGCGAATTGAACCGTTGCCGGATTTCCACAATGGCAAGCTGAAGCAGTTCCTCATCGGTCTCGTCCAACTTCTTCTTTATTTCCAACGTATGCGAACGGATAATCGCCCCGTGCGAAAGCTGCAGAAAATTAACATACGCATAGCTTTCATCAGAAATTATCGAGAAAACATCCACGTTGTTGATCTTCGGGTTTACCACCGTGCTTTTACTTTGGTAATTCTCCAAAATATCGATCTTCTCTTTTACCCGCTGTGCCTGCTCAAACTTCAGATCAGCCGCCAATTGCTTCATTTGGTTTTTAAATTTGTGCAGCGAATCCTTAAAATTTCCCTTCACAATATTGCGGATGGCCTCAATATTTTCATTGTAATCTTTTTCAGACTGAAGCCCCTCGCAAGGCCCCAGACAGTTTCCCAAGTGATATTCCAGACACACTTTATACTTGCCTGCCCTAATTTTTTCTTCGGAAAGATCGTAGTTGCAAGTGCGCAACGGATACAGGCCTTTTATCAAATCAAGCAGCGTGTGTACGGTTTTCATACTCGTGTAAGGCCCGTAATATTCACTGCCGTCCTTTATCATGCGCCGGGTAGGGAAAACCCGCGGAAAGCGTTCGTTCTTAATGCAGATCCAAGGGTAGCTTTTGTCGTCCTTCAGCATCACATTGTAGCGCGGCTGATAGTTTTTTATCAAATTGTTTTCCAGCAAAAGCGCATCGGTCTCGGTCTTTACGACGATGTGCTTAATGGTCGCAATTTTCTTTACGAGAATTCGGGTTTTACCGTTGTCCTGCGTTTTGTTGAAATAGGACGAAACGCGTTTTTTCAGGTTTTTTGCCTTGCCCACATACAGCAGTTTCCCGTCCTTATCGTAATATTGATAAACACCGGGCGAATCGGGAAGAGTTGCAATTTGAAGTGTTACCGAAGCATTGGCCATAGGCTCAAAGATACTTGCTATTTTGTTTTTTAAGGAATTTTTCCGCTATCAAAAATAGTTAAGAAACGGTTAAATGAAGCTTATTCAAAATCCAAATTCCCCAATCTTGCGTATCTATTTACAACCAACCCAAAATAATGCTTAAAAGCAAATTACATATTTCCTTTAAAAAGTATTTTGTGCTTTCCCTGTCGATTTTTTATCTGCTCAACCCGATGCAGAAACAGCTTTCGGAGGGAATGCACACTTTTTCGCACGTAATGACGCATACCGATTATGGGCATCACGAAAAAGACCATGTGTTGGGCCACGAACACACGCACGAACACAAACTGATTACATTTTTCTCAAAAATATTTTCTTCGGAAGAGACCAGCGACCACGATGGCGTGTTTTTCAATTATACTTTTGATAAACATTTTGCACAGGAATATCCCCCAATCGATTTCAAAAAAGAAACTAATACCAAACACAATTTCTTTTATGTTTTTCATATTCCGAAAAGCGTAAAAACCATCCCCAGCCCGCCTCCGGAAGTATTTATTTCATAAACCTTTAGTTGAATTCATAATGCTTTAAAAATGTCGATTGTATGCAATGTGTCAGTCTGAGCTTGTCGAAGACATTTCGCTTGGCGCTTCGACAAGCTCAGCGTGACATACAATATCAAATTAGCATTTTAAAATTCATTATTGTCAAAGTTCATTGCTGAAAGAAACCGTCTTTCAGTCATTTAAATTATTTAAATTTTTTAAACCAATCACCCATGAAAAGAATACTCTTAATGGGGCTGCTGCTATGCTTTGGTATTGCGCAATCGCAATCACTAACAGGAAAAGTAGTAGGCCCAAATAACAACCCGCTGGAAAATGTGGCGGTTTTTGACCGAACCTCGGGCAATCACACGCACACCGATACCTCGGGAAAATTTTCACTTGAAAATGTGAAGGAAGACGACATCATCAGCTTCTCCTTTTTAGGTTTCGCAACCTATGAATATTCAGTTACCGTTGAAAGTTTTGCGGAACCCATAAACATCACTTTAAACGAAGCCGCGGTTTCTTTGGAACAAGTGACCATCACGCCCGAAGTGAACACACTCAGCCAAATAGTGGCGGTAGATTTAAAGACCGCGCCCGTAAAATCGTCGCAGGAAATCTTGCGAAAAGTCCCCGGACTTTTCATTGGCCAACATGCTGGTGGCGGAAAAGCTGAGCAAATATTTTTGCGAGGCTTTGACATTGACCACGGCACCGACATCAATCTTTCGGTGGACGGAATGCCGGTAAATATGGTATCGCACGCGCACGGGCAAGGGTACAGCGACCTGCACTTCGTAATTCCCGAAACGCTTGATAAAATTTCCTTTGGAAAAGGGCCGTACAATGCGGAATACGGCGATTTTGCCACTGCGGGTTACGTGGCGTTCAAAACCTTGGACAAGCTCGACAAAAGCTCCGTTTCCGTGGAATACGGGCAGTTTGATGCTTTTAGGACCGTTGGACTTTTCAATCTTTTGGATACCAAAACCAGCAATGCTTATGTCGCTGCTTCACTCAATACTTTTAACGGTCCGTTTGATTCGCCGCAGAATTTTAACCGTTTCAATATGATGGCGAAATACAATCTGAAATTGCCCGACAACCAAAAACTGCAACTTACCGCTTCGCATTTCCAAAGCAAGTGGGATGCTTCGGGGCAGATTCCGCAGCGCGCCATTGATGATGGTTCCATCGGGCGTTTTGGCGCCATTGACGATACCGAAGGCGGAAACACCAGCCGCACCAATTTGCTGATAAACCATTCCAAATTGCTTTCGGAAAACAAAAAGTTGGAAACCCGTGCGTATTATTCGCATTATGATTTTGAACTGTTTTCAAACTTCACTTTCTTTTTGGAAGACCCAGTAAACGGCGACCAAATTGCACAGCGCGAAGACCGAAATATTTTGGGTTTCCAAACGGAGTTTTCAGATAAAATAAATTCTGAAACGCTCGATTTTAAGTACACCGCAGGAATTGGCGTTCGTTACGACGATGTGAACGACGTGGAGCTTTCGCACACCAAAAACCGTTATGAAATTTTGGACCGGATTGCCTTCGGAAATGTGGACCAAATAAACAGTTTTGCGTTTTTGAACACGGAATTCGGTTTGGGCAATTTCAAAATAAACCCCGCCGTACGATTGGATTATTTCAAATTTGATTACGAAAACAAACTTTCGCCAACCTACGATAACCGAAGTGAAAGCAAGGTTTTCGCCAGCCCGAAGTTGAACTTTATTTACAGCCCCAACCGCGATTTCCAATTGTTTTTGAAAACGGGAATCGGTTTCCATTCCAACGATACACGCGTAGTTGTTGCCAATGGCGGCGAGGATATTTTGCCCGCAGCTTACGGCGCAGATTTGGGCGGAATTTACAAACTGACGGACAATCTAATTTTTAATACAGCCTTTTGGGCGTTGTTTTTGGAACAGGAATTTGTGTATGTTGGCGATGCCGGAATTGTGGAACCCAGCGGAAAAACCCGCCGATTGGGCGTTGATTTTGGCCTGCGTTACGAAGCCTTGGACTGGCTGTATTTTTACGGCGATGCAAACTATACCTACGCGCGAAGCATCGAGGAACCCAAAGGCGAGGATTACATTCCGTTGGCGCCGGATTTTACCTCAACAGGTGGAATTGCCGTTGAAAATCTCGCAAATTTTTCGGGCGGATTGAACTATCGCTATATTAAGGATAGGGCCGCAAACGAAGACAAAAGCATTATTGCCGAAGGTTATTTTGTAACTGATTTCAACATAAATTATACTTTTAGAAACTTTGTTTTCGGGATTGCAATTGAAAATCTCTTCGATACCGAATGGAACGAAACCCAATTTGCAACCGAAAGCAGGTTGTTTGACGAACCCGAAGCTGTGGAAGAAATACACTTTACGCCCGGCACGCCTTTTTTCCTTAGAGGAAAGGTAACCGTTAATTTTTAACTAATGATTTTAGGGGCAATGTTCTTTTTGGTTAAATTGCACGCACAATAACCAATTATGAACATTGCCATTTTATCGCGTGGGGAAGCGCTTTATTCCACCCAAAGTCTTTTAAAAGCTGGCGAAGCGCGCAACCACACCATGGAGGTTTTGGACCCTTCTTATTGCAACCTCGCCGTGGAAAACGGAAAAGCCGTCCTCTATTTTCAAAATGAATTGGTGGATGACCTGCACGCGGTAATTCCCAGAATTGGTGCCTCAAATACTTATTTTGGTACGAACGTGGTCCGCCATTTTGAATCGATGGGCGTTTTTAGCGTGGTTTCTTCCGAAGGAATTACAAACAGCCGCGACAAATGGACTTGCTTTCAAATTTTGGCAAAACATCAAATTCCCGTGCCACGCACAATATATGCTTCATTTTTTGAATTTGAGGAACAATTGAAAACCTTTAACGGCAAGCCAATAATCATCAAACTTTTGGAAGGCACGCACGGCGAAGGCGTTATTCTTACCGAAAGCCCGCAGAATGCTTTGGCAACGATTGAAACCTTAAATGCCGCCGGCGTGAAATTTCTATTACAGGAATATATTGAGGAAGCCAATGGAGCTGATGTTCGTGCGATTGTGGTGGACGGCGTTGTGGTTGCGGCGATGAAACGCAAATGCAAAATTGGCGATTTCCGTAGCAACCTACACCGTGGCGGCACTTCGGAAATGATTTCGCTCTCTTCCGCAGAGGAAAAAATTGCCATAAAAGCAGCAAAAGCGATGAATTTGGGCTTTTGCGGGGTGGATATTCTGCAATCCAAAAACGGGCCTTTGGTTTTGGAAATCAACAGTACGCCGGGACTGGAGGGTATCGAAAATACCTCGGGAAAGAATGTTTCGAAAAGCGTGATTGGGTTTATTGAGCGGAATAGAAAGTCGCAGTAGCCAGTCGCAGTTTATAGTAGGCGCGCGATTCATCGCGCGCATCTTAATCAAATAATTTAATGGAAAGTAGAAAGTCGCAGTTTGCAGGCTTCAAAATTTTGAATTTTTTTGTTTTTTGGGATTTATTTGGAATTTGTTATTTGCCAATTGGAATTTATATTAGTTAACTTGCAATTACAAAATTTCTATAACATTGAAAAGAAACATCGGCAGAATAGACAAGGCAGACTTTCCATTGCTGAATCTATATGATATTGAAGTGAAAATTGACACGGGCGCCTACACTTCTTCCATACATTGCAAAAACATGAAAGTTGAGGATAACTATCTGAAATGCAACTTTTTGGACGAAGAGCATCCTAGCTACCACGAAAAGGAAATCATTTTTGACGAATATGACGTAAAAGTGGTAAGAAGCAGCAACGGCCAGTCTGAAGCGCGATATAGAATTAAAACGGAAATTGTTCTTTTTGGAAAGACACATCCCATTTATTTAACATTGAGCGACCGCGAAGAGATGCGTTTTCCCGTACTTTTGGGGCGAAATTTCCTAAGCAAGAAATATATGGTTGATATTAACAAAACCAACCTTTCCTACAAACTAAAAACCAAAAAATGAACATAAAGATATTATCGGCAAACGCAAATTTATATTCCACCAAACGTCTTGTGGAAGCGGCAAAAGCCAGAAAACACGACGTAGAGGTTATAAATCACGCAAAGTGTGATATTGTTATCGAAAAGAAAAATCCGGTAATTATTTACAAAGGCCACAAATTAGACCACACCGATGCCATCATTCCACGGATTGGGGCGTCCGTAACTTTTTACGGCACCGCGGTAGTGCGACAGTTTGAAATGTTGCGCGTTTTTACCACGACCGAATCGCAGGCCTTGGTCCGTTCCCGCGATAAATTGAGAAGTCTTCAAATTCTTTCCCGCGCGGGATTGGGGTTGCCGAAAACCGTTTTTACCAATTATTCCAAAAACGTAAAGGAAATCGTGGACCAAGCCGGTGGCGCACCCGTAATCATTAAGTTACTGGAAGGCACACAGGGAATTGGCGTTATTTTGGTTGAAACCAGAAAAGCCGCGGAATCTGTGATTGAAGCCTTTAACAATTTACAGGCGCGGGTTATCGTTCAGGAATTTATAAAAGAGGCCGGAGGCGCAGACATACGTGCGTTTATAGTGGATGGACAGGTAGTTGGCGCAATGAAACGGCAGGGAAAGGAAGGCGAATTCCGAAGCAATCTGCACCGCGGCGGAACAGCTTCAGTAATAAAACTTACCGACGAGGAAGAGACCGCCGCCCTGAAAGCCGCAAAAGCCATGGGCCTCGGAATTGCTGGGGTTGATATGTTGCAATCGGCACGTGGACCGTTGATTTTGGAAGTGAATTCATCTCCCGGTTTGGAAGGAATTGAACAAGCCACAGGCAAGGATATCGCAAACTCAATCATAAAATATATAGAACGCAACGTATAGAGATTGCAAAATTGAATGATATTTCTTTATCATTAAAAGTTGAGTATTTATTAAATCATTTTAAATAGATAATTATCTTTACAATTATGTACAGAGAAAAACTAAAATTTATTGACCTATTTTGTGGAATTGGCGGGTTTAGAGTAGCTTTTGAGGAGGCTTGCGAGGAAAATGATATTCAACCAGATTGTGTTTTTTCCTCGGACATTGACAAATATGCCCAAGAAAGTTACGAAGCAAATTTTGGGGAAAAACCAAAAGGCGATATCACAAAAATAAATGAAAATGATATCCCAGACCACGACATTCTGTTTGCTGGTTTTCCTTGTCAACCTTTCAGCATCATCGGACAGATGAAAGGTTTAAATGATACGAGAGGAACTCTTTTCTTTGATATTGCCCGAATTATCGAGGCAAAAAAGCCTAAAGCCTTTATTTTGGAAAACGTTAAACAGCTTGTTGGACACGACCAAGGAAAGACTTTAAAAATCATCGTTCAAGCCTTACAAGACTTAGGTTATCACGTTCAATATAGTGTATTAAACGCATTGGACTACGGTTTGCCACAAAAGCGAGAAAGGGTTGTAATTGTTGGACACAGAGAGCCGATAATGTTCACATTTCCAAATCCTGAAAAGCCTTATAAATCGTTAAACGAAATACTGGAAACTAAAGTTGATGAGAAATACTTTGCTTCCGATTTTATTCAAGAAAAACGAAAAGAAAAACACAAATCTTCATATTATCCATCAATTTGGCACGAAAACAAATCAGGCAATATCTGTTCATATCCATATTCTTGCGCACTTCGTTCAGGAGCATCACATAATTACCTTTTGGTAAATGGCGAAAGACGTTTAACACCAAGAGAAATGTTTAGATTACAAGGTTTCCCAGATTGGTATAAAATTGTTGTCAGTGATGCACAAGCGAAAAAACAGGCTGGAAATGCAGTTCCTGTAAATATGATTAAGGCAGTTGTTCAAAAATTACTTCCTTACGTGGCAAGTTCACTCGAACCAGCATCCGTTTTGAGAGAATATGATTTAAAGTACAATCCAAGTTAATGGCAAAACGCAACTCACCAAAATTAAGAACAGTCAACAAATCTGTTGCTGCATTTCCACTAAACCAATTCAATTCGGATTTTCCCTACTTGCTCGGACAAGAAATTGTTTATCTTTTAGCAAGTAAAGGACGTGGCGACCTTGAAGGTTCAGAATGGGAACAAATTTTTGCAATTTGCATCGGAGCAGATTGGAAACCTTCTAACGTTGGACTTGACGATGTTGTAATGGGAAATACAGCTTGGGGCGCAAAAACTGTAAAATCTTCATTAAAAGATTTCAAAAATCTAAAACAAATTCGACTTATTTCGGGTAGAAACTCGCCTGTCTATTCTTATGGCGGAACAATCGATATAACCGCTGACCCTAATGAAATTGGAGAGCAAGTTTTGGAAATATGGAACGAACGCGTCTCTGCAGTTCGTGAAAAATTCAAGAATTTACGAACTGTAGTTCTCGTTAAGTCAAATAATCTTTCTCAAGTAGCTGTTTTTGAATTTGAAACAATACGTTACGACCCGGAACTTTTTGACTTCGTTTGGAATAGTCGAGGAAATTTAGAGGGTTTTGTTAAAGGAACCAAAACCAAACGCTTCACTTGGCAACCTCACGGCTCACAATTTACCATTCACGAGCCTGTTCCAGAACATACGTTGATTTTGACAATCAAGCAACCTGAAAGATTAGATAAAGAAAAAATTCTCGATGCAATTGGATTTGATAAGTCTTGGGTTACTATAGAGCGAAAATAAATTTATGGCCAAAAAGGAAGAACGTGATATTGTAATTTTAAATGAACGGATTGCGCTGGGTGAAAGCCGTACAGTTGATTTTAGCATTGCGAAACTTTACACTTCCACCAAGGTTGAAATCCCAATAATCATTGAACGCTCCAAAATCCCCGGACCTACGGTTTTAATAACAGCCGCCATTCACGGAGACGAAATAAACGGGGTAGAAATTGTTCGCCAACTCATTGCCCGAAAATTGAACAAGCCCAAACGCGGCACTATAATTTGTATTCCAATTCTGAACGTTTTCGGGTTTTTAAATGGGGACCGTTCTTTCCCCGATGGGCGCGATCTCAACAGGGTTTTTCCGGGAACCAAATCGGGTTCCTTGGCAAGCCGCGTCGCCTATCATTTCACCAAAAAAGTGTTGCCGCACGCCGATTATTGTCTCGATTTTCACACGGGTGGCGCCAGCCGCTTCAATGCGGCACAGATTCGCATAAAACCGGGCGATGAAAAATTGCTGGAACTTGCAAAGGTTTTTAATGCTCCCTTTACCGTGTATTCAAATACCATTGAAAAGTCTTACCGAAATACTTGCCATAAAATGGGCATTCCCACATTACTATTTGAAGGCGGAAAAAGCCGCGAAAGCAACAAACATATCGCAAAAGAAGGCGTGGACGGGATTATGCGTATTTTGGAACATTTGGATATGCTCGGGAAAAGACACGTTGCCCCAGACCCTGCCAAAAAAACTGTAATTATAGAAAAAAGCAAATGGATCCGCGCCCATCGCAGCGGCTTGCTCCACGTAAAAGTTGACTGCAACAAACACGTGGAAAAAGGCGAATTTTTAGCCACGATTACAGACCCCTACGGAAAAATGCGGTTTAAGGTTACTTCGCCCAATGAAGGCTATATCATTAATGTAAACCAATCGCCGATTGTAAACCAAGGGGATGCTATTTTTCATATTTCAACCGTAAATACTGCAAATACGGAAGACGAGGAAATGGAGGACTGAAAGGGATTTAGGATTAACGATTGACGATTTTAGATTTTTGAAGTACTATGGGCAATAAAAAAATGCTTCGTTTGAAATATAAAAAACTCCGGGAAGAGCTTTCCGAGGAATCCGTTGAAACAATGAGTCTTCAGATTGCGAACCAGGCTTTGAAACTTCCTATTTGGGATAAAACGTATTATCACATATTTCTTCCCATTTCAGAAAAAAAGGAGGTGAACACCGAATATCTACTGCATATTTTACAGGGAAAGGATAAGAGTATCGTCGTTTCAAAAGCAGATTTTAATTCTGGGGAAATGAAGCATTTTTTGTTGCAGGAAAACACAGTCTTAAAAACTTCGGAATACGGAATTCCCGAACCCGTTTCGGGCATTGAAATTTCACCGGAAATAATAGAAGTTATTTTTGTTCCCCTTTTAGCATATGACCAAAACGGCCATCGCATTGGCTACGGAAAAGGGTTTTACGATCGTTTTTTGGAAAAATGCAGCCCACATACCATCTTTATTGGACTTTCATTTTTTGATGCTGAGCCTGAAATTTTTTCGGCTGTGACCGATATTCCATTAAATTTTTGCATCACACCAAAAAAAATAATTGATTTTCAAAATAACCCATTATCTTTATGAAGTTAATATTTTAATAACCAATAAGATAAAAATTATGGAAACTACTACTCTTTCTGAAAATACAATACCTAATAACAATATGACTTTAGCAATAATTGCTACTATTTTAGGATTATGCTCTCCTTGCTGTTTAGGACTTATTCTTGGAATTGTTGCGATTGTATTATCAAGTCAGGTTAAAACAAAATTTGAAAATGGTGATTTTGCTGGAGCTCTTTCTTCCGCTAAAAATTCTAAAATATTATCGTATATAGCAATAGGGCTTGTTGCTTTAAATTTAATATACTTCTTCGTTTTTGGAGGAATGGCTGTATATCAAGAATTATTAGAGAACTATAATATTTACTAATTATTAATTTGAATAATAAACTTTTATCAATAGTTGCATTCATTCTTTTAGTAGTTGTTATTTATTATTTTTATTACAATGATCCTTCAAATGGAGAGGCAATATTTATAAGTTGTATTACTAAATCTATTAGTGGATTTGATTGTCCTGGTTGTGGTTCACAACGTGCGTTTCACGAATTATTACATGGAAATTTTATAAAAGCCGCTCAATTTAATTTGCTCATATATTTTTTTGTACCCCTATTGCTTTTTATTTTTTTAAAAATAACCTTAAAGCCATTTAATATCTTTTTACCAGATATCATTATTTCAACTAAATGGCTTGTTAGCATTTTAGTTTCAATAATTCTTTTTTCTATAATTAGAAATGTAATATAAACTTAAGATACTTTTTCAAAGTTTGAAGATGGGCTAGCAGTTTTCTTTTCTTTATTCGGAAATGCTTTTTTATTAAAAATAAGCAGCAAAATCACCCCAACACTGATGGAAGAGTCAGCGATGTTGAAAACTGGGTCAAAAAACGTGAAATATTCTCCACCCCAAAATGGAAGCCATTCTGGCAAAGTACCTCCGTAGAGCGGAAAGTAAAGCATATCTACTACCTTTCCGTGAAATAGTGTACCGTAGCCTCCAGCTTCAGGAAATAATGTTGCAACTTGGTGATGGCTATCATTGAAGATTATACCGTAAAAAACAGAATCAATAATATTGCCCAAAGCACCCGCAAAAATCAAGGCAACACAAAAAATCAGGATACTTGGCAGGTTTTTTCTAACAGAATCCCACAGCCAATAACCAATTCCCGCTATAGCTACGATTCTAAAAAGCGTTAAAAAAAGTTTGCCGTACTCACCCGGAATTTTTGCCCCCCAAGCCATCCCTTCATTTTCAACGAAAAGAATACGAAACCAATCAAACACTCGAATTTCTTCGCCTAAAACAAAATGTGTTTTGATATAAAATTTTGAAATCTGATCTATCAGCAGAATCAGTACAATAATAAAAGTGGCTTTTTTTAGGCTCATAGTTTTTCCGACGAAGGCACTCTCTCGCTAAAGCTTCGGAGTGCGGAGGCAAAAATAGCAATATTATTTGGTTTGTAGGAACGAAATGTTACCATTGATACTTTCAGCTTCGACAAAGAATTTTCCCTTGTTCAAAAAATTATTTTCTACAGTCCCGTTTTTTGAAATTGCTTTTCCTGAAACATTATTTTGGGCCTGGACAGTTATGTTTCCTGCAATAGTTTTAAGCTGGGCGTTTCCTAAAAAATCATTTAAAACGCAATTCCCGTTTTCCAAGGAAATAGTGAGGTTTTTATAAATTCCATCAGTATATACGGAAGCCAATTTCGATTTAATTTCAACGGCCATCTTCTCGGGAACCGTTATTTTCAGTTCTATCGCCATTACTTTGTGTGCGGCAAGTTTGTCGTTTTCCATTTTGAAGAATGGGGCGAATCCCGTTTTCAACGAAAGGATGCCATCCGCAATTTTTTCTTCAATAATCACACTTTCTGAGTGTTCGCCGGAAATATGTGCCGAAATTTTTAAAATTGATTCTTCGGAAGATTGGATGGTTATTTTATAAATGGCATCATCTGCTATGGAAAGCGTTTTTATTCCTTCCGAAGAAAATTCCTTTTGAATGGTTTTTTGGGCCATTATGGAATAACTTCCGAAGAAAATAAATACAATAATGAAGAGTGTTTTGAACATTGGTTTAACCACAAAGTAAACAAAGTTTTTCGCAGAGGACACAAAGAATTTGACACAATAAAAAAAGCCCCGAAAAAATTCAGGGCTGTAATTTTACGGACTCAACTTCCTCCCCTTTCGGAAGTGTTAAGCCTATTTCTGCAAATTCTTTGCCTCAATACTCAAGGTAGCGTGCGGTACAAGCTTTAGGCGCTCTTTGTTGATGAGCTTCCCTGTTACGCGGCAAACGCCGTAAGTTTTGTTCTCAATACGCACCAAGGCGTTCTTTAGGTCGCGAATAAACTTTTCCTGACGGATGGCCAGCTGGGAGTTCGCTTCCTTGCTCATCACCTCGCTGCCTTCGTCGAAAGCCTTAAAGGTTGGCGAGGTATCGTCAGTACCGTTGTTGCTGTCGTTTTTATAGGAACTTTGGATAAGCTCCAATTGTTCGGTTGCCTTTTTTATTTTTTCGTTTAAAAGTATTTTAAATTCTTCCAGTTCGGCATCTGAATATCTGGTTTTTTCTGTGTCTGTCATGATTACTATTTTTTAATGCTTATACGTGTTTCAATATCGTCAAATGCAATTTCGGTTCCGTCTTTTATTTGTGGTTGAAATTGCAAAACCTCCGTTAATGTCTCTTCTTTTATATACTGCAGGTTTTGGTTTACCGCCGCCTTTAGTTTCTCGTTGTCCTGAAGGGTTACCTCAATGCGGTCCGTTACTTCGAAACCGCTGTCTTTCCGTAGGTTTTGAATTCTATTTACCAATTCCCTGGCTATTCCTTCATTTCGCAACGCTGGGGTTATGGTAACATCCAATGCTACTGTAACTCCGTCTGCATTTGCAACCAACCAGCCCTCAATATCCTGCGAACTGATGATTACGTCAGCGAGTGCCAAAATAGTATTTTTTTCATTAATAAAAACTGATATTTGCCCGTCTTTTTCAAGTGTTGCAATTTCTTTCTGTCCAAAGCCCGAAATAGCTGCCGCCACGGCTTTCATATCTTTTCCAAAACGTGGGCCCAAGGCTTTAAAATCGGGCTTTATCTGTTTTACCAGCATGCCCGAACCTTCGTCTATCAGTTCTATTTCCTTTACGTTTACCTCGCTTTTAATCAATTCTGAAACCGCTAAAATTTCTTCCTTTTCCGAATCTTCCAAAACCGGAATCATTATTTTTTGGAGCGGTTGGCGTACTTTTATTTTCTCTTTCTGTCGTAACGAAAGCACCAGCGACGATATTGTCTGTGCCTTCTGCATCTTGTGTTCCAACTTTTTATCAATGAACGACGCGTCCGCTTTTGGAAAATCGGTTAAATGTACCGATTCCATACCTTCTTTTGAAGTGCCGGCCGTCAAATCCTTATAGAGTCTATCCATAAAGAAGGGAGCTACGGGAGCGCCCAATTTTGCAACGGTTTCCAAACAGGTGTAAAGCGTTTGGTAGGCCGAAATTTTATCATCATTATAGCTGCCTTTCCAATATCTTCTTCGGCTCAATCGCACAAACCAGTTGCTCAAGTTTTCCTGTACAAATTCCGAAATGGCACGCGTGGCCTTGGTTGGCTCATAATCTGCATAATACTCGTCCACTTTTTGGATGAGCGTGTGCAATTCTGAAAGTATCCAGCGGTCAATTTCCGGGCGTTTTTCCAGCGGAAGATCTTTTTCAATATACTCAAAATTATCGAGATTGGCGTAAAGACTGAAGAAACTGTACGTATTGTAAAGTGTTCCGAAGAATTTATTGCGCACTTCCGAAATGCCGTCCTGGTCAAACTTTAAGTTGTCCCAAGGATTTGCGTTGCTGATCATATACCAGCGCGTGGCATCGGGGCCGAAAACGTCCAAGGTTTCAAAAGGATCTACGGCATTGCCGAGACGCTTGCTCATTTTCTGGCCGTTTTTGTCGAGAACAAGTCCGTTTGAAACAACGTTTTTATAGGCAACATCGTCAAAAATCATGGTCGCGATTGCATGCAGGGTGTAAAACCAGCCGCGGGTTTGGTCAACGCCTTCCGCAATAAAATCAGCTTTTCTCCATGTTTTTTCAACCTTTTCCTTATTTTCGAAAGGATAATGCCATTGTGCATAGGGCATGCTTCCGCTGTCGAACCATACATCTATCAAATCGGCTTCGCGCTTCATGGGTTTTCCGCTTGGGGAAACGAGGATTATTTCGTCAACAATATTTTTGTGAAGATCCACTTTCGCGTAGTTTTCTTCGGAAAAATCGCCGGGTTTGAAATTTTCGAAAATATCTTTCTCCATCAAACCAGCTTGTACGGCTTTCTGCATTTCGGCTTTAAGTTCTTCCACCGACCCGATGATTATTTCTTCCTTGCCATCCTCCGTTCGCCAAATGGGCAACGGAATGCCCCAATAGCGGGAGCGGGAAAGGTTCCAATCGTTTGCGTTTGCAAGCCAGTTACCAAAACGGCCTTCGCCAGTGGCTTTTGGCTTCCAATTTATTTTTTTGTTCAGCTCGAACATTCTATCGCGGAATTCGGTCACTTTTATAAACCACGAATCCAGCGGATAGTATAAAATAGGCTTATCGGTACGCCAGCAGTTTGGGTAGCTGTGCAAATATTTTTCAACTTTGAAGGCCTTGTTTTCGGTCTTCAGTTTTATTGCGATTTCAACATCAACCGATTTCTCGGGCACTTCGGCATCATCGTAATATTCGTTCTTTACATATTTGCCTGCAAGCTCCTTCATTTCGGGACGGAATTTTCCTTGCAAATCCACAAGCGGAACCAGATTTCCGTTTTCATCTTTTACCAACATGGGCGGAACTTCCGGCACGGCTTCCTTGGCAACCTTGGCATCATCGGCACCAAAGGTTGGCGCGGTGTGAACGATTCCGGTTCCGTCTTCGGTGGTAACAAAATCGCCCGCAATTATTCTAAAAGCATTTTCGGGATGGTCATGCGGCTTTGCATAATCCAAAAGCTGTTCATAACGGATTCCCACCAAATCGGCGCCCTTAAATTCCTTCGCAATAAAATAGGGAATCATTTTATCGCCCTGTACATAGGCTTCGAGAACTTCTTCATTTGGTTTTTCCTCGTAATTCTTTGCGAATTGGCTTGCGACCAAATTCTTGGCAAGAATAACGTTTATGGGCTGAAAAGTGTATTGGTTAAATGTTTTTACCAAAACGTAATCAATCTTGGAACCCACGGTCAATGCGGTATTGCTGGGAAGCGTCCAAGGCGTGGTGGTCCAAGCGAGGAACCAAATGTTGTTTGATTCTTCCGCAAGGAAATCGGGCAAGGTTTCGGCCATCGCCTTAAACTGGGCCACCACCGTTGTATCGGTAATATCCTGATAGGTTCCCGGCTGGTTGAGCTCGTGCGAGCTTAAACCCGTTCCGGCTTTTGGGGAGTAGGGTTGAATGGTGTAGCCTTTGTAAATTAGGTTTTTGTTGTAAATTTCCTTCAGCAGCCACCAAACGGTTTCCATATATTTTGGCTCGTAGGTTACGTATGGGTCGCTCATATCTACCCAATACCCGTAGTTTTCGGTTACTTTGTTCCAAACATCGGTATAGCGCATTACCGCTTTTTTGCAGGCCGCATTGTAATCTTCCACCGAAATCTTTTTGCCGATGTCTTCCTTGGTGATCCCCAGTTCTTTTTCAACACCCAATTCTATGGGCAAGCCGTGCGTATCCCAACCTGCCTTTCGGTCCACCTTAAAACCCTTTTGGGTCTTGTAGCGGCAAAAAATATCCTTGATGGCGCGCGCCATTACGTGGTGGATTCCGGGCAGTCCGTTCGCGGATGGCGGCCCTTCAAAAAACACAAATGGCTTTGCCCCTTCGCGAATGGAAATACTCTGCTCAAAGATGTTTTCTTCTTTCCAAAAATTGAGTACTTCTTCCGCCAGTTTAGGGAGGTCCAGCCCTTTGTATTCCTTAAATTTTTTGCTCATAATGTGGATGTTGCAATAAAGTTTGCAAAAGTAAGGTTTTTTGAAGAAATAAAAGAGCGCTTAGGGTTTTGGAATTCCAGAAATAAAAAAACGCCAGTCTTTAAAAAAGATGGCGTTTTTAAAACTAAAAATGTCTTGCTATCTTGAAAACCTTGCCTCTTGGGTAATAACAGTTGAACTATTGCCAACGGTAACTTCTGTTTCGGAATATAGCCTCATCTCCGTTTGGGAATACTCGGTAATTTCAAAAACTTGTGATTCTCCATCGGTAGTTATGGTCAATATTTTGCTCGTCGGGTTTAGCGTATATGTACCCGCACCTATTTCTACAGCCGCATCGTGAATAATAGGATCGTCTGTTTGGGTGCTTCCGTCTGGATTGATGGTAGTTTGAACCGTAGTATAGTAACCGCTCGCTGCAAAAGTTCCATCAGTGTTAAAAACAAAACTCACATTTTGAAAAAGAGTCCCTTCAATTTTGGTAGTGGATGTTGAGGTAGAACCATTACCAAAAGTTATCGTTTCAACAGATTGAAATTCTAAAAAGTTCATGGAGTATGTGTCCACAAAATTAGTTCGGGTCAGCTCATACGGTGGTTCCGGATTATTATCATCGTCATTTTTATTACAGCTTATAGCACCGATAGTTAGCACAAAAAGCAAAATCAATTTTGTCAATTTCATAGTTCTGGGTGTTTTTAAATTTTCGGCGAATATAGTGCCATTTTAGAAACTAACGCCTTCCTAAGGTTTTTTATTATTCTTTTCAATGAATAAACAAACAGTGGTCCATTTCCTTTTCTGAAATAATACAACCAACGGTTTTGTTGGAAATTCTTGTTTTCTGTGCTATTTCAACCACATAATAGTAGCGTATCTTTATATTTGTATTTATTTTTAAGGGTTTTTTCCCAAAACCGCATCATAATTTTGAATACTGCATTTTTTCCCTCAAATTTGGTGTCCTTTAAAGATTTTATTTAAATATTATTCCCTAATGAAAAAGATATACCTCTTTCTCCTTCTCGCCACAATTTCTCTCGCATCCGTCCAATCGCAGGTTCTCGACCCGGTAAAGTGGTCCACAAGTATTAAAAAAATATCGGAAACCGAATACGATCTAATTTCAAAAGCCACCATTGAAGACAAATGGCACTTGTATTCGCAGGTAGTCCCAGACGATGGCCCTTTACCAACGAACCTCACTTTCGAGGAAAACAGTGCTTATAAATTAGTGGGAACAGCGAAGGAAAGCAAAGGCCATACCGTTCACGACCCTGTGTTCGATATGGTAATTACCTTTTTTGAAAACACCGCAACATTTACCCAACGCATAAAATTAACAGGGAACGAAGGCACCACAGTAAAAGGTGAGGTTGAATTTATGGTGTGTGATGATACGCGCTGTTTGCCGCCGAGCTATGTTGATTTGGTGTTTAAAATTCCCGCGCCAGATAAAAATGCAGCAACTGCCGAAACTCCTGAAAACGAAGAAACTCCAGAGGCCACAACCGAAATTATTGAAGAGGTTATCGTAGTAGATAGCGTAAAAACTGAAGTTGCAAAAGACACCGTTCAGGCAGCTACTGACAGATCGCTTTCTGCGATTGAACAAAATAAAAAACACGAGAAAAAAGGGCTTTGGACCATCTTTATAGTGGCCTTTCTTTTTGGGTTTACCGCGCTGTTAACTCCTTGTGTGTTTCCAATGATCCCTATGACGGTGAGCTTTTTTACAAAACAAAGCAAGACACGTGCAGCGGGCATTAAAAATGCCATTATTTACGGGCTGGCAATTATTGTGATTTATGTTTTCTTGGGGGCTGTAGTTACAGGGGTTTTCGGAGCCGACGCACTCAACGCGCTTTCCACCAACGTTTGGTTCAATATCATTTTCTTTTTGCTTTTGGTTGTTTTCGCACTTTCGTTTTTGGGAGCTTTTGAAATTATGCTGCCCAATTCCTGGGCCAACAAAGTTGATAAACAGGCAGACCGCGGTGGATTGATTGGCATTTTCTTTATGGCCTTGGCTTTGGCAATCGTTTCATTCTCATGTACCGGCCCAATTGTGGGAACACTTTTGGTTGAGGCGGCTTCAAAAGGAGGCATTGCCCCTTTTGTGGGGATGTTCGGTTTCTCATTGGCTTTGGCGTTGCCTTTCGCACTATTCGCAGCTTTCCCCGGCTGGATGAACTCCTTGCCAAAGTCCGGCGGATGGTTAAACACCGTAAAGGTATTTTTAGGATTTCTGGAATTGGCATTGGCCTTCAAGTTTTTGTCGAATGCCGACCTTGTGCTTCAACTTCACTTGCTTGAGCGGGAAGTATTCCTGGCTATTTGGATCGCGGTTTTTGGGACCTTGGCCTTGTATCTTTTCGGAAAAATTCAGTTGCCGCACGATTCACCGTTGACGCACATTTCCGTGGGAAGATTGAGCCTCGGGCTTATCGTGTTGTCGTTTACAATTTATATGATTCCAGGTCTGTGGGGCGCCCCGCTGAAATTGATTAGCGGTTTCCCGCCACCGATGCAGTATAGCGAATCGTCATACGGCGTGGGCTACACAAAGCTAAGTAGTGGCGCAACTGTCTCTGCAGATCACGACTTTCCCGAAGGAGCACATTTAGGGCCACAGGACATACTCTCCTTTTATGATTATGAAACAGGCCTGGCCTATGCCAAGAAAGTTGGCAAACCGGTTTTGATAGATTTTACGGGATATGCCTGCGTAAACTGCCGAAAAATGGAAGAACGCGTTTGGAGCGAACCCAAAATTTTGAAATTGCTCAATGAAGACATCGTGCTTATTTCACTTTACGTAGATGACAAGCGCCCACTGCCCGAAGGCGAGGAGGTTACCTCTGAAATATCTGGGAAAAAACTGCGCTATATCGGTCAAAAGTGGAGCGAGTTCCAGATTCTGAAATACAAGGCAAACGCACAACCCTTCTATGTATTGATGGACCACGATGAAGAAAACCTTATCGATCCCGTAGGTTACACCCCTGATATTGAAGAATACTATGCTTGGCTTCAAAAAGGAGTTGGCGCTTTTAAGAAATAATGAAGATCTTAAATGGCAGATATTGATTAATTTTATAGAAAACAATTAATTTATCAAAACCGAAGGGTTCAAATATTTATAGATAGGTTCATTTTCAGATAACAATTCGACCTCGATAGGGTTCGCAAATAAATAATATTTATATTTCCATAAATGTATTTTCCCGTCGGGATATCATTTTGAAATAAAAAACACAAACGATGATTTCTTCCGAAGAAAAAATAAAAACCACGGCACTGGAAACGTTTTTTGAACCTTTCCGGAAGAATATTGTTGGTATTGACCAAGAATTTGATTCCCCTTTCGGAAGAAAAAAAATAATCTATACCGATTGGACCGCGAGCGGCCGCTTGTACGCTCCCATTGAAGAAAAAATGCTGAAGGATTTCGGACCGTTTGTGGCAAACACCCATACCGAAACATCGGTAACGGGAACGGCAATGACCAAGGCCTATCACGAAGCGCGAAAAATCATAAAAAAGCACGTAAACGCCAACGACCAAGATGTACTGATAACCTGTGAAAGTGGAATGACGGGAGCCATCAACAAGTTCCAGCGTATTTTGGGGCTGAAAATTCCTGAAAACATAAAGCCTTACACAAACATACCCGACGAGATTAGGCCCATAGTTTTTGTAACCCACATGGAACACCACAGCAACCAGACCTCTTGGCTCGAAACCATTGCAGATGTTGTGGTCGTACCGCCAAACGACGATGTGCTGGTCTGTATGGAAACCTTCGCAAAAACCGTTGAAAAGTACAAAGATTATCCCATAAAGATTGCAGCGGTTACAAGTTGTTCCAACGTAACGGGCATTCAGACCCCATATCACGAAATAGCAAAACTTATGCACAAAAACGGCGGTCTCTGCTTTGTTGATTTTGCCTGTTCGGCACCCTATGTTTCCATAGATATGCACCCCGAAGCGGAAGGTGCCTATTTAGATGCCATCTTTTTTTCGCCCCATAAATTTTTGGGCGGGCCGGGCTCCAGCGGGGTGCTTATTTTCAACAACAATCTTTATAAAAATACCATTCCGGACAATCCCGGAGGCGGCACCGTTTCGTGGACCAACCCGTGGGGAAACCACAAATATATTGACGATATTGAAACCCGTGAAGACGGCGGAACCCCTGGGTTTCTTCAAACCATTCGCACTGCGCTCTCCATTCGGTTGAAAGAAAAAATGGGAATTGAAAATATTTTGCAGCGGGAACACGAACTATTGGCGATTGTTTTTGAAAAGCTCAACAAAATTCCAAACCTAAAAATTCTTGCCCCAACTACCGAAGACCGGCTGGCGGTAATCAGTTTTTATATTGACGAGCTGCATTTCAACCTTGGTGTTAAATTGCTTAACGACCGTTTTGGAATACAAACCCGCGGCGGGTGCTCCTGCGCAGGAACCTACGGCCATTATTTGCTTCACGTAGATCAGGAAACCTCCAACAGGGTTACTTGCGAGATTGACCACGGCGACCTTACCCACAAGCCGGGCTGGATACGGATGTCCATCCATCCCACAACCACAAATGCCGAAGCTGAATACGTTTGCAATTCCATAAAACAATTGGCCGAAAATTTTTCGGAATGGGGCAAAGACTATACGTACAATTCCAAAAGCAATGAATATTTTCACACAAAGGAAATAGCGGACGACAAAATGAAGGAATGGTTTACATTTGAATGATGAACTGTAATTAATCAATAACAACTTGAAAAGACTTTTACTCCTAACTTTTCTTTTCCCTTTTTTCAGCTCTGCACAGGAATATGTGGATCTTTTCAGAATTGGCTACGGACAAACGCTCAACAATAGTTTTGAAGGGGTTGACAGCAGTACTTCCGTAACATCTTTTGAAGCCGGGATTACATTTCCAGTGGTTCTTAACGAAAATCAAGCGTTGATAACCGGTGCGGATTTTAGCAGCAACAAGCTGCAACTTTTTCCCGAAGCTGAATATACCAGCCTTTACAGCGCCAATATAAAATTGGGTTTGGCCTCAACCTGGTCCGAAAAATGGAGCACGACCCTGGTTTTGCTTCCGAAGCTGGCTTCAGATTACAAAGCTATTTCCGGGGATGATTTTTACTTTGGTGGTTTCGCTCTTTTAAAATTGAAGAAGAATGAAAATCTTAAATACCGTTTTGGAGTTTATGCCTCACAGGAAGCCTTCGGTCTTTTTACGACACCTATTTTAGGGTGGTATTATCTAAGCCCGAACAAACGGTTTGAGATGGACATGAGCTTGCCGATCGCTGCAGATGTAAGCTATAAATTAGGCCTTACGACCCTTGGGATGGATTACTTCGGAATTGGCCGTAGTTATAACGTTCATTATGAAAACCTGCCCACACTTTACGCCGACCTCAGCTCGTTGGAATTTGCGGGCTATCTCCAGTTCAATGCTTTGGAAGAAAGTGTTTTGCTGCGAGCGAAAGTGGGCTATTCCAGCAATAATTATGAAATGTATGCCGAGGATGACAAAATAGATCTCGGCGTTTCAGCTTTCAGTTTTGGAGATGATCGCACCCAACTGAATCCTTCGCTCAACGGCGGAATATTTCTGAAGTTTGAAGCTATTTATAGGTTTCACATAGCGGGAAATCCCAAATCCCAAGAACCATCCAGATAGCTATCGGGATGGAGCTTGCGATTTGAGACTTATTTGGAATTTGGGATTTTAAGCATTGGGATTTATTTTGAAAAAATCTATCTTTAAAAGATGGAAAGAACCTGTCCGGAATGTGGCGATAAAATCATTGGGCGCGCAGATAAAAAATTCTGCAGCGATGCCTGCCGCAATGCGCATAATAATTCCCTGAACAAGGACAACAAAAATCTGGTTCGGAACATCAATAACCGTCTTCGGAAAAACTACCGCATACTCGAAAAGCTGAACACCGAGGACAAAACCAAAACGACCAAGGACAGACTGCTCAGAATGGGTTTCAGTTTTGATTATTTCACTGGAATCTACACTACAAAATCGGGATCCACCTATTATTATCTTTACGATCAGGGGTATCTTCCTCTGGACAATGATTTTTATCTTTTGGTAAAAAAAGACCTTAAATAATTACTTCAAGCTTCTCAAAAACAGCTTTTTAGAATAAACTTTCTTTCGAAATTTGGGAAATTCTTATACATAATCTAACAGTTATTTAACCCGCATCGCACTGTTTATAGGGTATCTTTAAAATTAAAACAAAAAAACAAGGATTATGAAAACGAAAAAACTTTTAACGATGGTGATGCTGTTTTTCAGTATCTCGCTTTTTGCACAGAATGCAGACGACAAAAAAGTAATTAAGGATGCCGAAAAGGCAAAAGCGGCTTTTCTTGAGGCAAATCCAAAATTACAAGGCTATTTTGATGATGCCAAAGCCTATGCAATTTTTCCAAATGTTGGCAAGGGAGCAATGATAATTGGTGCCGCATCAGGTAACGGAGCCGTTTACGAACGAGGTGTGCTGGTGGGAATGGCGAACATGAAACAATTGGATATTGGTGCACAAATTGGAGGAAAAGCCTATAGTGAAATAATATTCTTCAAAACGGACAAAAGTGTTCAGGAATTTATGGATGATAAGTTCAGTTTTGGATCAAACCTTTCGGCTATCGCCGCAAACCAAAGCCCCCCTTCATTTGATGTTACCTATACTGATGGGGTTGCCGTATTTACTTTACCCAAAGATGGATTGATGGCTGAAGTATCCGTGGGCGGACAGAAATTTGATTTTGAAGGCCTTGATTAAGTACTTCAGATTTTAGCATATAAAATCCTGAACTTTTTTAAAACTGTTTAAGACTTCTTTTGTGTCCTAAACAGTTTTTCTGCGTTTACGGTCTAACCAAAAAAAACGGACAACCATTATTATTTGATACCTTTGAAAAAAGATTGAAGCGCGTATTTATGACTATAGAAAAAAACCTCAAGGAACGTATCAAAGAGCTTACCTGTCTCTACGAAGTATCTTCCATTATTGTAAATAACGATTATAAGGCACTGGATAAAACCTTGTATTCCATCGCGCTGAGTCTTCGGAAATCGTTGCAGTTCAGCAAGGATGCCACGGTCGAGATTGTTTCGGAACCTTTCCACCTTATTTCTTCGGCTTTGCCAAAAAGGACCGTGTCCATTGAAAGCAATATCTCTATTTTCAACGAGCCCAAGGGTTTTATAAGGATGCATTATCCCGCGGATAAATTCACCAAAAAGGATTTTTTAAAGGAAGAGAAAAAACTGCTGCAAAACGTCTCCATAAATGTGGGTGATCTGCTGGAGCGTGTAGCCATTCGCGAAAACGAAGCTATCGTAAAGCGAAAAATGGAACACGCGGACCGCTTGAGTATTTTAGGGGAAATAACTGCCGGCATAGCCCACGAGCTAAACACACCGCTCGCCAATATTTTGGGCTTCGCCGAATTGCTGAAAAGTAAGGAACCCGAAAACACACAAAACAGCAAGGATATCGATAAAATTATAAACAGTGCCATTTTCTCGCGCGAAGTGGTAAAAAAACTGATGTTCTTTGCCTGCGAAATGCCGCAGAATTTAGGACAAACAGACATTGTTCCCGTCATTAACGAGGCGATGAACCTGCTGGATCCAACTTTTAAAAAGAACGAAGTAAAATACAAAGTTACGCTTCCCAAGGGAGAAGTTTTAATGAAAGCCGACACCATCCAGTTGACGCAGGTTATTTTCAATTTAGTGCTGAACGCAATCTATTTTTCGCCCAAAAATGGATTGATAAAAATTACTTTGGAAGAAACAAAAAAGAACATAATTCTAAAAATTGCTGACGAAGGCCCGGGTATTTCCGCTGAAAACGTGCAGAAAATATTCCAGCCCTTTTTCACCACAAAAACCGTTGGTGATGGCTCTGGCTTGGGGCTTAGCGTAGTCCACGGTATTATAAGAAGCCACCGCGGAACTATAGATTATCAACCAAACAATCCCACAGGAGCCATTTTTATTATTACTTTTCCAAAACAATAAACCCCGATGCTTCAAAAGGAAAACATACTGATAGTAGATGACGACATCAACATTTTGGAATTGCTCCAGCGGCACCTGCATTCCATGAATTACCATACCTATAAGGCCGTTTCGGTAAAAGAGGCCGTAGCCATTTTGCGCGACACCGAAATAGATTTACTGATAACAGATCTAAAAATGCCGGAAGTGGACGGTTTTCAGCTCATCCAGTTTGCTTCCGAACATTACCCAAATATGCCAAAATTGGTAGTTACGGGCTATCCTTCGGTGCAGGATGCGCTTTCCGCAATAAAATCGGGCGTTGTGGATTATTTAGTGAAGCCATTTACAAAGGAAGAATTAAAACAGGGCGTTTTAAAATCGCTTTCCACAAAGACGAAACGGAAAACCGCAGCTGAAACCTCCCAACACGGCGGGCAGGCCGAGAAAAAAAGATATGACGAAATAATTGGCGAGAGCGAAGCCATCAAAAACGTAACCCAAATAATTGAACGGGTAAAGGACAATAAAGCCACCATTTTTATAAGCGGTGAAAGCGGCACGGGCAAAGAGCTGGTGGCGCGTTCCATTCACTACAACGGCAAGTTTTCGCGCGCACCGTTTATTGCGGTAAACTGCGGCGGAATTCCTGAAAATCTTTTGGAATCGGAACTTTTTGGGTATGTGAAGGGTGCCTTCACCGGTGCCAACGATAACCGCGACGGATTTTTTCAAGCGGCGGATGGCGGCACTATTTTTTTGGATGAAATCGGGAATGCCCCGTTGTCAGTTCAATCCAGGCTTCTGCGGGTGTTGCAGGAAAAGGAAGTAATGAAGGTTGGCGACCGGAAAACCGAAAAAATTGACGTGCGCGTGATTGCCGCCACCAACAGCAATTTAAAAGAAATGATTGCGAAGGAAACCTTTCGCGAAGACCTCTTTTACCGTTTGACGGTCGTGGAAATAAACGTGCCACCGCTTCGCGACCGGAAAGAGGATATTCCGCTGCTGGCCGATAAATTCCTCTTTAAATACGGCAATGAATATAAAGACCGCTACATCACCATCGACCCCGAGGCCCAAGCACTGTTACAGCGCTATGATTGGCCCGGCAACATCCGCGAGCTGGAAAATGTAATCCAACGCGCCGTAATTATGTGCGACCGGACCATTGGCGTTAAAGACTTGCCCGAAACCTTAAAGTATCAAATAGATTTCCCAGAGGACGAATTGGTTCCGCTGAAGGAAATGGAAAAAAAGTATATTCAAAAAGTACTCGCCGCAACGGGCAACAACCAAACCAAGGCCGCCGAAATCCTCAACATAGACCGGAAGACACTCCGCTCGAAAATTAGTTGAGGGGTTAATTTGGAATTTGTTGATTCGGGATTCGTTGATGCGTAGTTGTACGTTAAGCTTGGCTCTTTCCGCTTTTCTATATTTAAAAATAGAAGCAACAATCATTTTAAGGGAAAGGGGTTCTTCGCTCCGTTATTTCATTTTGGGATAACTATTCATTCTAATGGACGGAAGAGGTTGTGTCGATAATGTTCAAATCCCAAATCCCAAAAAAAAGCTTTGGAATTTGGAGTTTCTCCTTTTTGGAATTTGAACTCACTGGGTAATTTCTCCCCAAAGCGGAAAATATTCCCCAGTTGTTTCTTATTGAATATTTCTTCTTAAAATATTGAACACGCTGTAAATCAATTAGTTATAGATTATTTCAAAATAATTTTTTTAAATGGCACACCCCTTGCCAATAGGAATGGCAAACAATGAGCAATTATGATTAATAACCCTACAAACCTTTGTCTTGAATGTGCGCACGCTGCCTATTGTGTGCTAACGCACAATCATTCAGCGGTGTTTTCCTGTAGTGAGTTTGACGAACTGCAACACCGCGCCCCAGAGCCTTTACTGAAAATAACCCAAAGAAAGCCTGAAATGGCGACTATTTAAAAACAACTATTAAAATGATAAACACACAAACAGTGGAAAAACCGCAACCTGTAAAAAGAGGAATGTTGGACAACGTGTTGGAGCAATTCAACAGTGCTGCAGACAAAATTGATCTGAACCCAAACGTTCGCAAAATTCTTAGCATCACAAATACTGAAATCATTATTCACTTCCCGGTCCGTATGGACAATGGCGAGGTGGAAATATTCACCGGGTACCGTGTGCAGCACAACAACGCACTCGGCCCTTACAAAGGTGGTCTTCGCTATCACCCAACGGTAGATATTGACGCTGCCCGTGCTTTAGCCATGTGGATGACCTGGAAAACATCGCTGGCAGGTTTGCCCTACGGAGGTGCAAAAGGAGGAATCCAGATTGACCCTTCAAAATATTCAAAAGGAGAATTGGAGCGCATTACCCGAAGATTTACCTATGCGTTGGGTGAAAATATTGGTCCAGAGCACGACATTCCCGCGCCAGACGTAAACACCAACGACCAGACCATGGCGTGGATTGCAGATACGTATATGAGTACCAAGAGTACCAGCGAGCGTTCCAAAAACCAACACGTAGTTACAGGAAAGCCTGTGGGCAGTGGCGGTTTGGAAGGTCGTGACCGGGCAACGGGCTACGGGGTATTCTTGACCATTAAATTTTGGGCTGAAAAGAACAACGAGAGCCTAAAAGGCAAAACATTTATCGTACAAGGTTTCGGAAACGTAGGCTATTGGGCTGCGCATTTCTTGGAAAACGAAGGTGCAAAAATGGTAGGTGTGCAAGATGCTTTTGGAAGTCTTCAAAACAAAGAAGGCATTACGGTTGAGGATCTTTTCAACTACGGCAAGGCCAACAATGGCAGCATCGTAGGTTTCCCCGAAGCTGACGCGATGGACGGGAAGGAATTCTTCGGCTTGGATTGCGACATCTGTATTCCAGCAGCTTTGGGCAACCAGATTACCAAAGAAAACGCACACACAATAAAAGCTACTCTAATTGCTGAAGGTGCCAACGGCCCGACCGATGTGGAAGGCGAAAAAATATTGTTGGAGCGTGGTATCACCATCATTCCAGATATTATGTGCAACTCCGGTGGCGTAATCGGAAGTTATTTTGAATGGCTTCAAAACCGTAACGGAGAGCTTTGGCAGATGGACGAGATTTTGGAAAAACTGGAGAAAAAACTTCGTTCCACTTTCAAAAAAGTTACGGCCTATTCCGAAGAAAAAGGAATTGATATGCGCACCGCTGCATTCAGCATCGCTATTGAAAGAATTGAAAAAGCCTATGTGCTTAGAGGGATTTTCCCATAATTAATTTGAATCCATAAAGATGGAGCGTCCCTCCTCAAATTGTCTCGATTGACAATTGATGCTCCATCTTTTATAATACAGAGAAAGAAACCATGAAATATGGAAATTTGATATTAGAGAAGAAAGAATACGTTTTTTTAAAGCGTTTACTCAACGTTACCGGTTATTACAAAGATGAGAACACCAAGGTTTCCCTTAAAAAATTAAGCGGAGAAATGACCAGTGCCATCATTTATGACCACGAAGAAATGCCGGCTGACGTAATTCGCTTTAACAGCGTAGTTACAGTAGAATCCGGAACCTGGAAAACGGAATTTCAATTGGTAATTCCTACTGAACGCGATATTGCGGCAAACAAGATTTCCATTCTGGCGCCCATGGGCTCTGCCGTAATGGGCTATGCCGAGGGCGATTCCGTAATCTGGAATTTTCCCAATGGCACCAAAGAACTTAAAATTACCAGCGTAAAGCAGGCCGAAAGACCAATTGATATAGACGTATTGTCATAGTTTTTATCATTTAAAAATTTTACATCATGCAGATTTACAATCACGACACCCCCGAAGCAATAGCATTTAAGAATAATTCCATAGAGTTGGACAATTGGATAGAACATCTCAACTATATCGAAAAGGAGATTGTCAACCTGTTGAACCTTGGAAATACGGAACTTTCAAAGGTGTTTGAATCCAAGAACGTAATTGAGAAACTGGCTCGTGAAAAAGAAACAAACGCAGCAGCCATTGACGCCTTTTTAAAATATAAAGAAGGTTTGCCAAAGGCAGCCGAATGTGAAGATGTGGATTGCGATATGTTTTATGTAACCGAGCATGAAAAGTTTAGAAAAACCTATTTGGCGCACCTAAAAAAGTACAGGGAAGTAAAGGAAGAATACTTCAGCGTGCTAAGTAAATAATAGAGAAAAAGAAAAATTTCAATATGAACTTATGAGCGAACAGCCACAGTCCAAAACTATAGGAATCCTAAAAACCCCAAACGATCCGCGGGTTTGTTTGTTGCCCAAGGAAGTAAAACGTCTTACCGGGGAGTTGAAGCTCAACATCCTTTTTGAGCCGGGACTGGGCAGTTCGCTACAAATTGAAGATGCCGAGTATGTGCAGGCGGGAGCTATCAGTCAATCTCACGAGTCAATTTTTAAGAATTCGGATACCATCGTATCCATAAACCATACTTTTAGCGAAGTGGAAATGAAGGGGGGTTGTTGCTTCATTGGTATTTTCAACCCCCTCTTTCATGATTCCAAACTCGCTATTTACCAAAAAAACGCAGCTTCCGTTTATAGTTTGGACTTACTGCCACGTACCACCTTGGCGCAGTCCATGGACGTGCTTTCCTCCATGGCCTCCCTGGCTGGATATAGGGCCGTCATAAAAGCTGCGGAACTATATAATGGTGTTTTCCCAATGTTCACCACCGCTGCGGGAACGCTGACGCCCGTAAAAATTTTAGTGCTCGGCGCTGGGGTAGCAGGTTTGCAGGCCATCGCCACTGCCCGTCGTCTGGGCGCAGTAGTAGAAGCTTTTGACGTGCGCAAATCTGCAGGGGAAGAAGTGCGGAGCCTGGGCGCAACCTTTATTGAAGTGGAAGGTTATACCGAATCTTCAAATGCAGGGGGGTATGCGGTGGAACAAAGCGAAGCATACCAAAAAAAGCAGAAAGAATTGATACACAATCATATTTTAACGGCAAACATCGTGATAAGCACCGCCAACATTCCCGGAAGAAAAGCGCCGTTGCTCATAGAAACGCGTTCCGTGGAAGCCATGCAGCCCGGTAGCGTAATCATAGACCTGGCGGCCGAACAGGGCGGAAACTGCGAACTTTCAAAAAACAAGGAAACAATAAATCACAACGGAGTTACCATTTTAGGGAACTCGAGCCTTTCTGCTGAAATACCCGTTGCAGCTTCAAAACTGCTTTCCAATAACTATTTCTCCTTTTTAAAGTACAAGCAAAAGGCAGAAAGCCAAACCGACGACCCATTGCTGACCGCCTGTAAGATTATGGAAGAAGGCGAATGGACACACCCACATTTCACCAAACAACTACAACCCGCCTAAATTATGGACTTCATAAATCAACACATCCAAGAGATTTATTTCGTAATCTTCTGCGTCTTCATAGGCATAGAGGTTATAAGCAATGTTCCCGCCATTCTGCACACGCCGCTCATGAGCGGGGCAAACGCCATTAGCGGTGTTATCCTGGTTGGGGCTATCATTGTAATGCTTCGGGTGCCGGGCGACGATTACCTCAACCTCACTTTGGGGGGGTTCGCCGTTTTTCTCGGCACCCTTAACATATCCGGCGGATTTTTCGTTACGGGGCGCATGCTCAAAATGTTCAGCCCCAAAAAATTGACATAAGACTGAATGAAGTAGGACATAAGACGGTTTCGTCAACAAAAAGTCCTACGTCTTATGCTTGCCCGCCGCAGGAGGGTCTTTTCGTCTTATGTCTTTCACAAATAATTTTAGAAGAAAATGTACGCAATCATCGAAGTAGGCTATTTAGTGGCCACCCTTTCCTTTTTGGGAGGTTTGAAATTTATGAGTTCCCCAAAAAGAGCAAAAACCGGAAACCTGATAGCGGCAACGGGAATGGTCCTTGCCGTGGTGCTCACCTTTGTGGCCGCAATTACAGCCACGGTTCCCTATACCAATTTAATAATTATGCTTTTGGCCGTTGCCGTTGGAACCCTCATTGGCAAACGACTTTCAGATAAAGTTGAAATGACCGGCATGCCCCAACTGGTCTCGTTGTTCAACGCAACGGGCGGTGGCTGCGCCATGCTTTTGGGATTGATGGAAGCCAATCAAATGGATCCGGCCACCACCATTCTGGGCAATCAAATTCTTCTCATAGCCGGTTTGATAACGGGGGCGGTAGCCTTAACGGGAAGTGTTATCGCAGAGCGAAAATTGGCCGGAAAAGTAAAAGATAGACGCGGCAAGATCGTCATCTTTTCCGCAAGGATCCTTTTGGGATTGATGCTAATATTGCCCGTGCTTTACTTCATAGGTTTCATTCCAATTGGCTTTACCGCTTTTATGTATGTTTTGGCAACGCTCGCAATGGTTTATGGCGTTCTTTTCGTGCTGCCCATCGGCGGGGCAGATATGCCGGTGGTAATTTCACTATTAAACAGTATCACTGGTATAGCAACGGCTTTCGCAGGTTTCGTTTACGCCAACAAAGCGATGATTGCGGGCGGTATTTTTGTGGGTGCCGCGGGAATTCTACTTACGCTTTTAATGTGTAAGGCGATGAACCGTTCCCTGTTAAAAGTACTTGCAGGAACGTTTAAAAAGAGTAAAAATGGTGCCGTTGAAGAAGCGCAGGATATAAAGGAAATTAGCGTTTCCGAAACTGCCTTATCGCTTTCCTTTGCACAAAAAGTGGCAATCGTTCCCGGTTACGGGCTTGCCGTGGCACAGGCGCAGCACGTTTGCGGCCAACTGCAGCATTTGTTGGAAAAACGCAATGTGGAAGTGGATTACATCATCCACCCCGTGGCTGGCCGTATGCCTGGGCATATGAACGTATTGCTTGCCGAGGCAAACGTGGAGTATTCCCGTTTAAAGGAAATGGACGAAGGCAACGAAAACATGGAACAATATGATACTGTTTTGGTTTTGGGCGCAAACGACGTGGTAAACCCTGCCGCGGAAAACAACCCAGACAGCCCCGTTTACGGTATGCCGATCATCCGTGTTTATGAAAGCAAGCAGGTAATTGTAATTAAGCGAAGTATGAACAAAGGATACGCCGGCGTGCAGAACGATCTTTTTGGACTGGACAATTGCAGTATTCTTTTTGGCGATGCGAAGGCTTCCTTGCAGGAAATTGTGAACCAGTTGAAATTGATTTAGCAGTATTTGTCCCAAGCAATTCTTTAATCTATCCGAAAAGATTCAAGGAGACTTCCAATAAATCCAAATCGAAAAAAACTTTTTCGGGAGTGGCAACGTGGGTAAAGTAAAGCATATTTACTTTTTCAGCTACAAAGCATTCTCCCCAAAGTTCCTCAAAAATAGTTATAAACGCATCTTCTAAATCTTCATCTCCAATTTCAGAAAGATTTAAAGGGAGAAGAAGCAATAGGTCAAAAATACCCTTTTCCTTATCCCAACCGTCAATCGCAATTTGGATATCCTTCGGCCTTATACTGAACTCTACAAAATCGAAAGGTTCTGATAAAATTTTTGGGTCCGTGTTAATTTTACCCTCAACCAAAGCTCTGATCTCCCAATGTTTTATCTTGGGAGCTGCATCCAACAAACGGTTCACATATAGCAGCAAATCCCTATCTCCGCCACACGAAATTCTAAGAATAGTGTCTTCGTACTTGGCTTCTTCAAAATCGGGGCCAATAAGTTTTGCAAACACTCCGGGGCAATACGTTTCCATCCGCTCACATAAATAGCAAAATGTTTCAAAATATTTTTGTTTATTTTCATAAAATGAACTGGCCCGAAGATCCTCCTCGTAGGTTCTAAAATCTTCCCAAAATTCCTTTGCTGTCATAACTAACAATTTTTAGGGCTGCAATCTTTACAGGGGAACGATTGGCCATCCTAAATTTAAGAAAAAGATTCAATACCTTTAAACTCTAATTATAAATTCTGTATATGAGATCTTTTATTGCCAAAACGCTACTGCTTTCCTTTGTAATCCTATCCTCCAATTTTACAGTAAAAGCCCAGGCTTTGAGCGGTCCACAGATTGACAGTTTGGTGCAAAAAACAATGAAAACCTTTGACGTGCCCGGAATGGCGGTTGCGGTTTTGAAAGATGGCAAGGTTTACCATAAAAACACCTACGGCGTGCGTTCCATAAAAACAAATGCGCCGGTGAACGAGAACACCCTTTTTGGCGTGGCCTCAAACACCAAAGCTTTTACCACGGCTGCTTTGGGGCAACTTATTGACCAAGGGAAGCTAAATTGGGACACAAAAGTGACAGACATAATTCCAGAATTTCAACTTTCCGATCCTTATGTAACGCGCGAATTCACCGTTCGCGATCTGGTAACCCACCGCAGCGGACTGGGTCTGGGCGCGGGCGATTTGATGGTCTTTCCAGCAGGAAATACAACCACAAAGGCCGAAATGATCCACAACCTTCGGTATCTGAAACCCGTTTCCTCCTTCCGAAGTAAGTTTGATTATGATAACTTGCTGTATATAGTTGCAGGCGAAGTTGTTTCAAGGATTTCCGGAAAATCTTTTGACGATTACATTTCAGAAAACTTCTTTAAACCTTTGGGAATGGACCGTTCCTTTCTTTCCATTCCAAAAATAAAAGCCGACGATAATAGAATTGACGGCCACGCCCCCGTAAATGGCAAACTGGAATTGACCGGAGATACTTTTACCCAAATCGCCACGCCGGCGGGTGGAATCTTTGCTTCCATAAACGATATGAGCACTTGGGTACGGGCGCAACTGAACGATGGAAAGTATGGCGAAAAAGGAAAGGACAGCCTTTTCAGTGAAAAAGTGCACAACGAAATGTGGACGCCCCAAACCATTATAAGAAGTGGAAAAGGACCCTACAATACGCACTTTTCGGCTTATGGTTTGGGTTGGTTTTTAAGTGATGTGAATGGTTATTTCCAGGTTACCCATACGGGGGGACTGAATGGCATTGTTAGTCAAGTGACGCTTCTCCCAGAAATGGATTTGGGAATTATTGTGCTTACCAACCAACAAAGTGGTGCCGCTTTTAGCGCCATTACAAATTCCATAAAAGATGGGTATTTCGGAATAAAAGGCGAAGACAGGATTAAACAATACAACGACCGAAGATTGGCAGGCGAAAAGGAAGAAGACAGCATTGTTTCCGCAGTGGAAAAAACCATTGCCGCGCAACTAAAAAGCAAAGCGCCAAAACCGAATCCGGCGGATTACACAGGAACTTATAACGATGTTTGGTTTGGCAATGTTGCAATAACCGACCAAAACGGAAGCCTTTATTTTAAAGCCGAAAAATCGCCAGATTTAACGGGAACGATGACTTTTTATAAAGGAACTACATACGTGGTACGATGGAATGATGCTTCATTGAAGGCAGATGCCTTTGTAAATTTTAGCTTGGATACCGAAGGAAAAGCAGATGGTTTTAAAATGAGCCCCATCTCGCCCTTGACCGATTTTAGTTATGATTTTCAGGATTTGGAGTTTGGGAGAGTGGAATAGTTGCCCAGCCATTTTTTCAATTTCTCCTTTTTGTCCAATAATAAAATACAATATAGAACCGGAAAAAGGAGGCAATAAAACAACGAATATCTGGATTAAGTTACACACTTTCTAAGATAGTCCCTTTTATACATTCCTCTGTCAACTCTTTTTATTGTAAATATCTTTATTTTACCTGTTTAAACCTTTTATCAAAAATTAATTTTTCTTTTGAAACTACAGTAATCCTGCTCGCGTCAGGATGGTTGGGGTTAATTAAGTAATTGTATTCAGGGGGAACAATACTGCTTAGCACTTTTAGAACTGCTGCTTCATTATCTTTTACAAAATCATCACCTATGTATTGTGTTTCAAGAGATGGAGGCTGTATGTTCCAATTATCTGGCAAGTCTTCGTTCCTTAATTCTAAAATTTCAACGGCATCAGGGATGTCAATCTCGACATAATATCTGTCTGTAGGCAAATCTTCACTTAAATCTAAATGGATAGCAACTTCTAAAGTTGCAAGCGCCCGCGATTCAGCTGTATAAACTAAATATGTATTGAGACTATTCCATCTATACCCTTCTGTTAGCGATGCCCTCACTCCTTTTAATGTGGTTTCTAAATATTTCTCTCTTTCAATTCTATATACTCTCATCAGGCCATATTTCCATATTCAAGTCTATTCAGGCTATTCCTAACCTCTTGAATACCAGTCAATGAGTCGAATAGACTTTGTGGTGTGGCACCTCCAAGAGAAATATTTGGTTTTTTTAGCCAGCGTTGAAATTTCTCCTTTTCATTATTGAAAACCTCCAATCCAAAATCGAGTAATTCGGTAAGAACTAGCACTACTTCACTATCCCTACCCGTTAGTAAATCTTTATCTCTCTTCTTTTTATTATATGTGGTCTGAGCTACCCCGAGTATATTTAAAACTTGTTTTACAGGTAAATTTGTTCTATTGCTTATTACTTCAATTGATTCGTATGGCAATCCCCTTCTAATAATGTTTACCCGCTCCATTTTTGTGGTCCAAGTATATTTGTCTGCTGCCACGACAATGCTCCATTTAGGGTTTTCAGTCCCTCTATTTCTTGCTCTATGGATACTCTTTTTCGGATCTATTGCTTTTGTCTTAGAAGGAGTATTTTTCTTTTTTATGCTCATAACAGTATATTTACTGTAAATGTACAGTAATTTTGCTGTAAATACAAAATTTTGATTAACCAAGTGCTAGCCTGTTTATAATCACTCTCTTTTTACCTATTTGTCACGCTATACATTGCATAGGCAGGTGTGAAATTAAATAATCATTCGTGTCGGTCTTTTTTACAAAAAGCCAAAAAAACCAAAAAACAATATGTGTTCTTCTCCATATTTATTAATTTCATAGATGTAAAAAAACAGTTCCTATGAAAACCACAAACAGACTGGATGCCGCATTGGAAAAACTGTACACGGCTTTCCACAACAATACTTTAAATCCAGAGTGCTGCAACCATTGTGCGGTGGGCAATATTTGCAACAATACTGATAGCTGGAAGCACCTCAGCGATGACCACGGTTCGTTGCGATTAAACTATGTTGGGCTTGTGCATGAAAATTTGGGCCGCAGGTTTCACGGGTATTCCCCTTCGGAACTTCTAAAGATTGAAGCTTCATTTTTAAAAGGCTGTGGCTACACGCTGCCCTTGAACCACAGAAATGCGAAACCAGAAAACCCTACTTCCAAAGAGACACTTTTTAATGGCTTATGCGCCGCCGTAGCACTTTTATGCTCCTTAGATGGAATAAAAAATGTAATGGATTTTTATCCGCTGTTTCAAAAAGACACCGAACCGTTGGAGTTGGAAGTAATGGCGTAAAATATCCCAACCTTTTCTTTTTTGTTGAATGAATTCTATCTTAAAACCAAACATCCGCCCCGCCCGTCCCGAAGATTTCAAACAAGTTGCGCCCTTGATTATTCAGGCAATGGAAGATTTGGCATGCACTTTTGCCAATACCAAAAATCCTGCTGATGCCATTCCACTTTTTGAATACTTTTTTCAGCAAAGGAAAAACCAGTACAGTTTTGAAAACAGTTTGGTTTGGGAAGAAAATGGAGAAATCGCCGGTTCCGTAATAGCTTATGACGGGGCGTTGCTGCCTATTTACCGCGAACCATTTTTGGAATATATTGCCAAAAACTACAACGTAAAGGATTTGATAATCGAAAACGAAACCTTAACAGGGGAGCTTTATATTGACACATTAAGCGTTTTTCCGAAGCACCAAGGAAAGGGAATCGGCAGCAAATTACTGCTCGCCATAAATTCAAAAGCGAAAGAGGAAGGCCATAAAAAAATCGGCCTTTTGGTAGATTTTAAAAACCCCAGCGCCAAAAAACTGTATTCGGCATTGGGGTTTGTAACTGTGGGCAAAAAACAACTTGGCAACAGTGTTTATGAACACTTGCAGTTGCAGCTTTAAATTTCGGGGTTTATGGATTGTCAACCTCGGCATCTCTTGCCAGATCGGCATCGTCCTCTTGGTCCCCAATTTTGCTGTCTAAATAGAGCAACGATTCGCTGCTTGCTTTTGGGCCACCGGCAAGTTTAAGTTTATCCAAAAGATCCAATACCAAGGTTTCTTCCTCGATCTGTTCTTTTACGAACCATTGGCCAAAATTCCACGTTGCCCAGTCTTTTTCTTCTTGTGAAAGGTTTACGATTTCATAGATTGCAGTGGTGTTGTCCACTTCGTGCTGAAATATTTTCTCGAAACATTCCTGAAGGTTTTTTGGGTCTTTTGGCGGAGCCGACAAAGCCGAAATCTTGGCTTTTCCACCGCGTTCCTGAATATATTCTATCACCTTCATCATATGGTTGCGCTCTTCCCCAGAATGCCTGAAAAGGAGGTTTGCAATGCCCGCATAACCCTGGCTGTCTGCCCAAACGGCATAGGAAAGGTAAATCTGTGCCGCATTGGCTTCTTTTGTTACTTGTTCGTTTAAAACGTCCTCGATTGCTTTTGAAAGTCTGTTGGTATTCATAATATTAGTTTTCCCCTAAATTACTCAATGCCGTGAAAACGGTTTATTGCCTTAACATTACGTTAGTGCAATTTTATATTAAATGAAGGATTTTTATGAAAACAACTGCATCAGCACCGCCAACGATTTTGGCTTTTGATAGCCTTGCACGTGAAAACTGTAATAGGCCAAGATGAGTTCCAATAGGTTTTGACGGGCTTTTTTGGAAAGTTTTACAGTGTGTAATGTTTCTATATTTACGGTGAAGAACTTTTTAAAATTTTCTATCTGCGGACCTTCCAAACAATAGTTGCTTGTGCTTAAGGCCTGAAAATTGCCTTCCACAATGTTGAAATATGCTTCGTCAATGTTTGAAGCATCGGGATAAAACCCCAAGTGCATACTTAATTGCAACAAGAAGAAAATATGAAAATTGGCAACTTCATCAGTTTGGTCAAGCCACTGAAAAGCGTGTTCCAAAAAACCATAAAGCTCCTCATTGGCCTCTTCTTCGCGGATGCAGTTTTTCAGCATTTCGGATAAAAACATGACCAAGCCGGTTTTTACGATATCCGTATGCAGGGTTTGGAAGGGATAGCAAACTTTTGCTTCCTTTATATACTCAAGTGTTCCTTTATTTTTGTGCTCTGCAATAAGTTCCAGTTGGGTGAGCGGCTGAAAGTAGGATGCTTTCACTTTTCCTTTTTTAGATTTAAGAATGCCGCGCAATAAGTAACTTTTTATTCCTGAAACCGCTGTGTAACAACATACAATTAAATCTGCTTCGGAATATTTTAGGGCGGAAAAAACAATGGCTCTGGTAGCGACAACCATTAGCGGATAATCATTATTTTGGAGACTTTGGTTTCCAAATTATCATCTGTGGTAACGAGCACTAAATAAACGCCCGATCTAACTTTGTATTTCCCAAAAGCTGTGGTATCCCACAAAACGCTTCCTCCTTGTGAAGTTTCCTCAAAAACAAGGCTTCCGTTAATGTCGGTTATCTTTACGTTTGCCCGAGCCGTAAGTCCATCTATAGTTACGTTTCCATGAAAACCGGGACGAACGGGGTTGGGGAACGCATGCACATTGTCAAGATTATCGCCGGGTGCGGTGGCGGTTCCTCTGTAAGCTACAAGACCTTGCGTAGTGGCGAAATACACAACCCCCGTGAAAGGGTCAATGGATATATCCTGTACGTTGTTCGTTGGCAATGGCGAGTTGTCTTTTGTGAAGCGAAGCAGGGTTTCCTGCCCATTGTTGGTCAAATAAAATACTCCAGAAGTTGCCGTGGCTATCCATACATTATTGGAGCCATCCACTTCAATATCTGTGATGGATTGTTCATACAAAAGTTCTTGGGGCACCCCGTTTTCAACTATAATAATGGATCTTGATTCGGGTGTTTCACCTTGCTCAAAAAAACTGCCGGGGCTATAAAGTACGCGAAGTCCGCGGAGGGTACCAATCCAAAGTTTGTTTTGGGCATCAAAAGCCAGTGCCCTAACCACGCTGGAAGGCAAATTTCCAGCTCCCGCTCCTTTTCCGAGCCTATTGAAAGAATCTGTCCGAGGGTTATACCCTACTACGCCGTTGCTATAGGTTCCGAAAAAGATACTGCCTTCACGACTTATGGCCAATTTGGTCAATGCCAACTCACTTACAGGAGTTATTATGTTTGAAATATCAACCTTTTGAAACTGTCCGCCCGGCGTTAATTTAATAAGGCCTTCGTCCAGCTTGCTCTGCACAAACCACAGGTTGCCCTGTCCGTCAAATTGGGACCCATAGATTCGTATGCCGGCATCGGCGGGATTTCCATTTGGCAATGTGAGCGTTACCCTTTCTAATGGACTATTGGTTTCGTCGTAAAGAATAGTGGGCGTTTCTTCCACAATTTTAAGGAGTCCTTTTTGGAACGAACTCATAAAAACTTCATTGGGTTCTTGGGGATTAGTGGTCACTTTTACCAAATCTGTTGGCTCGCCGCCCACTGCTGCACTTAAATCCTCGTAGTGAATATTGTTCCAGAGGGTGTCTTTTAGGTGGCTAATACCATAACGGGACAGCGGATAAGGGTTAAAGTCACTATCTACTTCCCCAAAGCTTACCCAAAGTTGACCGGGCGAAGCATCCAGCGCAAAAGGACTGTTTTTTATGGGACCGTTCGGAAGTATTTGTGTGGGTTGTGTGCTGCCAAAAGGAACAATCAACAGCCCATCTTCCAAAGTCCCCAGATAGAAATTATTTCCGAAGCTATACCCTGAAAGAAGATCGAGCTGAAAACCTGAAACATTCGTTACCGAAGATTGTTCTACAAAGCCTTCAGAATAGGCGTGGATTGAATTTTTTGTGGTAATAGTCAATAGATTAGCCGCAAGTCTGAATTTTTGTACTTGTGAATTGAAAGTTCGAACCACCGTTGTATTACCCTGCGGTGTAAAACGTAAAATCGTATTTGATCTATTGGAGGCATAAAGCTCATTGCCCAACTTTTCCATCGCCCTGTACCCTCCGCCCATAATGGTTGTCCAGTTTTGGTAATCAATCAAATTATCATCTGCCACCATGGCCCTTCGCATACCGTTGTTGGCACTGGCCGCAAAAATGTAGGGTTCCTGCACAGTGGTCTGCACAATATCTATCTGGCTTCCGCCATCACCTATAAAATAGGTATCGCCAAACTCCAAGGCCGAAAGATCATAGACCGAGATGCCGTATTTTGTTGAAATATAAAGCTTGTTATTGTATTCGTTGAAATTGTTGATGCGTTTTCTATCTGGTGGAATGGTTTGTTTTTCCAAAATATCAACCACTTTCAAGATGTTTTCTTCGCCGTCCTTCACAATCTCCATCAGCCCATTTTCATAACCAATAATCAACAATTTAAAAGCTTCACTGTAATGAACTGTAGTAATGAATTCGCCCGAAAGCCCATTAACGGTAGATAAGGTTTTGATCTGCTGCGTGGAAAGATCATAAGTAAACACAGCATTTTCAGCGCCCACAAAAATTTTATTATCACCTTGGGAAATGTCTTTTACAGAAACATAGGAGAAATAGCCCGTCCAACGGTCCTCGAAATTCTGGGCGCTTGCCAGAAACGGAATTAGTAGAAGAAAAGCAATGATCCACCGCCTCATATATAACTGGTTTTGTTTATTAACACGCTAAAATACTATTTATTGCGGGATGTGAACGAAAAATGACGCAAGACAAAAAGACGTAAGACATAGGACTGTTGCTTCTATGCGTTTAAAAAAAATATAAAATTCTTTAAAAAAAACAGATTCTTTGGTCTTATGTCTTACGTCAAAAAGTCTTACGACAATCTTTATTGAAAGTACTATACTACGTTCTATACTACGCCTTGGGCAAGCATTGCATCAGCCACTTTTACAAAGCCTGCAATATTTGCTCCTTTTACGTAGTCCACATAACCGTCACCTTCTCTTCCGTATTGTACGCAAGCCGCGTGAATGTCGTTCATAATACTGTGAAGTTTTTCATCAACCTCTGCGGCGGTCCAGCTTAAACGCAAGGAATTTTGCGACATCTCCAAGCCTGAGGTCGCAACTCCGCCAGCATTGGAAGCTTTGCCGGGGGAGAACAAAATCTTCGCTTTTTGAAATGCCTCAATAGCTTCTGGCGTGCAGGGCATATTGGCGCCTTCGCCTACGCAAATACAACCATTATTTAAAAGTATTTGGGCTTCTTCGCCATTCAGCTCGTTTTGTGTGGCACAAGGAAGGGCAATATCGCATTTCACTTCCCAAGGACGTTTTCCCTCAACGTATATTGCACCGGTATATATTTTTGTGTATTCTGAAATCCGGCCACGCCTTTCGTTTTTCAAATCCATTACGAATGCAAGTTTCTCTGCATCGATGCCTTCGGAATCATAAATATACCCTGAAGAATCAGAGAATGTAACCACTTTTCCACCAAACTCCATTGCCTTTTCGGCAGCATATTGCGCAACGTTTCCGGAACCAGAAATAACGACTGTTTTTCCTTTGAAGCTTTCGCCTCGGGTTGCAAGCATGTTTTTTGCGAAATACACGTTTCCGTAGCCTGTTGCCTCAGGGCGGATAAGCGATCCGCCGTAGGAGCGTCCCTTTCCGGTCAACACTCCCGTAAATTCGTTGCGAATGCGTTTGTACTGGCCAAACATAAAGCCAATTTCACGGCCTCCAACTCCAATATCTCCCGCGGGCACGTCGGTATCCGGACCAATATGTTTTGAAAGTTCCGTCATAAAACTTTGGCAGAAACGCATCACTTCGTTGTCGCTCTTTCCTTTTGGGTCAAAGTTGGAACCCCCTTTACCACCTCCCATTGGAAGGGTAGTCAAGCTGTTTTTAAACGTTTGCTCAAATCCTAAAAATTTCAATATACTAAGGTTTACGGAAGGGTGGAAACGCAAGCCTCCCTTGTAGGGCCCAATGGCCGAGTTGAATTGAACTCTGTAGCCTTTGTTTACGTGAATTTCACCTTTGTCATCCGTCCAAGGAACTCTAAAAAGTATGGTGCGCTCGGGCTCTACCATACGCTCCAACAGTTTTTTGTTGGCATATTTTTCATTTTTTTCAATAAATGGGATTACTGTTTCGGCAACCTCGGTTACCGCCTGTAGAAATTCAGGTTCATTGGGATTGAGTTTTTCGACTTCAGAAATGAAATCCTTTATACTTTGCTTCATTGGTTATAATTTTATTTTACTTTTAGCGAATCTCCTTAGTGTCTGTTTGTTATAATGTATTTTTTGAATGCTTTTTATGGAAGATTCTAAAAAATACCTATTAAAATGACCAATTGCATAAGGAAGGCACAAATATAAGCGTTATGATAAAAACAGTGTGCAAATTTTTACAAATAAGCTAAATAGTATTATTAAATTTCGCTGTTAAACATGTTTTTATATATTTGTTGTGTCTCAATCTAAACCCATTTTTATAATGAATACCAGAATTTTGCTATTGGTATTTTTCTTGTTGGCATTCGCAAAGCAAGAAGTTTACAGTCAGCTTGGCTTTTCTCACGAAGTGGGTTTAATTACCGGGCCCGTAGTTTTCTATTCAGATTTTGGACAGCGGAATAATTTTGAAACCAATGCTAAAAACGTGGGTTTTGGGGTTGGCCTTATCCATTATCTCAATTTTTCCTATCGCGCAGATTGTAATTGCTATACCCGTGATAAATATTTCAACGACCACTTTAAGATCCGCAACGAAATAGATTACCACAAAACCAATCTGGAGCATTTTGGACGTTGGGTGGAACCAGACCAAACTTCGTTGTTTGCGGATCAACTTCGCGCTATGAGTGGCTCTACTTCTGTTTTTGAAATCGGTTCGCAACTTGAGTATTTCCCGCTGAGCATCCGCGATTATGCTGCAGGTGCCTATAAAATTGCCCCTTTTATTAGTTTTGGGGTGCATTGGGTAAGTTACAATTCTGAGGTTGAATCTTCATTGGGTCCTTTAAACACGCCTATATCTACACCAGACAAATATTTTAATTCCTTTCAACAGGGCTCTGCTTCCACTTGGGCCATGGTCGGTAGCGTTGGCATTCGCTACAAGCTATCCCCATTGAGCGATTTGATGTTGGACAGCCGCTGGGAATATTATTTTACCGATTATTTGGATGGCCTAAACCCAAGTCTTGAAAACAACGGAACAACACCCGTTCCCGAAAACAAGGCCAACGAGTGGATTTATTGGTTGAATATTGGGTATATCTATTATATAGATTAAAGAATTTATTTCACATAAAAAAGGGTCGGATTTCCATAAATCCGACCCTTTTTTTTATTCAATGAAATGGTTGAATTATCCGATGGCCTGTTTCAAATCTGCAATCAAATCATCGGCATCCTCTATTCCCACGGAAAGGCGGATCAGCGAATCCACAACTCCGGTCTTTTCACGCTCCTCCTTCGGGATGCTGGCGTGGGTCATACTCGCAGGATGCCCCGCAAGGCTTTCAACCCCGCCCAAGCTTTCTGCCAAGGTGAATATTTTTAGGTTTTCAACTATTTTGATGGCTTCTTCATAATTGTTCCCTTTGGTTACGAAGGAAATCATTCCGCCAAAATCCTTCATTTGCTCCTTTGCAATCGCGTGGTTCGGATGGCTTTCAAAACCCGGCCAATATACCTTTTCAATTTTTGGATGTTTTGCCAAATATTCCGCAACGGCCTTTCCGTTTTCGCAATGGCGCTGCATACGGATGTGAAGAGTTTTCAAGCCCCGCAAAACAAGGAAACTGTCTTGGGGCCCACAAACGGCACCACTTGCGTTTTGTATGAAATAAAGCTTTTCTGCAAGGTCTTTGTCCTTTACGACCAACGCTCCCATAACTACGTCGCTGTGTCCGCCCAGATATTTTGTGGCGCTGTGCATCACAATATCGGCGCCCATTTCCAACGGTTGTTGCAAATAGGGTGTGGCAAAGGTATTGTCAACCGCCAGCAAAATGCTGTGCTTTTTCGCAATGGAAGCCGCTTTTTTAATATCGATAACGTTCATCATTGGGTTGGTTGGCGTTTCTACCCAAATGAGCTTGGTTTTGTCGTTCACGTACGCCTCAATTTTATCGGCATTTTCCATTCCAATAAAATGGAATTTGATTCCAAAGCCTTCAAAAATCTTGGTAAACAAACGATAGGTTCCTCCGTAAAGGTCGTTGGTTGAAATTACCTCATCGCCGGGTTTCAAAAGTTTCATTACCGCATCAATTGCTGCGAGACCACTTCCGAAGGCAAGTCCGAACTCGCCGCTTTCAATGCTCGCAAAAGCGCGTTCCAAAGCCGCACGCGTCGGATTTCCGCTTCGCGAATATTCAAAACCTTTATGGCCGCCCGGAGTGGTTTGCGAATAGGTTGAAGTTTGATAAATTGGAGGCATTACCGAACCATAAGCGGGATCTACGTTGTGCTGCCCGCCGTGTATTGTTTTTGTGTTGAATTTCATAAGAATGTTTAAAATTATAATTTTTTTGCCCCCCGCCCTAAAGGGAGCCTTTGTCATTAAAGCCAACAAGCTTTTGCCCAATGGGCACCCTTTAGGGTTGGGGTTAGCTGTATTTACCCCCCGCCCTAAAGGGAGCCTTTGTCATTAAAGCCAACAAGCTTTTGCCCAATGGGCACCCTTTAGGGTTGGGGTTAGCTATTGACCCCCGCCCCATAGGGAGCTTGATGCTCAATTTTTGGCACCCTTTGGGGCCGGGATCAACTATTTAATATAACTTTCACAATAGCTGATTTTAAAGTTATTACTTTTGAAATGCAAATGTAAGAGTTTCGTTTGTGATAGCTAACCATCTATTCCTTTTAACGTATGAATAACAAAATTACGGTCGTGGCATTGATTGCGCTCATAACCATGGGCTGCGACCAAGAAAAAAATATTGAGATTTCCTCGGAAAGTTTTACCGAAAAGGAGCTTCCCATCTGCAAAAACAGCAAATGTCCCGAAGTTACCATCAATTATGTGGAAGTTTTTGGCGATGCCAAAGTTTCCGAAAAAATAAACAAGAAGATTAAAAACTTCATTTTCGCATCGCTTTTAATGGGTGAAGACTGCATTCCCACCGCTAAGACCATACAGGAAGCGGCAACCGGATTTATTGAGGCCTACAATGCGGACAAAGCGCAATTTCCCGATATGGCCGGGGAATATTTTGCGGAAATCTCGGTAAATGAAATCTACACTTCCAAAGCGCATCTGTGCTTTGAAATGCGCCAATACCTCTTCACCGGCGGCGCCCATGGCTATGGCACCACTTCATTTTTGAATATTGACCCAAAAACTGGGGAAGAACTTACTTCAAAAGAACTTTTCAAAAACAGTACGGAATTTACCGCTTTCGCAGAGAAGAAGTTTCGCGCACAACAAAAAATAGCAAAAGACCAATCCATAAATGACAACGGATTTTGGTTTGAAAACGATAGATTCTATCTGCCGGAAAGTGTTGGTTTTACGCAGGATAGCTTAATATTCGTGTACAACCAATACGATATTGCGAGTTATGCCGACGGCCCGATTGAGCTGAAAATAGCGATGAAAGAGGCGGAGCCTTTCCTCAGTATTGATTAATTTTGGACTATGCAAAAAGTATATTATCTATCAAGTTGTGATACCTGCAAACGGGTAATGGATGAAATAAAAATTCCTTCGTCATTCATAAAACAGGACATAAAAGTACAGGGTATTACCGAAAAAGAACTGGACGAACTTTTTAATCTTACGGATAGCTATGAAGATCTTTTCAGCCGAAGGGCAAAACTTTACCAAGAACGAAATTTAAAGGATGAAGCGCTTTTGGAGGAGGATTATAAAAGGCTCATTTTGGAACACTACACGTTTTTGAAACGCCCAGTAATCGTAAATAACGACAAAATTTTTATTGGCAGCAGCCCAAAAACCGTTGCCGCCGCCAAAAAATCCATTCACCCCCATTGATGGACAAACGTTTAATTGCCATACTTGCGGCAACAGCAACCGAGACCATTTATGGCATTAACCACACCGTGGCCAAAGGCCTGATGCCGCACGTAATCCAGCCCTTTGGGTTTATTGTTTTACGCGTGGGCGGGGCCGCTATTCTTTTTTGGATATTAAGCTTGTTTACAAAATCGGAAAAAATAGCCCCCCGGGACTGGTGGCGCATTTTAGCCTGCGCCGTTTTTGGAATGGTACTCAATATGTTGATGTTTTTTAAAGGGTTAAGTCTTTCTACCCCTATAAATAGTGCGGTGTCTATGACCATCACTCCTGTTTTGCTTTTACTTCTCACCGCGGTCATTTTGCGGGAACGCATTACCTGGATCAAAACCTTGGGGATTATTTTTGGGCTTTCCGGCGCCTTGGTGCTCATTCTCTTTCAGGAAAAGACCCAGACCAACGCACCCAATATACCTTTGGGGAATCTGTTGTTTGTGCTGAACGCCATTTCCTATTCCTTTTATCTGATCTTGGTGAAACCCCTGGTCGCCAAATACAAGGCGATCACGCTATTGAAATTTTTCTTCCTCATCGCCTTCTGTATCAACCTGCCTTTCGGGTTTTCCGAAGTGTTGCAGGTGGAATGGGCGCAATTAGGCTTTTCAGAAATAGGACAAATAATATTCGTGGTTGTTGCCACTACATTTTTAACCTATCTGTTTAATATTTTTGCATTAAAACAGCTAAGCCCATCAACAGTAGGGGTTTTTATTTACCTTCAACCGGTAGTGGCAACAATTTTTGCGATTTTGGCTGGGGCAGATACCTTAAATGCAATCAGAATTGGGGCGGCTTGTTTAATTTTTATGGGCGTTTTTCTTTCAACCCGAAAACCGAAAAACCCCGCTATACGCCCTTAAGATTGTTTCAGTTATAAATCCTTAGGCCGCTGGCTGTACTTTCGGGTGTTTTCCTTTGTGAGAATCCTGAAATCGTCCGTCCTTTCCAAGGCATTGAATATTTCGTAAAATTTCTTCGGAAGGCCTACCAGCTTTCTTTCCGTAAGATCAATCCACGCCCCCATCATTTCGCAGCGGGCATAGTTTTTCCCGTTTTCATCATAAAAGTTGTGGAGAAATTCAAAATACATCCCATCTTCCGAAAGGCCTTTCAACTGCAATGAAACCGTAACAGGCTTTCCGGGAAAAAACTCACGGAAATAATACACGTGCTCATAAAATGCCACGGGACCCAAATTGTATTCCGCCAAATGCCGCTGGTCCATGCCGTTCTCCAGCATAAAGCTCATTCGGGTGTGGCTCATGTAGTCAATATAGGCACTGTTGCGCAGGTGGCGGTTGGCATCCACGTCGCTCCAGCGTATTTCAAATTGTTTTGTGTACATCGTTTCCAATTTTTATACAAATTTAAAGTAACTTTGTTATGCAAGCATAGTAAATATGTTTAGTTTCTGTTAAAACTTTTCTAAAGAAATGCCGCTCGTAAAAAGCAATTACAAACCAAATTTTCCTTTTAAAAATGCACACTTCGCTACAATTTATTCCGCGAAGCTCCGTCCGTCGCCAAAATTGATCCAACAACGCGAACGTCTGCAATTGCCCGATGGCGATTTTATGGATGTTGATTGGTCCTTTTCCGAAAAAAATTCACGGAAAGTTGCAATCCTGCTCCACGGTTTGGAAGGCAACGCGCAACGCACCTATATGAAAGGGCAGGCAAAAATCCTGAACCAAAACGGGTGGGACGTAGCGGCCGTAAATTTTCGTGGTTGCAGCGGGGAGGCAAATCTTTCGTATCAATCGTACAACGCAGGGAAGACGGACGATCTGGAAGCGGTACTGAATTTTATTCTGAAAAAGGACAAGTACAATGAAATAGCGCTCGTAGGTTTCAGTTTGGGCGGAAATCTGCTTTTGAAATATTTGGGCGAGCGCGAATCATTTCCCAAGGAAATAAAAAAAGCCGTTGCCATTTCCACGCCATTGAGTTTAAAAGGTTCTTTGGAATCTTTGAATGCTTTTTCAAACTGGGTTTACCGCAACTCCTTTTTGATAAACCTTCGGAAAAAGTACAAAACGAAAATGAAGGATTTTCCCGAAAAAATGACGGTTTCCGATTACAAAAAGATCACTTCGCTGTTGGAATTCGACAACGTTTATACCGCCCCGGCCCACGGCTTTAAGGATGCGTTTGATTATTACGAAAAGAACAGCAGCCTGCAATTTCTTCCGAAAATTCAAATTCCGGTACTTGTTTTAAATGCCGAAAACGACAGCTTCCTTTCTGCAGAATGTTACCCCAAAGATTTGGCTTCAAAAAAGAAAAACCTTTTTCTCGAAACGCCAAAATACGGCGGACACGTAGGTTTTCACCAAACCAATAAATTGTATTATAGTGAAAAACGCACCATGCAATTCTTGAATGAATAATTGGGTTTGAAAACCCTCACACCTCAGACCCACAACCTACCACCTAATTTTATTACCTTTGCCCTTCATTAAAACAGGAATATGATCCAATCCATGACGGGCTACGGCAAAGAAGTTGTTCAGTTGACTTCCAAAACCATTACCATCGAAATCAAATCTTTAAACAGCAAAGGGCTCGACCTCAACACGCGCGTGCCTTCGGCTTACCGTGAAAAGGAGCTTGAAATCCGCGATCTGCTCGCAAAATCATTGCAACGCGGAAAAGTGGACTTTTCACTTTATATTGAAGTGACGGGCGAGGAGGTAACCACGCAGCTGAATGAAGGCGTTGTAAAGAAATATATAAAGCAATTGGCAAACGTGGTAAACGGCGACCCCGTGGAACTTTTAAAAATGGCAGTGCGCATGCCCGATGCCTTGAAAACCGAACGCGAGGAAATTGACGAGAAGGAATATAAAGCTATTTTAAAAGGAATTGACAAAGCGCTGGAAGCCATAAACGAATACAGGACCGATGAAGGTTTGGTTTTGGAAAACGACTTTTTGGAGCGTTCCAAAACTATTTCAAAATTGTTGGAAGAAGTGATTGCCTTGGATCCCGAAAGAATTGACGGCGTAAAGGAAAGATTGCGCAAGGCGGTTGCGGATTTAAAGGAAAAAGTGGACGAAAACCGCTTTGAGCAGGAATTAATATATTACCTTGAAAAATACGACATCACCGAGGAAAAAGTTCGCCTTAAAAACCATTTGGAATATTTTGAGGAATCCTTAAAATCGCACGATTCCAACGGAAAAAAATTGGGTTTCATTACACAGGAAATTGGTCGTGAAATCAACACCATTGGCAGCAAGGCAAATTATGCGCCTATGCAGCAAGTGGTGGTGCAAATGAAGGACGAGCTTGAAAAAATTAAGGAACAAGCGCTAAACGTTTTATAGAGGGTAGTGGGTTGTGGGTAGTAGGTGGTAGATGGTTTTCCATTAAAGAATGGCCGTACTACGTCTTATTTCCTTCAGTCTTAAGTCAAATTTTTAAAAAATGGATTCAAAAAAAGGAGGGAAATTGATTGTGTTTTCGGCACCATCGGGAAGTGGAAAAACAACCATCGTTCAGCATTTGCTGAAACAGGAAGACCTCAACTTGGAATTTTCGGTTTCGTGTACTTCGCGCGAGCCCCGTGGCGATGAAAAGCACGGCGAGAATTATTATTTCATCTCGTTGAAGGAATTTAAGCAGCACATTAAAAACGGCGATTTTTTGGAGTGGGAAGAAGTGTATCGCGATAATTTTTACGGCACGCTGAAAAGTGAAGTGGAACGCATTTGGAGCCACGGAAAAAACGTGATTTTTGATATTGACGTGGTTGGCGGACTTCGGATTAAAAAGAAATATCCCGAAAAAACACTGGCAGTTTTCGTAAAACCGCCGAGCATCGACGAGCTGAAAATTCGTCTTAAAAAACGCAAGACCGAGAGCGACGAACGCATCAATATGCGCATTGCAAAAGCTTCGGTGGAATTGGCGACCGCGCCGCAATTCGATAAAATCATAAAAAACCACGATTTGGAAACCGCTTTAAAGGAAGCGCATGATTTGGTGGAAAATTTTATAAAATCATAAAAATAATCCCGTACAGACGCACGGCCGTGCGTCTCTACAGATAAAAATGGCAAAAAAAACAGGACTCTACTTCGGCACTTTCAACCCCATTCACGTGGGGCATTTGATCATTGCCAACCACATGGTGGAGTTCAGCGATTTGGATGAGGTCTGGTTTGTGGTTACGCCACACAATCCGCATAAAAAGAAAAAAACGCTTTTGGAAGACCATCATCGGTTAGCGATGGTGCGGATTGCCGTGGAAGACTACCCAAAGCTGCAGGCCAGTAATGTGGAGTTTGACCTGCCACAGCCCAATTATACGGTAAATACCTTGGCGCATTTGGAAGAGAAGTACCCAAAAAATCATTTCTGTTTGATCATGGGCGAAGACAATTTGAAAAGTCTTCACAAGTGGAAAAATTATGAAGTTATCTTAGCGCGGTATTCAATTTACGTTTATCCGAGAATTTCCGAAGCCGTGCCTGCCGGCAGGCAGGGAAACACCCCCCTGCCCTCCTCAAGGGGGGAAAAACTCCCGCAAATTAAAATAGTTGATGCACCTATTATTGAGCTTTCTTCAACATTTATTCGCAAGGGCATAAAAGCTGGGAAAAATATTCGCCCGATGCTTTCGGCGGAAGTTTGGAAGTATTTGGATGAGATGAATTTTTATAGGTAAAGCTAATTATATTCATAAGATTCCTGCATTCGCAGGAATGAAAACCGCCCCACCAAACTAACACTTGGGGAGCGGCCTCAACTAAATAACCAACCAAAATCATTGAAACCTTTTTTGAAGCTAAAATCAATTTCAATAATCAAACCCAATAACGCATAGCTATAGGGAAACATTGTACGGCCATTCTTAAGCTACTGTTAAATGTTTCGGTACGGTAAGGTAAGAATTATGTACTTTTGAAATAAGAAATCAAACCAATGTCTGAAAAACCAAAATTTGCAGTCTTTGGCGGCGGAAGCTGGGCCACGGCAATCGTAAAGATGCTTTGCGAAAACCTTGACGAAGTGGGTTGGTATATGCGCAGCAAATCTTCCGTGGATTTTATTAAAAAACAGGGGCACAATCCCAATTATTTGAGTTCGGTGGAATTCAATTTGAAGCAGCTCAAACTCAGCAACGATATAAATGAAACCGTCTCGAATGCGGACTGCCTTATTTTCGTAATTCCTTCGGCCTTCCTTCATCAAGAACTTGAAAAATTGACGGTTTCCTTGGAAGACAAAATTGTTTTTTCAGCCATTAAAGGAATTGTTCCCGAAACCAGTTTGATTGTCGGCGACCATTTCAACACACATTACAAAGTTCCTTTCAACAACATCGGCGTTATCTCCGGGCCCTGCCACGCAGAGGAAGTTGCTTTGGAAAGGCTTTCCTATCTAACCATCGCCAGCGCAGATGCTGAAAAGGCAAAACTGATTGCAGATGTTTTAAGCAGCGATTATATTAAATGTACCATTAGCGACGACGTTTTGGGAACTGAATATGCCGCAATGCTCAAAAATATTTACGCCGTGGCCGCAGGAATTGCGCACGGACTTGGCTACGGGGATAATTTTCAAAGCGTGCTGATGAGCAACGCCATCCGCGAGATGAAAAAGTATGTGAAAAAGGTTCACAAAATGAAGCGCGACATCAACGATTCTGCTTATTTGGGAGATTTATTGGTTACGGGCTATTCGGTTTTTAGCCGAAATAGATTGTTCGGAACAATGATTGGGAAAGGCTACACCGTTAAAAGCGCCCAACTGGAAATGAGCATGATTGCGGAAGGGTATTACGCTACCAAAAGCGCCTACCATCTAAACCAGCAAAAGGGAAAGAAAAAAGCCAAAACCCCAATAATTGACAGTGTTTACGAAATTCTTTACGAGAATAAGGATCCCAAAAAGATATTTAAGAAACTAACCGAAAAGTTGGATTGATTTTTTGAAATTACGATCATTTTATCCTTCCGAAGAAGGAGGAAATCGAAAATTTCAACGTAATTAATCGCATCCCGCTGGGGCCGTCAACTTTTATCCAATAGCCAGAAAGCGCACTCCTATGGGATTCCTCCTTCGTCGGAATGACAAAAGAAAGCTGAACTTGTCATTCCGACGAAGGAGGAAAATCGAAGATTCAACGGAGTAAACGGGAATTTACTTAGTATTCTTTTCCGGCAATTCCTCAAACCCCATATTGAAAAGGGTAAACCCAAAAATATCGGCATATTGTGCAATGGTCTTGCTTACGGGCGTTCCGGCGCCGTGACCGGCATCGGTTTCAATCCGTATTAAAATAGGATTGTTTCCGGTTTGTTTTGCTTGAAGTTCCGCTGCAAATTTGAAACTGTGCGCAGGCACCACCCTATCATCGTGGTCGCCCGTTGTGATCAGCGTTGCTGGATATTCCACGCCTTCCTTCACATTGTGCAATGGCGAATACCCTTTTAAATATTCAAACATTTCCTTGCTGTCCTCTGCTGTTCCGTAGTCGTACGCCCAACCTGCCCCCGCGGTAAAGGTGTGGTAACGAAGCATATCCAAAACCCCAACGGCGGGAAGTGCAACTTTCATCAAATCGGGCCGTTGCGTCATTGTGGCACCCACCAACAAACCTCCGTTGGAACCTCCGCGAATGGCGAGATAATCGCTGGAAGTATAGTTGTTTTTGATTAAATATTCCGCGGCAGCGATAAAATCGTCAAATACGTTTTGCTTCTTCATTTTCGTTCCGGCGTTGTGCCATTTTTCGCCATATTCGCCTCCCCCGCGCAAATTTGGCACTGCATAAATGCCGCCCTGCTCCATCCATACTGCGTTGGTAATACTAAAACTTGGGGTCAGGCTAATATTAAACCCACCGTAACCATAAAGCATCGTGGGATTTTTGCCGTCCATTTTCAACCCTTTTTTGTGGGTGATAATCATCGGGATTTTTGTCCCGTCTTTTGAAGTATAGAAAACTTGGTGGCTTTCGTAGTTTTCTGGGTTGAAATCTATTTCGGGTTTTATGTATAATTCTGAACTGCCGCTTGCAATGTCATATTTGTAAATGCTTCCCGGCGTTATGTAATTTGTAAACGAATAATAAAGCACCTTTTCTTCCTTTTTTGTTCCGAAACCTCCTGCGGAACCCACGCCAGGAAGCTTTATTTCGCGGATCAACTTTCCGTCGTAATCATACTGCATTACTTTTGAAACCGCATCGACCATATAATTGGCAAAAATATTTCCGCCACCGGTACTGGCCGAAAGCACATTTTCGGTTTCGGGAAGAAAATCCTTCCAATGCTCCGGGGTTGGGTTTGCGGCATCTACCGTCACAATTTTTCGGTTCGGCGCGTTTCTGTTGGTAACTATATAGAGTTTGGATCCTACATTTTCTAAAATATAGGTATCTGAATCGGTATCATTTAAAATGGTGACAAATTTCGAGTCTGGCTTGGTCAAATCCTTTATAAAAAGCTTATTTCCTGTCGTGGAAGTACTTGCGCGGATTATTAAATAATGGTTGTCTTCAGTAACGGAAGCGTTTATATACCGATGTTTCTGCTCCGGGGTGGCGCCAAAAATCACTTTGTCGTCACGTTGCGGAGTTCCCAATTTGTGATAATACACTTTGTGCTGATCGGTTTTGGCCGAAAGTTGGCTGCCTTCTGGTTTGTCGTAACTGGAATAGTAAAATCCATCTTCCGCTTTCCACGAAAGTCCGCTGAATTTGATGTCCTTTAAGGTATCGCCTATCAATTCCTTCGTTTCGGTATTCATTATCAGCACTTTGCGCCAGTCGCTTCCGCCTTCGGAAATGCTGTATGCCAATTTACTGCCGTCCTTGGAGAAACTGGTTTCGCCCAAAGAGATTGTTCCGTCTTCCTTGAAAGTGTTGGGATCTATAAATACTTCGGCTGTTGATGGATCTTCTTCTGTTTTGTACCGGTACAGCACATATTGGTTTTGCAGGCCGTCATTTTTATAGAAATAGGTAAAGTTTCCTTCGTGGAAAGGGGGGCCAACTTTTTCATAGTTCCAAATTTCGGAAAGACGGTTTTTTAGCGCTTCCCGGAAAGGTATTCTGTTTAAATAATCAAAAGTTACTTTGTTTTCAGCCTTTACCCACGCTGCGGTTTCTTCGCTACGGTCGTCTTCCAACCAACGGTATGGGTCTTTCACTTCAACACCAAAATAGGTGTCCACGGTATCTACTTTTTTTGTCTGCGGATAAGTCACGGAGATTACTTCTTTTTTGGGTTCTTCTTTGCAGCCAACGATGGCAAGGATTAAAATTGCGGGAACGATTGAAAATTTCATAAGCTCTTATTTTTTTTCGAAATGTAAATGTACTGCTTTTAAGTGAAATGAATATCTTCTGAAAATCACAAAGGCCTCCATTTAGGAAGCCTTTGTTGTAACAAAACCGTTCGGTTTCATAAAAATAATGGTCTGTAAACCTTCCAATGCTTGTAAATTAAAATAGCATTCAGCACGATAACCACCAAGGCCAAAACAAGGCCGGGGGTGTCCATAAATAAATGGAAGAGAAATATATTCACAGAAATGGGCGCTAACAAAATTAAAGCGAATGACACCCATTTGTTAAAAACCAAGAGCAGGCCTATCAGGACTTCAAAAGTTCCAATTACTTTTAGAATATAGCCGGTATTACTGAGCGAATCAATGAAGATAGCGGCATCTCCCGTATAGATATGCGTTGGCATAAAGTTGAAGTTAACCAACTTGCTCATTCCAAAAAAGAGTAATCCCAAGCCTAAAATGATTCTTAGGATTTTAGTAAAAGTTGAATTCATAGGCTTTAAAGTTTAAGGGTTAATCCTTAAAGATACTGAAAAATAAAAAACGCACCTTTAAAAAAAGTGCATTTTTTTAACAAAATTTTAAAATTCTCTTTATGGATTATCTTAAAAACCTATACCAATTCGTTAGCTACCAAATATTCTGCAATTTGAACGGCATTGGTTGCAGCACCTTTCCGAAGGTTATCGCTCACGATCCACATGTTCAGGGTATTGGGTTGCGTTTCATCGCGACGGATGCGACCTACGAAAACTTCATCTTTGCCGTGGGCGTACATTGGCATGGGATAGGTGTTGGTATCTGGGTTGTCCTGAAGGGTGATGCCTAAAGTTTGGTGCAGAATTTTACGGATGTCCCCCAATTCAAAGTCCTTTTCAAACTGAACATTCACGGCTTCACTGTGGCCTCCGGCGGTAGGAATGCGAACAGCCGTCGCTGTTACTGAAAAAGTACGGTCGTCCAATATTTTTTGTGGCTCGCGCGCCAGTTTCATTTCCTCTTTGGTATAGCCATTAGGCTCAAAAACATCGCAATGTGGAAGTGCATTTTTGTGGATCGGGTAGGGATAGGCCATCTCGCCTTTTATTCCGGCCATTTCATTCTCCATTTGTTTTACTGCTTTCAGACCAGTGCCGGAAACAGACTGATAGGTAGAAACCACGACCCTTTTCATCTTATATTTTTTGTGGAGCGGTGCCAAAGCCATCACCAGTTGGATGGTGGAGCAATTAGGATTGGCTATTATTTTATCGGTTTTGGTCAACAAATGGGCATTGATTTCGGGAACGATGAGTTTTTTATCGGGTTCCATGCGCCATGCCGAGGAATTATCGATTACCGTCGTGCCAACCGCTGCAAATTTGGGCGCCCATTCCAAAGAAGTGCTTCCGCCGGCAGAAAAAATGGCGATGTTCGGTTTTGCGGCAACGGCTTCCTCTAAACCGATTACTTTATGGTTTTTTCCTTTAAAGGAAATTTCCTTTCCCACAGATTTTTCAGAAGCTACCAAAAGCAGTTCGTCAATGGGGAAATTGCGTTCGTGCAACACTTTTAACATTACTTCGCCAACCATTCCGGTGGCACCGACCAAAGCTAATTTCATATTTCGGGATTTGTTGATTTGCGATTTGTGAAAACTAACCACAAAGGTCGCAAAGTTTTTCACAAAGGACACGAAGTGATTGTGGCAAAATTAGGCTTTGCTATGCGAATATTTCCGAATAAAAAGCAAAAAAAGAACCCTCTCCATTTTGAAGAGGGTTTAAGGTTAGAATATGTAATGTAGCGGTGGGCGTAAATTACTTTTTTCTTAGTTCGTCGCGGATTTCTTTCAACAAATCCACTTCAGATGGACCTGGATCCGGTGCGGGAGCGGCTTCCTCCTTCTTGCGGACTTTTCCGTATGCTTTAACTATCACGAACAAAACAAAACCAACAATAAGCAGGTTGATGAGGGTATTGATCCATTTTCCCCACATTATTGCATTTTCGGGCTTGGTTACTGTGCCGTCAGCGCCAACAACAGCTGGGTCAAGCACATATTTCATGTCGGCAAAATCAATTCCACCCGTAAAATGACCTACGAGCGGCATAATCATATCATTGGTGAATCCTGTAACAACAAGCCCCACGGCGCCTGCCAATATTACAGCAACGGCAAGGTCCACCACATTGCCGGTCATTATAAAATCCCTGAATTCTTTTAACATGTTGATTGGTTTTTAGCAGTTAATAAAAACGAAGATACTAAAAAAAATAATTGCCAACTCGCAAACATTTAGATGGTTGCAAAATAGCATCACAATTTTTAATGAAACAATCATTTCACTATATTTATAAAATTAAATTTTCCATTATGCCCAAGACGACCACTTTTACCAAAGAAAAAGTACTTGCCCAAGCCATAAGCTGCTTTTATAAAAAAGGGTATCATGGCACTTCCATGCAGGACTTGGTAGATACTACCGAGCTAAACCGGAGCAGTATCTATAATTCATTTGGAAGTAAGATGGACCTGTACCAAGCAGCGCTCCGTTTTCATCAAAAGCAACGGTTTGCAGTCTTGCAAAAAATATTGATGAAAGCCGGAAACCCACGCGAAGCGTTACAGTTTATTTTTAATGAAATTATCACCCAAATCGTTGAAAGTAATGATGATAAAGGGCCTTTTGAAATCAATTGTCTATCAGAAATGGCAACCCAAAACAAGGCGGTAAAACAGTTGCTTTTGCAATCGCAGGAGCATCAGCTCAATTTTTTTGAAAACGTAATAAAAGAGGGGCAAAAGAGGGGATTGATTAATGAAAGGCAAACCGCAGTGGAATATGGGCATTTAATATTTAGTGCATATCAAGGCATTCAAGTTATGGGAATATTGATAAAGGATAAACACATTTTAGAGATTACCGCACAAAACACCCTTCGTACTTTAATGTGAAGCAAACTGTTTTTTTGGAACGAACGATTTAAATAAAAAGGCAAGTAACATAGCATTATCTCGAAAATGGAAACCTTTTTTCCATAAAACCACACTGCTATTTTCTGCAAATAACCCTTTTTACCCTTTGGGAAACTGCAGTAATCAATTCATAGGAAATAGAGTTTATGGCGGCCGATAATTCCTCGGCGGTTGAAGAGGGCCCAAAGACAATGGCCTCATCCCCCTCGTGGCAGTCAATATCGGTAACATCTACCATTATCATATCCATACAAACATTGCCGAGAATATGGGCTTTTTTCCCCTTTATCGTCACCCATCCCTTGCCTTTTCCGTAGGAACGCGGAATTCCGTCCGCATGACCAATGGGAAGCGTTGCCGAACGTGTAGTTTTCCCCGCAACAAAGCCACGGTTGTAGCCTATGCTTTCATCCTTTTGCACGGTATGTATTTGTGAAATAACCGTTTTCAGCGTGCCTACGGGTTTTAAATGTTTGTTTTCCGCCGGGTCATTGCCATAGCCATAAAGACCTATTCCCGTGCGTACCATGTCAAAATGGGCTTGGGGATAGTTGATGATGCCCGAAGTGTTTGCGCAATGCAACAAAGGTTTATATTCCAATTTTGCGATAAGTTCTTCTGAAATTTTTCTGAAATCCTCAATCTGCCCTGTTGTAAATTCCTTCAGCTTTAAATCTTCACTTGCCGCAAGATGCGAAAAGGCCGATTTTACCTTCACACTTTGGGTTTTTGAAAGTGTTTCCACGATAAAATCCAAATCCTTTTCCACGAAACCCAAGCGGTTCAAGCCCGTATTGAATTTTAGGTGAATTGGATACTCCTTCTGCTTTTTCCCTTCCGCGAAAACGATAAATTCCTCCAGCATTTTTCGGGAATAGATACTGGGTTCCAAACAACGGTCCACAATGATTTCAAAATTTACCGGAAGCGGGTGCAACACCAAAATGGGGGTTTCAATGGAAGCATTCCGTAGCGTTTCGCCCTCATTGGCATAGGCCACGGCAAAATAATCAGTGCCCAAAGCGGCAAGTTCCTTGGCAATTACAACGGAGTCACTTCCGTAGCCAAACGCCTTTACAACTGCCAAAACTTTGGTTTCGGGCTTTAATTTTGAAGTAAGATATTTATAGTTAGTGTCGAGCGCATTGAGGTCAATCTCCAACAAGGTTTCGGTGGCTTTGGGCATATTAGGCTTGTTTTCCAGGTTTTTCAGGAGCTTTTTGTCCACTGAGGTCTTCGGCATCCTTCACTTCCAGTTTTACTACTTTGTCCCGAAGCTGTGCTTTAAAAAATGCTGCACGGCTCAAAGGCTCATATTCTTCGGTTTCGCCAAGTAAAACCAGGGCTTCACTTTTTGTTTTTCGGTAGCTGTAATGGGCAAGATTTCCCGTTCGGGTACAGATGGCGTGTACTTTGGTAACATATTCGGCCGTTGCCATTAAGGCGGGCATGGGGCCAAAGGGGTTGCCTTTGTAATCCATATCCAAGCCTGCAACTATCACGCGCACGCCGCGATTGGCGAGGTCGTTACAAACTTTTACGATTTCGTCATCAAAAAACTGGGCTTCGTCAATGCCTACCACATCGCAATTATCTGCCAAGATTGGAATGTTTGCCGCAGCGGGCACGGGCGTGGAGCGAATTTGATTGCTGTCGTGGCTGGTCACCGCATCCTCGGCATAGCGCGTGTCTATGGAAGGGGTAAAAATCTCTACCTTTTGGCGGGCAAACTGGGCGCGTTTCAACCTTCGGATAAGCTCTTCGGTCTTTCCTGAAAACATGGAACCGCAGATTACCTCAATCCAGCCAAATTGTTCTTTCTGATTTACGGTATTTTCAAGAAACATAATTTAATTTTACGCGAAACATTGGGTACTCATTAAATTTCCAAACGATTTGTCCAACTTGAAGATTGTTTGAAATCTCCATAAAATGGTAGATTTGAACAAGAAAACAAAAATAGTTGACGTTTACATAAAGGATGCGTAAATTTATAAAAACAAAATAGAAATTCCGGTTAATTTAAAAAGATATGAAGAAGAAACTCCGCGAGCAAATAACAGGGCTCGCAAAGCAACTGATTGAAGAGGAAAAAACGTTTAATGCCGCTTCGCTAAAGGGATTGGCAGGTAAGTTATATGAAAAACTGACCGTGCTTGAATATCTTGAAAATCAAATTGGGGAGCCTTCCGAAGAACCCCTCACAGAATCACTGGATTCCAAAAGTTTCCGGGAGGAAAACTGGTTTACCGAGCCCGAGCCCGTGCCGCAGCCAGAGCACAAGGAAGACCTCATTGAACCATTGATGGAAAAAATAAAGGACATCGTGGCGCAAATGCCGGAAGAAAGCGAACGTATTGATGAACTGCTGGATGAAATGCTACCGAAAAGCCACGAACCCGAAGCTGCCGAAGCACAGGAAAAGCCAACGGTAAAGCACGTTAAAAATGATTTGGAGGAATTTGCTTCAAACTATCAGCAAATGCCAGAGTTTGAAAGAAAAAATACAGCGCTTTTCCCAAAATCCGTTGAAGGAACACCGGCCAGCAAAACGATGACCGAATCGCGCTCGAAATCTTTGAACGATACTGTAAACAAAGGTTTGAACATCGGCCTGAACGATCGTTTGGCCTTCATAAAACACCTTTTTGAGGGGCAGGCCGAAGATTATACCCGTGTGCTTTCGCAAATAAACACGATGGAAAATTATGAAGAGGCCAAAAGTTTCATCAAAGGCAGGGTAAAACCAGATTATAACTACTGGCTAAACAAAGAAGAATATTCCGAACGGTTTATGAATATAATTGAAAAAAGTTTTAACTAAACTCCAACTTTATGACAGCCCAAAAAGCCATCTATTGGGTCGCCACAGGGCTGCTCAGCGCACTTTTTCTCTATTCCGCTTTCGTGTTTTTAACCGATACGCTCGTTATCCAAGGCCATTATCAGGATTATCAATACCCTTCCTATTTGGTCGTGCCCATGGCCATTGCGAAAATCTTGGCAATTGTTTTTATCCTGCTACGAAAGCCGAAATGGGTTATGGAATGGGCGTATGCCGGTCTATTCTTCGACCTTGTATTGGCCTCCTTTGCGCATTATCGCTTGGGCGACCCAAACCTTACCTTAACCCTGTTGGGAATTGTGTTCTTATTGGTTTCCTATTTCTTCGGAAAAATTGTACGTCCATAAATTATGTCGGGAAAACTTTACTTAGTGCCCACGCCCATCGGCAATTTAAAAGATATGACCTTGCGCGCCATTGAAGTGCTGAAGGAAGTAGATTTGATTTTAGCCGAAGATACTCGCAACAGTGGAAAACTGCTGAAACATTTTGAAATCGACACCCAGATGCACTCCCACCACATGCACAACGAGCACAAAACGGTGGAAGGCATTGTAAGGCGAATTCAAGGCGGTGAAAACATTGCGCTCATTAGCGATGCCGGCACCCCCGCCATTAGCGACCCCGGATTTTTATTGACCCGTGCGTGCGTGGAAGCTGGCATTGAAGTGGATTGTCTGCCCGGTGCCAACGCTTTCGTTCCGGCGCTTGTAAATAGCGGCTTCCCGAACGACCGGTTTGTTTTTGAAGGTTTCCTTCCGGTGAAAAAAGGAAGGCAAACCCGGCTCGAACTTTTGGCCGAAGAACCCAGAACCATCATTTTTTACGAGTCGCCGCACAAACTGCTGAAAACCCTTGCACAGTTTGTGGAATATTTCGGTGCCGAAAGACAAGTTTCCGTTTCACGGGAACTCACAAAACTACACGAAGAAACCGTTCGCGGCACTGCCGAAGAAGTTTTAAAGCACTTTGAAAACAAGCCGCCTAAGGGGGAGATTGTGGTGGTGGTTTCGGGGAAGAAATGATTGATAAATTTGTTTTTATTCAAAAACAATTATTGACATTTTTGTTTTTCAATAAAAACAATTTTTAATATATTTGTTTTTATTCGACAACAATATGAAAGAGCTGGCTGTTTTAAGTGAACGCATACTGAGCGATATGAATATCCGCCAGGAGCGGTATCTATTAGCGCAGATTGATTGGTCGCAGCGGCTTATTGGCGTAAAGGGTGCGCGTGGGTCGGGAAAGACCACGCTACTGCTGCAACAAATAAAATATCACCTTTCCGAAGCAACAAAACCGCTTTATACCTCTCTGGACAATCTGCATTTTATGGACCACACTTTAATCGGTCTCGCGGAGGAATTTGCGGTGCAAGGAGGAACACATCTGTTTTTGGACGAAGTTCACAAATACCCAAATTGGTCGCGCGAATTAAAACTCATTTACGACCAATTGCCCTCCCTGAACGTAATATTCACCTCTTCCTCCATCCTCGAAATAAACAAGGGTGAATCCGATTTAAGTCGGCGCGCGGTGAAATATATTTTAAAGGAAATGTCGTTCCGGGAATATTTGAACATAAAACACAACCTGGACATACCTTCCTTCGATTTTGAATATATTCTGAAAAATCAAAAGGAAGTGGCATTAGAGCTTAAAAACCACGTGGAATTTCCCGTTGCGGAATTTAAGGAATATTTGAAATACGGTTGCTACCCCTATAGTTTTGAAGGGATTGATAATTACTATCCCAAACTTTTGGACACCATCAACCTCATGTTGGAAATAGATGTGAGTTCGGTAGAAAACATTCCGTATCAGGAAAGCCGGAAAATAAAAAAGCTGCTCGTGGCCATTGCGCAGAGTGCCCCGTTTACGCCCAACGTTTCAAAACTCAGCGAACGTTTGGGGTTTTCCAGAAATTTTCTGTTGAATTCCCTGAAGATATTGGATCGGGCCGAGCTTATCCACGAATTTTTCACGCCTTCAAAAGGCATTGGCGCATTTACCAAACCCGAAAAATTGTACCTCAACAATACAAATTTAATTTATGCACTCGCCCAAAGTCAATTGGAGCAAGGCACCCTGCGCGAAACATTTTTTGCCAATCAATTGAAGCATCTTTATGAAATCCACCTTGCCAAAAAAGGCGATTTTATAGTAAACCGAAAATATACCGTGGAAATAGGTGGAAAAAATAAAACCACGCATCAGATTGATGGAGTGAAGGATGCTTTTATACTAAAGGATGATATTGAAATTGGGGCCTTGAACATTATTCCGCTACACCTTTTTGGGCTAATGTATTGACGAATCAATTGTTAAGGGTTAAGCGTTAAGTGTTAAGTGTTAAGTGTTAATCTAAAAATCAACCATGCTTTCCCTTATGCCACCCACGCTTGCCGAGATACTGCTCACCGCTTTCCACAGCGCCTTCTATTGGACAACGCTACGGAAAGTTTAAAAAAATCAAGAAGAAAAAAGTTCTTGATTTTTTCAAACAACCACCATAAACCACGGAAACTAAACATGCTTTCCTTTATTCCATCCGTGTTTTCCAAGATACCGCTCACCGCTCTCCACAGCGCCTTCTTCAATGGAAGTTCCCATGGAATCATTCCAACGGTTTAGGTAGCCAAATAGTGAAATTACGCCGAGCATTTCCACAATCTCGCCTTCGTTCCAGTATTTGTAAAGTCTTTCTTTAATTTCCTCATCAACCGCATTTGGTACTTGGCTGGCAGCCAAAGAAAAGTCGAGCGCTGCACGTTCCGCTTCCGAAAAGGCGGGATGGGTTCGGTATTCCCAAATATTATCGAGTTGCTCCTGTTCGGCCCCGTAACGTTCAGCTGCGCGGATGGCGTGGGCTTGGCAATAGCGGCAGCCCGTGGCGTTGCTGCTTACCCAGGCGATCATCCGTTTTAAGGCCGAAGTAACGCGTCCCTCATTCGCCATTACGGCCTTGTTAAGATTGATAAACGCTTTGCTGATCGCCGGACGGTGCTGCATGGTAAGCACGCTATTTGGGCAAAAGCCGAGTGTTTCGTTGAAAAATTCGGCCAATTGTTTTGTTTCGGCGTCGTGGTTTGGGGAAAGGGGAGTGACTAATGGCATAGCTTAAAATTCGTTTGAAATCCGAAAATACAAAATGCGGGCAGCAAATTACAAATTACAAGCTCCAATTCCGATAGCTCTCGGAACCAAAAAATCAATTCTTCAGTAATCTGAACACCCCGTTTGAGGTTTTCAGAAAATAAATTCCTGTTTGGGCAGCTGAAAGATCTATTTGGCTTTGCTTATCATTCAATTCGCCACTAGCGATAATTTTTCCTGTAATATCTGTGATTTGATAAACTTCTTTTTCAAAATAGAATTCGCGCTCTACGGTGAAAATCCCGCTTGATGGGTTTGGGTAAACGGTTGTTTTTTGGTTTTGGAATTCGGTAATATTTAAGGGATTATTAAAATATCGTTTCATTATGATATCTTCATTTCCCACATACCATGGTGTCGTCATTAAACATACAATCTTTCCATCTTGCTGTAATATCATATCGGCTTGGTAATATAATGCGGGAGAACTTTCAAAGATAAAAGTAGAATCAAGGCTTCCTCCCAATTTGTATCGATTCATAAATGAGGGCCCTCCGCCTTCTTGAAAATCAGCAATAAGAGTTCCATAAGTTAATAACCTTTGGTTATCTTGAGCTAAAATTTTTACAATTACCATATTATCAATATCCGGGTTTATGTAGCCACTATCCCCAAAAGATATATCTAAGTCACCGTTAGAAAGATACCGCGAAATAAGTGTGTGTGCCTCATATGACTGATAATCAATATAACCGCTATGAACTGCTATTTTGCCATCATTATATATAGCCATACCTATCGACCGATATTTTTGGTCAATTGTTATGGCTGCTATTCCATCTGTTCCAAAACTATTATCATAAGACCCGTTGTTATTGAAGCGCAATAAAACCTTTGTAGAATTACCTGTATTATAATAATTAGCAAGTACTACTATCTTTTCATTATCCGTAAGCCCAATTTTGGTATCTAGCATTGAAGAAATAACACCATCACCTATAACGGCGCCATTATCTCCAAAATTAATATCCAAAGTGCCGTTAGGTAAAAAACGCTTCAAAACAAAGTTAAATAAGCCATTTTCAAAAGAAGAACATACAACCAATAGGGATCCATCACTTTGTAAAATCATATCTCCTTGGGTTACCCATTCTGAGGAAACTATAATTTCACCATTAGCTCCATAATCTGTATCTATTGACCCATCTGAAAGATAACGATGTGCTGCATAAATATTTTCAGAATTATGGTAAAAAGCAGCACCGGCTATTATTTTTCCATCATTTTGAGAAAGTATTTTTTCATAATATTGATTCTCATATTCAGGATTGTCGTAAACCACTAATCCATTATCTCCAAAGGTTGTATCTATACTTCCGTCTGGAAGGTACCGAACAATTGATGGAAATCTATGACCTTCATTAGTGAAGCTTCCCGCCACTACCAAATTCTCATCAGCTTGTTGGACCAATGAGGTTGGAAAATCATAATCCCCATCTATATCCGTTCTTACAATGCCATTATCCCCAAAAGATGTATCCAAGCTACCATCCTGCGCATAAGTAACTGCGGAGATAATTCCTATAATAAAAAGTAGCAATGTTTTCATAATTTTCATGTTTTGGTGCTTCCGGAGAAACACTACGAAATTTTTTTTATTCAATTTTTCAGCAATCGAAAAATGCCGTTCTGGGTTTTCAGAAAATAAATTCCGCTTTGGGCCGAGGCAAGATCTATCTGTGATTGCTTTTCTGTCAGTTCGCCCGAAGCAATGGTTTTTCCGGTAATATCGGTTATTGTGAAAGGTGTTCTTTCAGAAAACAGTTCGCGTTCAATCGTGAAAATTCCGGTTGAGGGGTTTGGGTAAATGGTTGTTTTTTGGATATTAAAATCCGCAATGGATAGCGGCGTATTGTTAAATCTTTGAAGAACAATATTGATGGGAGGACCATTGTACCAAATATCAGTGCCGATGATTAAAAATTTTCCACTGTTTAAAGCGAGAAATCCCGCGCTACCTAATTCCGCATAATTTGAATTAAATTGAAAACTATTATCTGGAATGCCACCTGGAAAGAATCTTGAGTAATAGGGAGTAATTCCGCCTTCAAAATCATAATAGTCCCTATTGAGAAGTATCCTTCCATTTTCCTGAACATAACTTCCGGCATAGCCTTCGATTGCGCCAGCATTTCCAAAATTTTGATCGAGCATAGCGTTGGGAAATAGTTTTATTGTTTTTCTTACAAACACATCATTTAAAAAATCATAATAATAACAGCCAACTAAAAAACTTCCATCCTGTAAGAGCGAAAAACTGGTGTTGTATTCTGGTTCCACAGGAATTGTAGCCATTCCGTTATCACCAAAAGCAGTGTCCAATTCACCATTCTCCAAAAATTTCAATATATGACTGGAATAGATGTTATTTACTTTGTATCTAACCCCAATAAAAATCGTATTCTCTTTTAACACAAATGCATTAGTCCTTAATTCGACAATATTTCCTAAGGAATGTGAAACTGTTCCATCAATCCCAAAATCTGTATCCAGCATACCATTTATGTCAAATTTTCTAATAATAATACTGGAATAGGAAGGATCAACTCCCAAAACCAGCATATTGTTTGCCGAATCCAAAATCATACTATTCCCATATCCGTAAGAGAATAGTGGTTGAATCTGACCATTGTTTCCAAAGGCTGTGTCAATTAACCCATTTGGTAAAAGTCTTTTAATAGTATAATGATCTCCTATATAGCTTTTCAGCAACATGTTTTCATTTGGTAGAATGCGAATGCCTCTATAATCTTCGTCAGTGCCGTCCGTCCAAAGTATTCCATTGTTTCCGAAAGAAGTATCAATAGAGCCGTCTTCAAAATAAGCTAAAATGAAATTAGTTTCTTCCCCTAGAGCAAAATTATAGTTCTTCCCTATTACAATAACTCTATCATTTAAGCTTTGGTCATAACCATTCACAAAGTTGTCGCCTGGACCAATTTCGGTTAAGACAAAACCATAATCCCCAAAGGATAAATCTGGACTACCATCCTGCCCAAAAGCCACAAATGACAGTACCCCTACCAAAAAAAGTAAAAGTGTTTTCATAATTCCAAAATTTAAAGGTTAGTTGGGGAGAATATTCCCACAAGATACTAAATTTTCAAATGCAAAAATCACCTTTTCCATTGCCTTAATTTTGTAATTTTACACCTCTCCCCTTTGTTCAATAATCAAAATCAATCCATTTTGGTTCCGATAGCTATCGGAATTGGAATTTTAAAAACTTGGAATTTACAAAGTATATGCGCTGGACCCTAAAACCAAAACCCGAACAAGAAAAAGTAGATTCGCTTTCAGAAGCCTTGAAGGTGGACCCCATTATCGCCTCCCTTTTGGTACAGCGTGGCGTGGAAACTTTTGAGGATGCCGAAAAATTTTTCCGCCCAAGTTTGGAAGATCTGCACGATCCTTTTCTGATGAAGGATATGGACAAAGCCGTTTCACGAATTGAAAAAGCAATCGAAAACGAGGAGAACATTTTAATCTACGGCGATTATGACGTGGACGGCACCACCAGCGTCGCCCTGCTTGCTTCCTATTTAAAAAGTTATTACCCAAACATTTCAACTTACATTCCCGATCGATATGACGAAGGTTACGGTGTTTCGTATAAAGGAATCGACTATGCTGAGGACAACGGCTTTTCGCTGATTATTGCTTTGGACTGCGGTATAAAAGCCATTGATAAAGTGGCGTATGCTACTGAAAAAAATATCGATTTCATCATCTGCGACCACCACCGCCCGGGGAAGGAAATACCCAAAGCCGTTGCCGTGCTCGACCCAAAACGGGAGGATTGCGAATATCCGTATAAAGAACTTTGCGGGTGTGGCGTTGGCTTCAAATTGATACAGGCTTTGGCTGAAAGGAGGGGTTTGCGGATTGAAGATTTGTTGCTGTATTTAGATTTGGTCGCAACCGCAATTGCGGCAGATATTGTCCCAATCACTGGCGAAAACAGAATTCTCGCACATTATGGGTTGAAAGTAATAAACAGCAATCCGAGGACGGGGATGCAGGCGATTTTAAAACAGGTAAAAAAGAAAACCCTCACAATCACAGATGTAGTCTTTATCATCGCCCCACGTATCAACGCTGCCGGAAGAATGAAACACGGAAACCACGCAGTAACACTGCTTACCGAAACAGATTTGGAAAAAGCCGAAGCATATGCCGCCGAAATTGAACAATTCAACACAGACCGAAGGGATGCCGACAAATTGATTACCGAGGAAGCGCTTCAGCAAATAATCCAAAATAAAGAAGAGAAACGAAAAACTACCGTTGTGTATCAAGAAAATTGGCACAAAGGCGTCATTGGTATCGTGGCTTCCCGATTGACGGAAACGTATTACCGGCCCACGTTAGTCTTTACCAAAAGTGGTGAAAGGCTCGCCGCCTCTGCCCGTTCCGTTAAAGGGTTTGATGTTTATAACGCTTTGGAAAGCTGTGCGGAACACATTGAACAGTTCGGCGGGCATATGTATGCCGCTGGTTTAACGCTCTTCGAGAAAGATTTTGAAAATTTCAAAAATGAATTTGAACGCGTGGTTTCCGAAACCATCGACCCCCAGCTTTTGACGCCCGAGATAAAGATTGATGCCGAAATAAATCTGGAGGACATCACCCCAAAATTCTATAGAATTTTAAAACAGTTCGCCCCTTTCGGCCCCGGAAATATGACACCGGTTTTTATGACCCAAAATTTAACGGATACCGGCTGGGGCAAATGTGTGGGCGAAGACAAAACGCATCTGCGCGTTGTGGTGAAACAGGGAAATTCAAATCAATTTACGGGAATAGGTTTTGGGCTGGCGGGAAAAAGCGCTATTGCCTGCAACGGAAAACCATTCAAAGCTGCCTATTGCATAGATGAAAACGAATGGCAGGGGAATGTTAGTTTGCAACTGCGGTTAAAGGACATTCGGGAATAATTTTTATTTTGTTTTGAATTGTTTTAATTCAAAATTTTCGCCATCAAAAACGCCGTAGGTATAATGATTTATCCAATCGCCAAGATTATAATAGGTTGAATTTTCGCCAACCTTAATTTCCATCGGCAAATGGCGGTGGCCAAAAATGAAGTAATCAAAATGTTTGTTTTCCAGTTTTCGTTTTGAATATTGGGCAAGCCATTCTTTTTCCTCGCCCAAAAACTCTTTGTCCTCATCACCAGAAATCAATTTGTTTTTTACCGAAAGATGTTGCGCCACGCGAACACCAATATCTGGGTGCAACCATCGAAATAGCCATTTTGAAAACGGATTAATAAAAACCTTTTTCATCCGCTTATAGCCTTTGTCGCCCGGACCTTTTCCGTCGCCGTGACCGATAAAGAAATGTTTATTATTGAAAATAAATTCTTTCGGGTCGTGATATACTGGAATGTTCAATTCCTTTTCAAAATAATCGTGCATCCACAGATCGTGATTCCCAACAAAAAAGTGGATTTGGATGCCGCTATCGCGAAGCTCGGCCAGTTTTCCCAAAACACGTACAAATCCTTTCGGCACTACAGTTTTATATTCAAACCAAAAATCGAAAAGATCGCCAAGTAGGAAGATTGCTTCGGCATCATGTTTTATGGTGTCGAGCCATTTCACAAAAATCCTTTCGCGCGGCAAGCTTTCGGCCTGTGTGGGCGCGCCAAGATGGTTGTCGCTGGAAAAGTATATTTTTTTGCCCTGTGGGATTTGCATTGGGCAAAGATAGTGAAAAGGGGTATTAATCATTTAAGGAAAATCCCGAAGGGCTCTTTTAAAAAAGGCGTGGAATTTTCATCCGTAAAAGATATAGAAAAAGACTCTTCGAATAAGTTTATGTTGAGCAATGTCGAAATGCCCAGAGTAACTTAATGAGTTTAATTATCCCCCGCAAACCATTCCGCATAACTGCTGTCGGTTTCCTGCAATTTTAAGGAGTGGAGCGTTATGTTTTTAGGAAGACGTTTCTTTATTTTTTCAGAAAAATCAATTACCATCATTTCGCTGGTGGGCTGGTAATCCACCAAAAGTACGCTGTGGCCGCGATCGCTCAGTTCCTTTGCCAATTCAACGTGTGGCGTGTTTTTATTGAAAACAGTGGCATGGTCAAAAACATCCACGATTTCTTCCTTTACTATTTTTTTCAGATCGCCAAAATCAATCACCATCCCGAATTTTACGTTATCGTTGTCTGAAATTGGAGTGCCGATCACGGTTACCGAAAGCTTGTAACTGTGCCCATGCACGTTTCTGCATTTGCCGTCGTAGCCGTAAAGGGCGTGGCCGGTTTCAAAAGAAAAAATCTTGGTAATCCGTATTGTTTGCATCGCTTTTCTTTAGGCTTCAAAGATACTGCTTTTGAAAGGAAAAATATTTTCTGAAAACGTATAGATTTCTACACTATATTTGCCCACTTTTTTAAAGAGCCGAAAATGACCGAAGAGCTTTTTGAGCAACTGGAATTTGTTGAAAATCCGCTGTTTGAAATTATTATTGACGACTTGCTGCAACAGCAATACAGTATTGTGGACCACTTTTTTTCTTCGGAAGAAGTGGAGGTTTTGCGCAATTCGTTGCTCGCAAAATACGAAGCGGACCGTTTCAAAAAATCCGCCATCGGCAACCGTACCCATGAAGAAATTGACAAAACCATCCGCGGCGATTTTATTCTTTGGATGGACGAAAAAAATGCCAATGAAGCCGAAGGGGTTTTCTTCAAAAAAATAAATGAGTTGGTAAATTACCTAAACAAGACCTGCTTTTTGGGGATTCTTCAAAAGGAATTCCACTACGCCGTTTATCCAACCGGAACTTTTTATAAAAGGCATTTAGACACCTTTCAGAATGACGACCGAAGGAAACTTTCTATAGTTTGTTATTTGAATGAGGACAATTGGCTGCGCGAAAACGGCGGCGAGCTTACCATTTACACCGAAAATGACGAACTGGACATTTTACCACTTCCGGGGCGTGTGGTCATTTTCGAAAGCCAAATTTTGGAACACGAAGTAAAAGTGGTAAAAGCCTCGGAACGCTTGAGCATCACAGGCTGGCTGAAGACGCGATAGTTTCGTTTTTCTTTACCCCGGCCCTAAAGGATGCCGTCCCGATTCTTAAGAAAGTCTAAGTTATTGCTCCATCACTATTCTCCCCTTTTGCGGTTGGGCGAAAAAACCTAACTGATTATAAATAAATCTTATGGTCGCGGCAATAGTCGGCTATATAATTCTGAAGATTTTCCACTGCAGTTTTAAAATTTACGCGTTCGCTTTCGCCAAAACGTTCGGCTTCCAGATCGCGGTTTAGTTCCATTGCAATACTCTCGCGGATTTCGCGCAGGAGAATTTTCAGGTATTTCTCTTTGTTCATTTCTGAAATCTGCTGCAAATCTATCAAGGCATCGCAGACTTCTTCATATTCGGAAACAAGTTCCTTCACCAAATCATTTTCAAGCAATTCGGGATTGTTTTTAAATATTTCGGAAGGGGTCTTCAATTCAAAATAATTATTTATTCCTTACTTTTTTATAGACAACCGCGGCAATTACCAATACTGCCAATATCAAAAAAAGCCCGGGGCCGCCTAAAAATTTTAACCAATCCATAATTCAGTGTTAAGTGTTAAGTGTTAAGTGTTAAGTGTTAAGTGTTAAGTGTTAAGTGTTAAGTGTTAAGTGTTAAGTGTTAAGTGTTAAGTGTTAAGTGTTAAGTGTTAAGTGTTAAGTGTTAAGTGTTAAGTGTTAAGTAAAAGTATTAATTTTCTATCAGCGGAATATATTTTCTTCGGAATTTAACCATCAAGGCCACAGCCCGATAAGCTACCCAAACGATGAGCGCGGCCCATATTCCTATCAACCCCCAGTGCATATATTTTGAAAAATAAAGCACGGGAATGAAGCCGAAAATGGTTGCGCCGAGCAGTACATTCCGCAGATAGCCCATTTCGCCCAGGCCTTTAAAAATGGAATCGAGCGTGAATGCCAAGGCGTTGAATGGCAAACAGATGAGCACCATAAAAAACATGCCGTAAAAGATGGAAAGCACCTTTTCGTCTTTGTTGAAGAGAAGGCCGAGCGGTTCGTAAAGCAGCAGCCCAATAAAAACGAGCATTGCCGCGACCCCTAAATTATAAAGGTTTACTTTTTTGGTCAGCTTCCAAAGGGAGCTATAATTTCGCTCGCCCAAAAGTTTACCGCCGAGTATATTTCCTGCAGCGCCGTAACCATCAATAAAAAATGCCGTGAAAATCCAAATGTTGAAGGCAATGGTGTGGGCGGCAATGTATTCCTTCCCCAAATCGGCAGCTTCGCGGGTTGCCAGTATCAATGCGGTGTTCAAGGCTACCGAACGCAAAAAAAGATTGAAACTCATGTTGACCAATCGTTTAATTTCGGGATGCAACGGGAAATATAATTTCAGGGAAATTTCCGTTTTTTTCAAAAGAAAAATTAGTGCCATAATCGCCATTACGGCTTGCGAAATAAGGCTGGCCCAAGCGGCGCCTTTTATTCCCATCGGCAAAATATAGCCGTCAATTCCATAAACCAAAGCAAAGTCCAGCCCAATGTTTAATGCTGCACCAATGGCAGCGATAATCATCGGCCAAAAGGTGTTTTGAAGTCCACGGAAAAGCCCAAACACCGCAAAAGTGAAAAGTGTAAGCGGAAAGCCCCAAACGCGGATGTTGTAATAATCGATGCTGAAGGAAAGAATCATTCCTTCGGCATTGAGCAGTTTGAAGATTTCTTCAACAAAAAAATATGTGGAAAAAAGTACGATAATGCTCAACGCAATGTTGAAATAGATGGCCTGTGCGGGAAAATTGTGCAAATCCTTCAACTTTCCAGCGCCCAAATTCTGCGATACGATTGCAGAAATGGCGCTTCGGGTCTGTCCCAAAATCCAAATAAGTGCCGAAAGAAACGAACCAACAATGCCCACCGCCGCCAGCGATTCAATGCCAAATTCCTTAATATTCCCCACAACGGCAGCATCGGTGGCAGACAGTACCGGCTCTGCAATTCCCGAGATAATGGCGGGAATGGCGAGCTGCTGGATGCGTTTGAATGAAATGTCGGTTTTTATCATTTTTGAAAGCGCAAAACTAAGGAAAATGCCGAAAGGCACTGGGTTGGTCTGTCCCTAAATATTTAAAATTTAAGTGAAATGTTAAAGATTTGTGGATTGATTGATATTTAAGGTTAATTTTGCAGTCAATTAATGAAGAAGTTTCAGTCTATGAAAAATATTTTGGTACCCGTTGGGTCTTCGGAAAACGCTGCAAGTAACCTACAGTATGCCATTGATTTGGCCTTGGAAATAAATGCCAATGTATATATGGTCTCCGTTTTTCAGGAACTTTCAAAAGCTGGGGGGCTTTCCAAATTGAGCACCATTTTGAAGGAAGACACCGAACACCGTTTGGAGGAAGTGCTCTCACAGGTTGATAAAAAAGGCGCAAACGTAATTGCACATACCATAAAAGGTGAGGTTTTGGACGGAATCAATCGTTTCAGCAAGCAAGTGCCGATAGATTTAATGATTTTGGCCCCACGGAGCAATTCCATAAAAGAAGAAGTATATCTCGGGAAGACTTCGGGGAAACTGCTGAAGCATACCAATATTCCAATGCTTATCGTTCCGGAAGGCGCAAAATTCCAACCGCCAAAAACGATGCTGATGGCTTTCAAAAATGGAACTTTTGAGCATGATGGTTTATTGGAAGCCGTTAGACAATTCAAACAGAGTTTCGGCACCGAAGTGAACGTACTTCACGTTGAAACCCCCGAAACTACGGCGGAAATGATGGAAGTGACCGAGAATCTAAAAACAATACAGACTTCATACTCACGGGTTGAAGCCGCTACTACTTTTCAAGCGGTAATAGAATATTTTCAGCATTTTAACCCAGATATGCTGTGCGTAATCCGAAGGAAACGCGGTTTCTTTAAAAAACTTTGGGAAAAGAACGAGATCCACAAACGGGAGTTTCATACCAGCAAACCTTTATTGGTGCTTCCGGTACAGGAGTAATTCAGTGGTCAGTTAAAAAAAATGGCGGCATTCACTTAAGGGCTTTAGTGTTTGCTGAATACCTACAAACGCATATTTTAGTTGTGGAGAATACCGCCCCAAAGCCTCGGGGGAACCGATAGCTCGTGCCCAGTTAACTTCGGCAATTCTTCCGAAAGCCTTCGGAACGCCGCAGCCACACGGCCTATTGGAAATGCTCAAACAAAAAAACCACCATTTTCACGGTGGTTTTTGTGGAGAATATCGGAGTCGAACCGATGACCTCTTGCATGCCATGCAAGCGCTCTAGCCAGCTGAGCTAATCCCCCAAATGCTGTTTAGGTTGGCAAAAATAGTAAATTTTTCAATACAAGCTTCATTTTAAAAACGCAATTGTTTTTTCGACCGCTTTTTTTAAATCGTTTGGCAACGTATTTTCCCCAAAAGGATGTTTTGCGCCAAAAACGTGGTCTGCGCCATCAATGATAGCCAATTCACTTTGTGGATTCCAGGAATGGATGGCCTTTGCTTCAGTTACGGAAACTGTTGGATCCTCGCTTCCATGGACAATAAGCTGCGGGATTTTTAAATTTTTAACGGCGCGACTGATGGTCAATCGCTTTTCATTGGCCTTAAAATCTTCATAAAACTGAAACTTGTTTGGCATCCTTTGTTTGGTACGGCCATTTTCAACATAAGTAACGCCAGTTTCTTTCCAAGATTCAAATGCAGCCGTTCCTTCTTGAAATCTGGCTTTAAAATCGCAAACGCTGGCCCAGGTTACAACTTTGCTTATGCGTGCATCTTCTTCGGCTTTAATTAATACAATTCCGCCACCTCGGCTATGGCCTATCAGGGAAATGGTTGAAATTTGCTTCGGAAAATTTTCGCCTCCACCTTCAATTTCCTTTAAAACCCTATCCAAATCATCCAGTTCCAAGCTGAAATTATTTTCGGCAAAAGCCTCCAAATCGGGAAAATCTATGGGTTGCTCCACCGTGCCGCCGTTGTGCGAAAAATTGAATTTCACAAAACAAAAACCCGCATTGGCAAAGGCTTCGGCTACCAAATGCCAAGCGCCCCAATCCTTGAAACCTTTGTAGCCGTGGCAGAAAATTACAACTGGCTGCGGGTTTTCGGTTTCGTTGCAATACACATCGTAAAGGATGGGTTTTTTGTTTTCGGAAGGAAGTATTTTATTCTTTTTAAGAATCATCAATCTATTTCTTTTTCAATGAACGGAATGTTCGGATCACAAATTTCCAAGATTAATTTCTTCAGTTCAACGGTAAAATGCTCCAAAGTTTCATTTGTAACCAATTGTGATTTGTTGCGGCTTCCCGACTTTTCCTTTACGCCAAATTTTAAAAATCCGCCGCCAAGGTTTTTAAAGGAAATAATTCCGGCTTCGGCATTGTCCATTGGGATTTGCTTATTCATCATCAAGGCATAAGTCAAAACTTGAAAGGCCTTGCTGAATTTATAATCTTGGTTTAAGTCTTCCCAATTGATTATCTCTACATCGCCTTGATTTACAGCGCCCGTCTTGTAATCTATGATTCTGAGCTGTCCGTTATACGCATCAACGCGATCTACTTTCCCCCGGATTTTCACGGGAAATGCAAGTTCTGGGATTGGGATTTCCAATGTGAGATCAGTTTCAATCTGAAGGATTTTTATGGTATTTCCAGCTTGGATTTCCGCTATTTCCCTATCCAGAAAATTTGAAATGTAGCGTTTAGCGACTTCAAAAATGATGAGATTCTTTCCTTTGTTGAAAGTTCCCCCCCTAAAAGTTTTCTTGAACTGAATGGTAACCTCTTCATGAATGCGATCTTTCATATCCAAAAGGTTTTGGGCAGTTAATTCGGTTCCTTCCAAGGGTTGAAAGAATGTCTCCAAAGTATCGTGAACAATGGTGCCCAGGGTGTTTGCCGCCACAGTTTCTTCCACCTCTTCAAATTCGTTCAGCTTTAATATTTTCTGAAAATAAAAATCGAGGGGATTGCGAATATAGCTTGTAAGTGCCGATGGTGAAAACCCTTTTTCGGAAATTTCGCGGAGCCGTTCCATAACTGCTTCAGTCTTACTGATTTGCCTTAAAGACTTTTGTTTTAATTGAACTTTTGGTGAAAGTATTCGTTTTTCAATCGTATGGTTTTCTTGTTTCTCTATTTCCAATTGCCTGATAAAACGGCTCTTTTCACCCGTATTAATACCTTCGGAATGGTTGTTATAGAGCAATGTCACATTTTTAGCGCGCTGCAACAATCTGTAAAAATGATAGGTGTAAATGGCATCCTTTTCAGTATAAAGTGGCAGGTGGAACTGTTGCTTTAGATCGTAGGTAATAAAGGAAGCATTCGATTTTCCGGAAGGGAAAATCCCTTCGTTTACCGAAGTGATTATTACGTTTTCGAAATCCAAAGCACGGGTTTCCAAAACGCCCATAAGCTGAAGGCCCCCATATGCATCGCCTTCAAAATCCAATGATGTGGTTGAGGTCAATTCCGAAAAAAGCATCAGCACACTTTTTATTGATTTGAGATGTGGATACTTTTGGTTCAAGGCTTCAATTTTTTTAAAAACGGCCATTAGTTGAAGCAAAACCAACTGTTCAATAGTATGGAGCGTATGTTTTGTTTGAAGTTCATCAGCAATTTGTATCGCTCGCTGTATAGCGGTTTGGCTGTCGTCCTTCCAATCTTCAAAAAGTAGTTGTAAAATTCCGTTTTCAGCACTGTTTGAAAGTTCAATCAGGCTAGGTATGGAAATATGGGTAATGTTTTCACGAGTCAACTTTTTCGCAATATCCTTCGCATCGGGCACCAAAAGATTTCCCAAGGGATGATTCAGTATTGAAAGAATCTCCTTGTAATATATGGTTTCCGACGTTCGAAGATGCATGCTGAAAAGTATTTCAAAGAAAACAACCGCGGGAAAATTCTTTAAGGAAACACCCATGGTAACGTTCAAATTTTTCACGTTTTTGGGTAATGAATAAAGCAAAGGGACCAATAAGTTTTCATCACCCAGTACAATGGCTGTTTTATTGATTTCATCTTCGGAAAGGCTTGAAAGCAGCTCGCCCACATATTTTGCTTGGCCAATATTTTTTTGAACCTCCACGAATTGGAGGCTTTTTGGTTTCCCAAAATTGCTGCCAATAAGTTTGGGAGGTCTCTCTTGAAAATGTTTCCACTCTTGTATGTATTTTCTAATGAAATAGGAAGCGCTGTGTTTTGGATCTTCGTAGAAAGTTTGATCTGTGTCCCAATATACTTCCGCGTTTCCGGTTTCAAGCAGTTCCTGGACAATGTTCTGCTCTGCGGTATTTAGTGCATTAAACCCTATAAAAATGTGCTTTTTGTCGCTATTGCTATTTATGTAATGTTCAATATTTAAAGCCGCCTCTCGATAAACCATTCCTTGATACCCCAAATTTTCCTTCAAAAGAAGCGACTGAAGGTTTTCATAGAAATGCGGCAGGCCTGACCAAAACTGTAGATAACTATTTATGAGTTCTGTTTTTTCTTGATCTACGCCCCATCGTTCCAATGTTTTGATACTGGACAAATAACTGAAAAAAGGTTTCGGTTCTACTAAATAACGATCCATTTCATTAAAATCGTTAAGCAATGTCATTGCCCAAGATGCGTAAGTTTCGAAATCCTCCTTTTCCGTAATTATTTTGGTGGAGAGATAAGCTTGATAGCTTTTAAAGAGCAATTCGGTATTGTCTATGATTTTTAGATTGGATAAATTTTCAATAAACTCTTCGATACTGAGAATTTTAGGAGAAAACGCAGTTTGTGCTGCCGTGTTTTTTAGAATGTTTTTTAAGAATCCTCCCGCTCTTTTGCTTGGGAGGATTAAAGTGAAATCGGAGATATCTCCGTTGCTGCTTTTAATGGTTGCGACTACTTCTTCAAGAAAGCTTATCATATGCCTAAAAATAGAAAAAGCCCTCCAAAATGGAAGGCTTTTTCAAAATTATTTAATGAATTTAATCCTATCGTTTTTAGTTTCTAGGAATTAAATTGATTTCAGTTCTACGGTTAGTAGCACGTCCTTCTTTAGTCGTATTAGGAGCTATTGGCTTAGATTCACCAAAACCTCTAGCGACAAGACGGTTTGAAGGAATACCATGCTCAATTAAGTAATTTACAACTGAAGCGGCTCTACCTTCTGATAGTTTTTGGTTATTGGCCTCACTACCTACACTGTCAGTGTGTCCATCAATGTGGAATCTGGAGTTAGGATATTCCTTAAGAATAGCTACTACGTTATCCAATACTTTCAATGAAGAAGGTTTTAGAGTTGTTTTACCAGTGTCAAACAAAATTGTTTTAGCATAGTCGCTCAACGCTTTTATAACCTCAACCGATAATTCTGGACAACCGTTGTTAGCTACAGTACCGGCAACATCTGGGCACTGATCGTCTTTGTCGATAACACCGTCACCGTCTCTATCTGGCCAAGGGCAACCGTTGTTTTCTTTTGGACCCGCTTCGTTTGGACAAGCATCGTCTTTATCAGCGATACCATCACCGTCAGCATCCGGACATCCGTTAAGTGCAGCTAAACCAGCAACAGTAGGACACTCATCCTGAGGATCAGGGATGCCATCACCGTCAGTATCAGGGCAACCGTTGAATTCAGCAAGACCTGGAGTGTTTGGACAAGCGTCGTTTCTATCTTCGATGCCATCACCGTCAGTATCAGGACAACCGTTGAATTCAGCTAAACCTGGAGTTTCTGGACACTCGTCATCTTTATCGTAGATTCCATCACCATCAGTATCTTTTCCACCAAATTGGAATACAATACCTGCAGAATGTTGGAAGTGAGTGATTCCGTAAGTATCCTCAAATGCATTCTTGTACGTTGATTGTAGATTAAGTGCTAAATAGTCGTTAAACCAAAATTTAACGCCAGCAATTGCGTTGGCAGTACCAAACCCGATATCATCTACCCAAGTATAACCACCACCAATACCAAGAGATGGGTCAAACCAGCTATCGCCTAAAACTTTTTTAAAGCTGTATTTAATTTCACCGTCTGCACCGTAGTAACTCAAGTCATCTACAGCAATATCTCCCAATTTGTCAATTCTATTGATTGTACCCGCAGCAGTAAATACAAAACCACTTCCAATATATCTGCTAATTGCAACTTTGGAAACTGAAGGAAGAATGTTCCAGTGGTCATTTGCGTTAAAATACTCGTCAAAGATATCCCCTCTTGCAGCAGCTGGGATACGTACTTGATCCTCATTGAGTCCAGCTGGATAAACGTCAACAGCGTTCATACCAACCTCAACAGCCCAAGGATTGTTTTCGTCTTGTGCGTTCGCCACCCCAATTCCTATGAATAGGATAGCAGCAACTAATAATCTGTTAAGATGTTTCATATTCGATTGTTTAATTTTTAAGTGTTAATTAAGAGCAAAAGTAAGTTGTTAAATATTATAAACAAAAGCAAATCTAATAAAATTTTCCTAAAGTCGGTGCTATTGATACGCAAATAAAGGATTTACTAGTTAATAACCTTTAATTTTTTTCCAATCTTAATAAAGGCATTTATGGCTTTGTCCAAATGTGCCTTAGTGTGCGCCGCAGAAAGCTGGACGCGAATCCTTGCCTTGCCTTTGGGCACAACCGGAAAAAAGAAGCCAATAACGTATATTCCCTCTTCCAATAACATATCGGCCATTTGCTGGGAGAGCTTGGCATCATATAGCATAACGGGAACTATTGCAGACTCTCCGTCAATAATATCAAATCCCGCTGTTTTCATTCCCTTTTTGAAATAAGCCGTGTTTTCCGCAAGTTTTTCGCGCAACGAGGAATCTTCAGAAAGCATTTCGAACACCTTAATAGATGCACCTACAATTGCGGGTGCCAAAGAATTCGAAAACAAGTATGGCCTTGAGCGCTGGCGAAGCATGTCAATAATCTCCTTTTTGCCCGTGGTGTAACCGCCCATGGCGCCCCCAAGCGCTTTTCCGAGTGTCCCCGTAATAATGTCTATTCTACCCATTACGCCTTTCTCTTCCAAAGTGCCACGACCCGTTTCGCCGATGAAACCTGTGGCGTGACATTCGTCTATCATTACCAGGGCATCATATTTATCAGCCAAATCGCAGATTTTGTCCAAAGGAGCTACCAAACCGTCCATGGAAAATACGCCATCGGTAACGATAAGTTTAAAGCGGGCCCCTTTTTCATTAGCGGCAATAAGCTGCTTTTCCAAATCTTCCATATTGCTGTTTTCATAGCGGTAACGCGCCGCTTTACACAGGCGCACTCCGTCTATAATGGAGGCGTGGTTCAGCGAATCTGAAATAATAGCATCTTCTTCCCCCAGCAGCGGTTCAAAAACACCGCCGTTGGCATCAAAGCACGCGGCGTAAAGTATCGTATCCTCCGTTCTGTAAAAATCGGCTATTTTTTTCTCCAGTTCTTTATGGATATCCTGCGTTCCGCAAATAAAACGAACGGAAGACATCCCAAACCCGTGTGTGTCCATCGCATCTTTGGCAGCCTGTATAACTTCCTTGTTGGAAGAAAGCCCTAAATAGTTATTGGCACAAAAATTTATGACCTTTTCCCCAGTAGAAATAGTGATTTCAGCATCTTGGGGCGAAGTGATGATTCGCTCTCTTTTATATAGACCGTTGTCCTTTATTTCTTCCAGTTCTTTCTGTAGATGTTCTTTAATTTTTCCGTACATATTTTATGTTTTAAATTTCAAAATTACGCTTTATTTATAACTATTTTATCGTCCTTACTATATATAAGTATTTTATGGAGGACCGCAAAGCCCATATCCCCTAAAGCGTTTGCATAGTCATTCAATTGGTCGTTGTGCCGGATTTTTGGGCTTCCAGTTTTATAATCCACGACAATCGCGGTGTTTTCTGGACGTATGTTTATTCTATCCGGCCGAAGGACCAAACCATCTTTTGTAATTATGCTCCGTTCGTTATAAACTTTATCGGTTCCTTCAAAGAGTTTTTTTAACTCGGGATGTTGAATGATTTGATAGACCGTTTTCCGTAAATGTTCTAATTCTTCCGTTGGGACAATCGCTCGTTCCCTCAACTCCATCAAAACCCTTTCCGCATCTGCTGTTGTGCGTATTTGAGCCATGGTGTCGTGGAGTATATTTCCCGCAGAAATAGCGGCAGCCGTTTCTTCTTCCAAATAAATTTCTTCGGAAGAAACTATTTTCAGGCCATGCGCTTTCGGGTTACTGGAAAGATACCGCGGCTCCATTTGGGCAATACCTTCTTTTGCTTTTGAAATTTTTTCCAGATCCCTTCCGAACTCATAAATCATTTGGTCGCTATTCCACATTCCCTTTTGTTTCAGAAATTCCATAAAAAGATGGTTGTAGGTTGAAGGAATTCCGTCTTTCGGCGCAGTGGGCATTTCTGCAAAAACGAAGAGTTTTTCAATAGGGCGCGTTAAGGTAACGTAGAGCAGATTAATATTGTCCAACTCCAACTGGCTTCTGTGCTCGTTGTACATGTGTTCGCCAAGTTCGCCGTAATTTGCTATTTCAGCTTTATAATTTATTTGTGCTTCCTTAAAATTAAAATCGTCATTTTCCAAAGGATACCAGAGTTTATCATACTTTCCGTCGTACAACTGAATGTCCGCAAACGGAAAAATAATCACGGGGAATTCCAACCCTTTTGCTTTGTGAATGGTCATCAATTGCACAGCATTCGTGCCTTCACTGGCGGCAATGGAAGCACGCTCCCTTTTTGACTCCCAATGGTCCAAAAATGAAATTTTATCTGCCAGCGGTTGCTGCTCGAATTCATAAACCAAATCCATAAAACCGAAAAGATAGGCATCCGCGGCATCCGCAATGTTGAATTTTTCAATACAGTATTCAAATGCTTCGTAAAGCGAAACGGCGCGCATTTTGGCAAAAGTGAAATCAATGTTATAATCTTTGAGGTTTTCGGTGAATTTTTCTTCCGAAATATTTAAAAATTCAGTAAAAAAAGTATGTTTCTCTTTCGGAATATTTAAGTGATCGTGCAGCAAATCCAGTAATTGGATTTTGGCTTCGTCATTATTTGGATACAGGCAAAGCTGTAACGCAAAAACCAGCATTTGCACCAAAGCCGAAGATTGCAGCAGCAGCGTTTCCGAAGAAATAACCGGCACGCCCTGCTCCATTAAAAAGGCGCCGAGCGCGATTCCATCCGCTTTTTTTCGGGTCAAGATACAGATATCGCTTTCCGAAAAACCGTTGGCTTTTACATTAGCAATCGTTTCCAAAACAAGGTTTGAATAGGCTTCGTTTTTTTCCGCTTTATTTTGTTTCTCGATAAATTCAAACTTTACATAGCCATCCTTTTTTGTGTTGGTTTCCTGCTTATTGCCCTCGTGGTACAATGTTCCGTGGCCCGCATTTGCAAAATAGGAAGCGGCAAAAGTGAAAAACTCGTTATTGAATTTTACGATCTCGGCACAACTTCTAAAATTAGTGCCCAAGGAAAGCACTTCTTTTTCACGCTGAAACGGATTCGTTTTTCCGTACAAATCCATAAACTGTTCGGGCAGCCCCCCGCGCCAGCGATAGATGGATTGTTTGGCATCGCCCACCAACAAAAGGCTGCCGGAGTTCGGCTCCAATTGTTGCGACAGGGCATTATCAATTAGCGGAATTAAATTTTCCCATTGCAATTTTGAAGTATCCTGAAATTCATCAATAAAAAAATGCCGGTATTTTTCGCCCAAACGTTCGTAAATAAACGGTGCGGGTTGGTTTTTAATTTCCTGGTTTATAAGCGAATTGAATTCTGAAATGGGCAGGATGTTCTTTTCTTCCTTTATGGTTTCAATTTCTTGGTTAACCAAATTGATTACCGAAAGCGGGGTAACGTTTTTCAGTATATTTTCAACCAAAAACAATTTGAAGACCAACTGCTTTGACTGCTGAAAATTTGTAATGAAATTTGGCGTCAATTCATCGATTATAGCTTTGATCTCTTCGGAAACCCTGCCGGGATACAATGGTTTCTCGCCCATGGATTCCTGCCATTTTGCCCCAAAATTCAGATCATATCTTCCGGTTGCAAGATTTTGAAAATGTTTCGGCAAGTAACTGCTGCTGAAATCGTCGAACTGCAGGCCGCTTTCTTCAATAAGTTGAAGTGTCTGCGATGCGATGGCTTCAATTGCTTCGGAATATTGCTTCTTTTTTTGAATCAACTGTTTTTTGAATTCAAGAAAATCTTCCAGCGTTTTCTGTTTCAAAATGGAAACGTGGGCCGAATCGTTTTCATCGTAAAGCAATTTGGCGGCATTGGCAATATCCCGAGAGATGTCCCACGATTTGTCATCGTCGGTTTTTTCCAACGCAAAATCGAGCAGTACTTTTGTTATTTCTCTGTTTTCGCCCGCCTTGCTCAACAATAGGTCCACAGCTTCCGCCAAGAGTTCATCGGTGTCGAGGGTTACTTCAAAATTGGTTGCCAGCTTTAAATCGCGTGCGAATGTTCGGATAAGCCTATGGTTAAATCTGTCGATAGTTTCAACGCTGAAGGCTGCATAATTATGAAGCAGGTTTCTGAGGATTTTTCGGGACCGGTTCTGAATTTCTTCAACGTTCATCCCGGTTTCCTCGGCAATTTTAAGCATCATCGGCAATGGTTCCGCAATGCTTTTTTCTTCGCTGAAATTTACCAAAGTCTCCACGATGCGCTGTTTCATCTCAGCCACCGCTTTATTGGTAAACGTAATTGCCAAAAGATGTTTGAAATAATCGTCCTGTTTTGATGACAGAATTTGTTTCAAATATTCTTTTACAAGGGTAAACGTTTTTCCACTGCCAGCTGCAGCGTTGTAAATTGAAAAGGAGGATTGTTTTTCCAAGACATAGACATTTTGCACTAAATTACTGTTTTTATGCCGTTAGAATCAAATAAATCTATGATTGAATAGAAATCTTATAAAAGCTATAACAGTTTTAAATTGTGAGATTGGTTAAATTTGGGGGAATTTAGTAATAACCAATAAAAAAACGATATAATTATGTCTTTCGAATTACCAAAATTACCGTATGCATTTGATGCTTTGGAACCAAACATCGATGCCAAAACGATGGAAATACACCACGGAAAACACCACCAAGGTTACACCAACAATCTTAATGCGGCCATAGAAGGCACCGATATGGAAGGGAAATCCATCGAGAATATTTTGACGAATCTTGATATGGAGAACAAAGCGGTCCGCAACAACGGTGGCGGATTTTACAACCATAGTCTTTTTTGGAAGGTAATGTCGCCCAAGGGCGGAGGAAAACCTTCAGGCGATTTGGCCAAAGCCATTGATGCTGCCTTTGGAAGTTTTGATGCTTTTAAGGAAAAATTTTCAACTGCTGCAAAAACACAATTCGGTTCAGGTTGGGCCTGGCTTTGCGTTCACAAAGGCGGAAAAGTGGAAGTCTGTTCCACTCCAAACCAAGACAACCCGTTAATGCCAAACGTGGGCTGCGGCGGAACTCCTATTTTGGGATTGGACGTTTGGGAGCACGCGTATTATCTGAAATACCAAAACAAGCGTCCCGACTACGTTGGCGCATTTTGGAACGTAATTAACTGGGACGAAGTTGCCGCCAATTACGCAAAGAATAAGTAAAAAATAATTTTTTATAGATTAAAAATAGTGCCCCGCTGAACAAAAGTGTTCAGCGGGGTTTCTTTTTGAACTATGCCTCCTTAAAATTTTTATGCTTTTTATTTTTTATAAGGGTGGAGGAAACATTTTAAACCAAAAAAGGCGAAGCACGAAAAGTTAGTAATATTGCAATATTACATTTCCTCCTTATTTTATAGTAGCTAAGCCCAATATCGGTAAAATTTTAGGCCTTATTTTCTTACTTATTCAATTGAAAATTGGGGATAAAAGACAAAAAACTTATTAGCTGCGGAAAATGGCCGCGACTAATTGCTTCATTAGTATTATTTTGTGAATTGCCATCTTCACTCAATTAAACAGGCAAGTACCATTTGGAAAATAAGAGAAATGTCTTGTTTTAAAGTTTAGTTAAGATGGGATATTGCCGGTTGCTTGCCGTCTTTTAAATTTAGAAACCTAAAACGAATCGTCGGAAAAGGAGGAAACGGCTCGCAAAAAACCTCGGAACATACTATTTAAAAAAGGAACGGCTCGCCACCCCGTTCAGATTTGGGCATAAAAAAAGGCAAACTTGCGTAAAAAGAAAAGGAAAACGGCTCGCAAAAAACCTCGGAACATA
>NZ_JAQQTG010000017.1 GCF_028561335.1 Aequorivita todarodis | reverse complement strand
CTTCCAATATTCTTTCGTAATTTGCACTTAAGTTGTTCATATATAATGTTTTATGGCTAAAACAAGATACTGATTATCAGTAATATGGACAACTTTTTTCTTTTAAATCATAATGCACAACGGGTTATATAGATTTTTTTCGTTGGATAACAATCAATTTGATCCCGTTTGAATATCAGAACATTGTAGTCAGCATAATTTATCTCCCAGCCGTGGTGTATCTAATTTACAGAATTTGGACTTTTAAAAATATTGACAAAAATACCAAAGGAAATTGGACTGTATTACTACTATTGGTGGGTATAGTAACAATGCCTATTTATATTTGGCGAAAGGATGACGTGTTTGTCGAGCAGAACCATGAAGAAAATAACTGAAGGTATTTATTATGACTATTTTTTTAAGGTTCCCAACTTATCAATCTTTATAAACAACGCTATACATTCAAAACATTCTTCCCTATTTTTGTGGAAATTAATCTGAAACCACAACTATGAAATTCTTTATAGACACCGCAAACCTAGACCAAATCCGCGAAGCCCAAGATCTGGGCGTGCTTGACGGCGTTACCACCAATCCATCGTTGATGGCAAAGGAAGGCATCACCGGCCGCAACAACATCTTAAAACATTATGTGGACATCTGTAATATTGTGGACGGCGACGTTTCCGCAGAGGTGATCGCCACCGATTTTAAGGGAATGGTAAAAGAAGGCGAGGAGCTTGCTGAACTTCACCCGCAAATTGTGGTGAAAGTACCAATGATAAAAGAAGGCGTGAAAGCCATTAAATATTTTACCGACCACGGCATCCGCACCAATTGTACCCTCGTTTTTTCCGCGGGGCAGGCATTGTTGGCTGCCAAAGCTGGAGCAACCTACGTTTCCCCTTTTATCGGGCGCTTGGACGATATTTCAACCGACGGCCTGGAACTTATTGCGGACATCCGTTTGATTTATGACAACTACGGTTTCGAGACCCAAATTCTTGCAGCCTCCGTGCGCCACACCATGCATGTTATAAATTGCGCAAAAATAGGGGCAGATGTAATGACCGGGCCGCTTTCTTCAATAGAAGGTCTTTTAAAACACCCGTTGACCGATAGCGGTTTAAAACAGTTTTTGGAAGATTATAAAAAAGGAAATTAATTAGGCGAAGCACCTATTTATTCAAATATCCAAGTAGTAATTCCTCAAAATTGGTGTGGAACATATTGGTCTTTCCCTCTAGGATTATACCATTTTCATCAACAATAATCACTTTGTTCATCGCGTTTAAAACAAGCTTCTTTTCAGCATCGGCCAAATTTTCAAGTTGAAATTCCGTTTCGGGATTGTACTTTGCTTTCTTAACGGTTTCGCGCCATTTTTTAAAGTGGGTATCGGTATTGATAGCGATAAAGTCGTATTCAGGATATTTTGACTTTAGCTCTGCCGCGCGATTGTGGATGTTTTTGTATAGCGATGTGGACTGACTTGTCCAAAAATACACCACCGTTGGCGCTTTAATGATACTTTGAAGGTCTTTTACAACATTGTCCGTACTTACCAATGCCACATTTGGAACGGGGTTTCCCGCAGTAAGTTTTACCGAGGCATCAAACACTTTTCGCACTTCTTCAAGATTCTTTTTATCCGTGTTCATTCGTGAATAAGCCTCAAAAAATTTTGTTTCTTCCTCGGCATTTTTGGCATTCAGCAAATACCACATAGCGTTATAACGCAGTAAACTGTTTTTGAGGGAATCTGACGTAACAATGCTGTCTATCAATTCAATTTTTCGGTAGTTATATTCAAATGAGTTGCGGTTAATCGGGGTTTTATTGGCGTATTTTGAACAGACCATATTTTCAAAATACCGGTTCATAAAGCGGTAGTAGGGGTAATAGTATTTAAGCTCGTTCTGATCAAAATCTATCTTCTTTCTGTAATCAAAAAAATGTTTGTCGAACTTTTCAGGATTGCTCCGGTTGGCAGCGCCATACATCTCTTTCTTTGAATAGTAATCGTAATTGATATTTGCCAACACTACGTTTTTAAATCCTTCGGCTACCTCATTATTTTTATCGAGATATTCTTCGTATTTATTGATTTTTATTTTTTTTAGGGAATCAATTTTATGGTCAAACTCAGTAGAGGATAGCGCATACCATTTGGGCAAATTTTTGTTCTCGGTTTCGTTCTGTAAATAGAGATCGATCAACAGGTTGTTTTTTGCGCCACCCCTTCCGGAATAGGCCAGAGATTCGTCAAAATCAATAGTATTTATGTGGATCAGCAAACTATCGCCAGGTTCAATGAAGAAAACCTGCGATTCTCCGTGCTTGAGAAAATAGAGCCCGGCTTTTATTTTTTCGGTCCGGTAATGAAAAAAATTGTTTCCATCCAGTTTTACCGTGTCCAATATTTGGTTTCCCTTTGAAAAAATAATGTAGTCCAGTGTCGGGTTTACGATTTGGCCACCTATGTAAGTTGTTTTCACAGCATTTTCTTCCTTGTTTTTACAAGAAAATAATAGGATGGCAAAAAATAAGAGAGGAAGTATTTTTTTAAACAATCGCACTATCATTAAAATTAACAGACAAATGTAACCGAGGCAGGAACCGTATTTTGTTAAATGATGGTTAAAAGGGTTTTTAAAACGTTAATGTTTTCGGCATATCGCTTAAATGGCTACTTTTGCGCAAAATTTAAAAATTTATGCTTTCAGTTTCAAATCTTTCGGTTCAGTTTGGTAAGCGCGTGTTGTTCGACGAGGTAAGCACACAGTTCAATTCTGGCAATATATATGGAATTATCGGGGCCAATGGCGCCGGAAAATCTACTTTTCTGAAAATTATTTCGGGCAAACAGGATCCTACTTCGGGCCACGTGCATTTGGAGAAAGGAAAACGCATGTCCGTCCTTGAACAGAACCACAACGCCTACGACGAATATAACGTACTCGAAACCGTTGTTCGTGGCAACAAGGAACTGTTTGCCATTAAGTCCCAAATAGACAAACTTTACGAAGATTACACAGACGATAACGCCGAAAAAATTGGCGAGCTGCAAGTTACCTTTGAAGAAATGAACGGCTGGAATGCCGATAGCGATGCCGCCGCCATGCTTTCAAACTTAGGCATTGACGAAAGCCTTCATTATACCTTGATGAAAGATTTGGACGGAAAACAAAAAGTACGCGTGCTGCTTGCACAAGCCCTTTTCGGAAATCCTGATGTGCTTATTATGGATGAGCCTACCAACGATTTGGATTATGAAACCATCAGTTGGTTGGAGAATTTTTTGGCAAATTATGAAAACTGCGTAATCGTGGTTTCCCACGACCGCCACTTTTTGGATGCGGTATGTACACACATTAGCGACATAGACTTTGGAAAAATAAACCATTATAGCGGCAACTATACTTTTTGGTATGAAAGCAGCCAGCTTGCGGCGCGCCAGCGTGCCCAGCAAAACAAAAAGGCTGACGAAAAACGAAAGGAACTACAGGAATTTATTATGCGTTTTAGTGCAAACGTGGCAAAAAGCAAACAGGCAACTTCGCGTAAAAAGATGCTCGAAAAACTGAATGTTGAGGAAATTAAGCCTTCCAGCCGTCGGTATCCGGCGATTATTTTTGAGCGCGAGCGCGAGGCTGGCGACCAAATTTTGAATGTTGAAAACCTTTCTGCGTCTATTGATAGTGAAATACTTTTCAGAAATGTGGATATCAATTTGGCGAAGGGCGATAAAGTAGTTATTTATTCCCGCGATTCCCGCGCTGCCACTGCGTTTTACGAAATATTGAACGGTCATTTAAAGCCAGACACAGGTTCCTTTCAGTGGGGAATTACTACCAACCAAAGCTATCTTCCATTGGATAATGAGGCATTCTTCAAAAACAACCTTTCATTGGTAGATTGGTTGCGGCAATATGCAAAAACAGAAGAAGAGCGTGAAGAGGTTTTCCTGCGTGGTTTCCTTGGGAAAATGCTTTTCAGCGGCGAAGAGGCTTTAAAGAAAAGCAACGTCCTTTCCGGAGGCGAGAAAGTACGCTGTATGCTAAGCCGTATGATGATGCAACGCGCCAATGTATTGATGCTTGACGAACCTACAAACCATTTGGATCTGGAATCCATTACGGCCTTCAACAATTCCTTGAAAAACTTCAAAGGAACCGTATTGCTTACCACCCACGACCACGAGTTTGCACAAACCATTGCAAACCGTATTATTGAGTTAACTCCAAACGGAGCAATAGACCGCTACATGACTTTTGATGAGTATATGGGCGATAAGAAAATTAAGGAACTGCGCGATAAAATGTACGCGGTAGAGGCTTGATTGGGAAGGCTATGAGTCGATGAGTTTAGAAGTTTAGGAGGTTTCGTTTTTTTACTACCGACTACCGACTACCGACTACCGACTACCGACTACCGACTACCGACTACCGACTACCAACTACCAACCCCTTATTCCCCTATTTCCTTTAAATAGGCATCTACTATGGGTTGGGCAATGGCAAGTTCGTCTTTACGCACAAATACGCGCACTTGGTCGTCAAATTTACTTCCAGAACCAAACATAACGCCGCTTTGCTCATCGTCCCGAAGGATTGGCGTAATATTTACTTCTTCCAATCTTCCTACAAGTGCCTCGGCCATAATATCGGAGCCTGTATATATGCGAACTGTTTCTTCAGTGTTTTTTGACATTTTATTTGAGTTATTTGGTTATTGAGTTATTTTTTTGAATTTTACTGACTACTGACTACTGACTACTGACTACTGACTACTGACTACTGACTACTGACTACTGACTACTGACTACTGACTACTGACCACTGAATTCAGGCATTGTAATATTTGCTGTTCCAAATGGCGCCGTTGAAATTTTTTCCTTTTGAAAAACCGTAAAGAATTACCATTCCTCCCAAAGCTATAAAAATATAAAAGGCTAAAAACAGATATTCGCCAATTCCCGGATTGGGGGTAAGCCAATGCATCGGAACGATGGATGTAAGCAACACGCTTAAAAGCGCAACGGTGAACACCAAATTATCAAAACTTTTATAGGGCCACATCAAAAATTTTCTGAAAGGGTGCAAATCCTTTCCCCATTTATGGATTAGATAAAAATAATCATTCCCCATTGGGGCGAAAAGCAAGGGGTCATCTGCATTTTCAAGTTTTAGGAGTTTTGCGGGCGCAATAATTTTAAAGTTTTTCAAAGAAATTCGATGCTTTTTTTCCAGTATTCTTATTTCTGAAATAGCCTCTTCCGGGAAATCTCCCTTAAAATAATGCGAATCCAAAAACCGCAAACGGTAGGTTATACAAAGCTTTTTAATGTCTTCAATGTGAAAAATATGGTTTGTTTCAAGCAAATCAAAATTAAAATGGTTTTCAATTTCCTTGGATTTTTCGGTTAAATTGGAAATAATCTCTTCGCGCTGTTTTTCGTTTTCTGAAAATATACGTTGCACTTCATCCATAACAGCTTGCTCATCAATACGTTTGGAACGGTATTTAAGCAATTGTTTTTCAATATTGGTTCGGGAAAACATAGCTGGTAATTTTTTCGGTTAATAAATTTACACAGTAGGTTTCAGCAAAGCAACTATTTAACATACTTTGATGAAAAATTTCTAATAATGCAGCCGCTTTTTCGTTTGGAAGATAAATGGCTTTGTATTTGCTATATTTACAATCTCAAAATTTTTTTTATGCACCTCAAAAATACAGTTCTACTATTTTTTATCCTTTGTTTGGGAACCACGGTTTCTGCCCAAAAGTATCTTTCAACCAACAATGCCGAAGTTTCCAAAACATTGGGGGAGAGTACTTTCACTTCAAATAAAACTTTTTACGAAAATATTGAAGAGGCCCCGGACTTTACCATTTTGGCCAAAATATTAAAAAACGGACCCTCGCGTAAAGAGCTGGAAAGCCAGGAAATGGTTACGATATTCGCTATTTCGGATGAAGCTTTTTTGAATTTATCAAAAAAAACCCGGGATTCCATTTTGGGAAACCCAAGGATTATCAATTCAGTTGTAAAATATATGGCCGTTCCGGGCAGGGTAGATAGTCATACCTTGAAAAGTGAAATAGCCAAAAAGGGCGGGACCATTCATTTAAAAACCCTTGAAGGTGAAACCTTAGGTGTCCGTGAAACAAATGGATTGCTGCAATTGGTTGATCCCGAAAACAGAACGGCAACCATTATCGCAGAAGATTTTTACCATAAAAATGGGTACTTCCACATTATAGATGGATTGATTTTTCCCGCTTCGGAAGAATAGTTTTATAAAAGTTAAATAAACCCTAAAGTCCGGAAATTGCAAAACCGCAGTTTCCGGACTTTCGTTTATATGCACATATACATAAAACTAAAAACACATTATTATGAAATCAAAACTTATTACAGCAGCATTATTTGCTATCGCCTTAGTGGCCGGAACCTCTTCTATTTTTGCACAAAGCAAGATGATGAATGATGAAAAAACAGTAATGGTGGGTGGTGCCGCAATGTATCCCAGCAAAAACATAATTGAAAACGCGGTCAATTCAAAAGACCACACAACGCTTGTAGCTGCGGTAAAGGCAGCCGATTTGGTGGAAACGCTCCAAGGCGATGGTCCATTTACCGTTTTTGCACCCACCAACGAGGCTTTTGAAAAACTTCCAAAGGGAACGGTTGAAACCTTGCTGAAACCTGAAAACAAAAAGGCCTTGCAAACAATTCTTACGTATCACGTACTTGCCGGTAAACACAATGCGGCAGATATTATGAAGGACATAAAAAAAGGAAATGGAAAAGCAACGTACAATACAGTGAGCGGCGGAACTTTAACGGCGATGATGAAAGGCAATAACGTTGTGTTGATTGATGAAAATGGCGGAATGGCCACTGTTACAATTGCAGACGTAAACCAGTCAAATGGCGTTATTCACGTTATTGATAGCGTTGTTTTGCCTAAAAAATAGTGCCCTAATTTCCCACTTATTTAAAATGAAAACAGCGACTCAAATGCTCGCTGTTTTTTTATTGGGTATTAGTTTTTCTATCGAAGTGTCGCTCCAAATTCGGTTTCAAATTTTTGTTGGAGCTTGCCCATTATTTTGTCGATCTGTTTGTCGGTCAATGTTTTTTCTTCATCTTGAATGGTAAAACTTAACGCGTAGCTCTTTTTACCTTCGGGAAGATTTTTGCCTTTATAGACATCAAAGAGGGTAACGGCCTTTAGGAATTTCTTTTCAGTACTAAATGCCGCTGCCTGCAGTTCGCCAAAACGAACAGAATTGTCGAGCAATAAGGCAAAATCGCGTTGGGCCGCTTGGAATTTGGCAATGGGTCTCAACTTGAAATTTTTGGTTGAAATTTGTTTCAGCACTGCATCCCAGTTGAAGTCTGCGTAAAATACCTCGGCATCAACTTCCAATTCCTTGGCGATCTTTTTTTGTACAATTCCGAATTCAACAATTATTGCTTTGTTTCTTTTGAAAGCGATTCCTTCCGAAAAAATATCACTTTCCGTGGCTTCTTCGGAATAGCCATCAAGACCCAAACGCTCCAAGATTACTGCAACGGTTCCCTTTCCGAAGAAAAAATTGCTCTTTGTATCTGGCAAGGCCCAGTTTCCCTCAGCCTTCAGGCCGGTGATGAATAATGAAAGATGTTTGGTCTCTGATCTTCCGCCAAGAAAGTTATGGTAGGTTTTCCCGAATTCAAACAACTTTAAATCACTGTTTTTTCGATTGCTATTGTATTCAATGGCCTCAAGACCCGAAAACAGCATAGACTGCCGCATCACTGAAAGCTCTTGGCTCAGAGGATTCAACATGGTTACGTTGTAATTTTTCTTGATGGCTTCACTCAGTGCGGCATATTTTGGTGATGTGAGCGAGTTGTTCAACATCTCGTGAAAACCGAGAGCCGTTAACTGCGAAGCAATTTTATTTTGAACGGAATAATCCTCGCCCGGAAGCATGGCGGAAATGGAAGCATTCAGTTTTTGGGTAAACCGCACATTGTTGTAGCCGTAAACGCGAAGGATTTCCTCGATCACATCCACATCGCGGGTAACGTCGTTTCGGTAAGCGGGAATCGTCATCCCAATGCCGGTTTCGGTTACGTTGCTAACCTTCATTTCAAGCGAGGTAAGAATATCTTTTATGGTTTCCTTCGAAATTTCCTCCCCGATCAACTTATTCGCCTTTTCAAAATTCAGGAACACTTGATGATCTTCGATCTTCTTTGGATAAACATCAATCAAATCACTGGTTATTTGTCCTCCGGCCACTTGAATAATCAAAATTGCGGCGTGGCGCAGCGCATAATCCGTAATGTTTGGATCTATTCCCCTTTCAAATCGGAAGGAGGCATCGGTGCTCAAACTGTGGCGCTTTGCGGTTTTGCGAATACTCACGGGGTTAAAGTAGGCACTTTCCAAAAAGATGCTTGTGGTATTTTCGGTAACCCCGCTGTTAATTCCGCCAAAAACGCCGGCGATGCACATGGGTTTTTCGGCATCACAGATCATCAGGTCCTCTTCGTGCAGTTCGCGCTCTATGCCGTCAAGGGTGGTGAATTTGGTCCCCGCCGGAAGCGTTTTTACATTTACGGTATTGCCAGAAATTTTTGCGGCATCAAAGGCGTGGAGCGGTTGCCCGAGTTCGTGGAGCACATAATTTGAAACGTCCACAACATTGTTTATCGGGCTAAGCCCAATGGATTTCAATCTATTTTGGAGCCATGCTGGGGAAGGCCCAACCTTTAAATTGCTTAACGTTATTCCGCAATAACGTGGGGCCAAAGCACTGTCGCTTACTTTTATATCAATTTTTAGCGTGCGATTATCTATTCTGAAACTGCTGGTTGACGGCGTGTTCAGTTTTGTTGAAATGCCCTGATGGAGCAGACCCGCCTTTAGGTCGCGCGCCACGCCCCAATGGCTCATGGCATCGGCGCGGTTTGGGGTTAGGCCTATTTCAAATATCTTGTCGTTTTCAACTTCAAGCACTTTGGCCAAGGGTGTTCCCGGCTTTAATCCGGCATCCAAAACCATGATTCCATCGTGTGATTTTCCGATACCGAGTTCGTCTTCGGCACAGATCATTCCCTCGCTTACCTCCCCGCGGATTTTACCTTTGTTTATTTGCCACGGCTTTTCTTCGGCATCGTAAAGCGTGGTGCCAACGGTAGCTACTGGCACTTTCTGGCCTACGGCTACGTTGGGGGCGCCGCATACTATTTGTAACGGTGCGCCACTGCCTACATCAACTTTGGCCACCTTCAGTCGGTCGGCGTTTGTGTGTTGCGCACATTCCAGAACGTGGCCTACCACAACGCCTTCCAAGCCGCCTTTTACGGATGAAAAATCTTCTATTCCCTCTACTTCCAGACCGAGGTCTGTCAATAATTCGCCTGTTTTTTCGGCATCCCACGGAAGGTTGATGAATTGCTTTAGCCAGTTGTATGAAATTGTCATAGGTGTAAAAATCTTAACAGAGGGCAAAGATAATATTCTATTGTTTATTGTTTATTATTTATTGTTTATTGTTTATTGTTTTGTCGGATGCTGGGTGCTGGGTGCTGGGTGCTGGATGACGGATGACGGGTGCTGGGTGCTGGATGACAGATGACGATGGGCTGAATAGTGAATAACGTTCGGATTAGTTCACTTTGCGTCTTTGCGCCCCTGCCCGTCCTGCAGGCGGGTTTGCGGGAAAACTTTAGATGTTGCCGAAAAATTTCCGAGGAAATAAATAATTACGGCAATCGTAGCGAAAGCAGTAACGATAAACGTAACGCTCGCCCCAAAATAGAACCATAACAATCCAGCCATTACACTTGCCACCATGGCGATGATGCTTTGGAAGGCGGTGTAGGTGCCCACGGCGGTGGCGGTATTCTCTTCTTTTGAAATATTTGTGATCCACGCCTTGGAAATCCCTTCGGTTGCGGCGGCGTAGATTCCGTAGCCGAAGAAGAGGCCGATTATTGCGTACAGATTGGTGGTAAGCCCCATTCCGAAGTAAATGAGACTGAAGATAACCAATCCGAAGAGGAACATTTTTTTCAGGCCAATTTTATCGGCAAGGCCTCCCAACGGGTACGCAGTGAGGGCATATATTAAATTGTAGAAAATATAGATGCCGATGACCCAAGTGTCGTCCAGGCCGGCGTCCTTTGCTTTTAAAAGAAGAAAGACATCACTGCTGTTGAAGAGGGCGAAGAATAGCAGGCCGAGCACCACCTTTCGGTATTCCGAAGGACTTTTTTTCCAGTAATTGATGAAGGAGAAGAAATGGATCTGCTTTTTTTCAGAAGAAGTCTCAACTTTTTTATCCTTCAATAGAAAGGAGGCTACCACGGCCAAAACGCCCGGAATAAAGGCTATGTAAAACAGATTGATATAGTCTTCGGGATAAAAATACAGATAGCCCAACGCGAGGGCAGGACCGAGGACGGCCCCAAAAGTGTCCATGGAACGGTGAAAGCCGAAGACCTTTCCTTTGTTGGCCCTGTTGGTCTCCGCCGAAAGCATGGCATCGCGGGCGCCGGTTCTGATTCCCTTTCCCAATCGGTCTGTAGTCCGTACAAAGAAAATCCACAGCGGATATACAAAGAAGGCCATCATCGGTTTTGAGATGGCACTCAGGGAATAGCCGAGTTGGACGAAGGGCGCGCGTTTTGCTTTGCTATCGGAAAGTTGTCCAAAATATCCTTTGCTCAAACCTGCCACAGCTTCTACCAAACCTTCCAAAATTCCGATCAGTAAAATTGAAAACCCAATGCTTTTTAAATAAATGGGCATGATGGGATACAACATTTCGCTGGCCATGTCTGTAAACAGGCTGACGAGGGAGAGGATCCATACGGTGCGGGTTATGGGTTTCAAGATTGATCTAATTTACTCTGAAAGGTAATTTATTTTTTCCAATCGTTTTCCTTTGGAATTTGTGAGGCCCATTACAGTGGCACACGTCGGTAATATTGCGTATCTTGAGGTTGCTATTTAATGAACCAATTTATGAAGTTGCGCGCAACGGTTTTAATGATTTTTTCACTCATGATGGTTTCTGCACAGGATTTTACGGACAAAGCGCGATTGCTGGAGGACGCATCCAGCTTGGACCCGCTAATTGCCGCCGCTGGCGATAAAAAGTTGGTCCTGCTCGGGGAGGCCAGCCACGGTACGCACGAATATTACGTGTGGCGCGACATTATAAGCAGAAGGCTCATCGAGGAGCGCGGTTTTAATTTTATAGCCGTGGAAGGCGACTTTGCCAGTCTTTATAAGCTAAACCAATATGTAAAAAATACCGAGGGCGCGGGAAAATCGGCGAGGGAAGTTTTGATGTCGCTCAACCGATGGCCCACGTGGATGTGGGCAAACGAGGAGGTGGTGGCCCTGGCCGAATGGCTTCGTAAGCACAACGACGCTTTGCCCCAGAAAGAGAAGGTAGGTTTTTACGGGATGGATGTGTATGATGAATGGCATTCCAAGGAAATGGTGCTGGAGGTGCTCAAAAACACCGATGAGGCCAGCTATTATTACGCCAAGCAACAGTACAACTGTTTTGAGCCGCACAAGGGCGACAGTTGGCAGTACGCCCATGCCGTGAAAGGCGGAAAGGAGGATTGTGCCGCCGCCACGGCTCGGGTGGTGGAGTTTATAAGGAGCAATCGCGAGGCATTAGGGGCACTTACGGATGACGCCTATTTTTATTTGCTCCAAAATGCGATCGTGGTCCACAATGCCGAGGAATTTTATCGGGAAAGCGTTGCCTCCAAGGGGGCTGCTTCGTGGAATTCACGGGTTTTCCATATGTTTGAAACGGTGGGCGACCTGCTGGCGCTTTATGGCGAAAACGCCAAGGGCGTGGTTTGGGCTCACAATACCCATATTGGCGATGCTTCCTTTACGAGTATGCGCAATACGGGCGAGAAAAACATAGGCCAGCTAAAGCGAGAAAGCCTTGGGAAGGAGAATGTGTTCCTAATAGGATTCGCCAGTTATAGGGGAAAGGTCATCGCCGGGTCCAATTGGGGCGCCAAAATGGAAGAAATGACCATTCCGAGAGCCTTGAGGAGCAGTGTGGAATACAAGCTAAAAAAGACGGGACTGGACGCCCTGTACCTTATTTTTGATGCCGAGGATAGAAAAGAAGAGAACCTAAAGGTAATGGGCCACAGGGCGATAGGGGTGGTTTACAATCCCCAATTTGACAGGCGTCAGTTTGTGCCCACCATTGTACCGTTGCGATATGACGCGCTCTTGTTTTTTAAGGAGACCACGGCGTTGAAACCTTTGCACAGGTAGCCTATTTCCTCAAATTCCGAAACCGTTGCAATAGGGTAGGGTGGCTGTAATGCGCAAACACATACAGCGGGTGCGGCGTGAGGTTGCTCAAACTGTTTTTTGAAAGTTTCTTTAAACCTGAAATAAGCGGCGGGGCGGCGTAGGTGTGTTTGGCAAAATTGTCGGCCTGGTATTCAAATTTTCTTGACAGGTAATTCATCAATAATCCCGTTATGCCCGAGATTGGACTGTAAAGCACCCCGAAGGCTACCAAACCTATGTGAAAAGAGGGTTGTGAGACATTCAGCGCTTTGGAAAGCATCGGATTTCCTATAAACAACGATAGCAACCAGAGGGTAAACCCCGTCGTAATTATGGCGGCGAAAAGGTTGATGATAATGTGGTTCCGTTTGTAATGGCCTACCTCGTGGGCGAGGACGGCGACTATCTCTTCTTCGTTTAAATCTTTTATCAGCGTATCGTAAAGTGTCACCCTTTTTTCACTTCCGAAGCCAGAGAAATAGGCATTGGCTTTGGTGCTGCGTTTGCTGCCGTCTATCACAAAAATCTTATCGAGCGTGAAACCAACTTTTGAGGCGTATTTTTCTATCTGGGAACGGAGCGAACCTTCCTCCAACGGCGTTTGTTTGTTGAAAAGCGGAACAATCAATCTCGCGTAAAACAGGTTCATAAATATGGTAAAAACCGTGATGATGCCCCAGGCGTAGAGCCAAAAATGCTGGCCGGTGCTTTGGTAAAACCAAATAATCGCTCCCAAAAGAATGCCGCCAATTATTGCGCCCATCAGCCAACCTTTCAGCTTATCGAGAAAGAAAGTCCTTCGGGTGGTTTTATTGAAGCCGTATTTTTCCTCGATTACAAAGGTGCTGTAATAACTAAACGGAGTGCTTAAAATATCACTCGCTATCATAATAATTCCGAAGAAAACCAGGGCGATGACAATTTCGTTATTTGAGGCCGATCGCGCTATTTCATCTACTAATGCAAAGCCATCAAAAAAGAAGAATAGGAGGGTAGCTATTAACGAAGTCGCAGAAGTGAGAATCCCGAATTTATAGCGTTCCTTTTTGTAGCGCTGCGATTTTTGGTACTCGGCTTCATCAAAAACGTCCTGTAATTCGGCAGGAAGCGGGTCGTTGAAATGTTGTGCGTTTAGGTAATCCAATAGCTGGTCTATCACAAAACTGATGACGAGGATGGCTATTATTATGAAAAAAATTGTTTGCGGACTCATATATTGATTAAAATGTCAAAACATCCCTCCCAAGCCCTCCCTTCAAAGGGAGGGAGCCAGTTTCCCTTTGGGCCTGCCTGCCGGAGGCACGTAGGCAGGGGTTAGGGGGCACTTCGTTGGCGCTTGGCCTCAAAGATAAGGATTCCCGCCGCTACGGAGACGTTCATGCTGTCTATTTCGCCCTGCATCGGGATGATTATGTTTTGGGTGCTGTTCTGTAGCCATTCTTCAGAAAGGCCTATGGCTTCGGTTCCAACTACAATTGCAGTACTTCCTTTGAAATCGCAAGTGTGGTACGGCACTGAAGCTTGTAAAGCAGCACAGTAAATATTGATATTGGTTTCCTTCAAAAACGAAATAATTTCCGAAGTGCTTCCCGTGGCCACTTTATTGGTAAACAAACAGCCCACGCTGCTGCGGATGATGTTTGGATTGTACATATCGGTCTTTGGGTTGGCGATAATCACGGCATCTACGTTTGCGGCGTCTGCTGTGCGAAGCAGGGCGCCGATATTGCCGGGTTTTTCGGGAGCTTCGGCGATTAGGATTAGAGGGTAGTGGGTAGTGGGGAGTGGGTTGTGGGTAGTAGGTGGTTGGTGGCGGGTTGTGGGTAGTAGGTTTTTTAAGGTTAACGTTTTGGAATTTGCGACTGCGATTATTCCTTCCGTGGAACTACGATAAGCGAGTTTTTCATAGATTTCCGAAGAGATTTCTATAAATTCCGTTTCGCTGTTTGCGGATTCTTTCAGCACAAAAATTTCTTCTTCGGAAATGATTTCGGAACAGAAAAGCAGCGTTTTCAAAAGATAGCCGCCTTTTATAGCAAGTGAAATTTCCCGTTGGCCCTCTATAACAAAAAGCCCAGTTTTTCTGCGTTCGCGCGATTTTTCCTGTAACAGCGCAACCTGCTTTATCAATGGGTTTTGAAGACTGGTAATGGTTTTGTGCATGCTGTGTTTGAAAATATTGCGCAAACCTACCATTTGGCGGGCAGGGTCGCTAAGGTGCAAAGATAATCACATCCAAAAGATTATTGGTTATTCAAAAAGACCTGATTTTGAATACCAATAAAACTTCTTTTTCAATTGGAAAAACTTAGCGGCTTTGCGGGCAAAACAGCAAAGCTTCGCTATAGATACTTATAAGCCGTACCCAAATTGATGCGAAGCCCAACACTTATGTTCAAATAATTTACGCCATTGAAAGTATCTTTCAATTCAGCCGGGACATCGATGTTCATAAAATCGTGGCGAAATTCGGGGGCAATATAGAATCCCAAATAGTTTGAAAAGCGATAGCTTACCTCTGGGTTTAACCAAAGGGCGGTTGCGGTATCCTGAAACCCATCGCCTTGCCGGTCATTGCTATAGGAAGACGCACCCACGCCAATGCCAATGCTAATGTCAAATTTGTCGATATGTTTTTCGTAACCGGCTACCAATCCCAACGTGAAATTAGTCGTGCGGGAGTAATTGCCTAAAAGCTCACGGTCTGTTACGTGTCCATTGAAAAAGCTGAAATAGGGGCCAATATAAATCCCTTTATAGGTATCTACTTTAAAAGATAAGCGTGCGCCAAATTTCAGATCCATTCCGTCATTCACAAAATTATCGCCAAAAGCGATGGGAAAATAGGGGCCAATAACAATATTGCCTATGTTTTTACCGGGACCATTTGCTTGTTGTTGGGTTTCTGTTTCGGGACTTTCAGTACCTTCGGTTTCTTGCGCAATAGTGGCTGATGATATGAGGAGTGCCACGAGGAGGATTCTAATATTCAAAAACATAGGTATTTTCAAGGTTTGTGAGTGGTATGGAAATGGTTTGTTCGGGTTGTTCGTTTAAAATATACTTTAATAGTACTGTTGTTCCCAATTGACTGTCAAGATTCGTTTGAAAGTTTGTGGAATTAATATCCAATTGATTGTAATAATCATCGGCTATCAAACAATCTTCAGTATTATTGGAGTTTAGGTCTATCGCGCAAACGGCACTTTGGAATTCCAATTTATAGGCCACCCGATTGTTATCACCGGGAATATTTGTAAATAATATCGTTAAATGTGCAGCCTCATTGAGCTGTATCTGTCCTAAATTATAGGTGGAAGAATTACTGCGGTTGTACGCATCGTTAAAATATTTTTTTGCCGAATAATCGGGGTTTTCCGTCAATTCATAATAATTATAGCCGCCCACGTAATAATCATAGCCCGAAGATTTCAGATTTATCATAATGTTCAGCGGATAATTGTTTTCACTTTCCAAAGATGTAAATTGAAATTGGCCGTTGGCATCGCTTCGGGTTTCGCCCAAAATTTCACCGTAAGACTGGCACCGTACCGCAATGTTCGGCAATGGATTATTATTGCTATCAACCAGGTTTCCTTTTACCAGAATGCGGCTGTCGTCCAAAATTTGGACTTCACAGGATTGAAATAAAAGTATAGTAGCGAAAAGTAGGAACAGAATTAAATTTTTTCTTTTCATAGAGAAGTTGTTTTAGCGCAACAAGAATACTATAAAAAGACAAACCAGTCAAGTATTAACTGCTAAAGTTAAAATTTTCTTAACGGATTTAAAAGTATTTTATATATTGTGCAAAAATTATTACGTTAGAAAATAGCAAGGTAACTATGAATGTTTCTTCTTTGGAAAACGGTGTTTATTTTGTGAAGATTTCTTCGGAAGGGAATGTAGCGGTTCAAAAATTGATAAAAAACTAAATTACACTCACTGAACTACCAACTACCGTCTAACGACTACCGACCCTAATTCATAAACCTTTCTAAAAAGCTTCCTCAAACGGGGAAGCTTTTTTAATTTTAAACAACTAAAAACCAATGATTATGAAAAAATTGATTTTATTGACCGTGCTATTGGCATCCCTTTCGGCATGTAGGGAGGACAAAAAAACCGTTGGTGAAGATCCGATAGTAGAAGGGACCGAGCTGGATTCTACGGGCGTAGCGGCTCCGGGTGGCGATGCAAACAACACCCAAACAAATGCCGAAAAAGACTATCCCGCCCAACTGCAATCGGTATTTACTGCCCATGGCGGCCTGGACCGTTGGAAAAAAATGAACAACCTCTGTTTTGAGATGAAGGGAAAAGACGGTATGGAAACACACACCATTTCCTTGCCCGACCGCAAAACCAAAATAGAATCCAAAGATTGGTCCATCGGCTATGACGGTAAGGGAGTCTGGCTGCTGAAACACGATTTGGGTTATGAGGGCAACCCTGTGTTTTACCATAATTTGATGTTTTATTTCTACGCAATGCCATTTGTAATCGCAGATCCGGGTACAAATTATGAAGCCGTAGCCCCAACCGAACTTGACGGAAAACTTTACAAGGGTTTGAAGGTTTCCTTTGACAACGGAGTGGGTGATTCCCCGAAAGATGAGTACATACTCTATTTTGACCCTGAAACCAACATCATGGGTTGGCTGGCCTATACCGTAACATTTATGGACCAAAAGAAAAGCAACGATTGGCACTTTATAAAATATGATAAATGGCAGGACGTGAATGGGCTGTTGCTCCCGGAGAAATTGGTTTGGTATAATGTAGAAAACGGCAGACCGAAAGGGAAAATGATGGATATTAAATTTGATAAGGTTACCGCCACCGAAACCATGCTCGATGCTTCTGTTTTTGCTAAACCTTCCGAGGCAGAATATGTTAAAACGTGATTAGTTTTCAATAACAGTAGGGAGTTGGCAAACCTTTAATTATTTCAACTCCTACCCTTTAGGGGTCGGGGTCAATTTGACTTCAAAACTTTTTTTACCCCAGCCCTAAAAGGAGCCAGAAATTAGTGATTTGAGAGTTTCTCCCCTTTAGGGGTCGGGGGTAAGGTCAATACGATTTCAAAGCGGCCTATCCTCAAAATAATTAACGACCAAAGCCACCATATAATCATAACTCATGATGCCCCGGCTTTGGTTGTTTGCTTTTAGAAAATTGTCCCAGAACATTTTTGAGAAATTCTCAAACGGGTTTTGGTAACTTTCCCAAAAGTCGCGCATTTCCTTATAGCTTTCCAGAATACCGGGATTTATGGTGGTTAAGAGCTCCTCGTATTTTTTTTCGTCCCTGCGCGCCACTTCATTTATCAAATAGCGCAGCGTAAAAATATAACCCGCATACTGCATATACGGATCATCGTTATGCAGGGTGGAAAGTGTCGCGATAAAATTCGCTTCATTTTCGGCGGCGTAGCCTATTTGGTGGGCTTCTTCGTGGCAGGCAACCACTGGAAATTTATAGGTCTTCATCAAATTGTTTACCTGTGCCTCGCCCGAAAACGGGTTCAAATAACCACTATACCCCATATAGGTCAATCCCAAACTCCAGCCACTTTTCTTAATACTTCGTGGCGAATAGGCCAACTGCGGAAACTCCTTTTCAAGATTTTTATACCCGTTCAATGTTTTTTTGAACATTTCCTTTTGCGTGTAGGGCAATTCAACTTTTACACTATCCGCAAAACCAAGTTCGCGGTGCACGGCGTTGCTTTTTTCTACAAATCGATTGGTTGTTTCAAGTAATTGCTCGGTAGTATAATCGCTTTCCAATTGCAAGGATTTATGCAGCGGAAGCCTGTAATAATTGAAGCCCCAAAGTACGTGGAACATAAAATAGACCACCGAAACTGCCGCCAAAATATCTACAACAAACCCAACTTGATCGTTCTGCCGAAGCCTTTTCACATTTTTATAGAGCCATCTAATTGCCACAATCGTAATAAGCAAATAGAATAAATCGCCGACCGAAAAAGGAACCCAACCAAAAAGGTAGCGGGAAATTTTTGAGATCCACGGATAGATTCCGAGACTGTAATAGTTTTCCACAAATTCAGGGAAATGTTTTAAAACCTGAAGTGCGATTATCTGTACAATTAAAAATAGCGTGAGAAATGCTGAGGTCCGTTTTTGCATAATCCAAACTTACGAAGGAAATCTTTCTCCACATAATTTTTATAGCGGATGAAAAACGGTAATTTTGTGGGAAGTTGACCGCGAATACACAAAATTTTTTATTTTGCTGTTTCTGAAAATAGAATTTTGTAGAAATGCACTTCAAAAAGAGCACAAGTATTCGTGTATTTCATGGTAGAAATTTTTCACAACAAAAACATAAACAATGAACGAAGAAATAAGAAACCTAAAACCCAAAGCTCTTTGGAACAAATTTGCAGACTTGAACGCCGTGCCGCGTCCTTCAAAAAAGGAGGAACGCGTTATTGCGTTTATGAAGGACTTCGGAAAAAGTCTCGGTCTGGAAACGATGGAAGATGAAGTGGGCAACGTGATAATCCGCAAACCCGCAACCAAGGGAATGGAAGACCGCAAAACCGTGGTCCTGCAGAGCCACTTGGATATGGTCCATCAAAAAAATAACGATACCGAGTTCAATTTTGACACACAGGGAATTGAAATGTATGTGGATGGCGATTGGGTCCGTGCAAAAGGAACAACACTGGGCGCCGACAACGGTTTGGGCGTTGCAACGATCATGGCGATTCTTGAAAGTAACGAAATTGAACATCCCGCAATTGAGGCACTTTTCACTATTGATGAAGAAACCGGGATGACCGGAGCAAAAGGTTTAAAAGGTGGGTTGCTGAAAGGCGATATTCTCCTAAACCTCGACACCGAGGAAGATGATGAAATAGGGGTAGGCTGTGCCGGCGGCGTAGATGTTACCGCCACTGGAACGTATGCTGAAACCGAGGCGCCAAAAAATTCAGCGACATTTACCATTAAAGTGAAAGGTTTAAACGGCGGACACAGCGGGATGGACATCATTAAAGGGTTGGGCAATGCCAACAAACTGATGAACCGCTTGCTTTTCGCGACAAAGGATTTTATGCAGTTGGCAAAACTTGACGGCGGAAGTCTTCGCAATGCCATTCCGCGGGAAAGTGTGGCGCAGGTAGTGGTTTTTTCAGAGGAAAAATTTCTTTTTGCTTTTGAAAAGATGAAAAGGGAAATTATTGCCGAATTTAAATCCTTGGAGCCCAATCTTTCTATTTCCGCAGAAAAGACGAATGAAGTTTTTTCAAAAGTAATGACAGATGCCGATCAAAAGAAATTCCTGAATGTGATGAACGCAGCCCACAATGGGGTTTATCGAATGAGCCCAGATATTGCCGATTTGGTGGAAACCTCAAACAACATTGCTAAGGTTTCGGTTGCAGACGGAAACATAAAAATAGAATGTTTGACCCGTAGCTCGGTGGAATCTTCCAAGGAAAATCTTGCAAATGCACTCACTTCGGTTTTTGAACTTGCTGGATACAATTCAAAGCTTGCGGGTGATTATCCCGGGTGGGCACCCAATATGGACAGCCCCATTTTGAAGGTTTTGGACAATCTTTACCAAAAAATGAACGGCGAGAAAGCAAACGTTGCCGCCTGCCACGCTGGGCTGGAATGTGGCATTTTAGGGCAGAATTACCCAGAAATGGATATGATATCTTTTGGACCAACAATCAAGGGGGCACACTCTCCCGATGAACGCGCAAGTATTTCTTCCGCCCAAAAGTATTGGGAATTTGTACTTGAAATTTTAAAGAACATTCCGAAGAAATAGAACCACGAAACACGACCGCTCCGCTACACGAATCAAGACAGATTCAGGAATATTTGAGTTGGGTTAATTGGGAATGAAATATCAATATTTCTAATTAAAATAAAAATTGTCGTGAGTCTTTTTAGTCGTGATTCGTGATTCACAAAAAAAGAGGAACCCATTTAAAAACAGGTTCCTCTTTTTATGTTTAAATCAAGCTGAAATTATTGCACTATATCAACAATTTCAAGTTGGAAGATCAATTCGGAATCGGGAGGGATTACCCCTGGAATTCCTCTTTTTCCGTAAGCCAAATGTGATGGAATAAAGATAGTGGCTTTATCGCCCACCTTCATCTTCAACAGACCTTCGCGGAAGCCCGGGATAAGCTGTGCTTCTGTACTGTAGTCCGTTGGTACTGGAGTGTATTGTTCCGCAGCTTTGCGCATTTCGTCAACCATTTCAAACTTTTCCGCGTTTGATAATATGTTTGAATCAAACATATGTCCATCTGCAAGATAGCCGGCATAGTTCATCAAAATTTTATCGCCTTGTTTGGGTTGTGGGCCCGTTCCTTTTTCGTTAAAGTAAATTTTAACTCCTGAAGGAAGGGAATCTGCCTTTGCGCGGATGGCATTCAGCTCTTCTGCTTCTGCGGCCGCTACTTTATTGATGCGCTCTTCTTTTTCTTTTTTCTCTTTTTCAATCTTAGCCATCTCTTCCGTGAAATATGGAACTTTGATGTTTCCTTTATTTATAATATTTACAGATTGGATGATCACGGGTTCTTTTGGCTTGTCGCCTGGTTTTTCGGTCTCAACGTTTCCGATGGAATCCACAACTTCCTGGCCTTTTACTATTTCACCAAAAACGGTGTGGCGCCCATCAAGCCACGGAGTTTCTTTCAAAGTGATGAAAAACTGGCTGCCATTGGTCCCAGGGCCTGAATTGGCCATGGCCAAAAGTCCTTTTTTGTTGAAACGGATGGTGTCGGTTATTTCATCAGGGAAAGCATAGCCCGGACTTCCAGAGCCATCGCCTTTTGGGTCGCCGCCTTGGATCATAAAATCCTTGATAACACGGTGGAAAGTAAGTCCGTCATAAAAACGTTTTCCTTTGTAAAGGGAATCTACCATGCCGTTGGTTCCTTCGGCAAGGGCCACGAAGTTTGAAACGGTAAGCGGCGCGCTTTCGTTTTTCAGTTTGGCAACGAAAGTTCCTTTATTGGTTATAAATTCAGCATATACGCCATCTTTAAGGTCTGGATATTTTTCCTGACAGGACGCAAATGCAAGCGTAAGGGATAAAAATAAAAATGTTAGTTTTTTCATGTGTGTTAATTTAATTTTCGTTTGTTTGTTCAATTGAGTGTAAAGTTACAGTGCTCTGCACCGGAATGTTGGAGCCGAGTTTTTCTTCAATCCCGTAATAGCCGTAAGCTTTATAGGAAGGAAAAAGGAAGGTTACTGTTTCGCCTTCCTTCATAAGTTTTATGCCTTCGCGAACGCCGGAAATGAGGTCTTGGTTGCTTTGATCTACTTTGTAGTGTTGCAGTCCGTTTTCTTTTTCTGAAAGAATCAGGCTGCCGTTGAGGTCCTTAATGTCGTAGGTAAATTTTACCACATCGCCCAAATCTGGCATTTCAGAAGTGGCGGTGTCGCGTTTGTTATAGAAATACCAAAATCCGTTTTCGGAAGAAATATAGTGGTGGGTGGAGTCTTTCGCTATAATTTCTCCGATGAATTTTTTCTCCTCCTCATAAATCTTTTTGTTCCGTTCTGCAGATTCCTTGATGAAGGTTCCCGAATGGCTTTGTACTGGCGACCGCGCCTCAGGGCTTTTGCAGGAAACAATTAACGCTGAAAAAAGTAAAATATAAAACAGCTTATGAAGCATTTGTAAGTGCATTTTTATAACGGGGCAAGATACTAATAAATTCATTTATGGTATTGTTAAGGTCCTGTGAACTTTTTCCACCCGCCGCATTAATGTGTCCGCCGCCGTTGTAATGGTTGCGTGCGAAATCGTTCACGGAGAAATTTCCCTTGCTTCTAAAGGAAATCTTCACAATATTTTCCTGTTTGTTTTCTATAAAGATCGCCGCAAACACGATTCCTTTTACAGAGAGCGCATAATTTACAAAACCTTCGGTATCGCCCTTTTTGAAGTTGTGGTCGTCCAGTTCCTTTTGGGTAAGAGTAATATAGGCAGTGTGCAATTCGGGCAGGATTACCAGATTGTTCAGTGCAACGCCCAGTAGTTTCATCCGGTCGGGACTGTTTGTGTCATAAACATTTTGGTTGATAATGGCACTTTCGGCACCGGCCTCAATCAATTTGGCGGCAACCCTGTGCGTGGTTGGGGTAGTGGAAGAGAAGCGGAATGAACCCGTATCGGTCATTATTCCTGTGTATAGGTTGACTGCAATTTCCTTCGAAAGTTTTTCGGCCTGGCCCATTGCATCCATAAAATGATAAACCATTTCGGAAGTGGAACTCATCTTCACGTCGCTGTATGTTGCCACAGCGTAATCTGCGGGTTGTTGGTGATGGTCAATCATTACAAATTTTGCGGTCGCATTTTCCAAAACCGATTGCAGTTCCCCGCCAACCCTCTCTAAACTATTAAAGTCCAAAGTGAAGATTATATCTGCCTTTTCAAAGATTTTCTTGCTGTTTTCGACTTCCTTTTCGTAGATAATAATTTCATCACAACCGGGAAGCCATTTCAAAAAATCAGGGAAGTCGTTCGGCATGATTACCGTGGTGTTGTGGCCTAAACTTTTCAGAAAAAAAGAGAGTCCCAAACACGAGCCAATCGCATCGCCATCGGGGTTTTTATGGCCTACAATTACCACTTTTTGTGGGGAGGCGAGCAGTTTTTTTACAACTTGCGTAGTTTCATTATTCATACGCGGCGAAGATACGATAATGCCCATTAACCCCAAAGAGCGAATTATTGGGGATTTTTTGGGTTTCTGATATGAGGATAATTATTGGCGGATTTTAATTCTCTGCAAACCTATTGCATTTTTACTGTTGGGATATGGAAAAGTAATATTGAAATATTACATTTCGTTCAACAATAACAAGGCTTTCGAGAGGAATATATTCTTTTTTCAGCAATAATTCTTCAGCATTTTTGAAATTGAAAAATTTAACTTTTGAATGTGGAAAATAAAATACCTACTTTTGCCGAAATTTTAAAAATACAATGAGAACAGACAGAACATTTACAATGTTAAAGCCCGATGCGGTTGAAAAAGGACACATAGGCGCCATACTTGAAAAAATCAATGCTTCCGGTTTTAGGATCGTGGCGATGAAACTTACCCAAATGACCACTGCAGATGCAAAGGAATTTTATGCGGTGCACCGTGAGCGCCCTTTTTACGGCGAATTGGTAGAATATATGACCCGCGGACCCATCGTTGCGGCCATACTTGAAAAGGAAAACGCAGTCGAGGATTTCCGTACCTTGATTGGTGCAACCAACCCAGCTGATGCTGCCGAGGGCACCATCCGTAAATTATATGCAGCTTCCATAGGCGAAAACGCCGTTCACGGAAGTGATAGCGACGAAAACGCGGCTATTGAAAGTGCTTTCCATTTTGCGGGCCGCGAAATGTTCTAAGATGCCCTTGACCCAGCCACGGCGGGGGAAATGACAAACTAAATAAAAAGACCTGTCGGGTTTTCAAAACCTGACAGGTCTTTTGGCATCCAGTANTCGCGCGCCTACGTTTTTTATAGAGATTCTTTGTATTTTACAAATCCGAAAACTTCAATAATTTGTTCTTCATTTTTTATTCTATAAACAATGGTATATCCTTTGAAAATCAAATCTCTGATATGCTCATCTTCAAAATAAATCGATTTTCGTTGTTTGTAAGGGAGCGTTTTTAAATCTTTTATAGCATTTAAAACATCCTTCCTAAATTTTTTCGCCGCAAATGGTTTGTCTTCGGCAATATACTCAACTTGGTCAGCTAATTTATTTGAAAAACTTCTAAGGATTTTTATTTTCATATTTCGAAATCCTTTCCTGCATAACTTTATCCAATTCTTCTAAAGAAATAAACTCAGCCGTACCGTTGTCAATTGTTTCAAGTTCTTTGGAAAGATAATTTTTGATGGCTTTATTTTCATCTATTATTTTTAAATCTTCCGAATTGAACTGTTCCAGTAACCACAATACTTTGTCGTAAATTTTATTACTTATTTCCAGTTTAATAGTCTTCATATCAAAGATTTATACAAATTTAGGTTTATTTTTGAAAAAGAATTGGTTTTCTATAATTTTAAAAAATCAAAATTAACGCAACACCAATTTCTTAATCAATTCCTTGCCCATTTCTTCATTCAAAAGTTTAATTATTTTTTCTTTTCCGTAACTCAATTCTTCCCGCAAAACTGAAGACGAAAGCTGCACGTATAAAGTATCGCGGTCCAATTTAATATCAGTCGTATATTTTGAAATGGCAGTGCCCATAACCGAATCCCACGCTTCCTTGGCGTTTACTTTGTCCAAACCTTTCTCCAATCGGTTGCTTTCTATGAACTCCTTTAAGGCATCGCCGATGGATATGTTTTCTGCGTGTCGTTTTGCCATTGTTTTGAAAAAGTTTAAGTGTTTAAAAGTTTATTTATTCCCCTTTAGGGGTTAGGGGTTAGGGGTTAGGGGTGTCGGTTTCCCGAAAACCAAACTTCTTGAATTTAGAATAGGTATAAATCTTATTATCTCTGTTAATTACGGCTAATGTACTGTCTTCTGCTTTTATGACAGTTTCTTTCCAGGCGTCAAAAGGGGTTTTGTAATACATCCGCAAGCTATCGTCCTCAATTTTTAAGGTAAAATTTTCTGAAACGCCATTGGTTCGAAATGTACCGTCAAACCTAGGCGAAACCTTTGTGCGTGCGCCACTGTCACCTTTCACTTCAATATGATCAATAACCGTATTTATATTAAATTCTTTTTTTTCGCCATCGGGCATTTTTACGGTTTTTATTTCCCAATAGCCGCTGAGGTTTTGTTTTTGCGCCTCGGGATCGGGCTTTTCGCAAGAAACAAAAAGTAGGGTAATTAGTAGAAATGTGATTTTATAAATCATTTTTTTTCAAATTTTCTTCGCGCCTTTGCGCCTTTGCGTGCATTTTTTTCTCGCAAAAACACAAAGTTCCGTTATTCCCAATTAACCAATAACACTTAACACTTAACACCTAACGCTTAACCCCTAACACTTAACTCCTAAAGCGGAAACATTTTATATGTCTGATGCACTTTTTTAATCACTTCTTCCGTCCGGTCTGCGTGGGTATCGCTAATGAAAAGCTGCCCAAAATTTTCATTGTCAACCAGCGTAATCAAATGCTCCACCCGGGTTTCGTCCAATTTATCAAAAATATCATCCAATAACAAAATGGGATTCGTTTTTGAATGGTTTTTTATGAAATCGAACTGAGCCAATTTTAAAGCGATAAGATACGATTTTTGTTGCCCTTGCGAACCAAATTTCTTTATAGGATGGCCGTCAATCTCAAAAACCAAATCGTCCTTGTGTATTCCAAAGTTGGTGTACTGCGTAATTTTATCTTTTGTTATATTTTTCTGAAGCAACGTCAATAGGTCATTTTCCTGCAATTGGCTTTCGTAAACCAAGTTGATGCTCTCATCACCGCTGCTGATGGATTTGTATCGATTCAAAAATATAGGTAGAAATTCCTCCAAAAAAGCGGTTCGTTTCCCAAAAATGGAAGTTCCGTAAGTGTGGAGCTGTTCGTTATAAATATCAATCGTGTCCTGACTGAACGTATTGTTCGCCGCAAAATATTTCAAAAGGGAATTGCGCTGTGCAAGTACTTTGTTGTATTTAATCAAGGTATTCAAATAATCTGAATCGCGTTGGGAAATTACGCCGTCAATAAACTTCCGGCGCGTATCGCTTCCTTCAATTATCAAATCCCTGTCGGCCGGTGAAATAATGACCAACGGCAGAAATCCTATGTGCTCACTGAATTTATCGTAGGTTTTTCCGTTTCGTTTTATAATTTTTTTCTGCCCTTTTTTGGCGCTGACCACAATTTTTTCGGGCGCTTCCTTTCTTTCGTAAAACCCTTCCACCACAAAAAACTCCTCGCCGTGTTTTATGTTTTGTGTAGTAATTGGGTTGAAATAACTTTTCCCGAAGGAAAGATGGTAGATGGCGTCCAGAACATTGGTCTTTCCCACGCCGTTATTTCCCACAAAACAGTTGATTTTTGGGTCGAAATCGAAGGTTTCGGCCTCAAAATTTTTATAGTTGAGCAAAGAGAGCTTTTGTAAAATCATATAAAAATGACGTAAGACTTTTAGACGTAGGACGTAAGACTAAAAAAAATGAAAATTAATTTAAAAAATACGTTTTAAAGGTTGTAAAAATAAGAGGTTTGGAATGATTTAATCCTACCTCTAATGCCCTTTTGTCTTACGTCAATTCTGAAAATTTTTAATTCTCCCAAATTTTTTCAGTAATGACGGCTTGTTGAACACAAAAGGATGCTTTGCAAATTATTAAAAAATAAGAAATATTTATCCTTTCAAATTCCATTTAAAATTTTATTTTTGCGCCATTCCCGCAAAGACGGGAATCCAAATAAATAGAAGTTAGATTATGGCAACGTACAAAAAACGCGGAGGCAAACCAACCACAAAAGCTGACAAACAGGCGCAGCTTGAAGAAAACAGCACAACGGCAGAAGTATTCAACACGCTGGACGAAGGCGCATCGAAAACGGAAGCTTGGATTGAAAAGAACCAAAAAGGAATTTTGGCCTTTATCATCATTGTAGCCGTGGGTGTTTTGGGATATTTTGCCTACCACCAATATATAAAGGGCCCAAAAGAAACTGAAGCCATGAACGAAATGTTCCAGGCGCAGAGCTATTGGGAACAGGCGTTGACGGCTCCGGCAAAGGACTCGCTTTACAATCTTTCCCTGCAAGGTGGCGAAGGAAAATACGGTTTCCTTGACATTATCGACAATTACGGTGGCACAAAAGCTGCAAATCTTGCACATTACTATGCGGGAATGGCCTATTTGAATACCAACAAGTACCAGCAAGCAATCGAGCAGTTGGATAAATTCAGCAGCGATGATGATATTTTGGCACCTTTGGCAAAAGGCGCAATTGGCGATGCGTTCGCACAGTTGGGTCAAAATGAGGATGCGTTGAAATATTATGAGGAAGCGGCCAAAATGCGAACGAACGATTTTACAACACCGCGTTTTCTTTTGAAGGCCGGAATTGCAGCAATGGCTTTGAACCAAACCGACAAGGCAATGGCGCATTTCAAAAAGATTGCAGATGATTATCCAAAATCTACCGAAGCTACAAAGGCTGAAATCTATACCGGCCGCGCGGAAGCAATGAACAGATAAATGGCTACAGCAAATACAAATTTATCGGCTTACGATAAAACAACAATCCCAAACGCGAAGGACTTTCGGTTTGGGATTGTTGTTTCAGAATGGAACCACGATATTACCGAAGGCATGTTCCAAGGCGCTTTTGATGCTTTAAAGGATTGCGGTGCCATCAATGAAAATATTGTCCGTTGGAATGTTCCCGGTAGTTTTGAACTCATCTATGGCTGCAAGCGAATGACCGAGAGTTATGATATGCTGGACGCCGTAATTGCCATTGGAAGCGTGATACAAGGCGAAACAAAACACTTCGATTATGTGTGCGAAGCAGTTGCCCAGGGCATAAAAGATTTAAACGTCCGCGGCAATATTCCCGTAATTTTCTGCGTGCTTACCGATAACACTATGCAACAGGCTATAGACCGAAGCGGTGGCAAACACGGCAACAAAGGTACTGAAGCCGCAATTGCTGCAATTAAAATGGCGCAACTTCGGAAGGATTCTAAGTTTTGAATTCAATATTCAAAATTCAAGATTCAAGATTCAAATCCCAAACCTGCCTGTCGTGCCTCTGGCAGGCAGGTCCCGAATCCCGAATTAACTAATCCCCAACCCCTGCCACCTGCTACTGAATTCTGAACACTTCATTGGTACGGTAATTGTTTAAAACAAGCTTCAGAAACACTTTAGAAAACACAGTATTTTCAGTAACTTTGAAGCACGACAATTATGGGACTAATAGGCAAGAGAAAAAACAAAAAGTACAGCTACAAACCGCGTCATTATGAATTTGACGGAGAGGGCAGCCCGTTCACCATGGGGCATAAGTTTGATGAATTTCGGACTACGGTTGGCGACAACAAAGGTTTAAAAGGAAAATTTAAAACCGCTTGGGCCGATTTGCGGCAATCTTCCGACAGAAACGCAAACCGAAGGCTGATTGTAATCATAGCCATTCTCGTCCTACTTTTCCTTTTTATTATCGAATTCGATTTATCTATTTTCTACGCATAAATTTTAATGGCAGACATTATTCAGTTATTACCGGACCACGTTGCAAACCAGATTGCAGCCGGCGAAGTTGTGCAACGCCCCGCCTCGGTAGTGAAGGAATTGTTGGAAAACGCCATTGACGCAAAAGCAACTTCAATCACACTGGTAATTAAAGATGCGGGAAAAACCCTCGTGCAGGTTACCGACAACGGCATCGGGATGAGCGTTACCGACGCCCGGCTCAGTTTTGAGCGCCACGCCACTTCAAAAATAAAATCTGCTGAAGATCTTTTTAATCTTCATACAAAAGGTTTCCGGGGCGAGGCTTTGGCATCTATCGCCGCAATTGCGCACGTTGAGCTTAAAACCAAAACTGAAAATTCCGAAATTGGAACGCATCTCACCATTGAAGGCAGCAAAGTAATTTCGCAGGATCCGGCAGTAGTTCCAAAGGGCACGACCATTTCAGTAAAAAATCTTTTCTATAATATTCCCGCCCGAAGAAATTTTCTAAAAAGCAATCCTGTGGAAACCCGTCATATAATTGATGAATTCCATCGCGTGGCCTTGGCGCATCCAAACGTCGCGTTTCAAATGCTTCACAATGGAAGCGATGTTTTCAATCTTCCATCGACAAATTCGCGGCAACGCATCGTCAACATCTTTGGAAGCAAAACCAATGAAAAACTGGTTCCCGTTCACGAAGAAACAGAAATCCTAAAAATTGAAGGTTTCGTTTTAAAACCGGAATTCGGAAAAAAGAGCAGGGGAGAGCAGTTCTTTTTTGTAAACGACCGCTTTATAAAAAGTCCGTATCTGCACCACGCGGTTTCGTCGGCCTTTGAAGGTTTGATGAAAAATGACGTGCACCCGGGCTATTTTCTTTTTTTGGAAGTAGATCCGCATTCCATTGACATCAACATACATCCCACAAAAACCGAGATAAAGTTTGACGATGAGCATTCCATCTATGCCATGCTCCGCGCCACGGTAAAGCACAGTTTGGGGCAGTTCAATATTGCGCCCGTGCTCGATTTTGAAAGGGATAAAGGTTTTGATACGCCTTATGAATACAGCAAGAAATCGCCCACCGCGCCTTCCATTGAAGTGGATCGGGATTTCAATCCCTTTAAGGAAAAGCCAAAGCAGGGAAATATCAATTTTCCTTTTAAAAGGGAGCAGTCTGCTTCATGGGAATCCTTATATGTGGGTTTAAATGATGAAAATGCTTCCGTTTCCAATTTGGATGATATTGAATTTGAAAGCGAGGAAGTAACCGGAAGTCTTTTTGAAAATACCGAAACCGAAACTGGACATACCACCTTTCAGCTTCAAAATAAATACATAGTGAGCCCGCTGAAAAACGGGATGATGGTAATCCATCAAAACCTTGCCCACCAACGGATTCTTTACGAAGAGCTGTTAAAAAATATTACTGTAAAGGAAGCGGTTAGCCAGCAATTGTTGTTTCCGCTGCAACTGCATTTTTCAAAGCCCGATTTGGAAATTATTGAAAAAATTCGCGAGCAATTGGAACACACGGGCTTTATTTTTTCAGAAATAAAAGAGGAAACGATTGAGATTAGCGGTATTCCCGTGATGATTTTGGAAAGCCATGTTGTAAATTTGCTCAGCCAGTTGGTGCACGACATAAAGGAAGAAGTGCCCGATAGTGGTTTTAGCCAGAACGATATGCTTGCAAAATCTATGGCCGCGAGTATGGCGATAAAAACAGGGGTTTCGCTGAACAGGGAAGAACGGGAGCATTTAATCAATCAATTATTTGCGTGCAAAGAACCTTCCGTTTCGCCAAATAACAAGCTGGTTTTTACAACGATGGACGTGAGCGACCTCGATAAAAAATTTATGTAAATGGGAAGAATAACCGATACTGTAAAATTTCTATTAATTCTGAATGTGATCTTTTATATAGGATCATTTATTATTGGTGACTTATCGATAAAGTTGTTTGCGCTTTACTATTTTGAAAACCCCAATTTTCAATATTGGCAGCCTATCACGCATATGTTTATGCACGACCCGTCGTCTATATTCCACATACTTTTTAATATGTATGCGCTCTGGGCTTTTGGGTCGCCTTTGGAAATGCGCTGGGGACAAAAAAAGTTTCTTTTCTTCTATTTTTCAGCAGGTTTGGGCGCAGCCATTATCCATACATTGGTGAATTATTATCAGCTCCACAGCGGCATGGACGCCTTGATGAACGCGGGAATGAGCCAAGAACAAATTATGAATCTTTTAAATACAGGAAAATATAACACTGCTATATTGGATTATGTTTCCCCAGACACCATCCAAAGCATGTATAATGGTTATAACGGCGTGGCTCTGGGAGCTTCCGGAGCGGTTTATGGAATTTTGGTTGCCTTCGGAATTATGTTCCCGAATATTGAACTGATGTTAATCTTTCTGCCAATTCCAATTAAGGCGAAATATTTCATCCCCGGAATAATCTTATTGGATTTAATTTTTGGCATTACCGGAACCGCCACGGGTATTGCGCATTGGGCCCACATTGGTGGCGCGCTCTTCGGTTTTATCATGGCGTGGTACTGGAAAAAAAACAGTTTTGATAACCATCGTTGGAATTAACTATGGCAGCAACCAGTCTTTCATATAAGTATAAAACCGCCAATATTTTGGTAAAGCTCATTGTCATCAATGTAGCGGCATTTTTGGTGGTAAGGTTGGGGTCCTTCTTTTTGAGTGTGAGTTCGCAATACTTCTCTCGATGGTTTGTTTTGGGCGATGATTTCGATACCCTTTTGTTTCGGCCGTGGACGCTTATTACGTATGGGTTTTTGCATTTCGGTTTTTTCCATATTCTCTTTAATATGCTTTGGCTGTACTGGTTTGGGCAGTTTGTGCTTAACCTTTTTACGGGAAAACGCCTGTTGACCATCTATCTGTTGGGCGCGGCATTTGGCGGGCTGTTATTTATTTTGTCCTATAACTTTTTTCCGGTTTTTGAAATGCAACGCGGATTTTTAATTGGCGCCTCGGGAGCAGTTACGGCCCTGATGGTTTTTATCGCCACCTACACCCCGAATACTGAAGTCCGAATCTTTACCTTTACCATAAAACTGTGGCATATTGCGCTTTTCCTGTTCCTTTTTGATTTGGTCCGCATACCTTCATCGGGCAATGCAGGCGGATTGATGGCCCATGTGGGCGGTGCAATTTTCGGTTATATCTATGCGGTTCAACTCGCTAAGGGGAACGACATTGGCAAATGGTTCGAGAATTTTATGGATTGGGTGGCCAATCTTTTTAAGCCCCGCGCCAAAAAGCCGTTTAAAAAAGTACACCGCACAACACAACCTGCCCCACGACGTTCTACATCAAAGGCCGAAAAATCTGAAAACCAAAAAAAGGTGGACAGTATTTTGGACAAAATAGGCAAAAGCGGCTACGAAAGTCTTACCAAGGAAGAAAAGGACTTTCTGTTCAAGGCCGGAAAAGAAGACTAACCGATGCGGAAATTTCTCAATAGACTGATATACTGGGGCAATCTGCTCGCGGCATTTTTATTGTTGATTTCCTTCGTTCTGCCGTATTTGCCACCCAAAAGTTTCCCGACATTGTCCTTGCTGAGTTTGGTGGTCTCATTGCTAATAATTGTGAATATAATCTTCGCTATCTATTGGGCCGTGCAGTTTAGGCGCAGATTCTTAGTGTCGTTCACCGTACTTTTGATTTCCTATTTTTACTTCAACGTATTTTACGAAGTTTCCTCGGAAGGCGACACTTCCCAATATAAAAATACCCTCAGTGTTTTATCTTACAATGTGCGGCTTTTCAATGCCTACGAAAAAAATCCAGATACGGATGCGCCTCAAATAATTGCGGAAATGCTTTTTGAGGAAAATCCCGATGTGGTCTGCGTGCAGGAATACTACAATCCCAATACCATCGACTTTTCCGGCTATCCCTATCAATACATTCACTTTAAATCTGAAAAGGCAAAACTGGGCCACGCCATCTTTTCAAAATATCCGTTGGTAAATACCGGGGCCTTCGATTTTGAGGATACCTATAACAATACGCTTTACGCCGATGTGGTAAAGGGCACGGATACCCTTCGCATTTACAGCTTGCATTTACAGTCGCTCGGCATTATTCCTCGGGTAAGTTTTTTACAGGAAAGCGATAACGAAAAACTTCGCAAACGGGTGTCGCGTGCCTTTGAAATGCAACAGCAACAGGTGGCGGCCATCTTGGAGCACAAAGCGAAAACCAATCATCCGGTTATCCTTTCCGGCGATTTCAACAATACACCTTTTTCGTACAGTTATCGAAAATTGAAAGATGGGATGCAGGATGCCTTCCGCGAGCGGGGCAATGGGTTGGGGACCACCTTCAAATTTGAGGGTTTCCCGATGCGAATCGATTATATCTTTGCTTCAAATGGGCTCGATATACTGTCATTCGATACTTTGAAGAAAACTTTTTCCGACCATTATGCCGTTCGGGCCACGGTGGGGTGGTGAATTCAATTACCAATTAGCAATTACCAATTAGCAATTAACAAAAACCTATTTTATTCTGTAATATTTAACTGTTGCTTTTCCAAATAATTCAAGGCGTTCGGCCCTTCATTGAAAAGTAAGTCCAAAACCGAAAGATTGGGCAGAAAAGGATGGTTAGCCTGATGCACCTGCGTGTATTCTTCGGCTTTAAAATTTGTTTTTCTTTTTGCATCTACCAAAATGCGCAAATCGGTTATATCAGGATTTTTTTCGAAGGAAGTAGTTTTTGAAATTTCAACATCAATCCCAATCAGTTCACACAGCAAGTTGAATATTTTTAGATTGTGTTCCATCAAGTTGCCGACCGTTTCGGAGAACAATGGCTCCAAATCGTCTTCGTAATATTCAAAAAAAGGAGAGGTTCGATAGGCGCTCTGCAAACTCTTCCAGTGCTGTTCCTGCCACGGAAAATCATTTTCAACCACTACATCCTTCGTTTTTCTGCGTTTCCCCGTGTGTTTTATCGGGATGTTCAGCAAAAGCCGGCCATTGCTGTGCGCAATGTAGGCACGGTTGCGGTAGGTTTGCTTTTGGTAATTGTCCTCCACTTCAAAAATCACTTTATCGGCCTGCGCCACAGCAGCCATCTGCTCAATGGACGGAAAATAGGAGGGATGGAGGAGAATTATTTTCATTTAAAAATTTAAGTCTTCAAAAATAGGGAAGAAATCGAAAACGAAAACAAAATCAAAAACGAAATTGGTCCCCCTTTGAATGGGGTTGAGACGATGTGTAAAACTTGAAACCTGAAACTTGAAACCTGCAACCCTTTTCCCTACCTTTGTATAAACCTTTAAAATATGCTCATAATTGGCATTGCCGGTGGCACTGGCTCTGGAAAAACAACCGTTGTAGATCAAATTGTGGAGGAGCTTCCTGTTGATGAAGTATGCGTTATTTCACAAGATTCCTATTATCACGACACCAGTCATCTTTCGTTTGAGGAACGTACAAAAATAAACTTTGACCATCCCAAAGCTATCGATTTCGATTTGTTGGTAGGGCATTTAAAGGAGCTTCGCGAAGGGAATTCCTTTGAGCAGCCCGTCTATTCCTTTGTGGAGCACAATAGAACTGGGGAAACAATTACTACCTTTCCAAAAAAAGTTATTATTGTGGAAGGAATTTTAATCTTGGCGCATCCCGACATACGCGAAATGTTTGATATAAAAATTTTCGTGCACGCAGATAGTGACGAACGCTTGATACGAAGGTTGAAACGCGACATAGCCACCCGCGGCCGCGATTTGGAGGAAGTGCTGAACCGTTACCAAACCACACTAAAACCGATGCACCAGCAATTCATAGAACCGACCAAGGAATTTGCGGATATTATCATTCCAACAAATAAATACAATACAGTAGCGGTAAACGTTATAAGAAGCATTATCCACCAGAAAATAAGTTATACCGAATCGTGAATTTAAAGGAGTTTAAAAATAAAAAGTGGGTGCGGTTTATAAGCAATAAATATGTGCTTATCCTTATCCTTTTTATTGTTTGGATGATTTTTTTCGACGCCAATTCATACCTGATTCATCACGAATTGGATAGTGATATCAATGCTTTGGAAGACAACGCTGAATTCTACCAACAGGAAATAGACCGCGATAAAAGCTTCATCCAGAAAATGGTGGACAGCAATGAAATGGAGAAATTTGCCCGCGAAAAGTATTATTTGAAAAAGGAAAACGAAGATATTTATATAATTGAGCACGAAGACAGTATCAAAAAAGAAGAAAAGCGATGAATGATTTTTTGTTCGAGGATTTTGATGAAGTTTCCGCAAAACAGTGGAAACAAAAAATTCAGTACGATTTAAAGGGCGCCGACTATAACGAAACCTTGGTCTGGCAAAGTCCCGAAGGGATTCACGTGAAACCGTTTTACCATCAAGACGATTTCGAGGAAGAATTCCAACCCATTCCCGGGCAGCCGAAGTCTTGGAAAATTTCCCAAAAAATCTTTATCGACGATGAAAAAATAGCAAATAATATCGCCTTGGACGCCGCGGAAAGAGGGGCGGAGGCAATTATTTTTAGTGCCGCGGAAGAATTTGACCCAAAAACTGTGTTTAAAAATTTTCCTTTTGAAACGGTTTCAATCTACTTCAACCTAACATTCCTTTCCGAAGCATTTTACAATAAACTCATCAAATTCTTTTCAAACCTACCCGCCAATTCGGAGGGAAAAGCAATAGTTTATTACAATATAGATTTAATAGGAAATCTCGCCCGCACGGGCAACTGGTTTCATAATTTGAAAAAGGACCACGAAATTCTGGACAGTATTTTTGAGAAGAATCCTTCGCAAAACCTGCTTTCCGTTGATGCAATTTTATATCAAAACGCCGGTGCCAATATAGTGCAGCAACTGGCTTATGCCCTCGCGCATGCCAATGAATATTTAAACCACATTGCGAGTGAAACGAAGCAATCTTTAAGTTTAACCTTCAAATTAGCCACTGGCCCAAACTACTTCTTCGAAATAGCAAAAATCCGGGCTCTGCGAAAACTCTACGCAACCCTGGCAAAGGAATACGGAACAACCGAAACCTGCCACATAATAGCCACCCCGTCAAAACGCAACAAAACCCTTTTCGATTACAATGTAAACCTACTCCGCAGCACCACCGAATGTATGAGCGCAATTTTGGGCGGGGCCGATACTGTTTGCAATTTGCCGTATGATGCGCTCTACCACAAGAGCAACGAGTTTGGCGAGCGCATTGCCCGCAACCAACTGCTTATCTTAAAGCACGAAAGTTATTTCGACACGGTCAGCAATCCTGCAGACGGAACCTATTATATTGAAAGCCTCACAGATGAATTGGCCGAAAAAGCGCTTCAATTGTTTAAGGAAATAGAAAAGGGCGGCGGCTTCCTTCAGCAGTTAAAGGATGGAACCATTCAAAAGAAAATAAAGGAAAGTGCCGAAAAGGAACAACAACTTTTTGACAGCGGCGAGCTGAAATTGTTGGGCACCAACTATCACCCCAACAAAAACGACCGAATGAAAGGCGATTTGGAACTTTTCCCTTTCTTAAAACACAACCCCACCAAAACCCTAATCGCCCCAATAGTTGAAAAGAGATTATCAGAAATCACGGAACAGGAACGCTTAAAACAGGAATTATAACCGATTAATATGGATTCAATTAAAGAAATCTTAGGAAATCTTGATGATAAGTTTGAAACGGTTCGTTATTTGAAAGATTATGAAAATTCAATCAAAGAGATTTCTAACTGGTTTATAGCAATTTCTAGTGGAATATTTACAATTTTGATTTTTAAGTTAAGTGATGAAAATCTAACTGGTTTAGTTTTTATGAAAATTCTCTTTAAGGTATTAGTGATTTTATCATTATTGATTGTTGGGTTTTATGGACTGTGTAAGTTTTTAATTCTAAGAAGAGATTATCAAATGAATTTTTTATATAGTTTAATGAAAAAAGAGCATATGCTCTGCGAGATTGAACTTGAAAGAATAATGAAGAGCAATGTTTCAAATGGAGCGAAAAAATTAGATGGGTCATCTGAGACCCAACTTAAAGAAGCCATAAATAATTATGAAGAAAAGTGGAGTATGTTAAATAAACTGTGTCAAATTAAAAAAAGGATGTTTAAACTTTTTAAATTTGACATATTATGAACGAAAATTTTGATTTTGAAAAATTCTCACGCGATGCGATCGAGAAATTGAAACAAG
>NZ_JAQQTG010000016.1 GCF_028561335.1 Aequorivita todarodis | reverse complement strand
CCGGATGGGACGGCACCTATAACGGCAGCCCGCTGCCATCGAGCGACTACTGGTTCCGCGTGGAGTACACCGAGGACGGCAGCGCAAAGGAATTCAAAGGACATTTTACCCTAAAACGATAAATAGATAAATAAATAATAAAACCAAAGCCCCGCATTGTGTGCGGGGCTTTTTAATTTGGAACAATTGTCCAAATATTAATTGTTTGATCAATTCTTCTTAAAAGCTTTTATGACGTGCTTTTTCAAAAAAAATTTGTTCAGAAATGGATTTAATGTTTATTGTTTCGGAAGGAATTTAAGCACTAAAAGAATGGATTAAAAATTAAAGCCAAGGGACATGATGAAATTACTGTATATGGTAGTTATATTGGCGATATCGGTCAAACCAACGGAATATAATTGCTGGTTGCGTTCTTGTTCTGATCTAGAATAAGCGACATCAAAGGTATAACGTCCAAAATTATAACCCGCACCTAAAGAGAATCCTGTAAGATCTCCAACTATTTTAGTGTTTTGATAAGGGCTTTCTTCATAATGAAAGCCTCCTCTTAGGCTTAATTGATTAATTCTGTATTCAGCGCCAGCTTTGAAGATTGAAGTGCCCTGTAATGTATTGTTAATTGTATTGTTTAAATCGTTGAAGGAGGCACTGTACGAGTTATTTATTCGGCTAAATTCGATGGAAGAATAGTCTTTATAGGAATAGTCAAAACTAATCAGTCCGCTTTGGCCAAATATGTAGGCTGCACTGGCGGTAACCTTTGCGGGTGTACGAATGGTGTAATCTTCGTAAACATTTATGATGTTGGGATTTACAAATTCATTTATAGTTTGGCCATCAAAAACACGGCGGCTTTCGAGATATTGGCTTGTTTCTTCAGAAATTTGATACCAAGTAGGAGAGTCTAAGCTAAGCCCGAGGCGGAAATTATTTGCAATCTTCGCAATAGCTCCAATTTGAGCAGAGATTCCGGCGCCATTCACTGAGAGATTATTTTCAAAACCTACTCTATTCACGATAGAGCCGGGGTTGCTGTTGCTTTCTAGTAGAAATGAGCTTTGATCGAAATTTATGGTATGTGTGTTTATGTTAATTCCTAAGAAATAATTATCGGTAATCTGGGTGGCAAGATTTATTGAAAATTTACTGTTGTATCCTTGCGAAAGGTATGCGTACTCCTGATTAAAACTTCCATTGGCAATATTTGAAATATATGTGGTGTTTGAGGGGTTGTTTGGGTCAACAGGATCAAAAATAAAACCCTGATAGCCTAAAAATGCATTTTGGGCAATGTTTCCTTCCGATTCTCCTAAATATTTATATAAGTCTGAAATTGATTCGCCAGACTGTAACTGCAAAAGATTCAAAGGTATTCCCTGTGCTTGTTCCAAAAAGAAATTCCCGATGGAATTATTTCCGGTTCCTGCAATGTATAGTTCATTGTCAAAACTTTTGGTGGTATCAAAATTCAAACCAATCGTGAATTTTTTAAAAGCGGATGCTTCGTTTGAATTATTTATAACGAAGACACCACCCAACTGATTTAGTGTAATGTTGTCTGAAAAACTTTTTTCACTATTGTTGAAATAATTTGCTTTGTTTTCCACATCAAATAAAGAGGCGGAAAGCATGAGGCTTGAATTTAGGAAAACGGCACCTCCCGCTGGATTGACACTTACTGCTGAAAAATCGCCGCCTAAAGCACCCATGGCTCCGTTTAGAGCTGTGAAACGCGCGGTTCCAATGTTTTGTTCGGTACTATATCGCAGGCCATCTGTAGTGTTTTGGGCAATTGTAAATGTCAGCGAAAAAAGGGCCATAAATAGAAATGCTATCTTTTTCATCTAATTTTTTTTAATAAAATGATTACAATAAAAATGCCCAAAGTATCATTTCGATTTATTCAGAAATGGTCAATGGGCATTTCATATTTAATTACTTTAAAAGTATCGGTAAAATAATTTTAACCTCGTCCACCACGACCGCCGCCACTGCTTCTAGAACTTCCGCTACTGGAACGGCCACTGTTGCCTGAACTCCTGATGGAACCAGAACTGCTGCTACGTGTGGGTGCAGAATAATTACTGCTCCGTGTACTTCGAGTTGTATTGTTGCTTCTTGTTGGCGGGGAGTAACTGCCGCTTCGTGTGGTGTTGGAGCGTGTGTTTCTTATCACCCGGTTTGTATTCGATCTATTCGTGCGAACATTATCAGTTCGGATTGAGCGTGTTGTGTTTGCACGAACGCCGTTTCTGTTTATGCGGCGAGCACTTTCCGAACGGCTATACGATGAGTTCCTGGTTGAAACGTTTGATCTTCCACGAGCCTCAGCTCTGTTATAATCTGTGTTTCGTCTTCCTCGATTGTAGGATACATTATTGTAATAAGAGTAGTTATAATAGGGATTGTAATATCCATATCCATAATATGGGTAACCATATCCAAAGCCGTAACCATATCCGTAGTATGGGTAGCCCCAACCGTAACTTATGCCCCAATAAGGTGTGTAGTAGCTATAATAAGGATAGCCCCAACCCCAATAGCCGCCATACCAATAGGGTCTGTGGTAGAAACCAAATCCATAACCGCCATAGTTGTAGATATTTACGGTAATATCCTCTGCGTTGCTGCCCCAAGGGCCATAACCTTCTTCGTTATAATTTTCTTCAATGATTATGTTTCCATCTTCATCTAACCTTTCAGTTGTTGAATAGGCGTCAATGTCAGTAAAAATTGCCCCTTCCTCAGGAAGATCGGAATAGGCGTTAGCTTTTGATTCAAAATATTGTTTGTAATAATTTGCCTTTTCGTATGAATTATCATTGTTGTTGACTTCCTCACCTGTATCATTGCCGGAGGCGTAGATGCCATCGTTTTGATTATAACCTTTGTTATATGTTCCACAGGATGTAAGCAAAAGGGCAAAAAGACCCATAAATGCTATAGGGATGAAACGTTTTATATTAAATTTTTTAGTGGACATATCTGTGGTAATTTTATTGTTGAACTTCATAAAAATAAGTAGTTTTGCGGACAATAACTAATCATTTAACATAGACACAACATTTGTGCCAAAAACCGGGCTATGGCGAAGAATTTAACGACACGGGAGGAAGATTACTCCAAATGGTATAACGAACTGGTTATCAAAGCAGACTTAGCCGAAAATTCTGGCGTTCGTGGCTGTATGGTCATTAAGCCTTATGGATATGCTATTTGGGAGCGCATGCAGGCTGAATTGGACAGAATGTTCAAGGAAACCGGGCACCAAAATGCTTATTTCCCGCTTTTTATTCCGAAATCTTACTTTAGTAAAGAAGCAAGTCACGTTGATGGTTTTGCGAAGGAATGTGCCGTTGTGACGCATTATAGGTTAAAAAATGCCGAGGATGGCAGCGGGATTATTGTAGATCCGGATGCAAAACTGGAAGAGGAGCTGATCGTTCGCCCAACTTCCGAAACCATTATTTGGGATACTTATAGAAAATGGATCCAATCTTATCGCGATCTGCCGCTGTTGATAAACCAATGGGCAAATGTGGTGCGCTGGGAAATGCGCACGCGCTTGTTTTTGCGCACTGCGGAATTTTTATGGCAAGAAGGCCACACGGCCCACGCCACGAAAGACGAAGCAATAGCCGAGGCGGAACAAATGATGAACGTGTATGCGGATTTTGCTGAAAATTATATGGCCATTCCGGTAATTAAGGGAACAAAAACTGCCAGCGAACGTTTTGCCGGTGCTTTGGAAACCTATTGTATCGAGGCTTTAATGCAGGATGGAAAGGCGCTTCAAGCAGGAACATCGCATTTTTTGGGGCAGAATTTTGCAAAGGCGTTTGATGTTAAATTTACTTCAAAAGAAGGGGTGCTCGATTACGTTTGGGCAACTTCTTGGGGGGTTTCCACACGTTTGATGGGCGCCTTGGTAATGACGCACAGCGATGACAACGGCTTGGTTCTCCCGCCCAATTTGGCGCCAGATCAAGTGGTGATTGTTCCCATTTATAGAAAAGAGGAAGAGTTTGAAGCCGTAAATAAAGTTGCCTTGGATTTAATGAAGAGGCTTCGTTCCAAAGGAATCCGAGTGAAGTATGACAACCGCGATACCCAAAAGCCAGGCTGGAAGTTCAATGAATATGAATTGAAAGGCGTCCCGGTGCGTATAGCTATCGGCCCCAAAGATGTTGAAAAAGGGACCGTGGAATTGGCACGGAGGGATACGCTTCAAAAAGAATTCATTGGCAATGAAAATGTAGTTGAAAAAGTAGTTTCGTTGATGGACGAAATTCAGGAGAACCTTTATAGGAAAGCAGTTTCGCACCGAACTGAAAATACTACGGAAGTTGCTTCATATGAGGAATTTAAGAAAGTTTTGGATGATAAAGGCGGCTTTATTTTGGCCCATTGGGACGGAACGGCGGCAACCGAGGAAAAAATTAAAAATGAAACAAAAGCTACCATAAGATGTATTCCTTTAGATGGAAATAACGAGGCGGGAATCTGTATGGTTACTGGAAATCCTTCGGCCGGAAAAGTGCTATTTGCAAGGGCGTATTAATTTTTTTTGAAAAAAGTAATTTAGGATTTGCGCCATTCAAAAATAGTTGTATTTTTGCATCCGCATTTAAAAACAAAAAATGGTCCGTTCGTCTAGGGGTTAGGACGCCAGGTTTTCATCCTGGTAACAGGGGTTCGATTCCCCTACGGACTACAAAAACAAGCATTTAATAAAAACAAAATGGCAAATCACAAGTCAGCATTAAAGAGAATAAGAAGCAACGAGGCAAAGCGCTTGCGTAACCGTTACCAGCACAAAACTGCCCGTAACGCCATGAAGAAGTTCCAAGAACTTACTGACAAGAAAGAGGCTGAAACTATGTTTCCGACTGTTGTTTCTATGATAGACAAATTAGCGAAGAAAAACATTATTCACTCGAATAAGGCTTCCAATTTAAAATCGAACATGGCCAAGCACGTAGCCGCGCTATAATTCCTTTTAAGAAAAGTATTTAAAACCCTTTCAGGCAACTGAGAGGGTTTCTTTATTTAAGGATCTTGAAAGACTCAAATGATTTTTTAAGACTGTCCCAGGCAAAATGCGCACCTTCAATTTGTGGAGACCATTGTGCGGAGCAGAAGTAGATGTAATCATCGTTTTTCAAAAGCCTGTAAAGCCTGTAAATACTAAAATTTTTGCAGGGTTGCCCATCAACCATCACATTTTTCAATTTATTGGTAGTAGTCCATAAAATGGAATTTTCTTCGGTATTGAGGGAATCTATGGGTTCTTTGTTGAACATTCCAAAATTTAAGAACAAGTTTGGCAGGCTATTGTTCATGAGCGGAATATCCATATCGTTTTTATCCATTACGATTATTTTGAAATCTACGGCAAAGCCAATTTTTGATATACTATCGGTTTGGTTCAGTTTTATACGTGCCTCCTTTATCTCTTCTTCCTTTACTTCCGTACCTTCTTTTTTGAACTTTTCAACCATATTTTCCAAATAATCCTCTATGGCCTCTGTAGAAGTGTTTTCGTCCATTTCTATAATTTCTGTCTCACCGAACACGACATTGACTATTTTGGCATTGAAAAAAAGCTTCCCGTACGGTGAGTTTGCCGTAATCAATTCTTCTAATTTATCATCTGACAACATTGAAAAATAGGTGCTACGGACAAAGTCGGCATATTTTATAAACTTTGGGTCTTGCCATCCATCACCTACTGGTTTTTTAAAGGAAAACTGCAGCATATTGTCAGTAAATGTATTTGCGCCTTTTTCCAGTTCTCTGGTTTTACTTTTTTCGGGATCAACGGATATTTCCATGGTATCTACCTTAACTGTTTGCTGCACTTTTTGAAGTTCTGTGGTAGCCTTTATTTTTTCGATATCAGATTTTCGGTGCTGCAACCTATCCACGAATAGTGCGGCCAAAACTGCCAATGCCAAAAGGAGCATCAAAATAGGATAGAGTGTAAAAATGGGTTCCGAAGCGGGAGTGAGGGTCATAGCGAGCAATAAGATGGCTTCCATAACCAATACTATTAACGCTACGAGTTTAATCCAATTGCTAACGGAGTCTAAGATGGTCGATCTTTTTTCCTTTTCCTGAGTAGTGTTTTCCTGCCCCATAACTTGAAAACTTTATTTGGTTAAAATTAGTTCTCATAAAGATATGAATTATTCGCAGGAAATTTATCTTTTTAAGGTATTAACTCCTGATAATCACCGCCATGCCTTGCAATATCGCGAACAATTGATGAGGAAATATGCGAATATTCCGGACTGCTGATAAGGAACACGCTATCTACGCCGTTTACCTTTGCATTGGCTTGGGCAATGGGTTGTTCATAAGCAAAGTCGATGCTGTTGCGAAGGCCGCGAACGATAAATTGTGCATTTTCCCCTTTACAGAAATTGGCCGTAAGCCCCGAGTAGCTCTTAACTGTTATTCCCGGTTCGTTTTCAAAAGCTTTCTCAATAAATTGGATTCTTTCCTCTAATGAAAACATCGTCTTTTTGTCGGCGTTTATTCCAATGCCAATAATTATTTCATCAAAAAGCGGCAGCGCACGTTTTACAATATCTACGTGCCCAAGGGTTATGGGGTCAAAAGTTCCGGGAAAAACTGCGCGTCTCATTATTTTAATTTATTGGGTTACTAAGTTAATGAGTTCTTGTTAGAACTTTCTTTTTTTCAGAAAAATTTCGAGATCAAAATTGCCAGGGCAGCGATTACAGTGGCCAAAACCACCCCCCGGGCGCGGTAAAATTGGTTCTTTTTTAAAAGAATAAAAAATACGATCAGGTTTAAAATGGCGCCCAAGGCAATCAAACTTCCCAGAAAATCATTTTCCAGCGCTGCCTGTAATGTTGATTCCAAGCTAAGTTTTGAAAAAAAGAATATATACAAATAGGTGCCGGCCATATTTGCTGCCAGACCTATCAACAAACCAATCAATATTTCCTTTACGTGCGGTTTCATCCGTTATCTGTTTCAGTTTATTTTTTTATTTGGTATCTGTTACCCTTTATCCAGCACCCAGCACCCAGCACCCAGCACCCAGCACCCAGCACCCAGCATCCGTCACCGGTCATCCAGCATCCGTCATCCCGCATCTAAAAATCCCAAGTATTTAGTTCCTTCATTGCGTGATGCGCGGTTAAGTCGAACTGCACCGGCACCACAGATACAAAGCCGTTGTGTAGTGCCCACTCATCGGTATCCTCGCCTTTGTCTTCATTTACGAATTCGCCGGTAAGCCAGTAATAATCACGCCCCAGCGGATTGGTTCTTTTGTCAAATTTTTCTTCCCAATGCGCATTGGCCTGTCGGCAAACCTTAATGCCTTTTATTTCGGAAGCGCCCAATTTGGGAATATTCACATTTAGTACAACACCTTTTGGAAGTCCGTTTTTAAGAACCTGCTCGGTGATGGATTTTACAAACTTTTTTGAAGGCTTAAAATCGGCTTCCAACGAATAGTCCAAAAGTGAAAACCCGATTGAAGGCACGCCGAGCGTTCCGGCTTCCACCGCCGCACTCATCGTTCCGCTGTAGATTACATTGATGGACGAGTTGCTGCCGTGGTTTATGCCGCTCACGCAAAGATCGGGCTTGCGTTTCAAAATCTCGTTCACCGCTATTTTTACACAATCCACGGGCGTACCACTGCAGCTGTATTCTTTGTGGGGGTCTCCGTTTATCACCTTTATACTATTGCAGTACAAAGCATCGTTAATGGTTATGGCGTGGCCCATTCCACTTTGCGGAGAGTCTGGGGCAACTACGCAAACATCGCCCAGGGTGTTCATTACTTCAATTAAGGTCCGAATGCCAGGAGCGTTGATGCCATCGTCATTGGTTACTAAAATGAGGGGTCGTTTTTTAGACATGGGTTACATAAAATATTAAGGAGACAAAAATACATTTATTAATTCTGTCCCGACAGCCATCAGGACCAGAATTCAGAACTGAAAAACTGTTTAACAAAAAATTAGTACCCAAATCCTTTAATGGCACAGTTTTTTATATAATTTAGGCACTCTTAAAATATATTACCACTATGCGCATAATGAAGAAGAATTTTAAAGTTTTATTTCTTGCTGTTTTTGTTGCTGTAGCTTCCTGCAGTTTTACGACCAAGGAATTTAACGATCCCGATAAAGACAAACTACTTTTAGACCTTATAACCTACGTACTCCAAAAAGGGCACTATGACCCGAAGGACATTAACGATGCGTTTTCGGCCGATGTCTATGAGAATTTCATTAAAGGGTTAGACCCTTTAAAAAGATATTTCCTGGCTTCTGATATTGCCGAATTCAGCAAATACAAAACCGAAATTGACGACCAGATAAAGAACAAGGACCTCTCGTTTTTTGATTTGGTTTACGGTCGTTTTCAGGAACGTATGGAAGATGTGAAAAAAATCTATCCCGAAGTTTTGAGCAAACCTTTTGACTTTAATGAAAAGGAAATCATCAATGTAGATTATGATAAGCTGGCCTATGCCGAATCCAAAAAAGAGCTGAAGGCACGTTGGAAACAACAATTAAAGTTTACCACCCTTTCGGGCTATTATGATTTGGTAGAAGATCAAAAAAACAAAGAGAAGGGCATTACTTCATCTGAAGAAACTACCGATAAAGAGGACGATATAGATTTATCTGAAGCTGGCAAAAAAGCCAAGACCAATGCCGATGAACCATTTGAGCCAAAATCTTTGGCAGAACTTGAACAAAAAGCCCGTGAAACCACAAAAACCTCCTTGGATGAATATTTTGATTTCACCAAAGATTTGGAGCGTAAAGACTATTTCGCAATCTACTTAAACACTATAGTTGAAGAGTACGACCCGCACAGCAACTATTTTGCGCCACCCGACAAAGACCGTTTCGATCTGCAGATGTCCGGGAAACTGGAAGGAATAGGAGCGAGGCTTCAAAAGAAAAATGATTATATCACCGTTATTGAAATAATAAGTGGCGGCCCAGCTTGGCGAAGTGAAAAAATTGAAGTGGGCGATGCCATTCTAAAAGTAAAACAAGAAGACGAAAAGGACCCCGTGAGTATCGTGGGAATGCGCATTGATGATGCCGTAAAACTCATAAAGGGCCCAAAAGGCACTAAAGTTACCTTGACCATTAAAAATGTGGACGGAACAATCTCAGACAAGACCATCACGCGCGATGTGGTTGAGCTGGAAGAAACCTACGCCAAGTCCTCACTTATTGAAAAAGGAGACCGCAAATTTGGATTGATAAACCTTCCGCAGTTCTATTTTGATATGGAAAATTACAAAGAAAGAAATGCGGCCACAGATGTTAAAAAGGAAATCATCCGTCTTAAAGAAGAGGGTATGGAAGGGCTTGTTCTGGACCTTCGCGATAACGGCGGCGGTTCATTGCGCACTGCGGTTGATATAGCGGGACTTTTTATCAAAAAAGGACCTGTGGTGCAAGTGGCTTCCACTGGCAACAAAGAAGTGCTTGAGGACAAGGACAGCGAGATTGTATGGGATGGTCCCTTGGTAATTTTGGTAAACGAGCTTTCTGCTTCCGCTTCCGAAATTCTTGCGGCCGCCATGCAGGATTACAAACGTGCCATTATCTTGGGAAGCAAGCAGACCTACGGAAAGGGCACGGTCCAAAATGTGATTGACCTTAACCAGTGGCTCCGCAAAAATGACATGGGCGACTTAGGCGCTTTAAAGATAACATCCCAAAAATTCTATCGCGTAAATGGTGGTTCAACGCAGTTGGAAGGCGTAAAAAGCGATGTGGTGATGCCAGATCGTTACAGTTATATTGATGTAGGTGAAAGAGATTACCCAAATCCGCTGCCCTATGATAAAATTGATGCGGCAAAATATACCGTTTGGGACGGTTATATAGATTATGACGAAACCATAGAGAAAAGCAAAGCGCGAATGGCCCAAAATGATCAGTTGAAGCTGATAGACGACAATGCGCGCTGGATTAAGGAGCGTCGGGACGAAAAGGAAGTGAATTTGAATTTTGATAAATACAGCGCTGAAATAGAGCAGCGCAAAAAGGAAACCGAGCGTTTCGATGCCATCAATGAATACGACAATCACCTTACTTTTGAATCCTTGCCGTATGAAACCGCGCTAATGAAGCAGGACACCACCCTTTCAGAAAAGCGCAAAAGATGGCATAAAAATCTAAGCAAGGATATGTATGTAGAAGAAGCGGTCCACGTATTGGAAGACTTAAAACTCAATAATATCAAGGCCAAAAAAGTTGCCGATATTAAAAACTAATTATAGCAAAACCGAATACGGGTTTCTGAATGAAACACGCTAAATTTTACTAAATTTGAAGTGTGAAAAACTCCACTTCATTAACCCAGATAGCGCTCCAAAAGTTCAAAAAAAACTTTTGGGGCGTTTTCAGTTTGGGCTTTTTAACGCTCTGTGTTTTGGTCGCAATATTTGCGTACGCCCTTGCGCCAGACAATTCGCAGAACGCCAATCAAATGCATCTTTCCATACATTCCAAAAACCCGGGATTTTCGGTGCAAATGCTCACGATTCCCACAGCCGTTGAAAAGCAAAACCCTTTGTCCGTTTTTTTCTTTGGAAAAAAGAATGCCGATACCGAGATTCCTGTTTCAAAATACGTTTTAAAGAAAAATACCATTGAAATAACCGAATACACGCCGGACGGAACCGAAGGTTTGCAAAAGGAATACGCACTTTCACTTTTCCCAGATGCTTCTTCCGTAGAAGAAATTCCGCAGAAATACATTTCCGAAAAAAAGTTCCTCCTTGGTACTGATAAATACGGCCGCGATTTGTTGAGCCGAATGCTCATCGGGATTCGCATTTCATTGGCAATTGGCTTTGTTGCGGTCTTCATTTCCTTGGTCATCGGCATCGCCATGGGTGCCATTGCGGGTTATTTTGGCGGCAAGGTAGATGCGGCCATTATGTGGCTCATCAATGTTACCTGGTCCATTCCAACCCTGCTTTTGGTAATTGCTATTACCTTAGCCCTGGGGAAGGGTTTTTGGCAGGTTTTTATCGCCGTCGGGCTTACGATGTGGGTAGAAGTGGCGCGTGTGGTCCGCGGGCAGGTAATGGGCGTAAAACAGATGCAATATGTTACCGCTGCCCGAGCTTTGGGGTTTAACGATTTCAGAATAATCGTAAAGCATATTTTGCCCAATAGTATGGCGCCTGTGATAATTATTTCGGCGGCCAATTTTGCGGGTGCAATTCTCATTGAAAGCGGCCTGTCGTTCTTGGGTATCGGCGCCCAACCACCCATGCCCAGTTGGGGCGGCATCATAAAAGACCATTATGCCTATATTATTTTGGGAAAACCCTACCTTGCCCTTATTCCCGGACTGGCCATTATGAGCCTTGTAACAGCTTTTATGCTAATAGGAAATGCCCTGCGCGATGCGATGGATGTGCGGAACGCTTAAAAAAATTTTAATGAACCGAAAATACATATACCCCATAGTCATTATAATCGTAACAGTTGTACTTTATTATGCTGACGAGTTATTCGAAAAGGATGATACTTCAGTTGCTGACACTTCTGTGGTAAAGCAGGATAATTCAAATGAATTTGACGACACTTTCCTTCCCGCCTCAACTACCGGAGCCATCGTAAAACACAACTATTTTACCCTATCCTATTCCGAAGAAAATGAACAGGCGGAGTGGGTGGCTTATGAATTGAAGCAAAGTGATTTGTCCAAAAATGAATTTGAGCGCCCCTATTTTATTGAAGACAAAAAGGTGGAAACAAAATCTGCGGATTGGCGCAATTATAAGAATTCGGGGTATGATCGCGGCCATTTGGTTCCCGCTGGCGACAGAAGGATGTCTTTTGATGCCTATAACGAAACGTTTTTGACCAGTAACATAAGTCCGCAAGACCATGATTTTAATGCTGGCATCTGGAACCGTCTGGAACAAAAAGTTCGCTATTGGGCCGAAATATATGACGGCGTGTATGTAGTAACCGGGGGTGTTTTAACAGGAAACATGAAATCCATCGGCGAGGAAAACGTTTCGGTTCCCAACGAATTTTATAAAATAGTCGTTGATTTTTCCAATGGTAAATATAAGGCCGTTGCCTTTTTAATTCCGAATAAGCCTTCCAGCGAATCTTTTTATGAATACGTCGTTTCCATAGACGAAGTGGAAGCCAAAACAGGAATTGATTTTTTCCCACAACTGCCGGATTCCATAGAGAATAATTTGGAGTCGATGATAGACCTGACAGCTTGGGGGCGGAGATAGTTTTTTAGTCGCAGTCTCAGTTTCAGTCTCAGTCTCAGTCGCAGTTTGCTGTAGTGATACAGTTTGGATTTCTGCTTTCGATTTCGTTTTCGATTTAAGAATAGTGATAATTCGCCCCGTCCAACTTCACAAAAATAAACAGCAAAATAGTAAAGCCCCAAAGTGCGGAGCCGCCGTAACTAAAGAACGGCAGCGGAATCCCCACGGTTGGGAAAATACCTAACACCATTCCCACATTCACGAAAAAGTGAAAAAATAAAATAGCGGCAACACTGTAGCCATATACCCTTCCGAACTGCGATTTCTGTTTTTCTGCCCTAAAGATGATACGCAGAATGAGCCCGACAAAAAGCAGGATTACCACCATACTTCCCACAAAACCCCATTCTTCGCCCACGGTACTGAAAATATAATCGGTGTGCTGTTCGGGAACGAAATTCCCTTTTGTCTGCGTTCCCTGCGTCCAGCCCTTGCCAAGCCACCCACCATTGCTGATGGCGATTTCACTTTGGTGCGTATTGTAACCGATGCCCCGGGAATCAACTTCCTTTCCCAAAACAATATTAAAACGGTCGCGGTGGTGCTGCTTAAAAACATTATTAAAAATGTAGCTTACGGAAAAAGCGAAGGCAATGCAGCCCAAAACAACGAAAATATACTTTATGATATTTGGGCGTTTTTTTCTATTTCTATAAAAGAGAATTCCCGCCAATATTACCACGCCAATCGCCACCCAAATTGCACCAAAGGCGAGCGTAGAAACAAAAAGCATCACGGCAAACAGGCCCAAGAGTAGATAAACCCCGTGCAGCCCTTCCCGATAGAGCGGAAAAACAAAGGCGGCATAAATGAGCGCGCTCCCGGGGTCGGGCTGGAGGATAATCAGCACAGCCGGCAGGGCGAGAATCATCAAGGCACCTATTTGATTTTTAAGGTCCTTCATATTCGTTTGGATATCGCTCACATATTTTGCGAGTGCCAATGCGGTAGCAGCCTTAACAAATTCACTGGGCTGAATGCTTACCCCTCCGAAATCGTACCAAGAGGTGGAGCCGGAAATCGTTTTTCCGAGCACAAAAAGCCCTACAAGTGATAAAAGGGACGCAATATAAATAAGCGTGGCAAAACGTTCATAAAACTTAGATTCTATGGCGAGCACAAAGATGATGAGAATAATACTCAGGCCTATCCAGATAATCTGCTTGCCATAAATTTGGTCAAAATCCCAAAACCCTTTTGCAGTGTCGCTTAAAGAGGCAGAGTAAATGTTTATCCACCCCATAATTACGAGGGCGATGTACATAAAAATCATCAGCCAATCAAAGCGTACGTACGTTCTGCTTCCCGCCATTATCGATTTATTGAGAAAGGTTGGCCACTGTAAGGTTTGGCGTATTCTGCTTCCAGACTGCCTTCCAATACATATTTTTCCATGTCGGTTCGGGTTATTTCGCCCTTTAGGTATTTTTCAATCATAAGGCCTGCAATGCGTCCCGCCCATCGCGAACCCCAATATCCGTTTTCCACAAATACGGCAATCGCGATTTTTGGGTTGTCCTTGGGGGCAAAGGCCACAAAGATGGAATGGTCCGTAAGTTGGACGCGTTTGCCGTCAATTCTGGTGAAATTTTCAGCGGTTCCGGTTTTCCCGCACACCTCGATGCCCGGTACTCTTATGGATGAGGCCGTACCGCGTTCATACACTTGAAACATCCCCTCGACCACTGGTTCGAAATATTCGGGTTCAACCGTAGTGTAATGCTTTTCCTTAAATTTTTGGGGAATGGTATCGGGTCCAATAATATTCTTAATAACGTGGGGTGTGTAATAATAGCCCCTGTTCGCAATGGCCGCCGTAAAGTTTGCCATTTGCATGGGCGTAAGCAAAACCTCGCCCTGCCCAATAGCATTCGAGATAGTTGCCAAGGAAGACCAATTGTGGGTTGGGAAATCGTGGATTTTATTATAATATGCCGAAGTTGGAATATTGCCTCTTTTGCCACTGGGAAGGTCATAGCCCAAAAAGTCGCCAAGGCCGAAACTCATCAAATCCTTTCGCCAAGCATCTATCCCTTCTTGGGGCGTGGGGTAGGTATCCATGATTTTTTTGTAAACGGTACAGAAGTAGGTATTACAGGAATTTGCAATCCCCGAAACCAATGCTACCGGCCCTCTGTGGTGACAGCGAAGCACCCTTCGCCCAAAATGGTAACCGCCTGTGCAGTTTACCACATCATCTACACCTATGGCGTTTTCGTGCAACCCAACAAGGGCGGTAAGTGTTTTAAAAGGCGAACCGGGCGGATATTCCCCCATCAAGACCCTGTCGTATAACGGTTTGGCAAGGGTGTCATACCACAATCTGGTGAAATTTTTTGAACGGTCGCGACCCACCAATAGTGAAGGATCATAACTCGGTGCGGTAACCAAGGCAAGGATTTCTCCACTTTCGGGTTCAATGGCCACAATTCCGCCGCGCTTATGGACCATCAGTTCCTGCCCGTATTTTTGAAGCGTCGCATCAATGGTCAACTGAATATCGTTTCCACGTTCTGGCAAGGTGTCAAAAATTCCATCTTTGTAGGGGCCTATATCCCTGTTAAAGCGGTCCTTTTGAATATATTTTACGCCTTTTACGCCCCGCAGCACTTCTTCATATTCCTTTTCAACGCCAGCCGTACCAATAAGTTCGCCCATTTGGTAGTACGGATTTTTCTCTATGATAGCGTTGTTAACTTCGGCTATGTAGCCCATCACGTTGGCCGAATGGTCCACTTGGTATTCGCGAAGGGAACGACGCTGGATGTAAAACCCTTCATATTTATACATTTTTTCTGAAAGGGAAGCATAATCGGCCTTGTTCAACTGTGGAATTACTACCGAAGGCAATCTGGGCGAATACACCCGCGCCTTGTGCATAATTTCCTTAAAATCTTCCTTCGTAATTTTCAGCAGACTACAAAATTCCAGCGTATCCAGCGGTTTCACATCGCGCGGTATCACCATTACGTCATACGAAGGCTGGTTGGACACCAAAAGTTTCATATTTCTGTCAAACATATACCCACGCTGCGGATAATCGTACATCACCTTGATAGCGCTGTTCTGCGAAAGCGAATCTGAAGAGGCATCATACACTTGCAAATAGAAAAGCCGCGCGGCGAAAAGCACCCCGCTCAACAAAACCAATCCTATTAAAACAATTTTCCTCATTACGATTTTTTATTAAAAAGAATCATAGTGCACACAACCACGATAATGGTAAAAATTCCGGAAAACAACGTAGATTTCAACAGTAACAGTATATGTTTAAAACTAAAAATTTCCAAGGAAAACATCACAAAATGATGCATTAAAACCAAGGACGCAATATAGGTAAGCCGTTCCATGGGGTCGGCTTTTCTAATTTTGACGCTATTGTATTCATAACTTACACCGAAAGAATATTTTAAAACCACAGGCCGTATGTACGCTATAAAGGCACAGGCCGCGGCGTGAACCCCGCCCGAATCCTCAAAAATATCTATGGAAAGGCCCAAAAGAAAACTGAGAAATATCAAAAGTCCCTTATTGCCGTCAAGCGGATAGAGTATTATGAATAAAATATAGAGGTACGGGTTGATATATCCTGCCAGATTCACATTATTGAGCAGCAGCACCTGAAGGAAAACCAACACCACAAAACGGACAATATTTATAAGGATATCACTGTTCGACATCTTCCACTCCTTTTTCCAGATTCAATATTTCCGCTGCTTCGTTATTTTCAATTAGATACACGTGCTCCAAGCTCGTCATATCATTGAAAAGGTCAATATTCACATAATAGTAATTGTCATCGTTATCCAAATGAAAATCCTTTACCGTGCCTATCAGGATTCCTTCGGGAAAAATGGTGGAACGCCCACCGGTGATGATGGTGTCGCCCTTTTCCAATTGTGCAAGACGCGGAATATCTACCAATTGGACCACATTCGGATTTTTTGTATTCCAAATAAGCGACCCGAAATGGCTCGATTTTTTCAGCTTGGCGTTAATACGGCTTTTGGTGTTCAGAATGGATTGGACGGTGGCGTAATTTTCAGAAACATCGCTCACAATGCCCACGATTCCTTTGGAAGAAATAACGCCCAAGTCAATTTTGATGCTGTCCTTTCGGCCTTTGTCGATGGTAAGCTGGTTTTTGGTTTTTGAATAGTTGTTGTTTATTACCCGCGCCGTGAAATAGCTGAATTTGTTGGGAAGCACCGTGCTATCCAATTTTTCAACGGCTATCACTTCCTTGAATTGGTCCAGCTTTTTCCGAAGCATTAAATTCTCCTGAAGCAGCTGTTCGTTTTCCTTTCCGAGATTGAAATAATCCGTAATGTTGTTTCTGAAGGTATAAATACCGCCCGTGATAAAATTGGCAGAGCTTATATATTTGTCGTTGTGGTAATTGTGCGTCTGGATGGTAAGCGCTACGGAAATTGTAAAAAGCACGGCAAACAACAGGAAATTTTTATTCCGAATAAAGAAATATATAATCTGCTGCATTGCTTTGTGGGGTTAATAAATTCTGCTTTCTATTGCGAGCAACGCCATAAATGGGCAACTATTTTTTAAGTTTTTCAGGGAAAATGTCTCTTCCGAAAAATTATTTAATCAGCACGCTTTTGTACTTGTTCAGGTTTTTTAAGCAAATTCCTGTACCGCGAACTACGGCGCGCAACGGATCTTCGGCAATGTAAACCGGAAGATCGGTTTTTTGCGAAAGCCTTTTGTCGAGCCCGCGAAGCATCGATCCACCGCCGGCAAGATAGATTCCGGTGTTGTAAATATCGGCCGCAAGTTCCGGCGGGGTTTGCGAAAGGGTTTCCATAACCGCATCCTCAATTCTAAGAATGGATTTGTCCAGCGCTTTTGCAATTTCCCTGTAAGAAGTTTGAACCTGTTTCGGTTTTCCCGTAAGCAAATCGCGCCCCTGCACGTCCATTTCGTCTGGCGGCAGCTCAAGATCTTCGGTCGCGGCACCAATCTGGATTTTTATTTTTTCCGCAGTACGCTCGCCCACATAAAGGTTGTGTTGGGTGCGCATATAATACACGATGTCGTTGGTAAAAACGTCACCCGCAATTTTTATGGATTTGTCGCAAACAATTCCGCCAAGGGCGATTACGGCAATTTCAGTAGTTCCGCCTCCTATGTCCACGACCATATTTCCCTTGGGCTGCATAATGTCAACCCCAATACCGATGGCTGCTGCCATGGGTTCGTGGATCAAATACACTTCCTTTCCGTTAACGCGTTCGGCACTTTCCTTTACCGCTCTCATTTCCACTTCGGTAATTCCGCTAGGAATACAGACCACCATCCGCAAAGAAGGTTTTAGCCATTTCTTCTTCAATGCGGGAATGTCGCTGATGAACATATTTATCATCTTTTCACTCGCGTCAAAATCTGCAATCACCCCGTCTTTCAAAGGGCGGATTGTTTTAATGTTTTCGTGGGTTTTTCCCTGCATCATTGCGGCTTCACGGCCCACGGCAATTATTTTCCCCGTAGTTCGGTCACGTGCGACAATCGAGGGTGCGTCCACAACAACTTTATCGTTATGGATTATCAGGGTATTTGCGGTACCAAGGTCAATGGCTATTTCTTCAGTTAGGAAGTCAAAAAATCCCATAGTGTAAGTCGGTGGTGTTGAAAGTTAACGTGTTAAGTTTGGTTTTTAACAAATGTAATAAAATTTAATGCTTAAAATGGCGCGTTCCGGTAAATACCATTGCCATTTCATTTTCGTTGCAATAATCTATGCTCAATTGGTCCTTGATTGACCCTCCGGGCTGGATTACCGCTGTTATTCCCGCCTTGTCCGCAATTTCCACACAATCGGGAAACGGAAAAAAAGCATCGCTCGCCATCACGGCTCCCTCAAGGTTAAAATTAAAGGATTGTGCTTTTTCTATGGCTTGCCGTAACGCATCAACGCGGCTGGTTTGGCCGGTTCCGCTGGCGCAAAGTTGTTTTCCCTTTGCCAAAACGATGGTGTTTGACTTTGTGTGCTTGCAAATTTTTGAAGCGAACAACAAGTCTTCTAACTCCTGTGGATTGGGTTTATTGTTTGTGGCGTGCGTTAAAATTTCGGCACTGTCTGTAATATTGTCTTTATCCTGGACCAAAACGCCGTTCAAACAAGTTCTAACGGTTGTTGAAGGTAGTTCAATTTCTTTTTGTACCAACAAAATCCGGTTCTTTTTTCCTTCCAAAATTTCCTGCGCTTTTGCTGAAAAGGAAGGAGCGATGACCACTTCGCAGAAAAGGTCGTGGATTTCATTGGCGGTAGCTTCGTCAATTTCTACATTGCTGATCAAAATTCCGCCGAAGGCAGAAACCGGATCGCCCGCCAAAGCAGCCATATAGGCCTGTTGCACGGTCTCGCGTTGTGCGATTCCACAGGCATTGTTGTGTTTTAAAATTGCAAAGGTTGGGGCTTCGCCCTTGAATTCGTTCATCAAATTTACCGCGGCATCAACGTCCAAAAGGTTGTTGTAGCTCAATTCCTTGCCGTGGAGCTTGGTGAACATTTCATCAAAATTTCCAAAGAAAAAACCTTTTTGGTGCGGGTTTTCGCCGTAGCGAAGTTCCTGCCCATTGGTTTCACTTAATTTAAAAGCAGGTAATTTTTCTTCTTTGTTGAAATAATTAAAAATCGCGGTATCGTAATTTGAGGAAACGTTAAAGGATTTTGCGGCAAAACGCTTCCGGTCCTTCAAGGAAATTTCGCCATTGTTTGCTGAAATCAATTCCAAAAATTCAGCGTAATCGTCAACCGAGGAAACGCAAATCGTGTCCTTAAAATTTTTCGCTGCTGCGCGAATCAAGGAAATGCCGCCTATGTCAATCTTTTCAATAATATCCGCTTCCGAAGCGCCCGAAGCGACCGTTTTTTCAAAAGGGTACAAATCCACAATCACGGCATCAATCTGCGGAATGTTGTATTGCTCCATTTCGGCAACATCGCCTTCGTGGTCCTGACGGTTCAAGATTCCGCCAAAAACCTTTGGGTGAAGTGTTTTTACGCGACCGCCTAAAATGGAAGGGTAATCAGTTATATCTTCCACCGCAATCACCTCGATACCAAGATCGTTGATGAATTTTTCGGTGCCTCCCGTAGAGTATATTTTTACGTTTTGTTCGTGAAGTTTTTTAACAATTGGGGCTAGCCCGTCCTTGCTGAAAACAGAAATTAAAGCCGACTTAATTTTTTTGGAATTGTTCATTATTGAAAATTAAGGCCTACCTTTTTTGGCAGGCAGGTGCAAAAGTACATAATTGCATAGTAAATTTGTAACATAAGCAGCGAGAAAACGTCTTACTTTTCATAAATTTATTAACCCTTTTTTAAAGAATTCAAAATTCAAAATTCGTCAATCGTAAATCTAAAATCGTAAATGCTGATATATCTTCGCGTTTTAAAGGAAAGTTTCAATTTTGCGCTCAATGCGCTTCGGAACAATAAATTGCGGACCTTCCTGTCTTTGGTGGGCGTAACCATTGGAATCTTTTCCATTATCGCGGTTTTGGCGGCCGTGGATTCCCTGAAACGTGAAATAGAGGGCAGCATCAGCGGGCTCGATAACAGCACGATTATCATCATGCGTTTCAATTTTGGCCCGACCGATATTCCACGTTGGAAATGGCAACAATTCCCCGATGTAACTTTTGATGAATACCAATATCTTGAAAGAAATACTCCAAACATTGAAGCGGCAACTTTTACGCTAAACGTACCAAATGAAAGCGTAAAGCACGAAGATAGGCAGGTAGATAATGTGCCAATTGGCGCGGTAACCGATAGCTATTATTACATAGAATCGCTGCAACTTTCCGAAGGCCGTTTTTTTAACGGCTCAGAGTCAAATAGTGGTTCCATGGTTGTGGTTTTGGGTGATGAGATTGCCAAGCAGCTTTTTGGCGACGCCGCAACCGCAATTGGCAAAGAAGTGCGAGTTTACGGAAGGAAATTCAAGGTTATTGGTGTATTGGAAAAGGAAGGAGCCGGTTTATTTGGAAATTCCAAAGACACTTCCATTTGGATGCCAGTAAATGTGGTTCGAAGAATTTATGGCGATAACAACAAAAATACGTTTCCGCAGATAGTAATAAAGCCCGAAAAAGACGTGGACATTGCCGAATTCAAGGCGATGCTCAATCAACAACTGCGGACAAAACGGGGATTGAAACCTGACCAGACAAGCAATTTTTTCATCAACCAGCTACAAGGCTTCGCCGATTTTATTGATGAGATTACGGGAACTATGAACGTAATCGGGCTCGTTATCAGTGGGTTTTCACTGCTAGTGGGTGGCTTTGGGATTGCCAATATTATGTTTGTTAGTGTAAAAGAAAGGACTAATTTAATTGGAATCCAAAAATCCTTGGGGGCTAAAAACAAATTCATTCTTTTCCAATTTTTATTTGAAGCGGTTATTCTTTCCGTAATTGGAGGATTGATAGGGTTGTTTTTGGTATTTATCGTTTCAATAATAGCCTCCAGTTTTACGGGCGATTTTGAATTTGTACTATCCCCGTGGAATATGTTCATCGGCACGGCAATTTCTGCGGCCATCGGGTTAATCTCGGGAATACTGCCGGCAATCTCAGCCTCAAAACTGGATCCGGTAGAGGCGATCCGGACGGGAATGTAAGCCCTCTAACCCCCGAAGGGGGAATTCTCACGATTGTGGAAAAACCAAAAGCTCCTATCGGAGCTTTTTTTACTGAGTTTGAGTAAGAGTTCCCCCTTTGGGGGCGGAGGCGACTTATCCCCCTTCGGGGGTTAGGGGGCTAATATCTTCGCAACTTCTTCGTTTACCCATTCCAAAAACCGCTCGTCTTCCGCAGAAAAAGGATCCTCCACGTGGGAATCTATGTCAATCTGGCCTATGTTTTTTCCATCTTTAAAAAGTGGAATCACGATTTCAGATTTCACGGTTATGCTGCACGCGATGTAGTTGTCCTGCGCCTTTACGTCCGGCACTACAAAGTTTTGGTTGCTAACGGCCACTTGCCCACAAATCCCCTTTCCGAAAGGAATAACGGTGTGGTCTGTCGGTTCGCCTGCGAAAGCTTTTAAATGAAGCGTTTTTTCAGCTTCATTGGCGAAATAGAACCCGACCCAATCGTAGTAACCCACCGAGGACTGCAGCAATTCGCAAACCTCTTTTAAGCGTTGCGCCGTGGGCTCGTTTTCATTCGAGAGAATAGTCTTTACTTTGGGCTTTAAATTTGAAAAAGGCATAGGTTTTTAAGTATCTTGATTACTTTGGCAAAAGTATTTCAAAACCATAACAAACGCCAAAAACAATTCCTGTATTTTTGTTAAATCGGGAAATTTTTAAATCGACATTTTCACATTAAAAAATTTGTTGGTATAACATTGAAAAGTCTGAAAAACAGAAAATCTTTTTTTGAAAGAACTCTTTAAGAAATATAAGGCCGTTGTCCGTTTTGTGGTGCTGTTTTTGGGCACCTATCTGCTGCTTAGCGCCGGTTATGGACTATATTTGAAAACTTCCGTAAACGGCAATTACTTTCCGGATTTTATAACAAACCTGGTTGCAAGGCAAAGTGCCGCGGTGCTTGACACCTTTGGCTACAGCGCAACCTTGACGCCAGATACTGTGGTGCAGGGAATGCTTTTGACCATAGATGGAAACTACACCGTAAATATTGTGGAAGGCTGCAATTCCATAAGCGTAATTATTCTGTTTGTTGCCTTCATCATCGCCTTTGCGGAAAATTTCAAAAAAACGGTATTGTTTCTATTTGCGGGCGCTGTCCTGATTTATATTGTGAATATACTGCGCATCGCCATACTAACCGTTGCCCTGTACAAATATCCCCAGCACGAAAATATTTTGCATTCCGTCGTTTTTCCCGGCATAATCTATAGTATGGTCTTCGTTTTATGGATGGTCTGGGTGCGGATGCTAAAACCAAATTTGCCCAATGAATAAAGTTCTGAAAGTACTGGGAATTCTTGCACTGGCTGCCTTGTTGGTGCTGATCCGCGCTTTTGAGGATACCTTGTTTTACGATCCGCTGCTGCATTTTTTTGAAATGGATTACAAGTCCATGCCCTTGCCCGAAATGGATACTTTTGCACTGCAAACGGGAATTGCGCTGCGTTTTTTGCTCAATACAATCATTTCCCTGGCTATTCTTTGGCTGGTCTTTCAGGATCGGGGCATTATCAAGCTATCCTTAATACTTTACAGCTTTCTTTTTGCAATTCTTTTTATGGCTTTCAGTTTCATCATTTTCACTTCGGAAGAATCCAGCGGGCATTTCGTATTGTTTTACGTAAGAAGATTTTTGATACAACCGCTGTTTTTGCTGATACTCCTTCCGGCTTTTTATTTTCAGAAATACAAATCACGCTGAATTTTTGATACATTTGCAATTCTAAAATTTAACTGAATATGAAAAAATTATCGCTTATTCTCATCGCTATCGTTGCAATTACCATTTCGTCCTGTAAAGACAATGCCAAACAAACCGAACCGGAAGTTGTAACGGTCGATACCACCGAAGCCGAAACCAAAACCTATGAAATAGCCCAGACAGAGGCAGAATTCAACGACCCAAAGGTAGAGGCAATCTTTGAGCAATACCTGCAAGTGGAAGCCGCCTTGGTAAATACCGATGCCGCCAAAACTCAAGCCGAAGCGGCAAAACTGGAGTTGCTTTTAAAGGAAATGAACGCCGAAGAAACCACGCAAAACGCCGTAGCGGCAATGGCAGCTTCTGAAGACATCAAAGTGCAGCGCGAAAATTTTGAACCCTTGGGCATGGGAATGGAAAAAATGCTTCAGGGAACTTTAAAGTCAGGTATGCTTTACAAGCAATATTGCCCAATGGCCTTTAACAATAAAGGCGCCTATTGGATAAGCAGCAGCAGAGATATTCTAAACCCATATTTTGGTGATAAAATGCTGAAATGCGGAAGGGTGGATGCTGAGATTAAGTAAGCAATATTTAAAAACAGTAGCGGAAGTAAGTTCTAAACTTCAAAACCTGCCCCAGCCCTAAAGGGAGCAATATATTTTCTCCTTTTGGGGCGGGATAAACACCTAAACTCATAAACTCATAAACTTTCTTAAATAATATTCGTATTTTTGCGAAAGCATGAAAAAAACCATTTCCATATTCCTGTCCATACTGATGCTCGCCAGCAGTTCCGGGATAGCCTATGCACAGCACTTCTGCAGTGGGATGGAGATGGTGGCCAAAATAACTTTGGGCGAAAAACAGCTTTCCTGCGGAATGGAAACCGATGCTCCAGCTTCGGATTGCGGTAGTGAAACTGCTGTTCCTGAAAAACATGATTGCTGCAAAAACCATATTACCAAAATAAATACAGACGATAATTATGCAAAAGCCTCGTTCGATCTAAAACTGAACAAAACCTTTGTAGCTACCTTCGTTTCTGTATTTGTGCTGCAGGAAGTAGAAATAGCTTCCACTGAAAAAATATTCTTCGCGGATTACAATCCGCCACCCCTTGAACAGGATTTGAACATTCTGTACGAGACTTTCCTGATTTGATTTTTCGATTTTAAAACCGGCCCACTTCCGGCAAGTGGAAATCCGTGGTACCCGAAACTTTCGGAATACCCGGTGTAAAACTTTAAAATCATTTTATCAACCCATCCTTTTCCTTCAAAAAATCACGAAAACGATTTCTTGAAAACCTTCCGGGGAGTTGATTTCTAAATCAGATACGGAATGAAAAAATATATAATATACTTTGTGATACTGGCAGTTGGCCTGCTCTTGGGCTATCTTTTCTTCGGAAGCAATTCCGAAGAGGCAAAAATTGGCCAGGATGCTGCCGTGGAATCCCACGACCACAACGGCGAGGAGGCCGTACAAATGTGGACCTGCTCTATGCACCCCCAGATTATGCAGCCCGAACCCGGCGATTGCCCTATCTGCGGAATGGAGCTAATACCCGCCGAGACTGGTGCCGATGGCCTTGTGTCCGACCAGTTCAAACTTTCTGAAAACGCCCTGGCCCTGGCCAACGTACAGACTTCTGTTGTAGGTGCCGGCCAGATTAGCGAAGGGGTGATGACCCTTTCGGGCAAAATCAGCGAAAACCAAGAGAACAACGCCGTACAAAGCTCGTATTTCTCCGGAAGGATAGAGAAACTGAACATCAACTTTACCGGCGAGGAGGTACGGCGCGGCGAGTTGCTCGCCACCATCTATGCCCCCGAATTGGTGGCCGCACAACAGGAGCTTATTACGGCGGCATCGCTAAAGGAATCGCAGCCCAAACTCTATCAGGCAGTGCGCAACAAGCTCAAGCTGTGGAAGCTTTCGGAAAGCCAGATAGACGCCATTGAGGCCTCGGGCAAGGTCCGCGAATATTTTCCGGTTTATGCCACGGTCTCCGGCACGGTCTCCGAAAAACTGGTCAATGAGGGCGACTATGTAAAACAGGGTCAGCCGCTCCTTAAAATAGCCAACCTCAACACGGTCTGGGCGGTATTTGACGCCTATGAGGGCCAAATTGCCCATTTGCGGGTGGGCCAAAAGATACAGGTTACCACCAACGCTTACCCCCACCGCGAATTCGACTCAAAGATTTCATTTATAGAACCCACCCTTGCCACGGCCACCCGTACGGTAAACGTGCGTGCCGAACTCGACAACAGGGAGGGCCTGCTAAAACCGGGAATGTTTGTGCAGGGAAGGATTGAAGGCACGGCCCCCAAAAAGGAAACGACCTTGACGGTACCCAAATCGGCGGTGCTGTGGACGGGCGTCCGCTCGGTGGTGTATGTAAAGCCCAATCCGAAGGAACCCATTTTTGAAATGCGCGAGGTTTCCCTGGGGGCCTCCACTGAATACAGTTACGAAATTATCAGCGGCCTGCGTCCGGGAGAGGAGATCGTTACCAACGGAACCTTTACCGTAGATGCCGCTGCGCAGCTTCAGGGGAAGGCGTCCATGATGAACCAGGAGGGCCCGCTGGAGAAGGAAAAGATACTCGGTACCACCGATGCCGTACAGATGCAAATGCACCTGCCCGAATCCTTTCAGAAAGAATTCTTGCCGGTCATAGATTCCTATATCGTCCTAAAGGATGCCTTTGTAACCTCCCAGCCCGAGGCGGTAAAGGAAAGGGCGAAGGAAATGCTCCAGCGGCTGAAAAAAGTGAAGACCGGGGATCTGCAAAAAATGGAAAAGGGGCACCTCTTCAAGATAAAGGATATGCTCACCGCGATGGGCGAGGTGGCAACCATTGAGAACCAAAGGGACCATTTTATTGTTCTTTCGGAAAATATGGTGGCCATTGCCCACAATATAGAGCAATTGCCCCAGGCACTTTACGTGGCCGAATGTCCAATGGCAAATAGCAACCGGGGTGCGGTGTGGCTGAGCCATTCGTCCGAAATCCACAACCCCTATTACGGCGAGGAAATGCTCAGTTGCGGAAGTGTAATCGATACCTTAAAATAAAGTGGGATGCTGAACAGAAGTATAAAATTTTTGATTGAAAACAAATTGGTGGCGGTACTCCTATTGCTCCTTTTTGTGGGCTGGGGAATCGTAAATGCACCCTTTAACTGGGATACGGGCTTTCTGCCTTCAAACCCGGTGGCCGTTGATGCCATTCCCGATATAGGCGAAAACCAACAAATAGTATATACCCAGTGGGAAGGCCGTTCGCCACAGGATATAGAGGACCAGATAAGCTATCCGCTCACCACAACCTTATTGGGGATTCCCGGGGTGAAGACCATCCGCAGTTCTTCCATGTTCGGATTTTCGAGCATCTATATCATTTTTGACGAGGATGTGGAGTTCTACTGGAGCCGTAGCCGCATTTTGGAAAAACTGAACTCCCTGCCCGCAGGCTTGCTGCCCGAAGGCGTTAACCCTTCCCTGGGCCCGGATGCCACCGGATTGGGACAGGTTTACTGGTACACTCTTGAAGGCCGCGACAAGGAGGGCAACGTAACCGGAGGTTGGGATTTGCACGAATTGCGTAGCATTCAGGATTATTATGTGAAATATGCCCTTTCCTCGGCAAGCGGCGTTTCCGAAGTGGCCTCCATCGGCGGCTACGTACAGGAGTACCAAATAGACGTAAAACCCGAGCTGATGCGGCAATACAATGTCACTTTGGCGCAAATCGTCAAGGCGGTAAAGGAAAGCAACAAGGATATTGGGGCGCAGACTATGGAGATAAACCGTGCCGAATACCTGGTCCGTGGTCTGGGATACATCGAGTCGGTTGCCGATATTGAGGATGCCGTGGTCACTTCGGAAAATTACACCGCCATCCGCATAAAGGATATAGCCAACGTGAGCCTGGGGCCAGCGCCCCGAAGGGGAATTCTCGACAAGGAAGGTGCCGAAGTGGTAGGCGGGGTGGTTACGGCGCGGTACGGGGCCAACCCAATGGAGGTCATCAACAATGTAAAGGAAAAGATAGCCGAGCTCAGCTCCGGCCTGCCTTCCAAGAAACTGTCGGACGGCACTACCTCCCAGCTCACCATAGTGCCCTTTTACGACCGGTCTATCTTGATACAGGAAACCTTGCACACCCTGGACGAGGCCCTGAGTATGGAAATCCTCATCACCATTTTCGTGATTATCGTAATGGTCTTCAACCTAAGGGCCTCCCTGCTTATCTCGGGCCTTTTGCCCGTAGCGGTGCTGATGGTGTTCATTGCGATGAAGTTATTCAACGTCGATGCCAACATCGTGGCCCTGTCGGGTATTGCCATTGCCATTGGGACTATGGTGGACATTGGGGTCATACTTTCCGAAAATATACTCCGGCACCTCGACGAGGAAGCGGAGCGTGTGGAGGAAACCGGCGTACGACAGCCAATCAACACGGTTGTTTATAAGGCGAGTGCCGAAGTCTCGGGTGCCATTCTCACCGCGGTGCTTACCACCATTATCAGCTTCATTCCGGTGTTTACGATGATCGGGGCCGAAGGGAAATTATTCCGCCCCCTGGCCTTTACCAAAACTATGGCCATAGCGGCCTCTCTCATAGTCGCCCTGTTTCTCATTCCGCCTTTTGCCGCCTATTTGTTCCGAAGTGCTGCCCGCCGAAAGACAGGAAGGTCTATAGGAAAAACACTGGGCGCGCTCATCAATCCGCTTCTGATAATATTAGGGTTGGCCGCCGTGGTTTTTGGCTATTGGTTAGGTTTGATCCTCATCGGCTTCGGAATTACGGGATTGTTAAAGGACCGCAAATTTGCTTCCCGTTTATCGGAAAGATGGATCCTATCCGATGCGCGCGCGAACACCGTCAATATATTTATCGCCGCCCTGGCCGTGGTATTTTTATTGGCCGAGTTCTGGCGACCCCTCGGAGTGGACCGCAGTATATTTTGGAACCTGCTGTTTGTGGGCCTGATCTGCTTTGGGTTGCTGGCCGTCTTTTGGGTGTTCCAGTACTATTATACCCGCATTTTGAGGTGGGCTCTTCGCAATAAGATTTTGTTTCTTTCCATTCCCACACTTATCCTCGTATTGGGTGTCCTGATATGGCAGAACACGGGCAAGGAGTTTATGCCCTCGCTGAACGAAGGCTCCTTTCTGTTGATGCCCACCTCGATGCCCCATGCGGGGGTGGAGGAGAACAAGCGTATTTTGCAGCAGCTCGATATGGCTGTGGCCAGCATACCCGAGATTGAGACGGTGGTGGGAAAAGCCGGCCGTACTGAATCGGCATTGGACCCCGCACCGCTGTCTATGTATGAAAACATCATTGAGTACAAACCCGAATACGCCTTGAACGCAAACGGAAAACGCCAAAGATTCAAGGTGAATGAAGATGGTCTGTTTGTACTAAGGGATGGAAATTTGGTACTGAATCCAAATAAGGAACTGGAATCGGGAGATGATTACAAAGCATCTGAAATAGAGAATCCGTTTTTTGTAAAGGTGGAGGACCTCATTCCCGATGACGACGGCGAATTCTACAGAAACTGGAGGCCCGAGATACAATCGCCAGACGATATTTGGGATGAAATTGTGCGCGTTACCCGGTTTCCGGGCATAACTTCTGCTCCCAAATTGCAGCCCATCGAAACCCGCTTGGTGATGCTGCAAACCGGAATGCGCGCCCCGATGGGAGTTAAGGTGAAAGGCCAGAACCTTCGGCAGATAGAGGCTTTTGGACTGGAATTGGAAGAAATCCTTAAACACGCGGAAGGAGTGAAAAAAGAAGCCGTCTTTGCCGACCGCATTGTGGGGAAACCCTATCTGTTGATAGACATCAAAAGAGACCGCCTTGCCCGTTACGGAATTACCATTGAGGACGTGCAGCGCATCCTCCAGGTGGCCGTGGGAGGGATGCCCCTAACCCAAACGGTGGAAGGCAGGGAACGCTATGGGGTACGGGTGCGGTATCCCCGGGAGCTGCGTGCCGACCCCGAAGACCTCAAAAGAATTTACGTGCCAGTGGAAAAGGGCAATCCCGTCCCCTTGGGCGAACTCGTGGAGATAAAATACGAGCAAGGCCCTCAGGCGATAAAAAGTGAGGATACCTTTTTGGTGGGCTACGTGCTCTTCGACAAGATGGAGGGCTACGCCGAGGTGGAGGTGGTAGAAAACGCCCAAGCCCTGATAGCTGAAAAGATTGACAACGGCGAACTTATCGTGCCCCAGGCCATAAGCTACCAGTTTACCGGCACCTATGAAAACCAGATTCGGGCCGAGAAAACCCTTTCAGTCATTGTGCCTTTGGCCCTGGCAATTATCTTTTTGATTCTCTATTTCCAGTTCCGTTCCGTTTTCACCTCCTTAATGGTGTTTACGGGAATTGCCGTTGCTTTTGCGGGAGGTTTCCTAATGATTTGGTTTTATGGGCAGGATTGGTTTTTGAATTTCGACTTTTTTGGGGAGAACCTTCGCGACTTGTTCCAGATGCACACCATCAACCTGAGCGTTGCCGTGTGGGTAGGCTTTATCGCCCTCTTCGGAATTGCTACTGATGATGGGGTGGTGATGGCAACCTATCTCACCCAAACCTTTGAGCGGAACGACCCCGAGGATGTAAACGAAATCCGATCCTCGGTGGTAGAGGCTGGAATGAAGCGCATCCGCCCGTGCCTGATGACCACGGCAACCACGCTCTTGGCGCTCTTGCCCATTCTCACTTCCACCGGAAGGGGTAGCGATATTATGATACCTATGGCCATCCCGAGCTTTGGCGGAATGGCAATCGCCCTGATAACCCTCTTTGTGGTTCCCGTACTCTTCAGTTGGAGAAAGGAAGCGCAATGGAAGAAGAATAACTTGACCCTTAATGAGAAGTGATTATGAAAGCAGTAAAACACAATATTTTTAAAACCGATATAAGGAGAACTTTTATCGCCCGTGCGATGGTAGCACTAATGGTATTGCTTGTAGGTTCGCTCCAAGGGCAAACGTTGGATGCCTATATTGGGGAGGCCTTACGGGAAAACCCGGGGATTAAATCGGCAGAAGCGAAATACATGGTTTCTTCTGAAAAAATTTCCGAAGCGACAACCTGGTCCAATACTGAATTTGGAGCCGGATATTCCGTGGGACAGATGGAAATGGGAATGATGCCAAAAGCTGAGTTCTCTGCCATGCAAATGGTGCCATGGTTCGGGCTACTCGGGGCACGGAAAAATTATGCCACTGCTGTTGCTGATGCCGATTATGTGGGAATGGAAATTGCTCAAAAAAACCTGATCCTTTCGGTAAAGCAATCGTATTATCGGCTCTATGGGATAAAGGCCAAACAAAAAGTCTTTGATTTGAATATAAGGTTGCTGAAAACCTATGAACGTATGGCACTTACCTCGGTTGAGGTTGGAAAAACCTCTGCGGTGTCGGTATTGCGACTTCAAATGAGGCAGAACGATCTGGTTGAGAAAAAGTTGATCCTCCAACAGGAGTTTGAGGCCGAAAAACAGGTTTTTGAAAAACTATTGAACCGAGAGACAAGCCAGCCGCTGGCAATTCCCGATACACTTACAATCTCCCCGCATCAGGAAATTGAGCGCGATATCGACCTACATCCCGAATTGGTAAAATTTGAAAAACTCAATCGAGCAATAGCGCTATCGGAAAAGGTCAACCGGAAAGAAAGCGTACCGCAACTCGGGGTGGGTGCCGAGTATATGCTCTTTGCTGAAAACCCCGATATGGTCATGCCCATGGTTTCGTTGTCGATTCCTATTTTCAACAAAAAGCACAAATCGGTTTCAAGGCAAAACGAACTGCGCCAGCAGGAGATCCAATACCAGAAAAAAGAGCGCAGGAACGATTTAAAATCCAATTTGGCCAAGGCTATCTCACAACGCGAGCAAGCGCAAATTAAATTTGAAACTCAGATAAAAAACCTTCAGCAGGCAAAAAATGCTGAAAAGATCCTTATAAAAAATTACGAAACAGGCACTATTGATTTCAACGATGTACTGGACATTCAGGAACTGCAATTGAAATTTCAGATAGACTATATAGAATCCGTCAAAAACTATTATATACAATCTGCAATCATCAATTATTTAACCAATTAACAAATCAATATTAATCTAAATATAACACAAAATGAAAAACGTAAAAATGACATTGGGAATACTGGTAATCACATTGGTAACCCTAACTGTAACTTCTTGTAATAATGGCAAAAAAGACCACTATGGAGAAAATTACCATTCAGAAATGACGAATCACGGCGACCATGGCGATAATTCGGGAATGGTGAACGAATCCAAGGATGATAATATGATGATAAAAGGCGAAAAAAATCAAGAGCACTCAAAGGTAATGGCGTCCTATTTAGAACTAAAAAATGCCTTGGTCGCAGATGATAATGAAAAGGCGCAAAATGCGGGCAAAACCTTGATGAAGGATTTGCAAAGTTTTGATACTAGTAAATATTCAGCAGAACAACAAAAAGAATTGAAGGATATTCTTATGGACGCCACGGAAAATGCAGAACACATTTCGAAGAGCCCCATAAAGCACCAACGCGAACATTTTAAAGTCTTGAGCAAGGATATGATTGATATGGTGGCAATTACAGGTACATCTACAACACTTTACCAACAGTTCTGCCCAATGTACGATGAGGGAAGTTCTTGGTTAAGTGCCAACAAAGAAGTAAAAAATCCATACTACGGCAGTAAAATGCTAAAATGTGGAAGAGTTGAAAAAGAAATAAATTAATATTAAAAATCTGCAAGGTATTTCCCGCCCTTCAGCGAGGTTCCTTGTAGGTTTTATCAACGGTGTAATGAAAAAGATTCTGAAAATAATAGTCTTGGTTTTGATAGTTGCCTTCGTCGCAATCCAATTTATCCCCACCGAGCGCAACCAAAGCGATATGGTGCCAAAGACCGATTTTGTGGTGGCAAACAATCCGCCGGCCGAAATCAGTGCCCTATTAAAAGAATCCTGTTACGATTGCCACAGCAACCACACGGACTATCCGTGGTACAATAAAATCCAACCGGTAGCCTGGTTTTTGGAACACCATATAAAGGAAGCAAAGGCCGAATTGAATTTCAGTGAGTGGAATGATCTTTCCGTGCGAAGAAAGAACAGCAAGTTAAGGTCAATTATAAATCAAATTAAGGACGATGAAATGCCGCTGTGGTCATATACCTTAATGCATCGCCACGCGGTTTTATCGGAAGCTGAAAAGGAATCAATTATCGCATATATAACCGAGGTAAAGGATAGGTTGCCCTAAAGCTGCGGCACAAGGGCACCAGATCGTCAAGCTTAGGTCTTAAATTTAAAATCGGATACGATGGACAACTTTCTAAAACAATGGGGCGAAGCCGCCTATACCACCGCCGGATTTTTCTGGATGGCACTGTGGGCGTTCGTTTTGGGCTATATCATCAGCAGTATGATACAGGTTTTTGTAACCGAAAAACGGATGCAAAAAACCATGGGCGAAAAGGAAAACAAAAGTGTATTGCTGGGAACTTTTTTCGGTTTTATAAGCAGCTCGTGCAGCTTCGCCGCTTTGGCCAGTGCCAAATCCCTCTTTAAAAAAGGAGCGAGTTTTGTTTCTTCCATTGCATTTTTATTGGCTTCCACAAATCTTGTTATCGAGTTGGGAATCATAATTTCCATCTTTCTTGGCTGGCAGTTTGTGGTTGGCGAATACGTGGGCGGAATTATTTTAATACTTATAAGCTGGTTGCTGATTCGTTTAATAAACCCAAAAAAGCTCATCGAAAACGCCCGAAAAAACTTGAAAGAGAACGAAGGGGAAGATGAAAAGCAAAGCACCGATTGGAAAAAGAAAATAGCCTCGGAAAAAGGTTGGGCAAAAGTGGCCAAACAATACAAAATGGAATGGGCGATGGTTTGGAAAGACGTAACCGTGGGCTTTACCATTGCCGGAATCGTGGCGGTTTTTGTGCCAGATTCCTTTTTTCAGACCCTGTTTATAAACAGTGGCAACGGAAATACGGATTTTACTTTTCTTGAAATTTTGGAACACGTAGTCGTGGGCCCAGTCGCAGCTTTTCTAACCTTTATTGGCTCTATGGGAAACATTCCGCTGGCTGCGCTTCTCTTCGGAAAAGGCGTCAGTTTTGCCGGAGTCATGGCCTTTATTTTTAGTGATTTGGTGGTTTTTCCAATTCTGCGGATCAATGCGAAATATTACGGGTGGAAAATGAGCCTTTTTATCCTTTTTCTGCTTTTTACTTCCCTGATTGGAGCCTCGTTGGCGCTACATTACGCCTTTGATATTTTTGGTGCGCTGCCCGACCCTTCCCAAGTAAAAATCACTGATACCGAATATTTCAAATTCAATTATACCTTTTATCTCAACCTGGCTTTTTTGATTATTTCCGCAGGGTTGATATACCTCGGGTTTTTCAAAAAGAAAGATGTGGAGTACAAAATGGCTGAAATGGCGCCGAAAAGCAAACTGCTTGAGAATATTTTAAAATACGCAGCATTTTTCTGCTACCTATGGCTTGCGGGAGGGCTGATTATTAAATTTTTAATATAGAAAGAGGAAACAGGAAACAGGAAACAGGAAACAGGAAACAGGAAACAGGAAATAGGAAATAGGAAACAGGAAACAAGAAACAAGAAACAAGACGATCTAATATCTCACGTCTCATGTCTAACAACTAAAAAAATGAAACATACATATAAAATACACGGAATGACCTGCAACGGCTGCCGAAGCCATGTAGAAGAAACTTTGAATAAAGTTGAAGGCGTTTCAAAAGCATCGGTAAATCTTGAAAAAGCCGAAGCGGTAATTGAAATGGAAAAACATATTCCCTTGGAAGTTTTTCAAAAAGCCTTAAAGGATGATGGAGGGCGCTATACCATAGCTACCACAAAGCACGAAACAGTTTCCGAAGAAAGAGAAATTGTTTCCTCTGAAGACAACAAAACCACTTCCGAAGGAGTAAAAAAAGAAACGTATTCCATCCACGGAATGACCTGCAACGGCTGCCGAAGCCATGTGGAACAAACTTTAAGTGAAATTGAAGGCGTTTCAAAGGCATCGGTAAACCTTGAAAAAGCAGAAGCGGTAATTGAAATGGAAAAACATATTCCATTGAAAGTTTTTGAAAAAGCATTGGAAGACGACGGCGGACGATACACCATCCACGAACCGGGAAGTCCCCTCCCGACCTCCCCAAAGGGGAGGAGTGAAAAAAGCCCCCTTCGGGGGTTGGGGGCTTCGGGTACTTTCTATTGCCCGATGCATTGCGAAGGCGAAAAAACCTACGACAAACCCGGCGATTGCCCCGTTTGCGGAATGGATTTAGTGCCCGAAGCTCTCCCCCTTCGGGGGTTGGGGGGCTACACCTGCCCAATGCATCCCGAAGTAATTCGCGACGAACCGGGTTCTTGCCCCATCTGTGGAATGGATTTGGTGCCAAAAGAGGCCGACGAATCTGCCGAAAACAAATCGTATAAAAAGTTGCTGAAAAAGTTTTGGATTGCGATAATTTTCACAATTCCAATCTTTATAATAGCAATGTCCGAAATGATTCCAAACAATCCGTTGTACGATTGGATGCCAATGAGCACTTGGAATTGGATACAACTCGGCCTTTCAATTCCCGTGGTTTTTTACGCCACTTGGATGTTTTTTGAACGGGCCTATCGCTCCATTAAAACCTGGAATCTCAATATGTTTACCCTTATCGGGATTGGTGCTGGGGTGGCTTGGCTTTTCAGTGTTTTCGGGATGCTATTTCCAGATTTTTTCCCAGACCAATTTAAAACCGAATCGGGCACCGTACACGTTTATATTGAAGCGGCAACGGTAATTCTCACCTTGGTTTTAATGGGACAGGTTTTGGAAGCGCGCGCACACAACCGTACCAATTCCGCAGTAAAGGAATTGCTAAAACTGGCGCCAAACAAAGCCGTGCGAATCGTTGACGGAAAAGAGGAAACCATCGCAATCGATAAAATTGAGGTTGGCGACAAACTCCGCGTAAAACCGGGCGAAAAAATTCCAGTGGACGGAAGTATTTTAGAAGGCGAAAGCTCCGTTGACGAGTCGATGATTACCGGCGAACCCGTGCCCGTTTCAAAAGCCGAGGGGGATAAAGTAAGTTCGGGCACCATCAATGGGCAACAAACTTTTGTAATGAAAGCCGAAAAAGTGGGAAGCGATACTCTGCTTTCCCAAATCATTGAAATGGTTAACAAAGCAAGCCGAAGCCGCGCTCCGATCCAAAAACTGGCCGATAAAATTTCGGGCTGGTTTGTACCGATTGTGGTTTTGGTTTCAATAATCACCTTTATCGTTTGGGCAGTCTTTGGGCCCGAGCCAAGATATGTATATGCCTTGGTAAACGCGATTGCGGTTTTAATAATTGCCTGTCCGTGTGCCTTGGGGCTCGCAACGCCAATGTCCGTTATGGTTGGAGTAGGGAAGGGCGCACAAAGCGGCGTACTGATCAAAAACGCCGAAGCGCTTGAAACGCTAAATAAAATTGACGTTTTAATAATTGATAAAACCGGAACGATTACCGAAGGAAAACCTTCTGTGGAAAAAGTGGGAGCTGCGGAAAATATTTCGGAAGAAGAAGTGCTTCAATATATCGTTTCGCTCAATCAAAACAGCGAACATCCACTGGCAGATGCTACGGTTAAATACGGAAAGGAAAAGAATTCCGAAGTAATCAAAACTATCGATTTCAATTCGGTTACTGGAAAAGGTGTTACGGGAACTATCAACGGCAAAAAGATTGCGCTCGGGAACGAAAAGATGATGCAGGAAGCTGGCGCGGATATTTCCGAGGCACTTCAAAAAGAAATTTCCGAAGAACAGAAAAAAGGCAAAACCGTGCCAATGCTTTCCGTTGATGGAAAAGTGGTTGGCTTCGTTGTGATTGCCGATAAAATAAAGGAAACCAGTAAAAAAGCCATCAACGAACTTCAGAAAAAGGGAATTGAGGTCATTATGCTTACGGGCGATAACCACGACACCGCAAAGGCTGTTGCTTCCGAATTAAATCTCGCCGATTTTAAAGCTGAAATGCTTCCGCAGGACAAATTGGAAGTTGTTGAAAAACTGCACGCCGAAGGTAAAAAAGTGGCTATGGCAGGCGACGGGATAAACGATGCGCCGGCTTTGGCAAAAAGCGATGTGGGCATTGCGATGGGAACGGGAACAGATGTGGCTATAGAAAGTGCCGGAATAACCTTGGTAAAAGGCGATTTGCACGGCATTGTAAAAGCGTTCCATTTAAGTGAAAAAGTGATGCGCAACATTAAGCAAAACCTCTTTTTCGCTTTAATTTATAATGCGCTCGGCGTGCCTATTGCCGCAGGGGTGCTCTTTCCGGTTTTCGGAATATTATTATCGCCGATGATCGCCGCGCTGGCTATGAGTTTCAGCTCGGTTTCAGTAATTACAAACGCATTGCGATTGCGCGGTGCCAAAATTGATTGAAAAATGACATAGGACTTTATGACATAAGACGTAAGATGAATAACAAATTTAAAAAATAGTCCTACGTCCTACGTCTTACCGTCTTAAGTCTTAAAAAAAAATAATGATGACATTACATATAATAATTAAAATGAAAAGCCTCCTATTTATTGCTCTTTTGCTTCCGCTTTGCGTTTTTTCACAGGAAAGAATAACGGGCCACATTACTGAAAATGTCGATAACAAAGAAGTTCCGCTTGGCGGAGCAAACGTGTATTGGCTAAACACCCAAGTGGGAACAGTGACCGATTTTGATGGTAATTTTGAAATTACCTATAAACCGGAATACAAAAAATTGGTCATCAGTTTTGTTGGTTATAAAACCGATACCATTTCGGTGAATTCTCCAAAGCGAATAACACATTCTTTAAAATCTAAGTCTAATTTGGATGAAGTCAATGTAACTGCCCGTCAAAAAGCGAGTTCGCGTTCGTTTCTGCAATCGCAAAATGTAATAAACGTGAGCAGTGGCGAATTGCTGAAAGCCGCCTGTTGTAACTTGGCGGAAAGCTTTGAAACAAACCCTTCCATCGATGTGAATTTTGCCGATGCTATTTCAGGAACCAAACAAATTAAAATGCTTGGATTAACGAGTCCGTATATTTTGATAACTACCGAAAACGTGCCGAGCATTCGCGGGGCTTCGCAGGCGTATGGATTGAGTTTTATTCCGGGAACTTGGGTGGAAAGCATCCAAATAACCAAAGGTGCGGGCAGCGTTACTAACGGCTACGAAAGTATTGCGGGACAAATTAATGCCGAATTGCAAAAACCTACCACGGACGATAAACTTTTCGTAAACGCTTACGGAGCCGGAAATGGCCGATTTGAGTTGAATACACATCTCAACACAAAAGTCACCGAGCGATGGAGCACCGGTTTATATATCCACGGAAACTTGCGCGAAACGGAATTTGACAAAAATGACGATTCCTTCCTGGATGCGCCATTGATGCAGCAAGTGAATGTGATGAATCGCTGGCAATACACAGACACCGAAAATGGCTACGTTGGTTTTTTCAACGTTCGGTTTTTGAACGATGAAAAGCAGACCGGACAGATTGGTTTTGATGAAAAAAAGGATCGAGGCACCACAAATGCTTGGGGTAGCGAAATTAATACCCAACGTTTTGACCTTTCGGGGAAATTTGGTTTTGTGAATCCTGACATTCCTTGGCGTACCGGTGGGTTGCAGCTGGCGTACAGCCATCATGACCAGGAATCCTATTTTGGGTTGAACGATTACAACATTGTCCACAATAGTTTGTATGCCAATTTCACATACAATTCAATAATCAGCGACTCCCGCCACAAAATTAAAACGGGCGTCAGCGCAACTTATGATGGTTACGACGAATTGGTTTTGACGGAAAATTTCAACAGAATTGAAAATTCCGTTGGAGCTTTCTTTGAGTATAATTTTGACAATCTGGGCGATTTAAACTTTAGTGCGGGAATTCGCGCGGATGTTCACAACACATTGGGAACTTTCTTAACGCCGCGCTTCCATTTACGTTATACACCTTGGGACAAATCGGCTTTTCGTGTTTCTGCGGGAAGGGGAAAGCGAAGTGCCAATATTTTTGCTGAAAACCAAAGTCTGTTTGCCACTTCACGCAGCTTGAATATTTACGGGAACGGCGGAAAAATTTACGGACTCGACCCTGAAATTGCTTGGAATTATGGACTTTCGTATATGCAAGGTTTCAATCTCTTCAGCAGAAAGGCGGATGTAACTTTCGATTTTTACAGAACCGATTTTGTAAACCAAATTGTGGTGGACTGGGAAAATCCTTCGGAAATAAACTTTTATAATTTGGAAGGCGAAAGTTATTCCAATAACTATCAAATTGAGTTCAACTACAATCCATTTACCCATTTTGATGTGCGCTTGGCCTATAAATATTACGATGTGGAAACCACTTATATGAGTGGGAAGAAGGAAAATCCGTTAACGCCCAACCATCGTTTTTTTGCGAATGCGTCGTTTCAGACACACCAAACGGCGAAAGGCGGAAACTGGAAATTTGACGCCACCTTCAACTATTTGGGCGAGCAGCGCTTCGCTTCCACCGAAAGTTATTTGAACACCATTGGGCTTTCCCAATTTTCTCCATCGGTTTCTACGCTGAATGCACAGATTACTAAAGTTTTTTCAACTAATTTTGAAATTTACGTGGGTGGGGAAAATATTACGAACGTTACACAGTCCAGCCCAATCGTGGGAAGCGACAACCCATTTGGAACAACTTTTGACACAACTTACGTTTACGGCCCCATTTTTGGAAGCTCTTATTATGCAGGTTTACGATATAGGCTAAACTAAAACCTCCATGTTCTCCGCGCCTTTGCGGGGAAAAAATACCGCAGAGTCGCAGAGACCGCAAAGAATTATTAACAATAGAGAATAACAATAGAGAATAATAATAGAGAATAATAATAGAGAATAATAATAGAGAATAATAATAAAAAATAATTCAAATATGAAAAACGCAATTGTAATTTTAGGAATACTACTAATGGGCGCAACAGGTTTCGCCCAAAACAAAAATGCAAAGGCCACCATTGAGGTGGATGGCGTATGCGGTATGTGCAAAGAGCGCATTGAAAAGGCCTCCATTCAGGCCAAGGGCGTTAAATCGGCAATTTGGGATGTGGATACCCACGAGTTGAAACTCATTTATAACGAAAGGAAAACCGACCTCACGAAAATTCAGCAAAGTATTGCGGATAGTGGCCACGATACCCAGGATATAAAAGCAAAGGATGAGGTTTACGAAAATATAGACCCCTGCTGCAAATACCGAGACCAGCAAGTGATAGACGACCATAAGCACGATTGATTTTTTGCTGCGGAAAAGCTACTGTTAAACTTTAGCTAACGAGAGAATAATTTAACACTGGCTCCTTTTACCTTTATAGTGTTAATTCAAAAAAAGTAATTGTTATGCCACAACAACAGCAAAACAAAAAGCCGCAACCTGCAAAAGCCCAGGCAAAAAAGCAGGATAACAAAAAGGCTTCGCCAACTGCTCCTAAGAAGAAGTAGTCCGCGATTGGTTAATTGAACCAAAAAAACCATCCCGATTTTAAATTTGGATGGTTTTTTATTTCCTTCGGATAGATGGGATTCTTTTTTTATTTTTGAGAATCATACCCCGGCCCTAAAGGGAGTTGAATATCATCTTTAAATGGAATGAAATTTTTATGTCACCTAAATTCTCCCCTTTAGGGGTTGGGGGTAAACTTCAAACCAAAATCAAAATCACAATGAAACAAATATTAGGAATAGGCTCGCGAATAGACCATCCCAAATACGGAAAAGGAGTGGTTACCAATGTTACTGCAAAGATGTACTGGGTAACTTTTATTGAAAACGGTCTGGAAACCATCGCCACCGACGACGATTTCGAAATTATTGAAGCCGCGGAAGACGAGGTTGACACGGTAAGTTTTTACGAAGTAGAAAAGAGCCTGCGCGATATTTTAAAAAAGTGGAACGGCTTTAGCGAGATCGTACCGATAGCCGATAAGTGGAAGGGAGGCAGTATGGTCCTGAAACCGGCCGATCCAAATTTGGCCTCAAAGGAAATACCGATTGATACGTTTTTCCATAAAATCGTGATGTTGCGCGACCGACTTCGGGTAATGGAGCAAAAAATAAACGCCAGCAAAGAATTGGCAGAACAGGATAAAATAGACCTTCAACAATATATAACACGTTGTTACGGTAGCCTCACCACTTTTAATGTGCTTTTCAAAAACAATTCGCAGCAGTTTAAAGGAGAAGGCACCGCGAAATAATATTTTGGCTTATATTAGGAATGAGTATCTTAATTTTAGCATTTTTTTAATGGTTTCAGTTGCTTTTTTTTAAAAAACATTAAAAACTTTATAAGAAAATTCTTTCTTCTGTATAAACTTCAAAATGCCCAAAAACGGCATTATTTGTGAAGTTGGGGGAATTGTTCATAAAGTGTTTGAAATTTTTTCAAAGTTTTTTTCCAAACATATTTTACCAACTTCGGTATGACTCCCCTTCCGAAAACACAAGAAAACCAAGGCTTTGCAAAATTTTAAGCTAAAATTTCCTTGAAATGGGAGATTTTAAAATAACTTTTTGATAAAATTTTCATAATCTACTTTCATTAAAAGTTGGAATTGTAAGATTTTATTGGCACTTTTGGGGTGCTAATTCAAACAAACAAAAAAATGAAAACAAAGTTTAGTGGAATTTTAACACTTTTGTTAGTGTTGATTGTGCAGCTCGCTTTTGCACAGGAAAAAACGATTTCCGGAACGGTGGCCGATGACACAGGCCTACCACTTCCAGGAGTTAACATAATTATAAAGGGTACTAGTACCGGAACGCAGTCTGATTTTGATGGTAACTACACCATTGAGGCTGCCGTGGGACAGACACTCGTTTATAGTTATGTAGGTTTTGAGACCCAAGAGATTGCTGTTGGGGCCTCAAATAAAATTGATGTAACCATGAAAGCCGGTTCTACACTGGACGAGGTAGTGGTAACTGCACTTGGTATCTCCCGTGAGAAACAATCACTGGGGTATTCCACGCAGCAGGTGGAAGGAGAGGATATCTCTACCGTAAAGGGGAACAACTTTACAAATGCCCTTTCTGGTAAGGTTTCTGGTCTTCAAATTAGAAGAAACAACAACTTTGGTGGTTCTACCAACGTGGTTATTAGAGGTAACACCTCTTTAACTGGGGACAACCAAGCATTATTCGTTGTTGACGGTGTGCCAATTAGTAACAGAAATACTAATACTGCGGCCCAATCCCAAGCTTCGGGTAACTATTACGATTACGGTAATGCCGCTGCGGATATTAACCCAGACGATATTGAATCTGTAAACGTACTTAAGGGTGCTGCTGCATCTGCACTTTACGGTTCACGTGCGGCAAACGGGGTAATTATTATAACTACTAAAAAGGGTAAAAAAGCTAAAGGTCTTGGGGTTACTATTAACTCTAACGCTCAAGTAGGTTTTATTGATAAAAGCACATTTGCTGAATATCAAAACCAATACGGACCTGGATATGGTGATGATTATTTTACCTTTGAAGATATCGATGGTGATGGTATAGATGATCAAGTAGGAAATTATCAAGATGATGCTTCCTATGGTCCTGCTTTTGACCCAAATCTTTATATATACCAATGGGACTCATTTGATCCAGCTTCTCCAAATTACTTGAAGAAGACTCCATACGTTGCCGCTAAAAATGGTCCTTTGACCTTTTTTGAAACTCCAATAACGCTTACTAACTCTATCTCTGTATCTAATGGATTGGAAAATGGTTCGTACCGTTTGTCTTATACTAAATTAGATCAAAAAGGATTAATGCCGAATAGTAAATTGGACAGACATAACTTTATTCTTAGTGGAACGTATGATCTTTCTGAAAAAATGACTGTAAGTGGTTTTGCTAATTATATTAGAACAGATGCTTTGGGTCGTAACTCTACTGGTTATAATGATAACGTTGTAGGTAACATGAAACAATGGTGGTCAACAACTACAGATTTAAAAGAGCAAAGAGATCTTTATTTTGCAACAAAGCGAAATGTAACTTGGAACCCTGTTAACTCCTCAATTGGTGCACCCCCACTTTATTGGGATAACCCGTATTGGACACGTTATGAAAATTATCAAAATGATGACAGAAATCGTTTCATAGGTAATTTTGAATTAAACTATGAATTGGCTGACTGGGTAAGCGTAACCGGTAGGGTCTCAACAGATACTTACAGCGAATCTCAAGAAGAGCGCAGAGCTGTTGGTTCTGTGGCAGCAAGATTTGGTGTTACCCGTGGAAACGTTGATTCAGGTTATTTAAGAAGAGATATAACCGCTACTGAAACAAACTACGATTTAATGTTTAACTTTAACACTAATATTTCTGAAAAAATTAGTTTTGCCGGAATATTGGGAAGTAACATTAGAAGAAATGAGTTCAATTCATTATTATCTTCAACTGCTGGAGGTTTAATTGTACCTGGACTTTACTCCCTTCAAAATACAGTATCTGCAAACCCACGCCCAACCGAGCAAGCTCAGAAGATCGGAGTGGACGGCATTTATGCCAGTGCATCATTTGGTTTTGCAAATATCTTATTCTTGGATGGTACTTACCGTGTAGATACCTTCTCAACTTTGCCAGCATCAGATAATTCTGTTGGTTATCCTTCTGTTTCTACCAGTTTTGTATTCAGTAAATTGCTGAATGTAAATGCTATTTCATTTGGTAAATTAAGAGTGAACTATGCAGAAGTAGGGAATGGTGCACCATTTGATAGATTAATAGATACTTATGATATCAACAATGATATTGGAACATCTGTACCTAGCAGAAAAAACAACCCCAATCTAAAAGCGGAGTTAACTAAAAGTTATGAAGCTGGTATTGAAATGCGATTTGCGAACAATCGCTTAGGTTTCGATGTTGCATACTACAAATCCAACTCTATTGACCAAATTGTAGCAGCTCCAGTTTCTTCAGCTACAGGTTATACATCCAAACTTTTGAATGCTGGGGAAATTGAAAACAAAGGTATTGAAGTATCTTTGAACGCAATGCCCATTAAAAATGATAACTTTAGTTGGGGATTAAGTGCAAACTGGTCTCAAAACAAAAGTGAGGTGGTTGCGCTTCCCGAAGGAATTAAAACACTTCAGTTGGGTAGCTTCCAGGGTGGAGTTACCATTAACGCTGTTTTAGGAGAGCCTTACGGTGTTATTTATGGCCAGGATTTTACATATTTGAATGGTCAAAAAGTAGTTGACCCCGAAACTGGGCGATACATACCAACGGCTACCTCTAACAATATAATTGGAGATACAAACCCTGAATGGTTGGCTGGTATTACAAACACGCTAACTTATAAGAATTTATCATTTAGTTTCCTGATTGATATTCAAAAAGGAGGTAGTATCTTCTCATTAGACCAATATTATGGACAGTCAACAGGTGTTTATGCCAACACTGCCTTCCTTAACGATTTAGGAAACCCTGTGAGAAATACAATAGAAAATGGTGGTGGTTACATCAATCCAGGCGTTAATCCCGATGGTTCTGTAAATACTACAAGAACTGATGCGAATGGATTTAGTGGTTTTGGTTATGCAGCTCTTCCTAATTCAGAGTTTGTATATGATGCCAGTTACGTAAAATTGCGTCAAGTATCCCTTACTTATACACTTCCATCTAAATTCTTGGACAATACCTTTATGACTGGCCTTCAGTTCAGTGTTTCAGGTTCTAATCTTTGGATTATTGATAAAAATATGCCATATGCGGATCCAGAATCAGGTTTGAGCTCTGGTAATTTGCAAGGATATAGTACTGGTGCATTGCCAACTACCCAGGATTATGGGTTTAACATTAAAGCACAATTTTAATACATAGAAAAATGAAGAAACTGATTTTAATTTTCACAGCGGCAATTTTGGCCGTGTCTTGTTCAGATAGTCTTGAAGATCTGAATGAAAACATAAAAGACCCTGCAAATGTGAGTGGCGAAAGTTTATTTGCTTCTGCCCAAAAGCAACTTGCTGACCAAGTGGTTACTCCTAACGTGAACTTAAATAACTTAAGGTTATGGACACAACAATTACAGGAGACTACTTATACTGACGAAAGTCGATATAACCAAGTAACTCGTTCTATTCCGGATAATCATTGGAGAGTAATATATCGCGATGTTTTAAAGGATTTGGACCAAGCTTCCATCAATATTGAAGCTACAACTTATCTTACCGATGAGTTAAACGGTAGAAAACCAAACAAACAAGCAATTATTGAAGTTTTAAAGGTTTACGCTTATAGTAATTTGGTGGAAACTTTTGGCAACATACCATATACAGAAGCATTGGATATAAACAATCTTTTGCCGAAGTATGATGATGCTCAAACGGTATATAAAGATTTATTGGTGCGTTTAACCGCTGCAATAAATTCTATGGATACAAGCTTGAACAGCTTTGAAAGTGGTGAGGATCTTATTTATAGAGGAGATGTTTCAAAATGGAAAAAATTTGCGAATTCATTGAAACTGCGTATGGGTCTTACAATTGCTGATTTTAATGCTGGGTTGGCACAATCAACCGTAGAATCTGCATTTCTTAGCGGTGTATTTACAAGCAATGCTGACAATGCCAGCTATGCATATAGAAACGCAGCTCCAAACAACAACCCTATGAACAATAACTTAGTTTTGAGCGGTCGTAATGATTATGTTGCTGGTGCAACACTCGTTAATATGCTGAACAACGTTAATGACCCACGAAGTGCTGCTTATTTTAATGGAAAAGTGGAGTTCAATTATCCTTGGGATCCTACGGATCCTACTAAAGGGAATCCTGTAGCGAGCGTTTCCACATCTGGAAATGTTACAACAATTACTATGACGAAAGAATTGGATAATCTTCCTGCTATAGGAGATGAAATTTATCTTCAAGTTGAGGATGCTGAAAGTATTTTGTTAGGAACTGCATCTAATGTAACTTCTACAACTCTTGAAATAAACAACATTAATACCTCGGTGAACGCTGGTGATGGTATTGGTATATTCTCTTATGTTGGTGGTGTTATTGGAAGCAGATCATCCTACGGTGTCTATACACATGTTTCAGATCGTATTGTTAATGCATCTGAACCTGGAGTTATTATGTCTTATGATGAAGTAGAATTTTTATTGGCGGAAGCTGCTGAAAGAGGATTTAATGTTGGAGGCAATGCTGAAAGTCACTATGTAGCTGGAATTACCGCATCATTCAATTATTGGGGTGTTAGTGATGTTGCTTCATATTTGGCAAACCCTAAAGTTAATTATACTTCTGCTTTAGCTGCAAGTACTTCAAATCCAAAATGGAAAATGGTAATTGGTGAACAAGCATATTTTGGTCTTTACAATCGCACTTTTGCACCATATCTTTCTGTTCGCAGACTTGATTATCCAATTCTGGTAAATCCGGTAAGAGCTCAATCTGGTTTTCCAGTGAGATATACTTATCCTGTTGGTGAACAGACTTTAAATGGAGCAAATTACAATGATGCATCAGATGCATTAGGACCATTAGGTGATGTTCCTGAACAACAGTTGTTCTGGGATAAATTCTATACTTTCGATTTTTAAGAAAATGTATAATTTTTATCAAAATCCCCGGCAGAAATGCTGGGGATTTTTATATCCAATAGTTTACATAATCGCCTATCGTTAAATTTAGGGAGGATTTTTTCAAAAAAAGTCGTCAATTGTAGTCAAATCTTGCAACTCGAAGAATAATTAGAAAGTATTCTTAAATAAATTTATGAAAGTTACTAGTCGCGTAGGAATAATAAATGGAAACGCTAAAAAGTTGTCAACTCTTGAATTATTATACAGTAAGAATAGATGTATTTCTATCATTTAATAAAAACTACATAGAGATTGTTTAGAAAACTAGTAAAAAATAGAAGAGCTTTCATATCGTAGAAAATGGAAGTATAGATAGTTTCGAAAGTGGTTAATAATTATCTATCATCGCTTCCAACTTTAGTTTAATTGATGGAAATTGAAATGAAAAGAAAGGCCTTACAAATATTTCGAAATCCAAAATTGCTTTTTGGATAATAAAACCCATCTAAATTTGTAAATTTAGATGGGCATGGAAAAAGGATTTGAAAAACTTTATGTTTTAAATAAATCAAAAGGTGTCTACATCTTCTTCTAGTGTTTGAGTTGGACAACCATTATTATAATAGACAGTAGCTGTAACATGGATGGGTACGCCACATTGGCCATCAATATTTCCAGGAGATGCTGGTCCATATGTTGTTCCTGAGCTATAACCTGTCAATGGCCCGGATATAAATTTAGCCCCACTTAGTTGCCAATGAATTCGATCTACAACAGAGCTGTCACATCCAGTGAAATCTATATATACGGCACCATGTCCATATGGCCATCCGCCGCAAATCCAGTAACTATCTAATTCAGGAATACAACAACTACTACCACACCCTCCTACTATAATATTCTCTATATCTGAACAATTAAGAATCCCATCAACTCCATTTGCGGAAATTGTTGCTCCATTAAACGTATTGGAAAAGGCCAGAGTAATCGTTGCAGTATTTTGACCAGAAACTATGCTAATTCCCGAATTGGATGGTATACTCCAATAAACTGAGGGATTTGGAATATTGGATTGATAGGTAAACTTGGCATTACTATTTTTGTAAACACCAGAGGTGTTGGTATTAATTGATGCAGGACTTACAATGTCGCAGTTAGTCTGAAATGCAGTTTTTCCTTCAGTTTCAGTGGTATTCTGAACTACTTCTTGGTCTTTATTAACATTAAAATTTTCCGGATCTCTTTCACAAGAAAAACTTAAACAAATAACAAAAACAATTCCAAAATAAAAAATTAATTTTTTCATAATCTAAAATATTTAGTTGTACCTACTCTATTTACGATTTTCGGTTTCTTCGTTGAAAGACATAATAATCAGATTAAATGTAATAAAATTATTATAATATTTTAAATATTTCATAAATTTTAATAAACCTAAAGGTCTAAACAATAGTTATTAAATCCCCGGCAGCGATGTGGGGGATTTTTCTTTTTGAATTTTTTCCCAAGAAATAATTAGCCGTGAAAATCGTTATATTTACTTTACCTCAACACCCAGTATTAGCCTATGAGCCATATTCTCCAGACCGAAGCCTATGCCCCTTGGCTAGCGCCCTATGCCTACGGAATTGTTCTTCTCGGTTTTGCTTTTTTCCTTTTCAGGGTTTTTGAGAATTGGTACGCAGCTAAATTTGATAGGCCGCTCTTTAGGCATTATCTTGTCTATAAGAAACTCCCGGATACCCAATTGACCATCCTTCAAAAGGAATTCAGGTTTTATGACACGCTCTCCGAAAAACATAAAAAACAATTTCAACACAGGGTAGCCCAATTTATCTCGGATAAAAAATTTGTGGGAAGAGGCGAGTTGAGCATAGATGACCGAATGATGGTATTGGTCGCGGCCATCGGCTGCATGTTAAGTTTTGGAAGAAAAAACTATGCCTATTCGCTAATCGATTTTGTGCTTATCTATCCGGGGGAATTTTTCAGCAAGGTCAACAATAATTACCATAAGGGTGAATTCAACCCTCGCGAAAAAGCGTTGGTCTTTTCCTGGAAAGATTTTGAAGAGGGATTTCAAATAGACAATGATAACCGCAACGTGGGAATCCACGAATTTATGCACGCCATGCAGTTGGAGGCAATTAGCGGCAGAGACTTGGATTCCATTCGTTTCACAAAACATTTTCAAAATATTTTGAAGCTTTTGACAAAACAGGAATTAAAGGATAAATTGGACAAAACCAACTTTTTTAGGGCATACGCCTTTACCAATCAATATGAATTTTTGGCAGTGCTCACAGAATACTTTTTGGAGTCCCCCGAAGATTTTAAGGCAATTTTCCCTAAACTCTACGAACACACCAAAAAGCTGTTAAATTTTAATTTTGCAGGGTATTGATTTTTTGTGAAATATGCCGGGCAATTATTTTTGAATGTATCCGGGAATTCTCAATAAACCACTTGTGGGTTTCCATTCCGCCGCAAATAACCCCGGCCAGGTAAAGTCCCTGAATATTTGTTTCCATCGTGTCCGGATTGTATTGTGGAAAATGGTTTTCATCTTCTGAAAGATGAATCCCCAATTTTCTTAAAAAGTCAAAATCTGGTTTATAGCCTGTCAACGCGACCACAAAATCATTCTGAAGTGTTCGGTTGCCTGTCGGAGTTTTGATCGTTACTTCAGTTTCCGTTATCTCGATCACTTCTGAATTAAAATATGCCTTGATACTTCCCTCTTTTATTCGGTTTTCAATATCGGGCTTTACCCAGTATTTTACGCGCGTACCAATTTCAGGCCCGCGAACAACCATAGTTACTTCACCGCCTTTGCGCCATATTTCCAAAGCTGCATCCACTGCCGAATTACTGGCGCCAACCACAATGGCCTTTTGCATCACAAAGGGATGGGCTTCCTTATAATAGTGCGTCACTTTTGGCAAGTCTTCCCCGGGAACGTTCAGCATTTTTGGAATGTCGTAAAATCCTGTACTTACAATTAAATTTGTAGCGCTATAGCTTTTTTTATTAGAAGTGATCTCGAAATGATCACCGACTTTTTCTACTGAAATAATCTTTTCATACAAATGAATATTAAGCTTATTTGAAGTGGCCACACGACGATAATATTCCAGTGCCTCGTTGCGTGAAGGCTTTGGATTATTGCTGATAAAGGGAATGCCGTCAATCTCCAGTTTTTCTGAAGTGGAAAAAAAGCTCATATTCAGCGGATAGTTGTAGAGCGAATTGGTGAGCGTTCCTTTTTCAACCACGATGTAATTAAGATCGTTTTTTTTGCATTCCAAGGCACAGGCAATGCCTATGGGCCCAGCGCCAATTATTAAAACGTCAAATAAATTTTCAGAAGAAACAGTGGGCATTTTGCAGTACTATAGTACAATATTTTTTAAATCTTGAATTGTTTGGGTTGGGTTGCTCGCGCCAAAAACATAACTTCCGGCAACCAAAACATCGGCTCCGGCATCAACGAGCTGTTTGGCGTTTTTATTGGTAACACCGCCGTCAATTTCAATTTTGGTTTTAGCGTTGTTCGCTTCAATTATTTTACGAAGCTGCTTAACTTTTTTGTAGGTATTCTCAATGAAACTTTGTCCGCCAAAACCGGGGTTAACGCTCATCATGCAAACCAAGTCAATATCATTTATGGTGTCTTCTAAAAGTGAAACGTTGGTATGTGGATTAATGGCAACACCTGCTTGCATTCCTTCCGCCTTTATACCTTGCAGGGTACGGTGAAGATGCGTACAGGCTTCGTAATGGACCGTAAGTATGTTTGTTCCCAAATCTGCAAAAGTCTTTAGGTAACGATCGGGATCGATAATCATTAAATGTACGTCCAATGGTTTTTTGGCATGTATGGCTATGCTCTTAATTACAGGCATACCGAAAGAAATATTCGGAACAAAAACGCCGTCCATAACGTCGAGATGAAACCAATCTGCTTCACTGTTGTTTATCATTTCAATATCGCGCTGCAGGTTTGCAAAATCCGCTGCCAGGATGGATGGGGCTATAATTGTGTGGCTCATTTTTTTGAAATTTTATGCAAAGGTAGCTATAAGTTTGGAGTTTATGGGTTTATAAGTTTATGTGTTGAAGCGTTTATAAGTTTATAAGTTTATGGGTTTATAAGTTTATGGGTAAAAGTTTAGGGGTTGATTGCTTATTTGGTATTTGGTGCTTTCTGTTTGGGATTTTAACAAAAAAACCTCCGGTAATCAGCCGGAGGTCATTCATCAATCAAAAAACGAACAGTATTTTTTCAGACTGGCTGAAAAACTGATACTGTAAGTTATCGTTATGGGCCTTATCCCAAATAGGTCATCAATATTTTGCTTCTTGAAGTGTGTTTCAATCTTCTGATTGCCTTTTCTTTAATTTGGCGCACGCGCTCACGGGTAAGATCAAAGGTTTCGCCTATTTCTTCCAACGTCATTGGGTGCTGGTCGCCAAGGCCGAAGTACAAACGGATAACGTCTGCCTCACGGGGTGTAAGGGTTTCCAAGGCACGCTCAATTTCGGTACGGAGCGATTCGTGCAACAAGGCACGGTCTGGGTTTGGGCTTTCGCCACTTCGCAGAACGTCGTATAAGTTGCTGTCCTCTCCTTCCACAAGTGGTGCGTCCATCGATACGTGGCGGCCGGAGTTTTTCATAGACTCTTTTACGTCGTTGATGGTCATGTCCAATTCTTTGGCAATTTCCTCCGCAGAAGGTGGGCGCTCATTGGCTTGCTCCAAATAAGCGTACATTTTGTTGATCTTGTTGATGCTTCCAATTTTATTTAAAGGAAGTCGCACAATACGAGATTGCTCAGCCAAAGCTTGAAGGATAGACTGGCGGATCCACCAAACGGCGTAGGAAATAAATTTGAAACCTCGGGTTTCGTCAAAACGCTGTGCGGCTTTAATAAGGCCAAGGTTTCCTTCGTTGATAAGATCGGGAAGGGTAAGCCCTTGGTTTTGGTATTGCTTTGCCACCGAAACAACGAAACGAAGGTTGGCCTTGGTCAATTTTTCCAAAGCGCGTTGGTCACCCGCTTTTATGCGTTGTGCCAATTCTACTTCTTCGTCTGCGGTGATTAAGTCAACTTTTCCAATTTCCTGAAGGTACTTGTCTAATGAAGCGGTTTCCCTGTTGGTTACCTGCTTTGTAATTTTAAGTTGTCTCATTTAAGAAATGTCCTGTAGATTAAGTTTTAAACTTTTGTAATCTGTTATACGTAACAAATACGGAAAAGGTTACAAAAGTTTTTAAATCTTTCCATATATGCAGTATTTCTAACTATGGAAATTTTCATCTATTGTTCAAGACTGTCTATTTTTTTTGTCGTTATTGAATCCAAGGATTGGTGCTTTCTAATAATAAGACTGTCTATTTCATTTTTGTCGGTTGTTATTATTCGCTTCCCATCTTCGTTGTTGTAGTAGTAATATTTTGTTGTAACGCTAAAAGTTTCATCAATGCTTTCTTTGTTTGATAGGTCTTTTTTGGCTTTGCTTCCAGAACTTATTTGTTTTGTGGATTGTTTCGTTTTTTTGGAATTTGCTAATTCATCTTTTTCTAGATTTTCTTTTGTTGACTCTATTTTTGATAGTGTTTCATCATTATTTTTTACAGTTAATGAGTCTTTTTTGGAAATTTCAGAAGACAGCCCACTGGTTTCTTTTTCAATGGCTGTTTTATTGTTTTTTTCTTCTGAATTGGAATTAGATTGATCATTTAGAAGAATGTTGTTTTGATCGGTATGAAGATTGGTTTGTGAAAAATTTCCATTGGAAAGCAATAGAAACAATCCCAACGAAACAAAGAGGCCTCCACCCACGAGCCAATACAAAAGAGTTCGCTTTCGCCTGCGCGTTTCTTCATCCAAAGAGAGGTTTATTTTTTCCCAAAGGCTTTGGTTGGGAGTTTTCTTTCCGCCGTTCAGTTTTGTTTCAAAAAACGTTCCTATGTCTTTCTTTTGTCCCATTTTTAATGCGTTTTTGGGTTGAGGGATTTGTTCAATGCTATAATTTTATCCCGTAAATTTAATTTTGCACGGTAGTAATTTGATTTTGAGGTGCCTTCGGAAATATTCAAAAGACTAGCGATTTCCTTATGTGAAAAACCATCCATTTGGTAAAGGTTAAAAACGAGCCGGTACTGGTCTGGCAGTTCTTGGATAAGTTTTAAGAGTTGGTCCAGCGAAATATGCGATTCTTCGTTCATTTCTACTGTTTCCCCAAGAATATCATCTTTTATTTCCACGTTTACAGGCTTATTGGCTTTGTATTTGTCAATGGCTTTATAGATGGTTATCCGCTTCATCCAACCTTCAATGGAACCTTTGTTTTTATAGGTTTTTATTTTTTGGAAAATAGCTATAAAGGCATCGTGCAGGTTGTCTTCGGCATCGGCTTCGTTTCTGCAATATTTTAAAGAGGTAAAATAGAGGGTGTCCTTGTATTTCCGGAACAATTCGTTTTGGGCTGTCCGGTTGTTTTGTATGCAGGCTTTTATGAGCTCGGTTTCTTTCAAATAGATTCTGGAAGTTTTAGGCACATGATATTGCTTTTAGAATTATTGGTAAGTTCGTAACAAATTCGCCAGTAATTATATCGTCAAATCTAACATAAATAATTTGGGGGTTTACGTTGTTTTCGTATGGTAAATTTACAATGGCATTAGTGCCCGCCTGCATATCTTCATAGGTTTCATAATAACTTGCCACCACGGTTGCCGGGTCATTTATACCGGTTAACGGAAAGAAACATTCAAAATAACTTTCCAAATCGAATATTGCTTTGCCGGAATTTGGTTCAGTTTCACATTCCTCAAAAAGAAATTTTCGGCAGGGTTCGTAACAATCTTTTATGAGACGATAGCTGTCTGTTCCATTTGTGATTTCCATTTGTGATTCGTCAAAACTTATTACTTTCCAATCAAAATTCCAATCAGTGCTAATGTTTTCATCGCCGCTTAAAAATATATTGAGATGCAATTCGTCTTCAATAAAATAGGTAATCCACGTGCCGCCGAAAGAGTGGTCTTGGAAATATAAACCTGCGTTTCCAAAATTGCTCACTTCAAAATAGGCACCCTCATATTCGCTGTTTGGGCCATCCAAATGATTTATCTTCCATATACAGGAAGTTTCCGTAAGAATATTGTTGCAGGTTGTGATGGTGTCTGCCTCCAGGCATTTGTCTATGGCTTCTTTCAGTTCGTCGTTATTGTTGATTTCATAGGGTTGGCCATTGTTTAAAATACTGGTTATTGGGTAACTTAGCCCAATGGATTTTCCTTCTTCCAGAGTTCCCAAAAACTCACTGAACTCAATATCGCTATTTATAACTTGGTAGCCGAAAATATCCATATTCTCGTCATAAATGACAAGGGTAAAAGGGTAGTTGAAATCGATGCAGGTTATTTCATTTTCAAAGTCGTTGCCGGCCGCTTTTTGGATAAGATGGTACAATTCTGAATTTACTTGAATAACTTTTGAGGGGTCTGCTTTGCTGATGGGTTCATTTTCGCAGGAATTAAAAATTGTGAATAGTAGAAAAAAGGGTAAAAGCCAAAGATTTTTCATAATCGTTTTTGTTACAGTGTTACCCTATAGTCTGAAATTTTTTAAAAGGTTGCGCGCTTACTGAAAAAGACCTTTGAATAATAGCATATTTAAGAGCTGAAGCAGTTTAAATTTAAGAAACCCAAAAGCGATTTGACCGTCCAATTTTTAAAAATAGGCGAGAATTTATATTTAATATGCTGCTGTGGGTAAATTGGTGTATTTACGCAACTAGTTAGCGTTTGGTGACAAAAAACATCTCGATTTCGCCTTTTCCTTTGGCTTCAATTCTCCCCCGGCTTGTAAAAATAAGATCGGGGTCATTTTTCAGCAATTCATAAGTGCCTTCAGAGATGTTCACTTTTCCTATTTCGCCACTACTTTCCATACGTGATGCTATGTTCACTGTATCCCCCCAAATGTCGTATTGAAATTTCTTTACCCCAACGATGCCTGCTACCACCGGCCCCGTGTGGATTCCTAATCGCATCTTAAATGACATTTCATTCAATTTATTTTTTTCTCCAATTCGATCTGAAATAAAAGCCTGCATTTCTAGACCCGCCAGAACCGTATTTTTAGTAGAATTATCTGAAGGGATTGGTAATCCACCAGCGGCCATATACGCATCACCTATTGTTTTTATTTTTTCAATCCCGTGTTTTTCACAGATGTGATCAAAAGCCTTAAAGCAAACATTGATCTCTTCAATGAGCTCCTTGGCGGTTAATTTCTCTGATGCTTGGGTAAACCCCTTGAAGTCCGTAAAAAGGATTGAAACCATATCAAAATCCCTGGCATCTGCACTTCCCTTAGCTTTGAGTTCCTCTGCTATTTCTGAGGGAAGAATATTGAGCAATAAATTTTCAGACCGATTCTTTTCTTTTTCTATAACTGCTTTCGATTTTTTTACATAATGCCACCTGCTGTAAAATCCGCCTGCAGCCAATAAAAAGAAGATGCCCACCCCTATGGCTATATTTCTGTTTTTATCTTTTTTGCGCACTTCGTTTTGATGTGCCATTTCAATTTTTAGATCTTTCTCTACTTGCGCCAAACTATCTGCCAATACTTGCTTGGCAAATTCCATCTGCTGTAGTTTTTTAGAGGTTTCTTCTGATTGTAAACTGTCGTTTAGGACCAACATTTGTTCGTGAAATTCCAAGGCTTTAGTGCCATTGCCTAACTTCTTGTAGGTTTCGTATAAACAGGCGCATGCTTCTTTTTGCTCATGGATGGCGCCTATCTCCAAAGCTAAATCAAGACTTTTTTGACAGGCTTCAATGGCCTTTTTATAATCGCCTTGATCTATTTGAATTATTGCCATAATAGAAAGAGAAATAGCTATTCCTGTTTTATATCCTATTTTTTCAAATGATTTAAGACTTGTTTCATAATAAGTCATTGCCTTAATGTAATTCCCTTGGAAACGATAAACATCTCCTATGTTTCCCGAGGTTATGGCAATTCCGTATAGGTCTCCAATTTCTTCATGAATATCCAAACCTCTTTGTAAAAAGTCTAATGCTTTTGAATAGTCCTCCAGCCTACTATAGACAATTCCAATATTGGTTAAACTGAAATTAACTCCATTTTTATATTTGTGTTGCTCCTGTATTTCTAAAGCTTTTTGATAGTATTCCAGGGCTTTGATAAAATTCTCTTGAATCAAATACAAGTTCCCAATATGATTTAAAGAAACAGCTATCCCACGTGCATCATTTATTTTTTTTCGTATTTTTAAACCGCTTTGATAATAATCTAATGCTTTAGCAGACATCCCATGATTGTCATAGAAAGCACCTTTCAAATCCGTTGCTCCAGCTATTCCTATTAAGTTTTCTTTTTTATTTGAAAATTGATATAGCTTTTCTATTAATATAAGAGCGGTATCTGGCTGAGAGAAAAGATAGCCTTCCCAAATATAATCCTTTAGAGCTTTTATTCGACTAGAATCTGCCTGGGTCTTATCCTGCCAGACTCCATATAGCGAATCAAGATTTTTTTGGGCGTTCAGGCAAAGACTGAAAATAGAAAAAAGAAGTAAAATGGTTTTTTTCTGTGATTCTTTCATGATGCTTGCCAAGATTCTTTAACGTGCCATTTGTTGCCCCGATCTCCTAAATAGATTGGGATAAGTCAATCTTTTTGTTGCCGTTATTCCGTAAAGATAAATTTTTTAGATCATTATCCAAGGAGCTGACTATTTCTTGCAAGGCTTTTCAAAATCCTTTTTCCAATAAAAAACGCCCTCTCCCGAAGTTTCGGGACTGAAGGCGTTTTTGAAAATTCAAAATTTATAATTCTGAATTCAGGATTCTGAATTAAAAAAATTAATCCCTCTTTCGGTCTCTATCGCGATTGTCGCGGCCACGGTTGTCGCGTCCCCGATTATCGCGTCCGCCGCTACGGTTATCGTCGCGTGGTGGGCGTTCTTTGTAACCTTCCGGTTTTGGAAGGATCGCTTTGCGGGATACTCTTTCTTTCTTGGTGCGTGGGTCAATGCCCATATATTTCACATCAAAAACGTCGCCCATGTTTACCACGTCGCTAACGTTTTCGGTGCGTTCCCAGGCAAGTTCTGAAACGTGCAGCAAAATCTCGTTTCCGGGTGCCTCGGTATATTCCACTACTGCGCCAAAATCGAGCATCTTTATAACTTTTACTTCATAAATGCTTCCTACCTCAGGCTTGAAGGTAAGCGAATCTATCTTCGCCAATACCTTGTCAATCCCTTCCTGGCTGGTTCCGAGAATTTCCACGATACCTTCTTCGGTAACGGGATCTTCGTTGATAACAATGGTAGTTTTGGTAGCTTTCTGAAGCTCTTGGATAACTTTTCCGCCAGGTCCGATCAATGCACCGATATATTCGTTTGGAATGGTAACGGTAACCATTTTTGGAGCGTGTGGCTTCACGTCTGGGTTTGGTTTTGCAATGGTCTCGATCAATTTATCAAGTATGTGCAAACGTCCTGCGGAAGCTTGTTTCAAAGCATTCACCAAAATTTCATAGGAAAGACCTTTCACTTTAATATCCATCTGGCACGCGGTTATTCCGTCTGCGGTTCCGGTTACTTTAAAGTCCATATCGCCCAAATGATCCTCATCGCCCAGAATATCGGAAAGCACAGCGTATTTTCCAGTTTCGCCATCGGAAATCAATCCCATCGCAATACCGGAAACCGGCTTCTTCAATTGAACCCCTGCATCCATCAGCGCCATGGTTCCACTACAAACGGTTGCCATAGAAGAAGAACCGTTAGATTCCAATACTTCTGCAACTACACGAACGGTGTAGGGGCAATCTGTGGGAATCATTCCTTTTAACGCACGTTGCGCCAAGTTTCCGTGGCCGATCTCCCTACGCGAAGTACCGCGGATTGGGCGGGCCTCACCTGTTGAGAAAGGAGGGAAGTTGTAGTGAAGGTAGAAAGTCTCTTCGCCTTCATAAGATGGCATATCAATTTGATTTGCCTCACGGGAAGTTCCCAACGTTACGGTGGCCAATGCTTGCGTTTCCCCGCGTGTGAAAATTGCAGACCCGTGGGTAGAAGGCAAATAATCAATCTCGCACCAAATGGGGCGTATTTCATCTGTTTTTCTTCCGTCCAAACGCATACCTTCATTCAGCGTAAGGTCGCGAACGGCAGCTTTTTCAGCCTTGCGGTAATATCGTGAAATTAAATCGCCAAAGTCTTCCAGCTCCTCTTCAGAAAAAGTTGCTTTTATTTCTTCCTTGATTTTATCAAAAGCATTTGATCTTTCGTGTTTTGATGATCCAGCTTTGGCTACGGCATATACTTCGTCATAGGCCATATCATATACTTTCTTTTCCAGGGTCTCGTCTTCACGTTCGCCGTCGTACTCGCGTACTTCCTTTCTGCCTACTGCTTCCGCCAATCTAAGTTGTGCTTCGCACTGTTTTTTAATATGCTCGTGGGCAAATTTAATGGCCTCGACCATTTCTTCTTCTGAAATTTCCTTCATCTCGCCTTCAACCATCATTACGGAATCGGCAGAGGCTCCAATTATCATATCGATGTCTGACTCGGCTAATTGTGTTCGTGAAGGATTGATGACGAATTGACCATTGACTCTTCCAACGCGTGCTTCGGAAATGGCACACTCAAAAGGGATGTCAGACAATTGTATGGCAGCCGAAGCAGCCAAACCAGCCATGGCATCGGGCATAACGTCGTCATCATGGCTCATCAATTGGATCATTACCTGTGTTTCTGCGTGGTAATCCTTTGGGAACAAGGGTCGCAATACGCGGTCTGCCAATCGCATAGTAAGCACTTCACCATCGCTGGGGCGTGCTTCCCTTTTAAAGAAACCACCGGGATAACGGCCGGAGGCAGCAAATTTTTCGCGATAATCTACCGTTAAAGGCATAAAATCAACATCGCTTTGCTGGTAGTTGGAAACTACGGTACAAAGCAGCATACATTTTCCGGATTGCACAACAACAGAGCCATGGGCCTGTTTTGCCAATTTTCCGGTTTCGATGGAAATTTCACGTCCATCACCAAGGTCTATGACCTCTTTAAATACTTTAGGTATCATTTGTTTTTCATTTTGTACGCCCAACGGCGCACGGTTAAAAATGGTCAACGACTGTTTATCAGTCGCGTGTTGTTGTGTTGTTGTGGTTTGACCAATGAAAAACTTAAGGGTAGCTTTTCTATGCGTTCTGAAAACAATAACGATTTCAGAAAAAAACTAAAATGTTCCTGCCTGCGCAGAAATTGAAAAAGGGCCCGTAAGAGCCCTTAAAAATATTACTTACGTAATCCTAGTTCCTTAACGATAGCACGGTAACGAAGAATATCCTTTTTCATAAGATAATCCAACAATGCCCTGCGCTTTCCTACCAACATTACCAAAGAACGCTCTGTGTTATAGTCCTTGTGGTTTGCTTTAAGGTGTTTTGTTAAATGCTCGATACGGTGCGTAAACAAAGCGATCTGTCCTTCTGCAGAACCGGTATCGGTCTTTGATTTCCCGTGTTTTTCAAAAATTTTTTCTTTTACTTCTTGTGATAAATACATGCCAATATTGTTAAAATGATTTTTATGTACTGACTACCATTTTGGTAATCAAGGCTGCAAAAGTACAAAACAGAATTTGAATTTGATATGTTTCGAATAAAAATTAATCCAAAATATATTGAATTCGCATTTTTCAGCGTTATACTTGTCTAAACCCCTAAACCTCATATTTATGAAAATCATCCCTTTTAGATTAATCGTTGCATTTTTTGCCATGGGCATCTTCCTGTTTGCAAGTTGTGCTAAAGATGAAGATACTTCTGCCGAAGAAGTTAATTTTTCTTCAGACAATTCCATGAGAGCTGCCAAAACGGACAATGTTGCCGAAGCTACATTCAATATTATAGAACAGGCTTTCGTGGAAAACGAAACCGAGGGTCGCGGCATTACCCAGCAGTCACTTTTTCCATCTTGTACTGAAATAACTGTTGGAACCCAAGGAAATGTGTTTACCATTTTATTGGACTTTGGCGATTCGTGTACCTTAAACAATGGCGATGTGGTTTCCGGAAGCATTCTTTTGGAATATGGACCTCTGGTTTCTGGAACTTATACGGTCAATTACACTTTTCAGAATTTTGTTATCAACGGCAATGGCGTAAGCGGTGGCGGCAGTATTTTATATGAAATTGCCAATCAAAACGATAATCCACAATCTACCGTAAACGAAAGCATCACGGTAAGTTTTCCGAACACTACGGTTACAGGAACCAGAAATGGAACCCGTATATCCGAATGGGTGGAAGGCGTTGGTTCCGGTACTTGGCTTGATAACGTGTATCATGTAACGGGAAATTGGCAGACCGAATTTACCAATGGATTTGAACGCAGTGGCGAAGTGACCGAGACACTTGTCTATAAAACCGCCTGCCCTTTTGTGGTTGATGGCCGTCTTGAAGTAACCCAGGATGGGTTAACTGCGGCTATTGATTTTGGCGACGGCGAATGTGATAACAGGGCTGTATTTATCTATAATGGCCAAGAGTATCCTTTTATAATGAATTGATTGAAATTTTTCTGAATTAAAATGAACGGCCTGCTTGGGCCGTTTTTTTATTGGATTAAACTATTGAAATACAACGAAGTCATAACAATATGAATCCCTTAAAAAACAGAATTATGAAAACCAACGTATTTTACACAGGAATTGTGGGCATGGTGCTGGCACTTTTCACATTTACAGCCTGCAACAAAGAAGAAACCGCAAACGAACCAACGGTTTCACAGAGCGAAATGGTAAACGCATCCAAAGACGCCACCGAGGCGGACAATGCAACTGACGGAGCGTTTTCCTTGATTGAAACAGCCTATTCCGAAATTGAGGAGAATGAAGGCAGGAACGCAAGTCTGTTTCCAGACTGTACTACCATTACCATTACCTCCGAAAATGGAGTCACGTTCGTTACCCTCGATTTTGGTTTGGGCTGCGAGCTTCCCAACGGCAATATTGTTTCGGGCAAAATACACCTTACCTACGGTCCCAAACAAAATGGCACCCGCACCATTACCTATCAGTTTGAAAATTTTGTGTTTAACGATAAAGGCATTGCGGGCGGCGGAACCATTTTTAGGGAACGCAACAATGCCAATGGCAATCCGCAGGCCACAATCCACCTAAATCTTCATGTGCTATTCCCCAGTGGCGCCCTTGCTGACGTAAGCGGAACCAAAGTGCGCGAATGGATCGAGGGCATGGGAAGCGGCACTTGGATGGACAATGTGTTTTTGGTAACGGGCAATAGGACCATCAACTTCAGTACTGGTTTTGAAAGCTATGCCATTGTTACGGAAGCCTTGCGCCGCGAAGCCACCTGCCGTTATTTTGTGAGCGGGGTGCTGGATATTACCCGAAACGGCCATAACGGCACGTTGGATTTTGGTGACGGCACTTGCGACAATCTTGCAATCCTAACCATTGATGGGGTGGAGTATGAAATAATATTGCATTGAATGTCCTTTCCCATAAAAAATGCTGCCCGTTTGGGGCAGCATTTTTTATGCGGTTTTCTCGCGAAGTGGCCTGTTTAAAACCAAATCCAAATAGAGGTTTATTTTGCGTTTTAAATCGCGACGATGGGTAATGAAATCGAGGAAACCGTGTTCCAAAACAAATTCTGCTGTTTGGAAACCTTCGGGCAGTTCTTTTCCCGTGGTATCACGAACCACGCGGGGTCCTGCAAAACCGATCAGGGCACCGGGCTCACTTATGTTTATATCGCCAAGCATTGCGAACGAGGCGGTTGTTCCGCCCGTTGTTGGGTCTGTACACAAAGAAATATAAGGTATTCCGGCATCGCTCAACTGGGCGAGTTTCACACTTGTCTTTGCGAGCTGCATCAACGAGAGTGCGGCTTCCATCATTCGGGCGCCGCCACTTTTTGAAATAATCAATAAAGGAATTTTCTTTTTAAGGGAATAATCTGCAGCACGTGCAATTTTTTCGCCCACAACACTTCCCATGGAACCGCCAATAAAGCTGAAGTCCATACAGGCCACAACCAAATCTGCACCCATGGATTTTCCTACGGCACAACGAATTGCGTCTTTAAGGCCGGTTTTGTCCTGGGCCTCCTTTAACCTGTCTGTGTATTTCTTTTTATCCTCAAATTTTAAAGTATCTTGAGAGGAAAGATTTTTATCGAGCTCTTTAAATTTATTATCGTCAAAAAGAATTTCAAAATATTCCTTGCTTCCTATGCGCACGTGGTAGCCATCTTCGGGGCTTACGTAAAAATTCTTTTCCAGCTCTTCACTGTCAACTATCTTTCCGGTAGGCGATTTGTACCACAGCCCTCTCGGGACGTCCTTTTTTTCTTCGGTTGGGGTTTGTATTCCCTTTTTTGTTCTTTTAAACCAAGGCATAAGCTTATAGTTTGGTGTTTATGGTTTGTTGTTTTATGCTTTTGATGCTATAATTCTGTTGTGGCTATTGTGCCAGAATCTTTTTGTCTTTTTATAATTATCAATTTATCCCCCTTTAGGGGCAGGGGGTCAATGGGTCAATGCGCTAACGTATTTACATTGTTCAAATCTGCAAAAGCCTGTTCAAGTCTTTTCTTGAAAGTGATCTCGCCTTCGCGGAGCCATTTTCTTGGATCGTAATATTTTTTGTTTGGAAGATCGTCGCCTTCGGGGTTTCCTATCTGGGTTTTTAAATATGCCAGATTGTTTACCATATAATCGCGAACCCCTTCCGTAAAGGCAAACTGCATATCGGTGTCAATATTCATCTTTATTACGCCATAGCTTATTGCCTCGCGGATCTCTTCCAACGTGGAACCGCTTCCGCCGTGAAAAACAAAGTCGATTGGATTAGGCCCTGTATTGTATTTTTTCTGGACATATTCCTGCGAATTTTTCAGAATAATAGGCGTCAATTTTACGTTCCCCGGCTTGTACACCCCGTGAACGTTTCCAAAGGCAGCAGCAATGGTAAACTGGTCGCTTATTTTTGAAAGCTCTTCGAAAGCATAGGCAACTTCTTTGGGTTGGGTGTAAAGTTTTGAGGAATCAACCCCTGTGTTGTCCACACCGTCTTCTTCGCCTCCAGTAATGCCCAATTCAATTTCGAGGGTCATTCCCATTTTGCTCATGCGCTGCAGATAGCGTTTGCAGATTTCAATATTTTCTTCAATAGGCTCTTCGGAAAGATCTATCATATGTGAACTGTAAAGCGGTTTTCCGGTTTCTTTGTAGAATTTTTCACCTGCATCAAGCAAACCGTCAATCCACGGAAGTAATTTTTTGGCACAATGGTCTGTGTGAAGAATTACGGTAGCTCCATAAACTTCTGCGAGTTCATGAATGTGTTTTGCACCAGCTATCCCGCCAGCGATTGCGGCTTTTTCGTTTTCATTGGAAAGCCCTTTTCCAGCATTGAAATGTGCCCCGCCATTTGAAAATTGAATGATTACGGGCGCGTTTAGGGCGGCAGCGGTTTCCATAACGGCATTAACGCTATCAGAACCCACAACATTCACAGCGGGCATTGCAAAACCTTTTTCCTTGGCGTATTGATGTATTTTTTGAACTTCTTTTCCCGTGGCTACTCCGGGTTTGATTCCATGGCTCATAATATTGGGAGTAAAATGTTAATCGTTAATTGTTTCAATTGTCAACCGATAACCGAATTCAGCACACAAAAATAACAAATTTTAATGGTTTAGAAGGGATAGTTGATACCTATGTTGTAAACAGCATTTGAGAAATTATAGTCCTTAAACCACCGTTCGCCCACAGGTCTTCCGGGATCGTGGGTTTTAAAACCTATATCAAAACGAAATACGAAAAACCCAAAATCATATCGAAGCCCAAACCCCGATGCGACTGCAATTTCCTTTAGATCTTCAATCCCGTCAAATCTGAACGAAGGAAAATAAACATCGTCCAACACATTCCAAATGTTGCCGGCATCAACGAAAAAAGCTCCTTTTAAATCGCCCAGGATTGTATATCTGTACTCCGCGTTAAAGGCGAGCTTGAAGTTTGCATCATTAAAATCCAAAATGCTGCCGCTGCTCCCTGGGCCAAGATCGTAGGCTCTCCAGCCACGGTTGTCGTTTGTGCCTCCCCCAAAATAGCTTCGCGTAAAGGGAATGTTGCTGCTATTGCTATAGGGAATTGCAATACCGCCAAAAGCGCGAAAAGCAAAGATGTTTTTTCCGTCCAAGTCCCAGTGTTTAATATATTCGGCCTCTACTTTTGCGTATTGTGAATATGCAATGCCTAAGATTTCATAATTTCCTTGGGAGTTTTTTGTGAGCCCGGCAAGACTGGAAATGCCTGAAAGTAAATTTCCCGCAGATTCCAGTTTTATGCGTAAACGCGAAAAATTATTGTCGTTTAGGTTCTCGCGCGTATCCCTTGTCATTGTTATGTTCGAGGCAAAAATAAGGTTGTTCTCGCTAAGTCGCAATTGCCGTTCGTAAATGCTTAGGACTTCTTGAAAAGTCTCAGGATTGGCATAGATCTCCCTGGTTAGCACATCAGAAATAAACTTGTCTGTTTCAGCAGGAACCTCCAATGAGGGATCGGTGGAGGGATTGTTAAAGTCATAATTCAGGTCTTTCGCTATTTCGTTGAGCCTACTATAGGAACTTTTGTAAACATTGAAGTAATTTTCCGGATTCAGATTCCTCACAAATTGCAGGTTGAGCAAATCTACTTGATAGGTAAGTATTTTTGAAGGTTTCCACCTATAGTTGAAAATGCCATTGGAAGTCTGCCTATCTAGCCCGATATTATTTTGCACGCTATAGCCAAAACTGATACTGGTGGAAGGCGACATATACTTTGGGATAAGTTTCTCAGTGTTTAATGGGAAAAGGATCCTTGGAAATGTGAGCTTTACATCGCCTCCAAATTCTGATATATTGAAAAATTTGCTTTCACTATCGGCCGCATCTTTTGAAGAACCCAAACTTCCACGCCCTGAAATTTCGAGAATTTCCGCACCTCGAAAAATATTTCTAAAAGTCATACTTCCGCTAAAACCGATGCCAAATTGCTGAATGGTTGAGGTATAGGAATCAAAATCTACCCCCAAGGTGAAACGATCGCGGGGGCTCAACAAAATGGTTGAATTCAGCAGCCTTCCGGTGGTGTCTGAAGCTACTTCGGCATAACTGATGTTTGGATATTTAAAGATTCGCAGATCGCTTAACTGGCTGTAGGTTAAGGTTCGGTCAATATCCTTAAAAATTTTCCCGGGAGTGATGGAGACGGCAGAGGTAATGGCCTTGGGGCGAAAACGCATCTTGCCATAACTGAAAAGTTTGTAACCCATGTAGCTCAATGAATCCTGGAATTTTTTATTTCGATTTTCGTATGAATAATCCGTAACAATCCGAACCTCATTTATGGTATGGACCTTAAAAGGAACGGTATGCGTGCTATCTCCTTCGGTAATTTTTCGGTCGGGAATAATGTAGGTTATATTGGCCTTGTGGTCCGTATTCACGGTGTCTGCCTCAAAACCAACGTAATCCTGCTCAAAATGGTAAAGCCCGGAATTTCTGAATAAAATAGTAAGTCGGTCCCTTTCGTTCACGAAATCTGTGGCTGCATATTGCTTCCCTGGAACAAGGAACGAGTTGGCCTTTGTAATTTGAAACAGGGAATCAACCACCGGCGAGCTTATCTTTTCTGCAATGGAATCGCCCACAAAATAGGGTTTGTGCTTTTTAACCGTATAGGTAATTGCGGCTCTTTTTTTCCTCTTTTCGCTGGGCTCTATTTTATAATCCACTTCATCGTTAAAATAGCCGTAGCTTGCATACCAGCGCTTCAACCGCTCCAAGGATTTTTCAATCCGCTGCTCGCTTATGATTACGGGCGCATCTCCAGATTTTTGAAGCCATTTGTTAAAGCCCACGTAACTGCTGTCTATTTGGTCCACTTGTTTTTTTGAAAGAAAACGAATAAGCCGCTCCTCTCGTTTAGGGTTTTTATGAAGCCATTTGTAATAGGTAGAATCGGGCTGTGGGTCTGCAAGATTATAAATGTGCAGGCCGAAGGGAATACCAACGAGCGGGATGGTAGGGTTGGGTTTTTGTGCTAATTGGCTGTAAACGCCGGCGTCTTTCGTTTTTACGCTATCAACTAAAATGGTGTTTTCGGTAAGTAAATATTTTCCCTCTGGCACACGCTTTACAGCATCACAGGAAAAAAACAAACCGATTAATACTATAAATAGTGATATTTTTGTGAGGTCGCGCTTCAAGTGTACGTTTTTATTCAAATTCAAAAATACTATATTTTGGTCAGCAAAAGTCAAACAAAATTAATAACGAGCCTTCAACGGAAAAAGTACCGCGAACAAACCGGTTTTTTTGTGGCTGAAGGGCCAAAAGTTATTGCCGAACTGCTGGCCGAAGGTTTAACGCTCCACTCTCTTTTTTCAACCAATGCTTCTGAAATTACTGCTGAAAACCATTTTCAGGCAACTGAGGCCGAACTCAAAAAAATAAGCTTTTTAAAAACGGCAAATACTTCCGTGGCCGTTTTTGAAATGCCAAAACCGAAGCCTTTGCAAGATTCGGGCCTGATAGTTGCTTTGGATGCCGTCCGCGATCCAGGAAACTTGGGAACAATCGTTCGGCTTTGCGACTGGTTTGGGGTGCAGCAATTAATCTGTTCCGAAGATACCGCAGATTGTTTCAATCCAAAAGTGGTGCAGGCAACAATGGGCTCCTTGGCGCGGGTGCAGGTCCATTATTTGCCGCTATTGGATTATTTCGAAAAAACGGAACTGCCCATTTTTGGGGGATTTATGGATGACAAGAATGTCTATTCCGAAAAACTTCCCAAAGATGGAATTGTGGTAATGGGAAATGAAGCAAACGGTATTTCAGCGGCAATAACCCAAAAGATAACCCACAAAATAACCATTCCCCGTTTCGGAACGATCCAAAAAGCAGAAAGCCTCAATGTGGCCACGGCAACCGCTATTCTTTTAAGTGAATTCAGAAGGTCTATTGAAACGTAAAGTTCACAAAAATACCACGGGTAGCTAATTTCTCAATATTCCCCGTCCAAGGACTGTTCGGGTCGTCATCGGGGACCAATTCATCGCTCATCGCAAACACCCCGCGGATGGAGGGGGTAAATTTAAAATAATACAGATAGAAATCGATCCCGAAACCAAGTTCGTAATAATTGGTGCTTTTGGTCATCCGAAACCTTCCCTGCTCGTTGTCCTCAGGGTTTTTCTCGTTGCTGGAAAGATTAAGCGAAGTAGAAACGCCCCCAACAATAAAGGGTTTAATGTTGTTCAGTCTTTTTGTGGAAACCTTCAGCAATAGCGGAACGTGGATGTAGGTAGATTTTACCTCGCGCAAATAATCCTTTGGCTCTTCGAAACCGGGATAAGTAAGGTCGCGCTGCGTAAAATAGAGTCCGGGTTCCAATCGAAGATTTACATATTGATTGATGCGCATATCGCCAATCAGGCCAACGTTGAACCCAGTGGAACGTTCTACTTGAATGTCGGTATTCTTATCTTCATATTGTTCTTTATAATCAAATTTGAAATCATAACTGTTAAAGCCCAAGTAGTAGCCCCATGAAAAGCGCTTTTTGTCAAAATTTTCCAAATTGGCCAAACGTTCTTTGTTGAAAAACCATTGCGCGTTGGCGCTATTTGCAATACATAAAACGGCCAGTACAAAAAATAGCTTCTTCATAAATTATTTTGTAGCATTATAGATAGTTGCCACCCCGAAAGTTTGAGGTATATTTTTCACTTCATTAAACCCGATTTTGCGCAAAATATTGTTGAGCCTCTCGCCGTGGGGAAACACAGAAGCACTTTCACTTAAATATTTGTAGGCAACTTTATCTTTTGAAAACAGTTTGCCCACAAGGGGTAAGATGGTTTTTGAATAAAAGTGGTATCCTTGTTTAAAAGGAAATTTTGCAGGAACAGAAGTTTCCAATACCACGAAAATACCGCCTTTTTTCAGCACACGGAAAATCTCGGAAAGCCCTTTTTCAAGATTTTCAAAGTTTCTGATCCCGAAAGATACGGTAATGGCGTCAAAAGTGTTGTCCCCAAACGGTAAAGCTTCGGAGTCTGCCTGCACAAATTCAATTTTTTTTGAAATGGCCTTGCCCGAAACCTTTTTGCGGGCAACGGAAAGCATGCCTTCGGAAAGATCCAAGCCCACAATTTTTTCGGCGGAAGTTTTTTCGGCAAACTGGATGGCCAGATCGCCCGTGCCGGTGGCGATGTCGAGAATGGTTTTCGGATTTTTTTCAGCAACCATCTTAATGACTTTCTTTCGCCATTTAATATCGGAGCCCAAGGAAATAACGCGGTTTAGGCCGTCGTAATTTTCAGAAATAGTGTCGAACATCTGCTCCACCTGTTTCTTTTTTCCTTCCGAAGAATCTTTATAGGGTGTTATTTTCTTTTCCATAAAATTGCGGTTGCAAAACTACTGTTTTTAAATGAAATCTGAATCTGAATCGGAATCAAAATCGTAGGATGTGGTAATGGCATACGACAAATGGTGAGCCTGCCCGTTTTGTTTGCTTCGTGCTGAAAACCGAATGCTGAAAACTGCCTTTTATTTCTATATCTTTGCACTGTTTATTTTAAAGCCTAAAATAATAGCCCAATGAAGATTATCATTGCCGGAGCCGGCGAAGTGGGGTTCCACCTTGCGAAATTGCTGTCTTTTGAATCGCAAAACATTACGCTTATTGACACCAACCGCGAAGCGCTGGCCCATGCCGACACACATTTGGACATACGGGTAGTGCGCGGCGATTCTACCTCCATAGCCGTTTTGAAGGATTCAAGAGTAGATGAGACCGATCTTGTAATTGCGGTAACTTCCAGCGAAACCACCAATATTACGGTTTGCGTGCTCGCCAAACAATTGGGTGCCAAACGGACCATAGCCCGAATCTCCAATACCGAATTTATTGACAGAAAGGATGAGGTAGGTTTCGAAAAATTTGGAATCGACGAACTGATTTCCCCGGAATCTTTGGCTTCCAATGAAATAGAATTGCTGCTCAGCCAAAGTGCTTTCAATGAAAGTTACGAATTTGAGGACGGTGCCCTAACGATGATCGGGCTGAGCCTCTCGCGTACTTCTGCTTTTGTTGGCAAATCTGTGAAGGAAATGGCAAAAGTGTATCCCGAATTGCAGTTTGTTCCCATTGCCTTGCAGCGTTATGGCACCCAATACACCATCATCCCGCGTGGCGATACGCAATTTAAGGAAGGCGATCAGGTGTACTTTACGACCGTTCAAAAAGGGGATGACCAAATTTTTAAACTTTCCGGAAAAAGCAAACAGGAAATAAAAAATGTGATGATTCTCGGCGGAAGCAAAATTGGCTACAAAACCGCAAAGGACCTGTGCAAAAACCGTTTTAACGTTAAGCTCATTGAAAGCAGCAAGGACAAAGCTTTTGAAATTGCAGATGATATCCCCAATTGTCTTGTAATTAACGGCGACGGGAGGAATGTGGACCTGCTATCCGAAGAGTCCATTGAAGATATGGACGCCTTTATTGCCGTTACCGGAAACAGCGAGACCAACATTATGTCCTGTTTGGTGGCAAAGTCAAAAGGGGTTAAAAAAGCAATCGCTTTGGTGGAGAATATGGATTATTTTCAGCTTTCACAATCCATTGGAATCGATACGCTCATCAACAAAAAACTTTTGGCGGCCAACAATATTTTCCGTTACGTCCGCAGAGGCGAAGTTGTGGCAATGACGAAGCTCAACAATATGAATGCCGAGCTATTGGAATTTGTGGTTTCGGCCCATTCCAAAGTGTGCAACAAAAAAATAAAGGACCTTGATTTTCCTGTTTCGGCAATTATTGGAGGGGTGGTGCGTAACGGTAAAGGCATCATTGCCTTGGGCGATTTCGAAATAAAAAATGGAGATAGGGTAGTGGTGTGCTGTCTTCCACAATCTATCGGGAAAGTAGAAAAACTCTTTATATAATGAGTTCACTTACCAAACTTAACTATAAAATCATTTCACACTTAATGGGGCTTTTGCTCATGGTAAACGGCGCGTTTATGCTGCTGTCCTCCATTGTGAGCTGGTATTACAAAGACGGCGTCCTGAAAGAAATGCTTTTGGCGGGAACGGTGGCTTTGGGTGTTGGTGGAACCATAATGCTTCTGACAAAAAATCACCGAAAGGAAATCCAAAAGCGGGAAGGATACATAATAGTGGCATTTGGATGGATTTTTATGGCCCTCATCGGCACCTTGCCCTATATTTTCACGGGCGCCATTCCCAGTTTTACCAATGCTTTTTTTGAAACCATGAGTGGTTATACCACCACGGGCGCTTCTATTTTAACCGATATTGAAAGCATCCCTCGCGGTGTACTCTTTTGGCGTAGCATCACCCACTGGATCGGGGGGATGGGTATCATCGTTTTGGCAATCGCTATTTTACCATTACTGGGGATTGGCGGCATGCAACTTTTTGCGGCCGAAGCTCCCGGCCCTGGCGGAGACAAACTGCACCCAAGGATAACCGATACCGCAAAAAGATTGTGGCTTATCTATGTGGGTTACACTTTGGCGGAAACCATTTTGCTGAAAATTGCCGGAATGAGCTTTTTTGATGCCGTAAACCATTCGTTGGCAACCTTGAGTACAGGTGGGTTTTCAACCAAAAATGCAAGCGTGGCTTATTGGAACGATAATCCCATGGTTCAATATATTATCATTGTGTTTATGTTTTTGGCGGGAAGTAATTTTGTGTTGAGCTATTTTGCCTTCAAGCGGAAATTCCAAAAAATTATACATGACGAGGAATTCAAATTATATTCCATATTTGTAGTCGGATTGACCATCGTTGCGGCTTTGTTGATTTATTTTGAAGCCGACGTAGCAATTTCCAGCATTGCACACCCAATGGTTTGGGGGCCTTTTGAAAGTGCGGTTCGCCACGGGCTTTTCCAGGTGCTGACCATTATTACAACCACTGGTTTCGTAAGTGCGGATTACACACTTTGGACTCCGTTTTTAACCATTTTCTTTTTCGGAATGATGTTTTTGGGAGGCTGCGCTGGCTCCACAGCGGGGGGAATTAAGATAATGCGCCATCTCATTATGATAAAAAATGGGATGCTGGAGTTTAAAAGAACGCTCCACCCACACGCTATTTTACCCGTTCGCTATAATAGTAAAGCAGTGCCGCAGCCTATTGTTTTCAACATTCTTGGCTTTTTTATTCTTTACATGCTTTCTTTTATTGTGGGAACCTTGGTTTTTTCATGGCTTGGCTTGGATTTTAAAACAGCCCTCGGAGGTGCCGCCTCAACCTTAGGAAACGTGGGCCCCGCTTTGGGCGACCTTGGCCCTGTGGATAATTACGCCTACTTGCCGGATGCCGCAAAATGGTGGTCCAGCTTCTTGATGCTAATCGGTAGGTTGGAATTGTTTACCGTACTTATTTTGCTCACTCCATTTTTTTGGAGAAATAGGTAGTTTGGGTTGGTAGTTAAAAGTTAAGGGTTAAAAGTTAAGTGTTAAGCGTTAAGTGTTAAGCGTTAAGTGTTAAGCGTTAAGTGTTAAAAGTTAATTTTTAAGGGTTGGTTGGGATTTGGTTTATTTTGAAACCACCTTTATTTCACTCGCTAACTTTTTTGCCTTTTGGGTTACTTCTGAAATATTTCCATCAAGAGTATCATGGGTTAAAACTACTCCCATTCTTCGGAAGGGACGGGAGGTGGGTTTGCCAAAAATCCTAAAATCTGTCCTTGGGGAAGCGGCTACTATTTCAAGGCCTTCAAATGTAGGGTTTTCAGATTCTTCCGAAGCCAGAATAACTGCACTGGCGCCGATTCGTTCCTGTGTTATTTCGGAAATTGGCAGTCCAAGAATGGCGCGAAGGTGCAATTCAAATTCATTGAAATTTTGGGTTTTGGCTAGGGTAGCCATACCTGTGTCGTGCGGACGTGGGGAAAGTTCTGAAAAATACACACCCTCATCAGCCACAAAAAACTCAACGCCCCAAATACCAAAACCGGTAAGGGCCGTGGTTACTTTTTCGGCCATACGTTGCGCCTCTTCTAAAATATTGTTTTTCATGGGGGCGGGTTGCCAACTTTCCATATAATCGCCCCGTTCTTGGCGATGGCCAATAGGAGGGCAAAACAGCGTTTTTCCGTTGCGCTGGGTTACGGTAAGCAGTGTAATTTCATAGTTGAAATCTACAAAGGCTTCTACGATTACTTCAGCTACATCGCCGCGGGATCCTTCTTGTGAATATTTCCAGGCCTTTTCAATATCGGCTTCCGTTTTAATGGTGCTTTGTCCTTTTCCGCTGGAAGACATCAAGGGTTTCACCACGCAGGGCATTCCTATTTCGGCAACGGCTTTTTTCAAACTTTCGGCTGAGGTGGCGTAGCGATATTCGGCAGTTTTCAAACCCAATTCTTTGGAAGCAAGATCGCGAATGGCTTTTCGGTTCATGGTAAAATTGGCCGCTTTTGCGGAAGGGATTACCGCATAGCCCTGTTTTTCATATTCATAAAAACGTTCGGTGCGGATGGCTTCAATTTCGGGAACAATATAATCTGGGTTGTACTTTTCAACAAGGGCATCCAGGGCATTTCCATCGAGCATATTTATTACTTCGGCAAAGTCTGCAAGTTGCGCTGCGGGTGCGTTTGGATAGCTGTCCACGGCAATAACGGTTTGCCCGATTCTTTTTGCGGCAATGGTAAATTCCTTCCCCAATTCTCCGCTTCCCAATAGTAAAAATTTAGCCATTTTTTGTTTTTTGTAAAAATACTGCAATAGATTTCATGAAAAAACCCAAAGCACAAATTCTGCTTTGGGTTCTTCAAAATAGTAAGTATTTCGAAATTATTTAACGATGATTCGTTTTACTCTTCCGTCTTTTTTGTTTCCAACACGAATTAGGTAAACGCCCTTGGCCACATAGCTCATGTCCAATTTGTAATGATATCCGTTACCGTTGTTTTCAAGTTTTTTGAACAATAATCGTTGCCCAAGGGTATTGTGGACAGAAAGGTTCAATGCTTCCGAATAGTTAACTGTTTTCAAGCTTATATCGAAATTATTGTTGTCCAACGACAAAACGGTCAAACCATTTTCGTCGAAAATATTTTCACCTACTCCCACCATCGTTCCAATCTGTGCGGTATAATCTTCGGTTTCTCCATAAGTTGTTTCTTCACAGGCATCCTCTGGAACGGGATTGTTCCAATTGGATTTGGCGCGCATTAGGTGTTGCCCTTCTGCAACTCCATCAGGAATTACCAGGTCCATGGTTTCTGTATAGGTACCGCTACCTTGACCGGGAGCTATTACGTAATTGTCCACGACTTTTTCATTGGAAGTGAAAACGAAATCGTCGTTAAAGTCAACCCAAACCACAATATATTGGTTGCCATATCCAGTGGTAACGGTAAGATCGTTGGTAGAATCTACCTCCATTTCCGCAACAAGGTTTGTGAAATCGCCATAGCCTTCACAAGCTGAAGGATTGTTGACCGTTGTTACGCTGAACAATCGGAAACCATCCCCCAAGTTACAGTTGGCAGTTGGCTGACAGTTTTGTTTGATAATCACTACAGAGGTCTCATCGTTTGAAGTATCGCTATCGCCGGGTAAAGAGGTGTAAGCGCTCAGGTTATAAGTTCCCAGTGCAGAAAAATCACCAGTTTGGGCAAAAGTATATGAGGTTGATGAATTTCCAGCCAAAGGACCGGGAACTACTTCTGTAACTACTGTGCCGTCCAAATCGTAGGAAACATCAAAATTTGATTTTGGCTCGCCCCCAAAGTTGTTGATGGTAACCACAATGTTTTCTGCAGCTGTTAGGTCAGTTCCCGAAACAGGAGCTGTAATTGCGCTCACGCCAAGATCGTTTGGTTGTAAATAGGTTACTGTTTTTGTACGTGCGTCGTTTGTAGTGTCTTCATCGCCAGCCATATTGGTTGCAGAAGTAATGGAGTAGGTCTGCCCTACAGTGCCCATGTTTGCGGTAGCCGTAAAAGTATATTGAGCCGTTTCGGCAGAAGCGATGGTTCCCGTGAAAGTTTCTGAAACTACGGCCCCGCCATCCACTTGGAAGGTTACGGGAAAGTTTGACGCACTGTTTTGTCCATAGTTGAAGATGGTAACGGTTACTGTTTCGCTATTTGAAAGGGTTCCTGTTACGGGCGCATCAATGCTTACCACACCAACATCATTATTGAAATTTGGAGCAATTTGGAATACACCTACTACATTTTTACGTCCATTGTGCATGTATTCATTGTCGAACCAAAATTGTTTGTCGTTTGAAGGATCGATATCGATTTTACTGTAATCACCATAACGCAGTCCGGGAATATTGGCATCGCCGGCAGCAATCAATTCTTCTGCAATGGTCATAGTGTTCAACGGATCATTTGCGTAGCGACCTGTATAATAGGAGCTAACACGTTTTGTGGTTGGATCTGGAGTAGTGGGTCCAGCCATAGAAGTATAACCCATCCCAATATTTCCTTGTACATCCATCATCATACTTGCGTGCCAAGCGTGTTTTCCGTCAGGAGCCGTATAGGTTCCTTCCTGATAAATGGACCAAGGCTGTCCATCGGCAGATTGGCGAAGTTCAAACCAGCGTACTCCGGCAAGTTCACCACTTGTGGCATCTGTATCAACAACAAAGTTGAAAACGGCAGAATTGTGCCCTGCAAATTTTCTGAATTGCGCTTGATTCATAATGGTGGCCTGAAGGGCGTCAATATCCGCTCCACCTCCGGGCTGGGCCAAGTTTGAGAAACTTCCGCCGTCAAAAACGGAAATGAAAGGTGTGGTAATTAACTCAGTAGGCGCAGAAATTGTGGAGCTTGCGGGACTTGCCCAGTTAACATCCACAGTCCAAAGTTTTACGTGATCTTGCGACACGCCGGACCAAGCATCATCTTGCAAATAGATAATTGGTAACCCTCCGGCTGCTGGAAGGTTGCTATTGCTCACGTTAAGTGCTTGCGGGCTATAGAAACCGCTGGTTACAATTCCCGGAAGGGGAAAACCAATTATTTGCGCGGTTGGGTCGCCAGCGAGCATTTTGGTACGCTCCATTGCGTAAATTCTGTTGGAAGCAGAGGTATTGTCTGTCATATAATAACCATCGCTCCAAACGGAAAGTTTCTGATAATCGTTAATTTGCGGAATGGTGTAAACATACCAACCGTCATTTACAGGGTCTGGGCCGTCGGAAACGGCTATTTGTGCACCACTTCCCAAGAAAGTCATCACGAATCTATCCGCAGCGTTGTCATAGGATATGGTAAGATCGCAGCAACCGCCATTTGGAAAAATGGTTGGGTTTGGACTGATTTGACCGGTTAGGGGATTTCCGCTTTTGTCAAAAATTCGGAAGCCCGTATTGAATACTACTACTACGTGGTTTGGGCCAACGCCAATAGAAGGGTCTGTGGGCTGCGAGCTTGAAGCTGCCGCGTCAAAAACCAAGGTAGGGGCCCTTCCGCTAAGAACTTGCTCCATTTTATTTGGATTTCTAACGAAATAATCGTCTTCAATTTGTGGATCTTTTCCGGGGACAATCAAGTTTTTTGAAGCTCTTCCGTCTTGCATTACTTGCTCTTTCACTCTAGCAGGAGCCAAATTGGTCTGAGAGGCTATGGACGGCACGTGTACCATAGAGCCCACTGTGCCAACATACGTTGCTTTTGTTTTTTCTTGGGCTTGTCCGTGAAAGGCCAAAGCGAAGAAAAATAGAATTAATGTAATCTTAGTTTTCATTGTTAAAGGTATTGTTTTGAGTTAAAAAAATAGATAAGTGCCTAAAGTACAGATAAAATAGATAATGAAAATAAATTTTGCCGATTTTAACCAAACTTAAATTTCTGTCCTGAAAGTATTTGCTAACTTAAAGCTGCCTTAATTCGCTGCATGGCTTCTTTAATGTCAGTTTCGGAAGCGGCATAGGACAAGCGGATGCAGTTTGGGTCGCCAAAGGCTTCGCCCGTAACGGTTGCTACCTTGGCTTCTTCCAAGAGATACAGTGAAAAATCTGAGGCAGTATTGATGTTTTTTCCGCGCAGGGTTTTTCCGAAGAAATAGGAAATATCCGGGAAAACGTAAAAAGCCCCTTCAGGTTTGTTGGTTTTGAAACCTTCAATTTCAGAAAGCAAGCTCAAGATCAAACTTCTTCTTTCCTTAAAGGCATCGACCATGAATTTTATTTTGCTCGGCGGATTCTCCAAAGCAGTTATGGTTGCTCTTTGCGCAATACAGTTTGCGCCACTGGTTACCTGCCCTTGCATTTTGTCGCAGGCACGTGCGATCCATTCGGGGCCGCCAATATACCCTATGCGCCATCCCGTCATCGAGAAGGCTTTGGAAACACCGTTCACAACCACAGTCCGGTCATACATATCCTCAAATTCAGCCATGGAGGTATGGTTTCCCGTAAAGTTGATATGCTCGTAGATTTCGTCGCTAATAACTATGATTTCGGGATATTTGACCAAAACATCGGCCAATTTCCTCAGTTCCTTTCTGCTATAAACAGAACCGCTCGGGTTGCAGGGGGAGCTGTAAACGATCATTTTCGTTTTTGGCGTAATGGCGGCTTCCAATGCTTCAGGGGTAACCTTGAAATCGGTTTCAATTGAAGTTGGTATTTCTTTGGGAACGCCTCCCGCAACCTTACTTTGGTCTGCGTAGCTTACCCAGTAAGGGGCTGGCAATAAAACTTCATCCCCTTCATCCAGCAGTACCATCATCAAATTGGCCAAAGACTGCTTGGCACCTGTTGATACAACTATCTGGGAAGGTTTGTATTCAAGGTTATTGTCTCTTTTGAATTTGGTGATAATCGCTTTCTTCAAATCGCCATAACCGTCCACGGGGGTGTAGGAGTGATAATCGGCTTCTATTGCTTGAATGGCAGCTTGTTTCACAAATTCTGGAACTGGAAAATCGGGTTCTCCGAGGCTCAGGCCTATGATGTCTATTCCTTGTTCTTTTAATTCCCTTGTTTTGGCAGCCATTGCCAGTGTGGCCGAGGTGGCCATCTCGTTCACTCGTTTTGAAAGTCTGTTGTCCATAATGATTAAGCGGATACGGTAGGCTTTAGCCCCATTTCTTTTAAATGTCTGAAATGTGCAATAATCGCCTGGCGCGTAGTTTTATATTCTTTATACGGTAAGTTAAATTCTTTGGTCGTGCTCTTTAAAATTTTTGAAATATTCTTATAGTGAATGTGGCTGATGTTCGGAAAAATATGGTGCTCAACCTGATGGTTCAACCCGCCTGTGTACCAGTTCACAATTCGATTATTGGTTGAAAAATTCATCGTCGTAAACAATTGATGGATTGCCCAAGTGTTTTTCATAGTGCCGCTTTCATCCGGAAGCATGATCTCGGTATCTTCCACTACGTGTGCAAGTTGAAAAACAACACTCAAAATGAGTCCTGCAACATAGTGCATTATAAAGAAGCCAACTAAAATTTTCCACCAAACAATATTGAAAAATAGAATCGGGATCACGATCCACAGCGATATGTAAATCATTTTTGTGATTACCAAAATACTCCACTGGGTAACTGGTTTGGGCAGTTTTCCATAAGAAAGTTTACGCGCCAAATACCTTTTGGTCTGGGAAAAATCTGTGGTAAGCACCCAGTTAAAAGTCAATAGCCCATAAAAGAAAAGACTGTACCAATGTTGGAATTTATGGAACCTGTGCCATTTTGAATGTTTCGAAAAACGGAGGATTCTTCCTGCCTCCAGATCTTCGTCGTGGCCGTGGATGTTTGTATAGGTATGGTGCAAAACATTGTGTTGAACTTGCCAGTTATAGACATTTCCGGCAAGAATATACATGCTGCTTCCCATTATCTTATTTACCCATTTTTTGGACGAATAGGACCCGTGGTTTGCATCGTGCATCACGTTCATGCCCACGCCTGCCATTCCCACCCCCATAACGATAGTGAAAAGCAATTGTACCCAGCCGGGAAGATCGAGCGTTAATAATAAAAAATAGGGGGTAAGGTATATTGAAAACATTATGATTGTTTTCAGGTGTAGTTTCCAGTTGCCTGTTCTGGCAATGTTGTTGTCCTTAAAATAATCGTTAACGCGTTTGTTTAGGGTTCTAAAAAATTTAGCACTGTCAACTCGTGAGAAATTAAGATGTTTGTATGTCAAAATGAATTGTTTAACTGGGGGTTGTTATGGTGTGAGCCACAAAAATAATTATCTTTTATGGAAATGTGGGGTTTCAAAACCATAATTTTCGCAAAGATACCATACTTTTGCCTCCTAAATGAAATTATGGAACTGATATCTAAATATTTTCCGCAACTTACTGATACTCAAAAAAGTCAGTTTCAGATGTTGCAGGGGCTTTACGAAGACTGGAACCTGAAAATAAACGTGGTTTCCCGAAAGGATATTGACGAGCTTTATCTGCGCCATGTTCTGCATTCCCTCGGGATTTCAAAAGTGCAACCGTTCCTTCCGGGCGCAAAGATTTTGGATGTGGGTACCGGCGGTGGCTTTCCGGGCATTCCATTGGCAATTCTTTATCCAGAGGTACATTTCCACCTTGTAGATAGTATTGGCAAAAAAATTAAGGTTGTGGAAGAGGTAGTTGAAGGATTACAGCTTAAAAACGTAAAAGTGACAAATGCCCGGGTTGAAACTATTTCCGGTAAATATGATTTTATTGTAAGCCGCGCCGTGGCCCAAATGGAAACTTTTGTGCATTGGGTGAATGATAAAATTGCCAAAAAAAGCCTGCACGACCGAAAAAACGGAATTCTTTACCTAAAAGGAGGCGATCTTACCGAAGAATTAAAAGTTTATAAGAATGCCGTGGTTTTTCCGTTGGGTGATTATTTTAAGGAAGATTTTTTTGAAACCAAAAGCGTAGTCTATTTGCCTCTGAAATTTAAAGGGTGATTATAAGCTTCAAAGTTTTGAGGTTTTGGATTTGATTCCCCTTCTTCAAAAATGATATGGGCAGAATTTTTTTTTTGAATCTTCCCAACTACAAACTAGCATTCAAAAGAAACCATTGCAACGCAAGTATTGTCTTGGCATCTTTTAATTCTAAAATTTTAGAAGCTATTTCTGAAACAGGGATTTTCACCAATTGAATGTCTTCCTTTTCATTTTCGTTTCCGCCGCCTTTTCCGGTTTTGTCGTTTTGCATAACTTCAGCAAAGAAAAGGAAAATACGTTCGGTTGAGGCACCGGGTGAGGTGTAAAATGTACTTATGGATTTTGGGTTCTTTATTCGGTAGCCTAACTCTTCCATCACTTCGCGGGCTATACATTCTTCCGGGTCTTCGTTTTCTTCAATGGACCCTGCGGGTATTTCCAACAGCCATCCATTGTTGTTTTTACAGCTTGGATAACGGAACTGATTGGTCAACAACAAACTATCTGAATCCTTTTCAAGTATTAGGATGGCAACGGAGTCGCCTCTCTCAAAAGCAAGCCGTTTGGCAGTTATTTGTTTTCCGTTGAAAGTGTCATAGGTTACTTTGGCCTTTACTATTTTATAGTGGTCATTGAAAACTATGTTTTCTTCGCAAATGGAATATTTCATATCAGGGAAATTTTTATTGAATAAAGCCATTCCAGCGTTCCAATGGCTGGAAGGTTTAAGGTATAAAAAAACCCCGAAAAATCGGGGTTCTTTAAAAAATTGAAGCGTTTATTTATTTGGAAATCAAGAATCGCTTGGTGGTTACAAGGTTGTCCTTTGAAATTTTCATAAAATAAGTTCCTGCTTGAAGTTGCGAAACATTTATTTGCGCATCCATAGCAATATTATTTTGTGAAAGAATTAATTTTCCAAGAATGTCAAACACTTGAAGGTTTGCGTTTTCAGCATTTTTCACATTAATTGTTGAAGAAGCTGGGTTTGGATATAAACTAATGTTGTCCAGTTGATTTTGGTTTACGCCCAAAAGACCGTTACTGGAGAATGGAGATCTTTCTCCATTGCCATAATTGCCGTTTGTATGGTAAAGTACCGTTCCTTGATTATCGGTAAGCGTTATTTCGCCACCGCCGTTGCTGGAAGTATCTAAAACACGGAATTGATAGCAGTCTAGTGGCAAGTCGAACGTTTCAGTTATTATCTGTGGATTATTGTTCGGGTAGGGTCCGCCATTATAAATTGCGGTGCCGTTGGAATTATAAACATACCATCTGGTTTGGGCTCCGTAGTTGTCAACGTGCAATTCCATGGTAACTGCTCTCGTTCCGGCAGGTGCCTTATCAAAAGTTGTTGATGCGGTATTGTTGGAGTTGTTATCGTCATTTGGCAGGTTCACTACAAGCGTATTGGTTCCTTGAAGGTTATAGGGAACTTCTGGAAGCTCAATAGTCTCGCTGTGGAGGGACATAATGTTTCCGGTCCAGTTGTAGGTGTTTGAGTCGCCATTAATGATATATTCTATAGCCAAAGATGTTATTGGATCTTGACCCAAGTTTTGAACGTTTATCTCTGGTGCAAGAGTTGTGTCGCAAGTTGCAGGGATGTCGGTAATGGATCTTATGTTTGCGTCATTTGCATATGTAAGCCCTGTGTAAGTAGGATATGCTCTATTACCACTTGGAATTTCTTGGTGTGTATTGGAAATAAAAGCTACAACTTCCATATCCGCAAGTTCGGTAGGCACATTGTTATATGCCGCAGGAATTGTGTAAGTATAGGTGCGGTCCACAAAAGTTCCCGCAGTAGTGGTGTTGATAACCTCGCCCCATTGGCCGGTAATCAATTCAACCAAACGGTGCATGTGTACATAATTGTTTCCTTGTCCACCTCCTGTTTGTGGGCCTAAGGTATTGTTCTGTAACAAAGCCACATTTAGCAAGTTTGTTCCTTCTGGACTGTTGCTTGTATAATAGGCCTCCACATGAACGGTCAATACATTGGTATTTACATCAATCGAAGCTTCAACGCCAACGTTTACGGCAGAACCTATGGCCATGGTTTCGTTTGCCGAAATTGTCCAATAACTTCTTGACATAGCAGTTCCACCGCCAGTGGCCATAGAACGACCTGGAAATACGTGTCTGTTTACAGTGCCTGATGGGTAGCCGAAGCCTGTTCCAGAATATGATTGGGCAACAATAGCGTTGCCATAAGGAGTCCTGAAATCGGGTTCATTTCCACTTGGAACGGCATAGCCACCCTGGTGGATATTTATCAAAGAAACACGATCTGGGTTTGCGTCTTGAATTGCTTTTGCAATAGCATGGCCAGAGGGGCACCAAGTACAATGGATTCCTGTGAATTCTTCAAGGACTACATTTTGGTCTTGTGGGGAGGTTGACACTATTGTCTGCCCATACGTGGCAAATGCAAATAAGGCTACAACCAAGCTGAGAGGTAGTTTTTTAAACATGGTTTTTTAATTTTAGAATGTTGTGAATTAATAAGATTAGCTACAAATGTACTTTTTTATAATTTATTATAACAACTTAACTGTCAGTTTTTAAGATTTTGATTGTTAAAATTTTGAAGGGTTTTCAGCAATATAATCTACATTTTGGGCATGTTATATTTTTCAGAAAATACCCTTCAAATTGGGAGAAGCGAATAACTTGATATGGGAAAAAGGAAGTTTTGCTAAATTAGGGTTGCCAGTTTTTAGAACATTTCAAGTCTTTATGTGCTGAAATGTTGGCAATAAAAAACCCCGAACAAGCCGGGGTTTTAAAATATATATAGAAACTATAGTGTTACCTTGAAATCAAGAATCGCTTGGTGGTTACAAGATTATCTTTTGAGATCTTCATAAAATAGGTTCCAGCTTGAAGCTGTGACACATTTATTTGTGCATCCATAGGAATGTTTTCTTGTGAAAGGATCAATTTTCCAAGGATATCAAATACTTGAATGTTTGCATTTTCAGCATTGCTAAGGTTTATTGTTGTGCTTGCTGGATTTGGATAAAGAACCACATCTTCAAGTTGTGTTTGCGCCACGCCCAATACAAAGCCATCGGTTGAAAATTTAACAGAATCTCCACATCCAAAGACACCGTTGGTTTGGTAAAACACCGTATTGCTAGGGTCCGTGTCCGTTAAGGTTACTGGGCCACCGCCATCGCCATAAGTGTCTATGATATTAAAGGTATAACAATTGGAAGGCAGGGTAAAAGTTTCATTGATAGTTTGATTGGCCCCATAAGGACCGCCGCTATATATGATGTTTCCGTCATAATCAGTTACATTCCATCTGCATTCGCTTCCGTATTGGTCTGTATGCAATTCCATATTTACAGTTGTAGTTGCATCATAGGCTTTGTCAAAGGTAGCAGTAGCAGTATTGTTGGAGTTGTCATCATCATTGGCAACTGTAATGGTAAGGGTGTTGTTGGCTTGAATATCGAAACGGATACCGGGAAGATCTACTGTTTGGTAATGCATGGAAGTTAGATTCCCATTCCAGGTATAGGTTGCCGGTGCTCCGCCATTTATGGAATATTCTATGGCCAAAGATGTAATTGGGTTTTGACCTGTATTCTGGATATTTACTTGAGGAGCTAAATAGTTGGCACAAGGATCTTCAAAATCAGCTATGTATCTAACATTGGCATCATTGGCATTGGCAAAATTGGTAAAGGTTGGGTATGCGCGGTTTCCGGAAGCTATTTCCTGATGCGTTTCAGCCATGAAGGCAACAATTTCCAGATCGGCAAGTTCAACGGGCACGCCGTTGTAATCTGCAGGAATAGGGTAGGTATAGGTTTTGTCAACAAAAGTTCCTGCGGTGGTTGTAGTAATTTCTTCGCCCCACTGTCCGGTAATCATTTCTACCAAACGGTGCATATGTACATATTGGTCGCAAGAATTTCCACCAATTTGGGGTCCTTTAGTGTTATTTTGTAGCAACGCAACGTTTAACATATTGGTGGCTTCCGGGCTGTTGCTTGTGTAATATGCTTCCACGTGAACAGTTAAAACATTTGTAACTACATCTATTTCTGCTTCAACGGCAACGTTTACCGGAGATGGCTTGGCGAGTGTTTCGTTTGCCGAAATGGTCCAAAAGTTTCGTCCCATGGCAGTTCCGCCGCCACTAGCCATAGAACGGCCCGGAAACACATGCCTGTTCACGGTCCCAGATGGATAGCCAAACCCTGATCCCGAGTATGATTGGGCAACAATAGCATTTCCATAGGGGGTTCTGAAATCTGGCTCGCCGGGGCCTGGATTAGAGAAGCTTCCCTGGTGAATGTTAATTAAGGAAACTCGATCTGGATTGGCGTCTTGTATGGCTTTGGCAATAGCGTGACCTTGTGGGCAAAATACGCAATGGATTCCCGTAAATTCTTCTAGAACTACGTTTTGGTCTTGTGGGGATGTTGATACTATTGTTTGCGCGTATGATACACTTGCAAACAACACAACAATTAAAGTAAAGAGTAATTTTTTAAACATGATTTTTAGGTTTTAATAATTGGGAAATTTAAGTTTATTGCAAATTTACTTGTTTAAAATATATTATATGCGTTTGTAATGTGAATATTTGTGATATAAATGTTAAAATATTGATGAAATTGTAAAATTCACAATCCATGTTTTCTTAAAATCATCGTTTTTTAAAAAACCACGGTCATAAATGTTAAATAACTGACATAGAAAGCATAAAGAAGAGAAGATTTTTAATTTTTATGTTTACTTTTGTGGCATTCAGTAAACTTCAAAACAATTTTATTTAATTTAAAAAACGAAAGAAAATGAAACTTAAATTACTTTTTTTAACAATTATAGGTTCGGTGGCCATTGCAAATGCGCAATATACCGTAACGGATATAAATGGAAATGAGCTTAACAATGGCGATGTTATAGAATTTTCGGAATACGGATATGGTACTTCAGCTAATTATGATTTTTTCGTAACCAATGATAATCCTTCGGAAACAATTTACACAAGAATTGAATTTGTTGATGCCGTAAATGCTACCGGAGAATTTTTTGAATTATGTTATGCGCAACAGTGCTATACCAATCTTGCAGTAGGGTTCACAATTCCTGCTGCACCAGAAGTCTTCCCAATTGGCGTTGGCGAAACTACAGGTGAAGGAAACCACTTTTTAAACGCCGATCCTGGAAATGGAACTGATATTCTTGACTATATCTTTGCTTTCCATCAATATGAAGCTGATGGTGTTACCGAAATAGGAACGCCTTTAACCTTTACCTATCGTTACAATCCGACTTTAGTTGGTGTTAACGAAAACAGTAAAGTTAATTTAACCATTCAATCTACCCTTGTTTCCAATGAAATGGTATTGAATGTAAATGAGCCCGTGAGCATGTTGGTTTACAATTTGCAAGGAAAAGTTGTGAAACAAGCACATTTTGAAACAGGGCGTCAAACAGTTAATATGTCTGACCTAAGCTCACAAACTTATATCGTTAAGTTCAACAATGAAAAAGGAGCTACCCAAACAACAAAAATTATCGTTCAATAGAACTTATAATTCCTTATAAGCAAAGTGCCCCGAAGTTTTCTTCGGGGCACTTTTTATTTTATTTAAAATATATCTTTAAGTTAGAAGGTAACCACGAGGTTAGCGGTCAAGCCTGTATTTGTTGGCACAAATCTACAAACACCGCCTACACAAATTAAACCTCCTCGCTGACGGCCATAGTTTAAGGCGAAACGGGCTGGGCCTTTGGTATAACTTCCGCCAAAACTGTAATAGTGAATTTCGCCTTCGCCTTCATAGTTCCATGCATCTGCTGCGTAAAGCGTAAATGCAGAACTGAAGTTATATTCCAGGACTCCAGCCGCCCAGTTCTTTCTATCTACGTTTTTTCTGCTCTTGTCAATCCAAAGATGCTGTAGCTCCATTCGCAATGCTTTTCCGCCCTCAAACTTGCGCGTTCCTTCAATTACCGCAATCTGGGCCCTAATATCTCCTTGCTCTCCTAATGGGCCGCCTTCGGTAACCCCTTTATCTATGATTACATCTTGAAAGGTAGCCACAGAGCTCCATTTTGAGGACCAGCGGTTTTTCACTTCAATATTCAAATCTCGGAAATAACGAGGGCCATCCCCAATAAATTTGGGATCATAGGTTTGTTCCTCCGTATTAAAGGTCGCTTCCAAACCTGCCCAATACGAAAAGTTTCCGGCCAATTTGGTTCCAAATTTCCCAAAAAGTGATTCTCTCGGAAACGAATAATACACATCCACTTGTCCTCCTACTTCCCCGGCTCTTTTCTTTTCGGAATCACTGAAAAGCAATCGTGGCTGGGCATTGTAAACATAGATATTGGACAATAAATAATCGTGCTGTTTTGTAAGGGCGGGAACGTAGTTTACAATTTGTTCGTTGTAAACATTTCCTTCCTCATAGCGGTCTGCGTAAAAGCTGAAATTTTCCAATCTTCTGAAGGTGGAATTAATTCCCAGTCCCTTTTGGGCATACCCCAAGTTCACTTGAAGTGCCGTGCCGTCAAAAAGCTGGGGCGAGGAAACTACTTCTTCGGTAACAATTACGTCTGGATCTTTGGTGATTGCTTCAATACCTCCATAAAAATTGTTGGCCACAAAATCCAGTCTTCCGCCATAAGCATTAATGTTTGCGGGAATGGAATCATTGGCACCATTTGATTGGTAACGGCCCACATAGCTTGCGCCGAGTTTCAGGTCAACGGCATCAATATTCAAAAGGCCGCTTAAATCTGCATTGGCATCGAGCCCTTGCATAACGCCTTCGGAAACGTCAAAACCATTTCTGATTTGGCCGTAAACCCCCGTTAGGTCAATATTTGCAGTAGGTGTAAATTTAACGCGGAGCCCTTTCATAGCATTGTTGATGCCTAATTGGCGATCTTCCCAGGTCCTAAGAATTAAACCATTGCCAAATTGCTCATAAAAGTAACCCCCGGTAATATCCAGCGTTTCGTTTTTAAAATTCAAATAATAGGTGCCAATTCCGTTCTGGTTTTCCCAAGTATCGGAATATCCCAATAATACCGTGGGGAGATATGCTTCGTACTGTACCCCTGCGGTAAATTTCCCCAGGGTATAATTAAACTGCATATAATTATTGGACCTAAAGCGGTCATCTGGTGTGTCAAAACCAATTTCTTCATCTGGCATAAGCCATTGCGAGTTCGATTCAAGACCACCGAAAAAGTAGCCATTGTCTTGCGAAAAGGAGACGGCGCCCATAAACATAAAGGCTCCAAGTATAAGTTTTTTCATGGTATAGGTTTGGTTGGTATATTTTTTAATTGGCTGCGGAAAATTCCTTTATTTTTTCATAAAGTTCCGTCTCTGCACCGGGGCTATAGCCAGAATGTCTGTAAACAATCTGATTGTTTTTGACCAAAAGTGTTAAAGGTACGGTAGCAGCACCAACGGCGCGTTTAAAATCATTGTTGGTGTCCAGAAGCACGGTATAATCCCAGCCTTTTCCATTTACCATCGGTTTTACACGTTTCACGCCGCGACTGTCGTCAATAGAAACTGCGTAGAGCTTTACATTGGTCTCTGCCTGCCAATCTGGATAAATTTCGCTAATGGCATCCAACTCTTTTATACAGGGAACACACCAAGTGGCCCAAAGCGAGATTACAATTACGTTGTCATCCGTGGATAAATCATTGGAATTGATGGGTTGGCCATCCAAGGTGGTCATATCAACTTTTGGCAAATCGTTTTGTGCAATGGCACTGAAGGTAACCAGTGCAAGAAGAAGGGGGAGTAGTTTTTTCATCCAATAAATATTTAAAATTAATTAAAGCATAGGCAATATTAAGTTATTTTTAATAAATACTTAAATTTGTATTGCCGAAAGTTAAGGATTTAACGTTCCAAAACCGTGCCTTTTTTTATAAATGCGTTATATTAGCCCACTTCAATTTTAATAATTTGTTATGAAAACCTATCCCTATTTTAAAATTTTGTTCCTTTTTGCCTTTATAGCCATCGTTGGATGCAGCAAAAAAGAAGATCCACTTGGCGCTCCTACAGAAAGTCTGTCGATAACGCTTACAAGTGATGCTGGTACAAACGAATTGGAAGTATTGTCCGTAAATCAATTGGTGAATTTTATAATTACCGGAAGTGATGGGGAAAACTACACTTCTTCTGCAAAGATATTTGTGAACGATACCGAAATACAGGGGGCATCATATACTTTTTCAACAACCGGGACATTTACCGTAAAAGCGCTTTACGAAAGTGTTGCCAGTAACACGCTTACCTTTGAGGTAATAGCGGAGACCGAACGCGCACTGACCCTGGATGTTACAAGAGCCATGAACAATCAGACCATTACTTTTGGTTTGCTTGATTCCAGCGGAAACAATACGGCTTCTGAGGCTACTTTCTATGTTAACGGCACTGCAATTTCTGGATTTACATATTCCTCCGCAACGGAAGGAAACTATCAAGTTTATGCAGAATATATAATAAATGGCGAAACATTCACGACTCCCGAAAAAGACTTTACAGTCTATGTTCCAAAAAGAAATGTGGTATTAGAAGATTACACCGGCACTTGGTGCGGATATTGTTTAAAAGCTCTGGTAGCCATTGATTCGGTAAAAGTATTGACTGAACATGTTTCAGTAGTGGCCATTCACGAAAGCTCAGTTGGCCCGCCTGATCCTATGGACTTTCCCCAGATTGATGATCTTCAGGCTGAATTTGATGTGCCCGATAGTTTTCCACAAACCCAGTTGAATAGAACCGTAAAATGGAATGCCACGCCTCCTAGTTCCCTTATTTATGATTACGACGTCGTAACTGCTATTGCAGGCCAGGAAACGGATCTTTCCATAGCTATTAGTTCACAACTTAGCGGTTCTACACTATCGGTAGATGCAAAAGTAATGTACAGAAATGGTTCCGAGCCGGGCGATAAATTGGTAGTGTATTTATTGGAAAGTGGAATAATCGCAGATCAAGCCAATTATTTTAATTCAAACCCTGCCAGCCCTTATTTTGGGATGGGCAATCCAATAGTTGGTTTTGTTCACGACGACGCATTGCGGAATTCGCTGTCAGGCCTTTTTGGAGATAACATTCCAGAAACCCCTGCTTTTCAGGAATACAAAAAGACCTATACCTTTACGATTCCCGCAGAATACAATGCTAACAATCTAAGTTTTGTTGTTATGGTCGTGAAAGCTGACAATAACGCCAAAAACTCGCAACATGCAGCCTTGGGTGAAACTAAAATATATAATTAAAATTTGGTTAAAATAGAAGTACCCATTCCGAGATATTTCGGAATGGGTTTTTTTATGGGTTTGAATAAATAAATCGAAATATTCGTAATTTTGAAGTCACTTATGGGCGAAAAACTTACCAAACAGGAACTTCACAACCTCGCAATGAACATTGTTGGGAAACAGCTCGAAGCTGAAGGATATGAATTTTTGGGCGTCAATTCAAAATTGAAAACCGATCCCCAGTTCGTGGCATTGAAAGATAAGGTCCTCCACTTTATAATTGTTCGCGCCGTTTCTTTCCCCCAGGATGCCCATGCTTACGACCCCGTTTTTATGCAAACCATTAAGGAACATGCGGCAAAGTTTGAAGCAAAAACATATTATGCGGGCGTTGGTCTGGGCCACGGAGCCGATTACGGAAAACCAGTTTTAAAGGATGAAGGTTACACAATGGTATATAAAGGTTTGCAGGAAATACTATGAAATGCCCATTAATAAATTGTAAACCAACCGAAGATTTTTTGGGCATTCCAGCTTCTTTTTTCCCAAATATTTAATACAGATGAAAAAACTACTTTTAATTCCCGTTTTATTTCTTTTTATTTTTTGTGAAAAGACCGAAAGCACCCACCGCTTTATGCAGGGTGAAGCTTTTGGAACCACGTATAATATTCAGTTTTATTCCGAAAAGGATATTGATTTTAAAAAAGGATTGGATTCGGTGATTGCCGCCGTAAACCATTCCGTGAGCACCTATATTCCCGAAAGCGATATTTCCAAAGTAAATCAAGGCGATTCTACGGTTGTTGTGGATTCCATTTTTAAGGAAGTTTTTGAAATTTCTAAAGAAGTAAACACCAAAACAAACGGCTATTTTGACCCGACAATCGGCGTTTTACGCAACGCTTACGGTTTTGGCGATGTGAAGCCCTTGAAGAATATAGACAGCACCACCTTGGATTCCTTGATGAAATATGTGGGTTTCCATAAAGTAAAAATTAACAGCGACGGAACCGTTTCAAAAGAATATCCGCAAATCTATTTCGACTTTAATGCCGTGGCAAAAGGCTTCGGGATTGATTGTCTTGGCCGTTATTTGGAATCTAAGGGCGTTACCGATTATTTAATTGAATTGGGAGGCGAGATTCTTACAAAAGGCGAAAACCTTGATAAAAACCAAAAATGGGTCGTGGGCATTGAAGCCGTAGATTCGGAACTTGAAAATAGAAGTTATGAAGCGACTGTTGCCTTAAAAAATGAAGGAATGGCATCCTCGGGCAATTACCGCAAATTCAGGATTGATTCCCTTACGGGGAAAAAATACGTCCATACATTAAATCCATTGACCGGTTCTGCAGAAATGAGCGATGTAACCAGCTCTACCGTCATTGCCCCCACTTGCGCCGTGGCCGATGCCTATGCCACTTCGTTTATGGCATTGGGTTTGGAAAAATCAAAAACATTGCTGAAAAATCTTCCAAATGTGGAAGCGTATTTAACTTTCAATGATTCCCTGAACAACCATCAGGTTTTTATGACGGATGGCTTCAAAAAACGTTTAGGAAACTAATTTTTTGCCTACAGGAATCAATTCGCCTTTTGGTAATCTGTATTTTTCAATTTCCTCGGAAGAAAAGTTTTTGGTGTAATCTACCGCCTCAACTTTAAAGCCGATACATTCAAGCTTGGTAAAATAATCCATCCCATAAACCCGAACGTGATCGTACTGTCCGAAAATCTTTGCGCGCTCTTTTGGGTCGGTAATGCTATCGTCCTCAAATGTTTTTTCCAAAGCTGCTTTATAGGGAACTTGAAGAATTGCCGTGCCGCCGGGTGCCAAAACACGGTAAATTTCCTGCATCGCCTTGGTATCATCCGGAATGTGTTCCAAAACGTGGTTACAGATTATAAAATCGAATTCGTTATCGGGAAAGGGTAAATCACAGATATCAGCTTTCACATCTGCAATGGGTGAATTTAGGTCGGTTGTGGTATAATTTAGGTTTTTCATTTTCCGGAATTTCTTATAAAAAGCCTGCTCGGGTGCAAAGTGGAGCACTTTCAGATTTTCAGTAAAAAACCCGGTTTCATTTTGAAGATACAACCAAAACAATCTGTGCCTTTCCAAAGAAAGCGTTCCGGGCGAAAGCACATTTTCGCGAACGGTTTCATAACCGTACGGAAGAAACTTTCGGTATGATTTGCCGTCAATAGGGTCGGTGTATTTATTTCCTTTCAGAAGAAAAGCGAGTATTGGTCTGCCGATAATGCTCAATCGTATAAGCAGCGGACGGGGAACGGTATTTAGGATTTTTTTGAACAAAAGTTTTGGGTTGTTACACAGAGTTGCACAGAGGTTCCGCGGAGTTTCACTGAGAATTTATAAATCTTTTTAAGCCGTTTTTTAAAAGTATTGTATGAAAGTTGAACATCAGGCCTAAAGGATACTTTCCTAATTTAAGATATGTTAAAACTTGTGCTGTATGCACATCTGTGAAATTTTCTACAGTTTTGATTTCTATAACGACTGAATTTTCAACCAATAAATCAATTCTATATCCGTGATCTAATTTTATGTCTTTATAAATTATAGGCAAGGGTTTTTCTTTTTCAACAATTAATCCCTTCGCTCTCAGTTCAAATAAAAGACATTCCTGATAAGCAGATTCTAATAGACCCGGTCCAAGGTTTCGATGAACCTCTATTGCTGAACCTATTATAATTTCTGTTAATTCGTTGCTCATTTCTCCGTGGATCTCTGTGGTTCTCAGCGTAACTCAGTGTAATAGCATTTTCAGTTTACTCGGAACTCTTTTTCCTCATCGCTCACAATGCCCAAGGCTTCATACACATAAGCAAATGTAGAAAGCAGTTCGGGTTTTCCGTTTACCAAAGCAATGTTATGTTCAAAGTGGGCGCTGGGTTGCCCATCTTGGGTAACGATGGTCCAACCGTCTTTTAACTGTTTCACTTTATGGGTTCCCATATTTATCATCGGTTCCAGTGCGATGGTCATCCCTTCAATAAATTTCTTTCCCCGACCGCGACGCCCGTAATTTGGCATTTCGGGGTCTTCGTGCATTTTTCTTCCAAGTCCGTGGCCAACAAGTTCACGAACCACACCATAGCCGTGCGCTTCGCAATAATTTTGAATAGCGAAACCCACATCGCCCACGCGATTTCCAGCTTTAAATTCACGGATACCGACGTAAAGGGATTCTTTGGTGATTTGCAACAGTTTTTTTATTTCGGGAGCTACTTCGCCTACTTCAAAAGTATAGGCGTGGTCGCCGTAAAAACCGTTTTTGATGGCGCCGCAATCTATTGCTACAATATCGCCTTCCTTTAAAGGAATATCTGTTGGCAGGCCGTGGACCACCGCTTCGTTAACACTCGTAAGCAGCGTTGAAGGACAATCATACAATCCCAAAAAGCCGGGAATGGCATCCTGGCTGCGGATGTAATCTTCCGCCATTTTATTGAGTTGGTTGGTGGTAACGCCCGGTTTTACCTCTTTTGCGAGCATTCCCAAAGTACGGGAAACCACCAAGGCACTTTCTCGCATCAATTCTATTTCTTCTCTTGTTTTTGGAATTATCATAGGGTTATTTTAAAAAGGAAAACAATCCTTTTTTCTGGGTTTTTGGTTTTGCGGGCGCGGGTTCGCCAACCAATTGTTGGTATATTTCGCCCCAACTTTTAAGGCCGCCGATGTTACGGTCGTCAATAAAAACGTCCGCATGTATTTTTCGACTGTAAGAAGTGTCGAATTCCTCTTCAGGGAAACTTTGGTTTACGGCATAAAAAACAATGCCGTTTTCTTCACAGAATTTTACGGCTTCTTCCAAGGTGCGGCCTTTTCGGTAGGTCCATAAAATAAGCCGATGCCCTTCATTTTGCAGTTTTTTCAAAGTATCAAAAGCAAAAATAATGGGTCGGCCGATGCGTGGATATTCATCTTCCACAATGGTTCCGTCAAAATCTACGGCTATGGTGAGGGTTTCTCTAATCATCGTCATTTTTCGAGCCGCAAATTTACAAAGAATTATACCGTTGCTAAAGTTTTATTCGGCGTATGCGTGTTTGTATTCCTTGCCACTCAAAATGGCGAGCATGTCTTTTTCAAGGCTTTCAATAGGGTATTCCACAATTCGGCCCAATTCTTTATCGTTTTTATAGAAAATAAATGTGGGAACGTTGGTAATATTTTTTCCTTCCTCAAAACCTTGTGGCGTAGTTTTTTCATCAGAAACGGTAATCAACGTGAGTTTTGATTCATCAAAATTGGCTTCGTCCAAAATTTTATAAAAATGTGGCGTCTCGCGCTGGCTGTCCTCGCACCAAGTGCCCATAAAAACAGTGATGGTCGCATCTTTTAAAAGCGGTTTCAATTTTTCCAAAGTTTCAGAATCTACTTTGTAATCTCCATAGCCTGTGTTGAACCAATCTTTAAAAGCATCCATTTGGAAACCTTTTCGGTTGGCTTTCCCCAAAAGCATCACGGAATCTTCGTAGGGAACGGTGTCGTTTAATTTTTCTTTGTTGTTTTCTGAAATCATTTCTTTTGAAGTGTTTTCATCCACTTTGTTTTTTTCTTTGGAAGAATTGCAGGCCGATAGGCCTATTATTGCGATAATTAAAATTATTTTTTTCATGATTTTTGTTCTGTAGAGACGCACGGCCGTGCGTCTCTTTTTTTTGCGTTTTTTTTATTCGCGTGAGACGCACGGCCGTGCGTCTGTACGTCTGTTGGGTTTTTATTCATGTGAGACGCACGGCCGTGCGTCTGTACGTTTTAGCGGTATTTGTCTTCATCCCATTTTGCGGGATTGTTTATTATGTAATTTTTGATTTTTTGATAGGCCTCATCGTTGCGGATGATATGGTCGTGATAGTTGGAGTGCCAAAATTTATTGTTCCGATTGAATTTTTTAATTGGCAATTCCTTTTCGTCAATAAAATCGTCAATTTTATTAGTTGTTGCCGATTTAAATCCCGCGATAAATGATGAAATTGATTTTGGTTTGCGGATGAATCGTAGAGACGCACGGCCGTGCGTCTGTACGGTTTGTTGCGTTTTATCATTCGTGTGAGACGCACGTCCGTGCGTCTGTACGGGGTCAATAATGATTATGGCGTGCAAATGGTTCGGCATTAATATAAATTCATCCAAAAATAATTCCTTTCGAAGCGCAAAAGATTCGTGCCATTCCCTTTCCACAATTTTTCCGTAATCGGATAATATCATTTTATGGTTTTCTATTTTTCCTAAATAATGTTTTTGGTTTTGGCAGCATATTGTAATAAAATAATGCCCCTCCTCCGAATAATCCCAATTTGGTTTTCTGTGCGATTCGATTCTGTATTTATTCTGAAATTTAGCCATCCTTTCCGAAGCACTTAAAAAATCCAATTTTGGTCGGTTATTAAATCAAGGAATGTTGCGTCATAATTTCAGGTTTTTCAATACCCATAATTTTTAGGATTGTCGGGGCAATATCTCCCAAAATGCCGTTTTTCACCGCTTTAATTTCATCATCCACAATGATGATTGGAACGGGGTTGGTAGTATGTGCCGTGTTGGGCGAACCGTCGGCGTTTCGCATGGTTTCGCTGTTGCCGTGGTCTGCTATTATGATTGTGGTGTAATGGCTTTCCAAAGCTTGCTCCACGATTGCACGGGCACAATTATCCACGGTTTCACAGGCTTTTACAGCGGCTTCAAAAACACCGGTATGGCCAACCATATCTGGGTTTGCGAAATTAAGACAGATAAATTCCGCAGTCTCTTTTTCAATTTCGGGAAGTATCATATCCCGAAGTTCATAAGCGCTCATTTCGGGTTTTAAATCGTAAGTGGCGACCGTAGGTGAGGGGCAAAGAATTCGTTTTTCGCCCTCAAAGGGAATTTCCCTTCCGCCCGAAAAGAAAAAGGTTACGTGCGGGTATTTCTCGGTTTCCGCAATTCGTATTTGCTTCTTTTTATTTCTTTCCAAAACTTCGCCCAAAGTATCGTGCAGGTTTTCCTTATTATAGACCACGCGGATATTTCCGAAGGAATCATCATAATTGGTAAGCGTTACAAAATAAAGTGGAATCGTTTTCATTCCATATTTTTCGTAATCCTTTTGCGTCAACACTTCGGTGAGTTGCCTTCCGCGGTCGGTCCTGAAATTGAAAAATATTACAACGTCGTCTTTTTCAATGGTTGCAACGGGTTTACCTTCGGAAGTAGTCATCACGATGGGTTCGATGAATTCATCGGAAATGCCTTCCGCATAACTTTCTTCAATACTTTTTACGGCATTGGTTGAAGGTTTCCCTATTCCGAAGCGCAGCAAATCGTATGCTTTTTTTACGCGCTCCCAACGTTTGTCGCGGTCCATGGCGTAATAGCGGCCAATAATGGAGGCGAGTTTCCCGCCTGTTTTTTCCAAATGGTTTTGTAAGTCAGCAATAAAACCCTTTCCCGAATGTGGATCCACATCGCGGCCATCGGTAAAGGCGTGGACGTAGATATCCTTTACTCCGTGTTGTTGGGCAGCGGTTAGCAATCCCTTTAAATGGTCAATGTGCGAATGTACGCCCCCGTTGGAAACAAGGCCTAAAAAATGTATTTTTTTGTTGTGAAAAATTGCGTGATTGAATGCTTTTTCCAGCTCAGGTTCACTTTTCAGTGTTCCGTTTTTCACGGCTATATTTATTTTGGCGAGGTCTTGATAGACTATTCTTCCCGCGCCCAGATTCATATGGCCCACCTCGCTGTTGCCCATTTGGCCCTCGGGAAGACCCACGTTCATGCCGTGGGTGAGCAATTGTGCGTGTGGATATTTTTTATAAAGCGAATCGATAAAAGGGGTATCGGCCTGCGCGATGGCAGAAACGGCAGGCTCTTGCGTAATGCCCCAACCGTCGAGGATCATTAAAAGAACTTTTTTGTTCATGGTGCAAAGATAAGTTTAAATGTTTATGAGTTTAAAAGTTTAGAAGTCGATGAGTTGAGAAGTTTATATATTAGGAAACAAAAATCTTGAATTTTAAAACCTTGAATTTTGAATCAATTTAGGAAAGCAACTTCGGATTAATATCGAAAATATTTTCATTCACATATTTTGAAACAAAGGCTTCGGAAAAATGTTCGTTGCCCATTATTTTTTCTTCGGAAAGCATTTTTTTTACGTCAATCTGCTCTTTATAAGCTTTGAGCATTGGGATGGAAACTGGCGCATAGCTGAAATGCCACGGTTCATATTTAAACCCTTTTCGGTTGCCGTTGTCGGTATAGACTTCGTAAAAATCAAATTTCTCCGCATTGTCATTTAACCACATTTTCAGTTTACAGAAAGGTCCGTTTCCGTGGAAATTTTCGGGCATCAGTACATTTGCAGGCCGCGGGGCATTGGCGTCAATTATGTCGATATCGGTTCCCCAATGGTGGCGTGAAGTACCGGGAATGGTAGAATATTCAATGATTTTTTCAATTGCTTTTTCTGGGGTTAACCCTTCATTTGTAAAACGTTTGTATTTCCCCTCAAAAATTTCCTTTTGCCGCTGAAAGCTTCGGTACGCGGAAACCACTTCGATGTTTATATTTTCCTTGGCAGCCGCAGCTTTCATTTTTAAAAATGCTTCCTTGGCGGTTTTGTGCATTTTTGAAGTGTAGCTATCGCCCACAATATCTGGGTTGCCTTTTCCGATTAATTGGTTTCGGGTAAATTCTTCTGAAAAATTACGGAAGGAAATTTGCGGAAAAATAGCCAAACTGAGTCCGGCAATGCCTGAAATTTTAATAAATTCGTTGCGCTTCATTGTATGAATTAGTGAAGTTTTAAAAGTACCAATATTTTGAAAGATAACGCCATTTCCATCCGTATTATTGACCCAAAAGAAATTTTCAGCATTGTGCCATTGTTGCAAAAACTGGGGAACTACACGGTTGCTGAAGCTGTTATAAAAGAGCGTTTGCAGGAAATGACGGGGCAGAATTACGAATGCCTCGGCATTTTTGACGCGGAAAAATTAATCGGCACTTGCGGCCTGTGGTTCCAAACCCGACATTATGCAGGGAGAAGTGTAGAAATGGACCACGTGATTATTGACGATGCCTACAGAGGCCACGGAATTGGCAAAATGCTCGTTGATTTTGTAAGCGATTACGCCGCGAAAAAATCCTGCAATTGGGTGGAGCTGAATAGTTATGTGCACAATTTTCCTTCACATAAATTTTTCTACAATCAAGGGTTTGTGGCGAAAGGGTACCATTTTGTGAAAGAACTTAAAATGACATAAGTCCGGTATCCTAAAGGACTTAATAAATAAGACTAACGCGATTCTACCAGCACTGAGTGATTCAATGGAAATTCAAGGATGTTCCACTTTCCACCTCATACGGTTCTTTCCCCTGTTCAAAAATGCGGGCTTCCAATTCGCCTTTTAACATAATCTCATCGCCTTTTACACGAAGCCAACTGCCCTCGCGCAGCCCGATAACGGGAATTGTATTTTGGGTATGGAATTCGGCAATTCGGGTCTCGCGGGTCTCTCCCATATGTTTGCTGTTCGGGTCCGGGTCCAAGTAATGCGGGTTAAGGTTGAAGGGAATCACGCCCAAAGTTTTAAACGAAGGCGGATAAACGATAGGCATATCGTTGGTTGTTTGCATGGAAACGCCGCAAATGTTGCTGCCCGCGCTGGTGCCCATATATGGCAAACCGTTAAAAATAGCCTCACGAAGCGGTTGCATCAGTTCCAAACGATAGAGTGCGCTCACCAAAACAAAGGTATTTCCGCCGCCGGTAAAAGCGCCCTTTGCGTTTTTTAAAGCTTCCACAGGATTGTCAAAAGTGTGCAATCCAACCAGTTTCTTGCCGATTTTGGAAAATGCTTTTGCGGCTTTTTCGGTGTATTCGTCCTGGCTGATGCCGCCGGGGCGGGCGTAAGGGATAAAGATTACTTCTTCGCTATTCTTAAAAAGCTCGGCCATTTCATCGGTTAGATAATCTAGATATTCCCCGCCGTAAACGGTGCTGGTGCTTGCTATTATCAATTCCCGCATCTCGACCCCGCTCGATATGGACTTCGGCGGGAATCCCTTCAAAGGAGTATTGCTCATAATTGCTTGTTTTCAGTGGTGTAAATTTAGGGATAGCATTTGGAAACAGCGGGTATGTAACCAATAATTTTAATTGTGAATGGATACCTTTGTGGGATAAATTGGAGGACAATACTTTTAAGCGGTTACAATCATGGAAATACTTAAAAGAAATCTTGACAGGGAAAAAACCAAGGGCCAATTCAAAAAAGTAATCTGGGTTTATGATTTGTGGAGCTGGCTTACCGAAAGAAAAGCTGCGGAATATGCCCTTGAATTTGCCGAGATAAAAGATAAAACAACCATTTTGGAGGTTGCCTGCGGAACGGGGATTGTTTTTGCGGAAATCGTAAAACAAAACCCGAACGGAAAAAATATAGGCATCGATCTTTCCCCGGATATGCTCCAAGTGGCAAAGGCCAGATTGGATGCTATGGAAGGGGGCAATTTTGAACTGAAAGAAGGCGATTTGCTAAAAATGGATTTTGGGGCGGATACCTTTGATGTTGTCATCAATAACTTTATGGTAGATTTAATGCCCGCCGACAGCTTTGATTTAATAGCCGCGGAATTCCATAGGATCACCAAGCCCAATGGAAAGGTCATCGTTTCCACCTTTTCGTTCGGTAAAAAGAAAATCAATAAACTTTGGTTTTGGATTGCAAAATATTTTCCCGGTCTGTTAACAGGATGCAGGCCCGTGCAGTTCGGTAAATATTTGGTAAATGCCGGATTCGAGATTGAAAAGACCGTCCAGGTAAGCCAGAACACATTTCCTTCCGAGGTTATGAGGGCAAGAAAAGTTGTAAAGAACATGGCTTTCTGAATGGGCTTTTTGCCAAGGGTAATGTTTCCAACTTTTAAAAAAAATCCAAAACTTTACCTTTTCCCTAACAAAACAAATCCGTACTTTTAGGGAATGACAAAAAAACTACTTCTCTTATTATTTATCGCTGCTGCTCCCGCACTTTTTGCACAGGATATTGACCGCACGAAAGTTTCCGGAAAAATTCATGTGCCCCAAGGCGAGGACGCCGAAGGTATTTCCGTTTACAACATTTCATCCCAAAAAGGAACCATCACCGACGCCGATGGTGCCTTTGAAATTTCAATAGCCGAAAACGACCGAATACAAATAACAGCCCTGCAATACCAGTCATTTACCATTGTCGTGGATAAGGGCATCGTGGACCGCAAAGTGATGAACATTTTCCTGAATCCTGCCGTAAACCAACTGGAGGAAGTGGTGGTGCGGCCCTACGACCTTTCGGGAAACATAAATGTGGACGTTAAAAAAATCCCTACTTATAACGTTACAAAAGATTGGGACCTCAGCTATAAAAATCTGGAGTACGGATATACTTTTGTGCCAGACGATAAAACTGCCATTACGGGCAATGCCGCAGAGGAAGCGCTGCACGGCAATGCACTGAAAAATGGCGCAAATGTTCTGGCAATCTTGGGAGGAGTGGCACAATTGCTTTTTCCGGAAGGCAAAAAAATAACGTTGGTTGAAAAACAGGAAACCCAAAGCGTGATAAGCAATAACATACAACAGCGGTTTAGCAAGGATTTTATTGCTGCAAATTTTCATATTCCAGAAGACAAAGCGGTAGATTTCCTCTTCTATGCCCAAGAAAACGGTCTGGACCAAAATTTACTGAAACCCGAAAACGAGATGCAGTTGATGGAATTTCTGTTCAAAAAAAGCAAGGAATATAAAGCACGCGGTGAGTAAAACGGGTTTTTATATCTTGATTAGTTGCTTGTTGGGAATATTTCAACTTGCTGCTCAGGAAAAACAATTGCAGGGAAAAATTACCAATCAACTCGACATTGAAGGCGTCCACGTGCTGAATACCTCTTCGCGCCTTAATACGATTACCGATGAAAACGGACATTTCACCATAAAAGTGAAACCGCTGGATACGCTGCTGTTTTCATCCATAAAATATATGCCCGAAAAAGTTGCGGTTACTGAAGGTGTTTTTGAAAAAGGCGTAATAACCGTACGGCTTACCGAGCTTGTGAACGAGCTGGATGAAGTTTTTCTACAGCCCAATCTGTCCGGAAATATTGCCGCCGATCTTAAAAAGATAAAAACCGAAAAACCGATCAACTTTGATGATGTGGGCATTCCCGGCTTTAAAGGCAAGCCAGAGGAAAAAATTGTGCCACTCTACTTTGCCGTGACGCCTTTGAGTGTCAATTTGGAAGCATTGTACAAACATATTTCGGGTTATTACAAAGATTTAAAAACGCGAAGAAAGTGGGAATACGAAAACAACGCCGTGGCTAAAATGCTGAATTATTATACGGTTCCTTATTTTATGACAACCTACGGCATTCCCGAAAACAGGGTGTATGACTTCCTGCTTTTCTGTGCTGAAACTACTGCTATTGAAAGTGATTTCAAAAAAGAACACTACGGAAGCGTATTGCTTATTTTAGATGAAAAAGCAAAGATTTATGCGGCACGTATTTCCGAAGAAAATAAAGAATAGATATTTGTAACATACATTTGCAGAAACCGTCTAATGTTCCATTAGCCCTCTTTTTATATTATGAAATTTTTCAGAATTCTCCTTTTATTGTGGGTCTTTCCTTTAGCTTCAGCTACTTCTGCCCACAAATTTTATGTTAGCATCACAAAAATTGAATACGTAAAGGAGAAAAGTTCCCTTCAAATAATTACCAAAATTTTTATCGACGATATTGAGGATGCCCTGCAGCAGCGGTACGATCCTTCCATTTCACTCGACACAAAAAAGGAAACTGCGGAAGCCGATGAAGATTTGAAAAACTACATTCTTCAAAAATTAAATATTAAGATAAATGGAAAATCCGTAAAACTGGATTATATAGGCAAGGAATATGATACCGATATGCTCGTGGCCTATATTGAAGTGAAAGACGTGAAGAAACTAAAAACCATTGAAATTGAAAACAAAGTGTTGATGGAAATGTTTCCCGAACAACAAAATATTATTCACCTAAAAACTTCAAAAAGCCGCCGCAGCTTGATTCTTGACAGGGACGAGCCCAGCGGCCAACTAAACTTCTAAGGCCTCCTACAGCGGGCAGGCTTTTAAACTCATAAACATCTAAACTATTAAACTTTTATAATGAAATCAACAAATTCCCTATTTCTCGCAATACTTTTCCTTTTTTCCGGAATTGTTTCAGCACAGGAAGAAACAGACTCACAGAAACGCGAATCCGGTCATTACAACACCAATCGTTTTAAGCAGCTATACGAAGAATTTTCAACGCCCAATATGTTCCGTACAGCCAGTGGCGCCCCCGGCCCCAGCTATTACCAGCAGCAAGCTGATTATAAAATGGACATTGAGTTGGATGATAAAAACAAAAAAATTACGGGAAATGAAACCATTACCTATAGCAACAACTCGCCAGACCCATTGGAATATCTTTGGGTACAATTAGACCAAAACAAAAGGGCCAAGGATTCAAAATCGCCATTGATCGAACCTTCTGATGCCGTACCTGCAAATATGGCGGGTAGCTTTGTTCAAAATTATATGGGAAATGAATTTGACGGTGGTTTTAATATTTTGGAAGTGAAAGATGCCAAGGGCAACCCCTTGAAGTACACCATCAACCAAACCATGATGCGTGTGGATATGCCAAAGAATTTGATGCCCGGCGAAAAATTTATATTCTCCATAAAATGGTGGTACAACATCAACGATCACGTGGTGGACCGCGCCCGCAGCGGCTACGAAACCTTTGAGGACGGCAATCGCGGCTATGTCATCGCCCAGTTCTATCCGCGAATGGCGGTTTATAACGATGTGGAAGGCTGGCAGAACAGCCAGTTTTGGGGAAGGGACGAGTTTGCACTGCCCTTCGGAAATTTTGAAGTGAACATCACCGTGCCGGCAGACCATATTTTGGATGCTACTGGCGAGCTTCAAAACAGAAAGGAAATTTTTACGAAGGAAATGATGAGCCGTTACGATGCCGCCAAAAAATCATTTAACAAGCCTGTCGTCATAGTAACCCAAGCCGAAGCGGAAGCCGCTTCAAAAGGCTTTTCAACGGCAAAAAGAACCTGGAAATTTAAGGCTGAAAATGTGCGCGACTATGCCTTCGCAACATCGCGAAAATACATTTGGGATATGATGGCCGTGAAAATGGGCAGTGGTTCCGTAATGGCGGTATCGCTGTATCCACCCGAATCCAATCCACTTTGGGAAGATTGGTCCACCCGAGCTGTTGCCAGTACGTTAAAAACCTATTCTCGGATGACCTTTGATTACCCGTACCCAAAGGCAATTTCGGTTAGTGCAAAAAACCAGGGAATGGAATACCCCATGATTTGCTGGAACCATGGCCGTCCCGACAAAGATGGGAGTATTAGTGAACGCACCAAATATGGAATGATAAGCGTGATAATCCACGAAGTGGGCCACAACTATTTCCCGATGATCGTAAATAGTGACGAGCGCCAATGGACCTGGATGGACGAAGGGCTGAACACGTTTACACAATACGTGGCCGAGCAGGATTTTGGTGAAGAATATCCAGATGCCATTGCGCCGAACAAAAAATATCCTTCCCGCCGCGGTCCCGCAAAAAACATCGTTGATTATATGGCTGGCGACCAAAGCCAGTTGGCGCCCATTATGACCAAGGGGCTCAACACCTATAATTTTGGCGCTAATGCCTATGCAAAACCTGCAACGGCTTTAAATATTCTTCGTGAGACCATTATGGGCCGTGAGCTTTTTGACTTCGCCTTTAAAACCTATGCAAACCGATGGATGTTTAAACACCCAACGCCAGAGGATTTTTTCAGGACTATGGAAGATGCTTCCGCCGTAGATTTGGACTGGTATTGGAGAGAATGGTTTTATACCACCGATTATGTGGATATTGGCGTAAAGGATGTTAAGAAATTCTACGTTACCTCAAAAATGAACAATGAAGTGAAACAAATGATAGCCGCAAGGGGCATTTCAGAAAGCGACCTGCCTCCAATGGTCTATTTGGTGGAAGAAGACAGCGCAGATTTTGACGAAACCATGCGCAATTCAAAACTAAAAGATGTTAAAACGCTGAACGAATATATCATGGACAATATTCCTGCGGAAGAAAGAGCTAAATTGAAGCGTCCCAATTATTTTTACAATGTAACTTTTGAAAAGCCGGGAGGTATCCCAATGCCTATTATTGTGCAATATACTTACAGCGACGGAACTTCTGAAAAAGTGACCTATCCTGCTGAAATATGGCGAAAAAACGACCAATCCGTGGGCAAGATTGTTGCTTCGGAAAAGGAAATTACCAAAATTGAAGTGGACCCCGATGAAGAAACCGCTGATATCGATACCAGCAACAATACTTGGCCAAAACGCAAAAAACTGGGCGCTTTTGATAGCTTTAAGAAGAAAACGGAAAAAGATTAATATATAGAAATTTTAAGCCGAAATCTTCATTTATTTCCGCTCCCGAAGGCTATCGGGACTAACGGATGAAATGAAGATTTCTTTAATTTCCATTTAGGCGCAGGGTAAAAATTCAAAGAAATTTTCAATCCCCTTTTCTAAATAGCGAAAAGCGTTTGTTGATTAAATTGGAATTTCACAAAAACTCATAACTCTGCACGCATAACTCATAACTCATTACTATCTTTGCACCATGATTTCACAAGCAATTTTTTTATTCATCAGCGGTGCCGAAATAGGTTTTATCCTATTTATCGTGCTCTTGGTCTTTGGTGCTGATAAAGTGCCGGAGATAGCCCGCGGTCTGGGAAAAGCGATGCGGCAAGTGAAAGATGCCACCAACGATATTAAATCTGAAATCACAAAGAGTGCTGAAAAACAGGGTATTGATTTAGACATCACCAAAGACGTTCAAAAACAAATAGACCAAGTTAAAGAAGACGTTGATGAGGTTACTGGCCCCATAAAAAGAAAATTCTAAATGCTGGAAACCCTAAAACAATGGGACAGGGATCTTTTTGTTTACCTCAACAGTATAGGGATAGAACGTTTTGATGGCTTTTGGATCTACGCTACAAAAATTGAAAGCTGGACCCCGCTTTTCATTTTTTTTATTCTCCTTATTTTTTACTACTACAAAGGAAAAAAAGGCGTTGTAGTTTTCCTTATGGGTTTGTTGACGTTTGTAATTACTTTTTTGTTCACATCTATAGTGAAAGACTACGTGGCCCGTTTGAGGCCCAATAATGTGGAAGCCTTTGCCGAATTGATCCGTATTCTTCAAAAACCGACCAGTTATAGTTTTTTTTCAGGCCATGCATCCTCCAGTTTTTCGATAACCACTTTTATGGTCCTGGTATTGCGCAAATTCACAAAATGGATCTATCTGGCCTATCTCTGGCCGCTAATTTTTGTGATGAGCCGGATATATGTGGGTGTGCATTACCCCAGCGATATTCTTGTTGGTGCATTGGTGGGAACGGTTTTCGCTTTTATTTTTTACTTTTTATGTAAAAAAATAACAAACAGGGTTGAAGCCAAAAATGATTAAAATGCTGCATAAAAATGGTTTCGGGAAATTGATTTCCCGAAACATATATGTAACATATCGAAGAAATTTTGGAGCTAAATAGAGGGAAAATATAGATTCCGAAAATTTTGGATACCTATAGTACCCGGCTTATGGCCAAACCATCGCGGATGGGCAAAATCACCGTTTCCAGTTTGGGGTGTTCGTTCAGCAATTTATTATACTGAAGAAGCGCCTTGGTGTCTTCGTCATCTTCCTTCAAATCTTCCACAACTTTTCCACTCCACAGCACATTGTCGCTTAAAATCACGGACCCTTTTTTTAGCTTCGGAAGAATGATTTCGAGATAGTTCGGATAGTTGTTTTTATCGGCATCAATAAAAACCAAATCGAAGGTTTTTTCGAGCTTTGGAATAATTTCCAAAGCATTTCCCAAATGCTGAAAAATCTGCTTTCCGAAGGGTGATTCGTCAAAATATTTTCTTTGGAAATCATACAATTCCTCGTTGATGTCTATAGTGTGAAGTTCCCCATTTTCCTGCATTCCTTCCGCCAAACAAAGTGCGGAATACCCAGTATAGGTTCCAATCTCCAAGATGTGTTGAGGACGTATCAATTTTGAAAGCATACTCAATACGCGACCCTGCAAATGTCCGCTCAGCATCCGTGGCTGCAACTGTTTTTGCCAGGTTTCGCGATTCAATCTTTGAAGCAATTCCGGTTCGGGTTGCGAATGTTTTTCTACGTAATCGTTTATTTTTTCGGGAAGAAAATCCATTTTGAAATTTTTAGTGAATGCCGCCCATCATTTTTTTGACAATTGGCGAAATAAGTATTGCAAATATACCAACAACTACGCTAATCACCCCAAAACTTGCATATACCGAGACATACGAAAACAACTGCTGAAACGCATCGCTTTGCTCCGAAGCTATCTGCGGCGATAATCCGGTGATGTATTTTGTAATATTTCCGAAGAATCCTTCTGAAAAAACATTCGAATTTCCATCAGAAACTGTGGTGAGTTTCGCAATCTTTCCAGCGAAAAAGTGTCCGTAAAAATTCGCCGAAAACCAAACGCCCATAATGAAAGCTACGTATTTTATGGGCGAAAGCTCTGTCATTTTTGAAAGGCCGATAGGCGAGAGGAAGAGTTCCCCAACGGTCAAAACCATGTAACCGATTACCAAATAACTCATCGAGGTTCTCGCAAAATCGTCAACGCTGTGGGCCGAAAGGGCGAAAACGATAAAACCGAGACCGAGAAACAGCAATCCCAAACCAAACTTTACGGCCGAATTTGGATTGATTTTTCTTCGGCTTAAAAAAGTCCAAAGCATTGAAAACGGGATGGCAAAGAGAATTATAAAACCTGCATTTATACTGTTTGTTCCGGCGGCGTCCATCCAAACCAGATTTACATTTCTATCGGCAAAAAGCGTCAGCGAACTTCCGGCCTGTTCAAAAATGGCAGCGAAAAGCGTGTATAAAATGGTGAAGTAAACGGCCACGAGCAATCGTTTTCTTTCCCTTGAAGTCACTTTTGTAAGAATATAACCGATGTAAAAAACCAAAAAGGCTGAAACAATCCACACCAAATACCCTTCAAATTCATTAAAACGGACAAGCGTCGCAAAAATTCCAACCGAGACGATTGAAGCCAAAACAATCCATTTCCCGCGATTTAAACCGAATTTTTTATGCTCGTAAAGCTGCTGATTTGGCACATGGCCCTTATTTCCGAAGACATTATTTTTCAACCCACTTTTAAAAACCAAAAGTCCGGTAACCATTCCAATTCCCGCCAAAACAAAGCCGTAATGCCAACCGTATGTAATGGCAAACCAAGCGCATAAAAGCGGTGCGATGGCCGCGCCCAAATTTATTCCGAGGTAAAAAATTGTGAAGCCGGAATCGCGCCGCGCATCGCCCTGGGCATACAATTCGCCTACAAATGAGGAAATATTTGGTTTGAAAAATCCATTCCCAACAATAATCAATCCGAGGGAGCCATAAAAGAAAACGGGCATTTCAATGGAAAGAAAAAAGTGGCCAAAAACCATCAAAATCCCGCCGAGGATAATTGCTTTTCGGTAGCCCAAAATTTTATCGGCCAAAATCCCGCCAATCATCGGTGTTACATAAACTAAAGACATATAAGCCGCATAAACCCCGAAAGCCATATCGTCGTCATACAGCAAATGTTTGGTCATATACAGCACGAGCAGGGCGCGCATTCCATAAAAGGAAAAGCGTTCCCACAATTCTGCAAAAAATAGATAAAGAAGTCCTTTTGGATGGCCGAAAAGTTGCGGTTGTTCCGCTTCGGAGATTACATTGCCCATAACTGAAAATTTAAGTTTGGACGAATGTAGAACGTATTGTAAGCGGAAACGTTCGCAGTTTTAAATTATACCAAAAAATAGCGGAATGTGCGTAATTGTGAATGCGGTTACAATGAGTTACAAAAACGCTTTATAGTCTTTGTTTTCGGCGCTTTCGGAGAATTCCTCAAGTAACCTTTTGTCGATGGAAATGTTGTTCGGAACAATTCGCAAACGGTATTTGCTTTCGCCAATAAAGGTGAAAAGATCACGGCGATCGAGCTTTTGCGAATCGTCCAATTGAAGAATATCGTTTATGTTTTCGATAATTCGGGTGAGATAGGTTTGGTTTTTTATTTCACCACCAAGATTTACGGGAATGGTTTGCGAATCGCCTTCAGCAAATTTTCTTCGGATGGCAAATTTCAGCAGATTTTTATATTGAGTCGTTTTTGAACCGAAATCGATGGTTTGGTCGTAAATGTTTTTCGTTGGGATGTTCAACTTCACCAAACTCCAATCCAAAAAGTGAATCGTGATTTCATTGGGTTTTGGGGTACTCGCAAGCCGAATAACCCAAGTTGTCGCCAACACCAAAAAGATGGAAATCAAGGAAGTCTTTGCAATGATTTTGATGAAATTGTTGCTAAAATCATTTCCGAAGGTCAAGAAAACCTCTGAAAGCTGCGATACGAAAATAAGCAGTATCACTACTACCGAAATATAGCCGATAATCTTCAACCCTCTATAAACAAAGGTCCTGAAGAACGAAACGCCCAATAAATAGCAAAGAAATGCCGAAAGTAATAAATCTGGAACGGCACTAATGCGTATGCCGTTTACCACATTGTTCTCTTTCAATAGAAATGGCAGCGCAAACGTTATAATAGCCGTGAAAACAATGGCGATTACTATTTTCTTGATATTCTTTTTATTGTGATAGATGAATTTTGGGGCGTAATAAAAGTAAAAAAGTGCCAACAGTAAAAACATATTGTTGACTATTGAAAATAGGTTTATTGCCAGTTGATAGCCCCGTGTTTCGGTTAGGTTGAAAATGGTGCCGCCAAAAATCCAGCCTCCGGAAATTACCCAAACGAACATGGCCAAACTCAGATACAGCAAACCTTTATCTACGCGTTTTTGCGAATCGTCTTCTTCCAGGAGCTGGCGAAACCGCGCACGGATGTTGTACCAAAGTGCAAGCAATAAAACGCCGCCGATAAAGGCGATGCAAATATGAGAAAGGATATAAAACTTGGCTACTTCGGTCATTATTCGCCCAAAATTCTTTTGACTAATTTTTGTTTGGCCGCTTCGTCGTCGCCGCAAAGCCATTGTATCACGTTGTCTTCCCACATGGCATCGGCTTCTTCGAGGGTTACAATCTTTCGTTCCAAGGCCAGATCCAAAATTTTTCCAGGATAGGAAGATTGTGGGGCGCTTTCCATTTCACCCAGCGGATATGGGTCGTCCAGCCCCACCAAAACCTGTTTGGACCCTTGGTTTCTCACGACCAGTTCCAGGGAACCCGTGTCGTGGACCAAGGTATCAAAGAAAATATTTTTGTGGCCAACAGCTTTCCGGGGATGCGTTTTTCCTTCAAAAAGATCGGGACGGCCGTCAAAGCCTTGAATTCTTCTTCCCAAATTTATCTGTGCCAACTGGCCGCCGTGGGCAAAACAGGTTCGCATTCCCGGATATTTATCTGCATAACCGTTCAGTGTTAAAAAATGATAGGCATCCGCACACTGCGCGAGCATCCAAATAAGGTGGAAACGCCAGGCCGTGTTTTCAAGTTTAATAAATTTTTCGCCATCGTAGGGATGGATTTCTACAGCGAGATTATATTTTGAAGCAAGTTCAAAAATAGGCTCGTTTTCTTCGTCAAAAATGCAGCGCCACGTACCAATGGTATCCATATAATGCGTGGGTAGGCACAGCAATTGCAGACCAAGTTCTTCCACACAGCGCTCCATTTCCCACATTGCCCCTTTTATCAGACCGGGATGTACCACAAAACCGCAGGTAAATTTTGATGGATGGTCGTGCTGAACCTTTGCGTTGAAATCATTCTGAAAACGCAATGCCTGCTTCATTTCTTCCACACGCAGCCCGTTTCCGTAAAGTTGGGAAAGGTTTAAAACCACGGCGTGGTCTATTTTGAAACGCTCCATCCATTCCAGTTTTTCATTCAAAAAGAAACTGGAATCGGTAACGGGGCGGCTCCAATCTTTTTGGAGCATAAACTTTCGGTCCTTATCTACCCAAAAAATTCCTTTATCCTGCATAAACTGCGGAATTTCCTCGGGATAAGGAAGCAAATGTGAATGGCCGTTAATGCGTAGTTTTCGTTTCATAAGAAAATTTAAGGAATGCTAAAGTTACAAACTTTTAGTGCGCCCACCATCTACGGGTAGGTTTATTCCGTTGATATAGCTGGCGGCTTCACTGGCCAAAAACGCTACGGCATTGGCAATCTCACCGGGTTGGGCGAAACGGCGCGCAGGAACAAGACTTTTCATAAACTCACTGGCTTCTTTTTCGGTTTTATTCATGCGTTTTGCAGCGTTGCCTACAATGTCTTCTAATCTGTCAGTTGCTGTAAAACCTGGCAAAACGTTGTTCACCGTTATGCCGAATTGCCCCAACTCATTCGCCAGGGTTTTGCTCCAACTTGCAACCGCACCGCGAATGGTATTGCTCACGCCCAGTCCGTCGATAGGCTGTTTTACTGAGGTGGAAATGATATTGATAATCCTGCCATAATCGGCTTCCTTCATGCCGGGGACGAGCGCCTGCACCAAAATCTGGTTGCAGATCACGTGCATTGAAAATGCTTTTTCAAATTCCTCGGTTTCCGCGGAAAAGATGGGACCGCCTTTTGGGCCGCCCGTGTTGTTTACCAAAATATGAAAGGTTTTGTTGGAAGCGGCCAATTCTGCCTTTTCCTTTACCTGCTTTGGATTGGTAAAATCCGCAACGAAATAGTTGTGTTTTTGGCCTTTTTCAAAAGGAAGGTCAATCAAGGTTTCTTTTAATTTTGCTTCGTCGCGCGCAACCAAAGTTAGGGTTGCCCCAAGTTTTGCAAGTTGAATTGCTGTCGCTTTCCCGATGCCGGCAGTACTTCCGCAGACCATTGCGTTTTTATTTGTTAAATCTAAATTCATAGTCAATGTTCAATATTCAATATTCAATTCTCAATATTTTTATTCCTCATCCCTCATCCCTCATCCCTCATCCCTAATTCCTCATACCAAATTCCTCATACCTAATTCCTAATTCCTAATTCCTCATCCCTCATCCCTCATCCTCATACCTAATACAAACATTCTTCGCCTCCGTAAAAAACCGAAGTGCCTCAAATCCGCCTTCGCGGCCTACGCCGCTGTCTTTCATTCCGCCGAAAGGGGTTCGCAGATCACGGTTCAGCCACGTATTTACCCAAACAATGCCCACTTCAATTTCTTTTGAAATGCGCATCGTGCGGTTCAAATCTGAAGTCCAAAGGGTTGAAGATAAACCATATTTAACGGAATTTGCCATTTGTAAAACTTCTTCCTCGGTTTCAAAAGGCATAATGGTTACTACGGGACCGAAGATTTCTTCTTGGTTTACACGACATTGGTCGTCAAAAACCTCAATGACCGTGGGTTCCAAATAATAACCGTTTTCGAAATTTTTCACGGTAACTCTATTTCCGCCGAAAAGGATTTTTCCGCCTTCTTTTTCAGCGAGTTTTATGTACGATTCCACTTTTTCCAAATGTGGTTTCGATACCAAAGCACCCAAATTGGTTTCGGCATCAAAGGGATTTCCCACTTTTAGTTGCTTCACTTTTTCAACAAAATCTTTTTTGAATTTTTCGTAAATAGGTTTTTCAACGAAAATTCTGCTGCCGCAAAGACAGATTTGGCCTTGATTTGCAAATGATGAACGCATGGTAACTTCCAGCATTTTTTCATAATCGCAATCTGCGAAGATGAGGTTTGGATTTTTTCCGCCGAGTTCCAAGGATAATTTTTTAAACATCGGAGCGGCCGTTCGGGCAATGTGTTCGCCGGTTTTGGTTCCGCCGGTAAATGAAATTGCTTTAATGTTTTTATGCTCCACAATCGCTTGCCCTGCGGAAGGTCCCGTGCCGTGAACGATATTTAAAACTCCTTTTGGCAAACCAGCTTCGGTGCATATTTCACCTAAAAGAAAAGCCGTCATTGGTGTAACCTCGCTGGGTTTTGCAACTACTGTATTTCCTGCTGCGATTGCGGGCGCGATTTTCCAAGTAAATAAATACAACGGAAGGTTCCACGGCGAAATACAACCGACAACGCCCAGTGGCTGGCGCAAGGTAAAATTCATCGTATTCAACCCCACACTTTCGTGGGCCTCGCTGGAAAATTGGGTAATTGCATTTCCGAAAAATCGAAAGTTTGCAGAGGCCCGTGGAATATCAACTGCCAAAGCCAAACTCAATGGTTTCCCGTTGTCCTTTGCTTCGGCTTCGGCCAAATCGACCAATTTCTCTTCAATTAAATCTGCAATTTTTAGAAGAATTCTGCTGCGTTCGTCAATGGTTGTGTTGCTCCATTTTGGGAACGCCTCCTTTGCTGCCTGATATGCAGTTTCAATATCCTCGGTATTTGAATTGGCTATTTGCGAATACACTTCGCCGTTGGACGGATTGTAGTTATCCAACCATTTTTTTGAAAGCGGTTCAACGTATTCGCCGTTTATATAGTTTAAAATATTCATATAGTATTGTGGCTTCAGACCTCACAGGTTTTCAAAACCTGTGAGGTCTTTTGAGACCTGTGAGGTCTTTTAAATAAAAATTGTTGTAGCCAGACCCAAAGGTTTTCAAAACCTTTGGGGTTTCATTGGTAACCGCTACTGTTTACCGTCAATTGGCTTATAAGCCATCGCCTTTATCTCCACCACCAAATACGGATGCGGCAATTGGTGCACCGCAACCGTGGTTCTTGCAGGCCCAGTTTCTTTGTTGAAATATTCCGCATACACTTCATTGTAACCTGCAAAGTCGTTCATATTTACCAAAAAGCTCGTTACGTCAACCACGTCGGCCAAGGTGGCGCCTTCGGTGGCGAGGTAATCTTTTATGTTTTCCAGCACGGCACGGGTTTGTTCCCGAATGTCAAAATGCATCGTGCCCATTTCGTCCACTTTGTGAACGCCCGCAAATGTATTGTCCGGTAAACGCGAGCTCGTACCGCTGATAAATATAAAATCGCCTACGCGCTTCACGTGCGGGTATGCACCACGTGGTGTCGCCCAATTCCCGCGAATGCGGGAATCCTTTGAATTGTTATCCATATTTTAAATTTTTACTTAAGTATTGACCCCTTCCGTCTTCAAAATCGCTTTGGGCGATTTTGAATCCACCTTCCCCTGAAAAAGGGGAAGGAGCCAATGTTATTTTTCATCAAATTATAAATTACCCAAACGCCACTTCATCATCGTGAAGGATGGCTTCGGTTTCAGTTTTAACCAGTTCCAGTTTTTCTTTTAGAGACATTTCATCCTTGATTTTTCCATCGTCCAAAAGATTCAAAATCGCTTTGTCCTGCGCTCTCCCACGTTTTAATGCTTCGGAATAGGTAATTGATTCCTTAAAGGTAACTAAAGAATATTTGCTGTAATAATCTTCGGGGAATTCTGCCTCAAAAGCGGTTTCCAGTTTTCTTTTCCTTTGAAAAATTTCCATTGCGGTGTGTTCCTTCATTTCGTGGAAATTATCTACCGCCAAATCTGCAATGGCATCCGTATCTTTTTTCCGAAGCGCTTCGTATTCCTTAAAAAGATTATTCCAATTGATGTTTTCTTCGGAAGCATATTTCTCAAGAATTTCATCAAAAACCACAACATCTTCAAAGGAGGCATTCATTCCCTGTCCGTAAAAAGGAACTATTGCGTGGGCAGCATCGCCCATTAAAAGTACTTTTCCGAAGCTATTCCACGGGGAACATTTTACGGTTCCCAAAGGCCCAGTTGGGTTTCCGAAAAACTCCTCTGCAAGATTTGGGATCATTTCTACCACATCGGGAAATTCTTTGTTGAAATATTCGTGCACCATTTCTGGCGTAGTCAAATTCGCGAAACAATAATCGCTGTTTTCATACGGAAGAAATAGGGTTACCGTAAAACTTCCGTCCAGATTTGGCAGTGCAATCAGCATATCCTCGCCGCGTGGCCAAATGTGCAATGCGTTTTTATAGGTTCTGTAACCGCCATTCTCAGTAGCTGGGATTTCAAGTTCCTTATAACCGTGACTGAGCCATTGCTGCGAAAAACTAAAGAGGAAGCGATGGTCCTCGAACATATTCCTGCGAACTGCGGAGCCGGCACCGTCAGTACCGATAATGACGTCTGCGGACAGAGTTACGTCTTCGCCAACAAGTGTGTTTTTAAAGGTTGCGGTAGCCGTTTCCAATTCCACCGTTTCGCAGGAATGGTTGAAAATGAGCTGCACGTTTGGCATCTTTTCGGCCTCGTCAAGTAACATCATATTGAGTCCGGGACGGGAGATGGAGTTGATGTATTCGTCCTTTCTGCCACTGTACGGACTCAAAAAAGAGTTTCCCGCCTTGTCGTGAATCATCCGGCCGTGCATTGGGATGCACAGTTTTTTTGCGGCTTCCTCAACGCCTGCAAGCCGCAAACCGCGCAACCCGCGGTCGCTCAACGCTAAGTTTATGGAACGTCCGGCATCTTGGGTTACTTTGCGCAAATCGGGGCGTTTTTCAACCAAGGTTACCTGATAGCCGCGTTGTGCCATTCGCAATGCTAAAAGGCTCCCGCAAAGGCCTGCGCCGATGATTAGGATATTGTTCATTGTTTATTATTATTTTTTATGACTTATGACGGTAGGACATAAGACATAGGACTATTAATCATTGCAAAATGGTCTTACGTCCTAAGTCTTAAAGTCGTATGTCAATTCTTCAAAACATCTTTTAATTTTTCCGAAAACCGGAAAACATCCTCAAAATTATTATACAGTGGGGCAGGGGCAACTCGGATTACATCGGGCTCGCGCCAATCGCTGATTACGCCTGCTTCGGTCAATTTTGTGTGTAAACTTTTATCTGCATTTTTCACTTGAATTGAAAGCTGGCAGCCGCGCTCTTCGGGATTTCTCGGCGTGATTACGTTGATGGCATCGTTTTTCATTTCGTCCAACAAAAATTCTAAATATCCAGTCAGTTTAATGGATTTCTTCCGAAGGTTTTCAAAACCCGCTTCCGCGAATGTGTCCAAAGAAGCGCGAATGGCTGCCATTGAAAGTATTGGCGGATTGCTGAGTTGCCAACCTTCTGCTCCGGGAAGCGCATCAAAATCTTGCCGCATATTGAAACGCGTTTTTTTGTTGTGGCCCCACCAGCCTGCAAAACGGTTTAGTTGTTCATTGTTTGCGTGGCGTTCGTGCACAAAGCATCCGCCCAAACTTCCCGGGCCGCTGTTTAAATATTTGTACGTACACCAAACGGCGAAATCGGCTCCCGTTTCGTGAAGGTTTGGTTGAATGTTTCCAGCGCCGTGCGCCAAATCGAAACCTACCTTGCAATTGTATTTATGGCCGAGTTCGGTAATTTTTTTCAACGGAAACGACTGGCCCGTGTAATAATTGGTGCTGCCAATCATCAGCAAGGCAATTTCGCTGCCGTGGGTTTTCATAATTTCCTCCAAATCCTCAAATCGACAGAGAACTTCTCCCTTTCTTGGTTTCCAAAGAATCAATCCGTCCTTTGGGTCGAAGCCATGGAATTTCAACTGGCTTTCAACGGCGTATTTATCACTCGGGAAAGCGTCGCTTTCCACTACAATTTTATATTTGGTTTTTGTAGGCTGGTAAAAGGAAACCATCATTAAATGCAGGTTGGTCGTCAAGGTATTCATCACCACAACTTCCGAAGGTTTTGCGCCTACGATTTTTGCCATGTTTTCGGTGAGAAATTCGTGGTACGGAAGCCACGGATGCTTGCCTTCCACATGGCCTTCAACACCCAGATTTGCCCAATCGGTAAGCTCTTCCCTTATATATTCTGAAGTGATTTTTGGTTGCAATCCGAGGGAATTTCCGCAGAGATAAATAAGTTCTTTGCCAGACGCATCTTTGGGGATGTGGAATTTATTTCGGAAAGCGGCCAAAGCATCTTCGGCATCTTGCTTTTTTGCGTATTCTAAAGAGTTTTGGAACATTTGGTTGCGTTGGATTTTTCGGCTTTTTACAAAAATAGGAATTAAAATTTGTTTAATTGTCGATTTATTTTTTCACTGAAATATTGGTAAAATACAACTTGAAATTGCCGGTGCTGTCCTTGTGCATTTTTGCGATTTCAATTCCGTTGAAATTTTCATAATCTTCCCAAGTAGTACTCATAGAGGGAGTTTCGGCATTTCCTTTTCTATAGTTCCATTCCTTTATTTTGAAATTTTCATCATAAAAAAAGTCATAGGCATCTCCGGGCGTATAGCCGCCCTCGTTTCCGTAAACGATGGTCAATTGGTTTAAAGTGTCTTTGGAAATAGGTGCCACGGCATCTTCTTTTTCCGAAACTGTAATGCCATCGTCCCAAACAAGTTGAAAGGGCGCAAGTAGCCAGTATTTGTCGTTAATGAAGGCAGCGTCGGTTTTCATAATCAGGCTGTCCATTTTTGCACGGTTGTAATTTACGGTGTCCTTTGTGGATTTCATGGACACATCACCCGTTTTTGGGCTCCAGACCCAAGAGCGGTCAAAATGGTTTTTGCCGCGATCTACATTGAAGGTAAAGGCAATTTCTGAAACATCTTTCCAGTTTTGAAAACCATTGGTGTTTGCAATTTGATGCCTGATATCTGAATTTTCAATGGAATCCTTTTTTTCCATTACTTCAATGGAATTGGAATTTTCTGATGACTTTTGATTGTTGTTACAACCTACAACTGCAAAAAGTAAAAATAGGGCGGCATACGTGACTTTCATATAGGATATGTTTTTTTGTAAATGTAAAGAATACTTTTGGCTTTCATATTTTTTGTATTTTTATTGTTTAGAATCAATAACTCCCCATTTGGAATGCGTGTGATAGATAACAAAGAAATGAACAGGTTTGAAGCCGAGATTGATGGCAATAAAGCCATTATTGAATATTCGGTCCTGCCGGGTGTTCTGTCTCTGAACCATACCGAGGTTCCCAAAGAACTTTCCGGACAAGGCGTGGCCAGCGAGATGACTGAAAAAGTGTTGCTTCAGATAGAACTGCTTGGGTTGAAGGTAATACCGGTTTGTCCTTTCATTAAAAAATATATAGGCAAACATCCCGAATGGAAGTCTATATTGGCCCAAAAAGATTAAATGAAAAAACCCTTTCAAAAAAATAATTGAAAGGGCTTTTTTTAGGTGTGAGGAATGGGAATCAATCTACCGCATCTTCAATATCGTCGGCAACATCTTCAATTTTGTCTCCAACTGTTTTTTTCTCGCGGCAACTTGAAAAACCTGTAGTCATAAGACCTGCGGCGAATAGGATTAAAAATACTTTCTTCATATTTGCTTGTTGTTTAAAGGTTAGTAAAACGTTTTAAAAAATAAAATCATAGTTTACGGCCAGTAGCCAAACGCCAAAGAATTCCAATTATGGCGAGCACCAATAAAATATGAATGAAAGCTCCTAATGAAAAATAGAAATAGCCGAAAAGCCAACCTATTATCAGAATTACTACAATTAACCAAATTAAATCTCTCATGATGGGTTATTTTTTTAGTAATATTAAAACTACAACAAAAACATTTTAATTTTCAAGATATTTAACCCACATTTAACGAAATTCTCAATAAAGTATCAAAAACGTTAATGAATGTGTTTTTTGAGTTAATATTTTATTTTCACCAAAGTAGATCGCTATGAATAATTCCGGGAAATTTGAAACAAATCGAAAAACGTGGAATGCCAAAGTTGCTGTTCATGCTGAAAGTGAATTTTATGAAATGCAGAATTTCAGAAATGGCAAAACGTCACTTAACAAATACGAATTAGATGCCGTGGGGGACATTTCGGGGAAGCGTCTTTTGCATCTTCAATGCCATTTTGGGCAAGATACGTTGAGCCTTGCGCGGATGGGTGCCAAATGTACGGGCGTTGATATTTCGGATGAAGCAATCAAATTGGCAAAGCGATTGAATGCGGAATTGAAACTTGATGCAAGTTTCGTCTGCTGCAACGTTTTGGACACTTCAGAATATATTTCGGAAAAATTCGACATCGTATTTACGAGCTACGGTACTATTGGCTGGCTGCCGGATTTAAAACCGTGGGCAAAAATGATTTCGGTAAGATTGAAACCGGGCGGTTTTTTCTATATCGTTGAGTTCCATCCAATCGCGTGGATGTTTGACTATTCCGTTTCGCCACCAGTTATGAAATACGGCTATCATCAAAAAGAGGCAATTTATGAAGAATACGAAGGGACGTATGCCGATAAAAATTCAAAAATGGTAAGCAAGGAATACGGTTGGAACCACAGTTTGGGCGAAGTAATTACCTCGCTTTCCGAAGTTGGGCTCTATATTGAATATTTAAGGGAGCACGATGCCTCGCCCTATGATATTTTCCCGGGATTGCTGAAAAATAAGGAAGAAATGTTTGCGCTTCCAAACAAAATGTATCCCTTGATTTTTGAGGTGAAGGCAACAAAAAATTCCACAACCAAAGCTGTGGAATCTTAACCGCTTTACTTACACAAAATTAATGCGTTGTATCCTCTTTTAATAATTCCGGAAATTTCTCCTTAAATCTATTCAAACGTGGAATGGAAACATTTTGAATGTACGGATTATCGGGGTTGTTGCGCTCGTAATTTTGATGATATGCCTCTGCTTTCCAGAATTTTTGGAATGGCAACACTTGCGCGGCCACTTTATCGCCGTCAAGTTGTTTGTTCAGCGCCTCGATTTTTTTGTCTATTATTTTCTTTTCTTCATCGTTTTGATAGAAAATTATCGAACGATAGGATCTTCCGTGGTCCGGCCCTTGGCCGTTCACTTGGGTTACGTTTTGTGAGCCAAAATACACATCGACCAATTGGCTGAAACTTACAACTTCCGGGTCGTAAATAACCTCTACGGCTTCTGCGTGGTCGCCGTGGTTTTCATAGGTTGGGTTTTTCATTGTACCGCCGCTATAACCCGAAATTGCTTCCTTTACGCCTTTTACGCTTTCATAGACTGCTTCAACACACCAAAAACAGCCGCTTGCAAAATAGGCCTTTTTTAAACCATTCTGCATTTCCGTTTGAACCGGAACCTGCTCTTTTTGAGCCAACTTCTCGGCTTGCTTGTTGTTTTCGTTTGAAGGTTTGCAAGCGCCTTGGAGTGTAAATAGAAAAAGGCTTGCAACTAAAACTGTGAATTTTTTCATTTCGAAATGTTTTGAACAATAGGTCATAATTTATTTTAAAACCTTTCAATTAAAGTACAAAAAAAAGCCCCCACAGTATGTGAAGGCTTTGTTATAATTGATTTTTTGAGTGCTTATTTGAGTTTCGCGAACATGGCTTCCATCTTTTCGCGCTCCTCGTTTGCAAGATCCGGATCTACCAGGATACGGCCACTGTGCTCATCGGTAATAATTTTTTTGCGACTGGCAATTTCCACTTGTACTTGCGGCGGAATAATAAAGAAAGAACCGCCAGAAGCACCGCGTTCAACAGGTACAATGGCAAGTCCGTTTTTTACATTTTTACGGATTCTTTTGTATGCCTTAATAAGTCGCGGTTCAATTTGCGCTTCAAAATTATTGGACTCCTTTATAAGCGTTTGCTCTTCTTTTTCGGTTTCTTTTAAGATTTCGTCCAGCTCGTTCTGTTTGTGCTTCAAATGCTCGGAGCGCTCGTCAAAACGTGCTTTGGTTTCTTCGATTACTTGATTCTTTTGCTCTATCTGTGCGCGATATTCCTTAATGTTTTTTTCCGCAAGTTGTATTTCAAGTTCCTGGAACTCAACCTCTTTGCTTAAAGAGTTGTATTCGCGGTTGTTGCGAACATTGTCCTGCTGAGCTGAATATTTTTTGATGAGGGCTTTGGACTCTTCAATGTTGTTCTTTTTTTCCTTGATTTGGTCTTCAATTACCTCAAGATCGGCCTTCAGTTTTTCCAAACGGGTGTTCATTCCTGCCACCTCGTCCTCAAGATCTTCAACTTCCAACGGAAGCTCGCCACGAACGCTTCTTATTTCATCAATTCTGGAATCAATAAGCTGTAGGTCATACAAGGCTCTTAACTTCTCTTCAACAGTAACTTCGGTTTTTGTTGCCATAAATTATAAATAGCTAATAGGATTGGTATTTGTTTGTGATAAAAGGACTGCAAAATTAGTAATTTTTTTCTTAAGGAAAGAATGTAAAAGCTCTTTTGTGTACTGCTCGCTTTCATAATGCCCAATATCTGCCAAAAGCAGCGTGTTTTCTGCCTTAAAGAAGTCGTGATATTTAAAATCCGCCGAAATAAATGCATCGGCACCACCATTTTTTGCGGCATCAATGGCAAAAGCTCCGCTTCCGCCGAGAACTGCAACCTTTTTAATTGGTTTTTGGAGCAAAGCGGAATGGCGCACGCAAGCTGTTTTCATGGTTTTTTTCAGAAATTTTAAGAATTCGTTTTCTTCCATCGCTTGTTCCAGTTCCCCGACCATTCCCATCCCCAAATGTTGGTTTTGGTTTTCGAGTGTAGTAATTTCATAAGCTACTTCTTCGTACGGATGCGCTTCAAACAAGGCTTTTAAAATAGTCCTTTGGAGGTGTTTTGCAAAAGTAATCCCAATTTGGGTTTCCTCCTCAAAATGTGTTTCCCCCTTTTTCCCGATTACGGGATTGGAGGCTTCATTGCCCTTAAAACTGCCTTTTCCCTCAATATTGAAACTGCAATTTTCGTAATTGCCAATATTGCCGGCACCAACTGCAAATAGGGAATTTCTAACTTTTTCAGCATCCTTTGAGGGCACAAACGTAATGAGTTTTTTAATCGTTTCCTTTTGGGGAATCAATACCGAGCGATTTTTCAACCCGAGCTTTTCGCAGATCATTGCGTTTACGCCGTTCCAGGAATTGTCAAGCGCAGTATGATTTGAGAATATGGCGATATCGTGCTTTATGGCTTTTTGCACCACGCGTTCCACATAGGTCTTTCCGGTAATTTTTTTCAAGCCCGAGAAAATAATCGGGTGAAAGCTCACGATGAGATTGCAGTTTTTTTCAATGGCTTCGTCCACCACTTTCTCAAGCGTATCCAGCGTTACCAAGATTCCCGAAACGGTGGCATTGGCATCGCCGACGAGCAGGCCCGTATTGTCAAACCCTTCGGAATAGGAGAGGGGCGAGAGCTCCTCAAGCAGTGCGATTACTTCTTTTACCTTCATTTTTCTACATTTTTGGTAAAGATAACGGTTTGCCCAATTTTTAGCGACCTCTATTTTTATTTTAAAGCAATCCTCAATTTCTGCGGAATTAGTACTTTCGTCAAATGAATTTTCTGCGGAAGTTATTATTTCCTTTTTCAATCCTGTACGGCGGCATTACTGCGCTCCGCAACTTTTTTTACAACAAAGGGATTTTGAAAAGCAAAAGCTATGATTTTCCGGTTATCTGCGTGGGAAACCTTTCCACGGGCGGTACGGGAAAATCGCCGATGATTGAGCTGTTGGTTTCTTTTTTAAAAGATGATAATAAAATTGCCGTTTTAAGTCGAGGTTATAAACGGAAGACTTCCGGTTACCGCGAAGTTTTAACTGAAAGTACTGCGGAGGAAGTGGGCGACGAGCCGCTTCAGTTTAAAATGAAATTTCCCGAAATATCCGTCGCTGTTTGCGAAGATCGGCAAACGGGAATTGAAAAACTGCAGGATAAGGCAGCTGTAATTTTGCTCGACGATGCCTTTCAACATAGAAAGGTAACCGCCTCTTTAAGTATTTTGCTCACTTCCTTTGATGAACTGTATGTGGACGACTGTATGCTGCCCGCGGGAAATCTTCGGGAGCCGAAATTTGGCGCAGGTCGGGCAGATATACTTGTTGTAACGAAATGTCCCGATACTCTTTCCGATTCCAAAATCGAAACCATAAAGCGAAAACTGAAGCCGAAACCGCATCAGGAACTATATTTTTCAAAAATTGGCTATGCTTCCAAAATAAAAAATGCAACTGAAGATAAGCCGCTTTCCTATTTAAAAGATCGCGAATTCCTTTTGGTTACCGGCATTGCCAATCCAAAACCTTTGGTTGGCTTTTTAAAAAATGAAGGATTCAGTTTTGAGGAAAAATCATTCCCCGACCATCATAATTTTACGGTTTCTGAGATTGAAGGATTAAAAAAGCAGGGTTTAATATTGACGACCGAAAAGGATTTTATGCGGTTGCAGCCAATTGCAAACACAACTGAAATCTACTATTTACCAATAAAAACGGTAATTCTGAACGGGGCAGAAGACAGTTTCAAGAGAAGAATTGAGCGGGAAATTAAGGTGGAAGAATAATTACTTTACCAAAAAGTCATTGCTGCGCAGTACCCTGTTTATTTTATCGAAGAAGTCTTCGGCTTTAAATGGTTTTGGGATAAATTCATTGAAACCGGCCTTGTAAAAATCTTCTAAATCCTCTTCGAGGGTAATTGCGGTAAGTGCGATAATGGGCACGGTTTTATTGAATTCACGGATTTTTTTGGTCGCTTCAATTCCGCTTATTCCGGGCATATGTATATCCATTAAGATAATATCGTAATCCGTTTCTTTAGCTTGTTTTATGGCGTCCATTCCGTTGTCAACCACGGTGCAGACCATTTTTTTCTTCTCAAGAATTTTTTTGGTGATCATTTGGTTGATTTTGTTGTCTTCCACAATCATCACTTTTTTATTATCGAAAAGCGTATTTTCCAAAACAACTTCAATGTCGTTCAGGTTAGTCTGTGAACCACTGTCCTCAGCAATATCGTAGCTTATATTGAACCAAAATTTAGAACCTTCGCCCAATTTACTTTCCAAAAATATTTTGCTTCCCATCAGTTCCAAAAGGTTTTTCACGATGGAAAGCCCCAGTCCGGTTCCGCCGTATTTCCTATTGATTTGGAGTGAACCTTGGGAGAAGGATTCAAAAATGGTGTTCTGTTTTTTCTTTGAAATACCATCTCCGGTATCTTCAACCTCAAAATGTACAACCACTTTTTTTGCGTTCTTTTCTGCATTTTTCACGCGAACCCAAATTGTGCCGTTCTCTGTAAACTTGATTGAATTGCTTATCAGATTGATCAGGATTTGGGATATTTTAAGCGAATCGCCAATCACTTCATTGGGAAGGGTATTGTCATATTCGTAATGAATCGTATTGTTTTTCGTCTCTGCAGATTTTTTTAAAGCTGTGAGCACGCCGTCTATCCTCTTTTTCAAATGAAAGGGAACTTTTTCAATCTCTACTTTATTCGCTTCCAGTTTGTTAAGATCGAGAATATTGTTGATAAGCGAAAGTAAATATTCCCCAGAAAACTTGAGGGAATTTAGATGTTCCTTTTGCTCGGGTTTTGGGTCTTCTTCCAAAAGCAAATGGGTCAATCCAGTAACCGTGTACATTGGCGTTCTAAGTTCGTGGGTTATGGTTGAAAGAAACAGCGCTTTGGCCTGTGAGGCTTTTTCGGCGTTTTCTTTTGCTTCTTGCAGCTCCGTATTTTTATCCTGAAGAAGCTCGTTTGCCTTCGCCCGTAGATTGTTGTTTTTGTAGAGCGAAAGCGTCAATAATGAAAGTATCAGTATTAATGCAATGCTCAGCCAGCCCGTAAGTTTTCCGAGGAAAAGCGATTTGTCTTTTTTGGTCAAGTCGTCCTTTTGGCTGGCAATGGTTTCTTTTAAATCGCCAATCGCAGATTCCGCTTGGATTCCGCGTTCAATTGCTTTTAAATGTATTTGTTTCAGGGAATCTTTTTGATGCAGGTAAAATTTCAGTTCTTCCTCTGCCTGCGCACCTTTTTCTTCAGCAATTAAAATCTGGGAAGCAATGCGGTGATTTTCTACCAACAATTTTGAAAAGCCTTGCGCATGGGCAATTTCTGAAATTATGCCCAAAAGTTGTCTCGCTTCAAAAAGCGGTTTTGGATAGACTTCAGGATCAATAAGCGATAGTGCATCGGCAAGATTGCTGTATGCGGTTACTTCCTGGTAAAGGAGCCCCTGCTCCTTGAATCCATTTGCCGCAATTTTAAATTTTTCCACGGCAGTGTTGTAATTTCCAAGTTGGAGCGCCAGCAAACCTTGGCCATAGACCGTATTGACTTTGCCTTTTGTGTCTTTAAGTTTTGTGTAAAGCGAATCTGCTTTTGCCAGATATAATTCCGATTTTACATATTTTCTGGTCGAAATAAGGATGATTGCATACAGATTGTAAACTTTCGCAAGTTTGTGGTCGTTTTGATACGATTCTGCACTTTTTAGGGCCACTTCAACTTGTTCCGCGGCTTTCCCAAAATATTCCAGATTGTAATAAAGCTCGGCTATGCTTAACTCAACATCTGGTTTGTAACTTCTGTATTTAGGCAACATTGCCAGTTTATTGGCGTCGTTCAAGTTCTTTACGGCTTCAATAAAATCTTCCTTTTCAATAGCTTTTGTAGCGTTATACTGAAGTTGTTTTATGGCTACAATGGTATCCTTTATTTGATAGGGAAAGGATTTTATCGAAAACAGTGCACATACAAGAAGGGGCACGATAATTTTGTATTTCGAAAGTAATTGGAGCATCGGTTAATTTAATGGGGGCAATAAATATAGTTATTTCACGGAAATTCTGTCAATTAAATCTATAATTCTGGATGAATAGCCAATTTCATTATCATACCATCCAATGATTTTTACCATTTTTCCTATTACGGAGGTCATTCCCGCGTCAAAAATGCATGAATTTGTATTGCCCACAATGTCAATGGATACGATGGGGTCTTCGGTATATTGAAGAATTCCGGCAAGTGAATTTTCCGAAGCGTTTTTGAAGGCATCGTTTATTTCTTCAATTGAAACCTCTTTTTTGACGTTTAAGGTTACGTCTGTCAAGGAACCATTCGGAACGGGCACCCGGATGCCGCACCCGCCAATAACATCAGAAAGTTCGGGGAATATTTTGGTCAAGGCCTTTGCCGCGCCCGTGGTCGTGGGCACGATGGATTGTCCCGCAGCCCGTGCACGCCTTAAATCCCTGTGTGGCTGATCGTGCAAACTTTGGTCGGTCGTATAGGAATGGACCGTTGTAATGTACGCCTGCTCAATACCGCAAAGCTCGTTGATTATTTTCAACATGGGCGCCGCATTGTTTGTGGTGCAGGAAGCGTTGGAAATAATTAAATCGTTGGAATCGAGAATTGAATCGTTTACGCCAAGAACGACCGTTTTTATGTCGTCATCCAACGGCGGAACCGATAGGATTACTTTTTTGGCTCCGTTTTTCAAATGGTTTTCAAGCTGTTTCCTGCTTTTGAATTTGCCCGTGCATTCCACAACAACATCTACATTGCCCCAAGAAATATCTTTTAGGTTTTTTTCCGAAGAAAATTTTACCTTCTTTCCGGCAACGGTAATCTCGTTTTTTGAGTGTGAAATGTCTTCCTTTAAAACCCCGTGGATGCTGTCGTATTTTAAAAGATGGCCCATTGTTTTTGTATCGGCCAAATCGTTTACGGCAACAACCTCAATGGAAGGATGGTCCAAAAGTAACCTGAAAAGATTGCGGCCAATGCGGCCAAAACCATTAATGCCGACGGTTGTTTTTTTTTGCATTTCAGAAATTATTTAGGTGAGATGCTTTTGTGCCTTGTACGAAGAACGGACCAGTGCCCCGCTTTCCACGTGCCGAAAGCCCATTGCCAGCCCCGCGCTCTCATATTTTTTGAACTGTTCCGGCGTAATAAACTCCTTTACGGGAAGGTGTTTTTTGGAAGGTTGCAAATATTGCCCAATGGTCAAAATATCCAGTCCAATATTCTTCAAATCTTCCATGGTTTGAAAAACCTCTTCTTCCTTTTCGCCCAAACCGAGCATAATGCCGCTTTTGGTGCGAGGCATACCGGATTGTTTCAAATAATTCAAAACTTCAAGACTGCGTTCGTATTTTGCCTGAATCCGAACTTCCCGTGTCAACCGTTTTACCGTTTCCATATTGTGGCTTACCACTTCGGGTTTTACGGCGATTATTCTGTCTATATTTCGGGTGTTGCCCTGAAAATCCGGAATCAGGGTTTCCAAAGTAGTTTCGGGGTTCATCCTGCGGATAGCCTTTACGGTTTCGGCCCAAATGATGGAGCCCATATCTTTCAAATCATCACGGTCAACAGAGGTTATAACCGCGTGCTTTATGTTCATCAATTTAATGGAACGGGCTACTTTTTCGGGCTCGTCCCATTCTATGGTTTCGGGGCGTCCGGTTTTCACGCCGCAAAAGCCGCAGGAGCGGGTACAGATGTTTCCCAAAATCATAAATGTTGCCGTGCCCTCGCCCCAACATTCGCCCATATTTGGGCAGCTGCCAGAGGTGCAGATGGTGTGCAGTTTATATTTTTCAACCACGCCGCGCAGTTCGGTGTATTTTTTTCCGGTGGGAAGCTTTACGCGAATCCATTTCGGTTTGGGTCCCGAAGTTTCGGAAGGCTTTTGAATTTCCAAAGTTTCTGTGCTCATAAGGGAAACAAAAGTACGAAAAAAAGCCCCCTAACCCCCAAAGGGGCAACTCCATTTTTTTTCTTGGAATTTGGTCTCGATAACTATCGGGATTGTTTTTGGGATTCGTATTACTTACCCTTTCTGTGTAATGATTTCAGCAAGCAATTTTCGGGCGCGAAGGAGCCGCACCTTTATGTTATTCAGCGGTTCTTCCAGGGTTTCGGAAATTTCATTATAGCTCATCTCCTGAAAATAGCGAAGGTTTATCACATCTTGGTAATGTGGTTTTAGTTGTTTGATGTACCTTAAAAGTTCCGCAAGATTTTGTTCCCGAATCAATTCGTCCTCGGGAGTGGGCGAGTGGTCCGCAATTTTTTGGACCTGCTCGTTGGAAGCGTCTGTTGTATTGGAATAGATGGAGGCGTTTTTTTTCCGCGTTTTGTCTATTTGTATGTTTTTTGAAATAGCGACGAGCCAAGTGGGAAAGGTGTAATTTTCGTCAAAAGTTTCAATTTTGTCAAAAGCCTTCGCGAAAGTTTCAATGGTAATATCCTCGGCCTCGTGCTCGTTGCGCACTCTTTTCAGCTGAAAACCGTAAACTTCGTTCCAATAATAATCGAGCAAAAACTTGAAAGCGCCCTGCTTTCCTTTTTTCGCTTTTTCTATTTGGCGTGCTATTTCTTCCGAAGTTATTTCCATCGCGCGTTTTTTTCGCTGCTGTTGGAAATAAAGATACTTAATTGATTGAAGACTAAAAACAATTCATAAAAAGGAATGAACGGTACCAAATCCTGCTCCCCTAATTTTTTGGCCGCTTTGCCTATAATGAGATACTGAAAAACAACGCGTATCAAGATGATGCCAAGTCCAAGAATCCAGAACTCGGTAACTAAGCTCAGGGGCGCCAAAAGCCAAAACAATAAATTAAAGCCAAAATACACCGCCAAAAGAAACCGATGTTTTGGTTTGTAAAGTCTTGCGGTGGAATAATGTCTTTTTTTCTGGATAAGCCATTTTTTCTTCTTTTTCTTCGGAAATGAATACGTAAAAGCTTCCGGTTCTATGCAAATGGCCACGTTTTTGGATGTTGCGGCTTCATTCACAAAAAGGTCATCATCACCCGAAGGGATTTTTATGTGGCCCATAAAGCCCTTGTTTTCGTAGTAAAGATTGCTGGTGTAAGCCAAGTTGCGGCCTACGCCCATATACGGATTGCCGGCCTTGGCATACGAAAAATATTGGACCGCTGTCATCAAAGTTTCAAAACGGATCATTTTGTTCAGGAATCCGGGGTGTTTTTCGTAGGCACCATAACCCAGGACCAACTGTTTTTCGTCGGAAAATTTACTGGCCATTATTGCCAACCACTCTGTTGAGGCGGGATAACAATCTGCATCGGTAAAAACGAGGCGGGTGTTTTTTGCGCGTTTAATGCCAAGGGTTAGGGCGTATTTTTTATTGGCCCAAAACGCTTCGTTGTTTTTCACGTTGACAATTTGGATGCGGTTGTCATTTTCAGCAAAACTTTCCATTACTTCTAAAGTCTCGTCAACCGAAGCGTCGTTTATGAGTATGATCTCAAAATTGGCGTAATTTTGCTGTTGCCAAAGCGGAATGTTCTTTTTAAGATTTTCGGCTTCGTTTTTGGCACATATTATAAGGGAGATAGGATATTTTTCCGAAGTGGTTTTTTCCGAAGGTTTTAAAAAAGCAAGTTTCGAGAAGAAGATGTAATAAATACAGTTAATCAACGCGACCGCGCCGAAAACGTAAAGTAGCACCATAGGGGTTTACGATTGTAATTTTGTGAATAAAGACGAAGCTTAAATTTAGTTAATTGGAAGAAGCCTCAATTTTGTGGGTATCTTCCTTACAAGTATCGAATTGGTCCGGGGTTTTTCCGCAGAAGCCGCACGATTGGCCCTCCTTGTTTAAAAAAGGACTCTGGCTGGCACAGGTGCCGGCAAATTTTCCATCTTTTTTTGCCCACAGTTTTATGGCGATTCCCGCAACGGCAAGTAATAATAAAGCTAAGGTGATAAGTAAAAGTTTCATCTCAAGTATTTAGGGTGCAAAAATACAATCTTTCTTGTTGTTTTGCTCGGAATTTAAGTATTTTTAGCCTCCATTTTTAAATATTTTAACGATGCCAAAACCATTCGCTTTTCTGTTGATTTCGATGTTTATCCTTTTTACTTTTTCTTGCAAAAATGAAGCGCAGGATGCCCAAAAAACGGTACCTGAAAAAACCGCGGTAGATACCGTTAAAAAACCACCGGTGAAAAGAGCCCCCAAGAAAGACTTGACTCCCGAAGATATTGCCGTAATACAAAGTGTAATGGCCCGCATAATGGCCGAACCCCATTTAAAAAAGTATGCAAGTTATTTGGTAACTGCGGGAATGGGTACAATGCTTTCAGAAGATAAGGGGCCATTTACTGTTTTTGCACCATCATCAGTAGCACTTGAATCCTTGACAGCTGAAAAAAAGAAATTCTATGCTACGCCGGACAATAATCCGAAGCTGGAAGCAATGTTAAAATCCTACATAGTTTCGGGGAAAATGGATAAGGAAACCTTGCTGCAAACCATTGATAAAAGTGGCAGAGCAAAGCTAAAGACGCTTGCAGGAACTACTTTGACCGCAACAAAATCTGGGGAAGATATTGTTATTTCCGACGGAAAAGGCGCAAAGGCTAACGTGGTGAAAGGGAGCATTGAAGGCTCAAACGGAGTGGTTTACGTTGTGGATGGCTTGCTGGGTGCAAACTAAAAAACGTTCACTTCCGGCTCAATAAAGATGCCGGTCATTTCCTTTACCTTTTTTTGGATTTCCATGGCGAGCTGCCAAATTTCCTTGCCGGTGGCGTTTCCGTAATTTACCAAAACCAAGGCTTGGTTTTTATGCACGCCCGCATCGCCAAAACGCTGGCCTTTAAATCCTGCTTTTTCAATGAGCCAGCCCGCCGGAATTTTAAATTCCGTAGGCGAAACTTCGTAAAAAGGAGCTTCGGGATAATTTCTTCGGAACTCTTGGAAGGTTTCAGCATCCACAACCGGATTTTTAAAGAAACTACCGCTATTGCCCAACACTCTCGGGTCCGGAAGTTTTGATTGGCGAATGGCGATTACCGCTTCCGAAATGTCCTTTATTGAAGGGGTTTCGATATTTTTATCGGCTAAAATCTTTTGAATATCGCCGTAAGAAATACTCGTTTTGTGATTCTTTTTGGTCAATCGGAAAGTAACGCTGGTAATAATATATTTTCCCTTTGCCTCGTTTTTAAAAATTGAATTGCGGTATTCAAATTCACATTCGGCTTTTGTGAACTCCCGTTCTTTTAAAGTTTCAATTTCAACAGTGTTGCAACTTACAAACGTATCTTTCAATTCTACACCATAAGCGCCTATATTTTGAATGGGCGCCGTACCAACGTTCCCGGGAATCAGCGAAAGATTTTCCAGGCCGCCAAAATCATTCGCGATGCAATATTGAACAAACTCGTGCCAGTTTTCGCCGGCCATTGCTTTCACCCAAACTTCGGTTTCGGTTTCCTTTAAAATTTCAATTCCCTTTAAATTTATGTGAAGAACATATGCGTCCAAATGGGCCGTCAACAGCATATTACTACCGCCGCCGAGAATGAAGAGCGTTTCGGAAGGTTTATTGGAAAGCGCCTGTTTCAATTCAGAAATAGTTTCAACCGAAACAAAATAACGCGCATTGCAGGCTATGCCAAAAGTATTGTAGTTTTTAAGCGATTTGTTTTCTTCAACCGGCATCAATCCTTATATTTTTGAAGGGCGATTTTTAAGATTTCCACTGCACGGACAAGGCTTTCCTTTTTCAAAACATAGGCAATGCGCACCTGGTTCAACCCAACGCCGGGACTGGAATAGAAACCTGCGGCTGGAGCGACCATAACGGTTTCGCCATTGTCGTCAAATTCCTCCAAAAGCCACTGCGCAAAGGCATCGCTATTTTTTATAGGAAGTTGTACGATGCAATAAAAAGCGCCTTTGGGCTCGCCGACCTGCACGCCGGGAATGGCTTTGAGCGCGGTAACCAAAGTGTCTCTTCTATCCTGGTATTCTGCGATTACCTCGTCAAAATAACTTTGGGGCGTCTGCAGTGCCGCTTCGCTGGCAATCTGGGCAAAGGTGGGCGGGCTCAAACGCGCCTGCGCAAATTTTAAGGACGTGGCGATAACCTGTTTGTTTTTTGAAACCAGACAGCCAATGCGCGCGCCACACATGCTGTACCTTTTTGAAACCGAATCGATGATGATTCCGTTTTCGGCCAAGCTTGGTTCTTCGAGAATTGAGTAATGTTTATAGCCGTCGTAGGTGAACTCGCGATATACTTCATCAGCCACCAAAAACAGATCGTGTTTTTTAACGATTTTGGCCAAGGTCTGTATTTCTTCTTTTGAATAGAGATACCCTGTTGGATTTCCGGGGTTACAGATAAGGATTGCCTTTGTTTTTGGGGTAATCAGTTTTTCAAATTCTGAAATTGGCGGCAAGGCAAAATTGTCTTCAATTTTTGAAATAACGGGCACGATCTTTACATCGGATGCCGTGGCAAAACCGTTGTAATTTGCATAAAATGGCTCTGGGATAATGATTTCATCGCCTGCATCGGCAATGCTTCCCATGGCAAATAGCAGGGCCTCGCTTCCGCCTGTTGTAACAATAATGTCATTGGCCTCAACGGAAATGTTGTTCTTTTTATAATAATCTGCAATTTTTTCGCGGTATTCCAGCGACCCTTCCGAGCGGGTATAGGCAAGTATTTCCAAATGGTGGTTTGCCACGGCCTCCATCGCAATTTCTGGCGATTTGATATCGGGCTGGCCAATATTTAGGTGATAAACGGTCTTGTTTGCTTTATAGGCTTTTTCGGCGTAGGGAACCAGTTTGCGGATGGGTGATTCCGGCATGTTTTTCCCTTTATTTGAAACTGAAGGCATAGTGAATTGGTTTGTGGCAAAGTTGCAAAATATATTTTATAATTCCATTGTGCCTGTAGCAACATTCGCCTTTTTTTTATATCTTCAATGGTTCTCAAAAAATTCTCAAAAATTTGTATAAAAGCTTCATCATCTTTCTTTTTATGTGTGTTTCTGCTTCCTTGGCGGCACAGTCTGGCTTTTTTTTGCAGAATGACCGAAAGCGGGACAGGATCCCTTTTCAATTGGTAAACAATCTACCCATAGTTGCGGTGGAAATAAACGGCACTCCGCTTTCCTTTATTCTCGATACGGGCGTTAAATCTACCATTCTTTTTAGTTTGGAGGAAGCAGATAGCGTACAGGTACGCAACACTTCCCCCGTGCTTCTACAGGGCTTGGGGCCGGGCGGAACGGTAAAGGCTTTGAAAAGCTTGAACAATACGGTAAAAGTTGGCGATGCCATAGATAGGAACCACGCCCTTTACATAATTTTTGATAGTTCGCTCAATTTTTCGCCACGAATGGGCATCCCGATCCACGGTATTCTGGGGAATGATTTTTTTCAGAATTTTATTGTAAGGATCAGTTATTCCACACAGGTCATAACCGTTTATGACCCTCAGAGATTTCCGTTGAAGAAGTGCAGAAAATGTGAGGATTTGCCATTGAATTTTGTGTCGGGCAAGCCCTATATTTCCCTAAATGTAGCTTCAGGGGAAAAACAGGAAGAAGTAAAGCTATTGGTAGATTCTGGCTCCAGCGATGTGATTTGGCTTTTTGATGACAAGGATTTTATTGAAGAATCCCCAAAAAATTATTTCAATGACTTTTTGGGGCTGGGCCTCAGTGGGAACATTTTTGGCAAGCGCGCCAGAATTCCGGAACTCAGTTTGGGCAAATATCATTTAAAGGAAGTAAACACCTCTTTTCCCGAAGAAAATGCCATTTTGAAAGCACGGTATTACGAAGACCGCGACGGCAGCGTTGGCGGAGGATTCTTGAGCAGGTTTACGGTTACTTTCGATTATGGAAAAAAACTGGTGCGGTTTAAGAAGAACAGCAAATTTAAAGATCCCTTCCATTACAATATGAGTGGATTAACGTTGGAACACGAAGGAATGGAGTTGGTAAAACAGGAACGGCAGGCCGCCGTGAATTCAAACCGGGCAAACCAAAACGATAATTTTACAAGAAACAGCGTCTCCATAACTACCGAGGTCCATTTTTCATTGGTCCCCAAATATGTGGTTGTAGATGTTCGGGAAGGTTCGCCGGCTGCATTGGCGGGAATCCAAAAAGGAGATGAGGTTATTTCCATAAACGGCAAACCTTGTTATGAATATAAACTGCATCAATTAATTGAATTGTTTTCCAGCGAAGAGGGAAAGCGGATAACGATGGAGTATAGAAGGGATGGGGCTATAAATAAAACAAAATTCTACCTTAAAAGTGTGTTCTAAAAAAAATCGGCTGGAGCATTTGCTCCAGCCGATTTTAACTTTAATAGTAAAGTTGTTTAGCTTTTTTCCAAAACACTGCTGGAGTCGTTCATCACTTCTCCCTTTATTTTTAAAGCTACCATAGGTTCGCTGGCGTTGGAATAAACCGTAATGGTCTTTCTGATTGGGCCAACACGGTTTGTGTCATACTTTACCTGAATAGTGCTACTGGCACCGGGAGCAATGGGTCCGTCCGGTTTTTTCGGGACAGTACAACCACAGCTGGATTTTACATCACTAATAATAAGCGGGGCATCGCCAGTGTTAGTGAACTCAAATAAGCGAACGCCGTCACTGCCTTTTGCGATAGTGCCGTAATCCACGGTGTCTTCCTTGAAACTGATTTTTGCTTGCTGCGCCTGTGCGGTAAAACCGATAAGGGCAACAAGAGCCATAAGAGCTAATTTTTTCATGATTTTATGTTTTTAATGATTGCTAAAGTATATAACTTTTGAACAACAAGCAAAATAACTTATTCACTTTTATTATCCTTTAGATATATTTACTTTTGCAACTCATTACACAAATACCAGACCAAAGTATGGCTTTAGAGGCAAAATATAATGCAAAACAGACTGAAAACAAGTGGTATAGCTACTGGATGGAGAATAAATATTTCCATTCAGAAGTTGACGAAAGAACGCCATACACCATTGTCATCCCTCCGCCGAATGTTACGGGAGTTTTGCATATGGGCCACATGCTCAACAATACCTTACAGGATGTTTTGATCCGCCGTGCGCGTCTGCAGGGCTATAATGCTTGCTGGGTACCGGGCACGGACCACGCTTCCATTGCTACCGAGGCCAAAGTTGTAGCAAAATTGAAAGCCGAAGGAATTGACAAGGCAACCCTTACGCGCGAGGAATTTTTGGAGCACGCTTGGGAATGGACCCACAAACACGGTGGGATTATTTTGGAACAGTTGAAGAAACTCGGCGCCTCCTGCGATTGGGAACGCACCAAGTTCACCATGGATGAAGATATGTCAGCTTCTGTGATAAAGGTATTTGTTGATCTATACCGAAAAGGAAACATTTACCGCGGCTACCGAATGGTAAATTGGGATCCGCAGGCAAAGACCACCCTTTCTGACGAAGAAGTTATTTACGAAGAAAAACAAGGCAATCTCTATTACTTAAACTATAAAATTCTTAACGAGGATGGCTCCCCTCCTCTGGAGGGGTCGGGGGAGGCTTTAACCATTGCTACTACGCGTCCCGAAACCATTCTCGGCGATACTGCAATCTGCATAAACCCTAATGACGAGCGTTTTGCACACCTGCGCGGCAAAAAAGCCATCGTTCCGGTTTGCAATCGTGTAATTCCAATCATTGAAGACGAATATGTTGATGTGGAATTCGGAACAGGGTGTCTAAAAGTTACACCTGCCCACGATGAGAATGATAAAATGCTTGGCGATAAGCATAATCTTGAAATAGTTGATATTCTCAATGATGACGGAACCCTAAACAGTTTTGGCCTTCATTACGAAGGAAAAGACCGTTTTGTGGTTCGAAAGGAAATTGTAAAGGAACTGGAAGCAATGGGCGTGGTTTCAAAAATTGAAACACATATGCACAAGGTTGGAACCAGTGAAAGAACCGGCGCTGTGATAGAACCAAAACTGAGCGATCAGTGGTTCCTTAAAATGAAGGAGCTTGCGCAACCTGCTTTGGATGCCGTGCTGGAAAAAGACGTAAACTTAGTTCCCGAAAAGTTCGTTAACACTTATCGCCACTGGATGGAAAACGTTCGCGATTGGAACATCTCCCGCCAATTGTGGTGGGGACAGCAAATTCCCGCATATTTCTATGGCGACGGAAAAGAGGATTTTGTAGTTGCGGAAAACATTGAAGAAGCGGTAAAATTAGCGCAAGAAAAAACTGGCAATGACCAATTAAAAGCTGCGGATCTAACCCAAGATCCGGACGCGCTCGATACATGGTTTTCATCTTGGTTATGGCCTATTTCAGTATTTAATGGAATTTTAGAGCCAGACAACAAAGAAATAAATTATTACTACCCAACCAACGACCTCGTTACCGCCCCCGAAATTCTTTTCTTTTGGGTAGCCCGTATGATTATCGCAGGTTATGAATACAGAAACGAAAAGCCTTTCACAAATGTTTACCTAACGGGAATTGTTCGCGATAAGCAGCGCCGAAAGATGAGCAAATCGCTCGGTAACTCGCCAGATCCAATTGATTTGATGGATACCTACGGAGCCGATGGCGTGCGTGTGGGGATGCTTTTGAGCTCGCCAGCAGGGAATGATTTAATGTTTGACGAAGATCTTTGCAAACAGGGAAGTGCCTTTGTAAACAAAATCTGGAACGCCTACCGATTGATTGATGGCTGGGAAGTTGATTTGGAAAAGGAACAATCGCAAAGCGACATCATTGCCCTAAAATGGTACCGCAGCAAATTCCAAAAAACGCTTGCCGAAATTGAAGACCATTACAGCAAATACCGCATCAGCGATGCCTTGATGGCAACCTATAAATTGGTTTGGGACGATTTCTGTTCGTGGCTTTTGGAAATGGTAAAACCGCCTTTTGGGGAAAAAATTTCAGAGAAAACTTATTTGGAAGTGATTTCCGTTTTGGAAGATAATTTAAAAATATTGCATCCTTTCGTGCCTTTCATTTCAGAAGAAATTTGGCAACACATTACCCAGCGCGACATTTCCGAAGCCTTGATAATTTCAGAATGGCCAAAACAGGAAGCTTTTGATGAAAAAATAATAAAGGATTTCGAATTTGCTTCCGAAGTAATCTCAGGGATCAGAACCATTCGGAAAGAGAAGAATATTTCCTTTAAAGATACGATCGAACTTTCGGTGTTGAACAACGACAATGCTTCCAAGGAATTTGACGCCGTGATTTCAAAACTCGGCAATATTTCAGAATTGAATTACATCTCAGAAAAACTGGACGGGGCATTGACTTTCCGTGTAAAGAGCAACGAATATTTTATACCGATTGCTGGGGCAATTAACGTTGAAGAAGAAATGGCAAAGCTTTCCGAAGAATTGAAATACACCGAAGGTTTCCTAAAAAGCGTGCAGGGCAAACTGAAGAACGAACGTTTTGTGAGCGGCGCTCCGGAACAAGTAGTTGCTTTGGAAAGACAGAAAGAGGCAGATGCGCTTGCAAAGATTGAAACTTTGAAGGCGAGTTTGGCGGGACTGAAGTAAACTCTGAACGCGTTAAAATCTCTTAATTTATTCTAAATCCAGGTTAATTTATTCATTTTCAACTGCATTTGAGTGTAACTTGCTTCAAAACTGAACAATTATGGACCAAGCAAAGTATGAACAAATGCAGTCGATGCTCCACAAATTGGAGGACATCAAAAACACTCAAAAAAGTATCATCGACAAGATTAACCACGTGATTACCGACTTATTTCAACATCCCGATAAAGACCTTGAAAAAGCAATGGAAGGCGCACATGAACGCGCTTCGGAAAATGTGGAAAAGATTAGGGAAGCTATTGAGGAGTACGAGATAAAATTCAACAAGGCACAGCAGGCCTGATTACTTTCGGTACAAAAAGTATTGATTAACGGCCTCGATGTAGAGTTGTTTGGCCTCGTCCTCGGTAAGGCCGCGCGTTTGGAAAAGTGCGTTGGTCTTAAATGCCGAGATATGCGGCTTGCCACCACTGGGAATGTCGGCATCATTCGTTGCGCGTTTGTAGTAGGCATATAACCGCAAGAGCACATCTGCGGGAAAAGGCTCTGTGTGCTCATTAATGCTCTTCACGGCATTTCTAAAGGCTATATCAAGCTCTTCTGAAGTCATTATTTTTCGGCAATTATTGAAATTCCACCTTTAACTTTTTGGTTCAGGGTTACCTTAATTTTTGCATCCAGCGGAAGGAAGATATCCACGCGCGATCCAAATTTTATAAAACCGCTGTCCGAAGCTTGTTCTACCTCTTGGCCCGCTTCGGCGTAATTGACAATCCGTTTGGCCATAGCGCCGGCAATCTGCCTGAAAAGCACGTCTCCAAAAGTTTCATTATTTACCACTACCGTGGTGCGTTCGTTTTCCTCGGAAGATTTTGGGTGCCACGCCACTAAGAATTTTCCCGGGTGATATTTGCTGTAAACCACCTTTCCGCCCACGGGATAGCGGGTTACGTGAACGTTTATGGGGCTCATGAAGACTGAAACCTGTAATCTTTTATCGTTGAAATATTCCTTCTCAAAAACTTCTTCAATAACAACAACTTTTCCATCGACGGAAGATAGAACCCGCTCGGGATGTACTAAAAAATTGCGCTTTGGATTTCTGAAAAACTGTAGCACCAGCAGCAGCAGAATAATCAGCGAAATAATAATTCCTCCGCGAATGGTCGGGTTTGCCACAAATACATTGGCTAAAAGGCTAAGCCCAATAACGACTGCCAGCGCTATAAAAATAATCTTGAAACCTTCTTTATGAAACATTGTCAACAATTAATAAAAATGCATATACAAAAGGGCTGGCATAAATAATACTGTCCAACCGGTCATACAATCCGCCGTGCCCGGGCATAATAATTCCGCTGTCCTTAACGCCAGCCTGTCTTTTAAACTTTGATTGGATCAAATCACCAATAGTTCCGAAAACGCAAATGATCATTGCCATTACAATCCAAGTCCACAGCGGATACTTTTCGGCTTCCATCGGACGATAATTTTCTAATACCTTAAAGATAACAAATCCCGCCAAAAGAGCCCCCAATAAACCGCCAACAAAACCTTCAACGGTCTTTTTGGGCGAAACGCGTTCCAGGAGTTTATGTTTTCCGAATTTTGAACCGATGAGGTATGCAAAGGTATCATTGCTCCAAACCAATACAAAAACCGCCACTATGATTTCTGGCATAAACCTGCCGTCAATATTCATTACAGGGATAAGGGTAAGAAAAACGAAGCCGCTAATAATGTAGAATACCACGGTAATGTATTTTTTCTTTTCAAACATCGGGATTTTGCTGGTCCACAATACGTCTTTCAATAAAAAAAGATTGACGAAGCCACTTAAAATCAAAAGAAGATAGACGGCATTATCGGCAAAAACGTCATAGCTTAAAAAGTAAAAGGCGGCCGCAAGTAGAAAATAGGCAAGATAGCTGGTAAGGTGCACCAGTTTTAAATATTCGCTTAAAGTAATAATTGCAAGTACGAAAAAAAGCCCCATAAACCATTCGCGCGAAGTGAACATTGCAAAGATGATGATCGAAATGTATAATACGCCCGAGAGGGTCCGCACGAGAATTTCCTTCATATTATAAGTCTTCCAGTAGCAACAAATATAGGTTTTTTGTGCTACTTCCATAACTCATAAAATCCTTTTCTTTTTCGGTTTCAAAGTCTTGAATGGTAGTAATGTTACTGGGAATGGAACCGGAACTTTGGTTTTTTATAACCCGCAAGCCTTCGCTTATACTATCAACAATCTGGCTGGTTGTTGCAAAAATCACAAAGTTTGAGGGCAGTTCCTTCAGTTTCTTTTCTTTTATTTGGTTTGAGGAAAGCAAGATGGAACCGTTGTTTGAAACCAAAGATTCGCAGGTGGAAAGAAAGAATTTTGAATCGGTATTTTTTGTAAAGTTGAGGTTGAAACCATCAAATTTTTTGGAGAGCATATCGTTTACACAAAATACTTCCTGCTCATACCAATCGTTTTCGATCATTATATTATCAAAAGCTTCGGTTACCTCTTCCCAGTTTTCGCAATAGATAAATTTACCCCCGTTATTTTTAAAATTATAGGTAAATTTCTCGTCAATGGGAAGTTTTTGCTCAGGGTAATAACTGCTATGATCGGCTTTCTCGGCGCGCTTGGCCTTTTCTTCCGATTTATAGTTTGGGTTTAAAAGTCTTTTAAACAGACTCATTAATAATTAATTGAGGAGTTCGTATATACGTTATACTTCAAATATATAAAATCTATATTGAAGTTGTGTTACCAAAAAAAATTAAAACGAAATAAAAAATAGGCACCCGTTAAGTTGTTGCCACTCTTGTTACTTCTTCCGGTGTCTCAAAAGGACGATCGCCAAATATTTTTTGGAGGTTGTCCTTGAAAATCACTTCTTTCTCTAAAAGTACGTTTGCCAGCTCGGTAAGTTTATCTTTGTTTTCTTCCAAGATTTTTACCGCCCGCTCGTATTGTTCCTCTATAAGTTTTGAAATTTCCTGGTCTATAAGCTCGGCAGTTTTTTCACTGTACGGCTTGCTAAAGTTGTATTCAGACTGTCCGCTACTGTCGTAATACGTTAGGTTTCCAATTTTGTCGTTCAGGCCGTAAATGGTTACCATTGCGCGGGCCTGTTTGGTCACTTTTTCAAGATCGCTCAACGCTCCTGTGGAAATTCGGTTGAAAATAACCTTTTCAGCGGCCCGTCCGCCCAAGGCAGCGCACATTTCATCCAGCATCTGCTCTGGATGGATAATAAGGCGCTCTTCTGGCAAATACCAAGCAGCTCCTAAAGACTGCCCCCGGGGAACGATAGTTACTTTCACCAATGGCGCGGCATGCTCAAGCATCCAGCTTACGGTGGCGTGGCCCGCTTCATGGAAAGCAATAGCGCGTTTTTCGTCCACCGTCATTATTTTATTTTTCTTTTCCAAGCCGCCAACAATTCTGTCAACCGCATCAAGGAAATCCTGTTTGTCCACGAATTTTTTACCATTTCGGGCGGCGATTAGCGCAGCTTCGTTACAAACATTCGCAATGTCTGCCCCAGAGAACCCCGGAGTCTGTTTTGCAAGAAAATCTGTATCCAGCTCGGTGTCTTTTTTAATGGGGCGCAAGTGTACTTCAAATATTTCCTTGCGCTCGCGTACGTCTGGAAGGTCCACATAAATCTGCCTGTCAAAACGTCCGGCACGCATCAAAGCTTTATCCAAAACATCGGCTCGGTTTGTTGCGGCCAAAACGATTACGTTTGTATTGGTTCCGAAACCGTCCATTTCGGTAAGCAGTTGGTTCAAAGTATTTTCGCGTTCGTCATTGCTTCCGGAGAAGTTATTCTTTCCACGGGCACGGCCAATAGCATCGATTTCATCAATAAAGATAATTGCCGGAGCCTTGTCTTTTGCCTGTTTAAAAAGATCGCGAACACGGGAAGCACCCACGCCCACAAACATTTCAACAAAATCGGAGCCCGAAAGCGAGAAGAATGGAACTTGGGCTTCGCCCGCCACGGCTCTGGCCAGGAGGGTTTTACCGGTTCCCGGAGGGCCAACCAACAAAGCTCCCTTAGGAATTTTACCTCCCAAAGATGTATATTTATCGGGTTGTTTCAAGAAATCCACAATTTCCTGAACTTCTTCCTTGGCGCCTTCTAAACCGGCAACATCCTTGAAAGTGGTTTTTACATCCGTCTTCTCGTCAAAAAGTTTTGCCTTGGATTTGCCAATATTGAATAATTGCCCGCCAGCACCGCCACCAGCGCCCGAAGACATGCGGCGCATAATAAAAATCCAAATAGCGATAATGATAACAAAAGGCAAGATTCCCATTAAAATATCGCCCCAAACATTATTGTCTGTTTCGAAATTTAAAGAGGTGGACAAATGGTTTTCCGCTTTTATCTCCTGAAAATCTTTTTGAAAGAGTTGAAGGTCACCAAACTCAAATTGATAATCGGGATCGTTCGGGCCGGGAGCCAGAAATGCGGGAGTATTCCCTTTTTTGGAATGGATCTCCTTTTGTTTGGCTTCATCGGTAAGATAAACTTTTGCGATTTTTTTGTTGATGATGTCAACTTTTTTAACATCGCCATTTTTCAAAAATTCCTCAAACTTTGCCTGGTTTGTTTTTTCGGGCTGCGACCAACTGCCGCCGCCAAAAATCTGGATGCCAAAAAACAAAAGTATTATCGCCGCATAGATCCAATAATAATTGGGTTTCGGTCGTTTTGATTCGCTTTTTTTATTTTTATTTTCTTCGGCCATATGGCTATTTTCTTTTTAGTGTGTTGTTTCTATTTTAACTGATTTTGCATCGCCCCAAAGCCCCTCAATATCATAAAACTCGCGGATATGCTTTTGGAAAACATGCACCACAACGTGCACGTAGTCCATAAGGATCCACTCTGCGTTGTCGCTGCCTTCAACGTGCCACGGTTTTTCCTTTAAAGCTTTGCTAACGGATTTTTGAACAGAATTCACAATGGCATTTACCTGTGTGTTACTGGTACCATTGCATATTATAAAATAGTCACAAACGGTATTTTCTATATCTCTTAGGTCAAGAATTTCAATATCATTTCCCTTTACATCTTCAATCCCTCGTATTATTTGAGCAATAAGTTGATCTGGTTCTGCTTGTTTTTTCTGCATTAAATTATTTTTCTTTTCTATGGTGCAAAGTTATTACTTTTTTGTTTCTTGAAGCGCCTTAAAAGCGTAATACTAAACATAATTATCGTTTTGAACTTAATCAAACTTAATGCCACCGATTCCACCAATACCTACTTAAAGCAATTGGCAAAAGAAACCCGATTGCCCGATGGAACGGTGGTGGTTGCGGAAAACCAACTTTCGGGCCGTGGGCAAATGGGCAACGCCTGGCTTTCAAGGGAAGGGCAAAGCCTTACATTCAGCATCTTTAAAGAGTTTAAGGGGCTGCCGGTAGAACATCAATTTTTGGTTTCAATGGCAGTCTCGTTGGCTATTTTGCAAGCCACAGACCGTTTGAATGTTCCAAATATATCAATTAAATGGCCAAACGACATATTGTCAGCCAATAAAAAAATTGGCGGTATTTTGATTGAAAACGTGCTGGAGGGCAGTACGGTAAAGTATTCAATAATTGGCATTGGGCTCAACGTGAACGAAGCGGATTTTTCAAATTTGCCACAGGCAAGCTCCATGAAACTTGAAACGGGAAAAACCTTTCCATTGGAAGAAGTGCTTGACACAATTCTGAAAAATGTTTTCAAAAATTTAAAAAATCTTCCAGCAGCCGATTTTTCAGAAATGAAACGGAATTACGAAAACAATTTATTTCGAAAAGAAAAGGTTTCGGTTTTTGAAACTCCCGAAAGGTTTCGGTTCAACGGAATAATAAAGGGGGTTTCCGATATTGGCGAACTTTTGGTGGAAACGGAAAATGATCCGTTGCAAAAATTTCAGATGAAAGAAGTAAAGTTGATTTATTAAACCTGCTCCAAATTGGAGGCAAGCGTATCAATAAACTTTGAAATGGGGCCTTTTACCATCATGGCCATCATGGCGTTGAATTCGCCTTCAAAATGGAGTTCCACGGTTGAGGTATTTTCTGAAACTTCTTCAATATTCCCCGTTAACGTGAAGGGAATTTTATCGCTGATTGCGCCCAAAACTACTCTGTTTGGCTTTTCAACTTCTTTTACTTCCAACGCTATTTCGGGCATTCCCTTTAAGGCAAATACAAATGCATTTTCCCGTATAACTTCAAATTTGCTGATGCTTTCGGGCATCAATGTTTCAAAATTTTTCACATCTGCCAAAAAATCGCAAAGCTCCGCTGCGGATTTTTGGGTGGTCACCTTTTTGCTGTTTAGTTTCATTTATGAGTTTATGAGTTTATGAGTTTAGAAGTGCTGGATACTGCGACTGAACACTGCGACTGAACACTGCGACTGAACACTATTGCCCCCAAACAGCAGGATTCTCCCGCCATTCAGAAAGTAATGCAGCTTCTTCGGAATTGATGTATTTGGATTTTTCGGCCTCTTCCAGCAACATTTCATAATTGCTCAAAGTGTTTAACGCAACATTCGCCTTTTTGAAATTTTCTTCCGCAGTATTAAAACCATAGCTGAAAATTGCCAACATTCCTTTTACGTTCGCATTTGCTTCGTTTAAAGCCTCCACGGCCAATAAGCTGCTTTTCCCGGTGCTGATTAGGTCCTCTACGACAACCACATTGGTGTTTGGCTCCAAATGGCCCTCAATTTTATTTTGGCGGCCGTGGCCCTTTGCCTCGGGACGCACGTAGCAAAACGGTACGTTCAAATAATCGGCGACCAATGCGCCAATGCCTATCGCGCCAGTGGCCACGCCGGCAATCATTTCGGGCTTTCCGTAGAGTTCCTCAATTTGTCTGGCGAGGTTCTCGCGGATGTAATTTCGAATCATTGGGTAGGAAAGCGTGATGCGATTGTCGCAATAAATTGGGGATTTCCACCCCGAGGCCCACGTAAAAGGGTTTTGTGGTTGCAATTTTATTGCATTAATTTGCAATAGCAGGGCCGCGGTTTTTTGCGCCGTTTCTTTGTTTAATATCATTGTGCAAATGTATAAAGTTTTTGTAAAAGATATTCCCATTATTCTTTCTACTGAAGAAAATATTGGGGAGCACTACACCACCATTCCTTTAAAACAGGCACGTTTTAAAAAGTTGGTAAAAAAAATATACAACGGCGAGCTGCTCTATGTAAATCTGTACCACAAAAATGCGGAAAAGCTGGAACGCTTTCTTCGGAAGAAAATAAAAGTGGTTGAAGCCGCCGGGGGGCTGGTATATAACAGTAGAAAGGAAATTCTTTTTATACGGAGAAACAAAAAATGGGACCTTCCAAAGGGCAAAATCGAAAAAGGCGAAACCCACCGCGAAGCCGCCGTTCGTGAGGTTATCGAGGAAACGGGGGTGAAGGACCTTGAAATCCGCGATTTTTTAATGACTACCTATCACGTTTTTACGAGAAACGACAAATTCAGATTGAAGATAACCTATTGGTACGAAATGTTCAGCGATTACGACGGGCCGCTCATTCCCGAACCTGAGGAAGGCATTAAAAAAGTAAAGTGGAAGGATTTTGAAAAGTCGCAGAAGGCACTGCAGGATTCCTACGAAAATATAAAACTGCTCTTTCCGAAGGAATATTTAACCACCCACCCGAACGATAGGATAACGTAAATGCGATTTTTCGTAATAGGGCGATTGCTTGTGAATCCAATCGAGTTGTAAATACCAGTTGTTTGCGAAATCGGGCTCGTTCCGCTTTTTGGCTTCAAATTCCTGTTTGATTTTAGGATTTTCATTCAGAAATTTTTCGGCCATATCTTCCCAAACGTAGGGCGAAAATCCTTCCTTTTGCTGCAGGATGGCATCGAAAAAATTCCAGTTGAAAAATGAATCGGGAGCCGCCGGTTCCAGCGTTTCCAAAAGATAGCGAACGCCGGGCTGCTGGGTTTTAACCAAAATATCACCTTCTTTTATTGAAATATTTTCCGTGCTTTTTCTTACTTCCGTTTTATAATGGAGGTAATGTCCCTCGAACGGATTTTTTATCGTTTCAAAATTTTTAATGTGATAAACTTCCGCAGTAATTGTAGTGTCTTTTGAAAATTCTGAAAATTCAATATCGTTCAATTTCAAAAGTTCGATAACGTTCCAATATCCTTTGGGAACAATGTATGCCGAAGGAATGGTCACGGAATCAATCGGCTTAAAATAGTTGTAATAGGTAACATCTTTGGTAAAGGGTTTGTCGCGGAAATATTTCAAACGGTCCGCCCCCGTAATGTTGCTCGGCACCATTTTCCCCTCATAACCTTTGAATTTTAACGTCGTGGTTTTTGAGGAATCCACTTCCCAAGAAATAGGGTAGTAGCTTCCAACTTTATATTTTTCCACAGCATTTTTCCGAAGCGTTTTTATTGTTGAGGCATCCGCATCGGCAATATTTATAAAACTTTTCATCAATTCGTACGTGCCTGCAACCCTTTGTTTATAGGGCTTTAGCATATGCGTTTCCACCGTGAGACCCAAAGTGTTGAACAAAGTAGTGTAACCGGAGGCGTAGCGCGGCGAGTCCATAAATTGGGCAAAACCCTTTTCCGGCACTTGGTTGAAAACGTTTACGTAAGGGGTAATGTCCCAGTTTTTTTGCTGAAGCGAATCCTCCAATTGCGGCATAAACGAAGTGTGCAGATAGTTGCCCAAATCGCCGCCCAATTTGTCGTGCTGCGTAAAAAGATGGGTTAGCACATATTGATAGTCCGCGCCATTGCTAACGTGGTTGTCTATGAACAATTCCGGATTCAGCCAATGGAAAATTTCTGCGAAAGTGCGCGCATTCTTGGTGTCGTTTTTTATAAAATCACGGTTTAGGTCGTAATTTCTTGCGTTACCGCGAAACCCGTATTCCTCGGGGCCGTTTTGATTGGTTCGGCTGGTGCTGTTTCTATTTAAAGCGCCGCCAATATTGTAAATCGGGATGGTTGCAATAATCGTATTTTTTGGCGCGGGGATTTTATTTTCGGCAAAATCGCGAAAAAGCAGCATCGTGGCGTCAATGCCGTCGGGCTCGCCGGGATGGATGCCGTTGTTTATCAGCAATACGTTTCTTCCGTTTTTTGAAAACTTTTCTTTTGAATGTTCTTCATTTTTGGGGTCGAACACAACTACGTGCAGCGGGAGACCGCTATCGGTTTCGCCCATTACAAATATGGAAATGGAAGGATATTTTTTGGCGAGCGAAGTATAATAGTCGAGGGTTTCGCCATAAGTTGCCGTTTTTTTGCCGTTTGATTTTTCAAAAATAGTGGACAATTCCTGTGAAAAACTATGGCAAAAGCTGAGGAAGATTAAAATTTTAAGAAATAGTTTCATAGGGTGTTCGTTTCGTTTTATCGCGGGTTTTGTATTGCAATATTACGGAAGTTCCGAAAAAGAAAAATTTGAAAGGGGAAAGTCTGGTTAGGAAGAATGGGAACTGTGAAAGGTAATGCAATCAAAAAGTAATATTGCAATATTACATTTCGTTCAATGCTGGACTGGCCTGAGCGCAGTTTTATTAAAAAAAATCCCCGAAGTTTGGCTTCGGGGAAATCTTGTTTCAAGATAAAATTTAAATACTTTTTATCCGTTCATCGAAATCAAAAACTCTTCGTTGTTCCGGGTTTGTTTTATTCTGTCATTGATGAATTCCATTGCTTCCACCGGGTTCATATCGGCGAGATATTTCCGAAGTACCCACATGCGCTGTATTACGTTTTCATCAAGCAGCAAATCGTCGCGACGCGTACTTGAAGAGGTAAGGTCAATTGCAGGGAAGATTCTTCGGTTTGAAATCTTTCTGTCCAACTGAAGCTCCATATTTCCTGTTCCTTTAAATTCCTCAAAGATAACCTCGTCCATTTTAGAGCCGGTTTCAGTCAACGCTGTGGCGATGATACTCAAAGAACCGCCATTTTCAATATTACGCGCGGCACCGAAGAAACGTTTCGGTTTGTGAAGTGCATTGGCATCCACACCACCACTCAATATCTTACCACTGGCAGGTTGCACGGTGTTATAAGCTCGCGCCAATCGTGTTATAGAGTCCAAGAGAATCACCACATCGTGGCCGCATTCCACCAAACGTTTTGCCTTGTCGATTACGATATTGGCAACGCGGACGTGCTCGCTGGCTTCTTTGTCGAAGGTTGAAGCTACCACTTCGCCACGAACGTTTCGTTGCATATCGGTAACTTCCTCTGGACGTTCGTCAATCAAAAGGACAATTTGGTAAACTTCCGGATGGTTTGCCGCTATTGCGTTTGCAATATCTTTCAGCAACATGGTTTTACCCGTTTTTGGTTGCGAAACAATCATACCCCGTTGTCCTTTTCCGATAGGTGCAAAAAGGTCAATAATACGAGTGGAAATAGTACTCTGCTTATCTGCAAGGTTAAATTTTTCCTGTGGGAAAAGCGGCGTTAAATGCTCAAAGGAAACCCGGTCACGAACCACATTGGGGTTCAGGCCGTTGATTTTATTCACCTTTATTAAAGGGAAATATTTTTCGCCTTCTTTTGGCGGACGCACTTCGCCCAATACCGTATCTCCGGTCTTTAACCCGAAAAGACGAATCTGCGATTGCGATACATAAATATCATCGGGAGAGGAAAGGTAGTTGTAGTCGCTGGAGCGCAGAAAGCCGTAGCCGTCCTGCATGATGTCCAGCACACCTTCGCTTTCAATGATGCCGTCAAACTCATAGTCCGGCTCACGGTAACGGTTGCGGGAATCTTTGTTTCCGTTGCTCTTGTTGTCGTGTACATTGCCGTCCTTCTGTTTGTGGTTTTGGTGTTTTTGGCGGTTGTCAGAATTGTTGCTGTCGTTGCGCTGGTTTTTCTGACGGTTGTCGTTGCTGCTGGAGCTTGACTTTTGGTGTTGCGGTTTTTTATCGCTTTCCTTTTTGTCGGCCCTTTCGTTGCTTGAACGCTTGTCATCGGCAGTTTTTTTATCATCATCACTTTTTTTATCGCGATGTTGCTTTTGGGGCTTAGACTTCTTGCTTCTGCCCTCGTTTTTCTGCGGATGCTGCTTTTGGTCTTTTGAAGGATTTTCATTAGAAGAAGAGGACTTCTCCTCTTTTTTGGTTTCCGAAGCAGGTTCTTCAGCCTTTATGACGGCTTTGACTGCCTTCGGATTCGCGGCTTGGTAATCAAGGATTTGATATACCAAGTCCAATTTTTTTTGAGTGCGATATTTCGGCACGTTAAGCTCTTTGGCTATTTCCTGAAGTTCAGGTAGCTTTTTTTCTTTTAATTCTGAAATTTCAAACATGTAGAATATACTGTTGTTAATGTTGATACAAATGTGTTCCTTTTGAGAAGGTAAGTACGTTGAAAATTTTTTCGAAGACTAAGTAACCTTGATTGAGTTGGTTACGAATTGTTACTGCAATAATACAACAATAAATTAAAAACCACTGTTATTTTTTTTAAAAAGAAACAGTATTTTTGCTGCAGAATAGATTTTTGTAAAAAATGATCCAACGCATCCAAACCATTTATTTAGTCGTTTCTGCCATTGTAATGGGAGCTTTATTTATGTGGTTTCCAGTGGTTCTGGGCAAGGATGGCTCGGTAATTATGGAGCGGAGTGAGCCCTTGATTTTCGGGTTGATATTTGTTTCGATTGCGTTGGCAATAATTTCAATTTTAAGTTTCAAAAAACGGCAGTTGCAGTTTGTGCTCAACCGTTTGAACATCATATCAAACTTTGTATTACTGGGAGTTTTCGTTTACAGGTTGCTAACTTTATCCGGAGAGACTATTGTTTCAGAGAAGGGTATTGGGGTGCTTTTTCCCATCATTTCTATCGTATTTTTAGTGCTGGCCAACAAGGCCATAAAAAGGGATGAGGACCTCGTAAAATCTGTGGACCGTTTACGATAAACCGATCTTGGTATATTAGTGCAAGACCCCCGGAGTATGCCAACTTCGGGGGTTTTTTGTTTCTAAAATCCCCAATGCAAAATTCCAAATCCCAAATTCTGTAGTCAACCAATCAACGAATCAATGAATCCCGATTCCCCAATCAACGATTCCCAAATTCAATAACCTCCAGATTCTGGATTTTTTCCCCGTCAATCTCAAAACGGAGCATAGTGCGAACTTTTTGAAAACCGTGCTTTCCCACGGCACCTGGATTCATATGAAGTAGTCCAGTTGTTTTATCCGGCATGACCTTCAAAATATGTGAATGCCCACAAATAAAGATTTTTGGTGGGTTGGAATAAATTTCCTGCCGGATTGACGGATTGTACCTTCCCGGATAGCCGCCAATGTGCGTTATCCAAACATCAACCCCTTCGCACATAAAACGGTTGTGGAGCGGAAATTCCATACGGGCTTCCGTGCTGTCAATATTTCCGTAAACCGCTCGCAACGGCTTTAGTTTTTTGATTGCATCGGTAACCGAAAGGTCGCCAATATCGCCGGCGTGCCACACTTCATCGGCCTGTTTTACGTAGTTCAGGATTTTTTCGTCAATATAGCTGTGGGTATCGCTGAGAAGTAGGATTTTTTTCAAAATGGGCTGTTGGGTTATTAAGTTACTAAGTTATTGGGTTATTAAGTTATTGAGTTGTTTTCAAATTTAAACAAACTTTTAAATCAAATAGCGCAAACAAACCTCTCGACTCCTCAACTTTTACACTTTTAAACCCATAAACTCCTAAACTAAAATCGTAATTTTGTCAATTCTGAAAAAATCCAAGTGCGATATTTTATTGAAATAGCCTATAACGGGAAAAATTATTTTGGATGGCAGCGCCAGCCCGAGCAGATAAGCGTACAGCAGGTTTTGGAGGAGACCATTTCAACCTTGCTTCGGAAGGAAATAAAACTCACCGGAGCGGGAAGGACCGATACCGGCGTGCACGCCAAGCAGTTGTTTGCCCATTTCGATAGCGATAAAATTGAAAATTTTGATGAATTTATTTTTAGAATGAATTCCTTTCTTCCGAAGGATATTTCAATAAAGAATATTTTTGAGGTAAAGGAAGATGCGCATGCGCGATTTGACGCGGTGGAACGGGAATACGAATACGTTATTTCATTAGAAAAAGACCCGTTTTTACAGGATTTTGCGTTTCAAATAAATAACAGACCCGATATGGATTTAATGAACGAAGCGGCAAAATTGTTATTGAACCATAAGGATTTTCAATGCTTTTCACGCTCAAAAACCGATGTAAAAACGTACAATTGTACCATCGTAAAAGCATTTTGGGAAGCTACGGATAATAGCCTTATTTTTACCATTGCCGCAGATCGTTTTCTTCGGAATATGGTCCGCGCCATCGTCGGGACGCTTTTGGATGTAGGTTACGGAAAGACTACGCTGGTAGATTTTAAGGCAATACTGAAAAGTAAAAGTAGGGAAGAAGCGGGTGCCTCCGCGCCGGCGCATGGATTGTATTTGACGAGGGTTGTTTATCCTGAGAGTATTTTTAAAAGAACTGAGAAAAAAGAATAAAGAACAAAGAACAGAGAAATCTCAAATCCTAAATCACAAATCACAAATCACAAATTAACGAATCCCAAATTAACGAATCCCGAATTAACAAATCACGAATCACCAATTAACGAATTAATAAAAAACCGTGTCAGAAACCACAGGAAACGCATTCGATTTTAAGCTTTTTAAGCGATTGCTGGCTTTTACAAAGCCCTATCGGCTTGTGTTTTATTTTGTCGCTTTTGCCGCAATCATAATGTCCGGCCTTGCCGTGCTGCGCCCCTATCTTTTGAAATTGGCCATAGACAATTCCATGGTTCCCAAAGATGGCGAGGGTTTTATGAAGTACGTCATTTTAATGGTGGTCGTACTTATGCTGGAAGTGATATTTCAATTCGCCTTTATATTTTATACAAACTGGCTCGGGCAAAGTGTAATTCGCGATATGCGCCAAAAACTCTTCCGATTGATGATGAGTTTCAAAATGAAATATTTTGATAAGAGCGCCGTCGGAAGATTGACCACCCGCGCCGTAAATGATGTGGAAACCATTTCCAGTATTTTCAGTGAAGGCTTGTTTATGATTATTAGCGACTTGCTGAAAATGCTCGTAATCGCGGGGTTTATGCTTTACCAAAGCTGGCGGTTGTCGCTCATCGTTTTTATTGTTTTGCCCTTTATTCTCTATGCCACCCGTGTGTTCCAAAAAGCGATGAAAGTAGCTTTTGAAGACGTTCGAAACCAAGTTGCAAACCTAAATACCTTTGTGCAGGAGCGCATCACGGGGATGAAAATAGTTCAGATTTTCACCCGAGAAAAAACCGAATACGAACGTTTTCAGGAGATAAACAAAGACCACCGAAAGGCTTGGATAAAAACCGTTTGGTACAACTCTATTTTCTTTCCCATTGCCGAAACCGCTGGGGCCGTGGCCACTGGTTTGGTCGTCTGGTACGGCGGGTTGAATGTTATTGGCGGAGGCGTGGTTACCCTCGGTATTATTACGGCTTTTATACAATACGCCGAAATGCTTTTCCGACCGCTGCGGCAGATTGCTGATAAGTTCAATACCCTTCAAATGGGGATGGTTGCGGCGAACCGCGTTTTCGGAATTCTCGATACAAAATCGCACATCGCTGATACTGGCACGGTTGATTATACCAGCACCAAAGGCGAAATTGAATTCAAAAATGTGCATTTCGGGTATAATGAGGATGAAGAAGTAATAAAGGGAATTTCCTTTAAGGCAAATCCCGGTGAAACGGTTGCCATAGTAGGTGCTACTGGAGCCGGAAAAAGTACGATAATCAATCTTTTAAACCGTTTTTACGAAATAAACAGCGGCGATATTTTGATTGACGGTATTTCTTTAAAGGATTATAAACTGGCGTCACTTCGGGGGCAGATAGCTGTGGTTTTGCAGGATGTATTCCTCTTTGCCGATTCAATTTTGAACAATATTACGCTAAACAACCCAAACATTTCCGAAGAAGAAGTAATAGCGGCGGCAAAGGAAATAGGCGTCCATAAATTCATACAATCGCTTCCAGATGGCTATCATTATAATGTGAAGGAACGCGGCAGCATGCTTTCCTCGGGGCAGCGGCAGCTCATTTCATTTTTGCGTGCCTATGTTAGCAAGCCCAGCATTTTGGTTTTGGACGAAGCCACTTCTTCCGTAGATACGTATTCCGAAGAATTGATTCAAACGGCTACTGATAAAATCACCAAAGACCGAACTTCAATAGTAATCGCACATAGATTGGCAACCATTAAAAAAGCCGATAAAATTATAGTGATGGACGCTGGAAAAATTATGGAGGAGGGCACGCACAAAGAATTGCTGAAACTTGAAAATGGTTTTTATAGGAATCTTTACGAGGTGCAGTTTATGGCTGAGGAATTGGCCCCCTAACCCCCAAAGGGGAATCACTACCCTCAAAATAATGTGGAAATTTGGCAATTTATTTCGTGAATAAAAATCAGATTTTTAGGTTTCTGAAAAATATTTTAAGAATTAAATTTAGAAGCCCCAAGTTTATTTCCAGCGAAGAATAAGCAACATTGATGAAAATTATTTCAAAATATGAAAATTAAGTCTTTTGAAAGCGTTTAATTTCTTAGCTCAAATCCTTCTTCAAAATTTTCAACAGTTCATCCGTATCCTCAAAAAGCACAAAATCGCCATCCTTTAAATAGGAAATCTGACCGTTTTCTTCGGAAACGACCAAACAAACGGCATCGGTCTTTTCGGTAATACCAACGGCTGCGCGGTGCCGAAGTCCAAAGCGCAACGGTATCTTTTTATCGTTGGAAACGGGCAGAATAACCCGTGTTGCCGTAATTCTGTTTTCTTCAATAATTATCGCGCCATCGTGCAACGGGCTGTTTTTGAAAAAGATACTTTCAATAATGGGCTGGTTTACTTCCAGGTTCATTTCATCGCCCGTGTTTTTTACAAAATCAAGGCTATTGTTGCGTTGGAGAACGATTAACGCTCCGGTGTGCGAAGCGGACATTTTTTTGCAGGCGGCTATAATTCCCTGCAAATTGGTTTTAAGACCGCCGTCATTTCCAGAAAATTTAAACTGTTTCAGAAATCTTCGGCGGGCGTTGAAATTCGTTGAACCCAACATCAACAGAAATTTTCGTATTTCGGGTTGAAAAACCACCACCAAAGCAAACATACCGACCCCCAAAAAACCGCCGAGAATTTTGCTCAAGAGCTCCATTTCCAAAAGTTGGGTAACTACGTAAATGGCGTAAACAATGATAATACCCACCAAAATATTGATGGCGACGGTGCCTTTCACCAAATTATAGAGGTAATACAGCAGGAATGCCACCAGCACAATGTCCACAATATCTATAATCCGAATGTCGAGAAAATCCAAGGGTGTGCGTTTTTTTGTAAAAGTAGTTTAAAAATTCAAGCTTCAAAATTCAAAATTCAAAATTGAAGGCGCAAAATTGTCGGTTGGCAGTGGTTGCCAATTGGTTGAAAATTGAAACTAAAACTAAAAAATTAAAGAGAATGGCAATACTAAATAGCTGATTTTGTTGTTATTAACTGTAGCTGATTTTCTGTTTATGAACGTGCCATTACGCTTTACTTTATTCCCTGTTTTTTTTGTTTTTCAAATCATTTTATCGCAAACTGTTGAGGCAGACGATATAGGTTCGCACGAAAAATGGGAATATATTTTAGAAGATACTGGAGACGTTTTACAACTTGCGCTGCCCTTAGCCGCGGGGATAACCACTGTTATTAAAAAGGATTGGCAAGGCACAAAACAGTTTGCCCTATCTTATGGAACCAGTATTATAGTTACGCATTCGCTAAAAAGAATAGTGCGTAAACAGCGGCCAGAAGGTAGAAATCTTTATGATGCTTTTCCTTCTGGACATACCACGTCCGCTTTTTCGGGCGCTTCATTTATTCAACGGCGTTATGGCTGGAAATATGCCAAATGGGCATACGTACTTGCTGCTATAGTTGGTGTAAGCCGAATGGAAGGCCCAGATGGATGGCATGACATTTGGGATGTTTTGGCGGGAGCCACCGTTGGTATTGGCAGTACTTACATCTTTACAAAACCCTATGAAACTGACCAAGCTCAAATTGGATTTAGCGCCAATAATGGTACTTACGTAATTGGTTTTAGATTTCAATTTTAGAAAGATAACAGCCTTATACTTCTACAAAGCTTTATTTCCTAACAACTTCAGAAAATAATTTGACGCATTCAACCGCTTCCTTTACATCGTGTACTCGAAGAATCTTTGCTCCTTTTAAAAGCGCGATGGTGTTGAGCGAAGTGGTGCCGTTTAAAGCATTTTCCGCGGAAGTTTCCAGTGTTGTGTATATAAAGGATTTTCGTGAAACGCCTGCCAAAATGGGAACATCCAAATTCTGGAAAAGCTCCAAATTATTTAAAAGTTGAAAACTTTGTTCGCGGGTTTTTGCAAAGCCAAAACCGGGGTCGGCAATAATATCGTTGATTCCCGCTGCTCGGGCGAGTGCGATTTTTTCGGCTAAATCTTTTAAAACTTCAATGGTCACATTTTTATAATCGGTAAGTTTTGCCATTGTTTTGGGCGTGCCGCGCATGTGCATCAAAATGTACGGAACTTTCAACTTTGCGACGGTATTGTACATTTCGGCATCCAAAGTTCCGCCCGAAACGTCATTCACAATCGCTGCTCCGGCTTCCACGGCTTTTTTTGCAACCTCACTTCGGAACGTATCTACGGAAATCAATGCTTCGGGAAATCTTTTCAGAATACTTTCAACACTCTCAACAACTCTTCGAATTTCTTCGGTTTCTGAAATTTCCTCAGCGCCCGGCCGAGTGCTGTAACCGCCAACATCCAAAAAGGTAGCACCTTCGGAAAGCATTTTTTCGGCCTGCTTCAAAATTTCCTTTTTGGAAAACGTTTTCCCGCCGTCATAAAATGAATCGGGCGTTACATTAATGATGCCCATCACTTTGGGCACGGAGAGGTCTATAAGGTTGCCGCGGCAATTAAGAGTCTGCAATTTTTTAAATTTTTAATCATTCAAAATTCAAAATCTTTTAGTCAATGTGCCGTTTGGCGAATAACTTTAAGCGTTCAACTTTGAACTTTGAACTATTTAAGCGAAATTTACGCAAAATCTTACACATCACTAATGGCCGATACTTCAAATCAATACAACGACCAGATTGAAAAATGCAGGGAGCTGTTTATCAAGAAAATGCATGACTACGGAAGTGCATGGCGAATTCTCAGGCTTCCGTCCCTTACCGACCAAATTTTTATAAAGGCACAGCGCATCCGTGGTTTGCAGCAAAATGCGGAGCGAAAAATTGAAGAGGACGAAACCAGCGAATTTATTGGGATTGTAAATTATTCCATAATGGCGCTTATCCAACTGGATAAAGGCGTAGTGGAGCAGCCCGACCTGTCTTTGGAAGAGGCCACCCAACTTTACGATGAGCAAGTGGCGAAAACCAAACAGCTGATGATGGACAAAAACCACGATTATGGCGAGGCGTGGCGTGATATGCGGGTTAGCTCGTTGACGGATTTGATTCTTCAGAAATTACTGCGCGTAAAGCAAATTGAAAACAATAGCGGGAAAACCTTGGTTTCTGAAGGAATTGATGCAAATTATCAAGATATGATAAATTATGCGGTTTTTGCGCTGATTCATTTAGAGGAAACAGCGCAAAAAACGGGTAATTAAAATTTCAAATAAAAAAAACTCCAAATTCCAAAAACACATATTTGGAATTTTGAAAATAGAATTTAAAATATATGAAATACTTAGTAGGAATATCACGAATAATTGTTGGAGTACTTTTTATTATAAGCGGACTGATTAAATTGAACGACCCCGTTGGATTTTCATTCAAACTGAAAGATTACTTTGCGCCCGAAGTTTTGGATCTTGGATTTTTGGTGCCGTATGCTTTGCTGATTGCAATATTTGTCGTCATATTTGAAGTGCTGCTGGGCGTGGCATTGCTATTGGGTTACCTCAAAAAATTTACACTTTGGGCCTTGTTGCTAATGATTGTGTTTTTCACATTTCTTACATTTTATTCGGCATATTTCAACAAGGTGACCGATTGCGGCTGCTTTGGCGATGCCATAAAACTCACGCCTTGGGAATCTTTCACAAAAGATATCGTGCTCCTAATTTTGATTTTGATTCTTTTTGTGGGAAGAAAATATATTCAGCCGTTTTTCACAAAAGGGATACGGAGCATCCTCATTTTTGCATCCTTCGTTTTCTGTCTCGGAATTACTTATTATGTTTTGTTGCATCTCCCGATTATCGATTTCCGTCCGTATAAAATTGGCGCGAATATTAAGGAAGGAATGACCATTCCCGAAGATGCACCGGGCCCTATTTATGAATATAAGTGGAAATTCAAAATTAATGGCGAAGAAAAAGTTATCACCACAAACGGCGAATATCCGCAGGTTGACGGCGAATTGATAAGTACCGAAACCGAAATGATACAGGAGGGCTACACCCCGCCAATCCACGATTTTACGATGGAAAGGGATGGCGAGGATTACACTGAACAATTTTTAAATGAAGAAAATTTAGTGGTTGTGATCGCATACAGTTTGGGAAATACCGAAAAGGACGGTTACATTCCTATAAAAGAGGTGACCGATAAAGCCTTAAAAAATGGTTACAATGTGATTGGTCTTTCGGCATCCTCGCAGGAAATGACCGAGGCTTTGACGGAGGAATATAAGTTGAATTTCAAATTTTACTTCTGCGATGAAACTACACTGAAAACCATCGTCCGCAGTAATCCGGGGATTTTGGAGTTGGACAACGGAACCATAAAACAAAAGCTTCACTGGAACGATGCCCAAAAATTGCAGCTTCCCGTAGTTGAAAATGCAAAACCAAAGTTGGATTTGGAAATGAAGCGTCGTTTGGACAGTATTGCTATTTTGGATCAGAAATACCGAAAATTGATGCACGAAGAATCTCCCGAGGCGCGTGCTGAACTCGGTAAAAAAATGGGACTTTCGGAAGCAGAATATAGTGGCGACCTGTGGAAAATGCAAGTAGTTATTGATAGTGCGAATTTGAATTATGTAGAAAAAATATTCAAAACAGTGGGATATCCGGGCAAATCTATGGTGGGTGAGCCTACAAATACTGCTGCTTGGTATGTGTTACAACATTCAAACAAAATTGGTGAGTATCTACATTTAATTAAAAAGGCGGGCGAAGAAGGAGAAATTCCTATGAAATTGGTGGCAATGATGGAAGATAGATATTTGATGGACGAAGGCAGACCTCAAATTTACGGAACACAGGGAAGAATGGAAGGAGATGGCGCAAAATTTATCTGGCCCATTGAAAACCCCGAAACCGTAAATGAAAGAAGAAAAAAGGCTGGCTTTGACGAAACAATTGAAGAATATGCCAAAAGGCTTTTCGGCGAAGATTTTGAATACAAACCTCTTACTATAGAGCAGGTTAAGCAATAGCCAAAACCACGAGCAATAAAAAATAATAATAAACAATAAAAAATAGAAAAGTGGGGAGTTACATACTTCAAAAATTGGGTTATGCATTGCTCACATTGTTTGGGGTTGTGACCGTGATTTTTCTGCTCTTCACAATCCTTCCCGGCGACCCCGCGCGCATGATGCTCGGCCAAAACGAAACCGCGGAACAACTTGCCGTTGTAAAAAGGAAATACGGTTTTGACCAACCTGTTTCGGTGCAATATGTACGGTATTTGAATGATTTGTCGCCCATATCCTTTCACAGTAAAAATCCGGACGATTACACCTTTCTTTCCGAGGGAAAATACAATGCTGCAAAATTATTCTCTGTCGGAAGTACAAACGTGGTTTTAAAAACGCCCTATTTGCGCGAATCCTTTCAAAAGAACGGAAAAGAGGTGAGCGAGGTGATAGCGGAAACACTTCCGAATACCTTTATTCTCGCGGTTTCAGCAATTGTTATCGCAATGATTATCGGTGTCTTCCTCGGAATTATTTCCGTGCTTTTTAAAGATGGGTTTATCGATAAAGCCATTCAATTGGTAAGCACGTTGGGGATGAGTGTTCCCTCGTTTTTCAGCGCGATTATCTTTGCGTGGATTTTCGGTTTTTTGCTTCACGAATACACAAATTTGAATATGACGGGAAGCCTGTACGAAGTTGACGATTTCGGCAACGGCAAATACATTCAATGGAAAAATTTAATACTCCCGGCCATTGTTTTGGGTATCCGGCCATTGGCCGTTGTGAGTCAGTTGATGCGCAATTCATTGCTTGAGGTTTTGAACCAGGATTACATTCGCACCGCAAAAGCGAAGGGACTTTCCTTTTATCAAATTATAAAAAAACACGCACTTAAAAATTCGCTGAATCCCGTTGTTACCGCCATTTCAGGTTGGTTTGCGAGTATGCTGGCGGGCGCAGTTTTTGTGGAGTACATTTTCGGATGGAATGGCTTGGGAAAGGAAATCGTAAACGCGCTAAATACTTTGGATCTCCCTGTAATTATGGGAGCTGTAATCGTAATAGCCACATTGTTCATTATAATCAATATTTTTGTGGATATAATTTACGGTTGGCTCGATCCGAAAATCAGTCGGCAGTGATCAGTAAGCAGTAACCAGTCTTGTAGGCTCGCGATTTATCGCGTGCCCTTTAATCAGTAGATAAAACAATTTTTTATGAAAACACTAATTGCCTTACTTTTATTTGTAGGCTTTGCACAAGCCCAGCAAAAATCCTTTTCCGAAGCAGCCTTGAACGAAAAGTTTCTTTCTGAAAATAATGTGGAAATAAGCTTTTCAGAAATACTTCAACAGTACAAAGGCAAGACTGTTTTTATAGACGTTTGGGCCAGTTGGTGCAAGGACTGTATCGAGGGAATGCCGAAGGTGCAAAAGCTGCGGGAGGAAAACCCGGAAGTTGTTTTTCTTTTCCTTTCCTTGGATAAAGAAACGAAGAGTTGGAAGCACGGCATTGAAAAGTACGGCGTTGTGGGCGAAAACTATTTTATACCCGCAGGGTGGAAGGGCGATTTTTGTTCTTCCATAGATTTGGACTGGATTCCCAGATATATGGTTGTGAATGCCGAAGGCGAAATCAGCCTTTACAAAGCCATTGAAACTAATGATGAAAATCTTTTAAAAGAACTGAATAACTAATATTAAAAAGATACCCGCCTTCGCGGGCATGACTATGAGAAAAAAAATAGTAGCTGGAAATTGGAAAATGAACAACGATTTGGCCGAGACCGAAATGTTTTTGGTAGAATTGAAAAAGCAGGTATTTCCAGAAGATGTAGTGGTTATGATAGCCCCGCCGTTTACGAGTTTGAACCATACCTTCCGGTCTTTGCGCGAGCATCCCGTAGCGCTTGCCGCACAGAATATGCACCAGAGCAATGAAGGCGCTTTTACGGGTGAAATTTCCGCAAAAATGCTGAAAAGTGTTGGGGCAAGCACCGTTATTTTGGGCCATAGCGAGCGACGTGCATATTTTAATGAAGACAGCGCCATACTTGCCGAAAAAGTAAATACGGCGCTCGAAAACGAAATGACCATTATTTTCTGTATCGGTGAGGAATTGGACGACCGAAAAAAAGGAAGCCATTTCGAATTGATAAAAACGCAACTTTCCGAAGGTCTTTTCCATATTGCTGACGAAGCTTGGGAAAATATTATTATTGCTTACGAACCTGTTTGGGCAATAGGAACTGGTGAAACCGCAAGCCCCGAGCAGGCTCAGGAAATGCACAAATTCATAAGAAAGACCCTTGCTGAAAATTATTCAAAAGAAATAGCCGATGAGGTTTCAATCCTCTACGGTGGAAGTGTAAAGCCAGACAACGCCAGTGAAATCTTTGGGCAGAATGATGTGGACGGAGGCCTTATTGGCGGAGCTTCGCTAAAGGTTGAGAGTTTTATGAAAATTGTAAATTCCTTCGAAAAGTAAGTACACAATTAATCTAAAGCACCACAAAACCAAATCCCAAATCCCAAATTCCAAATTCCAAATCCCAAGTTTGAGATTTGTTTTTTGGTTTTTTGGAATTTATTTGGGATTTGGTACTTGTAATTTCGAATTTTTAAAAAACTATGAATTATATAGAATACATTTTTAAAGTGAGCCCGCTCCAACCAGGTACCGAAATTTTGATTGCCGAATTGGGGTATGCCGGTTTTGAAAGTTTTGTTGAAACCGAGGAAGGCGTTACGGCTTACATCCAAAAGGAAGAATGGAACCAAAATATTTTGGATGACATTCATATTTTAAATTCTGAGGAATTTAAAATAGAATATACTTTTTCAGAAATAGAACAAATCAACTGGAATTCTGAATGGGAAAAGAACTTCGACCCCATTGAAGTTGACGGAAAATGTACCGTTCGCGCACCATTTCACCCAAATAAAAATTTTGAATACGAAATAGTAATCGAGCCAAAAATGTCCTTCGGAACGGGCCACCACGAAACTACTTTTATGATGCTCCAGTTTATTTTGGAAAACGCTTTTAAGGGGAAAACGGTGCTCGACATGGGTTGCGGCACCGCGGTTTTGGCAATTTTGGCAGAAATGCGCGGCGCTTCAAAACTGGATGCCATTGATATTGACAAGTGGTGTTTTGAGAATTCCTTGGAAAATATTCAAAGAAACCAATGCAATAATATTTCAGTATTTCTGGGCGATGCCTCACTGCTGGACGGCAAAAAATATGACGTGATTATTGCCAACATCAACCGAAATATTCTCTTGAACGATATGGAGGCCTACCGAAACTGTTTGGATAAGGGTGGGGAACTTTACCTAAGCGGATTTTATAATGAGGATTTGCCAATTATTAAAGAAGCTTGCAATAATCTGGGTTTTACCTTCGTTGAAAACAAGGAGAAAAACAAATGGGTTGCGGCTAAGTTTAAAATTTAGTAAATTTCATTTGTATTAGGAATTTTACAAACGATAGTATGAGTACCAGAGAAAAAATCCAAGAAGAGGTAGAGGTTGCAGAAAAGGAGAGCAATCTCAATGAAATTGTGCTTTACAATGATGATGTAAACACGTTTGATCACGTTATTAATAGCCTAATTTTCGCTTGCGAACATACCCCAGAACAGGCCGAGCAATGCTCGATTATTGTGCATTATAAAGGAAAATGTACCGTGAAAACAGGAGAATTTAACGAATTAAAACCGCGTTGCTCGATGCTTTTGGAAGCTGGGTTGAGCGCTGAGATAATTTAGAACTTCTAAAAATATTGGAACAGCAGTAGCAATCAATATATTCTTGATAAGTTCAAGAAAGAAAATGAAAAAACCACGTCTTTTGGAACGTGGTTTTCTGTTTTTTGTGACCTTGCCAGGATTCAAACCTGGAACCTCCTGAGCCGTAATCAGGTGCGCTATTCAGTTGCGCCACAAGGCCATTATTTCAGATTTTTTAAAACTTCGCAGTTTTTTGCGGTCTTGCCAGCCCCGACGCTTCGGGGAAACCTGGAGCCTTCCCGAATCGAGTTCGGGGTGCGCTATTCTCCCGATAGCTATCGGGATGCGCCACAAGGCCATTATTTCAGATTTTTTAAAACTTCGCAGTTTTTTGCGGTCTTGCCAGCCCCGACGCTTCGGGGAAACCTGGAACCTTCCCGAATCGAGTTCGGGGTGCGCTATTCTCCCGATAGCTATCGGGATGCGCCACAAGGCCGAATTAATTTCGCTTTAAGCGGGTGCAAATATATTTCTTTTTAACTTGCAAGGCAAATTAATACTTGTAAAAAAATGAATTTATCTGAATATATACGGAATATTGAAGATTTTCCAAAAGCTGGAGTCCACTTTAAGGACATTACGCCATTGCTTGCCAATAGCGCCGCAATGGAAAGTTGCTTGCAGCAATTGACGGCACTGATAGCGGGTCAAAAGATTGATAAAGTTGCAGCTATAGAGTCACGCGGTTTTTTCTTCGGAACGCTCTTGGCTCAAAAGCTCAATGCGGGATTTGTGCCCATCAGAAAACCGGGTAAGCTTCCGTACAATACGTTAAAAGAGCCATATCTATTGGAGTACGGAATGGACGCCCTTGAAATTCACGAAGATGCAATTAAAAAAGGAGAGCGGGTGTTATTGCACGATGATGTTTTGGCAACAGGCGGAACGGCGCGGGCCGCGTGTAATTTAATTGAACAATTGGGCGGAGAGATTGTGCAGTGCAACTTTTTGCTCGAACTTGAGTTTTTAAACGGAATTAAAAAATTACGGGCCCATTCTGTCCAATCATTGTTGAAATATTAATCCAAAGCATTCTTTGTAACCCATAATCTATACGCAAATAGCGCCATTTGAAGTTTGGATGCTTTAGATAGATCAACTTCTTTTTTTGTAAAACTGGGCAGGATTTTCTTGTTGAGTTTTGCCAAAAATCTAAAGAATTTCTTTTTCATCCTAAATTAAATTTCTTTTGAAATTAAGCAAAGTGATTGGATATTTTTTAAAAACGATGTTAAAACTTATTCGGTGTTTTTCATAATTGTGTGCTTTTTATCTACAGCCAAGGTAATGTTTTTTATGGGCTCATTGCCATTGCCAAATGTTGAGGTAGAAACCGATCCGTTTCGATTGTCTATGGTGATTGATATATGTGTTATTTCATTTTTGTCGTTTCGCTCTAAATCTTTATAATAAAAAGAAATGTTTTCCGCGTCATAGCTATTTTGAAGCCCAAGCAATTCCGAATTGGTCGTATTCTTTGTTATTAGGCGCGAAGGTCCAGTAAAGTCCATAGCGCTTTTTACTGGATATTTTTTTAACCTGCTCAAGCTATCTCTTCGTTTTTGCATGCGCATCTCCATTTCAGCCTGCCTTTCTTTCATTGCGTTCATTTGGGCTTCCATTTCCTTTTGCATCTGCTCGCTTTTTTGCCTCATAGCTTCCCGGCGATCCATATGCGATTTTTCAGTGTCGTTTGGAACCCGTCCAGTGTTTCCTTGACTAATGAATGCTTGATTTGAACTGCCCGCACTTTTAACTGAAATCCTGCCGCCTTCCGAAACAATTATGATATCATTTATGGGATTTTTGCTGCTCACGCTATAGTTTCCAGAGTTGTTATTTGCGTCTTTATAGCGAATGGAGATTGAAATTATTTCATCTTTTTCATTGTAAACTACGTCTGAATAGTCAAAACCCAGTCCTTCTTCTTTCAGTTGTTCTTTGATCTTTTGAAGCTCCTCAAGAGTCGTTTTTTTAGTAATCATTACGGTTATTTGTTTTTTTGTAACGGAATTGTTTTCTAAAGTCGTGGTGAATGCACGTTTTGTACTGAATGAAAGCAGTAAAAAACTGAAAAGCACCAGAACGGGAAAAAACGAAAGATTTTGAATTGCTCTCTTAATATTGGTTTCCATAATTATATATAAATTAAAAATTAGTCCAAAAAGATAGAATTGGTGGACGTTTAAGAAAATTAAAAATTTGGGGATAGTAACAAATATACAACTAATTCTTTTTTGCATTTAGTATCTTCGCTGGCATTTATATTTTTATGGATTATTTACAGCTTTTTCTCGGTTTGGTTTTATTGGTAGTGGGGGGCGAATTTTTAGTGCGATCTTCTGTAGCGCTTTCGTTCAAACTTCATCTTTCAAAAATGGTCATCGGTCTTACGGTGGTTTCTTTTGCCACTTCCGCCCCAGAGCTTTTGGTTAGTTTGCAGGCTGCGCTCAACGGGTTCTCCGATATTTCCTTGGGCAATGTAATCGGTTCGAATATCGCCAATATTGGATTGGTGCTTGGTATTACGGCAGTAATAGCGCCTTTGGCCATCGATAAGGATTTTTATAAGCTGAATTGGCCCGTAATGATGGTTCTTTCCATCGCGCTGTATTTTATTCTTAAAAGCGGTATGCAGATATCCCGTTCCGAGGGAGTGGCTTTGCTGCTAATGCTCTTTGTATATCTCTGGATACTAATAAAAAGAGCCAGAAAGGCAAGAGGTACTGAACCAACGGACGACAGTATTGACGAAGGTCTGTCCCGAGCTTCCAATTTTAAGATCGCGCTATGGCTATTAATTGGAGGGGCGGCACTGTATGCGGGAAGTGAATTTTTGGTTACTGGAGCGGTCTCATTGGCGGAAGGCTTTGGCGTTAGTGAACGCGTAATTGCCGTAACGATGATAGCTGTTGGCACGAGCATACCTGAACTTGCGGCTTCGGTAATCGCGGCGCTTAAAAGGGAAAAGGCTATTTCACTGGGAAACCTTATAGGTTCAAATATATTTAATATTTCCTCCGTTTTGGGGATCACGGCCATTATACAGCCGATAGCGGTGAAGAGCAAAGAGGTGCTTACCAATGATATATTTTGGATGATTGGTTTTGCCGCGGTTTTACTTCCCTTGGCATTTCTTCCAAAATCATTTCAGCTTGGCCGAAAAAGAGGAATTGTATTGGTTGCAGCGTATGCAATTTTTATTGGGATGACGATTCTAAAACAAACTTCAAAATAAAATTGCCCCTATTTTTTTGGGGGTGTTTATAAGTTTTTGTCATTTTTAATAAATTAATCGCTATAATTTAGGGGGTGTATTTGTGTTTTTTCTATTTTTGCGCTGTCAAATCCTAAAAAACATATTATGCCCACCTTGCGATTTTATGCCATTAAAGAAACCTTCAACAGGCTTCCCATGCCAGTTACTGAACCAGAAAGACGTTCCGAGATCTTCGGAAAAAACGTTTTTAATGAAGCTGCCATGCGGCAGTATCTAACCAAAGACTCTTTTAAGAGTGTTATGGATGCCATTGAAAATAGCTCAAAAATTGAACGCCATATTGCTGACCATATTTCAACTGGAATGAAAGAATGGGCCATTGCAAAGGGCGCTACACACTATACCCATTGGTTTCAGCCTTTAACTGGGGCTACCGCTGAAAAGCACGACGCCTTTTTTGAAACTATGGAGAATGGACATGCGATCGAAAAATTTGGCGGTGGGCAATTGGTTCAACAAGAACCGGATGCCTCAAGTTTTCCGCATGGCGGCATCAGAAATACTTTTGAAGCGCGTGGCTACACCGCTTGGGATCCAACCTCGCCGGCATTTATTTATGGTACAACATTGTGTATCCCCACTGTTTTTGTTTCCTATACAGGCGAGGCACTGGATTATAAAACCCCATTGCTCCGTGCGCTGCAATCGGTGGATAATGCTGCAACTGCAATAGCGAAATATTTCGATAAAAACGTGACCAAGGTAAATGCTACTTTGGGTTGGGAGCAAGAGTATTTTTTGGTCGATAGTGCTTTGGCGGCATCCCGCCCAGATATTTCTTTGGCAGGAAGAACCTTGTTGGGCCATTCCTCAGCAAAAGGACAGCAGTTGGACGACCATTATTTTGGGTCTATTCCTGCCCGGGTTTTGAATTTTATGCGCCATTTGGAAACCGAGTGCATGCTTTTGGGCATTCCTGTTAAAACACGCCACAATGAAGTTGCGCCAAACCAATTTGAATTGGCACCCATTTTTGAGGAAACCAATTTGGCGGTGGACCACAACTCCTTATTAATGGACCTGATGCACAAAATTGCCAATAAGCATAATTTTAAGGTCTTGTTTCACGAAAAACCATTTGCCAACGTAAACGGAAGTGGAAAACACAACAACTGGTCTTTGGCAACCAATACAGGCGTGAACCTTTTAGGCCCTGGAAGCACGCCAATGAAGAATCTTCAGTTTCTAACCTTTTTCATCAATACACTGAAGGCCGTAAACGAACATGAGGAATTGATCAGGGCATCTATTGCCAGCGCAGGTAACGATCACCGTTTGGGCGCCAATGAGGCTCCTCCAGCCATAATTTCGGCGTTTATTGGTTCACAATTGACCGAAGTGTTGGATGAGTTGGAAAAAGTGACCAGCGGCAAACTTTCTCCACAGGAAAAAACCGATCTTAAGCTTAACGTGGTTGGAAAAATCCCGGAAATATTACTGGACAACACCGATAGAAACAGAACCTCCCCTTTTGCTTTTACGGGTAACAAATTTGAGTTTCGCGCTGTGGGTTCTACAGCCAACTGTGCAAGCCCAATGACCGTGCTTAATGCAATCGTGGCGAAACAGTTGATAGATTTCAAGGTGGAAGTGGATGCGCTTATTAAAGAGAAGAAGATGAAGAAGGACGACGCCATTTTCAATGTGCTGAGAGAATATATTAAGGACTCAAAGAGAATTCGTTTTGAAGGGGATGGGTATGGAGAAGCCTGGGAAAAAGAAGCAAAAAAACGTGGATTGAGCAACCACAAAACGACACCCCAAGCATTAAAGGCGAAAGTATCTAAAAAAACTATTTCACTTTTTGAAGAGCTTGGCATAATGAGCAGGAAAGAGCTGGAGGCCCGTTATGAAATCGAGTTGGAGGATTATACCATGCGAATCCAAATTGAAGGACGTATTTTGGGAGATATAGCTCGAAACCACGTGATACCTACGGCAATCCGCTATCAAAATATATTGATTGAAAACGTGCAGGGTCTAAAAAATATCTATGGAACCGATTTCAAAAAATTCTCTGGGGAGCAACTGCGCCTTATTGAGCAAATAAGCGAGCACATAGCAAAAATCAATAAGGGAATTACGGACATGATAGATGAAAGAAAAAAAGCTAACAAGATAGAGGATGTAGAAAAGAAAGCTTTTGCCTATTGTGACGATGTAAGACCCTATTTTGAGATTATTCGCTACCATTGCGATAAATTGGAGCTGTTAGTTGATGATGAAATTTGGCCATTAACAAAATACAGAGAGCTCTTGTTTACCAAGTAAAAATCATTCTTTTTTATTTCCAAGCCGTTCAAGTTTTTTTGGACGGCTTTGTCATTTTTATTTAAATACTATTTAACGGGCCATTTTTTTATTGTTTGGGGATAACGCCTTGATATTGTTTTAAAAATAGAGGCGTACTGGTATGTGCTGATAACATTATATAAGTCCGCCGTGTCTTTTGACAGGTTCCCAAACCTAAAGGAATTATCATTAGAACCATTATTTCATTCGCACTGCGGGATGTGGACGAAAAAGAAGATTTTGTTTATTGTGGTAGGGTCAAAAACGCCCAACGGGCCATAAAAAAATTACATGGTTATCTGGTTCTAAAGAAAGATTTTTCCCCGACCACAATTTTAAAAACTATTTTTTCTGAATACGAAAAGAACATTTTTTGCTGAAGAAATTTTTTTAACATAATTTTAACTTTTCGCGATAAATTTCAAATATGTGTATTTCATCGGGTGTTTTTTATTTTTCATCCTAAAAACACCAATTTATACATAGGAAAAACCCTTTTTCATAAAGGGGGATTTCCCCCTTTTTGATACTTCCGGCTCCTAACTAGTTGTTTATTAATATTTTTTGTTGCATATTTGAATCGTGGTTGAATGATAGATATATCAAAAAACCCAATCTCCTCAAAATTATAAATAGCAAACCTATCCCCTGGTAATTGAAACTTTTTGGTCTCTGATCAAATAGTTCAGAAGCTTTTTAAATTTCCCCTTAAATTCTTAGGATGTATTTTATATACATTTTAATCCCAATCCCCAACATTATAGTTATATAAATCATTATACCATGATTTATTACTATACCCAGGGAAGCAATTCCTTGTTGAAAACTGAATTTTTTTTTAACCAAATATTAATCTTTAAATCTTTAAATTATGAAAAAAGTAATTTTAGGCGCTGTAGCGCTAATGATTGGTGGTTTTGCGTTTGCGCAAAACAATTCGCAGTCGAATCAAACTGGCGATGACCAGAGAGTGTATGTAAGACAAGCAGGGACAAACTTAAGCTCTGATATTACCCAGGGTAATGGCAGTGGCTATGGTTCACACCGTGCTATGGTATGGCAACGCGGAGACGGTAATTCTTCTGCCATTGATCAGGAAGGAACTAACAACCAGGCTTATGTAGATCAAGCTCAGTTTACGCCTCCAACCAATGCTTCATCTATTATCAACCAAGGTAAAAACAATACCGCTAGTGCAGACAACAAAGCAAGAGTGGAACAACACGGAGGTTCAAATAGTGTTGCTACTTTAAATCAAGATGGAAATGAGAACGAAGCTCGTACACATCAAGACGGTACAGATGGTACTGTAAACATTACTCAAGATGGTAATGAAAACAAATCGTTAGTACTACAAAGTCTTCTTAATTATTACGCTGTTGGTAATGTTGCTAATATCAACCAAACAGGTGATGAAAACTGCAGTACAGCATCACAGGATGGCGATTACAACTCGGTGGCTGCTACACAGTCAGGTTCTGAAAATAAAGCAGACCAATACCAACTTGGAGATGGTAACGTTGCTACTTTAAACCAATCAGGATCCAATGGTCAAGCTAGGCAAGTTCAAGTTGGAAACAATAACATAAACAATCTTGTTTTCCAAACTGGATATGGTAACTATTCAGAAGATAACCAATTTGGTAACGGTAACGAGATCTTTAAAGGTCAGCAAGGTGGTGGTAACTACGGACGTATAGATCAAACCGGAGATAATAACTATAACTCTTTTGGACAGTATGGAACTAACAGTAAGGGTTATTCAAGACAAATTGGGGACAACAACACTATGTTCTTGGGCCAATTTGCTGGAGATGGAAACCTAGCTGCTAGCTACCAAGATGATAACAATTATGGTGTTATCCAACAAACAGGTGATGATAACCAAGCGTTGTTAGTTCAAAAATCTCAAGGTGGTGCAGGTCATACTGCTGGTATTCACCAAAATGGTAATGGCAACATGGCTGATGTATTACAATTGGGTCCAGGTGGTGATTTCAGTGCTGATGCTGAAAGCTGTTTCTTCCCAGATCCAGTTCCAGTTGATTGTCCTCCTTCATTACCAGATGTGGTAATAGGAGCTCCATGTCATGGTTGCTAAGCCGCTCTCGGTTTAATACACTTATATAAAATGAAAAAGGAGGGCAACTTTATGCCCTCCTTTCTAATAAAATTAATATCTTTAGTGCAAGCTTGTGCAAAACCGCTATTAGTACTGATTTTGTTTTAGCGGCACAGGCAAGGATATTTTAGAAAGAGATTGATAGAGCATCCGGACTTGCGGAGAGGTAACTTAAAAATGCAAATGATGAAGACAATAATAAAAAATATAATATTAGGTATCTTGGTCTCGGCCTTCTTTATACCGACGGTTTCTGGCCAAACCTACAAATCAGAGGAAAATAATCCCAATGGCGACAAAAATATGATACAAGGTGAGATGGTATCACCCGAAATGCTGAAAAACTTGGGGATTATGACTACGCCCAACCCTAAAAATACACTTATTCAGGGGAATTCCGTTTACGTTCGCCAAATAGGTGATTTCAATACTACCAGAATTGCAACCAGCACTAATGCCAGTGAAATAAATCTTCTGCAAAAGGGAGACTATAACGATACCAATTTAGATTATACCGCTAACACAGCTGTGGCAGATCTTATACAAAATGGTAATAACAACCGTATTAGAGATTTTGTAAACAATCCAGATGCCGATATTTCCTTAGATCTTGTTCAGGACGGGAATTATCTAAACTTTGAGCGCGAAGGTGTTAACGAGCTCACTAAATCGTTAAAATTCAGACAAACGGAAGCCTCGCCTACAATAATAGTGAGAAGTTTTTACTAAATGAACCGTTTCAAAACACATATTGATAAAATAAAAAATCATCTCTTGGCCGTAATTACGCTTTTCATAACCTTAGGTGTGAATGCGCAATTCTACAATAAGGAATATATTGCTAAGATTCTTGTAAAAAAAGATAGTGAATTCTTCACCTTTGCCGCGACCGCGGAAAACATTACCCCGACGGATGTTAATCTTAAATATGACTTCAGTCTCTATCAGACGGATGCCAACAATAACGTTTCTAGAAGCAACCAATCCGATCTTTTCTTTTTAAAGGGGAATGAAAAAAAAATACTCTCCACAGTAACCGTTAATTACAACACTGAAGGAAAAATTACGCTGGTGCTGATGCTATATGACAGTGACGGCAAACCCGTAGGTCAGGACCGTATCGAGTTAAGTTCAGAAAAGGGTTATCAAGAAATAATTAAAGACAAGCTTTCTCCTCAGGAAGAGGCTATAAGTCAGGATCAAGCAGCTCCTCAAGATGGTTATATGATGAATGGGCTGGTGGTGGAAAACACCTTGACCAAAGCGGGACGTGATTTTTATAAATATTTTTATTCGGAATATTACAACCGTGGAATACAGACAACAAAAAACATAATGATTGAAGAAGTTCCAGGAAGGATGCGAAGCACAAGGATTTTTGTAAAAATTGACGACCAAATACTGTGGCAATTTTTTTCGCAACCTAAAAAATCCTTTTTACAAAGTATGGCTAAGACGGCATTAGACAGATGTATTGCGTATCTTCAACAACTTCAAAAGCAAAAAGAGAATTCCATAACACGATATTGAGATGAAATTATTTAAACTACTTTCTATAACTGTATTGCTACTTATTGGAACTGCGGGTTTCGCCCAACAGTTTTCCTATAAACCCTTGAACCCCGCTTTTGGGGGGGATACCTTCAATTATAACTGGCTACTAAGTTCAGCCACTTCCCAAAATAGCTTTACCGCCCCCGCCAATCAAAGAGATCAACGCTCTGAACTGGAAAAGTTTGGGGAAAATCTGAATAGACAATTGTTGAGCCAAATTTCGCGGCAACTGCTCCAGCAACAATTTGGTGGATTTAATTTTAATCAAGAGGGAACTTTTACCTATGGTAGCTTAAATATTGAAATTTTTCAATCCGAGGAAGGATTGGTAATAAATATATTAGACACCTCCACTGGAGAGGAAACACAAGTTATTGTCCCAAATTAAAAAAAATTCATGAGAATATTTTTAAGATCAATTTTTCTGGCAAGTGTTTTTTTGCTATCCTCTTGCGCTGCCTATTTTAATCAACCGATGTTTCAAGCACCGGCCCGAACGGGGGAGTTTACCAAATCTACACAAACCCTTTTGGACCTTCCTCCTGCGGCCCAGCCCTTGGAGGTTGCTGTATATAATTTTAGCGACCAAACAGGGCAATACAAGGCAGTAGAAAACGGAAGTACTTTCAGTACCGCTATTCCACAAGGTGGAACTACTATGTTGATAAAGGCTTTGGAAGATTCAGGTTGGTTTATACCGATAGAACGAGAGAACCTGAGTAATCTATCTACAGAACGAAATATAATTCGAAATACAAAACAGGAATACATCAAAAACCTAAACCCAAATGAACCTCCGCTACCTCCGCTTTTGTATGCGGGATTATTGCTGGAAGGTGGCGTAATTTCTTATGATACCAATATTATTACCGGAGGTGTGGGAGCGCGTTATTTTGGTGTGGGAGGATCCGCCAAATATAGACAGGATAGAATAACGGTCTATCTCAGGGCCGTTTCAACAAGTAATGGGGAAATACTCAAAACGGTATATGTTTCCAAAACAATTCTTTCGCAGGCCATTGATGCAAGTTTTTTTCGCTTTGTGAAATTTCAAAGATTATTGGAAGCTGAAACAGGTGTAACCCAAAATGAACCCGTGCAATTGGCTATGAAGGATGCTATAGAAAAAGCGGTGCATGATCTTATAATCGAAGGTATTCAAAAACAGTTCTGGAGTTCGCAGGAAGGAAAAGAAGTAAATGACCAATTGGTCGCAGATTATCTTGCGGAAAAGGAAAAGGATGAGTCAACTTTATTGCTTGATAGATTGCAAGTGCAACGGGAAGCTCTAAATTCATTGGGGATCTCAGCAGGAGGTAATTTGCCTGATAACGATTACGCCACACAGAATTTGGGGTTTTTGGGCAGACTGGAATATCAAAGAAATTTTGGGCGCTTTTTTAATGTAGGCCTCAAGGCTTCTGTCTTTAAAATTGATAATGGAGTACAATATGAGAATGTCTTCGGAAGCATAGATTTAAATGGGCAATTTGCCCTTCTGCCAAACGATAGGCTTACACCCTTTGTTTATGCCGGTTCGGGTGTGATAATGAGCGTCCTCGATCCTTTGGATAATTCCCTGGATTTTGGAGAGCCTTTTTTCAAAGTTCAATACGGTTTGGGTGTTGAATATTTTATTTCGAATAAAATTGGAATTAAATTATTTGGAGAACATAACCTTGTTTTTACTGATAAGCTGGAGAAGGCTGTTCATGGAAAAAGAAATGATTATTATTACAATATAGGTTTGGGCTTAAATTATTATTTTAAATTATAATTTATTTTTAATTGAAAAACTGATGATGAACAAGTATAATATTTTCTTTTGCGCTATCTTCCTGATTTTATTAGTCAGCTGTAACGAAGATACTTTAGACGTTGTGCGCACAGGCAGTATCTCTGGTAAAGTTGTGGATAAAGTGACCGGCGCCCGTCTTGGCGGTGCTAAGATCACTACTAATCCGGCATCTACGACCGTATTTTCTGATAGTTTGGGTAATTTTAGGATGGAAGATATAATAGTTGACGATTATTCTGTTCAAGCAGAATTGGAGGGATATGCAACTGGATTTGAATCTACCTCTGTTATTGAGGGAGCCACGTCGCAGGTCTCATTCGAGCTTTCCCTTGCAAATACTACCAATCTGCCACCTTCCGCACCGACATTGGTTACCCCAGAAGATGGAGCCGAGGGATTACCACTTGAAGTTGCATTTATTTGGGAATCTTCCGATCCTGAAGGCGATGAGCTTACCTATACTTTGGATCTAAGGAATGGAACCACTGGAGAGATGCAAAATTTTGAAGTTGGCCAGGACACTACCTATACCGTTGCTAATCTTCAATTGGCGACTAAATATTTTTGGCAGGTTACGGTTACGGATGATACAAACGATCCTGTAAGTTCAGTCATTAGTGAATTTAAGACACTTACCTCTCCGGACAATCCTTATGTTTTTGTAAAGAAAAAGAATGATAACCTGGTTATTTATTCAGGGGCGGATGATACCGTTTCGAGTGGTGGACAAGAACCAGACTTCAATGTCTTGCAACTTACCGGCGATAACGTGAATAGTTTTAGACCTCGGAAAAGCATTATATTAAATAGAATTGCTTTTTTACGAAATTCAGGAGGAGCCACTCAAATATATTCCATGAATTTTGATGGAACGGATGTGCGTCAAATTACTAACCAAAGGCCTTTAGCCGGTTTTCGAGTTGAACATTTAAATTATACCTGGGCCCAAAATGATAGTAAACTATATTACCCCCATTTCGATAAATTATATTCCATAAATCCAGATGGGACTGGAAATAGATTGGAATATACCACCAGCGATGGGTCTTTCATATCAGAAGTGGCAGTTCCCGAGTTTGATGACGACCTGGTTCTGCTAAAAACAAATAATTCCAGCGGGTATGATGTGCGTATCTATACAGCTCGACTTTCCACGGGAATGGAAGAGTCGGTAATTCTTGAAAATGTGAATGGAGCAGCCGGTGGAATTAATATTTCTGCGAATGCTGATAAAGTATTGTACACATGGGATGTTAGCGGATCAGAAAATACAATTTATAAAATTTTTGAAAGCCGTATATTCCTAAAGACTATCGGGAGTCCGGATCCGCCGGTGCAGCTGGAAACGGAAGTTTTGCCTGGCGAAAATGACTTAGATGTAAGGTTTTCACCTTCAGAAGGTGGAGTAATATTTACGAGGGTAAAGAGTAATTCCAATGCCCGCCCAGATATTTATTCCTTAACTTTTAACCAAGCCCAAGGCGATCTTCTTTTATTCACAGACTCCTTTATGCCCGATTGGGAATAATATAATAAATTTCAAAACCTTGAAAGCCCACCTTTGTGGGCTTTTTTTTAATCCGTACTTTTGCAGCTTAACACTATGTAATGAGCAAAGAGGTTTCAAAACGGTACGCCCAAAGAGGCGTTTCTGCAGGTAAGGAAGACGTGCACAACGCTATCAAAAACGTGGATAAAGGGCTTTTCCCAAAAGCATTCTGCAAAATTGTTCCCGATTATCTCACAGGCGATAAAGATTATTGCTTGATTATGCACGCCGATGGGGCCGGTACCAAATCCTCTCTGGCTTATGCGTATTGGAAAGAAACCGGCGATCTATCGGTGTGGAAAGGAATTGCACAGGATGCACTTATTATGAATATTGACGACCTGCTGTGTGTGGGCGCCGTAGATAATATTATGCTATCTTCAACCATTGGCAGAAATAAAAACTTGATTCCCGGAGCGGTTATTTCAGCAATTATAAATGGTACCGAAGAATTGATTTCTGAAATGGAACAATACGGCGTTACCATCCATTCAACGGGCGGGGAGACAGCAGATGTGGGCGATTTGGTGCGTACAATAATTGTAGATTCCACTGTTACTGCGCGAATGAAACGCAGCCGGGTTGTTGACAATGCGAATATTAAACCGGGCGATGTGATCGTGGGCCTTGCCTCTTTTGGGCAAGCTACTTATGAAAAGGAATATAACGGCGGGATGGGCAGCAACGGGTTGACTTCTGCTAGACACGATGTTTTTGAAAACTATTTGGCAAAAAAATATCCGGAAACTTTTGATGCCGCTGTTCCCTCAGAACTTGTTTATTCGGGATCAAAAAGGTTGGATGATTCAGTTGCCAATAGCCCTTTAAATGCGGGGAAATTGGTGCTTTCACCAACGCGTACCTATGCGCCAATTATTAAAAAAATTCTATCACAATTCAGCAATGGAGAAATCCATGGAATGGTGCATTGCAGTGGCGGCGCACAAACGAAGATCCTTCACTTTGTGGAAAACCTTCATATTATAAAGGATAATTTATTTGAAATTCCGCCTCTCTTTAAACTTATTCAGGCGGAAAGCGGAACGGATTGGAAAGAAATGTACCAAGTGTTCAATATGGGCCATCGGATGGAAATTTACGTTTCCGAAGAAATTGCCGAAACCATTATCGAAATTTCAAAATCTTTTAACGTGGACGCGCAGATTGTTGGCAGGGTAGAAGCCGCTCCTTCTAAAAAGCTTACCATTAAATCTGCAATGGGAAATTTTGAGTATTGATTTTTTAAATTATATTCGCAACTGATTTTGAGTAAATTGCAGAAGGTGTTCCCATTAGGCTTAGTGAATGTCAGAGAAAATTTTCTTTAAAAATTATAAAGTTGGACTGGGTATTCTGGCAATTTTTTTTATTGCTGCAAGCATTCTTATCCACGCTTTTCACAATTATTTTTTGTTCCGTCTGCTGCGCGGAATTATCTGCTACACGGCATTGGCCTATTTACTGATAGCCCACGGCAGGCATATCCAAAAATGGATGGTGGGTTTTCTCTTTTTTTACGGAGCTTCAAGTATTACTACGGTATGGTATGAAAATAGCACCATGGCGAGTGTCTCCATGATTTTAAATTTTACTGCCTTCTTAATGCTACTCGGGTATGTGGTTCCAAAATTTAAGTTGGAGAATTTGACCAAAACCTTTACGCTACTTTTTATATTGATGGTGCTTGTTAATGGCTATTTATTTTTTCAATTGATTGAACTGATGAAGGCTATGACCCTCAATTACACCCAGTATATCTTTATGATGCTAAGTGCGTTTTGTGGGATTTTATTGGGTTTTTTGGCCTTGTTTCACAATCATTTTTACAATACGCCGCAGTCTATGTCTTTTACCCTGTTGGTGTTTTTAATTATTTTTGCCGAAATATTCCGAGGTATAGGCTATTATGACTTGGCCTTTAGTATGTTTTTTGTGTATTTGGCCAGAATCTTTCTTATACTGGCCATTTACGTTTCGGTCCACTTTTCCTTCTTGGACTTAAAGAGCGGAAAGCGTTAATTAGCCTTCTTCTTAAAATAGATTTTGCCCAAAAAATTGTAGCTTTGCAGCCATTATAAAATGTATATGTTAGACAGGCTTCAAATAATAAAACAACGTTTTGACGAGGTAAGCGACCTTATTATTCAACCCGATATTATCAGCGATCAAAAGCGGTATATCCAGTTGAACAAAGAATATAAAGACCTGCGGGTCTTGATGGACAAACGCACCGAATTTTTGGAACTTACCGATAATATCAACGAGGCCGAAGAAATAATAGCCGACGGCAGCGATGCCGAAATGGTTGAAATGGCAAGACTGCAACTTGAAGAAGCGAAAACACGCTTGCCAAAGCTGGAGGAAGAGATTAAGTTTTTGTTGGTTCCGAAAGACCCCGAAGATGCCAAGAATGCCGTGATGGAAATTAGGGCCGGAACGGGTGGCGATGAAGCGAGTATTTTTGCGGGCGACCTTTTCAGAATGTACACCAAATACTGCGAGGGAAAAGGCTGGAAGACCAATGTGATAGATTTTAACGAAGGCACCAGCGGCGGTTTTAAGGAAGTGCAATTTGAAATAGAAGGAGAAGACGTTTACGGAACGCTTAAGTTTGAAGCAGGCGTGCACCGAGTGCAACGTGTGCCGCAGACCGAAACCCAAGGCCGTGTGCACACAAGTGCCGCAACCGTAATGGTTTTTCCGGAAGCTGAGGAATTTGATATTGAAGTAAACCCAAAAGATGTTCGGGTAGATTTCTTTTGTTCTTCGGGACCGGGCGGGCAGTCTGTAAACACTACCTATTCCGCCGTAAGATTGACTCACGTACCTACGGGAATTGTGGCGCAATGCCAAGACCAGAAATCGCAACACAAGAACAAGGAAAAGGCTTTTCGGGTGTTGCGTTCGCGTTTGTACGATCTTGAACTTGCGAAAAAGCAGGCGGAAGACGCGCTAAAGCGTGGCTCGATGGTTACGAGTGGCGACCGGAGCGCAAAGATACGGACCTACAACTATCCGCAGGGGCGGGTTACGGACCACCGTATCAATCTGACGCTTTACAATCTTGGCAATATTATGAATGGTGACATTCAGGAAATAATTGACGAGCTGCAATTGGTAAGCAATACCGAAAAATTGAAGGAAACAGGCGAAACTTTTTAAAATTTCATATATAATAAAATTCTCCCCAACTGGGAGATGGTGATAGGCAGAGGGGAATATGACAACAGCAAAATTAATCTCGGAAATAAAAAGGAAGCAATCCTTTCTTTGCGTGGGCCTGGACGTTGACCTTGAGAAAATTCCTGAATTTCTGCTAAAAGAGGAAGACCCTATTTTTTCCTTCAATAAAGCGATTATTGACGCCACGCACCAGTACGCAGTTGCCTATAAACCGAATACCGCTTTTTATGAGGCGTATGGATTGAACGGCTGGAAATCGCTGGAGAAAACCATTACTTATTTAAACGAAAAGTACCCTGAAATTTTTACCATTGCCGATGCGAAGCGTGGGGATATAGGCAATACCTCAAGCCGCTATGCGAAAGCTTTTTTTGAGGATTTGGGGTTTGATTCGGTAACCGTTGCGCCTTATATGGGCAAGGATTCGGTTGAGCCTTTTCTCGCTTTTGAGAATAAACACACCATTCTTTTAGCCTTAACTTCCAATGAAGGCGCTTTTGATTTTCAGACCAAAAAAGTGGACGGCGAAGAAGTTTACAAGCAGGTATTGAAAACTTCGAAAGATTGGAAAAACAGCGAAAATTTGATGTATGTGGTTGGTGCTACCAAAGCGGAGTACTTTGCGGATATTCGTAAAATTATTCCGAATAGTTTTTTATTGGTTCCCGGCGTTGGGGCGCAGGGCGGAAGCTTGAAGGAAGTCTGTAAATACGGATTGGCTGAAAATATTGGGTTGCTCATAAATTCATCTCGGGGAATTATTTATGCGTCAAAGGGCAATGATTTTGCTGAGGCTGCTGCTCGGGAGGCCAAAAACATACAATTTGAAATGAAAGCCATTCTCGATGGAATTCATTGATCAATTAAATAGAATCGTTACCCTTTCCAAAACTCCTTCCCGAATTGTTTCGCTGGTACCTTCACAAACTGAATTGTTGGTCCATCTTGGCTTGCGGGAAAATATTGTGGGCATTACTAAATTCTGCATTCATCCAATAGATTTGCGAAAGGAAAAAACGGTTGTTGGCGGAACCAAGCAGGTCAATTTTAACAAAATCAAATCGCTCAGACCGGACATCATCATTTGCAACAAGGAAGAAAATACTGAAGAAATGGTGCTTCAGTTGCAGGGTATTGCCCCTGTTTGGGTAAGCAATATCGCTACGATTCCAGAAAGTATGGAAATGATTGAACGACTGGGGAAAATTTTCGAAACGCCTGAAAAAGCTTCAGATATAATTTCAAAAATTAACTTGGAAAGGGAGGGTTTTATAGAATACGTAAAAGATTTTCCTTCAAAAAAGGTTCTTTACTTAATCTGGAAAGACCCGTATATAGCGGCTGGCAAGAATACATTTATTGATGCTCTTCTGCGATTAAATAATTTTGAAAATAGTGTTATTGAAAAGGAATCCCGTTATCCAGAAATACCATGGGAAGAAATAGAAAAAGCAGAAGTTGTGCTTCTTTCTACAGAGCCATATCCCTTCAAGGATGCTCATGTTAAAGAATTGCGAAACAAAATTGATGCCGAGGTAAAATTGGTAGATGGTGAATACTTTAGTTGGTATGGCAGTAGATTGATAAAAGCTTTTGATTATTTTAAAACGCTCCGCAAGGAATAGTTACTTATCATTTCGTTGAAGTGAAAGGTATTTTATTTCTTGAAAAAGCTTATCGGCTTGGTGATGGATCTTCTCGCTTTTTTCAGTATCCTTTAAAGCCGTCTCGAAAGATTTTTTCATTAACGAAGTATATCTTTCTTTCAGTTTTTCAATCCTGGATTTTTTTCTGAACCAACTTATCATTTTTAATGCTCTATTGTTAAAACAAAGATACTTTTGAAAAATAGAAGTTAGTATTAATACAAGGTTAAGGGAGTCATAAATCTATCGTGTTTTGCGAGACTTATGTTAAAACTGTTAAACTGCTTAATCCTGCAGGGCGAAAACTTGCCTCAATAACGTTGTTGTTCGCGCAGAAATATTGTTTCGAATGTCTTTTTCTTCCACGCTGATCATTTTATAGACACCGCTGAGCGCCTCCTTGGTAACGTAATCTGTAAGGTCCGGATTTACTTTGGTAACAAATGGCACGGAGTTGTATTTAGTAATAATATTGCTCCAAATTTGGTCTGCGCCTACTTTTGAAAAGGAGTTTTTAATTACGGGGTTGAATTTTGAGTAAAGTGCATTGTTGGTACGTTGTTCCAAATAATTTGTAGCCGCATTGTCCGGTCCCAGAAGTATATTTTTTGCATCTGTAAAAGTTATGTTTTTTACTGCGCTTACAAAAATTGGGGTAGCCTCCTTCACGGCATCTTCAGCTGCACGGTTAAGAACCTTTAAGCCTTCATCGGCCAAACTTCCTAAACCAATATCGCGCAGGGTCTGATCTACTTTCTGTAATTCTTGGGGCAACATAATTTTTACCAATTGATTTTTGTAAAAACCATCTTTTTGGGTGAGCTTGGTTACCTGTTTGTCTATCCCAAGATCCAATGCTTGCCGCAAACCGTTTGCAATCATTGTAGGATCCATGCCAATCCCGGTTTGATTGGGAAGCGTATCGACCACTTGTTGTAATTCAGCACAGGAAACAAAAGTGAAGATTGAACAGAATAGGAATATTTTTTTAGCCCACATAGGTTTGCGTTTTTTGTATTTTTCAAATATAAAAAAGGCCCTTCAATATTGAAGAGCCTTTTGGTAAAAAGATTTTAGAATATCTTATTTAAGAACCTTAACTGTTTTGGAAGAATTTCCAATAGTTACTTTAACCAAGTAAGATCCAGATGCAAGATTGCTCATATTGATAGCAGGAGAAATTTTTCCAGGAGTTTCTTGAAGAACTACTTTTCCTAAGATATCATATACGGTTACTTTATCTACAGAAGCAGCAGATTTAATGTTCAACATATCTTTAACAGGGTTAGGATATACTGAGAAGCTAGATGCTGAAAAATCTTCAACTCCTATTGTACCTTGCGCACAAGTTACGTCATCAACATACATAGTATTGTTAGAACTAGCAGAATAGAAATCAAGTCCAGCAAGTTCAATAAATACTTGAGTACCGAATGCGAAAGGATAGGCAGTAACTGCTGGGTTGTCATTTATAAGCATGTCCCAAGTTTGATTGTCGATATCATAAATACAAGTTACTTTAAACCATTCGTCTTCTGGATAGATAAACACTTGATCATATGATGTACAATCAATCAGACCAGTTACTCCACCTTCGCCGGGGGTGTTACCGCCATTACCGGTGGCATCATCCTTACAGTTAAAATAAACGTTTCCGCCCATTAAAGCTTGATTCCAAGCTGAGCCTTCTGGAGTAAGAGCGGCCTGCATATTGAAATATCCAGATTTACCAGCTGGAATGTACGAATACCATTGAATGGTATAAACCCCAGAAATTGGTGCAGAAGGAGTTAAAAGAATCATGTCAGAAAGAACATTGTCGCTAATCAACAGGGATTGAGCGCCAGAAGAAGCTTCATCATCAGATACGTTTGCGTCATCGGCTCCGCCATCAACACCAGACCAAGTTCTCCAATGAGTAGCTTGTCCGGCAAGGGGACCTAAATTATAAGATTCAAAATCATCAGTTAGCTCAACTTGAGCGTTAGATGAAAAACTAAATGCACCCAATACAAGTGCTAAAACGTAAATTTTTTTCATAATGTTAAATTTTTAATTGTTTAATATTGATGCTGCAAGATACAAAAATATTGAATTACCGCAACACTTTTCTGAAATATTTATAATATCATTATTGACCTAAAGCGTTATGTTCGTTACGTTTTAACTAAATTTGCTTTTTTAATTATAAGTAGAACAACCATGCAGCAGATAAATCCTTATAAACCAAAACATAAAGTACGTATTGTTACGGCGGCATCTCTTTTTGACGGCCATGACGCGGCCATCAACATAATGCGGCGTATTATTCAGTCCACCGGGGTTGAAGTAATTCACTTGGGGCATGACCGCAGTGTGGAAGAGGTTGTGAATACCGCAATCCAAGAAGACGCAAATGCCATTGCCCTAACTTCCTATCAGGGCGGACACAATGAGTACTTTAAATATATGTATGACCTGTTGCAGGAAAAAGGCGCGGGCCACATTAAAATATTTGGCGGCGGCGGCGGCGTAATTCTCCCCTCGGAAATTAGGGAGCTGATGGATTATGGGATTACACGTATTTACACCCCGGATGACGGAAGAGAGCTGGGGCTTCAGGGAATGATAAACGATTTGGTGGAACAATCTGATTTTGCGATTGGCGATTCGTTAAATGGTGAACTTGAAAAGCTTTCAAAGAAGGAAAATGGGGCCATTGCACGAATTATTTCTTCTGCTGAAAACTTCCCGGAGGTTGCGAAGGAAACACTTGATAAAATTCACATAAAAAACAAAAAAAATACAACGCCGGTTCTGGGAATTACTGGAACGGGCGGCGCCGGAAAATCTTCTTTGGTCGATGAGTTGGTGCGAAGGTTTTTGTTGGATTTTCCCAAAAAAACCATTGGAATTGTTTCTGTGGACCCTTCAAAACGAAAAACGGGAGGGGCATTGCTGGGCGACCGAATCCGTATGAACGCCATCAATTCGCCAAGAGTATATATGCGCAGTTTGGCAACACGCCAAAGCAATCTTGCGCTTTCCAAATATGTCTCGGAGGCCATCCAGGTTCTGAAAGCTGCGGAGTATGATATTATTATTCTTGAAACTTCAGGAATAGGCCAGAGCGATACGGAAATTTTGGAACACAGCGATGTTTCACTATATGTAATGACCCCCGAGTTTGGTGCCGCTACCCAACTTGAAAAAATTGATATGCTTGATTTTGCCGATTTGGTGGCAATAAACAAATTTGACAAACGCGGGTCATTGGATGCGCTGCGCGATGTGAAAAAACAATACGTCCGCAACCATCTGCTGTGGGACACCCCACAGGACCAGCTGCCGGTGTATGGTACGATTGCCTCGCAGTTTAACGATCCGGGGATGAATAAGCTTTACAAAGCCGTGATGGAAAAAATTGTTGAAAAGACCGGTGCAGACCTTAAGAGCGATCTGCACGTTCCCGAAGAAATGGAGGAAAAGGTCTTTGTGATTCCGCCTGCGCGCACGCGTTATCTTTCAGAAATTTCAGAGAACAATAGGGCTTATGACAAAAAAGCTTCCGAACAGGCCGAAGTTGCGCAAAAACTTTACGGAATTTTTAAAACGATAGAATCCATTTCTGGGAAAAAACCCGAACTGGACAAAGCGGGAATGGTTTCAGAATCCATTGTCAATTCAGAAAAAAACAAGGATTTGTTGAAATTGCTGCTTGCTGAATTTGATCGTGAAAAGTTAAACCTGGATCCCTACAACTGGGAAGTAATTACAAGTTGGGACAAAAAAGTAAACAAATACAAAAACCCGATCTATAGCTTTAAGGTTCGTGGGAAGGAAATAAACATTGATACCCATACCGAATCCCTTTCGCATACGCAGATTCCAAAAGTTGCTTTGCCGAAATATCAGGCTTGGGGCGATATTTTGAATTGGACATTGCAGGAAAACGTCCCCGGAGAATTTCCATATACCTCCGGTCTTTATCCTTTCAAAAGAACGGGAGAGGATCCCGCGCGTATGTTTGCCGGCGAAGGAGGACCGGAACGCACCAACCGTCGTTTTCATTATGTAAGTATGGGCTTGCCCGCAAAACGGCTTTCCACGGCTTTTGACAGTGTAACTTTATATGGAAACGATCCAGATCTTCGGCCCGATATTTATGGGAAAATTGGAAACGCAGGAGTTTCCATCTGTTGTTTGGACGATGCCAAAAAACTTTATTCCGGCTTTGATCTTAGCCATCCAATGACCTCGGTAAGTATGACCATCAATGGGCCTGCGCCCATGTTGCTGGGGTTCTTTATGAACGCAGCTATTGATCAAAACTGTGAAAAATATATAAAGGAAAACGGGTTGGAAATTGAGGTTGAAAAGAAAATTGACAAAATTTACAAGGAAAAGGGAATTGAACGCCCGAAGTATCACGGAGAATTGCCTGAGAGCAACAACGGTTTGGGATTGCTGCTGCTTGGGGTTACCGGCGATCAAGTTTTGGATGCTGATGTTTACAACAGAATTAAATACGAAACACTGCAACAGGTTCGCGGCACGGTCCAGGCAGATATCTTGAAAGAGGACCAAGCGCAGAATACGTGCATATTTTCAACAGAATTTGCCCTTCGATTGATGGGCGATGTGCAGGAGTATTTTATTGAAAAAAAAGTTAGAAACTTTTATTCCGTTTCAATTAGCGGATACCACATTGCAGAAGCGGGCGCAAACCCGATTACACAATTGGCGTTTACACTTGCGAATGGCTTCACTTATGTAGAATATTATTTGAGCCGCGGCATGGACATCAACGAGTTTGGCCCGAATCTTTCTTTTTTCTTCAGCAATGGAATTGACCCTGAATATGCGGTAATCGGAAGGGTGGCCCGAAAAATTTGGGCTAAGGCCATGAAAGAAAAATATGGCGCAAACCCGCGTGCACAAATGTTGAAATATCATATACAAACTTCCGGACGCTCCCTGCACGCACAGGAAATTGATTTCAACGATATTCGGACTACCCTTCAGGCATTGTATGCCATTTATGACAATTGCAATTCACTGCACACCAATGCTTACGATGAGGCAATTACTACTCCAACTGAAGAAAGTGTGCGTCGTGCGATGGCGATTCAATTGATCATAAATAAAGAGCTGGGACTTGCCAAAAACGAGAACCCGATTCAGGGTTCTTTCATCATTGAGGAATTAACCGATCTTGTTGAAGAGGCCGTTTTAAAGGAATTTGATAGTATTACGGAACGCGGGGGCGTTTTGGGCGCTATGGAAACTATGTACCAGCGCAGTAAGATTCAGGAGGAAAGCCTGTATTATGAAACCTTGAAGCACAATGGCGACTTCCCAATAATTGGAGTGAATACATTCTTAAGCAGCAAAGGTTCACCAACCGTGCTTCCTGCCGAAGTGATTCGTGCAACCGAGGAAGAGAAGCAGGTTCAGATTGAAACATTGAAAAATCTTCATAAGATGTATGCCGACATTGCAAATGAGAAAATTGAAAAAGTGAAATCGGCCGCCATTCATAACGAAAATATGTTTGAACAATTAATGGAAGCCACCAAAGTCTGCTCTTTGGGCCAGATTACGGAGTCCTTATTTGAAGTAGGAGGTCAATATAGGCGAAATATGTAGCGGAAAGTTTTTTAAACACGACAAAAATACATATCTTTGTGTCAAATGTCGTGATTATGAAAAAGTACCAAAATCCTTCCGATGTAAATTTGGTGAAAGAACCAGAGGTTTTCTATTTGCTCGACAACCCTTTTGACAGAATAGTAGGTGTTTTAGGAGGCGTGAGCCAGGTGGGCCAGGCTGTAAATAGCGATCTAGACCTTATTACCGTTACCCGGAAGGGTCTGCCCAAAAGCGTGGTTTATTCTATATGCGAGGTATTGGGTATCTCCATGGATCGGCTTAGTGATTTGCTGCACATTTCGCACCGCACATTACAGCGCAAGGCAGATGATGACCTCTTGGGGGTTTCGGCTTCCGAACAGCTTTTTGAGATAGCCGAAATGGTCTCAGAAGGCATAGACGTTTTTGAAACACTCGAAGATTTTAGAAACTGGCTCCATTCCAGACCCTATATATTTAAGGGGCAGCAACCCTTAGACTTTCTCGACACGAGGTTTGGAATTCAATATGTAAAAAATGTACTTGGTCGCATTGCCCACGGTATTCCATCTTAATCGTGCGAATTTTTAGAATTACCAAAACCGAATATATTGACGATCTTTCTGGCGAGGGCGCCAGACTATACGGTGGTAGGTGGAACTTGGTCGGTGATCCCGTAGTCTATTTTTCCCAGAATCTTTCCTTGAGCTTGTTGGAAATTATCGTGCACGTTGAATTTGCCAAATTGCCCGTGGGCTATTCTTTTCTGGAAGTGGAAATTTCAGATAAATTTATAAAACCCATTCAATCCTTGGATTTCATTAAGCCGAAATGGAGCTCTGAAGAAGCCGCAAAACAATTGCAGATGTTAGGGTCTTCTTGGCTCAAGCGGCACGAGAGCTTGGCGCTCCGGGTGCCATCGGCCATTTTGGAACTGGAGCATAATATTTTGATAAACCCACATCACAAAGATATCGGAAACATAAAAATTATTAAGAAAGGAACTTTGGATTTTGACCCACGGTTAATTCGATAATGTTTTCGGGCTAATCCTCTTCGTCATCCATATCTTCGTCAAAACTGTCTCCCTCGTAGTCATCGTCAAAAAACTCTTCGGGGAAATTATTTGGGTCAAAAGGAATGTCGTCATCTGGATCGTGATCGTCATAATTTATTCCTGGCGGATTGAACAGGCCCCAGCGGTCAATAATATAGTCCCATGGATCGAACGTCTTAACCCATTCAGCAAAAAGTATTCTGAATTCCTCAACTTCTTTTCGCAGCAAATCCAGATATTCGGTATCCTTAAAACCGAGCATTTGTATGCCACGGGCATCGGTAATAAGTTCGCGTGCTGCCTTGCGGATGATGGTTGCATTTTCCATTTTAAGGTCGTAGATTTCTACACCCTCCGCACCAGCAATCTTTGCGGGAATTATCATTGAATTTTCCATCAAATAATCCAGGTATTGCTCCAGCATTTCCTTTTCGCCATCGCGCCTAAATTTTATATCTGAGTTTTCTACAGATTTTACAAGGTGGTGAACGAGCTGCAGAATTTCTTCGGCTTTTAAAAAAATGGGCATTTGCCGTAAACGGTTATGTCGCTCTATCGGGTCAAGATCATCGTCGTCTTCAAACATCTTTGGCTATCTTTTTTACAAATGTAGCAAATGAATTTTATAAGGGGAACGACAAGAATGTTTTAAAAAATTAAAGGGTCAGCCCCCAGGTGTGTTGAAGTTTTTTGAATTTCTTAAGCTCCTTGCGAAGCAACGGGAGAAAATCCTTCCCATTGCTGTTTACCCTTTCCAAGCGTTCACAATTTTTATAGAGCAAATTTGAAAGACGCATTACTGAAGCAACATATTTGTGTTTTTCTTCAGAAAAAAGCTGGTTTTCCGCTTTGAGTATTTGTGGGCCTAGGGAAATTGATTGTTGCACTATATCGCCCGTGAAATAAATATTTGGGTCTTCCTTTCCATTTCTTTGAAGGCCCGACAGATCATGGCTCAGATAGCTTGCAATATTTCTGGACAAAGAGAATATTTCCAACGATTTTTTATAAATAGCTGAATGCGGAGTATTTCCGAATGAATTGGACGTCATTTTCCTTTTTTTTAAGCGTATCAAATTTAAGTACTAGCGTTGGCTTTTCATAATCGATATTAAAGTAAATCGATATATTTGCTTTAAATAATGTATTAATTTTAATATAAACTTTAATATGAGCATAGATTCGTTAAACTGGAAGATTCTAAATTGTCTTCAAAAAAATGCCCGCCAGCCCAATACCGAAATAGGGAGACAAGTGGGCATCAGCTCCCCTGCAGTTTCCGAACGGATAAAAAAAATGGAAGATGCCGGGGTAATCAATGGCTATTTTACGGTGGTATCGCCTTTTGAAGCGGGCTATCAATTTAAGGCCATAATTACCTTGCGGGCTTTTATGGGCAAGCTGAAACCTTTTCTGGAAATTGTAAAAACCTACGATGAGGTCCTGAACTGTTACCGCATCACCGGAAACGAAAACATAGTGATGGAAGTGGTCCTGAAAAACCAGAAACATCTAGAGGCTTTCATTGACCAACTTATTGTTTATGGCGAAACAAAAACCCAAATAGTTCTTTCGCACGTGGTTAAAAATAATGCTTTAAGGCCACTAAAATAAACTGAAAGGTGTTAAAAATGTGATAATTGGTTTCGTCTTAAGATAAGGCTTTGCGCTTTAGGCGTATTTTTAAAAAGAAATTTTATTTAAAAATTGAGAAGCCATGAAAAAATATACAATCCATTTTTTAATTGTGACGGTCCTTTCGGCATTGTTGGGTTTTACGGGTTTGGAATATCCCGGATCAACGGCAGTTAGGCTTATTTGTCTTTTTGCGGGGATCGGACTCATGATTTCGTGTTTAGATGCCATTATCATAAGTAGGAAACAACGAAAAATCAAAAAGAAACAATAATTGAAAAGTTAGATCAAATATTTTTAGTTTCAGATTTTTTCAATAGAACGTACAGCCAAATCGTTAGTCCTGAGACAAACAAAAGGAATATCGAGAAAATGGTCCAAGTGTTGAAATATCCAAAACTATTCACCAAATTCATGCCACCATTGTGTCCAATCAGGTGCGCAAAGCTGAAACTCATACTGTAAAATGCCATATAGCTTCCCTTTCTTCCTTTTGGCGCCATTTCCAGGGCAAGTGCGTTTGAAAAAGGAAAACCGATCATTTCCCCGAGTGTCATCAAAAGCATGGCGATGACCAAAATTCCATTCCAACTTGTAAAATTTAGTACTAAAAAACTCAGCCCCAAAAAGAATATTCCCCAAAACGTGGCCATGGTCTTTGAAATCCTCATTCGGTCCAGCCAGGCAATTAAGGGCATCTCGAAAATAACGATCGTGGCACCGTTTATAAAAAGAAGCCATCCGATAATGTCTTCAGAAAGAAAATGTGCCTTTTCATAATATACCGGCATCACTGAAAAATACTGAACAAAAGCGAGACTGTTCGCCATCATAATGATGAAAAACAATATGAAAAGTTTATTCAGATAGGGGGGAATCCCTTCTTTAACAACAACAGCTTTTTCAGCATTTGTATCCTTTTGTTTTTTTGGCTTTAAAAGAATAAACACCCCGGCAGACGCGAGGATACAGGTAAAACCATCAATCCAAAAGAGCGATGTGTAATTGATGTGCGCGATAATCAATCCTCCAACTAACGGCCCTATTGAAAAGCCCAGATTAATGGCCAACCGAATTAATGTGATACTTCGGGTGGTGTTCCCCGGGCGGCTGTAGGTATCTGCGGCAACAAATATTGCGGGGCGACCGGCGTCTGCCATCATTGTTAAAATAAAAATACCGACGCAAAAACCGTAAAAGGTATTTATAAACTGAAGTAAAATAAACCCAACTCCTCCCAAGAATAGGCTGCCAAGAATAACTTTATAAAAACCAATGGTATCTGTCAATTTTCCGCCAATAAATGTACCGAACAACGAACCCAGCCCAAAGCACGACATTATCCAGCCTACCTGTGGCAGCGTAAATCCTTCAACATTTATAAGGTATAATGATAAAAAAGGAATCACCATCGCTCCGGCCCGGTTGATGAAGGTCACCAAGGACAATAGCCAGATTTCCCGGGAAAGCCCGCGGAAATTAGCTAAATAATTGGTGTAGATTTTTTTCATGTTGGTTGGCCTAATAAAAGTAAAACGTCCCGGTTACAGCCGGGACGTTTTTATATTGAATAAATTTATATCTATATAATCAATACATACATCGCCGGCATTTCCTATCAGAAAAGACCTGGTTTGGTTGGCAGGTGTATGTTCTATTTTTCATTTTTTGTTTAATTTGAAACCAAATGTAGTAAAAAAATCTAATTAATAATAAAATGCAAAACTAATTGTCTTTTTCTATTTTTACTGAAAACTTGATATGAAGTATTCACTACTACTTTCCATCTGCATGCTCTGCAATGTAATTTCTGCACAGGATGAAGCCCTTGTTTCAGAAAGCAGGGCCGCGCAGCTTGAACTGAACGAAGAGTTCAGCAATCCCGAAACCACGATTTTGGAACCAGCCGATTTTAAAAATTTTCACGGGTTGGAATTTTATCCAATTGATGAAAAATATATTGTGAAGGCAAAATTTGTGCGTACCCCAGATGAAAAACCGTTCCTGATGCCCACAACCACTACCCGCACGCCCGAATATGTAAAGTATGGCGAAGCCCATTTTTCTTTGGAAGGAAAGGATTTTGTGTTGAATCTTTTTAAAAGTACCCAACCCTATGACGAGCCGGGTTATGAAGATTATCTTTTTCTTCCGTTTACAGATTTAACCAGTGGCGATGGTTCCTATGGGGGCGGCAGGTTTTTGGACCAACGCATTCCGGAAGGCGATACTATTATTATAGATTTCAACAAAGCGTATAATCCATATTGCGCATATAGTCCGCGCTTTTCGTGCCCCATTCCGCCAAAGGAGAACGATCTTTTAATTCGCATTGAAGCCGGAGTGAAAGATTTTGGGAAGCATTAAAAATACTTCACCAGCCACATTCCGAAAAAAACCATTGCGAAACCCACTACAAAACTTGCGATGGTATAAAAGGCAAAAGACATAAAGTCGCCACTTCTTAAAAAGAGATGGTTTTCATAGGCAAAGGTTGAAAAAGTGGTAAACCCGCCGCAAAAGCCCGTGGCCAAAAACAGGACCGTGTTTTGGGAAAGGGTTTCGTTTTTCAAGGCCAGCCCCAAAATTATTCCAATCAACAAACTACCCAGAATATTTGCCGCAAAGGTTCCAAACGGAATGCCGGTTTCGGGATTGTTCAAAAACTTTGAAAAGAAATACCGCAGGACGCTCCCCAAGCCGCCGCCTAAAAAAACCAGTGCCAATTGTTTCATGTTTCTATAAGAATTGTTTTTTAGAGGTTAAATGTAACATCCTATTTGTTAATACAATTTCTGTTTGCAAATTAGCGCGATGTTTCATTTTAAATACCTTCTTGAACAGGTTCGGGGGCGGTAATTATTGGGATGTAAACCTCGGTCAACCAGTTTGCCGGATTGGGCGTTTCATCGGGATCGGTAACGTAAACCTCAAACATTTTTCCGTTGGGGTCTGCTTGAAGGTCATTCTTCTCCATATATTGTCTGCCTTTGGTGTATGCTTCCGGAAGGTGTTTATAATTTCCTTTCAAAGAAATTTTTACCGCCGAAACAGGTTCCATAAAACCGCAAACAACGGGGCTTCCCTCTGGGGTTATCACTTTTTCTTTCACAGGAACGCCCGTTGAAAAAATAACCGTATTGTTTGCACTGTCAATCTCATTATAAAGGGTAAAAGGCTTGCCCGCCATATTCAGGTTGTTCTTTGTAATGAAGTCCCTCACCAGATTCATCATCGGTTCTGTTTTTTCCTCAAGTTCGCTAAATTTTGCAACGGAAGTCGTGTACATATAATAGCCGCCGCCATATTGGGTAACGCCATCCACATTTATGGAATACTGCTTCATATCTTCGGCTACTTCTTCGGCAATTCCTTCCAAACCTGCTTTGTTCATTTTGTGCATTTCGGCATCAAAGTCCATGCCGCTCAATGAATAATAGGCTTTGTCAATCAGCGTATGTTCGCCCTTCATTCCCCAGGTTACCTTGGTTCCGCCGTCCACTTCCTCAAAAGTCCAATATACTTTTGGATGTCTTTCCCCACCGGGAGTACTCAGTGTAAGGTCTTGTTCTATTTCTTTGTTCGGAATCACTTTTGTCGTGGTCATAGAACCGCTCATTTCGCCGTCCCAAGAGTAGGAAGCCCCTTCGCCCGACGTTTTTTCGGCATAGGTAAAAGTAAGTGTGGAATCCTCTTTTTTCCAAGGGCCCCATTTTTCCCAGCTTTTATAATCATTTACTTTATTGAAGACAACCTCCGGTGGCGCCTTAATCACCATAGAGTCCTGAATGTCATAAGTTCCGTCTTTTGTTCCAAAATAAATGGCACTGCCAATGATGATTAGAAGAATAAGGAAAAGTAAGTATTTTATTATTTTCATCTGTTAGCGAGGTGTTGGTTGGTGCTGCTAAGATAATGAAATTTCAGTGATGGTGCTTTAAATGAAATGGTTCAGGATCCACAAGCATTTCCGATTTAAATATGGCGTATAATATTTTAGTACATTTGCGGAAATCAAAAAAAATCAGTTAAAATGAAGAATACCTTTTTTATTGCAATGGCAGTGTGCGGTCTGTTGTTTTTTTCCTGTAAGGAAAACAAAGATGAGAAGCCCGTAGCGCAAGCGGAAACAGTACAATCCGCAGAGTTTGACTATAATGTGGAATCGTTTGGCGATGTAAAAATTCTGCGTTACCAAATTCCGGGTTGGGACAAGCTTACCCTAAAGGAACAAAAACTTGTGTACTATCTAACCCAGGCCGGTCTGGAAGGACGGGATATTATGTGGGACCAAAACTACCGCCACAACCTAACCATCAGAAAGGCTTTGGAAAATGTGTATGTCAATTATAAAGGCGATAAAACCACGGACGATTGGAAAAATTTTGAAACCTACCTGAAAAGGGTCTGGTTCAGCAACGGTATTCACCATCATTATTCCAATGATAAGTTGAAACCGGAATTTTCTTCGGAATACTTAAAACAACTTTTAACCGATACCAACACCACCTTGGAAGGCGAGGCTTTTGATGTAATCTTCAACGATGCCGATTCCAAAAAAGTAAACCAGGCCAAGGGGGTAGATAATGTTTTGGAAAGCGCCGTTAACTTCTACGGCCCAGACGTTACAAAGAAGGATGTAGAAAATTTTTATGCTACAAAGAAATCACCAGATCCTAAAAAGCCATTGTCTTTCGGGTTGAATTCAAAATTGGTAAAGGAAAATGGCGAACTCAAGGAATTGGTTTACAAATCGGGCGGACTCTACGGCCCGGCGATTGACAAAATAATTGGCTGGCTTGAAAAAGCACAGGGAGTAGCCGAAAACAAGGCGCAGGGCGATGCAATCGGTCTTTTGATTGAATATTACAAAACGGGAGACCTCCAAACCTGGGACGATTACAACGTAGCCTGGACTGCCGCAACCCAAGGAAACATAGATTATATAAACAGTTTTATTGAAGTGTATAATGACCCCTTGGGCTATACAGGTTCCTATGAAACCATTGTGCAGATAAATGATTTTGATATGTCGGAAAAAATGGCGGTCCTTTCAGAAAACGCGCAGTGGTTTGAGGACAATTCCCCATTGATGCCTGAGCATAAAAAGAAAAACGTAGTGGGCGTAACATACAAGGTAGTGAATGTTGCCGGCGAAGCTGGCGATGCCTCCCCAAGCACGCCAATTGGGGTAAACCTTCCAAACGCAAATTGGATCCGTGCAGCCGTGGGCAGTAAATCTGTTTCCCTCGGAAATATTATTGATGCCTATAACAACGCAGGAAATACGGGTAGGTTGAAAGAATTCGCGAACGATTCCACCGAAATTGAGTTGGAGGAAAAATACGGCCAACTTGCCGATAAACTCCACACCGCGCTTCACGAAGTAATAGGCCACGCTTCCGGACAATTGAATCCCGGCGTGGGCGAAACCAAAGAAACACTTAAAACCTACGCTTCCACTTTGGAAGAGGGTCGTGCCGATTTGGTGGGTCTTTACTATTTGTACAATCCGAAATTACAGGAACTCGGTTTGGTTGGCGATTGGAAAAGAGTGGGAATGGCGGCGTACGACGGTTACATCCGCAATGGATTGATGACGCAATTGATCCGCTTAAATTTAGGCGATGACGTTGAAGAGGCACATATGCGCAACCGCCAATGGGTTTCCGCTTGGGCTTATGAGCACGGCAAAAAGGACAATGTAATTGAAAAAATTACCCGCGACGGAAAAACCTATTTCAACATCAATGATTACGACAAACTGCACGACCTTTTCGGGCAATTGCTTCGCGAAACACAGCGCATAAAAAGTGAAGGCGATTACGCAGCTGCTGAAAAATTAGTGGAAACTTACGGTGTAAAGGTGGACCAAAAACTTCACAAGGAAATTTTGGAGCGCAACAAGCAATTCACTTCTGCGCCTTACAGCGGTTTTGTGAATCCCGTGCTTGTCCCAAAAATGGACGCGAACGGCGAGATTGAAAGTTTCACCATAGAACAGCCAAAGACCTTTGCAGAGCAGATGTTATTCTATTCTAAAAACTATAGCAATTTGCCTGCGGTGAATTAACTGATGCATTCGTTATTCATAAAAAAAACCTCCCAACAGGCTAATGTTTTGGGAGGTTTTTATGTGAAATGAAATTACTGGTCCAACCACGTATCTGAAATATAAATGCCTGTGCCTCCACGTTTTCTACATTCCCGAAACGCCACATTGCTCGCCCTGGAAAGCGAATCATATCCAGCAGCGATACCAACTACCCTTATGCCATAACTATTCGTTCCAACAGCCAAAGCGCCATAACCTTTACCATTGTAATTTAATATAAGCTGGGGATTTGTGGCTCCATAACGATATGCCTGGTTATAAGCACATTCTTTAACGTTTCCGTAGCCATAACAAAATCCTACTGCACCGGTTTGCGAACAATAATATGCAGCTGTTTGGGAAAAACAGAAAGAAGTTAGGGTAATGAATATTATAGTGAATGTTTTTTTTAGATTTTTCATGATTTTTAAATTTTGAAGATTTTTCAAAGTTTCTCAATAATATTATTGATCAATAAGGTTGTCGAACTGTAGTCCAAGTCATCTTTTATGGCAAGTTCAATGGCTCTTTTCGCCTGTTTCAAGGCCTTACTGTGCTCATTTGTTTTATACAACAAAGCAGCATAAGTATCCACATTATAATAATTCTCATTTAACTCAATAGAACGAATTGCCAGCTTAATGCATTTGGATAATACCTCCGGTTCGTTATGTTTTTGATACCCATGCCAAGCCAAACTATTAAGCGATTTCCAATTGTCCCATTTGGCTTGTATTTCTTCATCACTAAATTCATTTGGGGAATCGGAGGAATTTGAAGTGCTCACGCTATCTGGAATATATATATCAAAAGCATATTTTATTAGAAATATAAAATCTTCTTTTGAAATAGCACCTTCTTTTATAAATGCCACATTCCCTTCATTGAAAAAATAAAATGTGGGAATGGCCTCAATGTCCAAAGCATCGTCAGATTGGTTTTTATCAACATCCAATCTGTAAAAATCTATAAGACCCTTATATTCATTGGCCAGTTTGTCCAAAATGGGTTCCATTCTTTTGCAAGGCCCGCACCAAGTGGCGTAAAAATCAACAACAAACGGTTTATTGCTAGTTTCCAATATGCTTATAAAATCACTATCCGTGATGGTCTTTGCTTGTCCCAACATTAAAAATGGGACAAGATAAAAGGCGAGTTTAATTACTTTTTTCATGATCTTGTTTGTTTGGTTAATATTCAAATCTAAATTTTGTCTGAGCTCTAAAAATGGCCGTCGTAGGGAATTGCTTTAAGGGATATAACTCAAAATCTTTAGGTTTTCTTTAAAATGCCTGTGGATGTATAATGCCAGTCCGTGTTTATTCCTGAATTGTCTTTTTTATTGCTAACGTGGCGTATATGGGTAACAGACAGATTTTGGGAATTAATCCAGACAATGGAATATATTTGGGTTTCAGTCCATACCTGCCCTTTGTCCATCCATACGAAAGTGAGATGCTCTCCATAGCCCTTGCTTATTATCACTTCCTTTCCATAATATCCCCTTAAGTTGCCTTCATCATCTTCAACAGTGTCGTGCACATTGTTGTCTTCAATATAGAGCTTAAGTGTGAAGGTTTTACCCTCATTGGTAGTCATTTTTGCTGTCCATATACCGTCGAAATTGCGGGTCTGTGATAAACAATGAAACGGAGATACGATGGTTATTGCGAAACATATGATTGCGTAAACAGTTTTCATGATGGTATTTTTTAAGGTTAATTTTAGATATTTTTATATTCTGTGTCTATTTGAAGCTTCCGAATCATTTTTTTTCCAATGATTAAAACACGCTTTGAAACCTATTCCCGTGTTTGACATTTAATCATATTTCCGGTTTATGTTTTGATTTTCTTGATGTCAAATTTTATATTTCAATATTATCCAGAAATAAGGCACAAAAAAATACCCAATAAAGGGTATTTTTTTGAATATCAAGCGGTTATACGTGAAATAAAAAAAGGGCAGCTATAATGGAATAGTGCCCTTTTGTGAGAACAAAACCTCCTCAAGAATTGTCCTGTTTCAAAAGTAGGGTGGGGTGGGGGCAAAAAAAATACCCTGTGGGGGGTATTTTTGAACTGTTTTATTTCAAATTGAAAACCCCGTTAAAAGTGTACCTCAACGGGGTAATTTCAACCTCCCCAAAATTATAATCAAAATTTGAAGCTTTCTAAATCATTATTTCTGGATGAGTACCTTTTTGGTGATTTTTTCTTTAGCTGAGTATATCTCGATAAAATATAAACCGTTGGCCAAGCTTTCAGTTGAAATTGAATCCACGTTCTCGGATTTTATACTGAGTAATTTTCCAGTTTGGTCATAAATCCTAACTTCATTGATGGAAATATTCAAAGGATGTTCTATCATTACAATATCGGTAGCCGGATTCGGATATATTATTATTTGGGTTTCTATCGAAGACGCTACCACTCCCAAAAACTCTGAAATATATACTTTCGCATTGAAAACATTTTTCTTTCCATCCAGCTCGCTGGTTCCTGAAATTAATATGTTGGTCGCATCTTCTTGGGTAACGGAGGTTAGATGGATGGAATCATAACCAAAAGTACCTCTCAATATTCCGTTATTTGCGAAGGGAATATCCATTGCCCCGGTAATTCCGTTAAAGACCATGACCAATAGTTCATCCTCAGAATATCCCACCACTGCTATCCCTCCATTTGTCAGCTCTATAAGGTCTGTCAGTTCCGAGACTTCGTCGTTTGTGTTCAAAAAGATATAGGAATTGTTACCGAAGGACGGAACGGCATTCCCGCTACTATCATACTTTCTGATCTTGAGGATATGTTCGCCATTGTTGAAGGTTTTTCCGATAACTATGAATCCCCCGTCTGAAGTTTTCAGGACATCGGTTGCTTTATTTTCATTGGCATTTTCCATTTCGTCATAAGCCAGAAATGTTTCGTCCACCTCGCCATTGACATCAAATTTTTTGAGCATAAAGCGTTTTGTGGTTCCTTCGGTTTCCTCGCCGCAGATGTAGAACTGGCTATTATCGCCGTTTATGGATTTATTGGGAATAAATTCGGCTGTGGTCGTCAGTGGTCTTGGAGCAAAGATTATCCCGCCATTGCCAAAAGAGGCGTCCAAAATGCCAGCATCGGCACCATCGGCAAAGTAGCGCGCCATGGCCAGATTGCCATTGCTCTCGCCCACCACGAGTATTTTTTGGATGCCGTTATCGTTTTGGATTACAAAGGAAGTGGCTTTGTCATCACTGCCATTGTTGATGTCTGTTTGGAGGATTTGATCGGTATTCGAGCCATAGAAATTATTGTAGAAAAAGTCATTTGAATTTGCTTCTTTAAACCTTACCATGGCAAAATTATTATCATTGTTTTTTACAAATCCAACTCCTAAAACAACTTCGTCTGAAAATTGATTGGTTTCGGTTAGGTCAAAATATTTACCTGTGTCAGCGAGTTCAAGCTCTAAGTATTCCGTATCTAGTCTGCCAATATTGGAACCATTTTGGTGTACAAAGAGGGGGTTGACCATATAAACACTGGTTTTTTGGGTAAATGGTTCTTTTACCGTTCCTATCCACGGTTTATATGGAATATATGGATTCTCTATATTTGTATTAAGTATTTGTCCGGATCCTGTTATATAACCGTTGTCAAAGAGATTAACTCCATTGCTACCAAAGCTAGTGTCGAAATTTCCGTTATCAAATAATTGAATCATTGATAACTTTTCATAGTTATTACCGTCTAAACCTGACACGACACTATACCCAGCACAAATAAATTTACCATTTGGTTTTTGAAAACAATCTATAAGCCTGTCATCATTGGGTTCATTGTTTGGGGATATTTCAACTTCTACATTGCCGTTGTTTCCAAAAGAGGTATTGAGCCCAAATCCGCCATTTACAGTTTTACTTATCAAAAAATTTGAATAATAATCTCCAAACAATAAAAATTCATTATCGTTTATTTTTTTAAACCCTGGTTTTTGAGAAGGGTTTGCGGTGCGATAAAAATTTGTAAAAGAGTATACATTATTGGGATCATCCAGCGGAAAGGTCATAATATTATGGCCATCAAAAAGCATAAGGTTTGTATTGAGTTGTATAAAAACCCTTTCATAAAAGCGCCCTACAAATAACGCATCCCTATCATCTGCGGAGTTATCGATAAAAGTTCCAGAATCATTTACATATTGATAATATCCAGCATAAGGATATGTTATGCCTAAGATTAAATCTCCTTGAGCCCCACCAAAAATATCCTCAAAGAAACTGCTTGTAAAAGGATTTCTATCCATACTTGCTATATGTCCCAAAAAATTATCGGTTTGGCCATTATTCCCAAACCCTGTATCCACCGTACCATCGTTTTTTACCTTTACCAAAAATGAAAGGTCATTTGGATTTGGTGTCACAACATTTAATGGAATTTCAAAATCTCCCGTATTCGGGTCAATCGTTGGATTGGTGGGAATACGTAAATCTTGTTGTAAATAATCCAAATTAAAATAACCATTGTTTCCAAATGAAGTAATTAAAACGCCGTTAGCATTGTATCTTGAGAATCTCGGATAAAATTCCTGCGGTGTAGAATTTACAAGATTATGGACTAGAATATCGTGATTGGGGAATGTGTTTATAGTAGAATAGCCGGTGCCTGTTTCAAAAGGAAAACTTAAAACACCATTGTTAGCAAAAGATCTGTCTATGGCGCCATTATCATCATAACGTAGCACAATATTTTCATTTCCATAGTTAGCATTTAGCCTGCCACTTACCAACAAAAAGTTGTCCTGTAATGCCACATCTTCCGTGACAAAATTTGAATACCTAACGGGTCTAGACAAGATGCCGCCATTCCCAAAGGTGGTATTAAAAGTTCCCGGGGCCTGTCCAAAGCTTTGGACGATCGTTGTGATTAATGCAAAGGCAATAATACATGTTTTGTGTAGTGGTTTCATAAGTATTGATTTTAGTTATTTTGAATAAATTGATTGCTGTACGTTTGGAATCTTAAGTTTAGATAGCACATAGCTCAATATTATCCAGAAATAAGACACAAAAAAATACCCAATAAAGGGTATTTTAAAAATCTGTATATAAGGATGTTAGCTAAAAATCATACTTCCTATCCAGCGCATACCGCAACAGTTCCCCTTTGCCCGAAAGACCCAGCTTGTGTATCATATTCTTGCGGTGTTTTTCTACCGTGGAAACAGCGGTAAAACGCAATGCGGCTATTTCGCTGGTAGATTTTCCTTGGCCTATGTACCGCAATATTTCCCGCTCGCTTTTGGAAAGGATTGGTTTTTTTTCAGTGGTGGCCGCATCGGTATCCATAAAAGATAGATCTATGGCGCTGTCAAAAAAAGTATTGCCCTGCGCCACGGCTTTTATGGCATTCAGCACCTCTTCCAAAGGAGAGTTCTTTAGCAAATAGCCCGAAGCGCCCGCATCCACCATTTGTGCGATTGCTTCCTCTTGGTTGAACATGGTAAAAGCAATAATCCTTGTTTGCGGGAATTCCTTTTTAATAAGTTTCGCAACGGCAATACCGTCTATTTTGGGCATTTTTATATCGGTTAAAACTACTTGCGGCTGCTTTTTCCGCACAATATCCAAAAGGGCCTCGCCATCGTTGGCCATGCCCACGATGGAAATATCGTCCTCATATTTCAGCAATAGGTTTATGCCGTCCACGAGGCTTTGGTGGTCTTCGGCTATGGCTACGGTTATCATAAGGGTATGTCTATAATTATGGTTGTTCCTTTTCCTTTGGTGCTATCTACTTCCATACTGCCTTCAAGATGTTCCACCCGGCGCTCAATATTGGCCAGGCCCATCCCGTCTTTCGTATGTATTTTTTTTGTATCGAAACCTTGGCCATTGTCTTCCACAATAATGTTCAGTGCGTCTTTGTGCTGGGTTATGGAGATACTTGCTTCGGAAGCTTTTGCGTGTTTTATGATGTTGGTGACCAATTCCTGGATAATTCGGAAAATGGTAATTTCCATCGTGTTTTCCAGTCTTCCGTCCAGCCCAAAATCTTCAACTTCTACGACGAGTTTATTGGTTCCCGAAGCATTTTTCGCCAGTTTTTGCACTGCGGGCAATAGGCCGTTTTTGGCAATTACACCGCTGTTTTTTAGGTGTGCCATTTCGCGCACCTCGGTATAGGCTTGGGCCAACAGGTCTCCGGTCTTGGTGAACAGTTCGTCCATTTGTCCTATTTTTTCCTTGTTTTTTGCCAAATGGTCAAACTGTAGCTTTGCCGCCGCCAGGGTTGCGCCCACGCTATCGTGCAGGTCGCCGGCGAGGCGTTCGCGCTCTTTTTCCTGTCCGGAGATCATTGCGTCAATGGTTGTTAGTTCCTGCTCTTTTAATATTTTTTCGGTTTTTTGAATTTCTATTTCACGTTGCTGTTCGGCGATGCGCTGTTTGCGTCTTGTGTTTTTGAAAATTAAATAGGAAATTAAGCTAACCACAAATAGGAGGGCCGAAGCCCCAAGCCATAGATTGCGTTGTTGGATTTCTTTTTGCCTTAAATTGGTTTTTAAAGTTTTATTGTCAAAGTTTTCAATGATATTGGCAATACTTTTCTGATGTTCCTTTTCTTTCAAGCTATCAGACAGTTTGATTACTTTTTTAAGATTGTTATAGCCTTCCTCAAAATTGCCCAGGCCAGCGTTTACCTCGGCTAAATTTTCAGTAATCATAAGCTCGTTAAAAACCTTGTTCTTGGTTGTATTGTAATTTGCCGCTTTCAGCAAGTACATTCTTGCATTTGCATAATCCTTTTTTGAAGCGTAGGCCCGCCCAAGATTGTTGTACACATTCAGGTAGTTTTCAGTTTGTGCAAATGAAGGATTTGTTTCAATGAGTTGTAATTTCTTCTGATAATAAAAAATTGCGGAGTCTGAATTTTCAAGATTTGACTCATATAATGCGCCTATATTGCCATAGGTATTGAGGAGAAAACTACTGTCCCGCTGATTAAAGGTATATGCCATAACTCTTTTATAACTTGCAATGGCAGCCTCATTTTCATCGCGGAACAAATAATAATTTCCTTTTAGATAATCGTGTATAATTCTAAATCTATTGTTATTATATTCCGCTGCGGCTTTTTCAAGTTTTTGAAGGTAATCAAGTCTATAATGGTTATCTCCCACGTAGTCCCAAGATTGTGAAAGACCGCTAAGACTGTTAAGTATGGTTAAGGTATCTTTCAATTTTATTGCCTGGTCCAGCGCATTATAATGATATTTGTAGGCGAGTGAATCATTATCTGAAATTTTATGGTAATATGCTTTTAAGTATAAAAATCGCGGCAAAAGTTGTGGCAAAAACTGCTTTTTGCCTTCTACTTTTTTTAGGTAATAACCAATTGAATCTGTATTCCTGATTTTGCTGAAATAGACCAATGAGAAATATGATTTTAAAAAAGGGTCTTTCGTTCTATTAACTTTTGACTGGATAGCTTCAACTGGCGTGGTCTGGTCAAAATAATAATAGGTGGAATCCTCCTGTGCAAAACAGAAAAAACTGGAAAATGCAATTATAATAAGGGCTATCTGTCTATACATTTAACATCTGGTACACAGTCTTGCATTGGAGGATGGCCGGTAATTACTGAACCTTTTTTCTTCACACCTAGAATTTTTGGGTCCGTTCCTTTAGCGCATCTATCGAGGCTGCTGTTTATATCAAGATTTATTGTCAATTTTGAGCCGGAAGTTCGCTCCAAGCCCGTAAGTCTAACCTTAAGAATGTAATATTCTGGAGAGAAAGCGCCTCCCCTGGTTTCAAAATTGATAGTATTGCCATCCTGTTTGGTTAGGACAAGATATTGGCTCTTTGGAACGGGAATATAAAGTATGGCAGTTCCCGATTCTCGGTCATAGCACGATTCATCTTTTAAAACAGCACATTTTGCGTTGCAAATATCATGATCTATTTTTATTTGTTGAAGGTCTAAATCGTTAAAATCCGGTACAGCAAATTCTACCGTCCGCTCCCCAGTACTGCTATTGCAGGCAGAAAGTAATATTGCACAGAATATATTCAGAAAAACAATCTTTATTTTAAGCATGAGTGACAATTTTTGAATTAATGATGTTTTACCGTACAAATGTTTATTAAAAATCTGGCGGCTGAAATACCCGTTACAGGGTATATTTCAACAAGTTATGAAAGGAATAGAAGAATAAAAAATTGTATTATAAACAATTTTTATGTATGTAGCAGAATGTTTATCAGTGCTTTAGCAGGCCTTTGAGGAGCAATAGCAACCCCACAAAAACCAAAAACCCCACCAAAACCCATAGACTCCCTTTGTATTGCTTTTTATGAAGTTTCTTATCGCCCCGATAGCTATAAATCAAGACACCTACAAAGACAACAAAAAATAAAACAGCAAAAATCAATTGGCCGGGAGTGAACATAAATTTGTAATTTTAAGGCTGTAAAAATAGAGATTTACTTGCAAACAGGACACAGGATTGGAAGGATTCAAGAAACGGGACCGAAAGGAAACAGGAAACAGGAATCCGTACGGAAGGGAAGCAGGACGAAAGGCTTGTCCGCCATAGGTGGAAAAACGGAACTTTAAATGAATCAAGACAAATTTTTGAAATTATCACTCCTCGTCCTGTTTCCCGGCTCCCTTTAGTCCTGATTCAAAAAAAACAAAATATGAAAAACAAAATAGCTGCAGTCTCCGAATTCCACAAGGCATTTGGTTTGGGAAGGAACGAAACCCCAACCGCCGATCTCGGAATAAAGAAAAACCTATTGCGATACGAATTGATGCGCGAGGAAAACGAGGAATACCTGGAAGCTGCCAACAATAATGATTTGGTTGAAGTAGCGGATGCTTTGGGCGATATGCTCTATATTCTTTGCGGAACTATTATAGAACACGGCATGCAGCATAAAATTGAGGAAGTTTTTAACGAAATCCAACGCAGCAATATGAGCAAGCTCGGCGATGACGGAAAACCTATTTACCGCGAGGACGGCAAGGTCTTAAAAGGCCCCAATTACTTCAAACCGAATATTGGGGAAATCCTTGAAAAATAAAATTCCAAATTTCAAAAAGCTGAGTTTTTGGAATTCGGAATTTTAAGATTTGGAATTTAAGTGTTGTTTTTACAAAACCTCATATCTCCACCCAAACGGATCCTCGCCGCGGTTGTACTGTATGTCCATCAATTCCTTTTTGAACCGGGCGGCATATCCGTCTTCCTGTTTTTCAAGATCGTAAACCGTTTCTTTATAGCTAAAGGCACTCACGGGACTGATTACCGCTGCCGTTCCTGCGCCAAAGATTTCCTTTAGGCTGCCGTTCTTCGCCGCCTCCACAATTTCAGAAACCAAAACGGGCCTTTCTTCTACAGCAACATTGTCCCTTTTTGCGAGGGCTATCACACTTTTTCGGGTAACCCCATCCAAAATCCGGTCGCTTATTGGTGCCGTTAAAAGTGTGTCGTTCACACGGAAAAACACATTCATGGTTCCGGCTTCCTCTAAATATTCGTGTTTGCTGGCATCGGTCCAAATAACCTGTTGAAATCCTTTTTCGCGTGCCAAATTTGTCGGGAAAAACTGCGCCCCGTAATTTCCGGCGGCCTTTGCGGCACCCACACCGCCATTGGCAGATCGGCTGTAATGCTCGGCAATCACTACCTTAACATCGCCGGTATAGTAAGCCTGCGCGGGCGACATCAAGATCATAAACTTATATTCGGTGGAAGGCGATGCCGAAACACCCACTTGGGTCGCCATCACGAAAGGACGGATGTAAAGCGAATTTCCCAGGCCGGGCTTTACCCATTCCCTGTCCATTTTAACCAAGGTGGTCAACGCCTCAAAGAAAATATCCTTCGGAAACTCGGGGATCGCCATTCGGGTTGACGATTTGTTTATTCGTTTAAAATTTTCCTCAGGTCTAAAAAGCCACACTTTCCCGTTGTCATCTTTATAGGCTTTCATTCCCTCAAAAACTGCCTGCCCATAGTGAAAAACCTTTGCGGCTGGTGAAATTGTAAGCGGGCCATACGGCCTAATGGTCGGGTTTTGCCACGCACCATCTTTATAATCGCACTCAAACATATGGTCGCTAAAAGTGCTTCCGAAGGTTAAGTTGCTAAAATCTACTTGTCCAATTTTAGAGGTTTCAATTTTTTGGATGGCGAGTTTTTGTGTGGCTGAAGAATTCATGAAAGGAAATGTTTATTTGGTAAAAATAGGTAAAATTTAGGCCATATAAAATTCAAAAAATCATTAAAATTGCAACACAGTATCAATCAATTAATTATTAAACTTTTTTATGATGAAAAAAATTCTGTTCCTATTCGCATTAGCATTTGCAATCTTAGGTTGTAAAAACGAGAAAACTGAAGAAATACCTGCGGTGGAAGCTGAGGAGATTGCAATAAACTATCAAACCTTTGGCGACAAGATTACCGATGAAAACGTTTTGACGAAAGCCGAAATGATGGATAAATACAAAAACCTAAAGCCCGGCGATACCATAAATGCGAAATTTGCAGCAACCGTAAAGGATGTTTGTCAGAAAAAAGGCTGTTGGATGAACCTTGAAATGGGAGAGCAAGAGGCGATGGTCCGTTTTAAAGACTATGGTTTCTTTATGCCGAAAGACATTGCCGGACAGGAAATAATCGTAAACGGGAAGGCATACGTTGAAGAGATGAGCGTGGAAGACCAGCGCCATTATGCAGAGGACGGTGGAAAGTCTGCTGAAGAGATTGCCGCGATCACCGAACCAAAACGCACGCTAGCTTTTGAAGCCGACGGGGTACTTATTCCCGAAGTGGAAAAACAATAATTTTTTTTGAAAAGAACGCTATTTAAAACGGGCGACGGCTCTTATACCCTGCACATCCCGGAGTGGGACGAACAATACCATTCCAAGCACGGGGCAATAGCCGAAGCCCTTCACGTTTTTATAAAGGAAGGGCTCTATCACTGGTTTTCTGAAAATTTGGCGACAACCGTTTCAATGCTCGAAATAGGTTTCGGGACCGGATTGAATGCCTTTCTTACTTATTTGGAAACAGAAAAAAATTCCTTTACAGTACATTACACCGGGGTAGAGGCATATCCGTTGGAATTAGCCGAAGTTGAAAAGCTCAACTATCCTTCACTTTTAAATGCTTCGGAAGAAATATTCTTACAGATGCACCGCGCACCTTGGGAAGAAATTTATGGCATTTCCGAAAAATTTCACCTTAAAAAACAACGGCAATTCTTTTCTGAAATATCTTCTGAAAATTGCTTTAACCTTATCTATTTTGATGCTTTCGGAATCCGCGTACAGCCTGAACTTTGGACCGAGGAAATTTTTGGCAAAATGTACACAGCCTTAAAACCCAACGGCGTGTTGGTAACCTATGCCGCCAACGGAAATGCCCGCCGTGCCATGCAGGCCGTTGGCTTTAAAGTAGAGCGTCTTCCGGGCCCTCCCGGGAAAAAGGAAATGCTGAGGGCGACCAAAAAATAAGGAACGACGTGGCTAAAGTGGATGTTTGCAAATCCCAAATCCCAAATCCCAAATCCCAAATCCCAAACCTGCCTGTCGTGCCTCTGGCAGGCAGGTTCCAAATCTCAAATTCCAAATTACCGGATAAAAATCCCTCAATTCATAATCTTCCGTTAAGGGGCTTTGCTAATTCTGTTTGAATCTCTACATTTAGAATTATGATTAAAAAAGTGTTGATAACAGGGGCTACAGGGCTTATTGGCAGTGAATTGGTTAGGCAATGTCACACTGAGGGAATTGCGGTCAATTACCTCACGACCCGCAAGGAAAAAATTGAGGATTCCGAAAATTATAAAGGATTTTATTGGAACCCCAAAAAAGGAGAGATTGACACTAAAGCCTTTGAAGGCGCAACTGCGATAATAAACTTAGTGGGTGCAACCATTTCAAAATGTTGGACCAAACAGCATAAAAAGGCCATTCTGGACAGCAGGGTTGAAACCATAAACCTTCTTCATAAAACCTTGCAAAAAGTGGATCACAATATTGTGCATTTTATTTCAGCCAGCGGCGTGAGCATCTATCCAAATTCAAAAACAAAATTATACACTGAGGAAGATACCGAAGTGGACGACACATTTTTGGCTAAAGTTGTGGTGGCCTGGGAAGCGGCGGCGGCAAAATTCAAAAATTCGGGTATGGAGGTAAGCAAGGTACGCACGGGGATGGTTTTGGCAAAGGAAGAAGGCGCTCTGCCCAAAATGATAAAACCCATTAAACTCGGCCTTGGCGCCCCTTTGGGAAGCGGGGACCAATGGCAATCCTGGATTCATATTGAGGATATTGCGGGCATTTATCTTTTTCTCCTCAAAAATCAATTGGAGGGAAAATACAATGCCGTGGCGCCAAACCCTGTTCAAAATAAAAAAATGACAAAAATGATTGCCTCAAAGTTGGACAATCTGCTTTGGCTGCCCAATATTCCGGCTTTTGCCTTAAAACTTTTATTGGGCGAAATGTCCGTTCTGGTCTTGGAAGGACAATTGGTCAGTTCCCAAAAAATAGAGCAGTTGGGCTACCAGTTTAAATTTTACAATCTGGAAAGTGCATTGCAGGATTTACTATAAAAAAAAAGAGAAGCAACTTTGCCTCTCTTTTTCATTTGGAGTTTTAACTGCCCCAAGATAATTTACTTACGCTTTTGTAGCGACCAAGGAAACTGTAATTTTTATAGCATCATTGATAAACTTATCGCCTAAGCTGGGAAATACAGATTTTGAACCGAAGTTAACGCCCCATTTAGTCCGGTCAATTTCAAAAGTTTCGCTTTTCAGCATCATTTTGTCGCCTTCCATAGTTACGGTTGCGGGAAATTCAATAGCATTGGTTTTGTCTTTTATGGTCAAGTTTCCTTTAACCACATTGTTTTCAATGCCTGTCATTTCAAATTTTGCGGTTGGGTATTCCTTCACATTGAAAAAATCTCCTTCTTTGCCCTCGGCGGTTCCTTTTAAGTGCGCCTCCAATTTAGCTTTGTCATCACCTTCCATATCCAAATCGTTGATCGTATTCATGTCGATCACGAAATTTCCGGCCTCAACGTTTCCGTTGTTTAGGTGTATCGTTCCCGAAGAAAGGCTTATCGTACCGTTGTGTTTTCCGGTAGGTTTTGCACCTTCCCACATAATTTGTGATGCGGCCGTATCTACGGTATATTCGGTTGCCATCTCGGTAGCTTCTGCAGCTGTTTCGGTCATGGCTTCAGCTTCTTTTTCAGTGTTTTTGCAAGAAAAGGCACCTACTGTAATAAAAGCCATTAAAGTAATTTTCAAAAATGTTGATTTCATAGTTATTGTTTTTGTTTCGAGTTGCAAAAATATACTTTAAGCCGAGGTTTTTTCTTAAAGTAATATTAAATTAAAAGCTGTGACATTTTGACATTTTATAAGAAATGGCAGTACTTTTGCTCCCTTCAGAAAAAATTGAAAGAAAAGGCCATTATGAGCAAAAACGATAAATTCAAAGAAACCGACCGCGAAGAAGAGGTAGGCTTTGACGATGTAGAAATAAACGAGCAGGAAATTGCTGAAGAAAACGTAACCAACGTCCTTTCTGAATTACAAAACGAGTTTGAGCGCGAAAAAGACCGTTATTTACGCCTTTTTGCTGAATTTGAAAACTATAAAAAGCGCACCTCGCGCGAACGTGTCGAAATGTTCAAAACCGCAGGGGAAGACATCATGGTTTCATTGTTGCCAATTTTGGATGACTTTGAACGCGCATTGAAGGAAATTGAAAAAATGGAGGATGACCATCACTTTAAAGGTGTGGAGATCATCAACAACAAACTGCGCGAAACCCTGAAAACAAAGGGCTTGCAGTTAATGGATGTGAAACCCGGCGATACCTTTGATGCAGATTCGCATGAAGCCATAACCCAAATTCCCGCCCCCGAAGCAAAGCTGAAAGGTAAAATTATAGATGTGGTAGAAAAGGGATATACTTTGGGCGACAAGATAATCCGCTATCCAAAAGTGGTTATAGGACAATAAAATATGAAGGAAGATTATTACGAAATTTTAGAAATTTCAAAGAGCGCCTCGGCGGCCGAAATAAAAAAGGCGTACCGAAAAAAGGCATTGCAATATCATCCCGATAAAAACCCGGGCGACCACGAAGCAGAGGCCATGTTCAAAAAGGCAGCGGAAGCTTATGAAGTGCTCAGCGACCCCAACAAGCGTTCCCGATACGACCAATTTGGTCATCGTGCTTTTGATGGCGGCGGTTTTGGCGGAGGCGGCATGAATATGGAAGACATCTTCAGCCAGTTTGGGGATATTTTCGGGGGTGCCTTCGGCGGTGGTTTTGGTGGAGGCTTTGGCGGTGGCGGCCGCAGGACCGTTAAGGGAAGCAACCTGCGTATCCGCGTGCAGCTTACTTTGGAAGAAATAGCCAACGGAGTTGAGAAAAAGATAAAAGTTAAACGCAAAAAACTCGCCCAGGGTACCACTTACAAAACTTGTTCTACTTGTAACGGGCACGGCCAAGTAACCCGAATCCAAAACACTATTTTGGGCCGAATGCAAACCTCTGCCACCTGTAGTGCTTGTGGCGGGTTAGGCCAAATTGTTGATTCAAAACCTGCAAATGCGGATGCCGAAGGAATGTTGGTTACGGAAGAAACGGTTTCAATCAAAATACCCGCTGGCGTTGTGGACGGCATGCAGCTGAAAGTTTCAGGCAAAGGAAACGATGCGCCCGGCAATGGAATTGCGGGAGACCTCTTGGTGGCCATTGAAGAAAAACCGCACCCTACACTTCAGCGCGAGGGCGACAACCTGCATTATGATTTATACATAAGCTTTTCCGAGGCTGCCTTGGGCACTTCCAAAGAGATAGAAACCGTTACCGGAAAGGTCCGTATTAAAATCGATAACGGCGCACAGAGCGGAAAAATATTAAGACTTCGCAATAAAGGGATACCGAGCATCAACGGTTATGGAACTGGGGATTTGCTGGTTCACGTAAATGTTTGGACCCCAAAATCCCTTTCAAAGGAACAAAAGAAATTCTTTGAAAAAATGAGCGATGATGCCCATTTTCAACCTAAACCCGAAAAAGAGGACAAATCGTTTTTTGAAAAAGTGAAAGATATGTTCTCTTAAGCAAACGTTAAATTAATTTTTTTGCATATATTTGAAATGTCGCTTCGTTTTAGAAGTGATAATTTTTCTTTTTCATAGCAATTTTTTTTCCCACCCAAGAATTCATTTTTTGGGTGGGTTTTGTTTTATCCCAACCCCTAAAGAGAAAATACCACGAACCCCGGCCCTAAAGAAACATTACAGGATATTTGATTTTTTTATTTTCGCATCCGCCATCCGTCACCCAGCGCCCAGCCGTATCAATTTCTTCGAAAGATAATTAAATCTGATGAATAACATAATGCCGCTTGCCGAAAGCCCTGCCAGCAACCCAATCCAAATGCCAATACTTTCCAAGGAAGTTTCCATACTTAGGTAATACGAAATTGGGAAGCCAATAATCCAATAGGCAATAAAGGTAATGACCGTTGGGATTTTTACATCCTGCATTCCGCGTAGGGCGCCAAGTGCCACCACTTGTAAGGCATCGGTAAACTGAAAGATGGCTGCAATAATCAACAATTGGGCGGCTATGGTTACCACTTCCACATTATCGGCAAAGTCGGCTACGCTGTCATAGTCCAGGAATATCTTCGGCAGGGATTCATTAAAGAGAATAAAGAAAACCGCAAAAACGAGTGCCAAAATAGAAGTGAGCAACCCGATGGAAATAGCCACCCGCCGCAGTTCCCTAAAATTCCTCAAGCCTTTTTGGTTGCCCACCCGAATCATCGCGGCCACGCTAAAGCCCATCGCCACCATAAAGGTCATACTGGCCAGATTCAAGGCAATTTGGTTTGCCGCCTGCGGGTTCTTCCCCAAGATTCCCGAAAGCCATACCGCCGAAGTAAAAATACCCACCTCAAAAAACATCTGCATAGCCGAAGGAAAGCCGAGGTTCAGCAGTTTCTTCAACATCGCTTTGCTGAGGGTAAAGATTTTTATATTCGTAACAAAATAGCGCGATTTTTCCTTTCGACTCAAGAGATACCACAGATAGCCCACCATCACCACGCGGGATACCAACGTACCGATGGCCGCACCGACCACCCCCAGTTCGGGCGCGCCAAACTTTCCGAAGATAAACATATAGTTGAGCAGCACATTTACCAAGTTGGCCACAATGGTAGCATACATCGGGAAACGCGTCATCGATAGGCCATCGCTAAACTGCTTAAACCCCTGAAAAATAATCAAGGGCACCAACGATGCCGCAACCAAAGTAAGATAAGGCATCGCCAAATCGACCACCTCGGGCGGCTGCTTCATTACGTACATCAACGGTTTGGCGAACATTACCACTGCAAAGAGCGCAAGCCCCAAAACAATACATAAAAACAGCCCGTGTTTAAAGGAAGATTTTCCCCTTTCGCGGTTTCCCGCCCCATCGGCCTCTGCCACCAAAGGCGTGATGGCGGTTGAAAACCCTACCCCCAAACTCATGGCCACAAACATAAAACTGTTCCCCAATGAAACGGCGGCAAGTTCGGCACTACCAAGCTGCCCCACCATAATATTGTCCACCAGCGCCACCACTTGATGCCCGAGCATTCCCAAAATTACGGGCGTGGCCAGTTTGGTGTTGTACTTAAATTCTTTGGTATAGTCGGAAAGCGCCAAGACGGAAAAAATTTTGCGCAAAGATAGTAGTTGTGTTTTTTAGAATAGCTTTGTATTTTATTAAAAAAGTTAAGAGTTAAGAGTTAAGAGTTAAGCGTTAGTGTTATTTGGTTTTAACCTATTACTCTTAATGCAGAATAAAGAAGGGTTCTGGCCCGCGGCTGTATAAAGGGCACAGCTAGCGCACGCCTGCCTGCTGCAGGCAGGTTTATAACGTGTGCCCGCAAACTAACACTAAAACCAAACTAACGGCAGTCTTGCCAAGGACCAAGTTCGCATTGCAAACGCACACCAGCAATCGAGTTTACCTAAATAATTCCATCTTTTTTTAAAAATATATCCGCTCCCGCCCATAGCAGTAAGTCCTAAAAAACCCAAACAATACACATTTGAAATAACATAGACCCAACACCCTAAATGCCTGACCGTTTGCGTTTTGGCAACTATTTTTTCGTATCTTCGAGACTAGTACTCCTGCCATAAGTTTTCCTCTGCTTTGGTCCTAAATATTTTACATTATGAAATGCCCATTAACAAAATGTAAACCTCCCGATAGCTATCTGGACGAAGATTTCCCCATAACTATCGGGATGGGCATACCATCGCTTGTGCTGGGCGAAGTCGAAGTATCCTATTTCTTAAATATTTATACAGATGAAAAATTGGCTTGAAAAAAAGATAAACTACTGGATTGTAGGCTGGGTGGTTCTTTCCCTGCTTTTGATTATCATCAATGCTGCCTTTCGCATCAATAGCTATATTGAAATGCCGCAGCATGCGCATTTTGATAACTTTGAAGCAGTAAACGCACTAATCTTCAGTCCTGAAAATTCCGATAAATTAATTTTCTACCACGCTTTCTTCATTCTTGATATTATATGGGCCGCCCATTTGTTAATTATCATCGCCTATTTGATACGCAATCTGTTCAAGGACAACTTTATACGATGGAAGAAGCTTAAAATTAAGATTACTATACAGCAAGCATTTCTCTTCTTTGCCATATTGGCATTGCTTACGGATGTTTTGGAAGGCTTTGGCTACGAATTTAAAGGGGTCCGGGACTTTATCAATTTAAAATATATCACTCCGGTAAAGGTCACCCTTTACGCAATCTGTTTTATGTTTTTGATGTATTGGTTTCTAAAAACCATTTTTTTACCGCACGTCAAAACCTTGATCCGGTTTATACAAACGGCTTTATTGAGCATTCTTTTTATCATTGTCATCTATGTGATGGTAACGTTTATGGAGCAAGGCGGCACGCTTATAGTCGATCTTTTTTACCGGCCCTTGAACGTTGTGATCCTATTCTTTTTGCTCAGTTTTTTGGCGCTGGTGCTTTCACACTTTCCGGTGTACAATGATATTTGGCTTTACGGGAACAGAGATTGTGTGAGCCTTGAAATGCCAAAAAACAAAAGAAGTTGGCTTGGTCTCAATATAATCTATTTTGATACCAGCAGGACAAAACCAGGTTCGTCCACAACTTTTGACAATGAATATGTAAAAAATCTTCGCCGCAGTTTGGGAGTCCTTATTTATATTGCCATGTTCCAAATTTTCTTGTTGATGATTCCCAGATATTTTGAGGTGCATTTTAACCCCTCGTATATTTCGGCTTTCTTACTTCTTATTACCCTAATCGTTTACAATTCTTTGGGAAAGCGCTACAACCAATGGAAAAAAGATTTGAAAGAAGGAAATGAAGCAACCCAAAGGAAAACCGTTGAGTATATTATTAAATATGTGCGCAGGTTTCCTCGCTATTATCTGGCCTGTGTGCTCATGGTCCTGATTACTTCCGTTTTGGTCGCCATTTTTAAATGGGACCGCATCCCCTTCATTGCATTTCTCATCACCTTGGGTTGCCAAATGTACCTTTATGTATATTTCAAAATATGCCGCACCTATTTTAAGTATGTGTTTTTTTCAGAAGAGCTTTACAAGGAAAAAACAGCCATGTTTAAAGAGGAAACCTTAGATCAATTTGACAAATACGGCGCCGTTAAAACACAAAAAATTCCGAAGTATTTGGAATATTTCGCAAAACTGAGCGATAACGTTTTCTATTTGAATTTTATGCGGTACAGCGGAATACTTTCCTTAATAGGCCTGTTGCTTGCCAATAGCTTTTTTTTCATCGCCAGCTGGTTCAGCCCCTTGGTTATTATTTGTCTTTATATCATTGTTATTTATTCCATAGTCATAATCTTATTCAAGCATATACTATATTATCATCGGCTGGAAGGGCCGAAAACGGGAAAGAACTTTTATAAATACTGGCTGCCGTTACTCATCATTTTTTTCATTTCTGGAGCTATATATATGACTTCCTTTGAAAATGACCTGCACGAACTCACAGAGGTTAAAACCCGCAACCCGGTGGATTTTGGGGAATTTATGAGAAATGAAACCGCTAATTCCTATAAAAAGGACAATTATTTTTTTGTGGGTTCCTATGGTGGCGGATTAAAGGCCAATCTATGGAATTTATTGTTGTTTAACCAACTGGATTCGTTGAGTAATGGTGAATTTTTCAACCGCAGTATTGTGCTATCGGGCGTTTCCGGTGGTGCGGTGGGCATAGGCAATTATGCCTCGCTGCGCAATTATCACGACCCGAAGGAACCCTTAAATCCTGAAATATTTAAAATAGGCACTTCCAATGTGCTATCCAATGAACTCACCTACCTATTGGGGCGGGATCTGATTCGCGAATACCTCCCGTTCTTCAATTACCACGGCAAGGATCGCTCCTATAAAAGCATGGAATTGCACGCCATAAACACCGGAATGCCTTTAGATGCCTTCCATAACGAAAGCTATCTGGATGTATGGCGCAATCTGTATGAAAAACGGGGGCGTAAGTTTCCGGCGCTTATAATGAATTCCACCTCGGTAGCCGGAAGGCAGGGCGTAGTTTCAACGGTCCAGTTTCCCGACAGTACTTTTGCGGGGGCAGATAATCTTTCCATTTTTAAAAATGGCCCCGATTTGGTAGCGCTCACTTATTATGGGGCGGTATCGACTACCAATCGTTTTCCACTGTTCAGTCCCACGGCCAAAATACGCCAAAAAGGAAATTATTTAGATGGCGGTTATTTTGAAAACAGCGGCATGCTCAGCGCAATGGAGGTGTATGACGCCATTGAACGCGAAGCGGAGTTTAACCAAAAAGTGCAGCCTATTTTTATCAATATTATCAATTCGGGAGATTTTTATATCAGGCAGAAGCTGTTTCAATGGCAATTTTCTTCAAAGACTGTCAAGGAGTCTGGGGAATTCGCATCCATCATCGAAACCGTTGTTTCCATTGACAAGCTTCCGGGCTATATTTATGAAAAGATCAAAAATAGAGGGTTTGCCGTCGTTCCGGTAATGATGCCCCATAAAATGAGCTATGAAAAAGTGCGTGCAATTCTAAAAGCCGATGTGGACAACCCTTTGGCACTTATGGACAGCATCCGAAAAAACAACGAAGCCATTGATAAAGCACTTAAAACCTATAAACCCTATAAATTTGAAAAGTGGGGCGTGGTGGAGCCTCCGTTGGCGCGCTTGTTGAGCGAACCCGCCGTGCAATACCAAGAGGCTATGGTCCACAAACATCCCGAAGTACAAAAAACCCTAATGCGTATCCTCGATTTCATAAAGACCGATACCGTGGTTACCAATAAAAACCAATACCAGCTGCACAGGCCCGTTTCAAAATATAAGTTTGAAAAAAACAATACAGCAGACTCCCTAAAGGTCAACTAAATTTTAAAGAGCAAATCATTAAATACGGCCATTATTTCTCGCTTGCGCTATTTTGGGTCGTTTCAAAAAGATTACCTAAAAAACCGGAAAAATGTAAATTTGTATTTCTGCTAAATCACGATGAAAAACGAAAGAATCTATAAAATGCCCTTCGCAAGTGTCTATCCGCACTACATAACCAAAGCCGAAAAAAAAGGCCACACCAAGCATGAAGTAGATGCCATAATTTGTTGGTTAACGGGCTATGACCAAAAAGGCTTGCAGAAACAAATAGACAACAAAAGCAGCTTTGAAACGTTTTTTGCCGAAGCTCCACAACTAAACCCCAACGCTTCAAAAATCACGGGCGTAATCTGCGGCTACCGAGTGGAAGAAATAGAAGAGCCCCTAATGCAAAAAATCCGTTATATGGATAAGTTGATAGACGAATTGGCAAAAGGCAAGAAGATGGAAAAGATTTTAAGGCAATAGCAAGAAAAAAGAGCGGCTTTATTCCACTATCTTTACCTGTCTAAAGCCACCCCCGTGCATCCAAAAAACCCATTCAACCAAGCCTATAATTTCGAAAAACTTACCGAAGCGCATCCGCCATTAAAACCTTTCGTTTTTGAATATGAATACGGCAACAAAACCGTAAAATTTGCCAACCACGAAGCTGTTAAAACACTGAACACCGCACTGCTAAAAGCACATTTCGGCATATCCCATTGGCATATCCCAGAAGGCAATCTTTGTCCGCCAATTCCCGGCAGGTTAGATTATTTGTTGCACGTGGCAGATTTAATTCCCAAAACGGAAATCCATTTGCTGGATATTGGCACTGGCGCCAACCTCATCTATCCTATTTTGGCTACTCGCCACTTTAATTGGAAATGCACGGCCAGCGAAGTAAACCCCGATTCCCTAAACAATGCGCAGGAAATAATTGATAGAAATCCCAATTTAAAGGATATTGAATTGCGGCACCAAAAGTTCAAAAGCCATATTTTGGAACACATCATCCAACCAACGGATGTTTTTGATGCGGTGGTCTGCAACCCGCCCTTTTTTAAAAACCGAACCAATGCCGAAAAAAGCAACCGCCGCAAGTATAAAAACCTTGAATTAAGCGCAGCCAAATCCCAGAATTTCGGAGGTTTGGGCAATGAGTTATGGTACAAAGGTGGCGAAGTGGCATTCGTTAAAAAGATGGCTGAGGAAAGCGAACGATTTAAGATGCAGGTGAATTGGTTTACCGCGCTAATTTCACAAAAGGAAAATCTGAAAGATATTAAAAGGGCCATCAACAAAACCAAGCCTTCCGAAGTAAGAATAATAGAAATGGAACAGGGCAACAAACAAAGCCGCTTTGTTGCGTGGACGTTTCAATAGAACCGCCTTAACGCGGACTACCTTTTTTTCCTGAAAATATAACTCATCCAAACCGGATCGTTATCATCAGAAACCACAGATTGGCGATCCAAAAACTCCCAGTCGTGGGCGTTCATATAATTTAGCAGGGTGGAAGTTTCATCAATATCCTCAATTTCATCAATAGAGATATTTTGCCCAATGAGCGAAGTCTGCTCCTCCACTTTTATGCGCTTTACCTTGCCGCGGTTGTTCGCTTTTTGGACCACAATAATTTCAAGAAAATTATACTTGGTTATTTCTTGGGAATACCCTTCTGCGGCAAAAAACAAGAAAAGGGCAGTTATAAAAAATGTTGTAAATTTTTTCATCCGTTTATATTTCTATGTAAAGTACAATTAAAATTCGTTGTGGCAAAAAGGAATTTTATCGTCAATCCCAACAAATATTGTTCAACAAAATCGTTTAACTTTGAACTTTAAACTTTTCAAAAATGCAATCCACAGCCACCACCCCAGACCAATACATCGCCGAACTGCCCGAAGACCGGAAGGAAGTTATGCAAACGCTACGCGAAACGATAAAGAAAAACCTCCCCGACGGTTTTGAGGAAACCCTCCAATACGGAATGATAAGTTATGTGGTGCCGCACAGCATCTACCCGGCCGGGTACCATTGCAAACCTAGCGATGCCCTGCCCTTTATGAGCATTGCTTCACAGAAAAACCATATCGCTTTTTACCACATGGGCCTATACAGCGATCCGCGTTTGCTCAAATGGTTTACCGAGGAATATCCCAAACACGCAAAGGGAAAACTGGACATGGGCAAAAGCTGCATCCGCTTCAAAAACCCTAAAAACATTCCGTTTGATTTATTTGGGGAACTAACCACAAAAATTTCAGTTCATGATTGGATTGCAAAATATGAAAGCGAAATAAAACGATAGCCATCAAAAAAACCAACCTACTAAAGCATTTCATAAACGCACCCGATCTAAAAATAAATTCGGAGAACTACCCCTTTGAAAATTTTGAATTTTTAGATGAAGAGTTATACGGAAACGGCTTTAATTTTCCTATAAATTCCGTGCTCGGAATGCAGGCCGAGGCGTGTTTTGAAGCCTATCTTCAACAATCAAACAACTTTGAATTGCTTTCCGCCAATCTTCAAATCCATACTTTTACTTCGCTCACGAACCCAAGCGAAAAGGAAACCTTGGGCGAGTTGGACTATATAGTTCGAAATCTTAAAACCGAAAAAGTCGTCCACATAGAATTGGCGTGTAAGTTTTATTTATACGACGACTCAGCCGATATTTCCGAAGCGGAAAAATGGATTGGCCCCAACCGAAAGGACAGTCTTTTTGAGAAGCTTGAAAAATTAAGGCAGAAACAATTCCCCTTGTTGAAAAGACCGGAAACGCTACAAAAATTAGAGGCTCTTGGCATTCCGAAACCATCTTCGCAGCAATTGTGCTTAAAAGGATTTTTATTTATTCCGAAGAATATGAACCGCGAATCTTTTCCAAAGAATATTCAGGATTGCATTGTAGGCCACTACATAAAACCAACCGATTTCGAAGAAGAAGAAACAGCCCGCTACGCCATACCGTCAAAAAAAGAATGGCTATTGCCCATAAACGCGATTACCCAATGGTATCCTTTTTCAGAAATAAAACCATTAATAGACGCTCAATTAAGGTTTAAGAAATCTCCATTAATCTATAAAAAAACGCCCCAAAATGTGGAGCGATTCTTTATAACTTGGTGGTAAAACTACCACCAAACTCATAACCCATAACTCTTAACCGCTACTCAACCCCGTATTTATCAAATAGATAAACCAAACTCGCCATAGTGGCCGCTCCCAGTTCCAGTTCGCGTTTGTTCACGGCATCAAAGGTATCGTTGGCCGCGTGGTGATAGTCAAAATACCGTTGGCTATCGGGCCGCAGTCCTGCCAGCACGTTGATATTTCCCTTTAACGGACCGATATCGGCACCGCCGTATCCCTTTTCAAAATAGTGAATCAAGTATGGCTTAAACAAACCTTCCCAAGACTGCACTTTTTTGAAATTTGCGGCATCGGTATCAAATGTAAACCCTCGTGGCGTAAACCCGCCGGCATCGCTTTCCAAGGCAAAACGATGGGTTTCGTTCTTTCTTTTTGCCTCTTCGGCATATTTCTTTCCACCGCGCAGGCCGTTTTCCTCATTCATAAAAAGCACCACGCGAATGGTGTGGTTTGGCTTATAACCCACTTTTTTGAAAAGGCGCAATACTTCCATACTCTGTACACAGCCGGCTCCGTCATCGTGGGCGCCATCGGCGAGGTCCCAACTGTCCAAATGGCCACCTACCACCATATATTCATTGGGTTTTGTACTGCCGGTAATTTCCCCGATTACATTATAGGATTGCACATCGTCAAAAGTCTTGCAATTCTGTTTGAAGTAAAACAACAGATTGGGCTGCAATTTCAGCAGACTGCTTAAATATTCGGCTCCGTTGGTGCTAATTGCCGCGGCCGGTATGCGTTGGTTTACGGGAGTATCGCCATAGCTCATCGCGCCCGTATGCGGAAAATCGTCCATTCTCAAGCTCAGCGAGCGGACAATAACCCCGACGGCGCCAAACTTTGCCGCTTCGGCAGCCCCCGAATAGCGTTGGTCCACGCAGCCGCCATAGGCTTCAAAAGTTTGTATTAATTCGGGCTGCATCGGTCTGTTATAGAAAATAATCTTTCCTTCCAGCTTTTCCCTTCCCAAGGCAGCCAATTCCTCCAGACCTTTTACCTCAACAACTTCCGCCTTTATTCCCAAATTTGGCGTAGGCACGGAACCTCCCAAGGCGCAGATGTTCGTGATGGTTTTATCTCCGGTAGGCGATTCTATATAAGCGTATTCCTTAAAGCCGCGCGTCCATTTCGGGACCATTACGGGTTGAAGCCACACTTTGTCCAAACCGAGTTCCTTCAGTTCTGCTTCGGTGTATTTCACCGCAAGTTCAGCTTCATAGGAACCCGAGAGCCTGCCACCTATTTCATTGGAAAGATAATCCAGCCAATCGTACGCCTTTCCATCGGTTAGAGCGGTGGTGTACAATTTTTTCAGCATAACGGAATCCTGAACGGCGTTCTGCGAAATACTTACGGAAGAAATTAATAATGTGAAAAGTAATGTGGGGAGGAGCGAAATTTTCATTTATACAATTTTATGGGAATTAGTTCCTTGTTGCACTAAAGGGATGCTAAATTAATCATTTTTAAGCCGTTCGCGGTATTCCGAAATCTTGGCCTTTATTTCATCGTCCAGTTCCGGTTCTTTTATGTCTTTGTATTTTTTTAGTTCCTGCAGCATAATTTCGGCCACAATTACCCGCGAGGTTTCCTTGTCATCCGCAGGAATAATGTACCAAGGCGCGTGCGGCTTTGAGGTGCGGTTGATGGCTTCCTCATAACATTTTCTGTAATCTTCCCAAAGTTCCCTTTCATCCAAGTCGCCGGGAGAGAATTTCCAGTTTTTTTCGGGTTTGTCCAGCCTGCGGAGTTGGCGGTGCTTTTGTTCGTCTTTGGAAAGGTTTAAAAAGAATTTGAAAATAATGGTCCCGTTCTGCTGAATGGTCTTTTCAAAATCATTTATCTGCTGAAAACGCCTATCCCAGAACGCTTCATCAATATCGTCCAAACTGTTTACATCGGGCAAATTTTCACCGAGAATATAGTCGGGATGCACGCGTGTTACCAAAACATTTTCATAATGCGTTCTGTTAAAAACCCCAAACTTTCCGCGTTCGGGCAAGGCCACATAGTGTCGCCAAAGATAATCGTGTCTTTTTTCAAGCGCCGTGGGCGTTTTAAAACTGTGCACCACCACCCCACGGGCGTTGAAATCCTTAAAGACTTCGCGAATAAGGCTGTCCTTGCCAGCCGTATCCATTCCCTGCAGACAGACCAACACGGCGTATTTTCCGTGGGCGTAAAGCGTATCCTGGAGCTTGCCCAATTTTTTACGGGTGTCCTCCAAATGGTCTTCCAACTCTTTTTCGGAAGCGTCCAAATCCCAATCGTTTTTAGTGCCGTCCAGTTTAATGGGCCCGGTAACTTTAAAGTCTTCGATTTTTACGTCTTTCATATTTCTTAAAAGATATTTATGATTGCTAAATACATTAAAACGAGTTTTACTTATTGATAATTGACGCAATCCCGGTGTAAGCCGAGGGTGCACCGCAGGATACGCACTACCCCGGAGACGCACTACCCCGGAGACGCCGGCCCCGGAGACGCACGGCCCCGGAGACGCACGGCCGTGCGTCTCTACGTTATTTACTTGCGAAAAGCTTCACATCTTCCTCGCTGATTTCCTTTCCGCCTAGGATAATCAGGCGTTCCACAACATTTCGCAATTCGCGGATATTTCCTGTCCAGTCGTATTCCTGCAATAGCTTAATCGCTTTTGCGGAAAATTTCTTCTTTGCCGTACCGTGTTCGGAGCTAATTTTTTCGGAAAAATAATCAACCAACAGCGGAATGTCATCCCTTCTATCGTTTAAAGGGGGAACTTTTATAAGAATAACCGCAAGTCGATGGTACAAATCCTCGCGGAAACGGCCTTCGTCTATTTCTTTCTTTAAATCTTTATTGGTGGCCGTAATAACACGTACATCAACCTTTATATCTCGATCGCTACCCACGCGCTGCACCTTGTTTTCCTGTAAGGCGCGCAGTACCTTGGCCTGTGCGGAAAGGCTCATATCGCCCACTTCGTCCAAGAAAATGGTGCCTCCGTTCGCTGCCTCAAATTTTCCCGCGCGGTCTTTATTTGCCGAGGTAAACGCCCCTTTCACATGGCCGAAAAGTTCGCTCTCGATCAATTCACTGGGGATTGCGGCACAGTTTACCTCAATCATCGGGCCGTTGCTGCGCTCGCTTTTTTGGTGAAGCCAATGCGCCACCAGCTCTTTTCCGGTGCCGTTGGGACCGGTAATAAGAACGCGGGCTTCGGTGGGTGCCACTTTTTCAATCATTTCTTTTATGCGGCCAATCTCTTCCGATTCGCCAACCATTTCATAATTTTTTGAAACTTTCTTTTTGAGGCGGGTGTTTTCAACTACAAGTTCCTTTCGATCCAAAGCGATGCGTACCGTATTTAGCAAACGGTTTAAATCTGGCGGTTTCGAAATATAGTCGAATGCGCCCATCTTCATAGTATTCACCGCTGTTTCCAAATCGCCGTGGCCGGAAATCATAACCATCGGTATTTCGGGTTTTATCTTTTTTACGGCTTCCAAAACCTCCACGCCGTCCATTTTGGGCATTTTGATATCGCAAAGCACCAAATCGAAATCTTCCTTTTTGAGGATTTCCATTCCGGCAAGGCCATCTTCGGCCTCAAACACCTCGTAACCCTGGTTTTCCTCGGAAAGGATTTTCACCAAAACCCTTCGTATTGCTGCTTCGTCTTCTATTATAAGTATTCTTGGCATTTGATTGTTTTTTAATTGGACATAAGATTAAAGGACGTAGGAGGTAGGACTAATGATATTTTTAGAAATTACATATTATCTCTATATTTTTTAGTCCTACGCTCTAAATACACTGTCTTAAGCCACTTTTTAATATTTAAGCCATTTAAAAATCTCTTTATAAGTTGGTTTTTTTCCGTACATCAAAATCCCAACGCGATATATTTTGGCAGCAAACCATACCATTCCGATAAAAGTACCAAAAAGAAGCACTACCGAAAGAATCTGTTGCCAAATAGGAACGCCAAACGGAATGCGCATTAACATTACTACCGGCGAGGTAAAAGGAATGTATGAAAACACTTGTGAAACAGTGCCGTGCGGATTGTCAATTACCGTGAAAAAACCTACATAAACCGCCAAAATTAGCGGCATTAAAATAGGCATCATAAATTGTTGGGTGTCTGTCTCGCTATCAACGGCCGCGCCAACGGAGGCGTAAAGTGAGGCGTACAGCAAATAACCGCCCACAAAGAAAAGGATAAACATCACAATTAAGTTTGCGATTGGCAGATTATTTATTTCCAGCATTATATCGTGCAGCACCTGTTGCGTTCCGCCATCTACGCTATTTTCAATAACTTGTTGTGAAGGTGAGGCTGCGGCGGGGTCAATTCCAAAAATCGAGGTTACGGCTGTCATCAAAACCAAGATTAGGACCACCCAGACCAAAAACTGTGTAATTCCTGCCAAGGTGGTACCGAATATTTTTCCCAAAAGCAAAACACGCGGTTTTACGGATGAAATAATAACTTCAATGACCCGGCTGGTTTTTTCTTCAATTACACTGCGCATAATCATATTGCCATAAATAATGATGAACATAAAGAGCAGGTAACCTGCGGCGCCCCCAAAAGCCAATTTTAAACCGGAACCCAGTTTGGACGTTTCCTTCCCCTTAAAAGTTTCCTGGTTGGCATTAATGTTTATGTGGAGACTTTTTATGGTTTCGGAATCAATTCCTGCTTCTTTCAGCTTTAGTGTGTTTACCTTGGTTTCCAACATATCGTTGATGTTGCTCATCATTGATAGCGAAGGCGAATCTTCAGAATAAAAAGTGATTTTTTTGGAAAGGTCTTCCAAATTTTCAGTTTTCGGAATGTAGAGCAGGCCATAAATTTCTTCCGCTTCGGCTTCCTTCTTTGCGGCTTCCAAGGAAACATTATGCAGTATTTTATATTGGGTATGCGGCGAACTTTGGAATTCTTCCATAAACAATCCGCTTTCGTCCAAAACCGATATTTTACGAACTGTGTCGCTGTTCAAATTGGACAAATAGGCGACCAAGGCAAAAATACCCACAAAAATAAACGGGCTCAAAAACGTCATGATTATGAACGATTTGTTGCGGACTTTGGTAAGGTATTCCCTTTTTATTATGAGCGGAAGATGGTTCATTATAATTTAATTTTTTTGGATGGTTTCAATAAAAATATCGCTGGCCGAAGGAATTACTTCCACAAAATGGGTCAATTGTCCCTGTGAGGTGAGATAGTTTACAAAATCGTTCGTAGAAACAGAATCCGGCACTCTCACTTTGTATTGCAGCTCGTCGTTGATGCTTTTGAAAGTTGCCGGTAAAATTTCAAATTTTTCCTTCAGCGAAGCCGAAACGGCCGCATGGTTAGGTGTTATCAGGCCAATCTCAAACATGTTGCTTCGGTATTGCCGTTTAATATCTATCAATTTCCCGTCAAGTATTTTATTGGATTTGTGGATTAATGCAATATGGTCGCACATTTCCTCAACAGATTCCATCCGGTGTGTTGAAAAAATTACGGTTGCGCCCTCGTCGCGAAGTTTTAAAATTTCATCTTTTATGAGGTTGGCGTTTATGGGGTCGAAACCGCTAAAAGGCTCGTCAAAAATCAGCAGTTTCGGTTTGTGGAGCACGGTAACCACAAACTGGATTTTCTGTGCCATCCCTTTGGAAAGTTCCTGTATTTTTTTGTCCCACCAATCGCCAATTTGCAAACGGTCAAACCAATATTTAAGCCGCTCTTTTGCTTCCTGTTTTGAAAGTCCTTTTAGTTGTGCCAAATACAAAGCCTGTTCCCCTACTTTCATCGTTTTGTAAAGTCCGCGTTCCTCAGGTAAATAGCCAATGTATTTAATATGATTTGGTTGCAGCGGTTCGCCATCCAAAATGACCGAGCCAGTGTCTGGCATCGTAATTTGGTTTACGATTCTGATCAAGGTTGTTTTTCCGGCACCGTTTGGTCCCAATAGCCCGAAGATGCTCCCTTTTTCTACTTCTATGGAAACGTTGTTAAGCGCTTTATAATTACCATAGATTTTGGAAACATTGTTGACCACTAAAAGTTTTTCCATGAATTTTGTTTAGAAGTATGTAAAGATATTGAATTGATAAACCCCCAAACCCCAAAGGGGCAAGATTTATGATTTTTTTTAGACAAATGAAAAAGGACGGGTAATGGATGGTGGATACTGGGTGCTGGGTGTTGGTGTACATTGTACATCCCTGATATAGGTTGACCACTTTAAACGTGGAAAACTATGAAAGCAAATGTACGAAGTATTCACAAACAGCGTAAATACTCAAAGGAATTTAAAAAAAGGATTGTTGCAGATTTTGAAAGCGGTAAGTTCAGTGTCCTTCAATTAGAGAAGCTACACGGAGCATCGGAGCAATCCATTTATCGTTGGATCTATAAATTCCCTACCTTTAACGAGAAACGATTCAGAATTATAGAGATGAAAGACAGCAGCAATAAAAAAATGAAGGAGCTCGAAGCTCGGGTAAAAGAGCTGGAAAGTGCCGTTGGTCGTAAGCAGATCAAGATCGACTATCTGGATAAGATGATTGAGATTGCCAAGGATGAGCTTGACATCGACATTAAAAAAAACTTCGGCACCCCACAATCAACTGGTTCCGGGAAAACAAACAAAAAATGAGTTTTTCCCTGAACTTGCTCTTTAATGAATCATTGCCCAAGATATTCCTTGACAATGACAGCGTAGCCGGCTTTGCCGATAATGTGGAAGTGGTAACCATAGCCGCCCAATTGTTGATTATTGCAGCCTTCTTTCAGTTTACCGATGCCTTACAAGTGGTGGCACTTGGCGCCCTTCGCGGAATGCGGGATGTAAAGATCCCAACGGTCATCACCTTTATTGCTTATTGGATTATTGGGTTCCCAACTTTATATTACCTGAGTATGGAAACTTCCTTGGAAAGTATGGGCATTTGGATCGGGTTGCTGGCAGGGCTTTCGGCAAGCGGCATTATGTTATTCATCAGATTTAATTATCTTTCGAAGAAATTGATACGTTTGGGTGCTGGGTGCTGGGTGCTGGGTGAGGGATGCTGGACGCGAAATACTTAAATTTCAAATAAATAACCAAAATCGAAAGAAAAAGAAAAAATAGCGCAAATGAAATTGGAAAAGTACAGACACACGGCCGTGTGTCTCAGCAATAACCCAATAACTGATCCCACACTTAACGCTTAACAAATAACCCTTAACCCCACAAAAAAAAATGGATTTCCCAAAATACCTTCTCGGCGACAATAGCGATTACCCCACGGCAATCTTTGTGATACATACTGAATTTCCGCGTTTCATCATAAATCTGGAAAACGATGAGGTGGAATGGCTTGAGGATTTCGATGCCCAGGACCAAAAGGAACTGGAAACGGAGGCTGAAAATTTAATACAGGGTGCAAACGATTTTTACGATCGGGAGATTGCGAGGTATGATGAGGATTGATCTTTTTGCCACAAATTCACTAATACTGATTTATAATCTTTCCTGAATTCGTGGTGCGAAACTTAGCCACAAAATATTTGTTATCTTTACGTTATGAAATGCCCTCGGCCGCAGTGGATGTAAACTCGCCGAAGATATCCCTATGTTGTCTGGATGGGTATTCCATCGCTTTTACTGAGCGAAGTCGAAGTATCCGCTTATTAAATAGTTACTACAGATGAAAAAGATAGAAATAAACATACCCGAGTCTGTTGATGAGAAAAAATTTAAAATGGAAATAGCAGCATTCCTTTTTGAAAAGCAAGTTCTTTCCTCTGGACAAGCTGCCAAAATGATAGGGATTTCAAGAAGAGAATTCTTAGAGAATGTTGGTAAATATGGAGTTTCCATTTTCGGTGAAACATGGGAAGATTTAGAAAAATTAATGAATGGATAAAACCGTCATTTCCGATACCAGTTGTCTAATCTCTTTAAATAAGCTTGGATTACTCCATTTACTCAAACTATTATATGATAAAATTACTATCACTCCAGAAGTAAAACTTGAGTGGGGAAAACCTTTGCCCAATTGGTTTATTGAAAATCATGCAGAGAATAAAGAATTGCAATCGAAGCTTGAGGGTAAACTTGGAAAAGGGGAAGCAAGCAGTATTGTCTTGGCTCTTGAACAGCAACCATCGATTGTAATTATTGATGAAATAAAAGCTAGAAAAATTGCTCAAACGTATAATTTAGAGATTATTGGAACTTTGGGAATTCTAATTCTCGCCTTTAAAAATGGTTCTTTAAACAATTTGGAGAATACGCTTCTCCAATTGAAATCGAATGGATTTAGAGTTTCAGATGCTCTTCTTCAAAATATTATTGAATCTAGTAAGTCAAAATAATGCTCGACCAACTCCTAAACTACGACACCGAACTCTTCCTCTTCCTAAACAATCTGGGAAATACCTCCTGGGACGGCTTTTGGCGGTTTGTTACCGAAAAATGGTCGTCAATCCCCATTTATGCCTTGCTGCTTTATTTGATTTTTAAAAATTATGGATGGAAGGGAACCTTGGTGATAGTAGTTTGCGTAGCCTTAATGATTACCGCCACCGACCAAATTGCCAACCTATTTAAATACGGCGTGAAACGTCCGCGCCCTTGCCAAGTGGAAGAATTAAAAGCAGTAATGCGATTCGTGGCCGACGGTTGCGGAAGGTATGGCTATTTTTCGGCACATGCGGCTAGTTCGATGGCAGCGGCCGTTTTTCTTGGATTGAGCCTACAAAAATGGTACAAATATTTACCATTCCTTTTGTTGCTTTGGGCAGTAATTACAGGTTATAGCCGTATTTATTTGGGCGTTCATTATCCATTGGATGTAATTTCGGGAATGGCCTTTGGTGGGTTGACGGGTTGGTTGTTTTATCTTATACAGAAGTGGGGGCAGCGGAAGTTTAAAACACAAAAAACCTAACAGGTTTTCAAAACCTGTTAGGTTTGATAGCATCACTTCTTGGAAACAATAAACAATTCCCGATATAGTCTCGTTTTATGCGTGCGGCTGTCCGGTCCCTTCGGATTCATATCGTAACGGGCAATATGCTCTCTTTTGAAGTTGGGGTAAACTTCCTTAAAATGCTCTAAACTTTCTTCCGAAACCAAAACCCCGAAGCGGTCTTCGGCAGGGGTAATAAATTCACCGTCTTTATTTAGCATTTCCATCTTTTCGCCGTAATCCCAAATAAGTTCGGGCGTCATTCCTGAAAATTCGTAGATTTTTATGTTCTCTTTTTCTTCAAAATTGTGCAATTCAGAAAACGGTTTGTAATCTGGGTTTATGGTTATGGCCTTGCTCAGCGGTAGGCCGAACCAAATTACGGCAACAATAAAAGCAATGGTTAAATAAAAAACGGTTGCAATTTTTCTTCGGAAAAGGTTTCGGAACATAAAAATTCCGATGGAAAACAAAGCGAGGGAAAGCAGCACGAACCAAACCCAGTTTCCCGCAATTCCGTCCTTCAGAAAAATATAGCCGCCAACGGGAAAGGCAATTCCTATAAAGGCAATTAAACCGAAGTTGAAATAGACTGGAATCGTTTCGCGATTATCTTTCAACTCTTTAAATCTTCGGAAAAGATATTCAATATAAAACCCTGTGTTCAGCGCCATCGGAATTAAGACTGGCAATAGATAGCGCGATTTTTTTTCGGGAATCAGGGAAAGTAAAATCACCGAAAGCATCGTCCAAAGAAAGGTAAACAGATATGCCTTTTTATTGAAAACACGATTTTTTAAATAGGGGTAGAGCAGGGCTATAAATGCGGGAATGGTCCAAACGCCGCTCTGTGTAAAAAAGCTCCAGTAATAGTAAAACGGTTTTGTTTCGTAGCTTATCCAGTTGGTGGTTTCCTTTTTGGTAATTTCTGCCGCGGCCGGATCAAAGGTCAGCGTGTACCAATGCCACCAAGACGAAACCACAAAAGCCACGGAAAAAAAGGCAAGGAGTGGCAACCAACGCGTTTTAAAATTTCTGTATTTGTAAACAATTCCGAAGGCAATCAAAAAGGGCAGGAGCAGGGCGTAGAGCGATACTGGGCCTTTGCTCAAAAACGAACAGCCAAAAAAGAGTCCCGCTAAAAGTGCGTTTCGGTATTTGTGGGTTTCTTTTGTGAAAAATAAGTAAAGCAGATAAATACAGATCGCCATAAACCCGTGGGTGTAAATATCCCACTGCCCATCGCGGGCGGAGGCAACGATGTAAAAGGAGGTCGCCATTATCAGCGAACTTATAAAAGCATATAACTTTTCCGAAGTAAGTTTTTTGGCGAGTTTATACGAAAACAGCACGAGAAAAAGCGTCATAATCGCCGCTGGCAGCCGCAAAGCCCAAACCGATTTTATTCCGAAAATCGCCGCGGAGAAAGCAGTAAGCCAAGTGGGAAGCGGGGGTTTTTGGTAACGCGGTTCGCCGTTGATGGTTGTGAGTAGCCAATGGCCGTCATTCAGCATTTCGCGGGCAGTGATGAAGTTTCGCGCTTCCATAATATTTACCGGCAGCGAATTTAAATTCACGAAGAAAATAGCGGCGCAGGTGAGCAAAAGAAGTAGTAGATAGTTCCTTTCAAATTTCATAACGTGCCTGTTTTTTCCAAATAAAAATATTTCTCACATAAATAATCAGGCCTGCTATATGGCCCACAAAAAGCACGGGGTCTTTTCTGAAAATGGCATAGGTTAAAATCAGCGAAGCTCCCAAAACGCTCATCCGCCAAAAGCCCACGGGCAATTGCGAGGTTTTTGTTTTTTCGGAAACTATCCATTGATAAACAAAACGAAGGGTAAAAAGTATTTGTGAAATTATCCCCAAAAGTAACAGCCACAGCGGAATGTCTTCATTATTGAAAAGCTTCTCGATGTCGTATTCGCCATTGTTGTAAGCGTAAACAACTATCAAAATTGGAAAAATAAACAGGAAAACTCGCAACCATTTTGGCGATTTCTGCCATTCGCCCTGCAACTGTAAATTTCTGATGTAGATATAATACGTAAGCGCTTGCCCGAGCATAATGGCGAAATCGTCGCGTAAATGCCCATACACAAAAAGCAAAAAAGAAGCGAGCAGGCTCAGTTTCCAAAAAGCAGAGGGAGTAATGATGCGTTTGCTTTTTTCGGAAAGGATCCATTGCACGACAAGCCTTCCGCTGAAAAGGATTTGTGCCAAAAAGCCAATGCCGTACACAATCCAGTTGCTCATCCCTTGCTTTTAATCTCGTAGTTGATGTATTTTTTCTTCATCCAAAGATAGGCGAAACAGTCCATCAAAGGGCCCAACAATCGGTTCCAAAGTCCAAATTTCGCTGTGCCGGCCATTCGCGGAAAATGCTTTACGGGAATCTGTACTATTTTGCCGTTTTGCAAAAGAATCATCGCAGGCAGAAACCGGTGAAGCCCTTTAAACATTGGGATGCGTTTTGCGTAATCGGTCTTTATCACCTTTAGGGGGCAGCCCGTATCGTCCATGCCGTCGTGGGTAAAGGCGCGACGGATACCGTTCGCAATTTTGGACGACATATTTTTTACAAACTTGTCCTTTCTATCAGCGCGGACGCCCGTTACCAAATCGTATTCGCCGATGTGTTTTAGCAACAGGTTGAAATCTTTCGGGTCTGTTTGCAAATCGCTGTCAATATAACCCACCAGCGGACTTTCAGCATAATCAAAACCCGCTTTTATGGCAGCGCTGAGGCCACGATTTTCCTTAAACGAAATGAAATGAAAAGCTTCGTTTCGGTTGCAGATGTCTTCAATCAGCGCTTGGCTGTTGTCCTTGGAACCATCGTTTACAAAAAGAATGGAAGTCTTTTTAGTCGCGATTTTAGTGTATGCGAGTAATTCCTTTTCCACCCGTTGCAGGTTTTCTTCTTCGTTGTAAACGGGCACAATTATGGTGAATTCGTACATTGAGGTTTTTGAAAAGGTTTCTGCAAAAGTAATTTTTTTAGTTTAGAAGTTTATAGGTTTAAAAGTTTATGTGTGTATTTCGGATAATTCATAATAATAAAAGTGATTGCCTAAAAAAGATGCTATTTTTGCAACTGAAACAGATTTTATGAAAGTACTTGTTACGGGCGCGGCTGGTTTCATCGGCTCGCACACTGCGGAAAGATTGAAGAAACTGGGGCACGAGGTAATCGGTATCGATAATTTTTCGCCCTATTACGATCTTGAGCTGAAGAAGCTGAACGCGAAGGCGCTGAGCGAAAAAAACATTGAAGTATATCATTTGGATTTGCGAACGGATAATTTGGCCGATAAACTTCCAAACGACCTCGACTATATTTTCCACTTTGCCGCCCATCCCGGAATCTCGGATAAATCTACTTTTGAGGATTATTTCAGCAATAATATTTTGGCAACGCAGCGTTTGCTTGAGTTTGCTGAAAAGCTTCCTAAGCGACCATTTTTTGTAAACATTGCCACTTCTTCAATTTACGGTTTGGAGGCTACTTTCCCTGAAAGCGTTCCACCAAAACCTGCTTCGTGGTACGGCGTTACCAAGCTCGCCGCAGAGCAATTGGTACTGGCAAAAACCCGTGAACAGAAATTGCAGGGAACGTCCTTTCGGCTCTTTTCCGTTTACGGCCCGCGTGAAAGGCCTGATAAATTGTACACCCGACTGATAGACTGCGGTTTGAACAACAAACCGTTTCCACTTTTTGAAGGCAGCGAAAAGCATTTGCGCAGTTTTACGTACGTGCAGGATATTGTTGACGGAATTGTGAGTGTTTTTGGAAAGGAAAAAATTTGCAACGGAGAAATTTTCAACCTCGGCACCGAAACCGAAAGCACCACGGCACAGGGCATTGCAACGGTGGAGGAAATACTCAAAACAAAAATTGCAACCGAAAGGAAACCGCCCCGCGCTGGCGACCAATCGCGGACCAAAGCAAATATCGACAAGGCCAGAAAATTATTGAACTATAACCCACAGACTACGCTAAAAGCGGGATTGGAGGCGCAGACCGAATGGTTTAAAAATAATTTTTAACTTCGGGCTTCATCCTTTTCCGTTATTAAATGCTGAAAATACTTCAAATAATCATCTTATTGCAAGGGGTTTTCCTTATCGTTGCTTTGATGGCCAACAGGGAAAAATACCAAAAACCCACTTTTTGGTTGCTCATTGGAAGTATTGCGTCCATTATATTTTATATTATTGGCGATGACGACAACGGGTTTTTCGAGGAAAAAGTAGATTGGTTCTTTTTTGACTCTTCATTGTTTATCACTTTTCTGCTGCTGTTTGTAATGTATTTCGTTTCCCAACGCGAAGTTTTTAAACCCCGACATCTGCTCTTCTTTTTGCCCAATCTGCTGTATTTCATCATTGAACTTTACGAGAAATACAACGCCGCTGAAGATATCATGCTTGTTGAAATAATAGAGCTTTTGGTAGAATTAAGCTTTCTGTCGTACTTGCTGTTTACCATTTGGGCTATCCTAAAATCCGATAGGAAGAAATGGATGGCGTTCTTTATTTTTCCTTTGGCCCTTCTTATGGGGCTGTCTTTGGCAAATGAAATTTTGGGATGGTTCAATATTGGGCAGATTCCGTATTTCAGCAATCCCGAAAACAATGCGTTCACCCTTATAATCATTGCTTTTCTTTTCTATTTTATGGCTTGGAAACTGGTAGTGTCACCTTCAGAAATAGTTCCTTTCGCCAAAGTAAAAAAGTATCGGACGTCGGGGCTAAAGGAAGATTTGGTTGAAAATTATACGAAAAAAATCACGGCTTTTATGGAAGAAGAAAAGGGCTTTATGGACAGCAAGCTCTCCCTGACTTCTTTGGCCGAACAGTTGCAAATTCCGAAGCAGTACATCTCTGAAATTTTGAATACCCACATGAATACCAATTTTCAGGATTTTGTGAATAGCTACCGCGTGGAGGCTTTTTTGGAAAGAATGGACGATGCCAACTATTCCAACTTTTCCCTGCTTGGAATTGCCAATGAGGTGGGCTTTAGTTCCAAGTCCAATTTTTACGCTACTTTCAAAAAACACAAAGGCGTTACGCCCACCGAGTACCGAAAATCGCTAAAATAACTGCAAAATATGTCCAACATAACCATATAGGACATCCTCGGGACACTATAAATAGGGGCTCTTCAGTTTAGATACTACCTTCGTACTTAAATTGATTTCAGCGTGTCCAAACTATTCCCTTCCCGGTTTAAACTGCTTTTTTACTTTGTAAAAATTTTTATCATGCTATCCACCCTCCTACGGCTCATTTTTGTGGTTTGGGTGTTTAAGGAAATAGACCTGTCTTTTTTCAAAATAGCAAATACATTCCTAATAGGTTTCCTGTTTGATTTGGGCACGGTTTCGTTTTTCGCGCTGCCGTACGCCCTTTATTTATTGTTGCTTCCACGGCGGTGGCACGGGTCAATTTTTGATAGGATAGCAACCTGGTTCGCCTATTCCCTGGGGCTTGTGATATTTCTTTTTTCCTTTTTTGCGGAAATCACTTTTTGGGAAGAATTCAAAAATCGGTTCAATTTTATCGCCGTTGATTATTTAATTTATACCTATGAAGTAGTAAAGAACATCAACGAATCGTACCCCATTCCATTATTGGTGAGCGGAATTTTAATACTTACGGCAGCGCTTCTTTTTATCACTGTGCGAATGGGCATTTTTAAGAAAACATTTCAAAGCGAAAGTACTTTTGGGGAGAAGCTGTTCCCCACACTGCTGGTTGTTGGTACTGTTCTGGTTTTTGCGCTCTTCGTAAAAAACAAGGATGCCGAGCAATTTGAAAACCGGTACAACAACGAAATTGCAAAAACTGGGATATATTCTTTCTTTGCGGCCTTTCAAAATAACGAGCTTTCATTTACAGATTTTTACAAAACTTTGCCTCTAAACGAAGCTTTTTCCGAAGTGAAAAACGAATTTAAAAAGCGCGGCGACAGTCTGCTTTTTCCTGAAAAGGAATTGATTTATCGAAATATTTCGAATACAGATTCGCTGCCCGAAGAAAGGCCCAACGTAATTTTTATTTGTGTGGAAAGCCTTAGCGCAAAGTTTCTCGGAAGCTTCGGAAATACCGAAAACATTACACCAACCTTGGATTCCCTGGCAAACCACAGTCTGTTTTTCACCAACCTTTTTGCCACGGGAACCCGTACCGTTCGGGGGATGGAAGCTATTACGCTTTCCATTCCGCCAACTCCGGGCCGAAGCATCGTGAAGCGTGAAAACAACCAACAGCTATTTACCATTGGCGAGGTTTTTAGGCAGAAAGGCTATAACAGAAATTTCTTTTACGGTGGCGATGGCTATTTTGACAATATGAACAGTTTTTTTGGCGGAAACGGGTTTAACATCGTGGACCGTGGCCGCGGTTTTTTACTGGATGCGAGCATTACCAAAACCCGCACCAATATTGAGGATGATGAGGTAACTTTTGAAAACGCTTGGGGAATTGGGGATGAAGATATTTACAACAAAGTAATGAAAATTGCCGATGAAGCCCACAACGCCGGAGAACCTTTTTTCGATTTTGTGATGACGACTTCCAATCACAGACCATACACCTATCCGGAAGGAAAAATTGACATTCCATCGGGCTCGGGGAGAAGTGGTGCCGTAAAATATACCGATTATGCGATTGGTGAATTTTTGAAAAAAGCACGGCAAAAGAAATGGTATAAAAACACGGTCATCATTATTATGGCAGACCATTGCGCCTCCAGCGCTGGCCGGCAGGAACTGGATGTTAAAAATTATCACATTCCCGCATTGATACTAAATCTGCCAAACACTCCGCCCCTAAAGATTGATAAAATGGCTTCGCAGATAGATATTTTTCCAACGCTTTTTTCAATTTTAAATTGGAACTACAATTCCAACTTATACGGAACGGATATTTTAAAAATGAAACCTGAGGAAGAACGCGCCTTTGTGGGTACTTACAGAAAACTTGGTCTGCTGAAAAAAAATGATAACATACTAGTTTTGGGCGACCAAAAGGTTTCAAATTTTTATCAATGGAACCGTGAAACAAACGAACTTTTACCGCTGAAAGAAGATGAAACGTTTCTGAAGGAAATAATTTCAAACTACCAGACCGCCGACTATTTATTTTCAAATGGCGGGTTGAAACTAAACAGTTTGGGACTTGAAAACTAATCTTCATTTTATTGTAAACCCAATTGCGGGGAAAGGGAAAAATGAACTTTCCATCGATATGTTGGAAGCCTATTTTCCGAAGTCTGAATTTATAATTTCAATAAAGAAAACCGAATTTGTTTTACACGCCACGGCCCTCACAAAAGCTTCCATTGAAGAAGGCGCGCAAATTATAGTTGCCTGCGGTGGCGATGGAACCATTAATGAAGTAGCTTCCTGTTTGGTGAATACTTCGGTGGTTTTGGGAATTTTGCCGATGGGTTCGGGCAATGGATTGGCTTCCAATTTGAAAATTCCGAAGAATTTTAAGAAAGCGCTCAGCATCATTAAAAACCAAAATACAATCGCGATTGATACGGCAACAATAAACGGTAAGCCATTTTTCAGCAATGTTGGCGTTGGTTTTGATGCGCACGTCATTTCAGACTTTGAGGAAAATACGACGCGCCAACTTTTCAGTTATGTTCAATCTACTTTTCGAACGCTGAAAAAATATCACTATAAAAATGTGGTGGAACTGAAATACAACGGAACCACCGAATTGATTTCGCCCTTTTTGCTTTTTGTTTCCAATTCAAACGAAATGGGTTATAAAATGAGCTTGACGCCCCGCGCTTCATTGCAGGACGGATTGTTGGATGTGGTTATCGTGCCAGAACTTTCACGTTTCAAACTCGGGCTTTTTACCGTGCTATTTCTTTTCAAAAAACATCATTGGTTAAAGGAAGTTCGGTTTCAACAACTTACGGCTTTGGAAATTAAGAATTTGGACAATACAATTTTAAAGGTCCAAAAGGATGGTGGGCTTTTCACGCTGAAAGAACCGAGCATTGAGATTGCAATCCATCCAAAGAATTTGACTGTTTGTGTAAAAAAATAAGAAAAATGAAAAAAGTAGCTGAAGTAACATTGGTTTTTTGGATAATGAAAATTTGCGCAACTACCTTGGGAGAAACCGCGGGCGACATGCTTTCGATGAAGTTCAATATTGGGTACGGGCTTAGTTCCATAATTCTGATTGGTTTTTTTATTGCAACGCTAATAGCCCAGTTGAGCGTAAAAAAATACATTCCTATTTTGTACTGGTTGGTTATTATTGCCACGAGCACGGCCGGCACTACGATGTCTGATTTTATGGATAGAACCTTGGGCCTGGGTTACGCAACGGGGGCATCTATATTGGCCATAATGCTCGTTTCCATACTTTTTATTTGGTACAAAATTGAGGGTTCACTTTCAGTTACCGATATTAAAAACTTTAGGCCCGAAATGTTCTATTGGATAACCATTTTAATTTCAAATACTTTGGGAACAGCGCTTGGTGATTATTTGGCGGATGATTCAGGATTGGGCTTTAGCGGCGGAGCATTCTTGATAGGTTCGCTAATCTTGATTACCGCTCTTTTACATTTTTTCACCAAAATATCGAACGTTATTCTGTTTTGGATAGCATTTGTACTTACTAGACCCTTTGGTGCCACTTTTGGAGATTTGCTCACCAAATCTACCGATAAAGGTGGGCTAGACTTGGGAACCATAGGGTCATCCGCCGTGCTTTTTGGAATTTTGACACTTCTTATTTTTTACGTTTCGGTGAAATTACATAGGGAAAGGATTGTAATCTAAGTTCCAATGGGTGAAATCTGAAATGTATTTTATATCTCCAAAATATAGCAGCCATCATTGGAGATTTCTACTTTTCATCTTTTAAGGGAAACCGCCCCTCGCCGGCGACCATTCGCAGACCAAAGCGCACATAGACAAGGCCAGAAAATTATTGAACTACAACCCACAGACTACGCTAAAAGCGGGTTTGGAAGCACCGGCCGAATGGTTTAAAAATAATTTTTAATATAGTAATCGATTAGTTTTCAGAATATTATTCTGATTAGATACTTTTGCGATGTTTTTCAATGTTATAATTTTGTTAAAGAAATTAAAAATAATGTATATTGGCGAAAAAAAACATGCGTAAAACTACATTACTCGCCTCTCTCATACTTTTCTGTTTTAATTATATTGCTGCGCAATGTCCGGTGGGACCTATAGTACTTTCCACACAAGCGGATATTGATAATTTTGCAATAAATTACCCCGGCTGTACCCAACTCACCGACAATTTGACCATTAGTGGAAGCACTATTGAAAACTTAAATGGTTTGAATTCCATAACATCTATTGATGGAGATTTTGTGATAACAGCAAATGGTCTTTTACATCGTGCAACGGGGTTAGAGAACCTAACAACTATTTCTGGGAAATTTGAAGTTTCTGGGACTTTGTTTTATGACTGCCTTGGTCTTGGTTCCCTCACCACCATCGGTGGTGATTTTGTTGCCCGTAGTATAAAAAGATTTTCTGGTTTGGATTCCCTTACAACCATTGGAGGATCTTTGGACGCTGAATTAAATTATCAGATAATTAGTCTAATGGGTTTGGATGTTTTAACCACAATTGGAGGAGATCTTAAATTTAAGAATAACACTCGTCTTACCAGTCTTTCCGGCGCAAATAGTCTGGAAAGTATTGGCGGCAATTTTATAGTTTTTAATATCAGTTATAATGTTTTGGATTTCGATGGATTCCAAAATTTGGAAAGTATTGGCGGCAATCTGGATATAACCAATCAATTAAGTTCCTTTAATGGATTGGATGCACTTACCAGTATCGGCGGGAATTTGGACTTGAATACCAATTCAAAAATTACAGATATGGACGGGTTGTTATCGCTTCAATCAATAGGTGGCGATTTTATTATTACCAACGGTAAAATAGAGACCATGAATAGTGCAACACTACAAACTATCGGGGGGTCATTGCTCATTAATAATTGTGATTTTCTTACCAATATAGATTTTTCTGACATTTCGGAAATAGGGGGTTATATGGCTGTTTTTGATAATAATATTCTCAATTCCATTGCTGGATTTAATTCGCTGACTTCCATTGGCGATTATTTTAAGATTTACGGTAATTCACAATTGGCCACTATTCCAGAATTCAATACTCTTTCCAACTTAGGAGGAGATTTGATTTTAAATAATAATTATTCCCTACTTACCGTAACAGGTTTTGAGAGTTTAACAAATCTGCCAGGTTCTATAGAAATTACCGGTTCTATCAATTTACATACAATTTCAGGGTTCAACAACGTTGAAACCATTAGCTCTGGGTTGCTTTTAAGCGGCAATACTAATTTGGTTACACTGGATGGATTTTCTTCCTTACTTTCCGTAGGTTCCGATTTTAACCTTAATAACAACAATCATTTGATAAACTTTTCCGGTTTCAGTAGTGTTACGGAGATTACAGGATCATTTTCCATAAATAGCAATCCAGCGCTTCAATCCATAAATACATTTAATTCTTTGGAAACCGTGGGTTCCTTTTCTATTAAAACAAATTCAAATTTAAATACAATAAATGGCTTTAATTCCATAGCAACCATTCATGGAGATTTTTCAATAGAGAATAATCAATCGCTGAGTAATATCAATCCTTTTCCCTTGGTTTCAACTGTTGAAGGCGATTTTATTTTCAGTAGCAATTCCATTGCATCAACCTTCCAGGGTTTTGAAACCTTGGCAACGATTGGTGGCGATATGAGATTTTCAACTTGCCCTTTTCTGGGATCTTTGCCAAACTTCAATACATTAACATCCATTGGTGGAAATGTTTTGTTTGATAGAGTAAGTATTGGGAATCTAAATACATTGACACAATTAACCTCTATTGGTGGTTCTTTAAGATTTAACAATATGGATTCTTTTCAGGATGTGGAGGGCTTGAATAACCTATTGACCATTGGTGGAGAGTTGTATATGGGCAAGTGCAAAATAAACACAGGTTTTGACTCCTTGATTACTATTGGTGGCGACCTATCCTACAGATACATCACTTTTGTTCCCCAATTTCAAGGATTTGATTCATTGGAGTCCATTGGTGGAACGTTCTACTTATTTGATATAGATTTTGATTTTGAATATTTTTACTGGCCACCAAATTTAACTACCGTTGGGGGTGGTATTTCGGTTATTGGATGTGATGGCCTTAAGGAAATTCCCGGGATGAATGTTTTGACCTCCTTGGGCGATTTTATTACATTTTACCAGAGTGCCGTAAATAAAATTGAAATGAACTCTTTGGTTGATATTCCAGGGAATGTTGAAATAATTCGCAATGGGTTAAATCACGTAAGTTTTTCTTCCTTAGAAAATGTAAGTGGCCATTTTGAAATAGAACAAATGACCACGTATTTAAACTTGGATAATTTAACCACTGTAGGGGATTATTTTAGATTAGAGGATTTAGGAAACGGCACAGCTGTAAATCTCATTATGAATTCCATTACCTCCATTGGTGGTGATGTTACGCTGATAGGAACCCTTAGTTCCTTATCCGGTTGGCAAAATGTTACGACTATAAATGGAAATTTGTATTTAGACAGCACCTATAATATGCCTGGTTTATATGGTTTGGAAGGACTGACAACAATAACAGGTGATTGTTTGATCCGTGGAGATTTTTCTACCTATTCTGGGCTGGACAATTTAACTTCTATTGGCGGGAATTTCAATACCGTGCCCACGCAATATGGAACAAGTCAAGGTGACCCAGTAATTGATTTTACAGGGTTGGGACAATTGAATTCTATTGGCGGAAATTTCAGGATTTCTGGAATAATGGAATCACTGAATGGTATTTCAAGTTTGGAAACGGTAGGGGGAGATTTGCAATTAGATTATAATACTTGGCTACAGAATTTCGTAGGTCTTGAAAATTTACACTCTGTGAATGGAGAATTAATAATTAAAGAAAATTACAGTCTAACTAGTCTTGAAGGACTTAATAATTTAGATTATAATTTGCTTGATTATCTCAACATTTCCTTTAATGATAATTTGAGTATGTGCTCCATTTTGCCTGTCTGCGGTTATTTACAGTCATCTACCGATTACAATATTTACAGTAACAGGTCGGATTGTAATACCGATACCGAAATTTTGAGCCTATGCAATTACAACACCATTTTAGGAAATATTCGTTATGATTTTGACACAAACGGTTGCGATCAATCAGATTATAACGCTAGCTCCCTACTTGTTGATGTTACCAATGGCGTAAACAATTACAGAACATTGACAAATGAAGATGGTTCTTATGTCGTTTTTGTAGGTGAAGGTACCTTTACCACTACAATCAATTCTGAATCTTTACCAGCGAATTTTGAAGCAGCACCAGCTTCGGTCACTACAGTTTTCACAGGAAATGGAAACGAAGACACCGCCGATTTCTGTTTAACCGCCACTACTGTTTTTGATGACCTCCGAGTTTCCATCCTGCCTTTAGACGCGGCACGGCCGGGGTTTGATTCAGAATATTTGATAGTCTATGAAAACTTGGGAACCCAACCTCTGGACGGGGAAGTAAGCTTACAATTTGACGATTCCCGACAAGGTTTTTTAATAGCTGATCCCTCACAGACAAGTATAAATGGAAACCTTATTTCATGGGATTTTACAGATTTGGTTCCCTTCCAATCCAGAGAGATCAGGGCTGTTTTCAATACATTTCCACCCCCAATAAACCAAGGGGACGATGTGTTACAGTTCAGTGCAATTATTAACCCCATAAGTTCGGATATAAATCCAGACAATAATGTAGCCGATTTGAATCAAATAATCGTAAACTCCTATGATCCAAATGACAAGCAAGTGGCTCAAGGTGTTTCTATTTTTATTGAAGAAGCGAGTGAATATTTAGATTATGTTGTTCGTTTTCAGAATACGGGTACGGCTAATGCCACTACAGTAAAAATTAGCGATCAATTGAGCGATAACTTAAACTGGAACACCGTCAGAACCCTATCCTCTAGTCACGACTATCGGGTTGAAATAAGGAATGATAATGAGGTTTATTTCATATTTGAAAACATAGACCTTCCTCCAGAAAGTACCGATCCCGAAGCTAGTAAAGGATACATTGCGTTTCAGGTACTTCCAATGCTTGACCTTCAAATTGGTGATTTTGTGAACAATACTGCAAATATATTTTTCGACTTCAATCCACCAATTATAACCAATACCGTAACAACTACGATAATTGATGAATTAAGTGTGCCAGAGAATTCTTGGAAAGAATTGTCATTATTTCCAGTTCCCACAAAAGGGAATGTTTCAATTAAATACAATGGTACAATTCAGCAAATTGATATCTATAACGAATTGGGCCAACTCTTATTAAAACAATTCAACCCAAATGGCATCTATTTCATAGAAACAGAGAAACTTTCAAACGGAATCTATTTTGTAAAATTGAGGGATGATAAAGCAAAGGAAACTGTAAAGAAATTGATTAAGAATTAATTTTTAAAACTTAAGATTTTCTCCGCCGCCGCAAAAGGAGTAGTCCTGTTTTCATCCAAAGCTTTCAGCTGTTTTTCCAGTTCTACTTTTACTGAAGGATTCGCGTAAAATTCACTTTTTAATCGACTTTCAATGGTTTGCATTAACCAGAATTTATTTTGCTCTTTTCTCTTATATTGAAAATAGCCGTTGCCTTTTACGGTTTCAAAATAATTTGAAACCACTTCCCAGATTTCAGCAATGCCTTCATTTTTAAGGGCGCTGCACAAAAGTGTTTTTGGTGCCCAGCCGCTTTCCTTGGCGGGATAGAGATGAAGGGCACGGTTAAATTCGTTTTTCGCCATCTTTGCGGCCTTTAAATTGTCGCCATCGGCCTTGTTGATAACAATGGAGTCTGCCATTTCCATAATGCCGCGTTTAATGCCCTGCAGTTCATCGCCGGCACCGGCAAGTTTTAGCAACAGGAAGAAATCTGTCATAGAATGGACTGCAGTCTCACTTTGGCCAACGCCCACGGTTTCAATCAGGATCACATCAAAACCTGCGGCTTCGCAGAGGATGATGGTTTCGCGCGTTTTTCGGGCCACGCCGCCCAAGGTATCGCCACTGGCTGAAGGACGGATATAAGCGTTTTTTTCTTTTACCAATTCCTCCATTCGGGTTTTGTCGCCCAAAATGCTCCCTTTGCTAATGCTGCTGCTTGGGTCCACGGTAAGTACTGCCACTTTTTTTCCTTCGGAAATCAACAGTTTTCCAAAGCTTTCAATAAACGTGCTTTTGCCCACGCCGGGAACGCCCGTAATGCCGATGCGAATTGATCGGTTTGCGTGCGGCAGGCATTTTTCAATAATTTCCTTTGCTTGCAGTTGGTGTTTTTGGGCCGTGCTTTCAATAATGGTAATGGCCTGGCTAAGTGCGGTTTGGTTTTTATTTAAGATTCCAGCGATCAGTTCCCCGACGGATTGCGCCCTCTTTTTTTGGGTTTGGAGTTGCTTCACAGCTTCCATGTTTAAGGTTTCTGGTTGCGAAACGCCTTCTTTTTCGTTTAAAGCACTTGTATTTTTTTTCTTTGTTGCCACAGTGTGAATTTAGGACAATTTTATGAATTTGTTCTTTTAGAAACGAGTTTAACACTGTATCTTGAAAATTTAATAATTTTAAAATTCTGAAAAAATGAAAACATTATATGAAGCATCATCAACAGCCATAGGCGGAAGGGAAGGCCACGTAACCACCGATGACGGAAAAATAGATATGGAACTTTCACTTCCCCAAGGTCTTGGAGGAAAGGGTGGAAAAGGCACCAACCCCGAACAACTTTTTGGCAGCGCATACGCGGCGTGCTTTGGAGGCGCGGTACAAATGGTGGCCGAAAGCAAAAAAATAAAATTGGGCGACGATATGAGCGTTACCGCAAACATTGAAATAGGGAAAACAAAAGATGGCGAGTTACAATTGCGGGCTACTTTGGATTGTTACCTGCCGGGAGTGGATATTGAAACCGGGGAGCAATTGGTAAATAAGGCCCACGAAGTGTGCCCGTATTCCAGAGCTACGCGCGATAATATTACGGTTACCTTGAATTTGCTTTTGGATGAATAAAATCGAATATCGCTATATATAACAAAGCCCCGAACGTTCGGGGCTTTATTGTTTTACATCGCTTTCAAGTTTATCACTTTGCCTCTTTCATCCTCTTTTGCGGGTTCTTCTTTCTTTTCTTCCACAAAAGGACTTTTCTTAGGTTGTTGCGAAGCTTGTTTTATATACCATTCCAACTGATACTTTTGCTTTTCCAAAAGTTCAAGGATGCCGTCGGGCAACTCCTTGCGTTCCAAAAGCTCATCATATCTTTTAATGTTGTTCCGGTCGCGGCTTATGCAGGAGTTCACGATAGCTTCGGCGTCAAAGTGCTCCAGGGCTTCCTTTATTTCTTGCCAAGTACGGCCAATATTCCCCTTTTCGGCATCTTCCTTCAGCGGTTCAATATCTCGCGAGTGAAGTTCGTTGGAAATGTCATGGCTCATTCTGTTTCTTTCAACGGCCATATAGTTCAAAAACCGTTTTAAATCTGTAGTCTGGGCGTCTTGAGCAGCATTGTAATACAATTTTTCCGCTTCAAAACAAGCCACCAGCAAGCGGTTTAGTTTGTCAAAATCTGCGTAGTTCTTTTTCATAATAGTACAGTTTTATCAAAGTTAGTTTAAATATGGACTCGTTCAAAGTCCGTTCTTGTGTTTTTTTTAAAATTTTAACTAACAGGGAATTAAAAACTAAAATCAATAAGTTATGGCATTTTTTATGCCAAAATCAATAGAGGGGAGATAAATAGCCGAAAACTTTTATAAAGCCGACATTGGATTTATCTGACCAAGATACGAAAATTTTAAAATCAAGGTTTTAAAAACAATATAAAAAGATTAAAGGCAGTTTTCCCGGCTGAACAACCTCGTTTGGTTGGTTTTTTACAAACCATCCAATAAAAAAAGTGAAAATCTGCAACAACTAGATTCTTTTGTCGTCCTTTAGATGAACAGCAACCAAAAAACTTCAAATTTGTCCGATTCATTACTTATCGAGCAATGCAAACAGTGCAACCAAAAGGCACAAATGATGCTCTATGGAAAATATTGCGACGGTATGTTTGCAATAGCCCAAAGGTATTTAAAGGACACCGCGGCGGCGGAAGACGCGATGCAGGAAGCCTTTATTAAGGCTTTTAAAAAACTAGGCCAGTTTAAAGGAGACGTCACTTTTGGGGCTTGGTTGAAAAGGATTGTTATCAATACTTGCTTAGATGCCATCAAGGCACGAAAACTTGAAACAGAATCTATAAATGAGGAAGTTTTTACAATTGTCCAAACGGAGGAGGATTGGTCCATCGCTGATGAAACGACGGTTTCGGAAGTTTTGGCTGCCATTGAAGAATTGCCGGACAATTATAGAACCACGGTAAAATTATTTTTGATTGAAGGGTATGACCATCAGGAAATTTCAGAAATACTGCAGATTTCTGAAAATGCTTCCCGGACTTACCTGCATCGAGGTAAAATGAAATTGAAGGAAAAACTAAAACACTTGCGCTATGGCACGGGATATTAAAAAAATGTTTGAGAACTACACGCCGGAACCTGTGGAGCCACCAAAGGGCCACAAAGCACGGTTTGCATCGAGACTGGACGCCGCTTTTTCTGAAACCATTTCTGAAGCCGTGCCTGCTGGCAGGCAGGAAAAAAGCACTTCATTCCTGTGGCTGAAAATTGCAGCTGTGGCAATCGTATTGCTTGCGGTAAGCGTTGTTGGATACCAACAACTCTCAAAGACAGCAGGAAACATGCCGAAGGATCCTGCAAAATCCGTGGTTGATACGAATGCTGAAAACGGTACGCAAACCGATACGCCCCAACTTACGTTGGCCGATATTTCACCGGAACTAAAAAAATTGCAGGATTATTATATGACGGGAATCAACGTGCAATTGGCCTCCTTAAAAATAACGGAGGAAAACAAAGAGCTGGTTGATGGCTATATGCAAAGGCTTGCAGAACTGGACAAGGAATACACCGCTTTAAATATTGAACTCAGCAAAGTTGGGCCTACCGAAGCCACCGTAACCGCACTGATCGAAAATTTGAAAATACGTTTGGATTTGCTGTTCAAACTTAAAAACAAATTAAAAGAACTTAAAACCCAAAACAATGAAGAATTTAAAACGATACAAACTTAGAATAGCGGTTTTTTTGCTCCTGTTGCTTGGCGCCGTAAGCTATTCACAAAAAAATCGTGTGGAAAGTTTCAACGTTGTGGACGATGTGGAAGTATCAGTGAATACCTCCTATACCAACATCGTTTTTGAAACTTGGAACAAAAACAAAGTGGAAGTGGAAGCCTATATTGAAGACGAAAAACTTTCAGAAAAAGAGAAGCAGCAGCTTATGAAAAACTGGGACCTGAACATTAGCGGAAACAGCAAAAAAGTGAGCATAGCCTCTAACGCTGGCAACCAAGGTTTTGCAATGGACCCTATGCCCCCAATGGATTTTATAGGCCCGCTGATGGAGAATATGGTCCTGCCAATGATCCAAAACATTCAGGTGCCGCCACTTCCGGAGGGTCTGTTTGAGGATCTCGGCAATATTCAGTTTGATTATGAGGCTTATCAAAAAGATGAAAAAGGCTATATGAAAAAGTTTGAAGCCGAAATGGACAAGAGATTCGGCAAAGACTTTGAAGAAAAGATGGAGGCTTGGGGCCAGCGTTTTGACAGTGTTGCCAAGCGTGACCAAAGTCGTAACGAAGCACGGAGGGAGGCTCAGGAAAGAAGGCACGAAGCAATGAAAGCGGCCAATGGCAAAAGGCGGGAAGCCCAAGAAAAAAGAGATGAAGCGTTACAAGAAGCAAAAGACAAGCGCATGGATGCCTACGAAAAACGGATGGAAGCTTATGGGGAACGTATGGAAGCTTGGGGCGAGGAATACGGAAAAAGAATGGAAGCTTGGGCAAATGAAATAGAAAGGAATTATGAGAAAGAAAACGGCTCTTCCATTGTTATTCAAAGAGATGGAGGTAGTATGGGCAGTGGGAATGCTAAAAAAACAATCATCATCCGACTGCCAAAAAACGCGAAAACCAACGTTAACATTCGCCACGGCAATTTAAAAATGGCAGATGTAAACAACGTGAAGGCCAATTTGGATTATACGCCTTTTAAGGCAAACAGCATTGATGGAGGACAGACCTCCATCAATGCTTCCTATGCTTCCGTGCAGGTAAATACCTGGAAACAAGGTATGCTGAACCTGAAGTTTGTGGATCAATGTTCCATTGATAATGTTCAAAATATAAACCTGCAAGCCAACTCCAGCGATGTGCGTATTGGCAATGTTACAAACCAGGCCTTCCTTTCCGGTTCTTTCGGAGATTTGAGCATCGCTAAAATTTCAAATGATTTTGAAACTATAGACATTAATCTGGAAAATACCGACGCCCAAGTGAAAGCGCCAGTGGGTGCGTTTTCATTTTATTTCAACGGAAGGAAATCTACCCTTAAATATCCAAAATCACTTCAACTAAAGGAATCCAAAAGTGCGGACAGGATTTTGGTGAAGGGATATAACCAAAACAATAGTTCCAATAAAACCATTACAATCAATTCTACTTATAGCAATGTTTCGCTTCAGTGATTGGCTTCACTTCATTAGCAATGAACGGCTTCACGCCTCGCAATAAAGCCTTGCAGCACAAAAAAACCCCTTTCCAAAAAATGAAAAGGGGCCAGCACGGTTGTGCTCAGAATTAGGGAGTCTGCTTATTGTTTCACCACTTTTAAATTTTCCACACTGCCATTGCTGGTTACCTTCACAAGGTAAACGCCGCTGGCCAAGCTTGAAAGATTCAATTCAGTTCGGGTTTCATTGAAGGTTACATTGGAAACCATTTGTCCCGTAATCGTGTAAACGCTTACAGCATCAATCGCCTCTTTTGAGTTTAAATGAAGTGTATTTTCAACGGGGTTTGGATAGAAAGACACGGTGTTTTGCGAAATATCCTGTGTGCCCAAAATTATACTATCGTCCAAATAAGCCATCCAACCTTGGGCGAATACCGGTGGGCCATTTACCCATCCCGCAACATAGTTTCCATTGTCAGATATTTTGTAAGCTGTTCCCAACCTACCATCGGCTGTGCCAATGGTTATCCCCAAATCGGAAAGGACATCTTTTAAAAATAGCGGTTGAGGCCCTAAATCGGGATGGTAGATTATTGCTTCCCTTACTTGAAAATCAACATCTTCATAACCTACTACGATGCCATTGTCTGAAATGCTCGTAAAAGTACCGTTATTGCCTTCGGGAGTATCGAAGGTTGTAAACGTAGCGGTATTCGCATCATAAATAAAAGGCTGGCCATCAAAATCGCCAACCATCACATTGGAGCTGTTTATATCGACAATAGCATTGACACTAAAAGTTGGCAACTGTCCGTCGGGGATTAAAGTGATGTCGCCGTCTTTATTGAAAAAGGCAGGTACCCTTAAAGTTCCCCCGCCATTTGGCTGATCCAACCAACCGCCCATAGTACCATCGTCGGTCACCGCATATCCGGTCAAAGTTTCGCCGTTAGGGTCAAAAACGTCAAATAGTTCTCCTGTATCGGTATCGTATAAAAAAGTACCAAAATCACAACAACCGATAGACATTTGGCCGGTTACATATTTGCTGTTTGGAGAAATACCATAGGTTGTAAAGCCTGATTCTGCCGGATTTGAGGCTGGGAACCAACCAATTGGCGTCCAAGTTCCGTTCTTTTTGACCGCGGGCTGCATAATGCCATTTGGCTCGTCATAATACATTTGGCCCGAAACATCGCCATTGTTGTTTATGGAGGAAAGACCCGTAGCTTCGGGTTCCATATCGGTAAGTACATTGGTTGCAAAATCGTAATATTGGCTCGTAGTAACGCCTTGGCCGTTATCATTCACATCGCTGAAGCGCGTGAACATTTCCGTCTGCAATTTGAATTCTACCTGCGCCTCCACAGAAGCTACTCCCATAAAGAAGCACAGCGCGAAGATGCTTTTTGCTAAAAAGGTAATTTTTTTCATTGTTAATTGTTTTTAAATAGATTTAGTTTTGATGGTCCGAAAGTAAATTATTTACTCCGCTAATAAAAGGAATAGGCTTTCAGAATTCGGAATTTCTCAAATAATAAAAGTGCAAATACTTGATAGTCAACGAGTTTAAAAATAAATAATGTAAAGACGGTATATGTACTATTTCTGAAAAAATTAAAACTTTAATTCCTTTTTGAGCGATTTGAGGGTCTTTTCAGAAGAAAGGATCAAACGGACCAAGAATGCAATTACTGCAAGTATAAGCAGCACCAAGATAGCCTGAAATAGTTGGTTCCTGTTTTTAAAATCCTCAACTTTTCTGGAGTTTGCTTCCATTATACTTTGGATGGAATTGTCTATGGTTTTCCGTTCCGTTTTTGTTATTTCGTTGTGGATGGATAGGTTTTTGTCGCGGTATAGGATATAGTTTTTTAAATCATTTTCGGCTAAATAGTTTTCGGCCAATGCGCGATAAATGGATCTATTTAGAATCTTATCCCCAACTTCTTCCGAATTTTGAAGTGCCTCTTCGAGCAGGTTGATGGCTTTAAGGTTGTCGCCCTTTAAGGTATAAACCCCCGCAAGTCCCTTTTGGGCAAAGGCTATCAGGCTTTTGGCATTGTTTTTTTTCGCATAGGCTATTGCTTGCAGAAAACTAGCTTCCGCATCGTCTATTTTGTTTGTAGTAATTAAGCAGTTTCCCTTGTTGTAGTACGCAATGCTCAAGTTTGAGTTTTTATTTACCTCGGGCGATATTTTTTGATAGGCTTCAATAGCGCTGTTAAAATAATCCAGTGCTGTGTCGCAACTCATCTGCTCTCTATAAATAAACCCACGCACCAAATTGTTGAAACCCATAGCTTCCGATTTATAAGTGCTTTCCGAAAGGGATTCGAGCAATTTATAGGCTTCGTCTAAATAGGTCAACGCTTTATCGTAAACATTTAATTCCTGGTACTGGCCGCCCACCCGGTTAAGCAGCCTTATCTTCAGCTCTATATTTTGGATTTTTGGCAACATATCCATAGCAGCACGGGAATATTCCAACGACTTTTCGTATTCCCTTTTTGATGAATATGCCGTGGAAATGATAATGAGCGCACGCACTTTAATGTCGGTTGTGGATTCGCCGGCATCAAATAACGCTTGCGCGGTTTCAATGGCCAGGTTCGGGTTTTCGTATATTTGGTTCGTTGCAAAATCAATAATGCTGTCTGCGTTTTGTTGGGCCGAAAGCACTTGGGTGAAAAGGATAAAACTTCCAATCAAGAAATAGAAATTATATGTAATTATTCTTTTCATCTTTAAGATTCTAAGCCGCGGGGCTTTCTTGTTTGTTTTGCAATATGTCTATAAAGGTAGTGGGCGAAATTCCGGTAACCGATTTGAATATCGTGGCAAAAACGCTGTGGGACGAAAACCCACTTTCTTCGGCCAAATAGCTTATTTTGTACTGTAAATATTGGGGATCGTTCTTCAGCTTGTCCGTTATGTAATTGATCCGCAACTCGTTGATATACGTATTAAAATTTTTTTGCTTGTGGGCGTTTATCAGTTCAGACAGGTATTTGGTGTTGGTTTCAAACTGAAGTGCCATCCGCGAAAGCGAAATTTCCTTATTGATAAAATCCAATGAATTTTCAAACTCTTCCAATTTCACCAACAATTGTTCTTCCGTCTCTTTGGGAATGTTCAGGGTTTTTGAGGTATCAATTTTGGGCAGGGCAGGGAGTTTACTTGGTTCTTTCCTTTTTTCCAAATACCCTATAAATTTTCGGTACTGGTTTATCCGGGCTCGATACCTCAGTTTTGTGAATCCCCAAAAGAGCAATAGCAGCAATAGGATTCCGCCCAGAATTAACAGATGCCATCTCGCATTGGCACGAAACAAGCTGAATCTTTCGGTTTCATTACGGTTAAAAATATTATATGCCGTATTTACCGCATCATTTTCGGCATCGCCCACCGCGGTGTTTATTTCATCGGCTCTTTGATTGTAATTGTTGAATTCTTCTAAATTGTTTAGGGCCAAATAATTTTCCGAAATAGCTTGCGCAACCTTATTTTGTTCGGGAAGATTGCTGAATTTTTGGGCGAGTAGCATCGCGGCGTTCAACGTGTCAATAGCTGCGGCATGCGCGTTCTTCAGAAAGAGAAACTCACCGTATTTGATAAGTGTTTTCATTTCCAGATAATTGCCCGATTTCTCTTTTTTGCTTTCGCGGAATGCACTTGACAGATAGACTTCTGCTGAATCCAACTGAGATTCACGAAGGTGCATTTCGGCCAAATCGAGGTCAATATTTCCAATTTGAAACGGAATTTGCGAAGAAGTGATTTTATTGAATTTGCTTTTTGCACTATAAAATTGGTCGAGGTCCGGAAGACTGTCCTTTTGGTTTTTTTCTAAACCATATTGAATAATCTTGCCCGTTACCCAATTTTGGGTATCGCTATCGGTGTCTGCTTTCAATGAGTTTTTTGCCTTATCGCTATATTTTACGGCAAGCGAATTAATTTCAAGATCCTTAAGTAATTTTGAAAGAAGAATATTAAGTTGAATTTGTGTGCCAAGATCACTTTTCAATTCTTCCTCGGAAAATTTCATCCCAATTTTTAAGGCTTGGTTATACTTTCCCTCTATATAAAAACCGCGGGTAAGAAGATAGGCCGCCTGCAGCAATTCTGCCGGTTGGTCCGATTTTTCCGAAATGTATTCCGCAATACGGATTGCTTCCTGCGGGTCTGAATAAAGCACATCTTCCGCCTGGGCCAAAAGACCTGAGATATTACCTTCCTGTGATATGGAGACACTCGAAAGTAGCAGCAGCAGTATTGTACAAAACCTATACATGAAACGAAACTATTTTTACACAGTAAAAGTAGTTACTACGCAGGGAAAGCGGACAATTATTTTTGCTAAAATAGCAAGTTGGCGGTAATAGGGACTTTATGGGAATAAAAAGCCCCTTTCCAAAAAAAAATGAAAAGGGGCGTGCACCTAAAAGTGCATAGAAAAAGGGGAGTGTAATAAGGATTGCATTTTTTAAAGAATCCCTCTTTTTTTAAAACCGCCCCCTAATCCAAAACGAGGGCGGTTTATTCAAAACCTAAATATTAACTATGAAAAAAATTACTATTAACTATTAGTTTTTTACGATTTTGAAAGTTTCTGTTGCATTGTTTGCGGTTACCCTTGCAAAATAGATTCCTGTTGTAAGTGCGGCCAAGTCTATTTCGCCGTGCATACTGTTGAGGTCTTTGTTCAATAATTGCTGTCCGTTTACATTGAAGATCGATATGGAACCAATTTCTTCTTTTGCGGTTATTTGCAGCACATCAGTCACGGGATTTGGATATAAGGTTAAGCCTTGCAATTCGTTCTCTTGAATGCCAACAAGAATTTCACAGGTTAGTTCCAACTGGAAATTCCCGGCTTGGGTATCATCATATCCTTCAATCATAATAATATAGGTGCTTGTCCCGTCAGATTCGAAGGACAGCTCAGGTTGATTAACACAAGAACTGTCGTTGAAAGCGATTTGGGTTGTCAATGTGCAATCGCTATAAACCCTCACGGTAGTTGGAAAGTTGGTATCAGGCCCGCAGGCATTTAGCGTAATGGTTTCTGCAGCTCCTGTTCCCGTGTATGAATAAAACACATCCGGTGAGGCATTTCCGCCAGAATTTGTAGCAAATATGGTAGAATTGGTAACCAAGTCGCCACATGCCAATGGAATGGCATCAACACAGTCATCGTTTGTAGGGACGGTTGGGAGCTGAACGCGGTATGTAAATAAATCGCCCCACGGACCAATGGTAGGGTCATATCCCCAGCCTGTAATGTATTCTCCGTTAAAAGAAATTGCATTTGGAACCCATATTGGGCTTGCGTCCATAGTGTAACCTAAGGTATCGGTCACGAATGCATTGAATTCTTGCAAGCCGCCACTTGCGGTCCATATAAAGGGAACGTTTGGATCCCAAGGGCCAATTTGAAAATACCCGATTACAATACTACCATCGTAGTTTATACCCGTAACATTCCCAGTACTGCCCGGAGCCAAAGTGCCCAAAGACATATAACCGGTAGCTTCACTCCATATCCATGGTTCCCCATTGTTGGCATAATCACCACGGCCTCCAATCCAGTTTGCATCTGCAGAGATAGCGCTGCACTCGCCCAATTGGTTAAACTCATCAGTTGGATCGCCATTTGGGTCGAGTAACAGATATTCATTCGGCAACCAATTGCCGTTGGCATCCTTGCGCCAAACAGCCGATTTCCAGGGGCCGTTGAAATCCTGCCAGCCAACAATTACATTTCCATCACCACTAACGGCGTTGGCTCTGGTGCTACGGTTGATGTTTGTGTAAAGGCTTCCCAAATCCACAAGGCCGTCTGCAGCAGTCCATGCTGTGGCATGTACCGGCAGCCCTGGTTCTCCCTGAGTTGGCTCAACATACGCACTTCCTACAACGGTGCTTCCATCTGCAGAAATATTATAGCCCGAGCTTAGATTGTTGTCCACTGGGAAATCGAAACTGCCAAGAACGGTCCATTCGTCACTGGTTGCGTTATACATGGATTGTATGGAATAGGTGTTGTTTTCAGATTCCTTTCTGAACATTACTCCCTGTGATCCAAAAATAAAGCCTCGGCCATTGGGCGTATAAACAACTTCATAGAGTGCCTCGTTAAAAGTAGAAGTTCCTAAATTATTGATCGGCCAGGTTTCACCACCATCTTCAGAGGAAAAAATAACTTCCGGAGTTCCCACGAGCGTAACGTGGTCCGCATCCAGCCAAGCTACATCGCGCCAGATGGGTCCGGGGCTGTTTGCCACAGTAATGGTTTGCCAGGTAGTGCCTCCATCTGTAGTTTTTAGCACGATGTCATCGCCCACGGCAAAACCGGTATTCATATCATAAAATTCGATGCCGGCCAAGACACCGGCACCTGAAAGTACCGTAGTCCACGTTGCGCCATTATCCGTTGATTTTTGGATGGTCCCTCCGGTTGATATCATAAAATACGTATCGCCACCCACATAAGTCAGTTGGTCTGGAATTGCATCAACACCTGTAGCTGGCGTCCAGGTACTACCTCCATCTGAAGTGTAATATATTATGCCTGGTGCACTGTTGGGGAAAGCACCTATAATTCCATTTTGCCAATCTTTGAAAACAACATCGGTATAGTACCAAATATCCGTTCCGGGCGTCATTGGGGTCCAGGTATTTCCGGCATCGGTGGTTTTTGCCGCGTATGCACTCCATCCAGCAACATACCCTGTATAGGAATCGGGGAAACTTATTCCCTCGATACCCTGATTGGTGCCTGTCCAGAGTTGTTCCCAACTATCCCCGGCATCGTAGGTTCTCAAAATAATTCCGTCGCCATTGTATGTTACAGATTGCCCTGCCGCAAAACCGAGCGAGTTTTGGTTGTCTGGGAATTCAATACCTGTGAATATATAGTTATGTCCGGTATTCAGTTTCTCCCATTCGGTTGGGGTGGTAACGTCTATGTAGGAAGTGCCGGATAGTAGATTTCCATCCGCTGAAAACCGTACGCCGCCACCTACTCCAAGTCCTGGGGCAGCACCGCCAATTTGTTCAAAAGTATTTGTGTCTGCGTTCCAAAGAGAATAGGGCCCTGCTTGGGCTTCGTATCCAGAAACAACACCATCGTTAGAAACGCCTTGGGTTTCAAAAAAAGTAGGCTTTACCACAAATTGGGCCGAAGCACTTTCGATGCACAATCCATAAGCGCATACCATTAATAGAAGAATAATTTTTTTCATCGTAATAAAATTTTAATTGATTTTGTTTTATCTGAAGGCTAAAGTAGGTGGGTAAATACTATAATAAAAGGAGATACCTTTTGAAATTCGTGAATTTTAAAAGGTAGAATAAAACCAAAAAACCCTATATATCAAGAGGTTGTGTAGTTTTTTGGGAATTTTGTTTCGCTGCAGAGGAAAGCGTTAAAAAACTAACTTTTTAACCTGTTTTCTAACTTTTTTAAGTCCCTTTCCCAAATTATTACCGAGCGGATAAGTAAAAAAAGCGCAATTGTAATAATGATTATGAAGATGATTTGAAGGGGTCTGAAATATGCTCGGAGCTGCTCAATTTCTTCCGCTTTGGTTTCGGTTAAAGCTATCAGGGACTGATTGATGGTTTTTCTTTCGGAAATTTTATTTGCCTTTTTTATCGCTACATATTTATTTTGATAAAGTATATAATTATCCCAATCGCCGAGAAAGAGGTAATTATTGGCAAGTCCTTCATAAATTTCGCGGTTTAGAACAAGATCGCCCACCGTATTTGATAATGCATGGGCATCGGTGAGCAGCGATAAGGCCTCTTTGTAGTTTCCATTTTGGGTCTCGGTTTCGGCCAATCCTTTTTTCCCAAAGGCGATCAAACTTTTGGCATCAACAATTTGGGCATGCGCTACGGATTTTAGAAAGCTTTCCTTTGCCTCAACCGGTTTATTTAGCGATAATAAACAATTTCCTTTATTGTAATAACAAATGCTCAGGTTGGCATTCATAATTGGTTTTTCTATCGTGGTCTTGTTGTATGCTTCTATGGCCTCGTCAAAATATTTTAGGGCAACATCGCAGTTGGTCTGTTTGCGGTATATAAACCCCCGCAATATGGAATTATAGCCCAGAAAATGCTGCACCGAATCCTGCTTGGGATATTTTTTTATCAACGCCATGGCTTCATCGAGATATTCCAGGGCCTTATCGTAAATCTGGAGTTCTTGGTAATGTGCGCCAATCCTGTTTAGGATATTCATCTTTGTCAAATCATCATTTATTTTTGGGATGAGCCCATTGATCTGAACAATATATTCCGAAGCCTTTTCATAATCTCTTTTTGAAGAATACGCCGTGGAAATGGTGAGCAGGGAGTTTATTTTATTTTTAACGGTAATCGTTGGACTTTTAAGTGCTTCGTGCGAAAGCGCGATGGCCTCTTCTGGATTTTCATAAATCTGCTTCCCGGCTACCTTCAAGATGCTGTCCACATCTTTTTGTGAATGCACCATTTGCACAAAAAAGAAGCATCCTGCCAGGAAAAATAGGGCCCTATGTTTATTCCACTTCTTCATAAATAGGTTTCGAAGTTTTCTTTGAAGATTTCAAAAGGTCGATAAAAACGGTTGGCGGAATTCCCGTGACTGCCTTAAAAACAGTGGCAAAACTACTGTGGGAAGAAAAACCGCTCTCTTCGGCCAAATAACTTATTTTATATTGCAGATAGGTGCTATTGCTCTTTAGTTTGTCTATGATGTAATTGATTCGAAGCTCATTGATATAACTGTTGAAATTTTTCCCCTTATGGGAATTTATCACTTCCGAAAGGTATTTGGTGTTCGTGTCAAAATGTGCTGCCAGTGATGCCAAGGACATATCCTGCTTGGTAAACTGCTTGGATTTTTCAAACTGTGCCAATTTGCCAACCAGTGCATTTTCTGTTTCCAACGGGATGTTGAGCCCTTTTGAAACCTCTTTTAAAGGAAGGGTTTCTATTGGTTTTTGCCTGTTTTCAATATAGTTTAAAAAACGGTTGTATTGTCTGGCCCTGTTTCGGTAGCGGAAACGAAGAAGAATATAGGTCAATAAAATTGCAAAGAAAATTGCCGAGAGTATCAGCAAGTTTCTTGTGAACATTTTTTTTAAACTGTCCCTTTTTGTTGTATTGTTATTGTTCACGTAATTGTAAATAGCGTTTACTGCTTGGTCATCCGCTGCTTCTATCTCATCGTCAAACTGTTGCGCTGTTTTTTTATACGAATAAAATTGTGGGGCGTCCTTCAAGGCCAAATAAACGGAAGAAAGATTCTCTGAAATCTGGGATTGGTAATTTTTGTTTTGGAACTGAGTTGCAATTTGCAAGGCAGTCTGGTACGATTCAATAGATTTGGAGTAGTCCTGTTTCAGGAAAAACAATTCGCCCAATTGGTTCAACACTACCATTTTTAGGTAATTATTGGGGTGTTCGCCCGCTGTTTTCTCAAGAAGGGCCTCAAGATGTTTTTGCGCGGCATCTGTGTTGTAAACCTTTGCATAAAGGGTTGCCATGGTTGCGTTGTTCTCGTTTGCCAAGGTTTTTTCGGGAATTTTCTCAAAAAAGGTATTTGCCCGGTTAAAATCTTTTAGGGCTTGCTGCCAGTTGTCTTGCCCCATTTCTTTATATGCGTTTAGCAGTGCCTTTCCGCCTTTAAGATAAAGAGGGGTCGTTTCCGTGTTTAGGGTTGAGGCCAAAACACTCGTATTCCCGTAATATCGTTCCGCAACTTTATCGAGGCCCAAATGGTAGAGTAGAGGGATGGAGGCAACCGTTGCCTTTAGTTGTAAAGGAATGGCTTCAATTGATTCTGCAATTACTTTTGCTTCAACCCCTGCTTTTACGGCATCTTCAAATTCGCCTTTTATATAATAGGCAGTAGTATTAAGCAGGTTTGCCTGGATTAGTTGGTTGGCGTTTTTTGAATTTTGCAGTACGTGGTTTGCTATTTTGATGGCTTCTTCGGGCTGGGTATATAGAACCGCTTCGGCATTCGCTAACATATCCTTATAATCGCTATCGTCCTGGGCAGAAGCAACCAGACCTGCCAGGAACATCAAAAACATATAAAAAATAGAGCGCATGTTTTAACGAGGTATCAATGCCACAAGATACATAAAGTTAAATTTTCAGCGGAATTTGGAAATCTATTTTTAAAATAAAAAACCCTGTCTGCAGTATGCAAACAAGGTTTCTTAAAATAATTTTACCGGATTGCTCTAAAAATTACTATCCTCTTTTCATCACAATTTCCATGTTTTTATATTCTCCACCGCCCGGGGCAGTTTCAAACATTTCCATTTTTCGGGTATTGTCATCTATAATGGTATAGACCTGTTTTGTCTGCTTTTCTTTCCCTGTCATGGGATCTACCATCGTGCCGGTAAGGGTGGTGGATTTACTGGCCTCGTCATATTTGCCGCGCATTACGGACAGACCGGTGCCCATATTGTCAATCCAAGTGGAAATATATTCATTGGTAGCGTTATCATAAGCAAGTGTGGCCCGCCCCTCAAAGGGCATTCCCATCATTTCGCCCATGAAGGTGCTAACCTGATAACGGCCGCCCAAGATCATCTTGATCTCTTCGGTTGCGGTTGCTTTTTCGGGAGGCGCATCGGGACCCATCCAAAAGGTCAGTTCGTCGTTCCATTTGCCTTCCTCGGCAGCCATCCTTTTATGGGGCTCGCCCGGAGTCATATAGGCTTCCCAAGCTTTTTGCATTGCCACGGAATCCATAGGGACTTCAGGGGTTTCGGGTTCTTCTGTTACAATACTGTCCATGACAACTGAGTTGTCGGCTTCCATTGATTCTTTCGGTTCGTTTTTGCAGGAAGCGAAGCATAATGCAAATACCGATACTGCTAAAATTAGGTTTTTCATGATTGTGTGATTTTTAAATGTTGATTTAAAAGCTAAATTATGAAAAAAAATGTCAAGCGATAAGTATTGTATTCAATATAAGGCAATTAAATATTCCAAAAGGAAGTATATTCTTGAAAAGAGGTTTTATTAATTTGAAAATTTTGATTCCGTTTCGCACTATTTTTTCCGAACAAAAAGAGCGACAATTGCCGCTAGTACAATTCCAAAACCCAGGGCCCCAAAAGCAGATTGCCACATATAGCTGTTTATGTTGAAATAGTCATTGGCCTTGGTACGCGTCATTAGATCGTTGGTAACGGAATATTCAATCACGTTGTTGAAGTATTCCGGCGTAATGTAATTGTGGGTAATGTATTGTGCCAAAGGCGAAAGCAGCGCAATAAAAATACTGAGGATGACACCAGAAATAAACCCTTGCAGCCAGGTCATTTCCCTATTATAGACCCTTCTTCTTTTTTCGCGCATTTCCAACAAATACATCAATATTGCGAAGGGCGCAAAAAAGAGGGTAAGCCATTGGTGGTCTGCAATCTGTTCTTCATGCCAGCCCAGCGTTTTTTCCAGCAGCATCCAGCAGAGAATAGCAATGGTAAAGATAATGGCCCATTTAAACTCTATAAATATTTTTTTCATTGAAGGATTTAATCGTTTTTATAATTTCGATTAAAGATAGTTTTTTTATAAAGAATTGCCCTGCATTTTATTTATGAGTTCGCCCTTGCTATGGATGTTTAGGATTAAATATATTTTTTTTATATGATCCCGAACGGTATCTATTGAAATCATATACCTGTCGGCTATCATTTTATAGCTTAGGCCGTCCAAGATGCCCTGTACAATCTGTTCTTGCCGAAGCGTTAACTTGCTTTCTTCCTTTTCTTGGGTAGGTGCAAAATAATTGATCACTTTTCTGGCAATGGAAGGCGACATATAGGAGCCCCCACGGAAGATTGTGATAATGGCCTCTTCAATTTTGGTAAGCGAAGTTCTTTTTGAAATATACGAAACAGCGCCCGCACAAAGAGCCTTGAAAATCTTGTCGTCCTCTTCGTAGGTGGTGAGCATTATGATGTTTGTTTTTGGCAACTTATCCCGAATGGGGCGAATGCCTTCCAGCCCAGAAATACCCGGAAGGCCGATATCCAGCAGGATAACATCTACTTTGGGATTTCGCGAAACATCGATTGTTTTTAAAAAATCCTCAACGCTGTTGGCAATAAAATTTATTTCAATGCTTTTGTTCTCGCCCAAATAACTCTCTAGCGATTCCCTGATAAGAATATCGTCCTCTATAATGGCTAAGTATATGTGTTCCATAAGTTTAATCAGTTTTTAAAGGTAGTTAAAAAAAGCCCTCAAGCCATAAACCCTTGAGAGCCTTTACTATCAATGGAAAACAAAAAATATAGTAGCGTTTTTTTATTTCAATTTGTGAAATCGCACTATTGTTTAATAATCTTTAGTGTTTTTGAAGCATCGCCAATGGTAACTTTTGCCAGATAGGAACCGGGAGCTAAGCTACTAATGTTAACGGAAGGCGAAATGGAGTTGGGCTTTTGGGAGAGCACCAATTTTCCGAGCAGGTCAAATATTTCAACTGAATCGACCATTTCCTTTGACTGAACGGTCAAAACATCTTTTACCGGATTGGGATAGATAAAGAATGTGTCTTGATCAAAATCTTCTGTCCCAAGGGTTTGATTTATTTCCACTACATCTATAAAGCCTTCATTATGGGGTGTAGCAGAATAAAAATCAATGGCGGCGAGCGATTCAAAGTTTTGGCCCCCGAATTCAAATGGTTGGTTTTCAAAAACCAAATTGGAATTGATACGCATAGACCATGTTTCATTGTCGAGATCATAATAGAGGGTTACCCTAAAATAGGTGTCCACAGGATAGCTGAATGTCTGCTCTGGGGCTGAGCAATCTACGGTGCTGGTTACTATACCTATGCCGTCGCTATTGCCATCGCAGTTAAAATAAACATTTCCTCCCATAATGGCTTGTTGCCACGGGTCTGAGCCCGGAGTAAGGGCAGCCTGCATATTAAAGTAAAAACCTTTACCTGGATGTATGGCCAAATAAAAACCCACATTAACGCTCCCTGAAGTAGGGTTGCCGGGAATTAAAAGAAGTTGGTCGGTAATTTGGGAGCCATCAATCATTAACGATCTAGCCCCTTCCTGCCCACCACTTACCACATCTGCATCTTCCGGACCGCCCTCAGCACCGGACCAGGTTCTCCAGTGCGGGCTTTGTGAAGAAATATCACCAAGATTAAAACCTTCAAAGTTTTCAAAATAAATCTGTGCGGAAACTGTTGAAGCAAAACTGAAAGCCAAAAAGGCCAAAAAGTACATTTTTTTCATAATTAAAAGTTTAATGGTTAATAAATTGTTTAGTTGTTGATACAAAACTACGGCAGTAAACAAGGCGTTTCAACCACATAAAGATGTGGTGGGTTTAAACAGCCATTCAGCACCGTGGTATATTAAATTCATGATTTCAATTTGCCACTTTAACACATCTACAGGAAACACCCAAGGTGTTATCGCCATCCCCAAGAAAAATAAATTCCTGATCCGCCATAACATTTTTGGAATACAATGTGAACGGGCGTTGGTCGGTTTGTGTTTTTGAGCCAATAAGGGCAGCATACCCCATATGTTGAAACGAACCGCTGCTGATACGCATGCCCGAGGGCAATAGGGTAAACCCGCTGCTATTGGTTGCCGTTATTCCCGATTGATTCCACAGATCGAGACTTCTAAGATTGGCTGCCGCATAATCGCCTCCTGAATATTGTATGAGATCCTGAACCTCTCGCAGGGAAGGTACATACCACCCTTCAGGGCATAATTTTTCGTTTTTTAAGGCAAAACCATTGTACAATTTGCCATATATAGCATCGTTGCCGGTATTATTTTCATAATTTGCCCAGGCACCCATTGTGGCGTTTTGCCACTCCCCATTGTTTGTAATATTGGGTATAGGGGAACCGTCCCTATATCTTGTGGTCCTTAGGTTTTCTTTCATCCAACACCTGGAGCCAATGTTTACAACTTCATAAACGTTTCCATCCATATCGGTCACGGTAGCCGGGCAATTGGCCGTGGCCCCAGAAATAACAGGCTCCCTGCATCCGGGTATTGCGGTGGAATTATTAAAATGATTGTTTATAAAATTGTAAAGTGCAGGGTCGTAATCCTGTAACTGTGCCCGTGTACCTATTTCATTTCTTAAGCCATCGCCGCCCAGGGGGCCTATCCAGTTTACTCCGTAATAAATGGTAACTGCCTCTGCAAGTAACTCTGAATGGTGGCTAGTGCCATATGTATTGTTCCATTTTCCACTAGCAAGCGATTGGTTGTAAATGGATTCTAACTCACTTTCAAAAGAACTTTCTATCAATCTTAAAGCTCCTACGTGGATCATATGGGTTATTTCGTGGACCAAAACATGTCCCACCGGGCCATCGGGATAACATAAGATACTCGGAACATCACAGGCCAAGGCCCTTAAGTCGTTTGGTCCCGAACCGATCCAAGTATATGCTCCAGTATTTTCATTTGTTGCCAAAAAGGGTTCGGGTAGGTCGCTAATATGCCCTCCTTCGGGGTATAGGGCTATATAATTACCATCCCGTATCAGTTTGGCGCGCACACTGCCCAATCCGGTAAGCATAAACGCTAAGGTTTCATTAGCGGCATAAAGAGCTTCATCAGGAACCGCTTCTGAGCCGATAATCGGTATCCCTGAGCAGTTGAGATATTTTTTGTAATACGTACTCAAACCCACCGTACTGGGCACCGAAATGATTTCACAACTGAGAAATTCAGAGAAGCGTCCTGCGGTATTGCTGGGATCTTCGAGCGTTTCTTCGTCGAGTGCCGTAGAAGAATCGTCTTTTGTACAACCTACTGTAAATACAAACAATACGATGAAAAAGAGCGGATAAAAATGAATTGTTCGAAATTTTTTCATAATCGGAATTTTGGTTAGAAGTATTCAAACAAACTTAGGGTGCAAACCATAGTGTTTCAACCACATAAAGATGTGGCTCAAGATAATTTTCATACATTCGCAACATGTCAAAGAATATATTCTTGGGGTATATGTTTTTTGTATGGGCAGCAGTCACACTGCCTGCCCAAACTTCAGCGCATAAAAAAATTAAACCTACCTACCAGCTCTCTGAAATTCCTTTGGGCATTTCCGATATGCGACTGAATATTGACCAAGCGCAAGAGGATAGGGAAGGGTATGTATGGTTCGCTACCGATAATGGCCTTTGGCAGTTTGACGGCAGTACTTCCCAACGTTTTTTCAATGGCTCTGAGAAATACCCGATTTTAAAAAAGGATATTTCTTCAAATTTTTATGGGCTTATAAAGGACAAAACGGGAAATCTTATTACCGCCGTTTTGGAGGATAACCTGCTCATAATTTACAACCCTGACAAACGGAAGGTAATTGATACCATCCCGATACTTACTGCTATCCCAAATGGGCAACTTCTATTTCAGGTGGACAGGTATAATGCACTTTATTATACAAGTATTAATAGGAAATCAAATAGATACACGCTTCATAAAAGGGGAAAAGATAAAGTGGAACACGCCATTTTTGAAATGCCCAAGGTCAATGGTATCGACGATAGATTGGTTGAAATGAACATTGTTAAAAACAGTATTTTTCTGTTGACCGAAACTATGCTTACGGTTTTATCCCTAAAGGGAGAATTGATTGCTAAAATTGATATTACAAAGGGATGGGGGCATTGGCCCAGTACCTATAGTGACGCCAATGACTATTTTTTGATGAACGAAAAAACCTCCACTTTAATGAAATGGGATTTTAATGAGGAAAGATTGACCCATTATTATACCCTGCCAAATGCCTTTAAGTCATCATTCTCTACTTTTGTCGTCAAAAAAGACACTATTCTATGTTTTAGGGGGGAGGGATTGTTTAGGTATAATACCATTTCCAAAACCTATCAACAGATACATAAAAATGGGGAAAGCTCCCTTACGGATGCCGAGAATTATATCTTATTGATAGAAAATGGAATATTGATAAAAGAAGACGGCAGTATCATGGTATTGGAACCCAATAAGATATATAAGTTGGAGGCAAAGCCTAAAAACGAGGCGTTTTTTAAGGAAACTATAAATGGCATTACGGAAGACACCAGCTTTCGAGCCCTTACAGAAGACTCAGATAACAATATTTATGTTACCTATTATACGGCCGAAATAGCAAAAAAAGCAGCAGGAACCAAAAATTTCGAAATATCTCAAATTCCAAAAATCCCCGATGTAAATTTTACAAGTACTTTTAGTATCAAGGCTTACAATGACGATATTATTTGGAACAATACCCTTTTGAATTTTAAGGACCATACGCTAAGACCTTTTTCCAAGCAGGAGTTCTACGCACATACCACACAGTTTTTAAAGAAGGACAGCCTTTGGTTTTATACCTGGGGCACAAACAAACTTCAATATTATAATCTTTCTGAAAAAGAATCCTTTAATTATACTTTTGACGTAACGGGACACCCCGAAGTACGGTTTAATCTCATCAACTCGATTATTGAAGATGCGCAGGGGAAAAACCTTTTTGTTGCTAGTCGTTTTAACGGTATTACCCTTATGACAAAAAAAGGGAAAGTCCATAAAAATTACAATGCTTCCTTTCTAAAAACCAATCGAGAAACAGGAGTGAACCATCTGTTTTTAGACCCTCCTATTTTGTGGTATGCTGGCTCCAACGGTTTGGGAGCATTTAATACTGAGGATGAAACCGTAAAAGTCTTTGAATTTCCGGATGGTATGGATACCCAAAATTTAGTAAATAGGGAAGTTTTCTTTATTGTCCCACTGTCAGAGGATGAATTTTATTTGGGAACGGACAACGGCCTGATCCGGTTCAATAAAAAAACGGGCAACTATTTTGAACTTGTGAAAGGCCATCCGCTGGCAAATGTGGAATTCAACAGGAATTCCTTCCTAAAAGCTTCCGATGGTAAATATTATATGGGAACTACAAAAAGTTTGTATTCATTTTTTCCACAAGATTTAGAGTGGGACGTGAAAAGGGAAAAAGATAAAGACATTCGAATAAATTTAATTTCAATTTTTAATGATAACGGAAAATATCGCTATATATCGGAAGGGATAAACCAGCTTGCAACCTTGGAGCTCTCTCCAAATGATGTGAACATAGAAATTGATTACGCAGCGCTCCAGGAAGAAAAGGAGGTTTTGTACAGCCACAGAATTAAAGGTATAAACACCAATTGGAGCGACTATTCCAAAGAAAGAAAGCTAAATCTTGTAGGGCTTGCCCCGGGAACCTACAATCTTGAAATCAGAACCGTAAATTCTCCCCAAAAAATTAAAGCTCTAACCATTAAAAAAGCCCAATACTGGTATTTGCGGTGGTATTCGCAGTTGGCTTTTGTAGTGCTTTTAATAATACTGATGGCATTATTGATACGTTACCGGTATCGCTTACGCTTACAAAAGGAACGTGAACTGGCGGGGCTGCGCAACAAAATATCCAGCGATCTTCACGACGACGTGGGCAGCATATTAACGGCCGTAGCCATGCAATCTGAAATATTGGCAAAAAAAGCCATAGCAGCTGATAGCGAAAAACTAAAACGTATTGGCAGCCTTAGTAGGGAAGCGATGGGCAGCATGCGCGACACCGTTTGGAGTATCGATTCCAAAAAAGACAGCATGGGCAGTTTGCTGTCGCGGATGAAGGATTTTGCAACGGATGTTTTTCAAAATAATGAGCAGTTGTCTTTTCACTTTAAAAAAGGGAGAGAAATAAAAGCAGACCAACAGTTGAATCCTTTTATCCGCCAAAATGTGTATCTTATTTTTAAGGAAGCTATTACCAACTGTATAAAACACTGCAATGGCGATAGGGTGGAAATTACGCTAAACTATTCCAAAACCGAGCTTTTTTTGGAGATTAAGGACAATGGCTGTATGAACGAAAATATAAAAACTTCAGGGCTTGGCCTTACCAATATGGAACTGCGCGCCAAAAAGATGAATAGCCAACTAAAAATAAGGACCGAAAAAGGTTTTGGGGTTATACTGCAAGTACCACTTTCTTAAATAAAAAAACTTTGACAAAGTTTTAAACTTTGTCAAAGTTGTAATATTGAATTTTGCTCTTTTTAGTCTTATATTCTAAGATCAATTTATCTTACGTCCATAAAACTAATCATCCACAAGCACCCAATCGCCCTTATCAAGCAACGGAATGGCCTGTTTGTACTTCATCGTTTTGTTCTCGCCGCTCATTACGTGCTTGATGGTCACTTTGTCGTTGCGGTTTATCTTTGGGTGTTCGCGAACAATGGTCTCGGTTACCTGTTGGTGCTGGGATTGTGTATTTCCCGCAGCGCGCGACTGGGCGGCACGCTCGTCCATGTTCGGGATTTCGTCTTTCTGCTCGCTTAATTTTTCTTTTTTGCGCACCTCGCGTGCCTCTTGTATTTGCTGCTGGTTTTCCTGCGGAAGCTCTCCTTTGAAGAGGAACGAAATTACTTCTTTGTTTACCTTTTCAATCATTGCCTTAAAGAGTTCAAAAGCTTCAAACTTATAGATAAGCAACGGGTCTTTTTGCTCGTGTACCGCAAGCTGGACCGATTGTTTCAACTCGTCCATTTTTCGAAGGTGCGTTTTCCACGAATCATCGATTATTGCAAGGGTAATGTTCTTTTCAAAATCGTTTACCAGTTGCTTTCCTTCGGTTTCATAAGCCTTTTCAAGATCGGTGGCCACGTTCAGGGTTTTTACGCCATCGGTAAAGGGAACCAAAATCCGTTTGTATTTGTCTTTCTGAGTTTCGTACACATTTTTGATTACCGGATAGGCCATTTCGGCATTGCGCGCCATTTTGTCCTGATAGTGAATGTAGGCTGCCTTGTAAACCTTTCCCGCAATTTCCTTGGCATCCATTTTCTCAAATTCCCTTTCGGAAATGGGAGAACTCATACTGAAGAAACGGATCAATTCAAACTCAAAATTCTTGAAATCCTGTGCCAGTTTGTTGTTTTCTGCAATTACTTCGGCGGTATCGTAGATCATATTGGCGATATCTACACGAAGCCTGTCGCCAAAAAGAGCGTGGTATCTTCTTTTGTAAACCACCTCGCGCTGGGCGTTCATCACATCGTCATACTCCAGCAAACGCTTTCGGATCCCGAAGTTGTTTTCTTCCACCTTCTTCTGTGCGCGCTCAATGGATTTTGAAATCATACTGTGCTGGATCACTTCGCCTTCCTTCAGGCCCATACGGTCCATCATCTTTGCAATCCGCTCACTTCCGAAGAGACGCATCAAGTTATCTTCCAAGGACACGTAAAACTGCGAGCTTCCCGGGTCTCCCTGACGGCCGCTACGCCCGCGCAACTGTCTGTCCACGCGACGACTATCGTGGCGCTCGGTACCCACGATGGCGAGGCCGCCGGCTTTCTTCACTTCGTCGCTCAGTTTAATGTCCGTACCACGACCGGCCATGTTGGTGGCTATCGTTACCACGCCACTCTTTCCGGCTTCGGCAACAATGTCTGCCTCGCGTTTGTGGAGTTTCGCGTTCAACACGTTATGCGGGATGTTTCGAATACTCAGCATTCGACTCAATAATTCTGAAATTTCCACAGAAGTGGTCCCGATCAAAACAGGGCGTCCGGCTTGTGAAAGTGCTGTAACTTCTTCCGCTACGGCATTGTATTTTTCACGTTTTGTCTTGTAAATTTTATCTTCACGATCGTGGCGTGCAATGGGGCGGTTGGTTGGAATTTCAACTACATCCAGTTTGTAGATTTCCCAAAGTTCGCCGGCTTCCGTTACCGCGGTACCCGTCATTCCAGAAAGTTTGTTGTACATCCTGAAATAATTCTGGAGTGTAATGGTAGCAAAAGTTTGGGTCATCGCCTCAATCTTCACGTCCTCCTTTGCTTCAATCGCTTGGTGAAGTCCATCACTATAACGACGGCCGTCCATAATACGGCCGGTCTGCTCGTCCACGATCAATACTTTGTTTTCCATTACCACATATTGATCGTCCTTTTCAAATAGCGTGTAGGCCTTCAACAATTGGTTCATGGTGTGGATGCGTTCGCTTTTTACCGAGAATTCACGGAAAAGTTCTTCTTTCTGTGCTACTTCCTCTTCTTTTGGAAGCCCTTTGTTTTCAATCTTGGCAATTTCAGTTCCAATCTCAGGCATTACGAAGAAATCGGGATCGCCTTCCCCAGAAAGATAGTCCACGCCTTTATCGGTGAGTTCTATCTGATTGTTCTTTTCGTCAATCACAAAATAGAGCTCGGCATCAACCTTTGGCATCTCGCGGTTGTTGTCGCTCATATAATGGTTTTCGGTTTTTTGGAGTATTTGTTTTACCCCTTCTTCCGAAAGAAATTTTATAAGTGCCTTATTCTTCGGCAACCCGCGATATACGCGTAACAACTGGAACCCGCCTTCTTTTTCGTCGCCTTCTTTTATAAGTCTTTTGGCCTCGGCCAATACACCGTTCAAATATTTTTTCTGTACTTCCACGATGTCGTGGATCTTTGGTTTCAGCTCGTTGAATTCGTGGCGATCGCCCTCTGGCACCGGCCCGGAAATGATAAGCGGGGTACGAGCATCGTCAATCAATACCGAATCCACCTCATCCACGATAGCGTAGTGGTGCGGGCGCTGTACAAGATCGTCTGGCGAATGCGCCATATTATCACGCAGGTAATCAAAACCGAATTCGTTGTTGGTCCCGTAGGTAATATCGGCCAAATACGCTTTTCTCCGCGCCGCGGAATTGGGGCGGTGGTTGTCAATACAATCCACGGTCATCCCGTGAAACTCAAACAAGGGGGCCATCCACGCACTGTCACGCTTTGCCAGGTAGTCGTTCACCGTTACAAGGTGTACGCCGTTTCCTGCAAGGGCGTTGAGGTACATTGGCAGTGTGGCGACCAAGGTTTTACCTTCCCCCGTTTGCATTTCGGCTACTTTTCCTTCGTGCAGTGCTACCCCGCCAATAAGCTGAACGTCGTAGTGCACCATATCCCAAGTAATGGGCTTTCCGGCGGCATCCCAGGAGTTTTTCCAAATGGCCTTATCGTCCTCAAGGGTTACGTAGTCTTTATCTGCGGAAATTTCCCGGTCAAAGGGGCTTGCGGTTACGGTAATGGTTTCGTTGTTTTTAAATCGCTTTGCGGTTTCTTTCATCACGGCAAAGGCTTCGGGAAGTATTTTGGAAAGGGTCGCTTTTTCAATTTCGTAGCGGTCTTCCTTCAGTTTGTCTATCTGGTTGTAGTAGTCTTCTTTCTTGTTGATGTCCTGCTCTTCCTCCGATTGTTTTTCAAGGGCATCTATTTGGTCCTGCACATCTTTCTGTGCATCCTTTATTTCTTTTCTGAAGAAATCTGACTTGGCCCGCAGTTCATCGTGGGAGAGTTTTTCTATTGCAGCTTCGTGTTTCTTTACCTCTTCAACCAGCGGCTGAATCTGGCTGATGTCTTTTTTTGATTTATCGCCTACAAAAACTTTTAGTACGTTATCTAATATTCCCATGATTATTTATTTTGTTGGGGCACCTGATTATGTGCCTTTACTTATTTTGAAGTGTTGCCGGGCAGCACTGTTTTGTCAATTTTGTTTTCTTGCCACGAATTCACGAATGTTTTTTATACAATTATTCGTGAATTCGTGGCGATATTTTAAAAGCTTTTAAATAAAAAAAAGCCCCGTAAAAGAGACTTTTTATATTATTTTTAGTTGTTTCCCAAAACCTTGGGATTAATATTCATCCTCGTTCCAAAGATAATCATCGTCGGTCGGGTAGTCTGCCCAGATCTCTTCAATAGAGTCATAGGAGTCTCCCTCGTCTTCAATAGCCTGAAGGTTTTCCACTACTTCCAGTGGAGCACCGGTCCTGATCGCGTAATCAATCAATTCGTCTTTGGTTGCGGGCCAGGGCGCATCGCTCAAATAGGATGCTAATTCTAATGTCCAGTACATAGCACTTTAGGTTTTAATTTTCTGCAAAAGTAATTTTTTAGATTAAAAAGTCAAGAAAAATCCAAATTATTTCTGCACTATTTTAAAGAACGTTTGTTTTGTGTTGATTACGAGTAAGTTATAAAGTTATTTATTAACAAGTTATTTAGTTGAAACGGAGGCGATCGGTTACTTTTCGTTTATTTCAATAACTCAATAACTCAATAACTCAATAACTCAATAACTCAATAACCCAATAACCCAATAACCCAATAACCCAATAACTCAAACAATTCACAACTTCTTCGGAATCCACTGCGTCTCTTCCGCGTTTGTGTCCTTAGACAACTTTCGTGCCAGCACAAAGAGGTAGTCAGATAGTCGGTTTAAATATTTTATTACCCTTTCGTCAATAGGTTCTTTTTCATTTAGAAGCGTGGCGCGACGTTCTGCCCTGCGACAGACGGTGCGGGCAATGTGACAATATGACACGGCGGTATTTCCGCCGGGCAGCACAAAATGGGTCAGGGCTGGCAGGGCTTCGTTCATTTTGTCCATTTCAGTTTCCAATAGAGTGATATCCTCTTCGTCAATCTTTGGAATGTTCAATCGTTCCTTCCCGCTTTTGAGTACCGCTTTTTTGGGATCCGTGGCTAAAATTGAACCTACGGTGAACAACCTATTTTGAATTTGTATCAATATTTCCTTGCTGTGCGCATCAATCTCTTGGCTGCGTATCATTCCAATGTTTGAATTGAGTTCATCCACGGTACCGTAACTTTCTATGCGAATGTTGTGCTTGGGAACCCGCGTGCCGCCGAAAAGGGCAGTAGTGCCTGCATCGCCGGTTTTGGTATATATTTTCATTTAGGTTTGTGATTTATTGTTTTGAAATTTATGGTCTTTCAAAGTTACGAATAAGCTTAAGAATAAAACAAGCTAATCCTTGCGAACTGAAACTGATTACTGCTTACTCTTTTCATCCCGTTCCTTTTTCCGTTCGTAATAACCGCTTCGGAAATTTCTATTGCGACGTGCTTTTTGGTTTGAAGCGTTGCGCTTGTTCCAAAAATAGAGAATGGCAAGCAGTAAAATGCCGCCAATTATTAAAACGAGGGGGTTTGAAAAATCGAGAGTCATGGTTCAAAGATAAAGTACAAAGAAGGAAATACGAAATTGGAAATTAGAAACATTTTAAACGAAGTAGAAAGAACACAGAACACAGAACAAAGAGCAAAGAATCCCGAATTAACAAATCACAAATCACAAATCACAAATCACAAATCACGACTCATTACTTCTTTCTTCGTGTCACTTTCCACCATCCCATCCCGAAGCCTAATAATACGGTGGGCACGTTCGGCTATGTCTTCCTCGTGGGTTACTACTATTACGGTATTTCCCGCTTTGTGGATGTCGTTAAAAAGATTCATTATTTCTTCCGAAGTTTTTGAATCTAAGTTCCCCGTTGGTTCATCTGCCAAAATGATGGAGGGACGATTTACCAGTGCCCGACCCACGGCAACACGTTGGCGCTGTCCGCCGGAGAGTTGGTTGGGTTTGTGATCCATTCGGTCTGCAAGGCCCACATCGGTCAACACCTGCTTGGCACGTTCGGTGCGTTCGCTTTTTGAGGCGCCCGCATAAACCATTGGGAGCGCAACATTTTCGAGGGCGGTGGTGCGGGGGAGCAGGTTAAAGGTTTGGAAAACGAAGCCTATTTCCTTGTTCCGTATTTCGGCCAATTCATCATCGGTCATATTGCTCACGTTCTTTCCGTTTAGTTCGTAGCTGCCGGAAGTAGGCGTGTCCAAACAACCCAAAAGGTTCATTAAAGTAGATTTTCCGGAACCGGACGGGCCCATCAAGGCAACGTATTCGCCGCGCTCGATGTCCAGGTCTATTCCCTTTAAAACTTTGACTATTTCGTTCCCAAGCGGGAAATCGCGGGTGATGTTTCTAATTTTTATAACTAAGCTCATAGACCCCTAACTCCCCCAAAGGGGGCTTTTTTTAAATTACTATTGTTTGTAAGACGTAAAGATACGTGGGTTGTTACAAATGGATAAGTTTCAAATTCCAAAAACTTAAATTCCAAATCCCAATCCCGATACCTATCGGGACCAAATCCCAAATGCAACGCAAAAACTTTAATTTAATCTAATATGCTTAGTGCCTTGGCGAGAAAAATTTGCACGCAAACCTGCCAAGTCGCCAAGTTTTGTTTCCTTTAAACCCATAAACCCATAAACTCATAAACTCCCCTACTCAAACCCTTATCATAAAATGCTGTTTAGGCTGTTCTTTTCTGAAAAAAACCAGTCCCCATTGAAATGTATCGATGCTTACCGTTACTTTTTCGTTCGCGATTATTTGCTGCCACGCCGCCGTCATATCCTTACTCCAATAAATATCGTCAAAAATGATGAGGGAATCGTTGTGCACATGTTTTAAAAGGGAATGAAAATAGCCCAAGGTGCGCTCGCCATTGTGATCGCCGTCAATAAAGATTAAATCGAACGTTTCCGTCCCGAAGCTTCGGGATTCTGAAAGGAAATCGCTGAAGATTTCTTGGTGAATTTGAATATTGTGCAAATTGAATTTTTCAAAATATTCCTGTGCTTTTAATAAGGTATTTGGGCAGCCTTCCACCGTATGTATCGCGGAAAATTCGTTGGAAAGCGATAGCGCCACCGTTCCCAAACCCAGTGAAGTTCCCAATTCCAAGATGTTTTCACTGTTGAAATATTTCGCAATTCGGAAAAGCAACTTTTGCCGTTTTTTACGCATTCCCGCATTTTTGACTACTGCCGAAACTTTACGGGCATTGCCTTTAAAAACACGGGAACCTTGGCCAAAATCCTTCATTTCTACCATTGAAGTGTCACTTCGCAAGGCTTTTCGGTGCGATTTCAGAATTTCGTATTCGGGATATGTTTTTTTGTCGTTGAAACACTTCGTCACCAAATCATATACAAAAGGCGAGTGAACGCCGTGCCGGTTTTTGGAAAGGCGGATGAATTTTATGTAGCTTTTTGATTGGTGGATCACGGGCGAAGTTAATGGTTAGGCGTTAAGCGTTAAGTGTTAAGCGTTATGTGTTAAGCGTTAAGTGTTATGTGTAGAAGCATAATTCAAATATAATTCTTTTCTTCTCTTTGCGCTTTTGCGGTAAAATAGCACCGCAGAGGCGCAGAGAACGCAGCGCTTTCAATAAATAATAACAATAAATTATCCCTCCATTTTCGCCGAAAGCTCAAACCAGCGTTCTTCCTTCGCTTCAATGGTGTCTATAATTTCCTGAAGTTTTATGGACTGCTTGTCTATTTCTTCGCCGTCCCAATTTTCGGTGGCGAATTTATTTTGAAGCGTTTCGCGCTCCATTTCAAGGTTTGCGATTTCCTTCTCCAGTTTTTGGTATTCCTTCTGCTCGTTATAGCTCAGTTTTGCAGGGCTCGTATCCTGCTTCCAATCCTGCTTCCAATCCTTTTTCACCTTTGGAGCTGCTTCGCTGGCTTCTCGTTTTTCCTGTATGTTACTGTCTTCATAAACCCTGAAGTCTGTATAATTTCCCGGGAAATCCTCCACTTCGCCATCGCCCCTGAAAACAAAAAGATGGTCCACAATCTTGTCCATAAAATACCTGTCGTGGCTCACTACCAAAAGGCAACCGGGAAAGTCCAAAAGGAAGCTTTCCAAAACATTTAAGGTTACAATGTCGAGATCGTTCGTAGGCTCATCGAGTATCAAAAAGTTTGGATTTTTGATAAGCACCGTGCACAAATACAACCGTTTGCGTTCGCCCCCGCTCAGTTTTTCCACAAAATCGTATTGCTTCTTGGGGTCGAAAAGAAAGCGTTCCAAAAGCTGCGATGCCGAAATCTGCCGGCCTTTTTTCAACGGAATATAATCACCGTATTCGCGGATCACATCAATAACTTTTTGACCTTCCTTTATATTTATTCCAGCCTGGGTGTAGTAGCCAAACTGCACGGTTTCGCCCACGACTACCTTTCCGGAATCAGGCTTCATCGCTCCGGTAAGAATATTCAAAAACGTCGATTTTCCCGTACCGTTTTTTCCGATAATCCCTACACGTTCGCCGCGGTTAAAGTTATATTCAAACTTGTCCAACAATACCTTATCGCCAAACGATTTTGATATTTTGTGAAGTTCCACAACCTTGGTGCCCATGCGCTCCATGTTCAGTTCCAGTTGCACTTGGTGGTCGTTGCGGCGTTTGCTGGCACGATCCTTTATTTCGTGGAAATCGTCAATCCGGCTTTTGCTTTTGGTGGTCCGCGCTTTCGGTTGGCGGCGCATCCACTCCAGTTCCTTTTTGAAAAGCTGCTTCGCCTTTCCCGTTTCGGTGGCCTCGTTTTCTATCCGCGCGTCGCGTTTTTCGAGATAATAGCTGTAGTTTCCCTTGTAGCTGTAAAGCGTGCCTTCGTCCAATTCCACAATTTCGTTACAGACCCGTTCCAAAAAATAACGGTCGTGCGTAACCATAAACAGGGTGAAATTTTCCTTTGCAAACAGATTTTCCAGCCACTCGATCATTTCCAGATCCAAGTGGTTGGTGGGCTCATCCATTATCAACAAATCTGGGGTTGTGAGCAAAGCATTGGCCAATGCCAAACGTTTTTTCTGTCCGCCGCTTAGGGTTGAAACCTTTGCGTGGAGGTCTTCCATTTTCAGTTTAAAGAGGATCTGTTTGTAGCGTGTCTCAAAATCCCAGGCGTGGTGGGCATCCATCGCATCAAACGCTTTTTGGTAGGCTTCGGAATCGTCTGGGTTTTCAATGGCGTGCTCGTAATTTTCAATAATTTTCAGGATGGGATTATCTGAGGAAAAGATGGTCTGTTCCACGGTAAGTTTCGGATCCAAATCCGGTTCCTGCGGCAGATAGGCAATTTTTAGGCCTTTTCGGAAAACGACGTTTCCGGTATCGGCATTGTCGTTTCCGGCAATGATATTCAAAAGCGAAGTTTTTCCGGTGCCGTTTTTGGCCACAAAGCCTATTTTTTGCCCCTCGTTTATTCCGAAGGAAATATTTTCAAACAAAACCCGCATCCCGAAGGACTTGGAGATATTTTCTACTGAAAGGTAGTTCACGGTTTATATTTTCGGCAAATGTAATGAAATAGTGCCCTTCGATTGCGCTCAGGGTGACATATTCGTTAATTCGGGTCCCGTGAGCTATCCGGATGGAATTTGAGATTTACCTCCCCGAATACAGTCGATATATTGAATCTTGAATTTTGAACCGTGAATTTTGAATATTTTAAATGCGTTACTTTATATTTGTCCATTAACAATCCTGCCCTTTATGAAGCTTACGTATTTGTTGTTTTTAATTGTTGTAGTTTGCACCACTTCCTGTGTAACCACCAAACAACTCACCTATTTACAGGAAAACACCAGCAGTGCCGATACTTTGGCGCTTTTGCGGAAAAGGCAGGAACCGTACCGACTTCAGATTAATGACCTTTTGAGCATTCGCGTAAAGGCACTGGACCAAGAAACCGTGGGGATCTTTAACCCTATAAGCGATGCCAACCCCAATGCTACGGGAGAGGAAAAGTTGTACTATGACGGTTTTGTAGTTGATGATCACGGCAACATTCGTATTCCAAGTTTGGGAGAAATAAACGTTTTGGGCTATACGGTAGATGAGGTTCGGGAAAAACTGGAAGCGCGCTTACTGGAAGATTATTTTAAGGCCGAGGCCAATGTTTTTGTTACCGTGAAATTGGCGGGAATCCGCTATACCATTAATGGCGAAATAGGCAGTCCGGGTTCCAGAATAATTTATCGCGACCAAGTGAGCATTATGGAAGCCATTGCCAACAGCGGCGATATCCAGCTTACGGGCGATAGGAGCGATGTGGTCATTATCCGCCAATACCCTGCCGGACAAAAAGTGCACCATATAGATCTTACCAAGCTGGAAGCAATGAATTCGCCTTATTATTACATTAAACCGAACGACCTGATTTTGATAAACCCATTGCCGCAAAAATCCCTGGGTACGGGAACCACTGGGCTTCAGTCTTTCACGACCATCGTTACGGTTGCCACAGCCTTGGTTACAACCATTTTATTGTTTACAAGATTATAAAAACATGAGCGAGGAATTCGAAATTAACGAAACCCATACCACATTCGACTTTAAGGGTTTTCTCTTTAAGCTTTTGCACCATTGGCCATTGTTTCTGGTTTCCTTGGCCATTGCTTTTTCCATTGCCTATTACATCAACGTCCGCAAATTGCCCATTTACCAAATGGAGAATATGGTTTCCATCAAGGACGACCAAAACCCCTTTTTTACCACCAATACCAGTCTTACCTTTAATTGGGGAGGAACAACGGACAAGGTGAATACAGCCGTCATTACCTTGCAGTCCCGTTCGCACAACGAAAAGGTTGTGGAACGCCTGCAATATTATATGGACTATCTGAAGGAAGGAAAATACCAACAGGAAAACGCTTACAAACAGACCCCATTTTTTGTGGAAGTGGACACCACCAAACCGCAAATGCTGAACCAGCCCATAAAAGTTGTTTTTAAGGATTCGGTCAACTTCAATTTAAGCGTTTCCTTTGAAGAGGCCAGAAACATTCGCCTGCAAAATTATAGCACCAAGGAAACCAGCTCGAAATTTGTGGATGCCGGCGAGTTTTCACAGGATTTTAAAATAGGCGAGCACATAAAGTTGCCCTTTTTTAATGGCACCTTTATGCCAAATCCAGATGTAGTGTCAAGACCGGGAACGCCTTATTATATTGTTTTTAGGAACTATGACGGCATAGTAAAGCGGTATTTGGGCATTCGCGTTGATCCCGAAAGCAAGGGTTCCTCGGTATTAAAAATGAGGCTTACCGGAAACAACAAGGCGCAATTGGTAGATTACCTGAATACTTCCGTGGAAGTATTGAGCGAAGATATGCTGGAGCGAAAAAATCTTTTCGCTACCAAGACCATTAAGTTTATTGATAGTAGTCTTGCGCAGAAATCGGAGGAGCTTTCTAACGTGCAGGACGAGCTTAACCAATTCAAAAACAAGAATGCAATCTTCGATCTGGCAAGTGAGGGTTCTGAAATCAACGCGAAACTGAACGAACTCGACCTGCGGAAGGAATCTGTAAATCGCGAATTAAATTACTTCAACACCCTTCAGGATTACCTGATTAACCGTTCCGATTACAGGGATGTTCCCGCACCATCGGTGGCGGGTATTTCAGAGGCTAGCGTGGTGAGCGGGGTAGGAAAGATTGTTGCCCTTGCCGAGGAACGGAATAAATTTCAATATTCCTATAAGGAGGACGCTCCCATTTTCAACGATATTGACCGACAGATCAACGCAGTTAAAACGGTTTTGTTGGAAAATATACGTTCCTCAAAAAGCTTGAAAAACCAGGAACTTGCCTCCATCAATCGCGATATTGGCCGTTATGAGGGGGAAATACGGAAACTTCCAAAAGAACAACAGGACCTTTTGAACATTGAGCGCCGCTACAACCTGAGCCAAGGTACCTACAATCTGTTTCTGGCAAAAAGAAGCGAAGCTGGTTTGGTGAAAGCCGCCAACGTAAGCGATGTGATGGTCATTGACTCCGCAAAAGATACCGGCGGCGGACAGATTGGCCCAAATACGCAGTTGAATTATATGATGGCCGGCTTGCTTGGCTTTTTCTTTCCATTGATCTTTGTCTTCCTGCGGGTGTTTTTCGATACCAAAATCAGCAATGTGAAGGACTTGAACCGCATTACCTCCATTCCATTGTTGGGGATCATCGGAAAAAGCCCTATCGAAAGCAACCTGGTTGTTCTTACCAAACCAAAGTCTGCCATGGCCGAGGCTTTTAGGGCGCTTCGCTCAAGTTTGCAGTTCATCTATAAAAAGCAGGGCATTAAGGGCGCCAAAACGGTATTGGTAACCAGTTCGGTAAGTGGGGAGGGAAAAACGTTTTGTTCCATCAACCTCGCTTCGGTTTTTGCTTTGAGCGAGAAGAAGACCGTCTTGGTAGGTCTCGACCTTAGAAAACCTAAAATATTTGGCGATTTCAATATCAATAATGACATGGGAGTGGTCAACTATCTTATCGATGAGACAGATATTGACACCGTAATCCAAAAAACCGAAATCGCGAACCTAGATGTGATTCCTTCCGGACCCATTCCGCCAAACCCATCGGAATTATTGATTAGCGAAAAGTTGGATGAACTTATAGATGCACTCAAGGAGCGCTATGATTATATTATCCTTGATTCACCGCCTTTAGGACTGGTATCGGATTCTTTGGAACTGATGAAACACGTGGACGCCACGCTATATATGGCCCGTTTCAATTATACCCATAAAAATATGTTCACCTTCGTCAATGAAAAGTATAAAACGGGCGAAGTGAAACATATCAGCATTGTTTTAAACGGTTATGTTGAGAAGAGCGGCAGGGGCTATGGGTATGGCTATGGCTATGGGTACGGCTATGGGTACGGCAGTTATGGTAGCTATGGCAATGGGTATCACGAAAAAATAAAGCCGCCTACGCTTTTGGATAGGGTTAAGAAAATTTTCAGGAGGAAATAACATCTCCCCCAAACCCCAACTTCGAAGCGGGGGCTTTTGTTTTGTAATAAGAAGCATGAACTTAGTTGCGAACAAACCCCTCCCTTTGAAGGGAGGCTGGGAGGGATGTAACTCACGCTTCTCAGTTGTTACCATCCTTCCAACCAAAAGACATCTCCCCCAAACCCCCTCTTCGAAGCGGGGGCTTTTGTTTTGTAATAAGAAACATGAATTTAGTTGTGAAAAAGCTCCTCCCTTTGAAGGGAGGCTGGGAGGGATGTGACTCATGCCTCGCCATCGTTATCATTCTTCCAACCCAAAAGACATCTCCCCCAACCCCCTCTTCGAAGCGGGGGCTTTTGTTTTATAATAAGAAGCATGAATTTAGTTGCGAACAAGCTCCTCCCTTTGAAGGGAGGTTGGGAGGGATGTTTTTCTTATCTTTATAACATGGCCAATAAAATAATTCCATACAATAAACATCTCAAGCTTATTGCTAGAGAGCTTCGGAAAAACATGACACCTTCCGAGCAAATTATGTGGGAAAATATTAGGAAGAAATCCTTGGGAGTTGAATTTCATAGACAGGTGCCAATCTTAAACTATATTGTTGATTTCTATTGCCACGAAATTGGGCTTGCATTAGAGATTGATGGAAGCATTCACGACAACAACTATTTGGAAGATGCAGAAAGACAGGGAAAAATGGAAAAACAAGGAGTTCGTTTTTTGCGATTCACAAATGATGAGGTTTTATATAATCTGGATGACGTATTAAATACTATTCGAAATTATGTCGAGGAAAATACTTAGAACATCTCGCCCAACCCCCGCTTCGAAGCGGGGGCTTTTGTTTTGTAATAAGAAACATGAATTTAGTTGCGAACAAGCTCCTCCCTTTGAAGGGAGGCTGGGAGGGATGTGGATCGCGCTTCTCAGTTGATATCATCATTCCAACCAAAAGACATCTCCCCCAACCCCCTCTTCGAAGCGGGGGCTTTTGTTTTGTAATAAGAAGCATGAACTTAGTTGTGAAGAAGCTCCTCCCTTTGAAGGGAGGCTGGGAGGGATGTAACTCATGCTTCTCAGTTGTTATCATCCTTCCAACCCAAAAGACATCTCCCCCCGACCACCTCTTCGAAGCGGGGGAGATATTTTGTACAGAGAATCATGATTGTAGTTCAAAACAAGCTCCTCCCTTTGAAGGGAGGCTGGGAGGGATGTGACTCACGTTTCTCAGTTGTTATCATCCTTCCAACCCAAAAGACATCTCCCCCAACCCCCCCCCTTCGAAGCGGGGGCTTTTGTTTTGTAATAGGAAGCATGAACTTAGTCGTGAACAAGCCCCTCCCTTTGAAGGGAGGTTGGGAGGGATGTAACTCATGCTTCTCAGTTGTTATCATCCTTCCAACCCAAAAGACATCTCCCCCAACCCCCTCTTCGAAGCGGGGGCTTTTGTTTTGTAATAAGAAGCATGAACTTAGTCGTGAACAAGCCCCTCCCTTTGAAGGGAGGCTGGGAGGGATGTTTTTAAATTTATCAGTCTTACTTTCCTTTAAAACCCGTAATTTTGCCGCTTAAATAATATGCCAGCATATTGGCAGTCCCCAATCTCTTGATCAAACGATGAAACAAAACCCCACAATTGCAATAATAGGCCTTGGTTATGTAGGCTTGCCGCTTGCCGCCGCCTTTGCAGCAAAATATAAAGTAATCGGTTTCGATATCAATTCGGAACGCATTCAGCAACTGCAGCAAGGAGTTGACAGTACGCTGGAGCTTTCTTCCGAAGAACTAAAAAAAGCGTTGCAACAAACCGAAAATTATGGTCTTACCGTTACCGATGATGCCTCAAAAATGGCCAGCGCGACCGTGTTTATCGTTACAGTGCCAACGCCAACCAACAAATACAACCAACCCGTACTTATCCCGCTTCAAAAAGCAAGTGAGACCGTTGGAAAACTTTTGAAGGAGGACGATATAGTTATTTATGAATCTACCGTTTATCCGGGCGTAACCGAAGACATCTGTGTGCCTATTTTGGAAGAACATTCAAAGCTCACATTCAATAAAAATTTCTACGCGGGCTATTCCCCAGAGCGGATCAATCCGGGCGATAAGCAGCATACCGTTACCAAGATTTTAAAAGTAACCTCTGGCTCCACGCCCGAAGTCGCAAAATATATTGATGCGCTGTATGCATCCATCATTACGGCGGGAACGCATTTGGCACCTTCTATTAAGGTAGCCGAGGCCGCCAAGGTTATCGAAAACTCGCAGCGCGACATCAATATTGCCTTTGTGAACGAGCTTTCCAAAATCTTCAGACTTTTGGGCATTGATACCCAGGATGTTTTGGAGGCCGCAGCGACCAAGTGGAATTTTTTAAAGTTTACCCCAGGCCTCGTTGGCGGTCACTGTATAGGGGTCGATCCCTATTATTTGGCCCAAAAGGCCCAGGAGGAAGGCTATAATCCCGAGATTATCCTGGCGGGAAGACGCATGAACGACGGCATGGGCAGTTACGTGGCCCAGCAGGTAATTAAATTAATGATCCAGAAGGAATGTAAGGTAAAAGGAGGGCATGTGCTTGTTTTGGGGATAACCTTTAAAGAAAACTGTCCCGATATTCGCAATAGTAAGGTAATAGATGTTATTGAGGAATTGCGAAAATACAACCTCAATATAGATGTTTATGACCCTTGGGCAAAAGTTGCGGAAGTTTCCAATGAATTTGGACTGCGTTTGCTGAGCGAGGAGTCCCAACTGAAAAGAAACTATGAAGCTATCATATTGGCAGTTGGCCATAAAGAGTTTTCCGATTTTGATATAGAAAAACACAAAGCATCGCCGTCAGTGGTTTTTGACGTTAAGGCCTTTTTTGAAAGAAATAGTATTGATGGAAGATTATGATTCAAAATTCAAGATTCAAGATTTAAGATTCAAGATTCAAGATGGTTTTGCATTTACAAAGCAGCGAGTAACCTAAAAGTGAACCGCAAAGAGCGCAAAGAAGGCACAAAGCACACCAAGAAAACTCTGTGAACTTTGTGAAAAACACTGTGTCCTCGGTGGTTAAAAATAAATCCTTAATCAACCCTTAACAATTAACCCTAAACCCTTACCATTTTGCAAACCCCAAAATACCACACGGCAGACCTTTCACAACTCAACTTCCTAATTACCGGAGGCGCCGGCTTTATTGGCTCCAATCTGGTTGCCTATCTGCTGGAGCACAAGGCCAAAAAAGTACGGGTTTTGGACAATTTGGCGACAGGCTTTTTAAAAAATCTGGAGGAATTTCAAGACAATCCCAGTTTTGAGTTTATGGAAGGCGATATTCGCGATTTGGAGACCTGTAAAAAAGCGATGGACGGCATCGATTATGTTTCGCATCAAGCCGCTTTGGGGTCCGTGCCTCGTTCCATCAACGACCCTCTTACTTCCAATGAAGTGAACGTTACGGGGTTTTTGAATATGCTGGTAGCCAAAAAGGAAAGTAAAACGGTTAAAAGGATGGTCTATGCCGCGTCCAGCTCTACCTATGGCGATAGCGAAAACCTTCCAAAAGTGGAAGAGACCATTGGAAAACCGCTTTCTCCTTATGCGGTCACCAAGTTGGTGAACGAACTCTATGCCGATGTATTCCACAAAACCTATGGCACCCAAACCATCGGCCTGCGCTACTTTAATGTATTTGGCCCCAACCAAAGTCCAACCGGGGCTTATGCTGCGGTAATTCCGTTATTTATGCAAGCCTTAAAGGACGAACAAGCGCCCACCATTAATGGTGATGGCGAGCAGACCCGCGATTTTACCTTTGTACAGAATGCCGTGCAGGCAAATGTGCGGGCCTTTTTTGCTGGGGAAGCTGCGGTAAACGAAGTTTTCAATGTGGCCTATGGTCAACGGATTAGTTTGAACACCCTTTGGAAAGTCCTACAAACTATTTCAAATAAAACCCTTAAAGCCAACTACGGCCCACCCCGCAAAGGCGATGTGCGCGATTCCTTAGCAAATATTGAAAAAGCGAAAAATTTACTGGGTTACAATCCACTGTTTTCTGTGAAGGATGGGTTGGAGCTTACTTGGGAGGGATTTGGTAATCGTTAATTTGTGATTCGTTAATTCGTTGATTCGTTGCTTCGTTGCTTCGTTGATTCGGGTCCCGATAGCAATCGGGAAGGAATTTTTCAACTTTTTTCTTCTCTCCCTTCAAACGCTCCTTCCCCTTAGAATAAACAACGATAAAAACGAAAACCTGGTATAAGGGGAAGGTGGCCCCGGGCCGCAAAGAATCTTAAGAACGCCAAAACAAACTTTCCGGGGCCGGAAGGGGTTGTGATTTAATTTTTTTTCAATTATTCATTTGACCAGACATTTAAGGCACCAACTACGAGCGACACTATTTTTAATAACCCAATAACTCAATAACTCAATAACTCAATAACTTAATAACTCAATAACCCAATAAAAACCCCAAATAACCCCACACCCGAAAACCAATCCCAGATTGTAGCATATAATAGCATAGCTGAGAATAAATTGCCCTATCCAAAACCAATTCATTTTACTCTCACAAAAACTCGTCGCTGGAAGAATTTTTCCTCCTTTTTAGGGAATTGAAATGTTAAAGTTTCAAAAGTCCTACAAGTGAGCCGTTTACAGCTAAGTGTTTTCCTACATTAAAATTCCGCTTATCGAAATTTGAAATCATCTTGACGGATATTTTGAACATTTCGCAGTAATCCTTCCATAACACCAAGTAAACCTTAGAAAACTTGCATTTTTTGTATGGGTGGTTTATTATTGTTACGCCCCTTATCATAACAATTTCGTTTTATTTTTAAAAACAATTTTTTATGAAAAATATGTACACTCCTCAAAAGTGGGCTTTTCTTTTTTGCTGCTTTTTATCGCTTTTTTCTTTTACTGGGTTTGCACAGGTGGGTATTGGAACTACCGATCCAAAGACTACATTGGATGTTAATGGGTCACTCTCATTGCGACAAAGGGCGGCCCAACTTACATTAGGCTCTGGAAACAATAATAATATTAATTTAGGTGCTTCACCATATTCATTCTATAGAATTGCGGGAGGTGGGTCAACTTTCTCTATAACGGGTATAATCCCAGTTGCTGGTGCTGACGGACAAATAGTCATTTTGCAAAATACGACAAATAGAGACATGACTATAGTACATGATAATATCTCTACCGCAGCAAATAGAATTTATGTGCCGGGAGAAAAAAATTTATTAGTTAGAGGAAGATATTCAACCATAACGCTTCAATACAGTTTGTCTTTGCAAAGATGGGTGCTAATGGATAAAATGAACCATATAGAAACATGGTATCATGGTCCTGTTACTGTAAATAGTGGCTATAATACATATACGGCAATAATTCCCGAGGCAACCAATGGCTCCAGTGCATCTGTAAATTTTGTGGGTAATATAAATAACGCTGATGCTGCAGATTTATACATAGAATTCATAGAAACAAGGGCGGGGCAAGTTGTGTTTAGAATTTATAATGATGACAATAATGTTACGGGTGTAACTTTTGCAATAACTATTAATAAAATATAACGTATGAGACTTACCATCTTTTTTCTGTTTTTAATAAGTTTAAACATACAGGCACAAGAAAACATTACTGAAGTTTTTATTGATAAAGCTGAACTTTCACCATCTTTAACGCTATTAAATACTTCAAATACTAATGAAGGCATAATTGGCGGGGCAGTTGATAATAATATTGTAGATCATCGAAAATTTAGAAAATACAAAGAACGTACTGTACATGCCCCAATGAATGCTTTAACGCTTTCTGAACTCAGACAACTACAAGGGGTAGATTTGAAAAAAATAGATGCTTTAACCGAAGAAAATAATAAAGTAATAATTGGTACCCACGGAAGTGAATCAACAGAATGATTTAAAATCATATTGTATCTTTTATAAAGCCTATTTATTATGAAAATGATTTCTATTAAAAATATAAAAAATTGTATGTTGCTTGCCATTTTGTTGTTAACCGCAACACTTTCGGCTCAAGTAGGCGTAGAAACAAATGACCCTAAAACCAACTTAGATGTTAATGGGGCAATGTCTTTTAGGGAAGGACCAGAATTGGTATTAAGTAATGGTTATAATAATAATATAAATTTAGGCATAGCTCCATTTTCATTTTATAGAATTACTGGGCCTACCGCCGCATTTTATATAACTGGTATTGTGCCACAAACAGGCTCAGATGGACAAATTGTGGTACTGCAAAATGATACGGACCAAGGAGGAAATGAAATAATGCTTATTGTTAATAATAGCGGTAGCTCAACAGCTGCAAATAGAATTTTTCTTCCAGGACAAAGTGAATATATGGTTCGTGGTAGGTATGCTACTATAACTTTGCAATATAGTGCGAATCAAAGTAGATGGATTCTTCTTAATAATATGAACAGAGTCCAAACATATTATACACCTGCAACATTTTTAAATGATGGGGCAAAAACAACAATAACTATTACAGCTCCAGAGGTTACGCAAACCTCCGGAATTACAATAAATTTAGTAAATAACAGTGGGCTCCCTGATTCCGAAAAATTTAATCTTATAGTGGAATATGTTGAAGCAAAAAATGGGTCTTTAATATTCAGAGTGAATAATAAAAACCCACAAACGGGTTTTCCTCCATGGATTTATAGTGGTGTTACAGTTCAATATGCACTTACTTATTTTATTAATTAAACATAGAAGCATATTTAATTACCTTTCCAAAAAATACCTGCAAGCCAAAAAAGCTTTGCAGGGTTTTTTATTACCTCCAATTTGCTCCTTTGTCGGTTTTGTCAGTTCGAGTGTTCGCCGAGGCACGAGGCGAATGTATCGAGAACGGCTTCCAACGACGCAGCCCCAATTCAGTCTCGATACAAATTTAAACTCGCCGTCACTCCCTCAAATCCACTAGCTAACCTTGTAAGCATCCTAAAAGCTCCTTCCCCTAATAAACATTTCCATCAAAGAGCTGTTTTATAAAAAGGGGAAGGTGGCCGACGGGATATAATGATAAACTGCACCCCATCTGTTCGGAGGCCGGAAGGGGTGATGCAAAATCCCAAGTCCACCCAATCTGGCACTGGAAGTACGAGCTACAAACGACGAGGTACGAGATTCCAAATCCCAAATCCACAACAGACAACCGAGAACAAACAACCCAAATAAGGTCTCGATACAAACTTGAGCTAGTTACCGCTCCCCCAAATCCACTCAACCTGACAGTTAAAACCTGAAACAAGAAACAAGAAACAAGAAACCAAAAATCCCAAATCCCAAATCCCAAATCCCAAATCCTGAATCCACCACCGACAACCGATAACCGAGAACAGACAACCTTAATCAGGCAAGCTCAAACCGACAACAGACAACAGACAACAGACAACCGAGAACTGACTACAAAAAACATTCGTGCATTCGTGGCGAAAATTCTCCCAACAACACTGAGCCAAATTCCTTATCTTAGCCCCCAAGAAAAAATCGCTTCTCCCCAAACCCAATGGAACTGGAAACCAAAGTCTATCAAAAAGAAAACAACCTTCGTATAGGCAAGTTGCTGAAAGAGAGCTTGGCCGACATAGGCCGGTCGCGGTTTTTGTCGTTCCAATTGGCAAAGCGCGACATACAGGCGCAGTACCGCCAAAGCTATCTGGGCATTATTTGGGCCTTTGTAACGCCGCTTGCCACTGCCTTTGTTTGGATTTTTCTAAATAATTCAGGCACCGTTCGCGTTACCGATACCGGAATACCCTATCCCGTATATGCTTTTTCGGGCACCCTGTTGTGGTCCATCATTACCGAATCCATCAATTCGCCTATGGGCAGTACCAATAGCGCCAAGGGCATTATGTCTAAAATAAACTTTCCCAAAGAGGCTTTGATAGTATCAGGGATTTATAAACTGTTGTTCAACAGCTCCATAAAAGTATTGCTCTTGTTGGTGTTTATTTTCGTTTTTGGAGTGGGCTTCCATTGGAGCCTATTGCTATTTCCATTCGCTATTTTGGGAGGTGTACTTTTTGGAACAACACTAGGATTATTAATCACGCCATTAGGAATGCTTTATAAGGATATTGGACGATTGATAGGTTTTGGCCTGGGGTTTTTAATGTATGTAACCCCTGTGGTCTATGGAATCCCCAAAAGCGGAATCATGAAAACCGTAATGGAACTGAACCCTTTCACCCCAATCATATTGACCGCCCGCGATCTGGCCGTAGGCATGCCCCCGGCGCATCTCACCTATTTTTTAATAGTAATCGCTTGCTGCATCCCCCTGTTTTTTATTGCTTTGTTGTTCTATAGAATCTCGATTCCTATTTTGGTGGAGCGGATGAGTGCGTGAGTTGCTGGGTGCTGGGTGCTGGGTGCGGGGTGCTGGGTGCGGATTACAGTTGAAAATTGAAAATTGAGCATTGAAAATTGAAAATTGAACATTTAGCAATTAGGTATGAGGAATGAGGAATGAGGTATGAGGTATGAGGTATGAGGTATGAGGTATGAGGATGAATTACGTTTAACCCTTAACCCTTAACCCTTAACTCTTAACCCTTAACCTGAAACCTGAAACCTGAAACCTGAAACAAGAAACCAAAAAAACAACCGTGCAACCAGAAACCCTAATAAAAGTAGAAAACCTCTCCAAAAAGTTCTGTAAAGACCTTAAGACCAGCCTGTGGTATGGGGTGAAGGATTTGGCTTCTGGCCTGAGCGGCAACCGCAACGAGCGGGAACTGCGCCCCAAGGAGTTTTGGGCCGTAAAGGATATTAGCTTTGAGTTGAAACGTGGTGAGTGTCTGGGGCTGATAGGCCACAATGGTGCCGGGAAATCTACACTTTTAAAAATATTGAACGGCCTTATTAACCCCGATGCGGGCAAAGTAACCATCAAGGGCAGGGTAGGCGCCTTGATAGAGCTGGGCGCGGGTTTTAACCCCATTCTGAGTGGCCGCGAAAACATTTATAACAACGGCGCCATCCTCGGTTTTACCCGAAAAGAAATAGACAGTAAAGTAGAAGAAATTATAGACTTTGCCGAAATACGGGAGTTTATAGATATGCCCGTACAAAACTACAGTAGTGGGATGAAGGTGCGCTTAGGTTTTGCTGTGGCGGCACAAATGGAGCCGGATGTGTTGATTGTTGATGAGGTGCTTGCGGTGGGGGATATTGGATTTCGTGTAAAATGCTTTAACAGAATTTCCGAATTATTGAATAGTTGCGCTGTTATATTTGTAAGCCATTCTATGCCGCAGATAGCTAGAATAGGTACTCATGTAATGCATATGAAAAAAGGGGTTGTTAATTATGAAGGAAATGATATTGCTTATGGTTTAAGCTTATATCATAAAGATTATACCATTGAGGAGACTACAGTAATTGGTAGGGATATTATAATTAAATCTTTTGCATTATTGGATAAAGAAGGCTCAGAAAAGGCTACTTTTTCTGTATCTGAAACAATCTGTTTAAAACTAGATTTCGTCAATAACTCCGATTATAAAGACTATTTTATTAGTGTTGTTATTATGGATGCAAATTTAAATGGAGTAGCGTCCCTCAACTCTTTAAACGAAAATACAAAGATGAATAAAAACAGCTATTCAACAGAAGTTAGATTTGATAATGTTTTTACTCCAGGCAGATATGCAGTGAATATAGTATTTACCGAAAATATAAACTCTAAAAAGTACAAATTTGGTAAGACATTAAGTAACTATAGAAGTTTAACTTATTTTGAAAGTATTGGAGGTGCATTAGTAGGTACGGTTCCGGTACAATTAAACTCAAAGTGGGTATTGTGATTATTTAAAAATAATTATTGTTTAATAAGATATAAATGCAAATATTCAGAAAAAATAAAATTATTATTCATTGTTGCACTCAAAAAACGGGAAGTCAATGGTTTATACCTTTTTTAAATGATATTTTAGAAATAAGCAATAAAAATTATGCCAATTGTACTTTTGTTGACTATAGAAAATCTGTAATATTTAGAGATTCTGATTATAAAAGACCAAGTTATGCATTACAAAGAGAGCTGTATACAGTCCAAAATGATAAATTCGGTTTTGATAAATTAAAGAAAAATTCTCTTTATGCCAGTTTCTACGTGGGACCAGCTATTTTAAATTATTTAAAACCAAATCAAGCAAAAGTTTTTTTTATCCTTCGTGACCCTCGTGATTTGGTTATTAGTTGGTATTATTCTTCAAAATATAGTCATACACCCACTGAAGATATTGATAGGGTTAGAGCTGTTTTAAATGATGCTTCTTTTGAAGATGGAATTAAATATTCAATTGATCAAATGAGCGAGTTTGGTTTATTTGAAGGAGTTAGAGGATGGATGAATATAGATATGAACCAAACTTGGTACAAAGTATATTTATATGAAGATTTTGTAGAGCAATATGAAAATTTCTGTATGCATCTCATTTCATTTATAGGCTTAAATAAAGACAATAATTTATACATCGATGTAATTAATAAGCACTCTTTTAGGAACTATTCTAAAGGGAGAGAAAAAGGGGAAACAGATAAGAAATCACATTATAGATCAGGCTCTACAGATCAATGGAAAGATGAATTTACCGAAGAGCTTATTGAATATTTTGAATATAAAACAAATCATTTGGGAAAGCAATATGATCGAAAAAAAAATGAATTTAAAATTCAATTGATTAGTCTTTAATGGGATTAAAATATAAACTATATAAATTAAAAGAAAAAGGAAGGAAAAAACTTTCAAAGTACAAACGTGAATTTTTATTTTTGAGAAAATTGTATTTAGGAAAGGAACCCACGTTCCTTGCACCTATTTTAAATAGTTCCTCAAAGCCGACTGTTTTAAACCTGAATATAATTGACAGTTGTAATTCCAAGTGTACAATGTGCAATATTTGGAAGCGTGATGAAGAACTAGAAATTAGCCCAGAGCAATTAAAAACAATTCTTTCTGATGACCTATATTCTGAATTACTACATGTTGGAGTTACGGGCGGAGAGCCTACCTTAAGGGAAGATTTGCCAGATGTTTATCAAAAAATCATTGAAGCAGTTCCAAATATCAAGGGCTTAAGCATCATTACAAATGCAATCATTGAAGAAGATGTAAAAAAAAGAATTTTAGACGTAAAACGCGTGTGTGATAGTCATAGTGTGCCATTTTCTGCAATGGTATCCATAGATGGAGTAGGCAAGGCGCACGATAACGTGAGAGGAACCAAAGGCAACTTCAATACTGCAATCTCAGTATTTAATTACTTAAAAAACGAATTAAAGATACCTGTATCCTTTGGCTGTACTATATCAAAAATTAATATTTGGGATGCAGATGACCTTTTGTTTTATGCCAAACAAAATAATATGTACGGAAGGTTTAGGGTGGCTGAAACCATAAATAGGTTGTATAATCAAGATAGAGGGAAGGTAATTCGCAATTTTGATAATGATGAAACCTATAACCTATTGTTATTTTTTGAAAAATTAAAACGTTCATACGAAACCAATTCTACTTATAAACGTACCTATTCGAGCATACAAAACATTTTACAAGGGGGCGATAGATTAATTGGTTGCCCATACCACAATAAAGGAATAGTACTTGGATCTAAAGGACAACTAAGTTATTGTGCACCAAAATCCAAAGAGATTGGAAATGCTTTGGAGCAATCTTCACAGAAGATATATAAGGAAAAATTTGCCGAGAAGGAGCGGATTCTTAAGGAAAATTGCAGTAGTTGCATACACGATTATCATGCTCCTATCACGCAACGGGAAATAGTACTACAGAAGGATGAAAAATTTTATGCCAAATATCTTAAAATAGAAAAGTCTAAAAAGATAGTTGCACTGGCCAGATGGGTGAAAGCAATTCCAAAGATAAAGTCAACGACTCGAATTTTCATAGTAGGCTGGTATGGAACCGAGACCGTAGGCGATAAGGCAATTTTGGCGGGAATTGTAGATTATTATAAATCAGAATTTAATAATAAAGTAGAGTTTGTTATCGGAAGCATTTTTCCATTTGTTACCAAAAGAACTTGCTATGAATTATTTATAAACGCAACGGTGGTGTCCACAAAAACCTTTGAACTTATAACGTACGCTAAAAGTTCGGACATAATAGTAATGGGAGGCGGACCTTTGATGGACTTAAATGAGTTATATATTCCATTATTAGGTTTTAAGGTAGCTAAATTTTACGGAAAGAAAACAATTGTTTTTGGATGTGGGATAGGCCCACTAAAATTTGAGAAATTTGAAAATGCTGTTAAGGATATTTTAGCCATCAGTGATGAAATAAAGCTCAGGGATAAAAAGAGTATTGAAATAGCCAAATCGTATGGTATAACTAAGCCTATAGAATTTTTTGGAGATCCGGCTAAAAGATATTTGGAAGGCCTAAATGAAAAAATAGACGTAGAGCAGGAAAACATACTTACATGTTATTTGCGAGATTGGACATTTGAATATTTTAACGGAAGCTCTGAAGAGTTTGAAGTTGAAAAGCACAAATTTGAAGAAGGTTTGGCCCGATTTATAAAAAAACAAGCAGACGATAAAAATGTCGAGAGAATCGAATTTCATCACATGCATAATTTTGTAATTGGTAATGACGACCGCGATTTTTCCCGTTATTTTATACAGAAGTACTTTAAAGACGATAAGCGGGTTTATTTCAATAAAAAATTATCTACCGTAGATAATATTGCCCAATCAATGAAAAAATCAAGATTAAATATTTGCATGCGCTTTCATTCGGTATTATTTGCACATACCTTAGAAACCGATTTTATCGCTATAGATTATACACTTGGGGGAAAAATACTAAATTATTTAACGGACAATAACTGTTTGTCTAATCTTCGGAGAGTTCAGGACGTTATAGAAAAAAATAAGGAAAGCCATGACTTGTAAGGTATGTCAAAAGGAAATAAATCCAAGATTATTACTGAAAAACAAGGGTGATTTTGGGGATATTTATCGATGTCCAAAATGTCAGATTACATTTGTTTCTCCTCAGCCAAGTGATGAAGTTCTTAATGAGTACTATAATGGTATGTATTTAGATTTGACCGTATCATTTGACGAGAAAAAAATGAAATGGGCACAACGGTCAATGCGTGGTTATTTAAAAGTATTAAAAAAGCTAAATGTTGAACCTACGGCGGAAATAACTTTTTTAGATTTAGGAGGTGGTTTGGGCTATTATAGAAAAGCTGCAGCAGAAAATAATTTACATTCAATCCTGGTTGAAAAAGACCCTATATCAGTTCAATTTGCAAAAAAGCATTTAAAGCTTGAAAATATTATTGAAAAGGATTTAACTGAATTTTTCAGCTCAAATGATGAGCAATATGATATTGTCTTTTTTAGACATGTCATTGAACATGTTAAGGACCCTTCCACAATTATTCAAGGTATATCAAACCTATTAAAAACGAATGGCATATTAATCATTGAAACTGATAATAACGCAGGTATCGAACTTTTAATTAAAGATGGGGTCAGGAAGTTTTATTTAGATTTATATAAAAAAAGCTTTAACAATGTGTCATTCTTAAAGCTCTTAATCAAGAGACCATTCGCAGTCGATCCGCCAAGACATTTATTTGGTTTTAGAATGAGAAATTTATCAATGTTGCTTACGTCTCAAAGCTTAAGTTCAAAAGTAAAGATTCATTATCGCCTCGGTCATCCAATATATTGGCCAAATATACCATCCACCAGCGCTAAACAAATCATTAAGTCATTTTTAAAGTTGAACTTAAAAGCTGGTTTTAGATTGACAATTTCATATTTAAACTTAGTATTTAGAAAATCTCTACAATTAGTTGGTCTCTCTTCGGGCATCTGTATTTATGCCCAAAAATTATCAAAATGAAAGTATTATTAGTAAATACATATGATAAAGGTGGGGCAGCAAATGCATGTTTACGATTGCATGAAGGTTTGTTGAAAGAAGGTGTTGATTCAAATTTATTATTAAAATATAAAACAAGAAATATTGCAAATTCATTTGAATATAATACTGAAAGAAGAATTGGTCTATTTGATAGAGTAAAATTTAAAATTAAAAAATATTTATTTAGTAATTTAAATAGAAGAAAAAGCTATAAAAGAGATCCAGGGCTAGAATATTTTAGTTATCCTGAAACAAAAATTGATATAACAGAAACTTCAATATATAAACAATCTGATATAATTCATCTTCATTGGATTGCTGATTTTGTCGATTATGAATCATTCTTCCAAAAAAATAAGAAACCAGTAGTTTGGACCTTACACGATATGAGTCCCTTTTTAGGTGGGGAACATTATATAGAGGAATATTTGGGTGTCGATAAAAGTGGAAACCCGATTAAAAGAAACCATACTAAACTAGAAACCTTGGTTCTTCGCGATATTTATAAATTAAAAAAAAGATACTTATCTAAAACACATAATTTACATTTGGTTGCTTTAAATGATTGGATGATTAATAATTTGAAAAGTAGTTTTTTAGCCAAAAGATCAGTATCTAAAATTAATAATGGTATTGATGTAGATAATTTCTTTCCACTGAATAAAAGTGAATGTAGAAGATATTTTGAACTTCCAATTGATAGGCGAATTGTATTATTTGTTGCAGATTTTATTGATAGTAATCGTAAAGGGTTTAATGTTCTAATAAAAGCTATAGATATTCTAAGAAATGAAAATATAGTTTTTTGTGTAATAGGTAGTTCAAGTTATGAAATAAAAAAAAACAATTTGATTTATTTAGGTAAATTGGAAAGTGTTGATGAGATGAGGAAAGCCTATTCATCTGCCGACCTTTTTGTTATTCCGTCCTTGATTGATAACCAGCCCAATACTATTGTTGAGAGTCAGCTTTGTGGAGTACCAACAATCGGATTTGACAAAGGTGGAATTTCGGAAATGATTATAAATGGATTAAATGGTTACATTGTAGAAGAAATAAATTCAGAAGGCTTAGCAGAACAAATTAAAAGCTTTTTTAATAATGATAATACATTTGATATAANTTGATATAAATGAGATAAGAAATTTTGCTATATCTAACTATGATTCAAAAATTCAAAGTAAAAAATATATACAACTCTATGAATCATTATACGATAAAAATAGATATAAAAAGAGTTTGATTGATTAATGATATTTTATAATTTACTTAGATATTCCCATGGTAAGTATAATAATACCAACATTTAATTCCGCCTCCACTATTAGAGCAGCTTTAGAAAGTATTGTAAATCAAACATACAAGAACATTGAGATTCTGGTTTTAGATAATATTTCAAAAGATGATACCTGTAATATTGTCAATGAGTTTATTGAAAAATTCCCAAATATAATATTACTTTCAGAAAAAGATCGAGGGGTTTATGACGCCATGAACAAGGGCATACAATTATCAAAAGGAGATTTTCTTTATTTTATGGGTAGTGATGATGTGTTTTATGCTAATGATACCTTGGATTTAATTTTTACAAAAGAAAATTTAAGTTATGACATAATTTATGGCAATGTAGAATTTAAAAAAAGTAAAAAAATATATTCTGGTGAATCTAGTCTGTCTAAACTAATGGAAAGTCAAATCAGTATTTGTCATCAAGCAATATTTTATAGTAAGCGCACTTTTAACATTATTGGAAACTATAACTTAAAGTACTTTATACATGCCGATTACGATTTTAATATTAGATGTTTTAAAAATGAGGAGCTTAAAATTAAGTATATAAACATCATTATTGCAATTTTTAATGAAGCGGGTTTAAGTGGGGTTAATTCAAATGCAGATGGTTTCCATACGGAATTAACAGAATTTAATTTATCCCAAAATTATAATATTATAGGATTATTTGAGGAAAACAAGAAACTGAAAAATGAATTGAATAATATTTCAAAATCAAAAGAATTCAAGATAGGGACATTACTGCTTAAGCCACTAAAAAAAATTAAAAAGCTTATTTTTAAATAGACAACATAGATTCTCTTTTAAACTTGAAAATTTCACATTTTAATTCTCGTATAGATAATTCATAGCTATCAAAGATCATTGTTATAATAACATCAAATATTTGAAAACCAAGCCACCTTTTTTTTCAATTGTAATCCCCACCTATAATTCGGGTAATAAGCTTGCCACTTCCCTTGAAAGCATCCGGCTCCAGAACTTTACTTCCTATGAAGTAATCGTTATGGACAGCCGCTCTGTTGATAATACCCCAGCCGTGGCAACTCGGTATAAAAAGCAGCTTCCTTCCCTTAGATTTATTTCTGAAAAAGATGAGGGAATTTACGACGCCATGAACAAAGCAATAGATTTGGCAGATGGCACATGGCTCTTTTTTATGGGCAGTGACGATAGTTTTTATAGTCCACAGGTGCTTTGGCAAATCCAACAACACACGCTAGTTTCAAATGCGAAAGTAATCTACGGCAATGCTAAAATAATTGGAAATACAGGTTGGGCGGAAGATGGGACAATTTATGATGGCCCTTTCGACCTCCCGAAGCTGCTGAATAAAAATATTTGCCATCAGGCAATCTTTTACAATACGCGTTTTATAAAGGAAGAAATAGGCTATTTTGAAAAGCGTTATACCGTTACCGCCGACTGGGATTTTAATTTGCGCGCTTGGGCCAAAAAGCCATTTGAATTTGTAAATTTAACGATATCCAATTTTGTGGCCGGCGGGCTCTCTTCTTTTGGAGGGGACGCTGCTTTTTCGGAGGATTTTCTAGACAATGTGATGAAGTATTTCGGGATGGATGCTTTTCACCCAATTTTAAATACTCCAAATTTTAAGCGCTATGAATTGGTTTTAAAAAAACAGAAATTTGGCAAAAAAAATCCAAAAAGTGCGAAGCCATTAAAAAACAAAGCTTTGAAAAATAAGTTGAAAAAATATATCTATCAAAAGGTCAAGGCGATTTATGAAAACAGGATAGGGACTTTCTTTTTCAAGCAAAAAGGCTTTTGTCCCTGTTGTGAGCAAGATGTCACTTTCATTTCCAGACATCAATGGTTAAGGGATTATTTTAAATGTGGTAATTGCAACTCTATCCCGCGGGAACGTGCGTTGATGTTATCAATAAAAAATGAGTACCCCAATTGGCAGCATCTAAAAATCCATGAGTCTTCCCCGGGAAAAAGAGGCCATTCTGTTTTATTGCGAAAGAGGGCAAAAGATTATTTGGAAACCCAGTATTTCCCCAATACACCCCTTGGCACATTTGTAAATGGCATTAGATGTGAAGATCTGGAACAGCAAACCTTTGGGGATTCGGTCTTTGATTTGGTGGTAACATCAGATGTTATGGAGCATATTTACGAGCCCGAAAAAGCCTTTAAGGAGATTTACCGCACCTTAAAACCGGGCGGTGCCCATATTTTTTCCGTGCCTATAATAAACAAGCACAATGCAACCCAGCGATGGGCAAACAAGGGAAAGGATGGAAACCCTGAGTTTCTATTTGAACCAGAATGGCATGGCAATCCTGTGGACAAAAAAGGGTCGCCCGTAACCATGCATTGGGGTTTTGATATTGTGGATTATATCAAAAAACATACGGGAGCGGAAACCAAAATTGTATATATTGATGATCTGCATTATGGCATTCGGGCAGAATATATTGAAATTGTTGTAATGAAAAAGGTTTTGTAAATGACGAACTTGAGACCAATAGCTTTTGTGCTGCCTCAATTCCACCCCATCCCGGAGAACGATTTATGGTGGGGTAAGGGGTTTACCGAATGGACAAACGTTACAAAGGCAAAACCTTTATTTGACGGTCATTACCAGCCGCATTTACCTACCGATCTGGGGTTTTATGATCTGCGCTTGCCCCAGGCCAGAAAAGCACAAGCTGCTATTGCCAAGGAACACGGCATATATGGGTTCTGCTATTACCATTATTGGTTTAATGGAAAGCGTCTTTTGGACCAACCCTTGGATGGCATGCTAAAACAAAAAGACCTGGACATGCCTTTTATGTTGTGCTGGGCCAATGAAAATTGGACGAGACGATGGGATGGCCTTGACCATGAAATTTTGATAAAACAGGAATATAGTTTGGATGATGATGCCGTCCATATGCGGTGGCTTTGTGAACATGTTTTTTCGGATGGACGCTATATAAAAGTGGATGGTTGTCCTGTATTTATGGTCTATCGTCAAGACTTATTTCCAGACATGAAAAAAACGGCCACCTTATGGCGAGAAATTGCCGTAAAGGAATATGGATTTAAAGGTCTGTACTTATGTGTTGCCGAAAGCTTCAATAAAAACGTAAATCCAGAAACAATCAATTTTGATGCTTTGGTAGAATTTTCACCCCATCAAGTGATAAAGCACAAACTAAAACAGCCCCCAACCCTGTTTGAAAAAATGGGAATAAGAAGAACCTCCCGAACTTTGGACTTAAGGGATTTTAAAAGAGGCGTACAGGACTGCTTGGAGCGGGAAGCACCTAATTATAAGCTCTACCGCTGTGTAACTCCCTCTTGGGACAATACCGCTAGAAAAGGAGATAAGGGAGCTATAGCTATAGGAAGCACTCCCGAAGTGTACTATCAATGGTTAAAAGCGATCGTCAATAAATTCAAACCATATTCCCAACAAGAGAATTTTGTATTCATTAACGCCATGAACGAGTGGGCCGAAGGCAACCATTTGGAGCCGTGTACTAAATATGGGAAAGGGTATCTTGAGGCAACAAAAAAAGCTTTAGCAGCAACGTGATTCCAAAAGTATCTATACTGATCCCTAACTACAACCACAAGTCGTATTTACAACAGCGGTTAGATACTGTATTTGGTCAAACCTTTCAAGATTTTGAGGTCATTCTTTTGGACGATGCCTCTATAGATGGCAGCCAAGAAATTTTAGAATCGTATCGCAATCATCCAAAAGTAGCTCACTTGATTATTAATTCGCATAATTCTGGAAGTCCTTTTAAACAATGGCAAAAAGGGATTGATCTGGCAAAGGGTGAATATGTTTGGATAGCTGAAAGTGATGACTACTGTGAGCTCACTTTTTTGGAAAACCTATTAAAAATGGCGAAGGAAAGTACTGGGATTTATTATTCACAAACCATCGATGTTGATGATGATGGAAAAGTACTTTTAAACAGAATTGATTATACCAAGGAATTTAACCCAAACATCTGGAAAGCTGATTTTGAAATTTCCGGCCTTGAATTTATTGAAAAATATTTATTGGTTAAAAATGTTATTCCCAATGCCAGTGCAGTAATCTTTAAGCGCACTTTAATTGAGACTGCCTTTTTTTCAGACAAACTGTTACAGATGAAAATGTGTGGGGATTGGTTTTTTTGGGTAAAGCTCTGCGAAAAAACCAAAATTTCTTTTATTGCAACGCCCTTAAACTATTTTCGAAATCACAGTGCAATAAGCAGAAGACACAATACAGCAAAAAAGAAAAAAACACGTTTATTGGAAGAAGGTGAAATTAGATACTATACTTTTAGAAAACTCAATCTTATTAATAAGGCCAAAAGTGAAGTTTTGTTAAAAAAATGGTTTAAACTTCATCCTCTCAAGGCAATTTTATCCGTGCCATTTTATAGTATTCATCTGCCTTTTAGCAATAATTTTTCTTTATTTTTAAAATTCCTTAGCTTCAAATTGAAAAAGTAGCCCGTGTTGAACATAGCCATCTTTACTCCCAATCAAAACCCCTATTCTGAAACCTTTATTCAGGCACATAAGAACTATTTAAAAGGGAACATATTTTATTATTATGGGAAAGGAAATAACATACAATTAGAAGGAAAAAAGGATTTAGTTTCTAATTTCAAAAGAAAAGGTCTAAAACTTTACGCGTTTCTTTTTAGAAAGGGGAAAAATTATATAGCTAAAAGCAGAATAATAATTTCTTTAAAACAGAATAATATTGAAGCTGTCTTAGTCGAATATGGTGTTCATGCTCATCATTTGCTCCCTTTTATTAAAGCAACTAATTTGCCAATGGTTGTTCATTTTCATGGCTATGATGCTAGTAGATATGAAACTGTAAATCGTTGTAATAAATATAAAGAAGTATTTCATTATGCTAGTAAGGTTGTTGTTGTTTCTAAAATTATGAAACAAATGATTTTGGATCTAGGTTGTCCCAATGAAAAAATTGTATATAATGTATATGGGCCACAGCCTGAATTTGAAAAAGTGAAACCTACTTTTATTAAAAAACAGTTCATTGCTATAGGTAGATTTACTGATAAAAAAGCACCCTATTATACAATTTTGGCTTTTAAGAAAGTATTAAAAAAACATCCAGAAACTACACTCTTAATTGGAGGAGACGGAATATTATATAATGTTTGCAAAAACCTTATCAGAGTCTACAATTTAGAGGATAATGTTAAACTATTGGGTGTTATTGATCCAGAAGAATATAGAAAGCATTTATCGGAATCCTTAGCTTTTGTGCAACACTCCATAAGAGATGAGGAAGGTGATATGGAAGGTACTCCATTAGCAGTTTTAGAGGCAAGTAGTGCTGGAATTCCTGTTATTTCAACATTTCATGCTGGTATCCCTGATGTTATTCAGGATAACAGGACCGGTTTGTGTTGTAAGCTTCCCCTAATTAGAACTGTTCATTCTTCTAATATTTCTACAAACTTATTATTTTTAATTCTCTTGGGGCTAGCCCCAAGAGAATTAAATTCCGCATATTTTACTGGCGGTATTTTA
>NZ_JAQQTG010000015.1 GCF_028561335.1 Aequorivita todarodis | reverse complement strand
GCAACCGCCGGATCCGGGTTGAAGTTTGCCGTTAGGTGGTGGCGCACCTGGACGGCATTGCCATAGACCCCAGTTCGGGTCTCGGCCGTCATCGGGCTGCCCAGTACCATAAAATATCTGGGCTCCAGGAATGGAGTGATCTTTCGCACGGTGATGCTGCCGTTGTTGGTTACCGTTGCATCATCATCTACCTGAACCAAACTGCCTTCGTGGTCAACAAACAAAGTGCCATCAACTACGATGTTGCCATCAACCTTTACATAATTTCCAGCACCAATGGTAAGGGTTTTTCCAGCTTCTATTACAAGACTGCAAGCGTCTATATTTCCGTTAACCGCTGTATTATAATTATCGCTTATCACAACAGATGAGGAAGCGCTTGGAGTTCCATTGCTCCAACTTCCCGATATATATTCAGTAGTTTGATTACAACTATTGAATTTTCCGGTAAACATGCCACGGCCATAGGTGGCAGCGAGGATCGTACCGTCAGTTTCTTTATAATCAAAGGACATTACTTTTACATCGCTCATACCATTTTGTGATTGGGTCCAGTTTGGACTTGACGCTGTCCAATTTTCCGTTTTCCATACTCCTAAGGCAGTTCCTATAATTACCTCATCTATATTCGATGGGTTCTGGAGAATACATTTTACTGGAAGGTCTGGCAAATCTCCTTCTTTGCTTACCCAACTGCTTCCACCATTACTTGTGTACCAGATGCTATTTACTCCATAATTATGAAAGGTTACCATTATATCGTTCTCGGTCGCTCCATAGCGAATATCTGAAACTGCACCTACTTGTCCAGGCATTGAGATATCTGTCCAAGAAGGAGTGGTATTTACGTTATCCATTCTTATTATTCCTCCCAAAGCGGTACCTATCAAAAATCTATTGGAGACATTTGGAGAGGCCACAAAGAAAGTGGGAATGGTATTGAGCAGACTATTGGTTAAGGTGGCTTTTGAAAAAGAAGGTCCCGAAGGGTCTATTGCCCAACGGTAAATCCGGTAAGTTGAACCGTTGGTCGCATTTGAAAGCAAAATATTTGTATCGCTATCGAGGCCACACTGATTCACAAAATCTCCCGTATCGTCGGAACCGGGGAAATTGCCTATATACGTTCCACCAATTGTTATATATCTGTAATTATTATAAACATAGGACGAGATCATATATTGATCGTCCTTATCAATAAATGCCCAACAGCCATCACCACCGGTAACTTCATTTGAAGAATTGATGCCCGGGGCAGCATTCAATATTAATTGGGAGCCGTTATCTTGGGCACCTGCCAATAAAATTTCGGATGAACTATTTTGGTTGATGGCCCCTTTGTAGAATTGTGTTACGGCATAACCATTATTTCGGGAAGTAGTAGTGGCACCCCCATTATTGCTATAAAAAACACCTCCGTCATTTCCAAAGATAACCCGGTTTGGCATTCCCGGGGCAAAAGCAATTCCATGTTGGTCTGCGTGGACCTCTTGAAAACCAAAGCCGCCGTACCAATGTGAAAACTGGCTCCAAGCATTTCCGGAATTTGTAGATTTAAACAAATCGATTCCTCCAACGTACAGGGTATTGTCATTGCTTGGGTCCACTCCTATCATTAAATCATAAAAACTTTGGCCTCTCGTAAAATCGGAGGCGGGAATTCCAGTATCAGCATCGTTAGGCTGTACTAATGAAGTTGGGGCTGATGCAAAGGCATTTGTGGTTCGAAAGATTTTTACCGGATTTCCAGAATCGTTCGAATCCTGCACCAAAGCATAAATTTTATTTCCATTTTGTTTTGAACAGGCCAGTTCCACCCTATTGCCAGTTCCCAAATTTCGCACATTGACCCAGCCGTTTCCATCATTCTTAAAAACATATCCTCCTCCAGCTCCGTAAACATTTCGTCTGGTGCCCATCCACAAAGAACCGTCTCCCGCAATATCAAAATCGTTAGGACAATAATAATTGGACGAAGCCTGAAATACAGAAGTGGTAAGCCTGGTAAAATTAGTTCCGTCCGTACTTTTATAAAGGCCTACAGCATTTTGTCCTAAAAATGTCCAACCTGCACCACCCGATCCTGAAATTACTTCTTCTCCGTAAATAGTTGATCCGGCTCCAAAATAAACTTCGGTTTGATTGGTTGCCGGATTGTTCCAGGCAATTACATCCTGTACGAAGGCAATTCTATCTGCCAGTGCGTTGCCGCCCGTATAAAGTTCAAACCAATTTTCACCGCCGTCGGTAGATTTGTATATACCATTTCCTACTACATCTCCAGCGGTGTAAACCTCTCCAGTGCCCAAATACATGATTTGTTGATTATTTGGATCTACAGTGATAGACATAACGGAAAGATTTCCCGGAACGCCTTCTACTCTTTGCCAAACAGAAGAAGGATTCGTAATATCATTATTTACCCAAAGACCACCACTCACACCACCGGCAAAAACTTTGGTAGTGCTACCAGGGGCAAAAATTAAAGAATGCGTTCTCCCGCCCACATTATTTGGACCCCGCTCTTCCCATACATTGGTCACATCGCCGGGAGCTTTCATGGCACTATTGGTCTTCAATTCCTGCTGAAGTGCATATAATCTTTCGGGAGCAGGGCGAAGTAGGTTGGGATCACTGGTGTATAAATATTCTTGTTCAAAAAATTTATTGGGAGGCAACCCTTGGGCTTTACGCTCCTCTTTTGACATGCCCATCGCTTTTCTATAGGGATGGTTCATCAAGAAGTCTGAATACTTTTTGGCAATATTAGACTGTTCCGTTGCAGCAAAGGAAGTATCAGATTTAAAAAATGTAGTTCCCGTAAATAAAAAAAAGCAAACCAATACCGCAAAAAACAAAGTAGCCAGGAACAAATACGATTTCGATTTTAAAAAGAAAGGTAATTTTGAAGATTTCATAATGATATAATTTGAAACAGTTTGTCCGATTAAAAAACATATTAGGTCCCTACGGATAATTTTCTGAGTCGTTATCTGTTGATTGCCAATATTTTGTCTCGCTGGGGCAGAATACCGTTAGGCATTCCTTTTATCGAACAACAATGAATTAGAAACAATAAATTTAAGCTTTATAATTATGACGAAGAAGAATCATTATAGGAAATGTTCAAGATTTTAACGTTTGAACTGGTTTATTGATAAAAAAAACCGCTTCAAAATAAATTAAAGCGGTTTTTGAAAAATTTGTATGGATTCCTTAATTATCCTCCAAAATCATCGAAACGAATGTTCTCGTCCGGAATTCCGAAATCCTCGCCCATTTTTTGAACGGCTTGGTTCATCAATGGTGGGCCGCAGAAATAAAGTTCTATATCTTCCGGGGTTTCGTGATGGCTCAAATAATTGTCAATTACCACTTGGTGTATAAAGCCCACAAAACCATCGCCGGCCTCGTCGTGAATATCTTTTTTTACTTTCCAGTTATCTTCTTCCATCGGTTCTGAAAGTGCCAAATAGAATTTGAAGTTCGGGAATTCATTTTCCAATTCTTTGAAATGATCTAAATAGAAAAGTTCTCTTTTGGAACGTCCTCCATACCAATAGGTAACTTTTCTTCCGGTTTTAAGGGTTTTGAAAAGATGGTATAAGTGCGAACGCATAGGTGCCATTCCAGCTCCCCCGCCCACGTAAAGCATTTCGGCCTCGGAAGGGTTGATGAAGAATTCGCCATAAGGGCCTGAGATAACAACTTTGTCTCCTTTTTTACAATTGAAAATATAAGAAGACGCAATGCCGGGATTAACATTCATCCATCCTCCTTTTGCACGATCAAACGGTGGGGTGGCAATACGTACGTTCAGCATAATTTCACGTCCTTCCGCAGGATAGGAGGCCATGGAGTATGCTCTTTCCACAGTTTCGGTGTTTTTCATTACCAAGGGCCAAAGTTTGAATTTGTCCCACTCTTCCTGAAACTTGTCTGGCCGTTCGTGCTCTTCGGGATGGGCAGTGATGTCCATATCTTCGAACTTTATTTCACAAGGCGGAATTTCAATCTGTATATAACCTCCGGCTTTGTAGTTCATGTCCTCAGGAATTTCAACTACGAATTCTTTAATGAACGAGGCAACGTTGTAATTTCTAACCACGGTAGCATCCCATTTTTTAATACCAAAAACCTCTTCGGGAATTCGGATATTCATGTCCTGCTTCACCTTTACTTGGCAAGAAAGGCGAACGCCCTCTTTTAACTCTTTACGTGTAAAGTGCGGTGTTTCCGTTGGCAATGCCTCGCCTCCGCCAGAAAGTACGTGACATTCACATTGAATACAGGTTCCACCGCCACCACAGGCAGATGGAAGAAATATTTTTTCACCTCCTAAAGTAGATAGAAGTGTTCCTCCGCTTTCTACTTCAATTACTTTTTCATCGTTGATCGTAATTTTTACGGGACCAGATGGCGAAAGCTTTTGTTTTGTAAAAAGTAATAATGATACCAATAGCAAGGTTAAGACCAAAAAGGCGATGACCGTTACTATAATAACTCCAAGTGTACTTACTGCTAAAAACATATTATTGCTTCGTTATAGTTGAAACTTCAACCGTTTGTGCGGTTTCTATATTTTTCTTTTGAATATCTTCGGAATGGACCCCTATGTTTTCAGGGTTTGAATCCAATGAGGGGGTTTCTTCGTCGCCACCTGTCAACATTCCGCCAAAGCTCATAAAACCAATGGCCATTAAGCCTGTAATGATAAATGTAATTCCCAGACCTCTTAAAGGTGCTGGCACGTTTGAATAGCGTATTTTTTCACGAATGGCGGCAATGGCCAAAATAGCCAAGAACCAACCAATCCCTGAACTAATGCCGTAGTTAAGCGCCAATCCCAAGGTAGGGATCTCTCTAGACTGCATAAACAGCGAGCCTCCTAAGATTGCACAGTTAACGGCAATAAGGGGAAGAAAGATACCCAAAGAGTTATACAGCGAAGGCGAAAATTTTTCAACTACTATTTCTACCAACTGGACCATAGTGGCAATAGTTGCTATAAAAAGGATGAAGGAAAGGAAACCCAAATCGTAAGATGCGTATTCCTCGCCCAACCATACCAAGGCTCCGTCCCTCAAAATATATTGGTCGAGCAACCAGTTAATTGGCACTGTAACGGCCAATACAAAAATAACCGCTGCGCCTAGACCCACAGCTGTTGACACTTTTTTAGACACAGCCAGATATGAGCACATTCCAAGGAAGGTAGCAAATACCATATTGTCTATAAATATCGATTTAAAAAATAACTCTATATGTTCCATTGTCTCAGTAATTCAGTGCGTCAGTAATTCAGTAATCAGTATTCAGTTTGCAGTTTGCCGTTGCAGTAAGACTGGCTACTGCGTACTGGAAACTGCGTACTGGCTATTCTTCTATTAATTCTTTGTTCCTTGAGCGTTGTACCCAAATAATAAGACCGATAACGATCAGTGCCATTGGCGACAAGAGCATAAACCCATTGTTTTCATAGCCTATTGCATATAAACCGGTTTTTGATATTGGATCGCCCAATACCTTGAAGCCCAAAAGCGTTCCCGAGCCCAACAATTCTCTAAAGAAACCAACTATTATAAGGATAAGCCCATAACCGGCGGCGTTACCTACACCATCCAGAAACGATCTCCACGGGCCGTTACCAAGTGCAAAAGCCTCAAAACGCCCCATAATGATACAGTTGGTTATAATCAGACCAATGAAGACTGATAATTCCTTGCTCAAACTATAGGCAAAAGCCTTCAATATTTGATCTACGATAATAACCAGCGCAGCTACTACTACCAATTGCACGATAATTCGGATTTTTGAGGGAATAATATTTCGCATAAGCGATATTACTACGTTGCCAATTCCCAAAACAAATATTACCGAAACGGCCATTACGATAGAGGCTTTAAGCTGGGCGGTAATTGCCAATGCAGAACAAATTCCCAGAACCTGGATGGTAATTGGGTTGTTGTCCGCCAACGGATCTAAAATTAGCTTGCTGTCTTTTTTTGATAAAAGTGCCATAATTTATTGATTTAAAGATTTTAGATAAGGCAAGTACATTCTAATGTCCTTTTTTATCATAGCCGTTACACCATCGCCTGTAATGGTCGCTCCGGCAATGGCGTCAACCTTATTGTCGGTTTTGTTCTCGTTAATGGGGTCGTTATTGCCCTTTGCTACGGTAATGCCTTTAAAAGCGTCTCCATCCATTATGTTTTCGCCTTTAAAATCGTCCATAAAATAGCGCTGTTTAATTTCGGCACCCAGTCCCGGGGTTTCACCTGCGTGATCGAAAAAGACCCCTTGTACAACCAACGATTTATCCAAGGCTACAAAACCCCAAATGGCATCCCAAAGCCCTTTTCCCCTCATAGGTATTACATACAGCGTTTTCCCATCTTTTTCGCCAACAAACAGTGGCAATCTGCGCTGGTAATTTGGATCCTTTGCCTTGGTTTCCTCCTTTTTAATATCTATTAAATAAGCCTCTGGGTCTTCAGTTACTTTATCGCCCTGGATAACCAACTGCTTTTTAATATTTGCCGCAAACGCCTCTTCCACTTTATCGGTAGAAACGAAGGTAACGTCGCCTTCGCCCTCATTTTCGTTTATACCCATTGCGTAAAGGATGTTTTGCATTTTTTCAAAACGCTCGTTCAGTGTAATCTTACTCTTTAGTCCTTGAGCAACCCCGGCCAAAAGTGATCCCACTACAATAACCATAATCACTGAAAAGATAATGGTGTATGAGTTTTTATCTGTGTACTTTGCCATGGTTACGCTGTTTTAGCTTTTAAACGTTTCATTCTCTTCTTAATATTTCCTTGTACCACATAATGATCTATGGTTGGTGCGAATACGTTCATCAACAATATTGCAAGCATTACCCCTTCCGGATATGCTGGGTTGAATACCCGAATCAATACCGATATAAACCCAATGAGAAAACCATAGATCCATTTGCCTTTATTGGTCTGCGATGCCGTTACGGGGTCTGTTGCCATATATACAATACCAAAGGCCAAACCACCAATAATTAAGTGGTGCCAGTAGGTTTCGCTCATCAGTCCGTAGAAGCTGCTGCCCTCTTTAATCCATCCCGCATCTACAACGCCATTAAAGATAAGCCCCATAGCCAGCGCGCCAAGTACGGCGGAAAGCATAATTCGCCAACTTCCTATTTTGGTGAATATCAAGAATAGCCCGCCAAGCAGGATAAGAAAAGTAGAGGTTTCGCCCACGGATCCTGGAATAAAGCCCCAGAACATATCCCAAACACTATAAATAGGTTCATGATTTTGGGCCAAGCTTCCTAAAATTGTTTCCCCAGAAATAGCATCGGGCTGGCCGGCCATAGCTTTTGCACCGTGTACCCATACTTTATCGCCACTCATCCAGGTTGGATAGGCGAAGAACAAAAAGGCACGTATGGTAAGCGCCGGGTTCAGGATGTTCATTCCCGTTCCACCAAAAACTTCCTTCCCGATAACCACTCCGAAGATTACCGCAACGGTAAGCATCCAAAGTGGAATATCAATAGGAACAATAAGCGGCACGAGCATTCCCGTTACCAAATATCCCTCTTCTACCTCGTGGCCCTTTATTATTGCGAAAATAAATTCCACGCCAAGACCCACTACATAGGAAACGATTACCAACGGCAGTACCGTCCAAGCTCCCAAGATAAAATTATCCCAAGTAAAGAAATTGCCCAAAGGATCCAATCGCAATGTATGGTCAATTGCAGCATAATGCTGATACCCCGCATTGAATATTCCAAAAATCAAACACGGAATAAGCGCCATGATCACGGTGTTCATCGTACGTTTTAAATCGTCTGCCGAACGCACGTGCGAACCGGAATGCGTAGTTTCATTCGGAGTATATAAAAAGGTATGCAGTGCGTTGAAGGCAGGGGCCATCTTGGTGCCTTTGTACTTCTCCTTTAGCTTATGTAAATTCTGTTTCAATCCCATAGCGATTATCCTATTTCTTTATACATTAAATCAAGACCGTTCCTGATGATTTGTTGGTGTGGCTGCTTGCTCACGCAAACAAACTCGGTAAGTGAAAAATCCTCCGGGGCCACTTCATACATTCCCAAAGCTTCCATTTGGTCCAAATCCTGAACCATGCATGCCTTTAGCATTTGCATCGGGTACATATCCAGCGGGAAGACTTCTTCGTAAATACCCGTTACCACAAAAGCACGGTGCTCCCCGTTGGTATTGGTATCAAGATCGTATTTTTTGTTCGGCATTAACCAAGAAAAGGTAAGCGCTCTTGAAGTTGAAATTTTATCGAAAACGGGTTTGTTCCAGCCAAAAAGTTCGTAATCGTCCCCTTCCGGAATCACGGTTACGGTGTTGCTGTAATAACCCAAATGTCCTTTTGGGGAAATCTTTTTCCCTGTTAGCACATCGCCACTGATAACGCGAACGTTTTCATCTTTCAGTCCGGAGTCGTACAAAAAGGTTGCCGCTTCGGAACCGATTCGGGTTTTATAATATTTTGGAGTTTTTACTTCGGAACCGGAAAGCGCGATGATGCGTTCTGGGTTGAATTTTCCCGTAAGCAACAATTCCCCGATAATCACAAGATCCTGTGGGGCTATGGTCCAAACAATTTCGCCTTTGTTAACGGGGCCTAATTTATTTATCTGCGTACCCACATTTCCAGATGGGTGCGGCCCAGAAACATTGTGAAGCGAAATATCCTTCAGACCTTTAAAAGGCGAGCTTCCGTTTTTGTCAACCCCAACGTGTACTTGCCCCTTGGTAAGTTTGCTAAGCGCCGTTACGGCAGCCTGCAATTCCTTTTCTTTTCCTTTTAAGGAAAAATCCAAGTCGTTTGCCAAGGGCGCCGTGCTGTATGCCGAAATAAAGATGTCTCTCGGTTCCTGCTCCGTATCCGCAATAACCGCATAGGGGCGCTGCATAATGAACGGCCAGCAGCCGGACTCCAGCAAGTGGCTTTTAATAGCCTCGGCACTTGCGGTATCTGGGCTCAACATGCCAAAATCCTTAAAAGTATCCTGCGGATCTGCCTCAATGATGATTTCTGTGATTACGCGTTTCGCGCCGCGTTCAATTTTGGTAAGCGTACCGCTCACTGGCGAAACAAACTTAATAAGCTCGTTGCTCTTTGAGAAGAAAATGGTATCGCCCGCTTGCACTTTTCCACCTTCACGAACCACCATTTTTGGGGTTATAAGATGAAACTCGGAAGGTCTTATTGCGAAAGTTCTGGATCGTGGGGCGCTGGAGAGTATTTTTTCTGCTTCACCCTTCAATTTAATGGTAAGACCTTTTTTAATCTTAATGTCTTTGGACATAAATATGGATATTAATAATGCCTTTTTAATACCCTTTCGCCCCTCAAAACAAATGCGTGGGGAATAAGGGCGTGCAAATTTATAAATTAAATATACCATTGCACAATAAAAGGGTATAATTTTCTATGTTAAAAAGTAGTGGGGGCTATTTTAAAATGTTTTTAAATTAGGGAGTGGATGGCTACGAAAAAGAATCGATTTTGAAAATTGCCTTCCCGAAGGCGGGATTCGAACAAAAGGCAATGAAATAGTATCGCATTTTAAGAAGTTAAAATAAGAACCCAAGTGTTAAACCCCAAACTGGAAATGCCGCGGAAGGGCTGAGAAAATGGCCGTTTTTATTTTATATTTGGAGTTAAATAATAGTTCGCAAATTATGGTATCAGTGCAATTGCTGTGCTTATACCCAACCCTTGCAGCCAGATTCAAAAACCACAAAATGAATAGATTCACATTAATATTCGCTATTATTTTATTGCTTTCCTGCCACACGGAAAATCAACCCGAACCGCCCCTCAATTCTTCACATATAAAATATTTTGGATTTACGTTAATTGACACTTATTGGGACGACCCAACCGATAATCAACCGAAAACAAATTACATTGACGAAGTGTTCGGATTCTCAAATGTTGCCGATATTTTGGTTGTGGATCCTTTCGATACTATTGTTTCAAGATTGACGGCGATGAACGATTTACAGGTAAAAAGCATTTTGCATTTATCGGAGATATTTTTTGAACTGGTGGGCACTTCAAGTCCTTCCGGTGCCGAATATGGATTGCGAACGGACTATCGATCGAGATGGGACGAATTTATAAATACTAATAATCTGCAGGTCAATAACGGTATGGTACAATCATTTTACATTGGGGAAGAGCCAACCTGGAACGGAATCTCATTTTCGGAATTGAAATCCGCAACCGATTATGTGAAGTTGACGGTGCCAGAAATTCCAATAATGATCATTGAGGCTTATCCAATAATCGACCAACTGCAAGTGCCAACTTCGGTGGATTGGGTGGGTTTTGACCACTATTTTGTTAAAGACCCAAAATCGGATGTTGATTATTTGAACGAATTGAATAATCTAAAATCAAAGTTTACGAATGCTGACCAAAGATTGGTAATTATTATGGATACCCATTATATCAGTTCATTGCACGGAGATTTTGGAGGAATCGCATTAAATGAAATGGACCGAGTAGCCAATAGTTATTATGAATTGGCAAAAGCGGAACCGAAAACCATTGCCATATTGGGTTACTTTTGGCCAAGTGGTTTTGACAGCCCAGCATCAATTGGCGCGAGAAATATGCCCGAAATCATAAAGGAAAATTATATCCGAATAGGAAAGGAAATAACAAATAAGAATTAAAAAATGGGCTGCAATAGATTAAGGGTTTCCAAATTAAAAAAACGCACAAATCCCAAAACGGTTCCCGCATTCCCAAAAACCCAATGGAAGGGGCACAAAATTTGTTTATATTAGCTTTTTAAAATCTTGTTATGTCAAAAACACTTGCCACCTCCCTTCTTGTATTGCTCATCGCCTTTCCTGCCTTCTCGCAAATAATTGAAAAAGTAGAACCCCCGTACATCAGTACCATCCAGTTCAGCGGTGGTACAGATCAAAGCCAACTGCCCATAATAAACTTGGGGAGCCGGCTAACACTTTCTTTCGACGCGCTCAATGGCGATGAGGAAGATTACTATTATACCATAACCCATTACAATTTTGACTGGACACCCACAGATCTTTCCAAAAGCGAATACCTGGACGGTTTTGACGATGTGCGCATTCAGGATTACCAAAACTCCATAAATACCCTGCAAATATTTTCGCATTACCAGCTCACAATCCCCAACCGCGATACCCGGGAAATTAAAAAAAGCGGCAACTACCTGCTCAGTATCTTCAATAGCGATGGCGAACTTGTATTTACCCGAAAATTTTTGGTCATGGAGAACATTGCAAAAGTTGGGGTAGAAATAAAACGCGCCCGCAACCTGAAAGTAATCAATGAGAAACAGGTGGTCCAGTTCAGTATAAATTCACCCGACCTGCTATTGATAAACCCAAAGCAAACCGTAAAAACCCTGGTGCTTCAAAACAGTAACCTAAAAACCGCCATTACAGATTTGGTCCCGCAATACACCATGGGCAACGAGTTGATCTATAGGTACGACACCGAAGCATCCTTTGGCGGCGGCAACGAATATCTTGCCTTTGACAACAAAGACGAGCGCTCCGCCACAAACGGCGTGCGCTCCATAGAACTGACGGATGTTTACGAAAACTATCTTTACACAAACATCCCACGATACGACAGACCCTATACCTACAATCCCGACTTGAACGGGAATTTTCAGGTCCGCAATGTAGATGCCCGAAACCAGGACTTGGAGGCTGAATATGTGCGCATGCACTTCAACCTTCAATATTATGACGATCTGGGCGATAAGGAACTTCACATTTACGGCAATTTCAACAATTGGACCATAGACGGGAGCACTTATATGAAATACGACCCACAATCTGACACCTACCGCAATACCCGTCTTTTCAAACAAGGGTACTATAACTATAAATACGTAGTGGTAAACCGCGATGGAAGTATTGATGAAGGTGCCGTGTGCGGCGATTTTTGGCAGACCGAAAACGATTATACCGTGGTGGTCTATTTCCGCGATTTGGGCGCGCGATACGATCGCATCATCGGGGCGGGCTATGCGAATTCTACAACCATCAACAACAATTGATTCATCAGGATTTAAGTTGAAGCGATGCTTCCTATTTTCAAATGGCAATGAAACGCAAAAAAAAAGAAAATTTTAGGGGAAGAATATCATTGCAATATCGCGGCACGAAATGTCTAAACTGCCAGCATCCTTTAGACATAAGCGATATTTATTGCCCCCATTGCTCACAGTTGAACAGCAACAAGCAGCTTTCGGCAAAAGATTTTTTCGCGGAATTCCTCAGCAGTATCCTGGTCTATGATTCGCGTTTGCGGAACACCCTGAAAGATCTGTTGTTCCGACCCGGGGTTATAACCCGCAATTACGTAAACGGACAACGGTTAAAATATGCCAATCCGTTTCGGTTCTTTTTGAGTATATCGATCATCTATTTTTTATTGCAGGGTTTTATCAGCTTTTTTAATTCATCAGAAGAAAATATATTGAGGCTTGACATTAAATCTCCACGGGAGGCACCTCTGGATTCGGTTTTCGCGGATCAATCTCCCGGTATTTTCGCATCACCTTCTCGAATTGATTCCATTAAAGCAACCCAACTTAGTCTTCCCTTTTATTTTTCGGAAGCTGAACTTAATAATCTACCATTTCTTGACAGACAAACCAAAAGGATGTCCTTGTATTTTGCCTACTTTTATCGCACCAAAGAGAAAAACCCCATTACGGCACTTAACTCTTTGAGCCACAATAATACGTTCAAAAACCGCTGGTTATATTCTAGGGCTATTACTTGGTATAACATTCTGTATAAACCTCAAGCTTTCGTAGATTTTATTTCAACTAAAATCCCTTTCTTCCTTTTCTTTTTTACCCCGTTCTACGCATTTTTCTTTTGGCTGCTCTATTCCCGAAAAAAATTCACCTATATGGAACACGTAATTTTTGTGTTCCATATATTCAGTTTTATTTTTTTGACGATGGTCATTTTTAGGATTCCGGAACTAATCGTGGGCTCGGATTTTTTTCAACCCATTTTATTCCTTTTGGTCGGTCCATTATATTTTTATCTGGCACTTCGGAAATTTTATAACCAAGGAAACTGGCAGACATTATTTAAATTTGTATTTTTAAGCATTATATTTTTTCTGAGCTTTGTAACGGCCACCGGCCTATTTGTGGCAGCAAGCGCAGCAATCTATTGAAAATGGTACAACAGGTAACACAAGGAATCAAGATTTCGGTAAAGACCGAATTTGACGGCACGTTTTACAAAAACCGTAAAATGCAGTATGCCTTTGCCTATACCATTACCATTGAAAACCAAAGTAAAGACACGGTTCAGCTCACTGCCCGCAGCTGGAAAATCAAGGATTCCCTGAACAATACCGAAATTGTGGAAGGCGAAGGCGTAATAGGCCAAAAACCAATCCTCTCGCCCGGCGAGAAACACTGTTACACCAGCGGGTGCCTGCTTTTTTCTCCTTTTGGCGCGATGAAAGGCCATTATAATATGGTCAATTTTACTACTACCCGAAAATTCCGGGTCTCCATTCCGCTTTTCAATTTGAGCGCTCCGTTTTCGATGAATTGATACCCTATTTCTTTAAAAACCATTTCCCTAAATATTTTAGAATAAAACTTTTGGCGCATCCACTATAATTATTGGAGCAGCGTACTTCCTGTGCTTCAAAAGTGTCAAACCACGCCACATTTCTTCAAACAAGTGCCCTTCAGTTGATTTTACATTTGTCCCAACAATTTTTAACAACACGGACCAAAAACGTAAAATCATGAAAAACCAAATTCAAATCAGTTCAAAATCCCGAATAGCATTAGACTCCATTTTAGTTTGTGCCGTTTTTCTTGCCCTTGTTTATATAGGCTATCAAAGTGTAGAAATCATGTATAGCCAGCTTACAGGGCAAATCGCATCAGAAATGAACCGATGGGCAGCAGGCCCAATAATTTCCAGATAAATAAGTATATAAAAAAGTTCCGCAGCGCGCAAATAGCTATGAGCTGCTATTTACTAATCTTAAACCAAACCATTATGAAACGTATTTTATTCGTATTGACAATTGTATTGATGTCAACCATTACAAACGCCCAAAAAGCCAATGAGGAACAAGAGCTAAAAAACCTAATTGGAACCCTACAAAAAGGGTGGAACTCGGCCAGTGGCGAAACCTTTGCCAGTGCTTTTGCAGAGCCCCACGACTTTATTGTATGGAACGGCTATTATTTTAAAAACAACACCGTTCAAAGCAATACGGAAACCCATCAGTGGATATTCAACACAATATATAGGGACACCCAACTTTTTTATGCAATTGACAAGATTAAATTCCTAAAAGAAGACATTGCCCTGCTTCACGTATTTGGCGCGGTGGCCCCAAAGGATGAGCTCCGCCCCGAAGATCCAGAGGTATTGATGACGATCATCGCAGAGAAAAAGAATGGCCATTGGAAGATTGTTTCGTTCCATAACCTCGATCTGGAAGTTTTTCAAAATGAAGGAATGCTAAAAGGTGCGCCAGTGCCCCCTTCCGCCATGTATGCTTCTTGGTATGCGGAAAATTCTAAACAATAAAACTTTTTAAAATGAAAAATTATAAAAATATAATTTACGCCCTTTGCGGTTTAAGCTTTTGTAGCGTTGTGGGAGGTGCCATTTATGAACATCTAAATATAGTCCCCCAATGGGTAAAGGCACCGCCGGCCTCACTGGCTATGCTTCAGGGGGAATATGGAGCAAAGCTTGAGGTTTTCTGGATGAATATTCATCCCATAGCATTACTGCTTTTCGCAATTACCTCAATCTTATTCTGGAAATCGCCAAGGAGGAGGCATATACTTATTCCTTTTGCAATTTATTTACTCGTCCTCTTGATTACCTCCGTTTATTTTGTCCCGGAACTTATGGCTATTTTTGAAACGCCCTATGCTACCACTATCGATCCATCATTGGTTGAAAGGGCGCACCTTTGGGAAAGCTTAAGCCATATACGGTTACTTTTTATTGCCATTGCCGCTGTTTATTTGCCATTGGGTTTAACAAAACCTGAAAAAAAGGCAGCAGAATAGAGTGAAAACATCCCATATTCTATTGAGTGTCTGTTAATTATTTAATAGACACTCAATATTAAAAATTCCATTTTTAGTATCTTAACTTTTTCAAATAAACAACACGCCAACCCATGCGATTTATTATAATTAATTATATCGCTTTTATTTTCTTCGGAAGTACCTTTCTTTCTGCACAATCGGAAATGAAAATTGACACATTGAACAGCTATGTAATCTCCAGCGATTACCCGATTCAAAATTTATTTTCAAAAACAAAGATTCTAAAAGAAAATACTGAAAATATTTCAATTGGCGATATTTTGAATTCTTCCCTAAAAAACAGTTTCAAACCCTTGGAAGATTCGGTAATTCACGACCAAACTACTATCTGGCTCCACCTGCCCATTTATTCACAAATAAATACACCTGAAAATTGGTTGGTATTAAAACGAAAAAAAGGCGATAGGCATGAATACGTAGCGGTACTCGATAGCGTGGAATTCTACTTCGTAAAAAATGATTCCATAAAAAAAATAAGCAGATCGGGGGTATATGTTCGGGCATCCCAAAAAGAAATACCAACCCCCGTTACCGTCAACAGGATTCCGGTTAATTTTAAAGAAGGCGAACGAGCTGACCTATATATTAGAATATCCGATAGAAATGCCATATACCCAATAATTGAACTTCGGAACGCTGCTGCTCCCTTGCCAATAAACCAAGAAGAGCAAACAAACCTATTGAGTCATTTTGCGATTATATTGGGCATTTATGTACTTAGCTTTTTCTTTTTCACAAAAGATCGTTCGTATCTTTATCTTTTTGGGTTCTTTATAGCCTTTTGGATACACTACCAATTATTGAATTCCACGCTTTGGCCCATTTCCATGTTTTTCCCTGAGCATCCAGAACGGATTGAGGTAGTATGGATCATTTCCACTACCCTTTCTGCACTTTTTTTATTGCAATTTGCACGAAAATTTACGGATCTGAAACAAAAACTCCCGCTGTGGGATAAAATTACTGTCAGTGTTATCTTTTATTTAGTAGTAACCCTGATACTCAGGCTTGTTATTTGGAAGTTTAGGCCCCAAGAACTCCCTAAGTCTGAGATGATTTTGGTCGGTATTGGTTTTTTGGCCATTCTGATAATTGTATTTAGGATCGCTTTTTACAAAGACCTCTTAATCCGTTACTTTGTCTTGGGAGTGGGCTGGATGATTTTTTGGAATATCTTGGGCATTTTATGGCAAACGGGGGTACTGCCACTTTGGGACGTACCCAACCCGTGGGTAATTGGGCAGGGTGGGTTTATGTTAATCCTTTCCCTTGCCATTGCCAGAAAATTGCAACTGAGCGAACGCGCCAAGGCCGAAGTGGAAAAGGTGCGCGAAATTGATTCGATAAAATCGAAATTCTTCACAAATATATCCCATGAATTTAGGACCCCGCTATCCTTGATTTTAGGGCCCATAAATAAATCCTTGGAAAATATACCCGCAGCAGAGGCCATTGAGGAAAATACCGAAGTTCCCGTAAAAGGAAAGCATTTAAAGGTAATGAAACGCAATGCACTAAGGCTTAAAAACCTGATTGACCAAATCCTGGAACTTTCCAAACTGGATCAAGGGCAGATGAAATTACAAGTGGCACAAGGAGATATCATCCAGTTTTTGCGTTCCCTAATTTTTTCCTTTGAAAGCTTAACGGAGCTCAAACATATTAACTTTCAGACCCACTTTCCCAAAACCATTGCAAACGCTTATTACGATCGTGACAAATTGGAAAAAATTGTGGTAAACCTGCTTTCAAATGCCATAAAGTTTACCCCGGAACACGGCAAGGTTTCGGTATTGATAGAAGATAGTGGCAAAGCTGTAAAAATTTCCATTGCAGATTCGGGGCCGGGAATAAAAGGTGATGAAGTTAACAAGATTTTTGACCGTTTTTATCAAGCCGAGGAAACCCAAGACCAAGGAACCGGAATTGGCTTGGCATTGGTAAAGGAATTGGTAGCATTAAATCATGGACAGATCAATGTGGACAGCACGGATGAAAAAGGTACCGTATTTAAAGTAATTATCCCCTATCATAAATCGAGTTTTCATGAAACCGAAATCTTTCAGGAGGCTGTTGAAAACACCCTTAAAAAAAGAGATCAAAGTGAATTGGCTTCGCAGGTTGATACTTTTTTCAATTTGGAAGATCAGGACCCAAACCTTCCCCTTTTGCTGATAGTTGAGGACAACCCGGACCTTCGCCATTTTATTGCGGAGCAGCTTGAAAAAGAGTTTAAAATAATCACCGCAAAAGATGGGAAAGAAGGACTCCAAATTGCAGAGGCACAACTGCCGGACCTTGTTATCAGCGATGTAATGATGCCAAAAATGACCGGGACAGACCTCTGTGAAGCGCTTAAAAAAGACGTAAAAACCTGCCATATTCCTATAATATTGTTAACCGCAAAAGCTGGGCAGGCCGCAAAATTGAAAGGCCTAAAAACTGGCGCCGACGATTATATAACCAAACCTTTTGACGGACACGAACTGCTCATCAGGTCCAAAAACCTCATTGCCCAACGCGAAACCTTGCGGAACAAGTTCACGGGCGAACTTAAAATACGGCCCACCGAAATTTCACTCAGTTCCATGGACGAACGTTTTATAACCCAAGTGATGGAAAAAGTGGAGAATAATTTGGAAAATGAATACTATTCGGTGGAGGATCTTGCAAATTCAGTGGGCTTCAGCCGTTCCCAACTGAACAGAAAACTCAAGAGCCTTACCAACAAATCGCCCAACCAATTAATTCGGGAATTCAGGCTCACCCGTGCCAAAGAAATGCTGGAGCAGAAGAGCGCCTCCGTTTCTGAAGTTGCCTATAGTGTGGGCTATTCCAATCTTTCCTATTTTTCAAAAAGCTATAAGGAAGCCTTTGGCGAACTGCCCAGTGAAACTTGAATATAAAACTTCTATAAAATTATGGTTGTTATAACCTGAACACTGACTAATGCGTACTGAACACTGACTTACTGATTTTCCCCTTTTGTAAATCCTCGTAGCGCATTTCAACAGCATCTCCCTTTTTAATAATCTGCGTAATGCTTTTTGTTTTTACGAAACCACGGTCCATAACGAGATTGCTGTTCAAATCGCCTTCGCCAGCTGTTTTGTGGAATTTTAGCAGTTCTTCTTCGGAAGGTTTTACGGTTTTCATTAAAAATTCTGAAAACCATTGTTCGCGCTTTTTCTTGAGATTTTGTGGATATAAGGGTGAAGAAGACCAGATTTGCGGCGCCAAAGGTTCTTCGGAAAAATGATACTCCGTTCCATCCCAAACCAATTGAAATAATTGTACTTCAGGATTCCATGCAACCAAAATTGCAGTGAAAGGTTCTATTTCGTTGAAGTCATAATTTTCAATTTCATCTTTTAGATTTTCTGCTTTCAAAAGATCCTTTACAACCAAACCCCTACTCTTTCGGTAAAAAGGTTTTCGTTCGTGTGCCACAAAACCGCCGTTCATAAGGGTTACGATTCTTTTCTTTTCACTTATGCCTATCCAAGTGCCTCCAGCTACGGCATCTTTTGGATAAAGTAATTTTACCCCACCTTCTTCATAGATTTCTGGTGGAAACGTTTCGCGTCCCGGAGCTTCATCGCGGTTTGATGTCAGTATAAAATCGTTGTCGGCTTTCGGAATAAAAGTGATTGTACACATTCTTTAAAGTTTACAGTTTTCAGTAGCAGTTTGCAGTCGGTCGCCCGTAGATCGTCGGTAAATCTACTGATTAAAATAAATTTTACACATAATCAGACAAGCGTTTTTCTTAAACGCAACCAAAAACTGCCTACTGCCACTGCCAACTGAACACTAAAAAAATTGTACCTTTGCAATCTTCATAAACAAAAAAAATAAAAAAGTTATGGGAAATGGATTTTTTGAAGTGCCAATCGCCGTTAACGAACCTATAAAAAGCTATGCGCCAGGTTCCGAAGAACGCGAAGAAGTACTTGAAACTTATAGAAAAATGTACAAGGCAAAAATAGAAGTGCCTTTATTTATCAACGGAAAAGAGGTTAAGACCAAGGAAACCGCAACGATGTCTCCCCCGCACGACCATAAACACGTGCTTGGAACTTATTATAAAGCTACAAAGAAAAATGTGGAAGAAGCAATTGCTTCTGCATTAGAGGCCAGAAAAAAATGGGCTGTAATGCCTTGGGAACAACGCGCCGGAATTTTTCTACGTGCCGCAGAATTGATCGCTGGGCCATACAGGGCTAAAATAAATGCAGCCACAATGCTGGGCCAGTCAAAAAACATCTACCAAGCCGAAATTGACTCTGCCTGTGAGCTTATAGATTTCCTTAGATATAACGTTCAGTACATGACTGAAATATATGCAGAGCAACCAAAATCTACCTCGGCAGCTTGGAACCGCATTGAATACAGGCCCTTGGAAGGCTTTATTTATGCCATTACCCCTTTCAACTTTACCGCTATTGCCGGAAATCTTCCCGCAAGTGCCGCTTTAATGGGCAATGTAGTTGTTTGGAAACCGAGTAACACGCAAGTATATTCGGCAAAAGTTGTTATGGACGTATTCCGTGAAGCGGGCGTTCCGGCAGGAGTTATCAATATGGTTATGGGCGATGCCGCCATGATTTCGGACACACTTATGGCAAGCCCAGATTTCAGTGGGGTTCACTTTACAGGTTCCACGGGCGTTTTCCAAGGAATTTGGAAAAAAATTGGCGACAACATCAAAAATTATAAAACCTATCCGCGCATTGTTGGGGAAACGGGTGGAAAAGATTTTATCGTTGCCCACAAAACCTCAAACCCAAAACAAGTTGCAACTGCAATGGCCCGTGGCGCCTTTGAATACCAAGGCCAAAAATGTAGCGCTGCCAGCCGATGCTATATTTCAAAAAGTATTTGGGAAGACGTTAAAAAATATTTGGTTGACGATATCCGCTCCTTTAAAATGGGAACGCCAGAAGATATGGGCAACTTTATAAATGCCGTTATCAACGAAAGCTCCTTCGACAAACTTGCAGGCTATATAGACCAAGCCAAAAAAGATAAAAACGTTGAAATAATTGCTGGCGGAAACTATGACAAAAGCAAAGGCTACTTTATAGAACCTACCGTAATCGTTACCAAAGATCCAAAATATACAACTATGTGTACTGAGCTTTTTGGGCCTGTACTTACCGTGTATGTTTATGACGATAAGAAGTGGGAAGAAACCTTGCATCTGGTTGACGAAACCAGTGAATATGCCTTAACCGGAGCCGTTTTCAGCGAAGACAGATATGCTTTGGAAGAAGCCGTTAAAATTCTTGAAAACGCCGCGGGTAATTTCTACATCAACGACAAACCTACTGGAGCCGTTGTTGGCCAGCAACCCTTTGGTGGGGCACGCGCCAGCGGAACCAACGACAAAGCGGGAAGCAAGCAAAACCTTTACCGATGGATTTCACCAAGAATGGTAAAGGAAACCTTCGTTTCGCCAACGGATTACAGATATCCTTTCTTGGGATAATCTTAATTTGAAAAAATGAAAAGCCTCGGTTCCAAATGGAAGCCGAGGCTTTTTTATGTTGCTGGAATTCCTATCAATTCAAAAGAAAACTAACGTTTACCGTTGTTCTAACTTCCATCTCACCGGGCGAAATGGTCTGCTGGCTTCCACCGCTTTCATCAGCCATCATTGAACTTTTATACATCATGGGTTGTGGCCCAACACTATTTCTGAATTCACTTATTGAAACAGCTTTCCCTACAGTTTGATTTAAAACCGAAGCGTATTCTTCCGCCTTCATTTTGGCATTTTCTACCGCTTTTTTACGAGCTTGGCTTTCCAGGGCTTCTTTGTTTGAGGACGAAAATGACACGCCGTCTATTCTGTTGATGCCTGTATCCAAGAGCCCTTTCATCACGGGTTCATATTTTTTTAAATCGCGCAGCTTCACCGAAAGCGACTGATTGGCAGCAAAAGTATAGGTTTTGCTGTTGTAGTCATAGTTTTTGCTGAGGTTCATATATTCGGTGCGCACATCCTTGTCGGCAATGTCCATTTTTTTCAGAAATTTTAAAACTTCATTTATGGTCGCATCGTTTTGCTCTTTCAGCGTTTTGGTGTTTTCTCCCGTATTTTCAACGCGAATGTTGATGGTTACTTCATCGGGCACCACGCGGACAATGCCCTCGCCGGTAACGTCTATTGTGTTTGGTGGTAATGTGTTTTGTGCCATCGCTGTAGTGGTTGTAATTGCTAAGATTAAAAGGATTTTAATTGTTTTCATAGAATTTCTTGTTTTAAATTTTTCCTAATTTATGAAGGGCGAACAAAAGAATCAGAGGAACGGCCAACAGGGCGGCAATCCAAAGACTGGTCTGAAACAAATAAGGCGCAAAAACCAGTGTTAACGCATAACCGCCAATGGCCCCGCCAATATGGGCGTCATGGCCTATGTTTCCCAATCTCTTTTTCATTCCGTAGATGGAGTACAACAAATATGCCATCCCAAAAAGCCACGCCGGTATTGGTATTGGGATAAAAAACAAGAAAAGACCCATATCCGGAAAAAACAAAATGGCAGAATACAGCACGCCCATTACCGCACCACTCGCCCCTATTGCGCTGTAGTGATATTCATCTTTGTGGAAATAGAAGGAAAGTAAATTTCCCACAATTAAGCTGGCTACGTAAATAATTACAAAATAAGTAACCCCAACGCTCATAATAACGACCGGTGCAAAAAAGTAAAGCGTAAGCATATTGAACAGCAAATGTGAAAAATCGGCGTGCAAAAAAGCCGAGCTGAACATTCTAATATGCTCGCCGCGGCGTATTCCGGCAATGTTGAACTTGTATTTTTCAAAAAAGGAAAAATCGTTGAAGCCTTTCATGGAAATGATTACGTTGGCAGCGATGATTACGATGGTTGCGATGTGTAAGTTTTGCATCTTGAATTGAAAAGTTAATGGTTAAAAGTTAGCGGTTAATTGTGGCCTTAACCTGAATATTGAATATTGAACGTTGAATATTGAACATTTATTTAATTAGTTTTGCACGAACATTCGCTATGCAAAGATTGCTTTATATCCTGGCTTATCCAATTCTTTGGCTACTTTCCGTTATGCCGATGCGCATTTTGTACCTAAAATCCACCGCTCTGTATATTTTGGTCTATTATATAGTTGGGTATCGCAAAAAAGTGGTGAAGGATAATCTGGCCCTGGTTTTTCCCGAAAAAACACAAAAAGAACGGGACTATATCGCGCAGCAGTTCTTTAAACATCTTTGCGATATTATTTTTGAAACCATAAAGGCATTTACCATTTCGGAAAAGGAAATTCGCAAACGGTTTGTGGTTACCAATGCCGAAATCCTCGACAATTACTACCAAAATGACCGAAGCATCCTGCTAATGGCTGGTCACTACGGCAACTGGGAATGGAGCGGAATTCTCAACAAATTGATGCAGCATCAAGCCCACGCCGTTTACAAACCTTTGGACAACAAACAGTTTGATGCATTGGTTAAAAAGACCCGGGAACACTTTGGAGGCATCATTGTGAGCAATAAAAAAATTGTGGGCGTGCTTTTCCGAAAGTGGAAAAAAGGCATAAAAACGCTAACCTATATTCTCTCCGACCAAACCCCAAAACTCGGTGCTTTCAAACACCGCGATACCTTTATGGGCATAGATGTGCCCATGTTCACCGGAACCGAGGAACTGGCAAAAAAACTCGACTTCGCCGTACTTTATCTAAAAGTTGAAAAAGTGAAACGCGGTTATTACACCGCCACTTTTGTCCCCTTGGTTGACAACCCAAAAGAATACCCAGATTTTCAGATAACCCGCAGGTTTTTTGATGCTTTGGAAGCACAGATTCGCGAAAAGCCGGAGTATTATTTGTGGTCGCATAAACGGTGGAAGCTGAGAAATGTTTAGGGCTAACGTAATTAAAGGCCTCTTAATTTTGGATTAAATGATTTATCTTTCCGGGATAATGATAACAAGTTGACATATCCTGTCCTATTTAATGGATAACAGTAATAAAAGTTACTATACAACACATTGTAAAACATTTAAAAAAACCGCGATTGAACAGAATTAAAGCAGATAAAGTACTTTTTATAAAGTTAGGACAAGGCGGAGAATATGAAACTGATTGTATTGTAATAAACCAAACTTTGAGACTTGGATATAAAGATGTTGACCACAATTTATGCGTAAACGGAAAATGGGATTTAGTCCACAAATACTTTATTGAAGTAGAAAATGCCACACAAGGAGTTGCCACAAGTCACACAAACCAAATTAAACAATTTTATGAAAATGACAACCAAACACTTTGGTTGACTTTTTTTAATAATAAACTTTGGTGGTGCTTTTCCGAGGCAGAAATTACATTACTGCCTGATAAAACCAAAACAAGGCCAGTAATCGGTACCTGGTCTGATAAAAATATAGACGGAGAATTATTGCTTTCAGGAAACTTGAGCGGAAAATTATTGAAAACTCAAGGATTTCGTGGAACGATTTGTAAAGTCCCAGAAGAAAAATATGCTTTGTAGAAAATCAATAATCAACAACTAAAAGAGGTTGTGGAACTTGAAAAAACAATAACCGAACTCAAAGAAAGATTGAGCGTTTTAATCAAAAACTTGCAATGGAAAGACTTTGAGACTTTAATCGACTTGATTTTTAGACAAGCTGGCTGGCAAAGGGTAAGTGAAACTGGGAAAACACAAAAAACCTTGGATTTGGAATTATTGGCACCAGTAACTGGAGAAAGAGCAATCGTGCAAATAAAATCTCAATCCGACTTAAAACAATTTTTATATTATCAAGATAAGTTTGCTACGATGACCGATTATGACAAATTCTTTTATGTAGTTCATAGTGCTAAAAAAAGTTTGATCGAATACGACAACGAAACTGAAACAATATTATATTTCGGAGATAAAATAGCCGATTTAACAATTAATTCAGGATTATTAGAATGGGTAATTAAACGAACATCATAGCAAAAGCTATGACTTGGTCAGTCACGCTTGGAATATCCGCAGGGTTTTTCAAAGCCCGTTTTTATTTGGGGAGGTTCTTGCCGAGACACACCACAACTCATATACACAAAACGATGTTTATTATATCAGAAATATCCGTCTTCAAATTAAAATTGTTTCCTAATTAAGAAACATCTACCTTTGTAAAACATTCGATTGAATGAAACAAAAATTTAAGGTCGAATTGATGGACGAAGTTGATGATTTTCTCAATAGCTTGAGCGATAAGGCGCGCAAGAAAATTATTTATAACATTAGAAAAGCTCAAGTTGTCAATGACAATGAACTTTTCAAAAAGCTAAACGACAACGTTTGGGAGTTTCGGACCCTTCACAACAAGACCTATTACCGGCTTTTCGCTTTTTGGGATAAAACGGACAAAACCGAAACAGTAGTCATCTCCACCCACGGAATCGAAAAGAAAACACCTAAAACACCGCCAAAGGAAATCGCAAAGACCGAGCGGATTATGAAACAATATTTTGCCGCTAAAAAATAAAATTATGAGTAAGAAAGCAATAAAAACCAAAAGTCTGGACGAGATTACCGACAAGTATATCGGCAAAATCGGAACGCCGGAAAGAGACGAGTTTGAGAGCGAGTTGCGACTTGACCTGATTGGGCAAGCCATCAAACAAGCCCGAAAAGAGAGGAACTTGACCCAAGCCCAACTCGGCGAATTGGTTGGTGTTCAAAAAGCGCAGATTTCAAAAATCGAGAACAATTTGACCGATGCCCGATTTGAAACCATTTTGAAAGTGTTTCGAGCCTTGAACGCAAAAATCAACTTTAACGTCGAATTGCTAAACCAAAATCTGAACTTAACATAAAAACCGCATAGCCACAGGGCGTAACAGCCGAATATGACATTCAAAAAGACTACCCATAATTGAAAAAAACGCCTTCTCCCAATAATACGGAAGAAGGCGTTTTTTATTCGCAATCGTTCAAATTTCCACAAATCCCCGCAACCGCTTTTATTTCCCCAATAATCCTATCCGCCAAGGCATCTGCTTCTTCCTGGCTTTTTGCCTCGGTATAAATCCTGATTATCGGTTCCGTGTTCGATTTTCGAAGGTGCACCCAGTTTTCCGGGAAATCTATTTTTACGCCGTCAATCGTGTTTATTTCTTCCGCAGCATACTTTGCTTCCATCGCCTTTAAAATTGCATCCACATCCAACTGCGGGGTTAATTCAATCTTCTTTTTGCTCATAAAATAAGCCGTGTATTTCTTCCGAAGTTCACTCACTGCAATTTTTTCCTCAGCCAAAAAACTTAAAAACAATGCAATCCCCACCAAACTATCGCGACCGTAGTGCAGTTCTGGATAGATAATGCCGCCATTGCCTTCTCCGCCAATCACGGCGTTGGTTTCCTTCATTTTTTCTACCACGTTTACCTCGCCCACGGCACTGGCAAAGTATGTGCCGCCGTGCTTTTCGGTAACATCGCGCAAAGCCCGTGAGGATGACATGTTTGAGACCGTATTTCCGGGCGTGTTTTGCAGAACGTAATCGGCAACGGCTACCAATGTATATTCCTCGCCGAACATTTCACCTTTTTCGTCAACAAAGGCAAGTCGGTCCACATCGGGGTCAACCACAATTCCGAAGTCGGCGTGGTTTTTTACAACGCTTGCCATCAAATCGCCCAAATGTTCCTTTAACGGTTCGGGATTGTGTGGAAATTCACCATTTGGCGTACAGTGCAATTTCACGGGCTCCACGCCCAAGGCTTCCAAAAGCAGGGGCACCGCAATACCTCCCGTGGAATTCACCGCATCAACAACCACCTTAAATTTGGAGCGCTTTATGGCATCTGTTTTTACCAAAGGCAGATTCAAAATTTCGTCGATATGCAAATCTATATAGGCATCATTTTTATGGATTTCGCCCAGATTGTCAACTTCGGCAAATTCAATAATCCCCTTTTCGGCAATGTCGAGGATTTGCTGTCCGGCTTCGGCATTTAAAAATTCGCCTTTGTTGTTCAGCAATTTCAGGGCGTTCCATTGTTTTGGGTTATGGCTTGCGGTTAAAATTATTCCGCCATCGGCGTGTTCCAATGCCACAGCCATTTCAACCGTTGGCGTGGTTGAAAGGTTTAAGTCAATCACGGTAATTCCCATCCCAACAAGCGTATTCATTACCAATTGCTGCATCATTTCGCCGGAAATCCGCGCATCGCGTCCCACGACCACTTTATAGTTTTCCTTGTTGCGCTGCTGTTTTACCCAGCTTCCGTAGGCCGCCGCGTATTTTACGGCGTCAATTGGAGTTAAGTTTTCGCCTTGCGTGCCGCCAATGGTCCCGCGGATGCCCGAAATGGATTTTATTAAAGTCATTTTTTTGTTGTTAAGGGTTAGGGGTTAATTGTTAATTGTTGATCGTAATTCGTACCTCGTATTTTGTACTTCGTATCTCATCAGTTATTTTCTGAATTTATTCTTCAACTTTAAAAAGTAAAGCTCAAAGTAGGTGTACGACAAATGCGCTATCAAAAGCGTTCCCGCGAAGGAAAGCAGGTGCAATAAAATTATGGTTAAAGTTCCATTAAGATTTTGGAGCATTTCCAATTTCAAAAACAAAAATACAACAGCATTTAAAACAATGGCATGAAACATATAAATTCCGTAGGAAATATTTCCGAAATGGTTTAAAATCCTACTGTTTACTTCCACGCCACGGTTGTTGAAGGCGAGCGTGTGTATGAAAAGGGCAAACAACACACAAGTGAATAACGACCGCAACCACAAAGGTTCCAAAAGAAACCAATCGGTACTATAATAGAGAAGGGTCGCAACGCAGACCACCAAAGGAAAAATCCGGAAACGTTTCAAGAATTCCAGTTTTTTCTTTTCTTCGAGAATTGCAATCACCCCGCCGGAAAAAAGGTAGAAGAACACAAAGGTGTATTTACGGAGCACTTCAAAAATATCGGACCAATAAAGGATAAAATACCCAATCAACAAAAGGCTCAAAATCCGCAGTACCCATTTCACATTTATAAAAAAGAGCAAGGGCGCAATCATCAAATAGAACTGTTCCTCAATCCCAATGGACCACAGAATTTCAATTATACCGCCGGGTTCGTAGATTTTGGCAAAGACATTCGGAAGAAAGAAAACGTTGTAAAAAAAAGCTTCCTTCCAAGTATAGTTTATTTGGAAAGGAATGTTCAAAAATGGCAAAATCACGTTGTAAAAAAGAAGACCGAAGCCCAAAACCAGGTAGTACAGGGGGAAAATGCGCAGAATCCTTCGAATATAAAAATCCCTAATCGAGAAAGCGTTCCTGATTTTTGCCCGATAAATAAGCCGAATAATCAAAAACCCACTAAGTACAAAAAACATATAAACCGCCTCCAAACCCCGATGATAAATGGGAAGCCCATCAAAATATGGCAATCCCTGGTTGGCGGAAAGTTGGGGCAAGTGAAACAGCAACACGAGGGAGGCAAGGAAAAACCGCAATGGGTCCAAATTGGGTAATCGGTTCAATTTTCAGTTTTTACAGCCCAAAAATACATATATTTATTGAATGAATTTTTTGGCCCACATCTATCTCTCCGGCAATGACGAAAGTGTTATCATCGGCAACTTTATCGCCGACGGCATTAAGGGAAAAAGATATTTAAAATACCCGCCGGCCATCGCGAAAGGTATATTGCTGCACCGTGCAATCGACAGTTTTACCGATGCCCACCCAACGGTACACCAGAGCACGGCGCGGCTCCACAAAAATTACGGACATTACAGCGGGGTAATCGTGGATATTCTCTACGACCATTTTTTGGCGAAAAATTGGAGCAAATATTCCGAAGTGCCTTTGGATGAATATGTAGCGGATTTTTATAAATTGCTTCGGAAAAATTTTACCATGCTGCCCGCCCGTATCCAACGAATGATGCCTTATATGATTGCCGACAACTGGCTGCTAAGCTACGCCACCGTGGAGGGAATCAGCAAAATTTTGACACAGATGAATGTGCGCACCAAGGGCGTTTCAAAAATGAACCTCGCCGTGGCGGAGCTCGAAGCATATTATGATGAATTTGAAGCCGAATTCACTTCCTTTTTTGATGAATTGATAGCTTTTTCCCATCAAAAATTAAAGGAATTATGAAATTGGATTGGGCGTAGAGACGCACGGCCGTGCGTCTCTACGCCCTAATAATTAAATTTGAAAATAATAATTATGAAAATCTATCCCCTATTAATCATACTTCTCATATTTGCCTGCAAGGAAAAACCTGAAGCGCGAACCGTTGTTGAAACACCTAAAGTTGAAACAAAACAGGCTGTTATTGCAGACAGCGCGATGGTAGTTTCGGCCCGGGCGGAGGCTTCAAAAATTGGCACGGAAATCCTAAAAATGGGCGGTAACGCCTTTGATGCCATGATTGCCACAAATATGGCTTTGGCCCTAACCTATCCCAACGCAGGCAATCTTGCCGGCGGCGGCTTTATGGTTTACAGAACCCAATACGGCGAAATAGGCTCGTTGGACTATCGCGAAAAAGCTCCGATGGCCGCCGCTAAAAATATGTACCTCGATAAGGATGGAAACGTTATTCCTAACAAAAGCTCCATCGGCGCAATGTCCGTGGCCGTTCCGGGGACTGTTGCCGGCATGTTTGCGGCCCACGAAAAATTCGGAAGTTTACCGATGGAAGTTATTTTAAAACCCGTGATTGAACTGGCAAAAAAAGGATATATAATAACTGAGAAGGAGGCAGAGGAATTGGAAATGTATATTCCTTATTTTGAAGAAATAAATGGCGAAACGATTCTTTATACAGAAAATCTAAAAGCTGGCGATACGTTGAAAAATTTAGCACTGGCCAATACTTTGGAACGTATCTCCAAAAATGGCCGGGCTGAGTTTTACGGTGGCGAAACGGGCCAAAAACTCCTTTCCTTTTTGAAAGAAAAAGGCGGCATAATAACCCTAAAAGATTTGGAAGCCTACGAGGCCCAATGGCGCGAACCGATTGTTTTTACGTATAAGGATTTAAAAGTGATTTCCATGGCGCCACCATCCAGCGGCGGCATCTGTTTGGTGCAGATTTTAAAGATGGTGGAACCTTTTCCCCTTTCGGAATATGGCCACAATTCAGAAAAATACATTCAAGTTTTGGCCGAAGCGGAACGCCGCGCCTACGCCGACAGAAGTTATTATTTGGGCGACCCGGATTTTGTGAATATCCCGACCGATTCCTTGCTTTCCGAAGCCTATCTTTCCCGAAGAATGGAAAATTTTTCCTTCAACGCGGCCACTACTTCAGCAGAAATTAAGCCCGGTGTAATTATGGGGTACGAAAGTCCTGAAACCACTCACTTTTCAATCGTTGATTCCTTTGGGAATGCGGTTTCGGTTACCACAACGCTCAATTCAACCTTCGGCTCCTTGCTATTCGTCAACGAACTCGGTTTCTTCTTAAACAATGAAATGGACGATTTCAGCGCCAAGCCGGGCGAGCCGAATGTGTATGGTCTGGTTGGCGGACAGGCAAATGCCATTGCGCCCCAAAAAAGAATGCTCAGCTCGATGACGCCGACCATAGTAGAAAAGGACGGCAAACTTTGGATGGTCGTGGGTACTCCCGGCGGGGCAACGATTATCACTTCAGTAGCGCAAACTATCTTGAATGTGTATGAATTTAATATGGATATGCAACAAGCCGTGGATGCGCCCAGATTTCATCACCAGTGGTTGCCCGATGCCATCAGGTATGAATTTGATCGATTTCCCGAAGATCTGATTGAAACGTTGAAACAAAAAGGCTATCCCGAAAATACCGAAACCGACCCGGTTATCGGAAAGGTGGACGCTATCCTAAAACTCCCGAACGGCAAACTTCAAGGAGGTGCCGACAGCCGTGGCGATGATACTGCCATAGGCTATTGAATTTTTAGGCCTTTTGCGCTATTAAACGAAATCTTCTGCATTATATCGAAAGGTGCCCCTTTGGGCAGTAAAAAAGGTTAGATTTGAGGCAATTAATCAAGGATTTTTAGAAATTTCAGCTTGTGATTTTTTAAGGAGGCTTTTCAATTCCACCTTATCGGAGACTTATATATCCAGTTTTAAGAGAGCATCCTTTCACGAAAGAATTACCAATAAATTTCTCCTCCCCAAAAATCTTTTTTGATTATTTCTATGAACCATTGGTTGCCGTTTAGTCTATGAAAAATAAATCTTTGTCCAAGGATTTGTATTCCATTGTCGCTTTTGCGATAAGTGGGGCAATCTGCGCAGGGCTTATTTTTTTGCTTTACGACAAACATCAGAACACCCTGGGCTTTGAGGAAAATTTAAAGAAACTTACTTCAATCTATATAGGCATCAGCGGTTTTTTAGCCGCAATTTTAATGGTTTTTTTGGCTGCTTCGGCCATGAACCATAAATCCTACAAGGCCAAAATCATCCACAAAATAAGCAAGACAACACAAAAGATGCACAATTTCCGAACGATTGCGGAAATCATCTTCAACTCAAATATCTGGCTCCCCGGACTCAAGGATTATATGGAAAAAGATTACGCAAATCTGAGCTATTTTGATGTAAAGGAGTTTTATAAAGGGAAGTCGAAATTGGCCATTGAATTTCTTCAGGAAACGCATCATTTCGGCGAGACCGAAAACCTGTATTTGGAACTGAAATCGCTATTGATGACAGACCCTAAAGAAAAACAAATTCCCGAAACCATAGATTATCCTATTTTTTATAGCAACAATATCATAGAGAAATGGGTAGAACACAAAAGTGGTTCCGGTTTGTGGTATGTTTTTGGTTATAAATATGGAAATTACAAGGAATCTCTCAATTTAGATTCCATTTTTGAACGCCATAGAGAAAAAATCCTAACCCTTGCCAACACAATAGACAATGACGTGTTTGAAAATTCCTCTTTTAACGATTTCTTTTTCTCAAAACTCTGGGAATATCTAACGAAAGATGTACTGCCCAAACTCTCCCAATTCCAAAGCCATTTAGACAGGAAAACACCGCGATTGATCTATTATCTGTACATCGTTTTTTTACTGTTAATGGTATTTGGCGTATTACTCCCCCTTACCTACTTGATGCTCAGCTTTTCAGTTCTAGCGATCATTGTAAGCTATTCCATCGTAATAAGCACCATATTTTACGTTGCCATTACTTTTCATATTTTCCTTTCAAAGGAAGTAAACCGTTAAATAAGGCTTCCGATTTTTTATCAAAAATTAACACCGCGCCATTGCCATGCATTCTTTATTTTCCAATCTATTGAGTACCTTTGCCAGCTATGCTGAAAAATGAGGATTTTATTGAAGTTTTGGGCGCCCGCGTCCACAACTTAAAGAACATTGACGTTCGCATTCCAAGAGAAAAATTAGTAGTAATTACAGGGCTTTCCGGCAGCGGAAAATCCTCTTTGGCGTTTGATACCATTTATGCTGAAGGGCAGCGCCGTTATATTGAAACATTTTCCGCCTACGCACGCCAGTTTTTAGGCAGTCTGGAACGCCCCGATGTAGATAAAATTGAAGGCCTTTCCCCAGTAATTGCCATTGAGCAAAAAACCACCAGTAAAAGTCCGCGTTCCACCGTTGGCACCATTACTGAAATTTATGATTTCCTCCGTCTTTTTTACGCCCGCGCCAGTGATGCTTATAGTTACAACACAGGGCAAAAAATGGTCAGCTATAGTGATGAGCAGATAAAACAGCTTATCCTTGAAGATTTCGCCGATAAAAAAGTAAGTATTCTCGCTCCCGTAATCCGTTCCCGGAAAGGGCATTACCGCGAACTTTTTGAACAGATTGCCAAACAAGGTTTCCTAAAAGTGCGCGTGGACGGCGAAGTGCGCGATATTGTGAAGGGTATGAAAGTGGACCGCTACAAAACCCACGACATTGAAATAGTTATTGACCGTTTAAAGGTTTCCGCCGAAAGCGATAACAACAAGCGCCTTTTCGAAACCATAAACACCGCAATGTACCACGGCGATGATGTGTTGATGGTTTTGGACAACGACACAAACGAAGCCCGCTATTTCAGCCGTTCGCTGATGTGTCCGTCCTCGGGAATTTCATACCCAAATCCGGAGCCAAACAATTTTTCCTTCAATTCGCCAAAAGGGATGTGCCCTAATTGTAAAGGGTTGGGGAAACTCTACGAGGTAAATTTGAACAAGCTCGTTCCGAATCCAAAACTATCCATCAAGCAGGGCGCCTTGGCCGCGCACGGGCCCCAAAAGAACAATTGGGTTTTTAAGCAACTTGAATTGATTGCGGAACGCTTCAAATTTAAGTTGAGTGATCCGTTTGAAAGTATTCCGCAAGAAGCCAAGAATGTTATCTTTTTCGGCGGAAATGAAAAGTTTGAAGTTGCATCAAAGGAACTCGGCATCACCCGCAGCTACAAAATAGACTTTGAAGGAGTTGCCACTTTTATCCAAAATACTTTCGACGCCAACGAGACCACTTCCCTAAAACGCTGGGCAAAGGAATATATGGACAAAATTCCCTGCCCGGAGTGCAACGGCACACGGCTTCGGAAGGAATCGCTTTACTTCAAAGTGAACGGAAAAAACATCGCCGAACTCGCCAATATGGACGTGGTGGAATTGGCGGAATGGTTTGCAAACCTCGAAAACAACCTTTCGGAAACGCAGCTTAAAATCGCTTCGGAAATTATAAAGGAAGTGCGTTCAAGGCTTCAGTTTTTGGTGGATGTGGGGTTGACGTATTTGGCTCTGGACCGCAGCTCAAAATCACTTTCGGGCGGGGAGGCGCAACGCATCCGACTTGCAACGCAGATTGGCTCGCAGTTGGTGGGCGTGCTCTATATTTTGGACGAGCCCAGTATTGGCCTGCACCAACGCGATAATGAGCGATTGATTTTTTCCCTGAAGCAATTGAAGGATATAGGCAATTCCGTTATAGTCGTGGAGCACGACAAAGAAATGATAGAAAGCGCCGATTATGTGATTGACATTGGGCCGGCAGCGGGAAGGCACGGTGGCGAGATTGTTTCCGAAGGAACTCCAAAAGAAATAGAAAAACACAACACACTCACCGCAGATTATTTAAGCGGTAAGAAGAAAATTGAAGTCCCAAAAAAGCGAAGAAAAGGAAACGGCAAAACGCTAACGTTGAAAGGGGCTTCGGGAAATAACTTGAAAAACATTTCAGTGGAATTTCCCTTGGGAAAAATGATTGGTGTAACGGGCGTTTCCGGCAGCGGAAAGAGTACACTTATCAACGAGACCCTCTACCCTATTCTCAACGCACATTTTTTTAATGGCGTAAAAAAACCGATGCCCTACAAAAAAATTGAAGGGCTTGAAAATATTGACAAAGTAATCGATATAAACCAATCGCCCATCGGCCGCACGCCACGAAGCAACCCAGCGACCTATACGGGTGTTTTTTCTGAAATACGCAATCTTTTCGCCAAAACTCCTGAAGCGATGATTCGCGGGTACAAACCTGGGCGTTTTAGCTTCAACGTTGCCGGCGGCCGTTGTGAATCCTGTAAAGGTGCCGGTCTGCGCGTTATTGAAATGAACTTCCTGCCCGATGTCTATGTGGAATGCGAAACCTGCCAAGGCAAACGTTTTAACCGTGAAACTTTGGAGATTCGCTATAAAGGGAAATCCATTTATGACGTTTTGGAAATGACGATTAATGAAGCGGATGGTTTCTTCGAAAACATTCCAAAAATCCACCGAAAAATTAAAACCATAAAGGATGTTGGTCTCGGTTATATTACGTTAGGTCAACAATCTACAACACTTTCGGGCGGGGAAGCACAGAGGATTAAACTGGCTACCGAACTCTCCAAACGCGATACGGGAAACACCTTTTACATTTTGGACGAACCCACAACGGGACTCCATTTTGAGGACATTCGCGTTTTGATGATAGTGCTGAATAAACTGGTTGACAAAGGAAACACGGTACTAATTATTGAACACAATCTGGACGTTATTAAAACCGTTGATTATATTATAGATATTGGCCCCGAAGGCGGCAAACAGGGCGGAAAAATTATGGCCCTGGGAACCCCGGAAGAAGTAGCCGAAGACAAAAAGAGTTATACCGCCCGATTCCTAAAAAAAGAATTACATTCGTGAGGCACGAATGACGAGGGACGAGTAACACTTAACTCATAACGCATAACGCATAACGCATAACGCATAACACTTAACGCATAACACTTAACGCATAACACTTAACTCATAACATCGAACACTGAAATAAATGAGAGACGAACAAATACCTAAAAACTGGAATCAAGTAAAAACCAACGACTCCTGGGCCATTTTTAAGATTATGGGAGAATTTGTGGGTGGATATGAAAAAATGAGCCGAATAGGCCCCTGTGTTTCAATTTTTGGCTCTGCCCGCACCAAACCGGACCATAAATATTACAAACTGGCAGAAAACATTGCCAAAAAAATTACCGAAAACGGCTACGGTGTTATCACAGGCGGCGGACCGGGAATTATGGAAGCGGGCAACAAAGGCGCCCATTTGGCTGGCGGGACTTCCGTGGGGCTTAATATTACATTGCCTTTTGAGCAGCACGACAATCCGTATATAGACAGCGATAAAAGCATCGATTTTGATTACTTCTTCGTGCGAAAGGTTATGTTTGTAAAATATTCCCAAGGTTTTGTGGTAATGCCCGGAGGTTTTGGAACGCTTGATGAGTTCTTTGAAGCCTTGACCCTGATCCAAACCCACAAAATTGATAAGTTCCCGTTAATACTTGTAGGCACCGAATTTTGGGGAGGCCTTTTTGAATGGATTAAAACAACGCTTTTGGAAGCCAATAACAACATAAGTGCGGAAGATTTGGACTTGGTGCATATAGTGGACACAGAAGACGAAGTGCTTCAAATATTGAATGATTTTTACAACGAATACAATCTGAGCCCGAACTTTTAAAATTCCCCAAAACTTTTTGATAATCCGAAACCTTTTATACAGCATCCTTTTTTGTTTGACGTTTCAAGCAATGGCACAGCACACCCTGAATATTGATGCCACGTTGAACCCATCGCAAAAAACGCTTTCCATTAAACAGCAAATTACGTACAAAAACACTTCCGAAGATACCTTAAAGGAAATCTATCTTTTCGACTGGGCAAATAGTTTTTCATCCAAAACCACACCGCTGGCCAAGCGTTTTGCCGAAAATTATGAAAGCGCATTTCACTTTGAAAAAGACAAGGATAGAGGAAGAACGGATATTAAAAAAATTTATAACAACTCCGCTGTTCCATTACAGTGGCAAAGGGGCAATGCCGTTGATATTCTAAGAATTATTCCTGAAATTCCTTTAAAACCCGGAGATAGTTACACCTTTAATCTGGAATACAGCGTAAAAGTTCCTGATGACCGTTATACGCGTTTCGGGGTAAATAAAGTCAATGATTACAAACTGCGCTATTGGTATATCGTGCCAGCCGTTTACAATGGTGAATGGCAAGTTTTCAGCAATAAAAACACCGACGACCTATTTTTGACACCCATGGAGTTTTCCATTTCGCTCCATCTGCCAAAGCATTATTCCGTTATCTCAGATTTTGATGTGGTTTCGGAAAGCGTTTCTGAAAACACAAAAACCACAGAGCTTTACGGAAACAATCGTACAAATGCGGTTTTATATCTTGAAAAAAACACAACCTTCGAAACCGTTGAAACCGATAAGTTAAAAATAGTAACCAATCTTCAAAACAGCAAAGTAAATCCGCCTGTACAGGCTTTGATGATAGATCGGGTCGTTCGGTTTTTGGACTCCAAACTTGGTCCTTATCCATTTGAAAAAATGGTCATCAGTGAAACGGACTATAAAACCAATCCCGTTTATGGGCTTAACCAGTTGCCAAGCTTTATCAGTCCGTTTCCAGATGGGTTTGAGTACGATATGGAGCAATTGAAAACCATATCCCGCCATTATATCGACAATACCTTGATACTGAATTCGCGTGATGATTACTGGTTGCAGGATGCGTTGCAGATTTATTTGATGATGGAATATGTGGATACGTATTATCCAAAAATGAAGATGATCGGCAATTTGAGTAATTGGTGGGTCATCCGTTGGGCACATTTGGCAGATCTTGAATTCAATGACCAGTATCCAATGCTTTATATGAATATGGCCCGCGGCAACATCCACCAATCGTTGACAACCCCGAAGGACGCTTTGTTGAAGTTTAATATGAATATTTCCACAGGATATTACGGCGCAAGCGGCTTAAGATATTTGAATGATTATTTAGGTGATGACGTTTTAAATAAAAGCATAAAGGAATTCTATTCCGAAAATAGGCTGAAACCGATTAAATCCTCAGATTTTGAAGCATTTCTATCGGAGCGCACAAATCTCCCCATCAATTGGTTTTTTGAAGACTTTGCAGACACTCGGACAACGATAGATTTCAAAATAAAAAAGGTTGAAAAAAAGGGAGATTCTTTGGAAGTCTTCATCAAAAACAACAGGAAAACGGAGCTTCCCGTTTCATTGTATGGCCTGAACAAAGACGAAATCGTTTTCAAAACCTGGACAAAGCCCATTGACAGTATTGCCTCCATTACCATCCCATCAGCAAATATCAGGAAGTTGGCATTGAATTACGAAGGAGAAATTCCGGAATACAACCGTAGAAATAACTTCAAGTCCATAAATGGTCTGTTGAACAAACCCTTGCAGTTCCGTCTTTTCCAAGACGTGGAGGATCCAACTTATACACAGTTCTTCTTTATGCCCATCTTTGAATACAACCTATATGATGGGGTTTCGGCAGGACTCCGACTTTACAACAAAACAGCGCTGCCAAAAGCGGTACATTACAGTTTGGAACCACAGTTCGGGTTTCGCTCCAAAACACTCGTGGGCCGGGCATCGGTAAGCTATACCCAAAAAATAGATGAAGGCAATCTTTACGCGATGCGCTATGGTTTTTCTGGAAATTACTACTCCTACGATCGCGGATTGTTCTACAAACGTTTTACGCCCTACATCACTTTTGCCTTTAGGAATGATGATTTGCGGAATAATGAAAAGCAGTATATCAATATCCGCAATGTAAACGTATATCAAGATGAGGACCCAAACAACCTGGAACAGGAGCCGAATTACAGTGTTTTTAACCTGCAGTATGTGTATTCCAACCCAAACCTGATCAATTATTTTAGAAGCGTGGTAGATTATGAAATTTCATCAAAATTCAGCAAACTCTCCGTGAATCTGGAATACCGCAAGCTCTTTTTGAGCAATCGCCAATTGAACCTTCGGTTTTTTGCGGGAGCTTTTCTATTTAACGATACCCGTGAAAATGAGGATTTCTTCAGTTTCGCTTTGGATCGTCCCAATGATTATCTTTTTGATTACAACTATTATGGCCGCAGTGAAGACTCGGGACTCTTCAGCCAGCAGTTGATTATTGCCGAAGGAGGATTCAAATCGCAATTAGAACCGGCCTTTGCAAACAGTTGGATAACGACCGTGAACGCAAGTACCAATATTTGGAAATGGATTTATGCCTATGGCGACGTAGGGCTCGTTCACAATAAGGCGCGCGGCACGAATGCTGTTTTTGACAGTGGGATCCGCCTCAGTTTGGTTGCCGATTATTTTGAGCTTTATTTCCCCGTGTATTCCAGCTTGGGCTTTGAGCCAAACTTGCCCCATTACGATGAAAAAGTTCGGTTCATCGTAACCTTAAGCCCGAAAACACTTTTGGGATTGTTTACTCGAAGATGGTATTGATTGAAGTTTCACTTTCGTGAACCCTGCGGCACCGCTTTATTTCCAGTAATTGTTGGCAGCGGCAATGGTTGCGAATTCAGTGGCTACCACTTGCCCGATTGCAATCAGCATTGCCGCATCTTCGGCGTAAATAGGCCGTAGTTTTTCCCGAACTGCAGCATCTGGCTGGGTGAATTTAATATTGAGCCGGGCCATTTTTACGGCCAATTGACGGCCTTCCTCAGGGGTTTTGGTAATAAGGGAATTTCCGGGAATTAATTGAACTTGTTCAGACATATTCTTAAGTTTTGTAAATATTTCTTAAAATTAAAGAAACCAATTATAAAAGAAAAGCGGAAAATCTAAATTGTGTATTCGTTTAGGATTTTCAGAAATTTTGCGTGCATTTCATCTGTATAATCCAAATGCGTCACTATCCGTAGCTTACCCTGCCCCATCGAGCTGATTTTTATATTTTTCTGAAACAAATCGTTCGTGAATTTTTCTTCGGAAACAGCTTCAGCGAGATAGAAGATTACAATATTCGTTTCGGTTGGCTCCACTTTTTTGATGTAAGCTTGTTTTGCAAGCATTGTCGAAATCTCCAAAGCCTTTTTATGGTCTTCGGCCAGGCGTTCCAATTGATTATCCAAAGCGTAAATTCCAGCAGCAGCCATAAAGCCTATCTGCCGCATTCCGCCCCCCAGCACTTTACGGACGCGCATGGCTTTTTTCATTATTTCTTTTTTGCCAATCAGCACACTTCCCATTGGCGCGCCCAAACCTTTACTCAGGCAAACCGAAATAGTATCGAAAATCCTCCCATAGTCTTTTGGGTTTTGTCTTTGGGCAACCAATGCATTCCAAATTCGCGCGCCATCCAAATGAAAACCCAAACCGTGGCTATCGCAAACCTTGCGGATTTTTTCAATTTCTGAAAAATCATAACAGGCGCCGCCACCCTTGTTTGTAGTGTTTTCCAAACAAACGAGACTCGTTAATGGACTGTGGTAAAAATCTGGCGGATTGATGCTCTCCTCCACTTGCGAAGCGGTAATCATTCCGCGGTTGCCATCGATCAACTTACAGGAAACTCCGCTGTTGAAAGAAATGCCGCCGCCTTCGTAATTGTAAATATGCGCCCATTTATCGGCTATCAACTGCTCGCCGGGCTGGGTGTGCATTTTTATCGCGGCTTGGTTGGCCATGCTGCCGGTGGGGAAGTAAAGCGCTTCGTCCATTCCGAACATGGCTGCCAGTTTTTGTTCCAGTTTGTTGGCCGTGGGATCTTCTTTGTAAACATCGTCGCCTACTTCGGCATTCATGATTGCTTGCATCATCCCCGGTGTGGGCCGGGTTACGGTATCGCTTCTTAAATCTATGATCATATCTTTAATTTTCCCGGAAAAATTTTCCGCTTTCTTCAAAATGCTTTATCATTTCCGAAATTTCTTCATCTAACTTTATCAGTACCAACGATTTGTTGTGGGATGCATTTACATTTTTGTATTTGGAGTCATTGGTCAAATCAAATTCCTTAAATTTTTTTTCAAAAACGTCGCCCCCAAAAACAAATTTATATTCTTTGTGGCAGGACTGTACGGGCATATTTCCATAGGCATCGTTGTCTATCTTTTCGGCTTTATACGGTTTTACCTCTTCGGTTTTTAGAGCTTGCTTGTCCTTCAGCGCTTTCCTTATGTTTTTGGTGATCGCTACGGGAAAAGACATAAAACTTCCACAATTATCAAATTTCTGGACCTTCATAACATCTTCGCCTTCTTTCCAAAAAACATAGACCGAGTAATAGGTTGACTTTGACGCGCAAGTACTTCCGTCTGGCAAGATAAAGATCTGGATATTTCCATCACAATAATCCTTTCTTAAAAAATATTCAGGGTTTTGTTGCATTTCCAGCACTGCCATTTTTTGGGCAACCAGTGCATCGACAAAGGCCTCATCGTTTTGGGCGGAAATAACACTCGTAATTATGAATGCGAAAAAGAGCAGTGTTTTTTTCATAAGGGGAATTTTGAATGGAATAATACTGTTTATAAATATTTTGGGAATTTAGATTACCATGATTTTTTGCCCTCACCGTAAAGGGAAAACATAGAAATCTTCATTTTTACTAAAGTAGTTTTTAAATTTCGACATAATTGGCTGTATCAAAGATATCATTGCATAAAAAATAATCTATTTCTAAGAAAGCATAAAATTAGCCGAAAAATTCGTTTAGCTCATCAAGTTAATAGTATTTTTGCTACCGAAAGATTTTGAAATATCGTATTCAAAATACTAAAATTAACTTGTATTGAAAAGATACCCGCTTTCGCGGACATGAGTATGACCACAACAGACCAAATAAAAGACCTTAAGGTGCGGCTAGATGCCTTGAGGCGCTATCTTTGACATTGCTGGCAAAAGCATAGAGATTACCAACGACGAAGAAAAAACCTTTGACCCCAATTTTTGGAACAACCCGCGCGAAGCGGAAGCGTTTATGAAAACGCTTCGGACCAAAAAGAAATGGGTCACCGATTATGAAACTGCGAAAAACCTTACCGAAGAGGCAGAAATACTGCTCGAATTTTACAAGGAAGGCGAAGGAAAAGCAGAAAGTGTAAACGCTGCTTTTGAAAAGGCGGAAAATGCGATTGAAGCACTGGAGTTCCGCAACATGCTTGGCGAAGAGGGCGACGATATGAGCGCCGTACTACAGATTACTGCCGGCGCCGGCGGTACCGAAAGCTGCGATTGGGCACAAATGCTGATGCGCATGTACCTCATGTGGGCGCAGAAAAACGATTACAAAGTAAAGGAACTCAACTTTCAGGCAGGCGATGTTGCCGGCGTGAAAACCGTAACACTGGAAATTGAGGGCGAATACGCCTTTGGGTGGCTAAAAAGCGAGAACGGCGTTCATCGCTTGGTGCGCATTTCCCCGTTTGACAGCAATGCGAAACGGCACACCAGCTTTGCAAGTGTGTATGTATATCCTTTGGTGGATGATACCATCGAGATTGAAATAAACCCTGCCGATATTTCGTGGGATTTTGCCCGAAGCAGCGGCGCTGGTGGCCAAAACGTAAACAAGGTGGAAACGAAGGCCATCCTTACCCACCACCCTACCGGAATCATTATCCACAATAGCGAAACCCGCAGCCAGCTGGACAATCGCGAAAAGGCGATGCAAATGTTGAAATCGCAGCTCTATGAAATTGAGTTGCGCAAACAACTGGCACAGCGGGCCGAAATTGAGGACAGCAAGTTAGCCATTGAGTGGGGCTCGCAGATACGCAATTATGTTTTGCACCCCTATAAATTGGTAAAAGACGTCCGTACGGGCCACGAAACGGGAAACACTGACGCTATGCTTGATGGCGAGATTGATGAATTTTTGAAAGCGTATTTGATGATGACTGGGCAGAAGGAGAAAACGGATGAACTTTGAAAATAGGTTTTCAGTTTTCAGTCACAGTTGACAGGTGGAAAGAAACAAAGGGAACAAGATTTGAAAAAATCTTCGTTCCCTTTGCAAATCATATTCCTTCTGCTGGCATTATCCGTTTCGAAGTTTTACGGGTATATTCTCAGCTGTTTAAACTTAAGCACCCCGATATGATAGTTTGATAAAAATACAAAAAATATCGAATTGGATTGACTCAATATCAAAACTTTAACATCTAATTTTTTATCCGCGCTTTCTGCACAGAATATCCGTGGCCCAGAACGTCAACAATACGATTACAAATATCCCGCAAATATATTTGGCCGGCTGCAGCCCTCCATCACCAATACCGATAAAACCAACGACTCCAAAGACTATGGCTAAAATTATATATATTGCCTTCCAATGAAGCATAAGGGTAAAATTGGTCAGGTTGTTGAATAAACGGAACTAAAGTTAAAACATTTTTCTTTAAATTTTAACAAAATAACGAACAATTTTAACACAAAATGTTAATTGTCACTTACCGTGAAGTAATTTTTGGCTGAAATAATTGTACCATCCACGGAATAGCCTTCCAAGGTAATTTCAAAAACTCCAGAAACATCCGATGTATAAAAGAAAGTTGAATATGCAGCTTCTTCAAACGTTAAATCAGGCTGCCAAAGCAGTTGCACCCTAAAATCTGGAATTCTTGAAAGTGTAGTTTTATTTGCATAATCTGCGTGGTACGGTGCCTTTTTCTTAACGGCTGGCGGCAGATTTAGTGCTTTAACGTAGTTTGATAGAGTAGGTACAAAATCGCCCTTTTTGGTTTCAACAGAAATAATACCGCTGTATATCTTAGGGCCATAACGATAAGGCTGGGTAATAACACGGATGCTTTTAATTTCACGCGCATTGTAGTTTATCAGGTCATCATTGTTCTGAACCTGCATGCCATCCATGAGCACCAAAGGTGCAATATCATTAAATTTTGCAATTCCATTTGGATCGTAGGCATTGTTGACCGAAAACCTGCTGTTCTCCCCCGAACCCCGAAGCGCGGCCAGGGTAACAACTTCTATAAAGGTTTCCCGAACGGAGGGGAAACGGGTGTAGTCATCCAATAAAAAAACCGTTCCCAAATTATCGTAAAATGGGGGATTTATTTTGTGGTTCAAAATACTGTCCTTTTTAACGTCAAAATAAGCGTTCTCTACCTGAACTTGTACACTTCGCTCTTGCAGCCAGTCTTTTAAATTTGGATCCAACTTCAATTCTTTTGCTTCAGTTTCGCCCAAGTCAAAATTCTTTTTGTCCAAAATCAGCTTGTAATCGCTTGATTTTCTATCAGATTCATTCAATTGAACGATGCTCTCCCCCGCATCATATCCTTCAGTTACCGAAAAGAAAAACCTTCCGTTGGCATCGGTTTTCGCCATTTTGAATATAAAATCCTTTCCGGGGATGGTGAGTGAAACTTCTTTGTTTGCCACGGGTGCGCCATCATCATTAGAAAGCACAACTCCTGAAATCAGTTCGCCTCTCAGTTCAGGAACATAGAATATTCCCGAAGTTATATCTTTTGGTTTTGGTGAAACATTGCCGGAAATTTCAATGGGGCTTATTTTTCTCACTGAAAGAACATAATTCCCTTCACTATTGCCCGAACCGTTTTCAATTCTCAAGCTTACTTTTTCGCGAAAGCCAAAAGATTGTTTGTTTGTGGTGATTTGGATCGTTTCCGCATTGCTTATTTTTTCAGAAAAATCTGAAATGGGCTTGGCGGCGAAGTCCACTTTAACGGTATCGGCTGTTTTCTTTGTGCCAGTTGGCTTTATAAAGGTATTTATAACGTAAATGTTTTTTTGAAAATAGGCATCCTGAACGTTATTCCTTGAGAAATTGGTATAGCCAATAAGATTGTAAACACCTGTTTTTAAGGTGGAAGGAATAAAGAAATCTCCGTTTGCCGCTCCGTTTTCAACTTTCAGTTTATGGCTAAAAACCACTGAATCGTTTTCATTTCGCAGGGAAACGTAAAGAATTTTGCTGAGTTCGCTCGGCTTGTTTGCGACATTGAGATTGAAGGCCTTATATTGAAGCAATTCCCCTGCCAGCAATACGTTGGAGTTAATGGCGAGCGTAACTTTTTCCTTGGGGAAAACAGCTGTATCTACCGATACATCCTGCTTCGGAATTTGTGCTTTCGCCGCAAAAACGACACCAATAAACAATATGAAGAATAGCTTTTTTGTCATAATCAATCTTCCCAAAAATCGGGTCTTATGTTTGATGAAAAAGAGGTGCACACTGCGCATTCCTGTTTGGCAATAGTATATTGGAACCATGGGCCGTGCTGTACCACTTGGTATCCAAAATACTTGAGATAAGTATAAATTGATTCCCGGTCGTTTGGATCGTTATCCAAAACGGTATTATCGCGATAATCCAGAACAAGCACATCGCAATCCACAAAGTATGGAGGTTTTTCCAATCCAAAATCTTCATAATTGAAATAAATCCGCTTTGAGGTCATGGAAGAAGCTTCAAAGAAGCCCAGAACCTTTTCGCCCGGATTCGCTTCAGAAACCATATTTCCGGCCACATAGCCCGGTTGGCCTTGGGATAGCAAGCTTCCCACACTTCCAAGTTCGTTCACTATTTTATAAAAGGTGTATGCTTCCACGCTCTGCACGTATTGTTTTACCAAAATACTATAACGGGTCTGCATTTTGGCATCCAGTTTTGAGAGATATTTTACAGGGAACCGCACTACCCTATTTTCGTTGAGTTCTGTAGTAGAGGTTTGGTCGATCCCTGTGGAATATTCGGTTGTATAACAGATTATTTCAGGTTCGCGTGGCGTAAGGATAACATCGAAGGTATAGAACTCACCATTAAAATTTATTATTTCGGCAGTATATGGCGATGGATATGGAGCCGTAATTTTATAGGTTTCCTCATATTCGTACCTAAAATATTTTGCATTGCCCGTTGGGTCTTCGGTATTGACCAGAACCTGTACGCCGTCTTTATCTTTAGTTGGGTCAACGATGCGCTCGGTGTAAACTTCGTCCATTTCCACCGTGGGTGGCAAGGTTACTTCAGAAGAATTATAGTGTTTGCCATCTTGGGTAATAATATTTAAAGTATAGGAGGTATTTGGCACGGCACGGAAGGATTGATCTGAAACATAAAAACCCGTTTCACTATCCTGCGAAAAACTATAATTGTCGCCATTGTCCCCAACAACGGTTACAGTTGCATTGTTTTCGGTTAAAACATCCGTATTCTCAAGGGAAGAGGTTCTGCTGAGTTTTACAATTTGTGGCTTCACTTCATCGGTAATAGTACTTTCTACCACCAAAACGTTTTCATAGTCAACTGTTTCTATTTCATAGGGTTCTGTGCAACCCATTTGAAAAAAGAAAATTGAAACGAACGCTATATATAAAATTTTTGTCTTCATACCTAAAACTTAAAGTTATATGTTATCGTTGGCACCGGCACCGAAAAGATGGAAGTTTTATAGGCTTTTATCTGCCCTTCCTCATTTACAAAAAATACCGAGTACGGGTTGTTTCTTCCCAAAACGTTGTAAACTGAAATATTGATAAAACTGTGTGCAAGTTTTTTCAATTTGTGGTTTCCTTCAATGTTTACGCCCAAATCCAAACGGTAATAATCTGGAATACGGAATTTGTTGCGGTCGCTGTAAAGCACCTGCTCCTCACCAGCGAAAACATACCGTCCTATAGGGTATGTAATCGGCCGCCCAGTTTGGTAGGTGAAATTACCCGAAAAGCTGAAACGCTTGGTAAGTTTATAGTTAGCGACCACCGAGAAATCGTGCGGTTTATCATAATTTGCGGGGAAAAACTCACCATTGTTTACGCGTTCCTGCATAATTTGGCTGTCCAATTTTATTTGGGCGCGCGAATAACTGTAACCCACATAGCCGTTGAATCTGCCGCTATTCTTTTTCACAAGAAATTCCACGCCATAGGCTTTTCCCTCACCTTGCAAAAGCTCGGTTTCAAGATCGTCGTTCAAAATTAATTGGGCGCCGATTTTGTAGTCCAAAAGGTCGTCCATTGTTTTGTAATACCCCTCAATGCTGAATTCCACATCCTTCCCGGGAAGATTTTTAAAGAAACCCAAACTGTACTGATTGGCGCGTTGCGGCGCAATGTTCAAATCGGAAAGCTTCCAGATATCCGTGGGCGATTGGGTGGTGTTTGTGGAGAGCAGATGCAAATATTGAATGGTTCTGTTAAAACCGGCTTTTACCGAAAATTCGTTCCCCAATAAATAACGTCCGGAAATTCGGTATTCCGGGCCACCGTAGGTTTTGATGGATTCGTTGTTGCCGTACTCTCTTACTTCTATTATGGAACTTTCGCTTTTAGGAGCACCATCTTTATATACATTTTGGGTTGCAGGCCCAAGTGCTGAATAAAAAGAGTAACGCAGGCCCAAGTCGAGCAATAATTTATCCGTCACTTCAAATAAATCTGCGAGGTAAACCGCAGATTCCAAGCCTTTTTCGCGGTCAATTGTTTTTGCCTGTACATCAGAATTTGCTCCAATTGGCGCAATATTTCCGGGATCTATGGAGTACAGCTTGCTACTGAGGCCGTAACTGAGTTTGTGCTTGCCGCTCAGTTTATAATTGAAATTGAGTTTTGCTTGATATTCGTTCAGTTCATAACCAAAATCGAAATTTTCATTGGCGTCCGCTTCATAATTGATTCCGTATTTATATTGACTATTCACCAAAATGAGTTCCGCCCTGCTCTTTTCGTTAAAATTATGACCGTATTTTAATGAAATTAACCGGTTGTTATAATCAAAAATAGAATCGGAAGTTATGCTGAAACGGTCTTTGCTATAATAAAATGTACCCTGAATATTATTTTTATCGTCAATAATGTGTTTGTATTTTACGATACCATCATAAAATGAAGCCTCGCTGTTTTTCAATTCTTCCTCATCCAGACTTCTTAAAATCCAATCGGAATAAGTAGCCCTAAAACCCGCAATTACAGACGCTTTTTCCTTTACTACGGGAACTTCCACCGCAAGGTTGGCGGTTATGGGCCCTACGGAACCTTCGCCCTTAAACTTTTCCATATCGCCCGATTTGGTCTCTATATCAAAAACCGAGGAAAGCCGTCCGCCATATTCAGCGGGAATGCTCGCTTTGTAGATTTCCAAACTTCCCGTAGTAAAAGGGTTTACTGCCGAAAAGAAACCCAAAAAGTGTGATGGATTGTACAGCACGGCATCGTCCAACAAAATAAGGTTTTGGTCCGCCCTGCCACCACGCACGTTAAAACCGCTGGAGCCTTCACCCGTTGTTTTTATTCCGGGCATGGTTGTGGCGACTTTTAAAATATCGCGCTCGCCCAAAACCAGTGGAATTGTTTTTATGGTTTCAATGTCAATATTGGTAACGCCCACCACGGCATCGCGCACATTGGCGTCTTTTTTCGATTTAACCACCACTTCTTCCAAAGATTCGGTATTTTCGCGCAGCTCAATGTTCAGCGAGCCATCACCGTACATAATTACGTCCTGGCGGATCTTTTCAAAACCCAAAAGGTTCGTTTCCAATTTATTCAAACCATACGGAAGACGAATGCTGAAGCGCCCTTCAGAATCTGTTACGGCATATTTGGTTCTATCAACCGTTGAAATGGAAAGGTTTTGCAATGGCTCACCCGTTTTCGAATTTTTAAAAACGCCCGAGAGCACATAGGTTTTATTCGCCGCATTAGGCCGCTGTTTCCCAATGGTTACCAATTTTCGTTGATGGACCGTTTGCCGTTCGGCATATTCTTCCTGAAAAATTGGGGCGTTGTTGTTTTCCTCAATTACCTTTTCATCGGGCTTTGCCTCGTTAAAATAATCTGAAGGCAATTCCGTATAAACATAGGTATTGTTCAACAGAATTACGTTTCCGTCGTTCAAAATGAAATTGATGTTTGTATTGCTGAAAATTCCATCCAACACTTTTCTGAGAGATTCGTTTTCAAAAGTCTTGGTTACGAAATGACCTTTCAGCCAAGATGCTTCAAAATAGAATTTTTTGTCTGAAAGGGTTTCCACTTTTAAAACAGCCTCCTTTAAAGGCGTATTATTGAATGATACCGTTATGTTTTGCTCGGTTTGCCCGAACAGTCCCACAGAGATCAATAAAAATATAACGACGGCAAAAACTTTATTTTGCATAAAAAAATTACATCAAATTATTGTTGGTTTTTTTCTGTTTCCAGCCCGTCGAGATATTTTACCAGTTTTGTCATAAAACTGTCTGGGTCTGATTTATAAAGGGCTTTGTAACTTTTATAAAAATTTCGGATTTCGTCTTCTTTTTCGGGAAGCAATTTCCGAAGTTCCCTTTCCGAATTGATAATTGTGTAGTTGCCACTATTTTTTAGAACATAGAAATTATATTCGGAAAACCTGTATTGCACGCCATTTTTCAATGGTTTGTCCTTTTTCTTTTTGGTGTGCTTTATGTAAAGGTCCAGTTTATTTCCAAGGTAGGCCGCCTCAAAATATCCATTGCCCGTGATTTCCAAATTAGTGCCCGGCATGCTAACAAAGTTGCGGCCGTAAATGGAAAACGACCCAACGAACTCTGGAATCAATTTCACATTGAAAATACTCAGATTGTCATCAGAACGCGTTAACAAATTGTCTTCCAAAAGGTCGTATTTCAAAAAAACGTTTACATAATATTGACCGTTGTAGGTTACCGAACCCACGGCATAATCATAGCCGTTGAAATATCTGTACGTTCCGTCCGTGTTCAAAAATAGATCGGTGAACTCTGTGCCGTTGAACAAGCCCGTATTATCCAGCCCCACGATATTGTCATAGGTTTCGTATATTTTGTTTTGGGAATTGGTTTGGGAAAACGCCCCGGTTCCAAGGAGAAGAAAGAGCGAAAAAGGGAGAAGCGTGTTTTTGAATACCATTTTTAATTTTTGCGAATTTAAAAGTACATAAAAATGCTTCTCATTTGAAAAGTTGAAATGTTAAAGCTTCAAATAAATATTTTATCGATAATTCCCGATCGATTCTTAAATATCAATAGTATTTTTACTTCCAACGAAATTTTATGAAAGCCGCATCCTTAAAAGAAATAAAAACCGAACTCAACCACCGTTCCACCCAGGAATTGCTGGAGCTTTGTCTTCGACTTTCAAAATTCAAAAAGGAAAACAAGGAACTGCTTACCTATCTGTTGTTTGAATCTGCGGATGAAGAAATGTTCATTCAAAGCATAAAGGATAAGGTGGATGCAGATTTTGAAATGATAAATACCAAGACCTTTTTCTACATAAAAAAGAGCGTTCGGAAAATTTTAAGGGAGCTGAAAAAATTCATCCGCTATTCGCAAAACAAAACGACCGAAGTGGAACTTTTGCTGTATTTTTGCGAAAAGCTGAAAGATTTCAAGCCCTCCATAAAACGAAATGCAACCCTTACCAATCTATACAACCGGCAGATAGATTATATTTCAAAAAAAGTAGAAACTCTGCACGAAGATTTGCAATATGATTATAACTTGGAACTGGAGGAATTATCAAAAAAGTAAAATTTAATGTAAATTATGACAACCCTCTACCACAACCCCCGTTGCAGCAAATCGCGCGAAGCCCTTCACCTTTTGGAAGAAGAAGGCGAAACCATAGAAATTGTAAAATATCTCGAAAACCCGCCCACGCACCAAGAGCTGAAACAAGTTATTGAACTGCTCGGCATTAAACCCATAGCACTTGTTCGAACCCAAGAACCCGAGTGGAAGGAAAATTTCAAAGGAAAAAATTTGAGCGACAAACAGATAATCGATGCTATGGTCCAACATCCCAAATTGATTGAACGACCCATAGCCATAAAGGGAACGCACGCCGTGGTGGGCAGACCTCCAGAAAAAGTGCTGGATATTTTATAGTTTGAACATTTTTATTTAACAAGAATTTAGCAGTTTCCAATTAAACCCCTGTTATTTTCGTGGGTCAAAATTGCTAAAAATTACATGAAAATTATCCTTGCTATTCTGTCCTTATTTGCCACTACCCTAACATTGGCCCAAAACCCTGAAAAAAAACAAATTACCGTTAAAGGCACCATCCTTGAAGAGGGTACAAATTATCCATTGGAATACTCCACGGTTTCATTTATTAACAAGCAAGGAAAAATTGTTACCGGGGGAATTACAGATACGGAGGGCAATTTCAGTATTGAGGTACCCGCAGGCGTTTATACTGTTAAATATGAATTTATCTCCTATAAAGCCAAAGAGGTCCCAAACCAAAACTTGACTAAAAACACTACCCTTCCAACCGTAAAATTAGCTTGGGATGCGGCCAGTTTGGACGAAGTAGTGGTACGTGCCGAAACCACAGAGGTACACGTTAGGCTCGACAAAAAGATATACAATATTGGCAAAGACCTTACCGCGGGCGGTGCCACGGTTAGCGATGCGCTAAACAACGTTCCGTCTGTAACTGTGGATGTAGATGGCACCATTGCGCTACGCGGAAATGACAACGTTAAGATACTTATCAACGGAAAACCATCGGCCATTGCAGGCTTTGGCTCTACCGATGCCTTGCGCCAACTTCCGGCCGAAGCAATTGAAAGAGTGGAAGTAATCACCTCCCCTTCCGCGCGGTACGATGCCGAAGGAACTGCCGGAATTTTAAATATTATCCTGAAAAAGGAAAAAACACTCGGTTTAAACGGTTCGTTAAGTACCAGTATTGGCGTGCCCCTTAATAGCAATGCTACGGCCAACATAAACCTCCGTACGGATAAATTCAATATTTTTAATACTACTGGCGTTTATTACAGAAGCGGCCCCGGAAAAGCCTTTTTCAACAACAACTACTTTTCCCGCCCGCTCTTGGACGAAAATGGAGCGCCCATTCTGGACGATGAGGGAGAGCCCATTACAATCGATCCAAAATTTGATCAGGTTATTGAAGACCGAAAATACGACCGTATGGGCAAAGGCTTCAATACCAATTTAGGGATTGAATATTTCCTTACCGATAAATCTTCCATTACGGCGAGTGCTTTTTATAGAAAGGGAGACGGTAATGACGAGACTACCAATAATACTTCAAATTATAACTTTGGTGAAGTTAAGGAACGCATTACGAGAATTGAGAACGAGGCCGAAGACGATGAAACCTACCAGCTCGCCTTAAATTACGCAAATAATTTCAACGATCACGGCCACAAATTGACCGCTGATTTTCAGTATGAAAAGGACAAGGAAACCGAAAGTTCCACTATTACGGAAAGGCGAATATTTCCAAATATTGCGGTATTGCCTTCTGAAGATATAATTCAAAAGCAAAACCAGACCGAATATTTAGCGCAGGCAGATTATGTGCTGCCAATAGGGGAAAATGCACAATTTGAAGCCGGATACCGCGGCAATTTTGAAGAAAACATTACAGACTACACGCTGCTGGAAGAAATTGGAACCACGGGCGTCTTTGTAAGAAATGATAGCATCTCAAACATTTTTACCTATAACGAAAACGTGCATGCGTTTTATTCGCAATATGGAAATAAATTTGGAAAGTTCTCCTTTCTGCTCGGCCTGCGCGTAGAAAATACCCAACTAAAAGGAAAGGTAGATGCCGAAAATGTGGTAGGTGAAACACCCATCAATCTAAACTTTCATAAAAACTATACCGGCCTCTTCCCCACGGTAAACCTAACCTATGAATTAAAGGAAAACGAAAACATTACCCTCGGGTACAACAGACGTATAAACAGACCGCGCCATTGGTTTATAAACCCGTTCCCATCGCGCTCCAGTGAAGCGAACATATTTCAGGGAAATCCAGATTTGGATCCCGCCTATGCCAGCGCTTTTGATTTGGGCTATTTAAAACGTTGGAAAAAATTAACATTGACCTCTTCACTTTACTATCAATACGAAACCGATGCTTTCGAAAGAGTACAACAAGAAACGGGCGAATTGACCAGCAATGACATTCCCGTAATCCGTACACTTCCCATTAACCTTTCAACAAACGAGCGTTATGGCTTTGAGTTAGGTTTGCTTTACAACCCAACAAAATGGCTTAATTTAAACGGAAGTTTTAACTACTTCCTGTTTAAAACCGAAGGATTTTATAATGATGTTGATTACGGCGCCAAAAACACAAGCTATTTTGGGCGTTTCAGCAGTAAAGTAAAACTTCCCGCGAAAATTGAATGGCAGACCAATGCTTTTTACAGAGGCCCTTCGAATAATTCACAGACTGAAACAGACGGCATCCTCTCCGTAGATATGGCCATGAGCAAGGATATTATGGACGATAACGGAACCTTGGCCTTGAACGTAAGCGATCTTTTCAACACCCGAAAAAGAAATAGTCTTACCACCACCGATTATTTTACCAGTGAAAGCGAATTCCAGTGGAGACAGCGCCAAGTAACGCTTACCTTTACCTATCGATTCAACCAAAAGAAACAGCGCCAACGCCCGGAAAGAGGCGGCGGATTTGACGATGGGGGCTTTGAAGGATAAATACTTTATAATGAAACACAAAAAAGAGAACCGAACAGGCTCCCTTTTTTTATATCTATAAGTTTGAAGTTATTACTTCAATTCTTTTTTACGTTTCTCTTCACGCTTCATTTTCCAGTTTTCATAAAGCGAGCCGCCAATCCAGTAAGGAAGTATTCCCACCAAAAAAAACATTAGCCAAAACCCGATGGTTACTACTAACATAATCGCGATAAATCCTAAATATTGTTCAAAAGTAAACATGGTGTAGCGGTTTTAAATTGATGCCCCAAAGATAAAAGGTTTTTTTATAAAACAACAACAAAACCCGCTGATTTATTCACAACAAATAAACAGCCGTGCGGGTTGAACAACTTTTGGCTTTTCGCTACCTTTGTCTTAAAATACGGAAGCTTTGCTGAAAGCGAATAATTAATTCAAAATAAATCATTTCACCATGCAATATAGAATAGAAAAAGACACTATGGGCGAGGTAAAAGTACCTGCCGACAAACTTTGGGGCGCGCAAACCGAGCGTTCTTTTGAAAATTTTAAAATCGGCCCGCGTGCTTCCATGCCGATGGAAATTATTTACGGGTTTGCTTATTTGAAGAAAGCAGCCGCCTATACCAATTGCGACCTCGGCGTACTTTCCGAAGAAAAAAGAGATTTGATTGCCAAGGTTTGCGATGAAATTTTGGAAGGAAAGCACGACGACCAATTTCCGTTGGTAATCTGGCAAACCGGAAGCGGTACCCAAAGCAATATGAACGTTAACGAAGTGATTGCCAACCGTGCCCACCAACTTGCGGGAAAAACCATAGGCGAAGGTGAGAAAACCCTCCAACCCAATGACGATGTGAACAAATCGCAATCATCCAACGATACTTTCCCAACGGGTATGCACATTGCGGCTTACAAAAAATTGGTTGAAAATACCATTCCCGGTGTGGAGCAGCTTCAGAAAACACTTTCCAAAAAAGCATCGGAATTCAAGGATGTGGTAAAAATAGGCCGCACCCATTTTATGGACGCCACTCCCCTCACCCTCGGGCAGGAATTTAGCGGGTACGCCGCACAGCTTGAGCACGGAATTAAAGCCTTAAAAAACACCCTGCCACATTTGGCCGAACTCGCTTTGGGCGGAACCGCCGTGGGTACTGGTTTAAACACGCCAAAAGGCTACGATGTAAAAGTTGCGGCGTACATCGCGAAATTTACCGACCTTCCCTTCGTAACCGCTAAAAATAAATTTGAAGCCCTTGCCGCACACGATGCTTTGGTGGAAAGCCACGGCGCTTTGAAGCAATTAGCGGTTTCCTTGAATAAAATAGCGAATGATGTGCGGATGCTCGCCAGCGGCCCGAGAAGCGGAATTGGCGAAATAAACATTCCGGCAAACGAACCCGGCTCCTCCATTATGCCCGGAAAAGTAAACCCAACCCAATGCGAAGCGCTCACTATGGTTTGCGCACAGGTAATCGGGAACGATATGGCTATTGCCGTAGGTGGAATGCAGGGACAATTTGAGCTAAACGTTTTCAAACCCGTCATGGCTGCAAACTTTCTTCAGTCTGCCCAATTACTTGGCGATGCCTGTGTTTCATTTGATATTCACTGCGCACAGGGTATTGAGCCCAATTACGAGGTAATCAAAAGACAATTGAACAACAGCTTGATGCTGGTTACTGCCCTCAATCCAAAGATAGGTTATTACAAAGCTGCGGAAATTGCAAACACCGCCCATAAAAACGGTACAACGCTAAAGGAAGAAGCTGTAAATCTCGGCTATTTAACTGCCGAAGAGTTTGATGAATGGGTTAAGCCGGAGGATATGGTTTAGAGAAGTCGGTAGTCGGTAGTTTTTAGACGGTAGATTTTTTAGGCCACGAATTCACGAATTTTTATAAATAATAATTCGTGAATTCGTGGTTTTTTTAGAAATTTAATTGCTATTTAAAGAACTCATATTCATACCTAAAAGTGGATTCATTCTCTCCATTATTTTTAACTATTTTTTTGGGAAGTAAATTTTGATAAAAAAATGTCAAAACTGTAATTCCATTCCTGTTCTTTGTGGTTTTAGATTTAATTAATCCATTTGGATAATATTCGAAATTTTCGAGAAATGATGGATAATCATTTTCTATAACCTGATTTTGTTCATTAAATTTATGTGTAGAGACTAATTGCAATGTATCATTACTATAAGCAGAATATCTTTCGATCTTATTACCCCTTACATCCGTTTTATAGGCTGAATAATCTTTTTCAGAAATCTTCAATCCACCAGAATACGTTATTTTCTTCGTAAATCCTTTAAGCAGCTTAGAGTCATAATAGTGTTGAAATTCCTTATACAATCCGTCATTATTGTAATTTAATTCTCTTTCATATTCGCCTTTTGAATTTTTAATATAAATTCCGCTTAAAACCCATCCATCTGAGGTATATCGCGAATAAATTCTGATATTTTCTTCTTTTAACTCAACTTCCCTGTCAATAGGAATTGCATTGCCCGTTTCAAATTTTGTTTTATAAAGTCCGTCGTATTCATATCTGAAACCATCTGTAAATTCTCCATTTAAATCAAAATAGGAAATTTCAGAAAGACGATCTTTGCTATCATATTTAAATTCAGATTTAGAAATTATCCTGTTTGAAGTATCAAAATTTAGAATCACGTTTCCGAGTTTATCAAAATATAAATCGCTCTGAAGTTTGTTATCCTGAAAGCAAGAAAGCCTTTTCAAATTATTTTCAGAAGCAATTTCTTTAAATGCTGAATTACTATTTCTTTCATTGTCTGGAACATTTAAGGCCAGAACAAAAGCTTTTCTGGATTCTGACTGTCCAATACAAATATTAGTGAACAGAAACAATAACATATAAAATACTTTAATGCTCAGGATAGACTTAATTACAAACATTGATTGATTTTAAGTTTTATTTCTTCTCCATGAACTCAGGAATTTCCTGCAAGGGACGTACTAGTGCAAGGAAAGAAGCAATCATCTTTAAGGCTTTAAAAAATTCGTGAATTCGTGGTTTTTCAATTCCCCTTTTGGGGGTTAGGAGGCCTCTTCTTCCCGTAAAATTTCTTATACCTAAAATACGATACAACACTAAGAATTACCGCAAACAGGGTTATCCACCAAACAAAGGTTGGCGTAGCAGGCGCATCGCCGCTTGCGTAGGAATGTAGGCCGCTCAGGTAGAAATTTACTCCAAAATAGGTCATCATAATGGAGGCATAGGCAAAAAGCGCAAAGACATTAAACGTCCATCTTCCGCGTAAGCCGGGAACCAATCTGGCGTGGATTACAAAGGCATATACCATTATACTGATCAGCGCCCAAGTTTCTTTTGGGTCCCAGCCCCAGTAACGGCCCCAACTTTCATTGGCCCATTGGCCACCCAAGAAGTTTCCGATGGTTAGCAGTACCAAGCCCGCGGTCAATGCCATTTCGGTAACAACGGTCAGTTCGCTGATGTTGATCTCCATGTTTTTATAATTCTTCTTGGTGGTAAAAATCATAAGGAACAGCGAAGTGACCGCCAAAATCATTCCGAGGGTAAAGGGGCCGTAACTCATTACGATTACTGCCACGTGGATCATCAACCAATAGCTGTCCAGAACGGGCTGTAGGTTTGCAATGGATGGATCCAACCAGTTTTCGTGTGCCACCCAAAGGATGATTGCGCCCACAAAGGCTGTTGAGGCCACGGTCAAATCACTTTTACGCCCAAAAGAGAGGCCGAAGAAAACCGTCGCCCAGGCCACATATACCACAGATTCATACGCATCACTCCAAGGAGCGTGGCCGCTTACATACCAACGCAATGCCAAACCGAGTGTCATTAACCCAAAGAAAACCCACATCAGTACTTTTGAACTTTTTATGAGCACCCGCAATATCTTTCGATCCTTAAAAAGCTGTGCGATGATAAAGACGAACATCAAAATACCGAAAACCGCAAAATATTTATAGAGTCGGTTGAAAATGTCGGCTTTGTTATAAATAGTCTCTGCCCGAAGTTTGTTTTCCGAAGGCATCACTTCCTTTCCATATTTCTTTTGGAAATTGGTAATGCTTTCCAAAAATTCATTCGCCTGTGTATAATCGCCGGTTTCGCGCGCTTTCTTCAAGCTGTCAAAGTACAGCGGAAGAATGTTTTTGGCATACAGCGAATCCATTCCCTTTAAGTTGGCTTCGCCCAATTCTGGATAGGAAACCCACTTGTTGCCCGGATCTTCGGGAATTGGGAATATTTTTAAGATACTTCCGCTCAAAGCAGCATTTAAAAGTGAAAAGTTTTCGTGGGCCTTAATAAAATCCTTTTGAAACTGATTCGGATTTGTGGTTCGCGTAGCCGCTTCCAAATAAGGCTCCAGTTTATAGTTTCCTTTTTCATCAAAAAGATCGAGCAGGGCAATATCCTTTTGGCCCTCGGGCACGCCGGCCACGTGGCGGATACTGTCGTTGCCGCGTTTTAGATATATTAAAGGTACTTCAACCCAAAGTCTTGGAAACTCTGTCATTGAGATAAAAACCTGGTTGGCATCCAAACCTTCGTAATGGTCATCACGGCTTATTTTCCGCAACAATTCACTTGCAAAAGTATTGATAGGCTTCATCCGCCCATTGTCCTGGATTATCAAATGTCCAAACTTTGCCGCGTGTTCTTTGCTCACTGCATTCGCCTTTATCAACGAATCTATCTGCTGTTTGGGAACGGTGGTGTGTGCAGGTTCCTTTGCCACTTGCGCCATTCCCGAAAGCGAAACGAAAAACACCAGCAACATGGTCATTTTTGCTTTCTTTTTCTTGATGCGATTGAGAATTTTTTCCAAATTCTTAAAACGGCTTCCCTTAAAGAATAGAATTCCCATTAACCCTATATATAGGAAAAAATAACCTATGTATGTAATCCATGTGCCCCACCAGTCGTGGTTTACGGAGAGGATGGTTCCTCCCTCATCCGGGTCGAAACCGGACTGGAAAAAACGGTAGCCATGATGGTCCAAAACGTTGTTCATGAAAATGTCCGCATCAAAATGGGTTTTGTCCGCATCTATGACGGTAACTTTACTTTTGAAGGAAGAATATCCCTTTTCGGTACCGGGATATTTTTCCGCGATAAAATCGTTTAAGGTTATGCTGAAAGGAAGGTCGATCTCGTTAGAACCGTAACTCGTATAAACCTTTAAGCCTGCAATTTCGGTTTCCACGGGATTCGGCGCAGTCCCCTTTCCGCCTAGCATGGAAACGGTTTTTGTTTCATTGCCTGATGATATTTCAAGGATAAGTGCGTCTTGGTTGGCGGGTTCACCGGGCGCCGCTTTCACAATACCGAAGTTTCCTTTGGTTATAGGCTCTGGCACTACAAAAGAAATACCGCCCATTCGGTATAGCGAACGCAGATTAAATGTTTGAACGCTATCTGCTGCTACTTCTCCCTGCATTTGGTCTGCCATTCTCATAAAGTTGCCTTCAAAAGGGCTGGAAATGGTATAGTTGCCATCTTCGGAATAGCTGATATTTATGGCCCCCTCCGTTGGTTTGTTTATTGCGAAAAGAATATTATGGATATTGGAAACCTCCCCTACCTTTACCCAATGGTCGTGGCGCTCTCCATCACCGGATTCCACTATTTTAAGGTATTCCTCGCCATTTTCATCTGGTGTCAACCCTTCCGTGGCACCACTAATAAAATCTTTAAATTTGATAGTTACGGGCTGGCCGTTGTAATCTGTGTTTATGCTGAAATTATTGTTAAGCTTTTCAGAAAGCCGGAGTTTCTTCGGCTTTAGTTTTCTGCGCTGCGCAACGCCATCAATCATATAATCGCCATCAATAAAGACATCGAGATAGGTTTGTTCTGAAAGGATCGTATTTTCGGTCTGCCCTTCGCGAATGTGCATTACGCCCTCAAAACCAATATAGCGTGTAACAAAAGCGCCTATAATTACCAAAATAAAAGCCAAGTGCAACATCAACGAAGCCCACATTTCGCGTTTGTGGAGGTTATATCTAAAAATATTACCGACAAAATTTATTACAAAAAGCAACATGATTGCCTCAAACCACCACGCGTTGTAGATAAGTTCGCGCGTGTAGGGCGTTGGCGGACTTTGGGAGTCGGCGTCCATAAAGGTTCCTGCGGCCATGGCGACTGCAAAAACGATAAATAAAACGGCGGTTAAACGGGTGGAGAAAAGAACGGAAGCAATCTTTTTTTGCATTACAGGAAATTTTGGCGCAAAAATAAGGAATTACGCCCATTTAGACTACTTAAATCTGTTAACTATTCAGCCTTTTTTGAAGTCTCATTTCGGGCATTAAAAATGTTCAGGTGAATGAAGGTTCCCATATTTCTCGCCCGGTTTTTTGCGATATTGGCGGTTTCGCCCTCAAAAAGTTCGTCGATGGTTTGGTGCCATAGGTTAATCCACGTGCCAAAGTGAAGTTCGTTGATGGTTCCCCCCACTTTTTTATCAACCTCAATGTGTGCGTGCATCGGGTTTCCGAAGTATTTTCGTTTAAAGAAAAGATTGGTCTCCCAAAAATCGGTAAGGAGTTCAAGGTGGGTGTCCCAATCGGTTATGATTCCATTGAAAATAGGCCCGAGAAGTGCGTCTTTCCTCACTTTTCCATAGAATGTATTTACGAGCAAAGACACATCTTCGCGGGATTCAATTTTCTTTTTTGCCATTTTTTATAGCAAAGTTATTAAAATCAATAACATATTTACTGCTAAACTTACTAGCAATAGCCAAAAAGCAAACTTTCTGTTTGAACCAGCAAGCAAAGCTGCATTGTAGCCCATGCAAAGTGAAACACACAGCGTCAGTTCAATACCGGAAAGCAAGGATGTGCCCTGTGCCAAAATAGTCATGGCAGCAATAGAACCAATACAACTGTTCAAAATAATTGTTAATGGAACGTACATATAATAATCGTACACAAATTCGTCCTGCATTTTTTTAAGGGAAAGGGTTTTCATAATATAAATAGGGTTTTGATTTTTAAGGTGTAAATTTACAATGCAGAACAGGCCTTATTTTATGAGGCAAATCATAAACGCATGATTCCAGAAAATTTACTGTTGAACTACGGCGCAACCCTTGAAAATATTAAGGCTTCGGAAATAATTCTTCACGAAAAAAAGCGGGCAGATTTCTATTTTCAGATAAAGACCGGCGAGGTAAAAATGTTCAACATCAACGAACAGGGAAAGGAATTTGTACAGGGCATCTTTTACGACGGGGAAAGTTTTGGCGAGCCGCCATTGCTGGGCGATTTTAAATATCCCGCTTCCGCTTCGGCCGTAAAACAAACGCAGCTGTACAAATTGAGCAAAACAAAATTGTTTGAATTGCTTACCGAAAACCCTGAAATAAACCTAAAATTTACCAAAGCCCTGGCAAAACGGCTCTATTACAAAGCCACCATTTTAAAGGAAATTTCAGTACATCCGCCCGAACATCGCATCTTGACCTTGATAGATTTTTTAAAACGAAAATACGGTTCCGAAGAACTTTTTCAAGTAGAACTGACCCGTCAACAAATTGCCGACTTGACCGGGCAGCGCGTGGAAACCGTAATTCGCGCCATCAAGCAACTGGAACAGGACGGCGAGATAAAATTGATAAAGCACAAAGTATTCCGTTGAAAATTTTTGGCAGCGCAAAGAGGAAAGAGGAAAGACGAGTCTATATTACAACAGGAATTTTGGATTACATCTTTCTTTATTCTTTATTCTTTTTTTCTCTATTCCTTTTTTCTAAAAACCGCTAACTTCGCACTATGATAAAGGTAGTTTTATTAGGCTTCGGAAATGTAAATAGCCATTTACTCAATGCTTTACATAATAATTCGAAAGTTTCTGTAATACAGGTTTTTAACAGAAATTTTATCAAAATGATTTCTCCTTTTGAAAAGATTCCTTTTACCGATGATATTTCTAAAATTGCCGATGCCGATATTTACATAATCGGGATTCCCGATGATGCCATTTCAAGCTTTTCCGAGTCGCTTTCATTTCAAAATAAATTGGTAGTTCACACTTCCGGCGGCGCTTCAATGAACGCACTTGCCGCTAAAAACCGACGCGGTGTCTTCTATCCGTTGCAGACTTTTTCCAAGCAACGGAAAGTTGCCTTTAAGGAGATTCCTATTTGCATAGAAGCTGAAAATACCGAAGATTTGGAACTGCTGCGAAAATTAGGCGAGACCATTTCAGAAAATGTGGTTGAAATTTCTTCGGAAAAAAGAGCCAAGCTGCATCTTGCCGCGGTGTTCGTAAACAATTTCGTGAATCACTTATACGGCATTGGCAGTGAAATTTTAAAGGACGAAAAGTTGCCGTTCCATTTGCTGAAACCACTGATTGCCGAAACCGCTTCAAAGATTAAAACCCTTTCACCCGAAGAAGCGCAGACCGGCCCGGCAAAACGGAACGACAAAAAAACCATTGAAAAACATTTACATTTGTTGGAAAATAGCGCTTACAGAGATTTTTATGAAATGTTTACAAAAGCGCTGAAGAAAGACTAAAAAAACACCACATTTATGAGCTATAAAGAATATTTAAAACACATAACCACCTTCATTTTTGATGTGGACGGCGTTTTGACCGATGGTACAATCCAAGTAAACACCGAGGGTGAGATGTTCCGGACGATGAACATTAAAGATGGTTACGGACTAAAAACAGCGGTTGACCAAGGTTATAATGTTTGCGTTATCTCAGGTGGTTCCAATGAAGGCGTGCGCGTGCGGCTGCAAAATTTGGGCGTGAAGGACATCTTTTTGGGCGCCCACCACAAAACCAAAATTCTGGAAGACTATTTAAAAACCAACAACATAGAGCGCGAAAACACGCTATTTATGGGCGATGACCTTCCCGATTATGAAATTATGCAGGAAGTGGGCCTGCCTACGTGTCCGCAAGACGCTGTTCCCGAAATCAAAGCGATTTCAAAATACGTATCCCATAAAAAAGGCGGCAAAGGCTGTGTTCGCGATGTGATTGAACAAGTGCTGAAAGTACAGGGAAAATGGAAGGTTACGGAGGGCGTGAGCGCAAAGTATGATTGAGCGGGGTGCGGGGTGCTGGGTGCGGGGTGCTGGATGAAATCTGCCAAACTTCATCCGTCATCTGTCATCTGTCATTTGTCATTTGTTATCTGAAAAGCATTCATAGAATATAAAACTTTCAAAATTAAACCTTGAACTACCTAAACCTCATCCGTTACCAAAACCTGTTTTTTATTGCCTTAGCGCAGGTTTTCATAAAATACGGCCTGTTTCAGCCTTTTGGGGTAGATACGGCCTTGACCAATTACAGTTTTGCCTTGCTCGTAATAGCCACAATCTGCATAGCCGCTGCGGGAAATATCATCAACGATATTTACGATGTGGAAATTGACAAAGTCAACAAACCGAATAAGGTTTTAATCGGCAAAAGGATTTCGGAACGCAATGCGAACAGGCTTTTTGTACTTTTCAACATTGTAGGTGTGGCGATAGGTTTTTATCTTGCCAACAGCATCGGCAAGCCGAGTTTTGCTGCGCTGTTTATCGTTTTTTCGGCCTTGCTTTATTTGTATGCTTCCTATTTAAAAGGAATATTGCTCATCGGCAATCTCCTGGTTTCAGCCTTGGTAGCGATGAGCCTAATAATTGTAGTGCTTTTTGATTTATTCCCTGCAATTACGCCACAAAACCAAGCTACACAATCGGCCGTTTTTAAAATTGTGTTGCAGTATGCGCTCTTTGCGTTATTCATAAATTTCATACGTGAAATTGTAAAGGATTTACAGGACATCAACGGCGACAAAAAAGGAGGCATGAACACATTGCCCATTGCTTTGGGGCGAAAAAGAACCATTTCGATAGTGTTCCTTTTGGGTGTGTTTATGACTTTAGGCGTTGTTTATTATATGTATGAAAATTTATACAACCAACAAACCTTGCTGCTTTATTTTCTGTTTGCCATTGTTGCGCCGCTGCTCTATTTCTGCATAAAATCTTGGGATGCCGACTCGCCAAAGGAATATGCCTTCCTTTCAAAACTGTTGAAAATCATTATGTTTTTGGGAATATGCTCCATTCCGCTGTATCAATTTGTAATTTTGAAATAATTTACCCAAAACCTAATCTTGAAACTTGAACCTGAAACCTGAAATCTCAAAAAATGCTTCGCGAAAAATTAAAAAACCACAACATCATCCTCGCTTCCGGCTCACCGCGCAGACAGGCTTTTTTCAAGGAATTGAATTTGGATTTTACCATTCAGGTAAAGGCTGTTGATGAAACTTATCCGAATAATTTAACACGTTCAGAAATAACCGATTACCTTTCCCAACTTAAAGCATCCGTTCTTGTCGATTTAGGCGAAAATGACATTCTTATTACCAGCGATACGATTGTTTGGAAAGACGAAAAAGCCCTCGGCAAACCGAAAGATTTTGGCGAGGCCAAAGAGATGCTTAAAAATTTAAGCGGGCAAATGCACGAAGTTATTACTTCGGTGTGTTTTACTTCAAAAGAGTTTCAGAAAACAGTGAATGATGTTACAAAGGTTTGGTTTAAAAATCTTTCCGAAGAAGAAATTGACTTCTACATAAAAAACTATAAACCATTTGATAAAGCTGGAAGTTACGGCATTCAGGAGTGGATTGGCTATATTGGCATTGCAAAAATTGAAGGCTGCTATTTTAATGTGATGGGGTTGCCCACGCGACTTGTTTATAAAACGTTAACCGAGATTGCCAACCATTGAATTTGTGGTATTTTTGAGCAAAATTCTTCGAATAATGGACTATTTCAGATTCTTTCCTCTTCTCGTTTTTTTAATGTTGCTGAGCGGTTGCAATTCTTCCGAAGAAAAAAGTGATTCACAAAAAATTTCATCCAAAAAGAAAGCTGCCATAACTGCGACCCCACGGACCATTTCAAAGGAATTTAAAGAATATTGGTACAGCGGAACTGCCGAAATAACCTCGTATAGCCTGATGCAGGAGCGGTATGGGGAGATTCGCGAAGGAACAGCGGTCAACATCTTTGTTACGGAAGATTTTTTAACGGATGCACAGGTAAAAGCAAACAATGCTTCCGAAGAAAATATTTCGGTCATGAAACTGAACCAAATGAAGAATTTCAATACCGGAATTTATCCGTATTCCATAATGACTAGTACTTTCAGTCCGATTGCAACGAAAGAGCATCCGTTAAAAATCACCAACAGCGTGCAGGAATGGTGCGGCCAGGTTTATATGCAGCTCAACAACCGGGAGAATTTTGAAATTGAGAGCCACTCCTATTTTCAGGGCGAGGCAGACCAAAAACTCTCTTTGCCAAAAACCTATTTGGAAAACGAACTTTGGAACCTTATAAGAATCAATCCAGAAGAACTGCCCACAGGCGATGTGATGATTATCCCTTCGTTTGAATATTTACGGCTTCGGCACAAGGAAATAAGGGAACACAATGCTTTTGCCAGTTTGAAACAGGGCGATTCCATAACCATTTATACTTTGAATTATCCCGATTTACAGCGGCAGTTGATGCTTTTTTTCAGCAGCACCTTTCCGTATGAAATTGAAAAATGGGAAGAGGTAAACGCCGCCGACCAAAACGACACACTGCGATTGAAAACCACGGCTACCAAACTGAAAAGGATAAAAAGTGATTATTGGACCAAAAACAGAAATGAAAACCTCAACCTGCGCGATTCGCTTCAACTGAAATAGAAAATATGAACATTCAAGAACACACCCTTCAACTTATAGAGTCAGCCGTATTGATTCTGGTATTGCTATTTATCCGGGTCATGCTCAAAAGAACCGTCCGCAATTTCGCCAAAAAAATAGAAAGGCTGGAGCACCGCACAGGGCTTATAATGAAACATGTGGATTTTGGTATTTTCTTTTTTATGGTTTTGGGTCTCATACTTATATGGGGCGTGGATTTTAGAAATCTGGGGCTCGCCATGTCTTCCGTTTTTGCGGTTATCGGGATTGCTTTTTTTGCCCAATGGTCCATTTTGAGCAATGTTACGAGCGGTGTAATCATGTTCTTCACTTTCCCCTATAAAATAGGCGATTACATAAAAATTCACGACAAGGAAATGCCTTTGGAAGGCATTATCGAGGATATAAAAACTTTCCATATCATTCTCCATACAAAGGACAATGAAATTGTAACCTACCCCAACAGTATGATGCTCCAAAAGGGCGTAAGCATTGTAAATGTGGAGGAATTTTACGAACAGCAGCACGAGCTCGACAAAAATAAGGAAGGGCTTCCCCACGAATAATTTTCTCAAATAAGTATCTTTGAAGGGTTTTCGAATAAATCAGCACTTACAATTTATGCACAAACCGTTTTTTTTCCGACTTCTATTTTTATTTTTTTCGATAGTCGCCGTCGCGCAAGCTCCCAAAAAACCTACCGCTTCCGAAATATATCACGACCTGCAAAAGTTGAATTTTGTAGGTTCCGCATTGTATATTGCCGCACATCCCGATGATGAAAACACGCGGCTCATCTCCTATTTGGTGAACGATGTGCACGCAAATACGGCCTATCTTTCCATAACCCGTGGCGATGGCGGACAAAACCTTGTCGGTCCCGAACTCCGCGAACTTTTGGGCGTAATCCGCACCCAGGAATTGCTGGAAGCACGAAAAATTGACGGCGGACACCAGTTTTTTACCCGCGCGAACGATTTCGGTTACAGCAAAAACCCGGAGGAAACTTTTGAGTTTTGGACAAAAAATGAGGTGCTGGGCGATGTCGTGATGACGATTCGCAAATTCAGGCCAGATATTATCGTAAACCGTTTTGACCATCGCAGCCCGGGCAGCACGCACGGCCACCACACGGCCTCGGCCATGTTGAGCTTGGAGGCTTTTGATATGGCTGACGACGCTTCCAAATTTCCAAAATCGGCTGCCGAATATGGCGTTTGGAAACCGCAGCGCCTATTTTTCAATACTTCGTGGTGGTTTTACGGCAGCCAGGAAAAATTCGAAAAAGCCGATAAATCGCAAATGGTCTCGGTTGAAACGGGCAACTACTTTCCGGCGCTCGGGCTTTCCAATGGCGAAATAGCTTCGTTGAGCAGGAGTATGCACAAATCGCAGGGCTTTGGCAGCACGGGCTCCCGTGGCAGCGAAACGGAATATCTGGAATTATTAAAAGGAAACAAACCGTCGGACAACAACCTTTTTGAAGGCATAAACACAACTTGGTCCAGACTGGAAGGCGGAAAGGAAATCGGGGCGATTTTGAATCCTTTGGAAGCGAATTTCAACTTTAAAAATCCTTCGGAAATGTTGCCGCAGCTATTGAAGGCGTATCCCTTGGTCGCAAATTTGAAAGATACCCATTGGCGAAAAATAAAGCTCAAACAATTGAAACAACTCATTTTGGATTGCGGCGGTATTTTTATTGAAGCCGTTTCCGAAGCAAATTCAATCAATCCGAACGAAAATTTCAAAGTAACCGTTGAAGCCGTCAATCGCGGCAATGCCGATGTGGTTTTGCAATCGGTAAAAAATTCGGAAGATAAAATGCTTTGGAATGAATCTACAGTCCTTCCCTTTAATGAAGATAAAAAACTGGAGATAACGGTCAATTCGGGGGTTCACAACCCCAAGTATTCTTCGCCCTATTGGCTGAACGAAAAGGGAAGCGTCGGTATGTACGTCGCGCCGGAAGCCTTGATTGGATTGCCCGAAACGCCCGCTTTGGAACAACTTACTTTTGAACTGCAATTCGGGAACGTTACCATTCCTTTTACGAAAGATATAATTTACAAATTCAACGACCCCGTCAAAGGCGAAGTCTATCGTCCGTTGGAGGTTTTGCCCGAAGTTACCGCTTCCATCCCCGAAAAAGTCTTGATTTTTGCCAACAATGAAGCTGAAACTGTTTCGGTAATCGTGCGCGCGGGAAAGGATAGCATTTCCGGAACCATAAGCCTTCAACATCCCGAAGGTTGGCAAGTAGCGCCTTCGCAGCAAACATTTCAGCTTGACAGAAATGGCGAAACCAAAACCTTTACTTTTACGGTAACGCCACCAAGCGGACAAAGTGAAGGTTTTTTAAAACCAATTGTAAATGCTGAGGGAAGAATTTTCGACAGGGAATTGGTAACCATCGATTACGAGCACATTCCGTATCAAAGTGTGTTATTGCCTTCCGAAGCGAAAGTTGCAAAAATCGACATTCAGAAAAAAGGCCAAAAAATTGGCTACATAAACGGCGCGGGCGATGCCATTCCCGAAAGTCTGAAGCAGATTGGCTATTCGGTTACAACCATTGACCCTTCAAATATTTCCGCAGAAAACCTTCAAAATTTTGATGCCATTGTTGTCGGTATCCGTGCGTACAACACCGTCCCCGAGCTCGCCTTTGCGCAGCCCGCTCTAAATAAATATGTTGAAAATGGCGGAACGCTCATCGTGCAGTACAATACCAGTCGCGGTTTGGTTACCGAAAACCTGGCGCCCTATGAACTGAAACTATCGCGCGACCGCGTAACCGATGAATTTTCAGAAGTAAAAATACTTGCCCCCGAAAACCCTATCTTAAACACCCCAAATAAAATCACCCAAAAAGATTTTGAGGGTTGGGTACAGGAACGCGGCCTGTACTTTCCCGATGAATGGGCCAAGGAGTTTACGCCAATCCTCGGAATGCGCGACAAAGGCGAGAAAATGACAAAAGGCTCGCTGCTGGTGGCCAAATACGGAAAAGGGTATTATATTTATACGGGGTTGAGTTTTTTCCGCGAACTGCCCGCCGGCGTTCCCGGGGCTTATCGATTGTTTGCGAATATGCTGTCAATCGGAAAATAGGGTTAAAAAAGAACGTGTTTAAATCTTCCCGAAAAAAGAAGGTCTAAAAAAATTATCGTAATTTCGAAGAAAATGTTGGTAATATGGACACTTTGAGAATAAAAATATTGAATCCTAAGGCGGAAAAACTTTTGAAGGATTTGGCCGACAGAGATTTGATTGAGATTACAAATCCCGAGAAAGAATTTTTGGAGCTTTTGGAACGTCTAAGAAGTAAGGCCGACAAGGCTCCCTCACTCGAAGAAATCACGAAAGAAGTAGAAATAGTGAGAAAAGCGAGATATGAGCAAGAGAATAATCGTTGATACCAATTTGTGGATCAGTTTTTTGATCACCAGAAAATATCAAGCCTTTAAAAATCTTATAATATCCAAAAACATAACGCTACTATTCTCTTCACAATCCGTTGGAGAATTTTGGGATGTCTCCCAAAGAACACATCTTCAGCAGTTATTTCCCATTGAAGAGGTTCAAATTCTGTTCGCCATCTTTAAATTTTATGGTACTTGGATAGAACCGACCTCCGATTTAAAAATTTGCCGCGACGGTAAAGATAATTTTCTTTTAAATTTAGCCGTGGATGGCAAGGCAGATTATTTAATAACCGGCGACAAGGATTTGCTGATTCTCAAAAAAGTTGAAAATACAAAAATCCGCACCTATTCTGAGTTTGTGGCCGAAATGGAAAAACAATAAATGAAAAACCAATCCCAAAAATTCACCTGGAAATGGAGCTACACCTTAGTGCTCCTATTCAATGCCGTTTACATCTATCTGTTTTATTTACTAATGCAAAACTTCGCCTAAATGCAGCAGATTGATTGGATTGTTTTAATTGGGACCCTTCTTTTTATCGTGCTTTACGGCACTTGGAAATCGCGGCAGCAGCGCGATGTGGGCGATTATTTAAAAGGTGGAAGCACCGCGCATTGGTGGACTATTGGGCTTAGCGTTATGGCTACCCAGGCCAGTGCCATTACCTTCCTCTCCACTCCCGGACAGGCCTTTCACGATGGGATGGGCTTTGTGCAGTTCTATTTTGGGCTGCCCATTGCGATGGTAATTATCTGTTTGGTCTTTATCCCCATCTATCACAAACTCAACGTTTATACGGCCTACGAATATCTGGAAAGCCGTTTCGATAAAAAAACCCGGACGCTTACTGCAATATTATTTCTAATCCAACGCGGTTTGGCCTGCGGCATCACCATTTTTGCGCCTTCCATCATTCTTTCGGCAGTTTTGGGCTGGAATTTGATTTATCTGAATATCATCATCGGCGTACTTGTAATTATCTACACCGTTAGCGGCGGTACAAAGGCTGTGAGCGTTACGCAGAAACAACAAATGGCGGTCATCTTTTTCGGGATGCTGATAGCCTTTCTTTTGATACTGAACTATCTTCCGCTTGATATTTCTTTTTCCAAAGCGCTTGAAATTGCCGGGGCCAATGGCAAAATGGACATCCTCGATTTCTCCTTTGACTTTGACAACCGTTATACTTTTTGGAGCGGAATTATTGGCGGAACTTTTTTAGCCCTCTCCTACTTCGGGACCGACCAAAGCCAAGTGCAACGCTATCTTTCGGGCAGAAGCGTGAAACAAAGCCAGATGGGTCTAATTATGAACGGCTTGCTGAAAGTACCAATGCAGTTTTTCATATTGCTCGTGGGGGTTATGGTCTTTGTTTTTTATCAGTTCAACAGTTCGCCTTTGCACTTTAACCCTGCTGCGGTAAAAGACGTAAAAAAATCGGAATATGCGGGTGAATACAAGGCTTTGGAAGTTCAAAAGGAAGCAATCGACCAAGAATTGGCGGCCACGCAAATAAGTTACTCCAAAGCGGAAAGCGATGCCGCCAAACAAACCTTGGCCAACGAAATTGAGCAACTCAACAATACTGAAAAACAGTTACGCGAACAATCCGTGGCCGTAATCAAAAAGGCAAATCCAAATGCGGAGACCAACGATAAGGATTACGTTTTTATCCACTTTATCCTCAACAATCTTCCACGCGGGTTAATCGGGTTGCTGCTGGCGGTGATTTTGAGCGCGGCCATGTCATCTACCGCGTCAGAACTGAATGCGTTGGGAAGCACGACAACCATCGACCTTTATAAACGCAATGTCCCCGGCAAGCGCGAAAGACATTATGTAGCGGCGTCGCGCGGGTTCACACTTTTATGGGGAATTATAGCGATTTTGGTAGCCTGTACCGCCCATTTATTCGACAACCTGATCCAACTTGTAAATATCATTGGCTCCATTTTCTACGGAAATGTTCTGGGTATATTTCTTCTCGCGTTTTTTATAAAATACGTGCGCAGCAAAGCAGTTTTTATCGCAGCGCTTATCACCCAAATTATCATTATCTATTTTTGGTATATAGACCTTATGCCCTATCTGTGGCTGAATTTGGTGGGTTGCGCAATTGTTATGGGAATTGCTATTTTATTACAGCTATTTTTCCCGAAGAAAAATGATGCTGAAATAATCCTTTCAGAAGAAACATAAAAAATCAGCCACGAATTCACGAATAATTATGCGAAAATATTCGTGTATTCGTGGTAAAAAAGTTGGGCTGGCGAGTCTGCAACTTTGCTGGCGCGAGTTTGCAACTCGTGCCCACTCCAAAAGAGAATCCTTATTTTATTTCCTAAAAATCAATTTTGAAATACGATTATTCCCCGAAGCGAAAGCAAGGCTATCATTCACAAATTCAATTGCGAAAAAGCCTTCCTTTGAAAGAAGTTTCCAGTTTTTGCCGCCGTCGCCGCTAAAGGAAATACCGGGCGAGCCGATGGCCACTATCCCCTGCCCTTCCGTTCCCGGAATATATTTTACTGACGAACGATACCCGGGTTCTTTGCCGTTGGCAATCAGTTTCCAAGTCTTACCGCCGTTTTTGGTGATGGCCTTATTACCTTCGTTAAAAGGTTTGTCCTCCCAATTGCCACCGAAAATGATTCCATGCTGTTCATCCCTAAAGTCAATACTGTAAATACCCGTCATCGCCTTTCCCTGAACAATTGGCGTATCAAAAACTTCCCAAGTTTTTCCTTTGTCGCCCGTGTGCATTACCCGCGATTTTCTTCCGCCGGTAGCTACCCAAGCATTGTCGCCAAAAATAGCGATGTTGCTATTGCTGGCCGCAAAAGCTGCTTCGCCTCTTTCCACTTTCGGCAAATTATCGCACGGCAGTTTTTCCCAAGTGTTTCCGCCGTCGCGAGTGATGATTATGGACATACAATCTTCCACGGGGTCGCCAATGGCAATGCCTTCGTTTTCGTTCCAAAATTTCATGGAATCGTAGAAAACCTTTTCGCCTTTTTCGTTATAGACTTCTTCAATATTGGTCGCTTCGGTGCCGTTAAAACCAATTTTGTACAGCACTGCCGGATTGGAAATACTCAAAACAAACACCGCTTCCTTAGTGGCGGCGATGGAACGAAAATGCAGCAACGAATCGCCGTATTTTATGATTGCGAGCTTTGGCGTATCGCCGTCAATCAATCCTACCTTTCCTTTGTCCGCGGCAAACCAAACCCTGTTTTCATCCAACGGCTGGATGGCACGAATGCTCAGACTATCTATAAATACAGGCGTAATTTCAACGGAGTTGATTTCAATTTCAGTTTTCTTTTCACAGGAAACAAGAAAAAGGACGATAAACGTGGCAATGGCAAAGCGCATAGATTCAATTTTTGGTAAAAGTAGTGATTCTAAAATTTCAAATGGGTTTTTGGGTTGTTGGGTTATTGGGTTATTGGGTTATTGGGTTATTGAGTTACTGAGTTACTTAAAGGTTATTTCCATTTCGATTTCGATTTCGATTTCGATTTCGTATTTCGTATTTCGTATTTCGTATTTCAAAAATCTAAGTTTAAAAAGATACCTTTGCAATCGCAAAAGATTTCAAAATAAATTGAAGTCAAAAAAGGTAACCACGAATAATTATAAAAAACATTCGGAAATCCGTGGCAGAAAAGATATACAAATGAAACTACACCGAAACCTCGTATTCGCAACCATAGATTCCCTTCACTTGATTTTTAACGAAAACAAGCAAGCGGACAAGGTGCTAAAAAATACCTTAAAGCGCGACAAGCGTTGGGGCGCCCGCGATCGTGCCTTTATAGCCGAAACCACCTACGACATTGTACGCTGGAAACGGCTCTATGCCGAGATTGCCGAAGTGCGCGAACCCTTTGACCGTCCCAATCTTTTCAGGTTGTTCACGGTTTGGGCCACTCTGAACGGAATTGCCATCCCAGAATGGAAACAGTTTGAGGACACGCCAACCCGCCGCATAAAAGGAAAATTTGACGAACTCTCAAAAATCAGAAAATACCGCGAGTCCATCCCCGATTGGTTGGATGAATTGGGACAGAAGGAACTGGGCAAAAAGTGGGACAGGGAAATTGCCGCGCTAAACCAACAGGCAGACGTGGTGCTACGAGTAAACACCTTAAAAACCACGGTTGAAAAACTTCAAAATGAATTGGCCGACCTTGAAATAGAAACCGAAATTTTAAAAGGTTATCCCGATGCGTTGAAGTTGAAGGAGCGCGCAAACGTGTTCACAACCGATGCTTTTAAGAATGGGCTGTTTGAAGTGCAGGATGCCTCTTCACAGAAAGTTGCGGAAATCCTCGACCCAAAACCCGGAATGCGCGTAATAGATGCGTGTGCCGGAGCGGGTGGAAAAAGCCTTCACATTGCCACGATGATGGAGAACAAAGGCCAATTGATCGCCATGGACATTTATGAAAACAAGTTGAACGAGCTGAAACGCCGCGCCCGTCGAAACGATATTTTCAATATTGAAACCCGCGTGATCGACTCCACGAAAGTGATAAAAAAGCTGATTGATAAAGCCGATAAAGTGTTGATCGACGCCCCTTGCTCCGGTCTGGGCGTTTTAAGAAGAAATCCGGATGCGAAGTGGAAATTGCAGCCCGAGTTTTTGGATAATATCCGCGCTACCCAAAAAGAATTGCTGGACAGCTACTCCCGAATGGTAAAACCGGGCGGCCAGTTGGTTTACGCCACTTGCTCCATTCTTCCTTCGGAAAACGAATTGCAGGTAAAGGATTTCTTGGCCCGTGAAGCCGGAAAGGATTTTACCCTGTTAAGTGAAGAAAAAATAATGCCCAGCAAAAGCGGATTTGATGGATTTTATATTTCTCTGCTACAGAAAAAACAGTAATTGCTTCAGTAGAAAATAGAAAAGAGCGGATATTTATTTACCCGCTCTTTTTTAGTTTAAATATTTCAGCTGAAGAATTTATTCAACAATAATCCTTCCTGTTTTGAAGGATTTGGTGTCCTTTCCTCCAACTTTTACAATATAAACACCGCTCGCGGCTTCACTCATATCGAGTCTGGCTTTATAGGAATCGCCCGACTTGTTGATCATTTTCACTTTAAGTTGCTGGCCTAACATATTGTAAATTGCCAAATAAGCGGCGCCGTCATAAGCAGTTGTGAGTGAAACTTCATATTGTTTGTTTCCTTCAGTCGTGATTATCAAATTACCATTTCTAACAGAAAAATCATCTACGCCAAGGGTACCAATATTTGCTGTGTAGTCTTCTGTTTCGCCATATGTGGTTTCTTCACAGGCATCATTTGGCACGGGGCTGTTCCAGTTGGTTTTTGCGCGCATACGGTGTGGGCCTAATGCAGCACCTGCTGGCACCACTAAATCCATGGTTTCAGTATAGGTTCCACTCCCTTGGCCCGGAGCAATTTGATAATTGTTTACAACAACTTCATTTGCAGTAAAATTAGAATCGTCGTTGTAATCGATCCATACTTTAATGTATTGGCTTCCATAGTTTGTAGTAACGGTCAAATCATTCGTACTATCTGGAGCTAAATTTGCTACAAGATTTGTGAAATCGGCGTATCCCTCACAACTGGATGGATTATTGATCTCTGCTATTGAAAACAATCGAAGCCCGTCACCTAATTCACAATTACTTGTAGGTTGGCAAAGTATATTTTCAATTACCGCGGTTACTGCATCATTGGAGGCATTGCCATCTCCTCCCAAAGAGGTTGAAACGGTAACATTATATGTTCCCAAGGCAGAAAAGTCTGCAGTTTGGGTAAAACTATAGGTCATTTCCTGCTCGGAAGCTATTGGTCCAGTGAATGTTTCAACCACAGGTGTTCCGCCATCAATTACATACTGAACATTAAAATTTGATTGTGAAGCAGCACCGAAGTTTTTAATTGTAGCCGTAATGGTTTCGTTGCCGAGACCGGAGCCAGAAATAGGCGCCGTAATTTCTGTTGCGCCCACGTCGTTCGCTAAAAGATTTGTAATATCTTTTGTAAAAGGATCGTTTGCAGGAAATTCATCTCCAGCTAAATTTGTTCTAATTTCAATGGAATAGGTTTGTCCAGAATTAGATAAATCAACCGTTTGCGCAAATGTATAAGTCGCTGTTGAGTTAGCTGCAACAGTACCTGCAAAAGTTTCAGAAGCCACTAAGTTTCCGTCCACACGAAGCTCCAAGGGAATATTGCTCTGAGGGTCGGTTCCAAAGTTCCGGATGCTTACCTCTACGGTTTCTGCATTCGTCAAAAGGCCGTTTACGGGCTGAATCAAGGCGTTGACCCCAACATCTTTTGCAAAACCTCCTGAAAGTGTGAAAGCTGCGATCTGTGTTCGCCAATTGTTATCAGAAGAAAAATATTCCGCAGTATGCCAAAAAGTGAAGTTGTCAGGATCCATGGTAAGATGTGAATAATCTCCAAATCTATTTGTAAATGTCTGCACCCCTGCACCGGGAATTATTTCAGTTTCGGCAACTGTCATTTGGCCCAAAGGATCTCCATCAAACCTTCCTGTATAACGAATGGATGCTTTAAGCGATCCACTGGCAATATTAAAAGCCAACCCTATATTCCCTGCGGCATCTATTCCGGCACTTCCCATAAAACGGCTGTGCCCGTCAGCGGGTGCATAGGTTCCTTCCTGAAATATGGACCACGGATTGGAGGCATCGTTTCGCAATTCAATCCAACGGATCCCTGAGGTATCGTTATTGTCAATATCTGTATTAAAAGTGATGAGCCAACTATTGTGGCCCGCAAAACTGCGGTAGTTTGCGGCGTAGGAAATTACCCCGCCAATCATATCAATTTTTTGATTGACCCCCGGTTGTGCAACATCGCCTGTTCCAAATGGAGCAAAAACGGAATTGAAGGGATCTGTAGGGATTTCCAAAGGTGCGGAAATTGTTGAGTTTCCTGTATTGTTCCAGTCCAAGTCTATTTCCCATACTTTTAAATGATCAAAGCTCACGCCCGACCATCCGTCGTCCTGAAGATAGGTAACATAACCGGGCGCATTTGCCGGAAAATTTGTTCCCAAAAGATTTGCAGGTTCAGGGCTCAAAACGGTATTTGTATTTTGGGTACTTCCGGGAAGCGGAAATCCAACTATTTTTGGATTAGCACCACCAGCAAGCATTACGTCTCTTTCCACTGCATAAACTTTATTGGTGGTACCAATATTTGCAGTTAAATAATACGCATCGTGCCAAACGCTGTAATGCGGATAATCTGGAAAACTTCCGAAGGTATATTGATATACATTATAAGCTCCTGTTGGATCACCGGTTTCAGAAACGCCAATCGCCAATGAATTGTTCAAGGAGCCAAATTCACTAACAAACCAGCGGTCTGCAAGTTGGTCATACATAACTATCGGGTCTCCGGAATTTGAACCGATTCCCAAGAAGGTTCCCAAAGACACCGGGCCTACTAATAAAGCTCCTGTTTTACTGAAAATTTTCACAATGGAATTTACAGAATGTACGTAATGATTTGGTCCTGCAGCACCTGTAGGATCAGGTGGTACAAAGCCAGATTCAGAGGAAGAAGCCCCGATAAAATTCTGTTCAATGGCGCGAGTTTGGATTTCACCAAACTCCTTTTGGACGTTTTGTTCAATGCCATTTGGCAATGCGTTTGCATTTACCTGAGGATTGTACCGTGATCTGTTGGCGACCACCTTGACTTCCTTAATACTCTGATCGTGATTCTCTTCCTGAATGGCGTAATCACGTAAAGGAATGGTTTTTCCTATAAAAGTTCCGATGATAACCTCATCTGGTGGGAAAGTTTGCTGGGCATAGACCCCAACCCCGAATAAGAGAAAACTTGCAAATAGTAGTTTTTTGAATTTCATGGTTTGTTTTTTTAAGTTTTTGAACCAGACCAAGATACTCGATAAAATTTAATTTTTATTAATCCAAACCCACAAGTTTAAAACAAAGAAAAGAAACATAAATCCATATTTTCAGATGCTTTAAATTTCTTCAAATTTGGTTACCTTTGCACCTTTGTTCACCGAAGCTTTGGCGAAGGTGAGCCTTTGAAAATGAACAAATACATTTAAACAAATGATTCACTTTTTTGGGAACGTTGAAAACACCGTTTTTGCAGTCCAGGCCCACGGAACTATTTCAGAAGAAAACACTAAAAAGTTGGAGTGGCTTTTCGGCAACCAACCTAAAATAAAGCAATCCGTCCTGCACCCAAACGCGACGGATTTTTTTATTGGCCCCCGTGCCGCGATGATTACTCCGTGGAGTACCAATGCCGTGGAAATAACCCAAAATATGGGCATTGATGGCATCATCCGCATCGAGGAATTTCACAATAGTAAAGTTGAAAAGGAAATTTTTGACCCAATGCTTTCGCAAAAATATAAGCAGTTGGACCAAGATATTTTCGACATCCACATTAAGCCGGAAGGGATTCTGAAGATTGACAATATTTCGGAATACAACCAAAAAGAAGGGCTCGCACTGAATGCCGAAGAGGTTGAATATCTTGAAAATCTTTCCAAAAAACTAGGACGAAAACTTACCGACAGCGAAGTTTTCGGCTTTAGCCAAGTGAACAGCGAGCATTGCCGCCACAAAATCTTCAACGGAACTTTTGAAATAGACGGCAAGGAAATGCCTACTTCCCTATTCAAATTAATTAAAAAAACCTCTGCCGAAAACCCAAACGATATTGTTTCGGCATACAAGGATAACGTTGCTTTCGTAAAAGGCCCAAATGTGAAACAATGGGCCCCAAAAAGTGGCGACAAGCCCGATTGGTATGAAGAAAAGGATTTTGAAAGTGTAATTTCGCTTAAAGCGGAAACCCACAACTTCCCAACAACCGTGGAGCCCTTTAACGGCGCGGCAACCGGAAGCGGTGGGGAAATCCGCGACCGCTTGGCTGGCGGTAAAGGTTCGTTGCCATTGGCGGGAACTGCGGTTTATATGACTTCATATTCTCGCTTAAACGAAGAGCGTCCCTGGGAAAAAAGTATGAAAGAGCGCGATTGGCTCTACCAAACGCCCCTCGATATTTTGATAAAAGCCAGTAATGGCGCTTCCGATTTTGGAAATAAATTCGGACAACCCTTGATTGCAGGTTCTGTGCTAACGTTTGAACACGAAGAGGATGCCCCCTCCGGCTCCCCCGAAGGGGGAGAGCATGACGCTCGCAAGTTAGGATATGATAAAGTGATTATGCTGGCTGGCGGAATCGGTTACGGAAAAGCAAGCCAGGCCATTAAGGGCAAACCGGAGGAAGGCGATAAAATTGTAGTTTTAGGCGGTGACAATTACCGTATCGGGATGGGCGGTGCCGCGGTTTCTTCGGCAGATACGGGGGAATTCCACAGCGGAATTGAATTGAACGCAATCCAACGAAGCAATCCCGAAATGCAGAAACGTGCAGCAAACGCCATCCGCGCAATGGTTGAAAGTGATGAAAACCCAATCGTTTCCATTCACGATCACGGCGCTGGCGGGCATTTAAATTGCTTGAGCGAATTGGTAGAGGATACTGGCGGACGTATTGAATTGGACAAACTCCCCATTGGCGACCCTACCCTTTCCGCGAAGGAAATTATGGGCAACGAAAGCCAGGAACGCATGGGCTTGATTATTGGCGAAGAGAATATCCAAAAACTTCAAAAAGTAGCAGACAGAGAGCGCTCACCCATGTATGAAGTAGGCCACGTTACCGGCGACAGACGTTTCTGTTTTGAAAATGAAAAAGGTGAAAAGCCAATGGATTTCGCTTTGGAAGATATGTTCGGCAGTTCGCCAAAAACTATAATGAAAGACAAAACCGTAAACAGAAATTATAAAAATGCTGCTTACGAAGTTTCCCGTATAAAAGAATATTTGGAGCAAGTGCTCCAATTGGAAGCCGTGGCCTGTAAGGACTGGCTTACCAACAAAGTGGACCGTTGTGTTACGGGCCGTGTTGCCAAACAGCAAACCGCAGGGCCGTTACAACTTCCATTAAACAACTGCGGCGTCATGGCGCTGGATTTCCACGGAAAGGAAGGTGTTGCTACGAGTATCGGACATTCGCCATTAACGGCTTTAATTGACCCTGCTGCCGGTTCGCGCAATGCCATTACAGAATCGCTTACCAACATTGTTTGGGCGCCGTTAAAGGACGGATTGAAAAGTGTGTCCCTTTCCGCAAACTGGATGTGGCCCTGCAATAACGAAGGCGAAGATGCCAGACTTTATGCCGCCGTAAAAGCCGTTTCAGACTTTGCGATTGATTTGGGAATCAACGTTCCCACTGGAAAGGATTCGCTTTCCATGAAGCAGAAATACAAGGATGGCGAAGTAATTTCTCCCGGAACCGTGATTATTTCAGCAGCGGGAAATTGCAACGACATTCAAAAGGTTGTGGAACCAGTTCTGCAGAGAAACGGAGGTTCTATTTATTACATAGACATTTCGCAGGACGATTTTAAACTGGGCGGTTCCTCATTCGGGCAGATTTTGAATGCCATAGGAAATGACGCGCCAACAGTGAAAAGTGCGGAATATGTAAAAACCGTTTTCAATACGCTGCAGGAATTGATTCGCGAGGAAAAAATCCTTGCCGGGCACGATGTGGCTTCGGGTGGATTGATTACCACTTTGCTTGAAATGTGTTTTGCCGATGTGGATTTGGGAGCGGATTTGGATCTTTCAAATTTGGGTGAAAACGATTTGGTGAAAGTATTATTTGCGGAAAACTGTTGTGTTGTGATTCAAGCTTCGGAAGATACTTCGGTTGAAAAAATGCTTTCTGACAATAAAATCGATTTCCAAAAGATTGGAACTGTTTCAGAAAGTGCTTCCCTTTCAATAAAAAATAATAATAAAGAACTAGAATTTTCTATTTCTGAAATGCGCGATGCTTGGTACAATACTTCGTATTTATTGGACAAAAACCAAAGTGGCGAAAGACAGGCAAAAGCGCGTTTTGATAATTATAAGAACCAACCGCTGAAGTTTGTGTTTCCAAAAAATTTCAATGGTAAACTCCCCTCCTTCGGAGGGGTCGGGGGAGGCCGACCCAAAGCCGCAGTTATCCGCGAAAAAGGAAGTAACAGTGAGCGCGAAATGGCTTATATGATGCACCTCGCAGGTTTTGATGTAAAGGATGTGCATATGACCGACCTGATTGAAGGCCGGGAGGATTTGGAAGACATAAAACTATTGGTGGCCGTTGGCGGTTTCAGCAATAGCGACGTTTTGGGTAGCGCAAAAGGTTGGGCGGGCTCGTTTTTGTACAACGAAAAAGCGAACACGGCCCTAAAGAATTTCTTTGCAAAGGATGATACCCTTTCACTGGGCGTTTGTAACGGTTGCCAGCTTTTTGTGGAACTCGGCCTTTTAAATCCCGAAGATGATGAAAAGCCGAAAATGCTCCATAACGATACCGGCAAGTTTGAATGTGTGTTTACTTCAGTGAAAATTCAGGAGAACAATTCCGTGATGCTATCTTCAATGGCGGGAAGCACTTTGGGAATCTGGTCTGCACATGGGGAAGGGAAATTCAGTTTTCCAAAGGCGGAAAGCCATTATAATATTGTAGCAAAATACGGCTACGATGCCCTACCAGCCAATCCCAACGGCAGCGATTTCAACACGGCGATGATGACTGATAAAACAGGAAGACACTTAGTGATGATGCCGCATTTGGAGCGCTCCACCTTTCCGTGGAACTGGGCGTATTACCCAAAGGATAGAAAAAATGATGAGGTTTCGCCTTGGGTGCAGGCGCTTGTAAATGCCCGGGAGTGGATTGAGAAGAAGTAATATTTTCGTTTAGTTTTTTTAAGGAAATTTTTAAGGGTCACGGGTGGGACTTCCAGCTAGGGCCCGCGTTGCAAACGCGCGCCAGCTTGGGGATTGGTCTTTAAGAAATTATGGGGTTGTGCGACGGTTACCGGGGTTTATGACAGTGGTTTTAAATTTTATTTAATATGGAATATATGGAATCGCTTCAGTACAATGGTACTCAATATAGAATATAAGGTTCCGAAAACCATACACACAAAAATGTAGATAAAGCCCCTAATGGCTGGGTTTAATTCTGTTACAGCTATTGAATCTATAATGTCTTCCTTAGATAATTCGGAGCTATTTGAGGCAAGCTCCTGTTTATAATACTCGACTACTTGGGAAGAAAGGTCTGGAACAATATAATTGTTAAGGATGATAATATAGATTGTATATAATGCCCCACTCAAGAGTCCGGCCAAAAGGCCAATTTTCACTGTTTGACGCAATGAAAAAGAGGAAGGGTCAAGTTTTCTATATCGGGACACGGCAAAAAATACAGAAAACGCAAATATGGTCCAATATACATAGTTTAGTGTTTGTTCGTTTCGAACAATCATACCTGTTTTATATCGTATGATGCCAATGCAGACCACCACTATGCCTAAGGTTGTGCCTAGCACCGTTCCAATTTTAATTGGGAGATTTTTGTTTTGTAACATGGAATTATTATTTCCCGATAAGTCGAGATTCAGGCTTAATTTGTTACAAGGTGTATAAAGGTATCTATTTGATGCCCTTCAAGTATCAAAAAATCAAGCTTTGGCGTAGCGGTATGGGACCTTTGCCACTAACATCTCGGCTATGAGCAGTTGCGGGGCAGGCGCTTGTGAATGCCCGGGAGTGGCTTCAACAGAAAAAATAGTCTTTTGTATTTTTTCTAAAAAATTTTCATTTAAAAACAGTATATTTAAGGAATGGCTCCATGGGTCATTCCTTTTTCTTTTCTGGGAAAAACTGAAATAATTTTGCTATTTTCACTTTCTTAATAATACTATCATGACAGATCCAAAAAGACTCTTCGATTTCCCATACTATCAACTTGAAAAATACCCTCAGGAAAAAGCGCTCGTTACCAAATACAACGGTAGGTGGGTCGCCACTTCCACCCAGGAATATATAGACAAGGCAAATGCCATAAGCAGGGCCTTGATACAGATGGGCGTAAAACCCAACGATAAAGTGGCCCTCATATCCACGACCAACCGATCTGAATGGAACATTTGCGACATAGGCATTATGCAGACCGGCGCACAGGACGTGCCCATTTACCCAACCATTTCGGAGGAAGAATACGAATACGTTTTAAACCACAGCGAATCCATCTATTGCTTTGTTTCAGACAAAGAGGTTTATGACAAAGTGATGGCCATTAAAGCGAACGTTCCCTCCCTGAAAGAGGTTTTCACTTTTGATGAAATAGAAGGGGCCAAAAACTGGAGCGAAGTTCTGGAAAAAGGAAAGGACGAAAGCAATCAAAACGAACTGGACAAAAGAAAAGAAGCCACAAATGAAGATGATGTGGCCACCTTAATATACACCTCTGGAACCACAGGAAAACCAAAAGGCGTGATGCTCTCGCATAAAAACATTGCCAGCAACGCGAAATACAGCGCGGAAAGATTACCCATTGAACTCGGCAAATCGTCAGCGCTGAGCTTCCTGCCCGTATGTCACGTTTACGAACGGATGTTGCATTATATGTACCAATATTGCGGAGTGGAACTCTATTTTGCAGAATCTCTTGAGACGATCAGCGATAACCTCAAGGAAGTAAAACCCGAAGTGATGACCGCAGTGCCGCGGGTACTCGAAAAAGTTTACGATAAAATATATGCCAAGGGTGGAGAACTTTCCGGTATAAAGAAGAAGCTGTTCTTTTGGGCCATAGACTTAGGGCTAAAATACGAACCCTATGGCGAAAACGGCTGGTGGTATGAAATGCAGTTGAAACTTGCCAATAAGCTAATTTTCAGCAAATGGCGCGAGGCCCTGGGCAACAACCTAAAAGCCATTGCCTCCGGTAGCGCCCCGCTACAGCCCCGTTTGGCACGCGTTTTTAACGCTGCACAAATCCCGGTGATGGAAGGATATGGGCTCACGGAAACCTCACCAGTAGTTTCGGTGAACGATATGCGCAACCACGGATTTAAGATTGGAACCGTGGGAAAACCGTTGCGCGAAACCGAGGTGAAAATTGCTGAAGATGGCGAAATTTTGGTAAAAGGCCCACAAGTAATGGTTGGCTATTACAAAAACCAAGAACAGACAGACGAAGTTATAAAAGACGGCTATTTCCATACTGGCGATATTGGTGAGATTGATAGCGAAGGTTTTTTAAAGATCACCGACCGCAAAAAAGAAATGTTCAAGACCAGCGGCGGTAAATATATAGCTCCACAAGTAATTGAAAACGTGATGAAACAATCCCGTTTTATAGAACAGATAATGGTTATTGGCGAAGGCGAAAAAATGCCAGCGGCCCTTATCCAACCTGATTTTGAGTTTATTAAGGAATGGGGAGAACTTAAAAACCACAACCTACCTTCCGACCCAAAGGAATTGGTGAAGAACCAAGAAGTAATTGCCCGCATACAAGAGGAAGTAGATCATTACAATGAGAAATTCGGACATTGGGAAAAGGTGAAAAAGTTTGAATTAACCCCAGATGTTTGGAGTATTGAAGGAGGACAACTTACGCCTACTATGAAGATGAAACGGAAAGTGATTAAGGAACAGTATAAGGATTTGTATGATCGGATTTATGGGCATACCTCCTAAAAAATCATGAACTGGCTCCTCCTCATTATCGGCGGCCTCTTTGAGGTTGGTTTCGCAGCTTGCCTTGGTAAAGTAAAGGAAACTTCTGGTTTGGAATCAAAACTGTGGTTCTTCGGATTTCTGGTATGCTTGGCAATAAGTATGTTTCTCTTAATAAAAGCTTCAAAAACGCTTCCAATCGGTACCGCCTATGCGGTTTGGACTGGCATTGGGGCTGTGGGAACGGTATTGATAGGAATTTTCTATTTTAACGAACCCGCCACCTTTTGGCGTGTCCTTTTTCTTTCAACCCTGATAATTTCAATAGTGGGCTTAAAATTTGTAACCAATTAAAGTTGCGTTAAACCACCCATAATCCTTCATAGAGCCTTCCCGATTTCTTACCTTTAAGGATAATTTTTTCATTTGAAAATGAAGACCATTTGGACTATCGGTCATTCAACCAGAACATTTGACGAATTTTTAAAATTGCTGAATTCCTTCAATATAAAAATGCTCGCCGATGTACGCCATTATCCCGGTTCCCGAAAATTTCCGCAGTACAATAAGGACAATTTGGAAACAACACTGCCCGAAAACGGAATCGAATATACCCATCTCGTAGATTTGGGCGGCCGCAGAAAACCAGAGCCAAATTCAAAAAACGATGCGTGGCGGCTCGATTCCTTTAAAGGGTATGCAGATTATATGGAAACTGAACAGTTTCAGCATTCCTTAAAAATTCTAAAAGAAAACGCCTCAAAAAAACGGACTGCCATAATGTGTGCGGAAGCTGTTTGGTGGAGTTGCCACCGCTCGCTTATAGCGGATATTCTAAAAGTGGATGGTTGGACCGTAATGCACATTATGGCCGAAAATAAAGCGACGGAACATCCCTATACTGCTCCCGCAAAAATAGTGGACGGGGAGTTGGATTATTCTAAAGAGATTTAAGACGGTAAGACATAGGACGTAAGACGGTAAGACGTAAGACGGTAAGACGTAGGACGTAAGACCTTAAACTACTGTTCGTGCCGTAATTTAATAATTGGAAGGACGTGATTTCTATAAGGCCTACTTCTTACATCAACCAGTCCTACGTCATTAAATCCTAAGTCCAAAAAACTCCATAATATACTATGCGTGCATAATAAAATTTCGTATCTTTGGGATTCCACTTTTTCAAAATCTTCAATGCAAGAGAAAATTAAAGAGAAGACCATAGACTACATATTGCGCTCCACTTGGATGAGCGTCATAAAAATGTACAACGAAGAAGCCGGCAAAAAGGGAAGTACGATGGCAACCGGTTTTGCTTTAATAAGCATTGATCCCGAAGATGGAACGCCCTCAACCGCGCTCGGGCCGAAAATGGGGATGGAAGCCACAAGCCTTTCCCGCACCTTGAAAGCTATGGAAGAAAAAGGTTTGATAGAAAGAAGACCCAACCCAGAGGACGGTCGCGGAGTGTTGATCCATTTAACGCCTTTCGGAAAGGAAATGCGCGATTTTTCAAAAGGAGTGGTTCTGGGCTTTGACGAAGCGGTGAAAAAAAATGTTCCCGCAGAAGAATTACAAATCTTTCGAAAAGTGGCAAACACAATTAACGAGTTGATAAATTCAAAGAAAATATATAATTCAGAGTAGAGAGTAGAGAAAATAACACTTCAGAATTAGGAATTAGGAATTAGGAATTAGGAATTAGGAATTAGGAATTAGGAATTAGGAATTAGGAATTAGGAAAAATAGTTATTTCGAACTGACAAATAACTAATAACTATTAACCAATAACTTTAAAAAAATATGTCAAAAAGAAGAATTAACAAAGTAGCGGTAATCGGTTCCGGAATTATGGGAAGCGGCATAGCCTGCCATTTTGCCAACATTGGCGTGGAAGTGCTTTTGCTGGACATAGTACCGCGCGAGCTTACGGACGATGAAAAGAAAAAAGGCCTCACTCTTGAAGACAAGGCAGTCCGCAACCGAATTGTGAACAACGATTTGCAGAAAGCCATAAAAAGCAATCCCGCCCCACTCTATCACAAGGATTTTGCAAAGCGCATCTCCACGGGAAATTTGGAAGATGATATTTCAAAAGTAAAAACTGCCGATTGGATAATCGAAGTGGTAGTGGAGCGTCTCGACATTAAAAAACAGGTCTTTGAAAACCTGGCCAAGCACAGAAAGGAAGGCACACTCATAACCACAAACACTTCCGGAATCCCAATCCATTTGATGAGCGAAGGCCATAGCGAGGATTTTCAGAAACACTTCTGTGGTACGCACTTCTTCAATCCACCGCGCTATCTTAAACTTTTTGAAATCATTCCCGGGCCAAAAACCGCGCCCGAGGTAATCGACTTTTTAAGGGAATACGGCGAAAAATTCCTCGGAAAAACTTCCGTAGTCGCAAAAGACACGCCCGCATTTATAGGAAACAGAATCGGAATCTTCGGCATCCAAAGCCTTTTCCACCAAGTAAAGGAAATGGGCCTGACCGTTGAGGAAGTAGATAAACTTACCGGCCCGGTAATCGGCCGTCCAAAATCCGCAACCTTTAGAACCGTTGACGTTGTTGGTCTGGACACCTTGGTGCACGTGGCCAACGGAATCTATGAAAACGTGCCCGAGGACGAAGAGCACGAAACCTTCAAGCTGCCCAAGTTTATCAACACCATGATGGAAAACAAATGGTTGGGAAGCAAGAGCGGCCAGGGTTTTTATAAAAAAGTAAAAGACGATGACGGCAACAGCGAAATCCTCGCTTTGGATTTGGATTCCATGGAATACCGCAAGAGCAAAAAAGCGTCTTTCGGTACTTTGGAAAAAACCAAATCGGTTGATGTGGTAGCAGACCGTTTCCCAATTCTTATTGAAGGCGATGACAAAGCAGGCGAATTTTATCGAAAAAATTTCGGGGCGATGTTCGCGTACGTTTCCAAAAGAATACCCGAAATAACCGACGAACTTTATAAGATTGATGACGCGATGAAGGCCGGTTTCGGTTGGGAAAATGGTCCGTTTGAAATTTGGGATGCCGTTGGCGTGAAAAAAGGAATTGAATTAATAAAGAATCTGGGAAAAGAACCGGCTCCATGGGTAAATGAAATGCTCAAAAACGGCGTGGAAAGCTTCTACGAAGTACGCGAGGGCAACACCTATTATTACAGCATTCCTGACAAGACCCATAAAAAAATACCCGGACAGGATGCCTTTATCATTTTGGACAACATCCGAAAGACCAAGGAAGTTTGGAGCAACAAAGATGTGGTTGTCGAAGATTTGGGCGACGGAATTTTGAACGTGGAATTCCGAAGCAAGATGAACAGCATCGGTGGCGACGTACTTGCCGGCGTAAACAAAGCAATTGATTTGGCAGAAGCCAGTTTTGACGGCTTGGTGATTGCCAATAACGGCAAAAACTTCTCGGTAGGCGCGAACGTGGGGATGATCTTTATGATGGCCGTAGAGCAGGAATATGATGAGCTGAATGCCGCCGTAAAATATTTTCAGGACACCAGTATGCGACTTCGCTACTCTTCCATCCCAGTAATCGTTGCCCCACACGGGATGACCTTGGGCGGCGGGTGTGAGTTCGCACTTCACGCAGATCGCGTGGTGGCGGCGGCCGAAAGTTATATTGGCTTGGTGGAATTCGGCGTGGGGGTAATTCCCGGCGGCGGTGGTTCCAAGGAAATGGCGATGCGCGCCAGTGATACTTTTATGAAGGATGATGTGGAGCTGAACAGGCTTCAGGAATATTTCCTGACCATCGGAATGGCCAAAGTTTCCACTTCGGCCTACGAAGCCTTCGATACCGGAATCCTGCAGAAAGGAAAGGATATTGTAATCGTAAACCAAGATCGCCAGATTGCCGCAGCCAAAGCCGTTGCCCGTTTTATGGCCGATCAGGGTTATACCAAACCAATAAGGCGCACCGATGTAAAAGTACTCGGAAAACAAGCCTTGGGAATGTTCCTGGTGGGAACCGACCAAATGGTAGCCGGAAACTACATCAGCGAACACGATAAAAAAATAGCCAACAAACTCGCTTATGTAATGGCGGGAGGCGATTTAAGCGATGCTAGCTTCGTAAGCGAGCAATATTTGCTTGACCTTGAAAGAGAAGCATTCCTAAGTTTGACCGGAGAACGTAAGACTTTGGAAAGACTTCAGCATATTATTCAGAAGGGGAAACCTTTGAGAAATTAAAAGCCCCACCCTGCCTCCCCAAAGGGGAGGAGTAAGAATAGAAAAAATGTTTAATTAAAAAACTACCCCGTTTCAATTTCTCCCCCTTTGGGGGAGTTAGAGGGGGCCGATTATGAGAACAGCATATATAGTAAAAGCATACCGAACCGCAGTGGGCAAAGCCCCCAGAGGAGTATTCCGTTTTAAAAGACCGGATGAACTGGCCGCGGAAACCATTAAATATATAATGAACGAACTGCCGCAACTCGACAAAAAACGAATTGACGATGTAATTGTGGGCAACGCCATGCCCGAAGCTGAACAGGGCCTGAACATGGGGCGCTTCATCTCGTTGATGGGTCTGGATATTGTGGAAATTCCAGGGATGACCGTCAACCGTTATTGTGCTTCGGGATTGGAGACCATTTCCATTGCAACCGCCAAGATCCAAAATGGAATGGCAGATTGTATCATCGCAGGAGGTGCGGAAAGTATGAGCTTTATTCCTATGGGCGGGTTCAAACCCGTTCCCGATTATAAATTGGCAAAGCAAGGCCACGAGGACTATTATTGGAATATGGGCCTAACTGCGGAAGCAGTTGCCAAAAAATACAACGTTTCCCGTGAGGACCAGGATGAATTTGCCTACACAAGCCAGATGCGCGCGCTAAAGGCCCAGGAAGAAAATCGCTTCCAAGATCAAATTGTACCCATAGAAATTGAGGAAACTTTTGTAAATGATTCAGGGAAAAAGGAAACAAGAAAATATACGGTAACCAAGGATGAAGGTCCAAGAAAGGGAACCAATCTTGAAGCTCTTTCCAAACTTCGACCCGTTTTCGCCCAAGGCGGAAGCGTTACCGCAGGAAACTCATCGCAAATGAGCGATGGCGCTGCCTTTGCCGTTATTATGAGCGAGGAAATGGTAAAGGAACTAAACCTGGAACCTATTGCCAGATTGGTAAGCTTTGCCGCTGTTGGGGTGGAGCCGAGCATTATGGGAATTGGTCCGGTTTACGCAATCCCGAAGGCTTTAAAACAAGCAGGAATGAAGCAGGACCAAATGGAACTTATAGAATTGAATGAAGCTTTTGCCTCACAGTCGTTAGCGGTAATCCGCGAACTCGGATTGGATAAGGAAAGAGTAAACGTAAACGGCGGTGCCATCGCTTTGGGCCACCCACTGGGCTGTACCGGTGCTAAACTCTCCGTCCAACTTTTTGACGAAATGCGCAAACGAAACCTCCAAGGCAAGTATGGAATGGTAACGATGTGCGTGGGGACCGGGCAAGGGGCTGCTGGGGTTTATGAGTTTCTTAAATAGAGACTTAAGACGGTAGGACATAAGACGTAAGACTAAATTTTTAAAACCTAAATAATATGGTAGCAAGACATAATTTTAGATAACTTACAATTTGGAATGAAAGAATTGAATTGGCAAAAGAAACCTTTGAACATTTAGAAAGAAAGGTTCAATCCATTCAAGGAATAATTACAAGATTTATGGAAAACCCAGAAAAGAATATTTCTTAAAAATATAATTAAAAAAAATACAAAAAACAGTAATAGTGATGGCAACTTAAGTCTTACGTCTTATGTCTTACCGTCCTACGTCAAATTAAAAAAATATGAGCGCAACTGAAACAAAAAATAACGAATTACTTCGAGGAGGACAATTTCTCGTAAAGGAAACCAAAGCCGAAGACGTCTTCACACCCGAAGATTTTTCCGAAGAACAAAAAATGATGCGCGATTCCGTGAAGGAATTTGTAGATCGCGAAATCTGGCCCAAAAAAGAACGGTTTGAGCATAAAGATTATGAACTTACCGAGGAAATCATGAAAAAAGCCGGGGAACTCGGTTTGCTCGGTGTAGCCGTACCCGAAGAATACGGTGGACTCGGTATGAGCTTTACCACGACCATGTTGGTCTGTGACTATATTTCAGGTGCTACGGGCTCCATTGCCACGGCTTTTGGCGCCCACACAGGTATTGGAACATTGCCTATCACCCTTTACGGCACCGAGGAGCAAAAGAAAAAATACGTCCCAAAACTCGCCACAGGCGAATGGTTTGGCGCTTATGCCCTGACGGAACCCGGCGCGGGAAGTGATGCCAACAGCGGTAAAACCAAAGCGGTGCTTTCCGATGATGGAAAATATTACAAAATCAGCGGCCAAAAAATGTGGATTTCCAATTCAGGTTTCTGCCATACCATGATTGTATTTGCCAGAATTGAGGATGACAAGTACATCACCGGGTTTATTGTTGAAAATGATCCTGAGAACGGAATTTCAATGGGCGAGGAAGAAAATAAACTCGGAATCCACTCCTCCTCTACCCGCCAGGTTTTCTTCAGTGATACCAAAGTTCCGGTTGAAAATATGCTCGGCGAGCGCGGCGAAGGGTTCAAGATTGCGATGAACGCCCTGAACGTGGGTCGTATAAAACTCGCCGCCGCCAGTCTGGACGCGCAACGCCGGGTAATTGCCAACGCCGTGAAATATGCGAATGAACGGGTTCAGTTTGGCGTGCCCATCTCTTCCTTCGGGGCAATAAAACTGAAACTTGCCGAGATGGCAACCAGCGCATACGTAGGCGAAAGCGCCAGCTACCGTGCCGGAAAAAATATTGAGGACCGAATCGCGCTTCGCGTAAAAGCTGGCAATAGCCACCAAGAAGCCGAATTGAAAGGGGTCGAGGAATACGCCATTGAGTGCTCCATTTTGAAAGTAGCCGTTTCCGAAGATATTCAAAATTGTAGCGATGAAGGCATACAGATTTACGGTGGAATGGGTTACAGTGCAGATACTCCTATGGAATCTGCCTGGCGCGATGCTCGTATTGCCCGTATTTACGAAGGAACAAACGAAATAAACAGAATGTTGGCCGTGGGAATGCTCGTCAAAAAAGCGATGAAGGGCCACGTAGATTTGTTGAATCCGGCGCAGGCAGTGGCAGAGGAATTGATGGGAATCCCTTCCTTTGAAACTCCGGACTTTTCGGAATTGCTTTCAGAGGAGAAGGCGATGATCGCCAAACTGAAAAAAGTATTCTTAATGGTTGCCGGAAGCGCCGTTCAAAAATACGGAACCGAATTGGAGGAACACCAACAAACACTAATGGCGGCCGCCGATATATTGATTGAAATCTATATGGCCGAAAGCGCAATATTGAGAACGGAAAAAAACGCAAAACGTTTCGGCGAGGATTCGCAAAAGGAACAAATTGCAATGTCGCAATTGTACCTTTATCACGCCGTTGACATAATTACCGTAAAAGCCAAGGAATCCATTCTTTCCTTTGCCGAAGGTGATGAGCAACGCGCGATGCTGATGGGGCTTAAGCGTTTCACCAAATATCAAAACATGCCGAACATAGGTGAGTTGAGACGAACGATTGCCCATAAGGTAATTGCTGAAAATACATATCCTTTCTAAAAGTGTATTGACTATACCGGACCCCAAAGGTTTTTGAAACCTTTGGGGTCTTTTTTTAGGGATTTCTCAAATAAATGCTAAAGTTAGTTTTGAATCCGTGGTTTTCTTTTTTATGGCGCAGACTTTGCTATTTTTGAAGAAAAATGATTTGTAATGAAAAAGCTCCTTTTCCTTTTTATCCTCGCCACTTCCCCTTTCACATTTGCACAAGAAAACACCGAAGTATATGTTTTTGATATTGCGCCCGCATACGAAGGGTTGCAAGTGCTAAACGCCCGAAATATTTCAAATAACGAAGGTTACGACAATCAGCCTTCCTTCATTTCAAATGAAAAACTTGTTTTTGCCGGAAATAATAATGGGCAGACAGATATTTCAGAATATGATTTGACTTCAAAGCTTCAAAAGTGGGTCAATCAAAAAACCGAGGGCGGCGAATATTCGCCACAAAAATTTCCTTCAAATGAAGACGTGGCTGCCGTGAGATTGGACAAAGATGGCTTGCAGCGGTTGTATCGTTACAGTCCGGCTACGGGCAAGTCTTCAGAAATTATAAAAGATTTGCAAGTTGCATATTTTGCCTTTTACAACGACAAAAAAATGCTCGCCACGGTTTTGGATGGCGATAAAATGGATTTGGTGCTAATCGATGTGGCTTCAAAAACTGCCGATACTCTGTTTTACAATGCCGGCCGTTCGCTTCAAAAAGTTCCAAAAACAAATACGATGAGCTATACCCTGGTTAACGATGAAGGAAATTTGGACCTTTATCTTTTGGATATGGATTCGCTGGAAAATTTTTTCGTGACCCAGTTGCCCATTGGAATTCAGGATTATGTTTGGATAAACGACACGCAGATTTTGGTGGGTAGCGGTAGCAGTCTGTTTATGTACGACACCCTCGGCGAGCCCGAATGGAACAAAGTGGCTTCCTTAAGCGATTATGGTATAAAAAACATTAGCCGTATGGCCATTAGCCCCGATGGTAGGAAATTGGCGCTCGTTGCTGAGGAAAACTAACTATTTTTTCGGGAGTGTTTTCTGAATTTTCCCGGAGTCATTCCGCAGAATTTTACAAATGCCTTGTTGAACGTTACGTTGTTGTTAAAGCCCGAATCAAAGGCGATGGCCAGAATTTTTAGGTTGTCGAATTCAGGGTTTTGCAACATTTGTTTTGCGTATTCCACCCTTTTTTCATTTATGAAATTGGAAAACGAGGTATTGAATTCCTCCGAAAAAACCTGGGAGACGTAGTGTGGCCGCTCGCCTATCATTTCGCAAAAACTTTTTAGATCGATTGCGCTGTTCAAAAAGAATTTTTCCCCAGACTCCAATTGCCCTATTTTCTGGGCGATCCGTTTTCGTTCCTTCTCGTTTAGATTGCTGCTGAAATATTTTTGATGGATTTGCTGCAAAATATTCGGATATGCATAAAGTATAAATCCCGAAATCAGAATTATGGTGGAAGCGATGAAAAAGTAAATTACAAACTGCCGATAGCTATCTGCAAAAGATGTGAGGTAACTCTGCAAAATTGCCGAAACAAAGTAAATAGCCACAATTATAGTGAGATAAATTCCCTGTTTCTTCATTTTATATATCCTTTCTTTCACAATAAAATAAACCATCACAAAACCATAAATACTTACGTGCGTGGTGCGCAGATAGTTGAGCGGCATCATCTTCTCCATAAAATTAGCCTGGGAATACGCCAGTCTTTCTGCCCCTGAAAACCTAAATAATGGGACCATAAAAATTAGAATAAAGAGTAAAAAAGGAATCATATGTGCCAAATCCCAAACTTGGAATTTCCTTTCTGGGCTTTTTACATATTTAAAATGAATCCAAAGAGATGGGCCAAATAATAAGCAGATTGGGTAAATAATCAAAAAATATTGAGGGTATTGTTCCAGTAAAGGGCTGGTGGTGTATAGAAAATCCAACTGTTCCAGCGTGAAAAAAAGTATAAACAAGGCCAAGGAAATATTGGCCACACTCCGTTTATAAAAGAACAGCCCTCCGGAAATAAAAATTCCCAGAAAGCAATATAAAAATATTAAAACCCGGAGTATTTCCACCCTTCAAAAATATGGAACGTTGGAGCTAAATTGCTTAAATATAATTATTATTTACTGAAAAAAGGTTTATTTAAAGCTGCTACAAATTATGGCTAACTACATTTAAACCAAACAAATATTCCAATTATGAAAATAGTTGCCCTGCTTATTCCAATACTGTTTTTAATTTCAGAATGTTCAGAAAATCAAGACTCCCAAGATCCTGCTTCGGAAAACCAGAACACTAACCACACAAATACAGGTTCAGAAAAAGTTGGTTGTCCGAACGCGGATTATCCCGATTGGGAAACCTCGGCCTACGTTCTGCCCTATCCCGTGGGTAAAACATTTAGGACGGGTTTAAGCCAATGTAGCGGTTCCTACCACAGCGAAGGCCAACCAGATCAATTTGCAACGGATTTCAATATGGTTATTAGCTCCATAATAACAGCTTCGCGTGCGGGGACGGTGGTCCAGGTTGAGGAAAGCGGCCTGGATTATGAATTTCCAAATAATTTGGTGGTCATAAAACACGACGACGGCTCCTTTGCCCAATATATGCACCTAACATTAAACGGGGCTTTGGTAGAGATAGGAGATATAGTCTCGCAAGCTGATACCATCGGAAAGAGCGGTGCTACAGGCCTGGCCGGCTATCCACATCTGCATTTTGTGGTTACGCGTCCCGGCAGTTGGCAGTACCCTTACGAATCCATTCCACATAATTTTAACAATACCAGTCCAAATCCGCACGGCCTTAAAAAAAATACAAGTTATGAAGCCAACCCCTATTAATCGATGAAAAGAATCCATATCTTCAATTATTTGTGGATGATAATTGTATTGCTTTCCTGTTCTGCCGTAATCCCAAACGCAGGAAAAAAGAAGCGCATAAAAATATGGTACGATGGCCACGTTCATATTATGAGCCCAAAACTCATTGTGGATTGGAAGGCGCTTGGCATTCCTTTTTCCAAAGAAGACTACCATTATTCAAATATTGATAGCATTTTAAAGAGAAATGGAGCAACCACCATTGCACTTATTGGAATGGGCTACGTTTATGGAAGTCCAGAGTTTTATAAGGGAAAAGACAACTATGAAGCACTCCAGCGGGAGAATGATTATCTTTTTAACGCTTCAAAAAAATACCCAAAAAGAATAATACCCTATTTTGCCATTGACCCACTAAAGGAATACGCTTTGGAAGAAATGGAGCGATGTTTGGCAAAAAACACGCAAAGCGGCCTAAAATTACATTTTAATGCTTCCCAAGTATATCTTACCGAGCCGGCGCATTTAGAAAAAGTAATCCCAGTGTTTAAATTGGCCGCCCAAAGCAAGCTGCCCATACTCTTACATTTTGACAATTCGCACCCTAAATTTGGTGAAACAGATGTTGAAATACTTGTAGATTCCATTTTAAGAGATTTACCGCCCGTCAAACTTACCATCGCGCATTTCGGGACTTCGGGCGGCTTCAACCAAAAAACCAAGAATGTTTTGGATACTTTTATATCGCTTTTTTCCAAAAGTGAAATTTTAAGAAAACATTCCATTTTGTTTGACATTTCCGGCGTGGCACTTGACAAAAACAGTGAAGGCGTAAAAAAACTAACCGATACGGAATTTGCAGACTTGAAACGATATATCGATAAATTGGGCAAGGACAGAATAGTTTTCGGCACGGATTATCCGCTTTACACCGCTGACGAATATGTGGAGATTTTAAAAACCAAAGTCGGACTTTCAGAATCAGATATCCAACTTTTCACAACAAATCGATTTAGATAAAACTTCAGCATTGTTTTAATATATACTTAAATCGCTAAATCTTTCAGCAGAAATTTTATCACTAAAAAGGTTTTTATCGAGCTTGTAGGTCTTTGCTTTTCTTTTTGGTATTTTTAAACAAAAATTTCCTTAGATGAAAAGTCTTTTTCTAATTGTCAGTCTAACTATTTCGTTTTCCATATTTTCCCAAACCAATCAGAAAATTTATGAAATCATCAACTCGGTTTCTGCGGAACGGATTGGGGCAGACATCACCACGCTTGCCAACTTCGGCACACGCAACACATTTAGCGATACCGTAAGCAATACCCGTGGAATCGGGGCTGCCCGAAGATGGATTAAAAGGGAATTCGAGACCATTTCAAAAGATTGTAACGATTGCCTAAATGTTTTCTACCAAAAGGATTTCGTAAAAGCTGAAGGCAATGACCGCATTCCGAAGGATACTTGGATTGTAAACGTGGCCGCTGTTCAAAAAGGCACAAAATATCCCAACCGCTACATCATTATGAGTGGCGATATCGACTCCCGAAATAGCGACGGCAGCGATTTCACCAAAGATGCACCCGGTGCCAACGACAATGCCAGCGGAATGGCCGGAACCATTGAAGCGGCACGGGTTCTCTCAAAATATAAATTTGAAAGCAGTATTATCTATTTAGGTTTAAGCGGCGAGGAACAGGGACTTTTCGGCGGTAAAGGTTTTGCAGACTATGCCAAAGCACAAGGCTGGGAAATCATTGGCGTTTTCAATAACGATATGATTGGCAACATAAAAGGCGTGGACGGCGTAATAAGCAATCGCGATTTTAGGATTTTCAGCGAGCCCGTTCCTCCCACAGAAACAGAACGCGAGCGACAAATGCGACGCTTTTATGGTGGCGAGGTTGACGGCATTTCGCGCCAACTTGCCCGTTATGTTCTTAAGACTACGCAGACATATATGCCAGAAATGAACCCAATGATGATTTATAGATTGGACCGTTTTGGTCGCGGCGGCCACCATCGTCCCTTTAACGATTTGGGCTGGGCCGGAATCAGGATTATGGAAGCACACGAAAATTACAATCAGCAGCACCAAGACATCCGCACTGAAAACGGAATAGAATACGGCGACAAACTGAAATTTGTAAACTTCGATTACGCCGCCAAGCTCACAGCGGTGAACGCCATAAATCTGGCCAGTCTTGCGTGGGCGCCCCCTGCGCCAACAAACGTTGCCATTGGCGGCATTGTAGAGCCTTCCGCAAAGCTGAAATGGGACAAAGTTGATGGCGCAGTGGGTTATAAAATTTATTGGCGCGATACCACAAGTCCAACTTGGGACCACAGCCGATACGTAGGCGATGTTTCAGAATTTACCTTGGAAGGTATTGTGATTGACAACTATTTTTTCGGAGTAGCTTCCGTTGGAAAAGATGGTTTTGAAAGCGTTGTTGTGTTTCCAAATTCAGTATTTAGATAGAAATCTCAAAAAACAAATCTCAAATCACAAACCGTAAAAAGGATTGAAAAAGTTTATTTATGGAAAAACCTTATGATTTGGAAGTTAGAACCTTTTTGTTTGCAAAATCAGCTCGGAATTTAATCTATTCGCTTCAAAAAAGTATAGCAAACATTGAGGATGGCAAGCAGTTAATCCGGTCTTCAGGGTCAGTTGCTGCCAATTATATAGAATCCAATGAACATATAAGTGATAAAGATTTTGATTTTAGAATAAAAATATGCCGGAAGGAAGCAAAAGAATCGCTTCTTTGGTTAAAATTGTTACAAAATGAATTTAATAACCAACATTCTATTAAGTTGGTCGAATTAATAAATGAAGCGGATGAGTTAAAAAAGATTTTTTCCGCAATTGTAGAAAAAAGGAAATCAAGATAAAAACAAGGCTATCGTGATTTGTGATTTGTGATTTGTGTCCCGATAGCTATCGGGATGTGATTTAATAAAATTATTATGCTTAAAAAATTATTATTTATTTCAATCTGTTTTCTATGGGTTACTTCAGTTTTTCCCCAAAAGAAATTCACCCGCGCCGATACACTTATAGGAAGCATCACCCCCGAGCGTGCTTGGTGGGATGTTACCCATTACGATTTAAAGGTAAAGGTGAATCCCTCCGAAAAAACCATTGAGGGCAGCAATACCATTTCCTATAAAGTTTTGGAGCCAAAGGAGGTTATGCAGATTGACCTGCAAGCACCGATGAAGATTGATAAAATACTCCAAGACGGAAAAGAGATTTTTTATACTTCCGAAGGAAATGCCCATTTTTTAAAACTTCAGAAGAAACAGGAAAAAGGAAAGGAAGAGAAAATTACAATTTACTTCTCAGGAAAACCAATCGTAGCAAGACGTCCGCCTTGGGATGGCGGTTTTACTTGGAGCAAGGACAGCAATGGCAAGCATTTTATTGCAACGAGCAACCAAGGAATCGGCTCCAGCGTTTGGTGGCCCTTGAAGGACCATCCTTCCGAAGAGCCCGATAATGGGGTTACCATTTCAGTAACAACGCCAAAGGATTTGATGGACGTTAGCAACGGAAGATTGATTAAAGTAATTGAAACCGATACTACAAAAACCTGGGTATGGCAAGTGGTAAACCCCATAAACGCTTATGGCGTGGACATCAACATTGGCGATTATGTACATTGGGGCGAAAAGTACAAAGGCGAAAAAGGTCCGCTGGATATGGATTATTACGTACTTCGGGAAAATGAGGCGAAGGCAAAGGAACAATTCAAACAGGCTCCGATGATGATGGAAGCTTTTGAGCATTGGTTTGGCCCCTATCCTTTTTACGAAGACGGCTACAAGCTGGTGGAAGCCCCATATTTGGGAATGGAGCACCAAAGCAGCGTAACATACGGCAACAAATTTGAAAATGGCTATTTGGGCCGCGACCTCTCCGGCACGGGTTGGGGCCTGAAGTTCGATTTTATAATCATCCACGAAAGCGGGCACGAATGGTTTGCGAACAGCATTACCAACAAAGATGTGGCCGATATGTGGATCCACGAAGGATTTACCAATTATTCCGAAAATCTTTACTTGGACTATTACTACGGAAAAAAGGCTTCTTCGGAATACGTTATTGGTACCCGAAAAAAGATTATGAACCAAAGTCCAATTATTGGGCAGTATAATGTTGACAATTCGGGAAGCGGCGATATGTATTACAAAGGCGGAAATATGCTCCACAACATTCGGCAACTCATTGACGATGACGAAAAATGGCGAAATATCCTTCGCGGTTTAAATAAGGAATTTTATCATCAAACCGTAACTACGAAACAGATTGAAGATTTTATCAGTAAAAAAAGCGGAATAGACCTTACTGAATTTTTTAACCAATATCTACGGACCACCATGGTTCCAAAAATTGAATATTCAATTGATGGAAAAAGTTTAAAATTTCGTTATTCAGATATCGTAAAAAACTTTGATATGCCGGTAATAGCAGTCGTTAACGGAAAAGAAGAATGGATCTACCCTACTGCAGAATGGAAAACCAAGAAATTTTCATCGGCCATTAAAACAATGGAAATAAAAAGGGATTTCTATGTGAATTCTGAGCAAATCAACAAATAACATTTATTGAAGATTTGAAAAAACTTAAATATCTCGGGACAAAATTCTACATAAAAAAAACCCCAATTAAGGGGTTTTTGCTTTTCACTTACTTGTGATTAAATTTTTGTTGTAGGCATCAAAACCTTGTCAACAGTATATACAACACCGTTTGAGGCGTCCATTTGGTCGGAGGTCACCGAAGCATTATTGCCCTTAGCATCTTTTACCATCACTTTGCCATTTTTTTCGGAAAGGGTAATATTTTCACCGTCCATAGTGGTTACTTCAAACTTGTTATTGGCTTCCTTGATTTTGGCCATCAGGTCCGCAGAAGTCCATTTTCCGGAAACAACGTGGTATTTAAGCAATTCCTGAAGTTTGGCTTTGTTTTCCGGTTTCATCAATTCGTCCAATTTACCTTTTGGCAAGTTGGCGAAAGCATCATTTGTAGGTGCAAAAACGGTATATTCCCCTTCGCCTTTCAGTGTCTGCGCCATATCGGCAGCCTGAAGGGCACTTACCAAGGTTGACAAATCTGCATTGCCCATTGCTTTAGCAGCAATTGAATTGGCCTCCATTTCGGCCATTTTTGCTTGGTTGTCCGCCTCAACTTTCATCAAGGAATCCTTTTCGCGCTCCATGCGCATCTGTTCAGCTTGGGCCTGAGCCTCAGCTTCTTTCTTTTTTGAGTCTTCACAGCTTGCAAAAAGCATTGTTACTACTGCAAGAGACATTACGATTGTTCTTAGTTTCATAATAGTTTTTGTTGATTTAAAGTTTCCACCAAAGATATTTCAAGCGCAGTGAACTTTTTCACAATTGAAATTAATCTTTAGTTAAACTTTTTGTAAATTTTTAAGAAGAATAACAATTAAATGGACATATTATTAAAATTTTGCCAATGGGGAAAATGAACGCTATAAAATTGTATCTTTAAGAATTAATTTTAAAATTTTTTACAAAATGATCAAATCAAAATACCAAAGCGTCTTGGATTTAGGTGAAAAGCTAAACATCCAAAACGGGGATGTAAAAGAAGAAAACGGCCAACTCAAAGTCTGGGGCACAGCCAAAAACCAGTATGAAAAAAATCTTCTTTGGGACGAAATAAAACGCGTGGGCGGCGAAAACCCAACCGATATTATGGCCGACATTAAAGTTGCCGACACTTCGGCCTATGCCCACCACACCGTAAAGAGTGGAGAATCGTTGAGCAAAATTGCAAAGCACTACTACGGCGATGCCAATAAGTACAATGCCATTTACGAAGCGAACAAAGGCAAGTTGAAATCTGCAGACCTGATCCATCCGGGCGATGAATTGGTGATTCCAAATATTTAATACTCGCTTAAAAACGTAAAAACCGCCACTCCTTTAAAGAATGGCGGTTTTTTTTACGATGAAACTTTCCAAATTTAAAGTCCGCTGATATAACTTCCGTACAAATCCTTGAAGTGCAAACCATTGCCTAAACTGAATCTGCTCAGTTTTTTATTTTCGGCCAATGCCCACAGAATTACTTCCTTTAAAAAGTAGCTGTCCTGTTTTGGGGTTTCGGGCTGGTATTTTTCTATCAATTGTTGCAACGGAATGATTCGGTCCAGCTCATTCTTATATTCCTCATCGGAATAGGAATCGAGCAATTCAAAATCATTCTCCTCAAAAAACCAGGCAACTATTTCGGCGTACGGATCTGGGTCACTTTCTTTCGTTAACTTTTCTATCTTCGGAAATTTCTCCTTAAAAATAGTATTCACGGCATCCGCAATCAATTGCTGCGCAACCTGTGAAACGCCTTCCTGCTCCCCCTCGTACACCAGTTCAATCTTGCCGGTTATGGAAGGAATGATGCCGACAAAATCGCCCAAGCGCACACTTGTTTTTTCCTCGCCATTTCGCAAGGCCCTTCTTTCCGCCGTGCTCAATAGATTTTCAAAAGCGGTAATACTCAAACGGGCGCTCACGCCACTTTTGGCATCGATAAAATGATTTTCTCGCGCCTCAAAACTTATCTGTTCCAAAATGTCCTTTGCCAAATCGGGCACATAAACGTTTTCTTTTGCTTTGACGGCCTCTGCCGTTTCCTGTTCCGTTATCGTTCGAGCCGTTTCGATATCCTCGGGATAGTGGGTCAAAATTTGGGAGCCAATTCTATCCTTCAATGGGGTAACAATGCTCCCACGGTTTGTATAATCCTCGGGGTTTGCTGTGAAAACAAACTGAATATCCAACGGCAATCGCACGGCAAAGCCACGAATCTGAACATCGCCTTCCTGCAAAATATTGAAAAGTGCCACCTGAATTCGCGGCTGCAAGTCGGGCAATTCGTTGATTACAAAAATACAACGGTTGCTTCGAGGAATCATCCCAAAATGAATCACGCGGTCGTCAGCATAGGTCAATTTTAGGTTTGCGGCTTTTATAGGGTCCACATCGCCTATGATATCTGCCACGGTAACATCGGGCGTCGCAAGTTTTTCTGAAAAGCGGTCGTTCCGGTGCAACCAACCGATTGGGGTATCATCACCTTTTTCGTGCATCAGGTTCTTCGCATAACGCGAAATAGGGTTGAAAGGGTCGTCATTTATTTCGCTGCCTTCCACAATTGGGATGTATTCGTCCAAAAGCCCGACCATTTGCCGTGCCAATCGGGTTTTTGCCTGCCCGCGAAGCCCCAACAGGTTTATGTTGTGTTTGGAAAGAATGGCGCGTTCCAGTTCTGGGATTACGGTAAGCTCATATCCGTGGATTCCGACGAACGGCGTTTCTTTCTTCATGATTTTTTGAAGCAAATTCCTTCGCAATTCTTCTTTGATTGATTTTGGTTCGTAACCCGCTTTTTTGAGTTCGCCAAATGTTTTGATTTTTTCTATTTCCATAATTTTTTAACTGTATTTTTTAACCACAGAGGGCACAATGTTTTTCACAAAGGTCACAAAAGATATTTCCATTGAAACTCGATTGCTCACGATAAATCGCGAGCCTACTATTTTATCCGCTTTCTGCGATTCGTTTCATAATCGCTAAAAATCATTTCCCCCAAACCTTTTAATCCCGTGTAAAATGCCTTGCCCTTATTGGCTGCCGTAAATTCCTCCACAAACTGCATTAAATACGGGTCTTCAGCAATCATAAAAGTGGTAATCGGGATATGGAGTTTTCTTGCCTGTGAGGCCATTGCGTAGCATTTGTTTACAATATAACTGTCCAGACCGTTGCTGTTTTTATAATACCTGCCGTCGGGAAGCCGCACGCAGCTTGGTTTTCCGTCGGTTATCATAAAAATCTGTTTATTGGTGTTCCGTTTTCTTCGCAATAAATCCATCGCCAACTCCAGCCCAGCCACGGTGTTGGTATGATAGGGACCAACATTTAAATACGGCAAATCCTTGATTTTAATGGGCCAAGCGTCATTTCCGAAGACCAAAATATCCAAGGTATCTTTTGGGTAGCGCGTGGTTATAAATTCGGAAAGCGCCATTGCCACTTTTTTTGCGGGCGTAATTCTATCTTCGCCATAAAGAATCATACTGTGGCTGATATCAATCATCAAAACCGTGCTCATTTGGGTTTTGTACATGGTTTCCTCAACCACCAAATCGTTTTCGGAAAGGGTGAAATCGCCCAAACCGTGATTTATCTGCGCATTTTTGAAACTTTCCGTCATCGAGATTTGTTCCAAGGAATCGCCAAAACGATAATCCCGAAACTCGCCAGCCTGCTCATCTCCCCTGCCCGTTTGCTTGGTTCGATGGTTTCCTGCGCCGCTTTTTCGGAGCTTTCCGAAGATTTGTTCCAACGCTCGTTTCCGAAGTGCCCTCTCGGTTTTTTCGGTGATTGCCAAACCGTTTGAACCGTCAACCTTTATTTCTTCCCGTAGATATCCCTTCTTCTTCAGGTCTTCCACGAAATCATCCAAGGTATAATCTTCGGTGGTGAGGTTATATTCCTCATCCAATTGTTTTAACCAGTCCATCGCCTCGTCGAAATCGCCCGAAGTGTGGGTTATCAATTCCTGAAAAACGTCGAAAAGTTTCTCAAATGGCGATTGGTCTTTGGGAGTGTGTTTCGTGAAGATAAATCCGCTCTTGGCTTCTCTTTTGTTCATATTCTAAAATTATAACAATCCTTGTTTATAAAAAAAGCCGAAACGTTAAACTACTACCAAAAAATTAGGCCTTTCAAAGCATACAAATAGTGCTTACAAAGCAAAAATGATTAGTTTTGTTTTGAAAATCAACAGTATAACCTGCAAATCACATCTTTATGAAAAATTTCAGTTTAATTTTTTCGGCGCTCCTGCTCCTTGTTGCGTGCAAAAACAACCAAAACGAGGAGCCAAAAGACGTTGCCGAGGTAAAAACTTATTCCATAGAGCAATTTATGGGTAATGAAAACGCTTTTGCAAATGGTTTTTCACCGGATAAATCCAAAGTCTTGATAACCAGCAATCGTTCCGGGGTATTCAATATGTATTCTGTACCTACGGAAGGCGGCGATTTTATGCCGATTACCCAATCGGATAGCGCTTCGGTGTACGGTATTTCCTATTTTCCGAATGATGACAGGATTCTCTTCCGAATGGACGGCAACGGTGATGAAATTTTTAAAATCTTCGTGAAGGATAGCAGTGGCATTCAAAGACTCACGCCCGAGCAAAACGTTAGGGCGCTCTTTCAGGGTTGGGCCAAGGATGGCAAAAGCTTTTACTACAATAGCAACGAGCGCAACCCACAAATGATGGACGTTTATGAAATGGACATTGCCACCTTTAAACCCAAACTTCTTCTTAAAAATGACGATGCCATGGATTTCGGCGGAATTTCAGCGGATAAAAATTACATGTTGCTCTCCAAAGCTGTAAATACCAACGATAGTGATTTATTTCTGCTGAATCTTAAAACAAATCAAAAGACCAAGATTAACGAAACATTGAGCAAAAATTCACCCCAGGATTTTTCACCCGATGGAAAGTCGTTTTACTACACCACCGACGCCGACGGGGAATTCAGTTATCTGATGAAATACAACATTGAAGACGGCAGCAAGGAAAAGGTTTTGGAAAAGGATTGGGATATTATCGCCTTCTACTTTACCCACAACGGAAAGTATCAGGTTATGTTTACCAACGAAGACGCCAAAACAGAGATGTATGTTACCGAAGTGGCGACGGGCAAAGAATTAAATTTCCCCGAAATTGATGGGCAGGCGATAAGTGCCGCAAGTTTTTCAAGGGATGAAACTATGGCATTGTTAACGGTTGGCAGCTCGCAACTTCCCACAAATACGTATTCATATAACATTGAAACTGGAAAATACCACAAGCTTACCAATGTTTTGAACAAGGAGATAAATCCGGATGATTTGGTAAAGGCTGAAGTAGTTCGTTTCAAATCTTTTGACGGTTTGGAAATCCCGGCAGTTTATTATCAACCCAAACAAGCGAGTGCCAACAATAAAGTGCCGGCATTGGTTTGGGTGCACGGCGGACCGGGAGGACAATCCAGGCAAAGTTTCAGCTCCCTGATCCAATATTTGGTAAACCACGGGTATGCAATCTTGGCAGTAAACAACCGCGGAAGCAGTGGCTATGGGAAAACTTTTTTCCAAATGGACGATCAAAACCACGGCGATAAGGATTTAAAAGATTGCATTGCCGGGAAAGATTGGTTGGCAAGCCAAGATGTTATCGACAAAGACAAAATTGGAATTATTGGAGGTTCCTATGGTGGTTATATGACGATGGCAGCCCTCACCTATGCGCCGGATGAATTTCAGGTGGGCGTTAATATTTTTGGCGTAACAAACTGGATACGAACCCTAAAGAGCATTCCGCCCTGGTGGGCATCGTTCAAGGATGCGCTCTATACCGAAATGGGCGACCCGAATACGGCAGATTCCGTGCGGTTGAAGCAAATTTCGCCCTTGTTCCATACCGAAAACGTCACCAAACCTTTAATGGTACTTCAAGGTGCACAGGATCCGCGGGTGCTGAAAATTGAATCGGATGAAATCGTGGAAGGTGTTAAAAAGAACGGTGTGCCCGTGGAATACGTGGTTTTTGAAGATGAAGGCCACGGCTTTGTAAAAAAGGAAAACGAAATAGAAGCCTACGGAAGGATTCTTAAATTTTTGGACCATTATTTAAAAGGTGAAACGCAAACTCCCATGGATACCGGCAAAACGGAAGCAACCGAAGTTAAATAATAAAACTTAAATAATTCCGATGTTTTCGGAATGCGCAATGGCCTTTTCGCTGTTGGCAAAATAGCAAGTGGAGACGCCCATGGATTCAATATTTTTTAGAATTTCTTGGGTGTTCTCCTTTTTTCGTTTTGAAGTCTGCCGAATGTAAATCGCCTTTATATTTTGGGGAAATATCTTTACAATCCGTTCATATAGATAAGGGTCCTTCTGCGAATCATCGCCCAGAAGCACATATTCCAGTTTGGGATAAAACATGATTATATCCTTTATTTTTTCAAACTTGTGGTCGTGACTGCCCCTTCCAGTGAAAAGAAAATCAGAGATTCCCGTTTTTATCTTTTTAAGTTTTATCACGGCTTTCGGCAATTTATGGAGCCGTGCAAAGGAGTCGATAAATTCATAAAGGTTCCACTCGCTGCTGGAGACATAGAAGAAGGAATTGGAAGCCGTTTCGTTCTCCTGTCCCGCCTTGCTCAAGGCTTGGTAGTGCGGTACGACATCCTCAAAAACCTTTCGTTTGTTGATATTTTTAAAAAGAAGGATATACAGTTTTTTGAAAAAATTTCCGCTGTGCGAAACCAAAAAAGTATCGTCAATGTCTGAAATTACGCCCACCTTGCTTTCAAAAGGCTTCAATAATTCAGAATTTTCTACGATGCCGTAGTCATAAAGTTCACAACTAACCTGAAACGGATGCCAGCCACTCTCCAACTTTTCGGAATACGGAATGGTAAATCGAAAGTATCCATCAGCCAATGTTTTGGTAGAGACCTCCATATTCTTAAATTTCAATTTCACCGGAACGTTTTCCAAAGGTTTTATGCGGAACATATGGATTACGGACACCGCATGCCGGATTCCCTTTCGGTCCAATCTGTATTTATCGGGCGCCCAGGATTTAAAGACGTGGCCGAAGACAACCAATTCTTCATCGTTTACATAGCCGCGGTACAGTTTTAAATCAAGTTTCACTAATTGAGATTTCGTTAACGGTTTAGCATTTCCAAAATAGGTATTTTTAAATTCAATTTTTACTAATGAAATCAGAAAATTATATTTTATTGGTCGTAAACCCCATAGCCGGAAGTTCCGAAAAGAAAACCATTATAGACGCCGTAAAGATTGAAGCCATTAAACAAGGCTACCAATTCAAACTCTACCAAACCACAGGGAAAGAGGACGAAAAGGCAATAAAATCAATTATCGAAGATTTAAAACCCGCGCGGGTTATAGTCGCTGGTGGCGATGGCACGATTTCATTGGTTGCGCAGTGTGTTTTTGAAACGGAAATTATTCTCGGAATAATTCCCGCGGGCTCGGCAAATGGAATGGCCGTAAACTTTGGCCTTCCCGAGACTCTCGAAGAGCAGATAATCATCGCCTTTTCCGATTGCTACATGAAAATTGACGTGCTTTTTATAAACAGCCAAATATGCCTTCACATCGCCGATTTGGGCATCAATGCCGAACTGGTTAAAAATTACGAAACCTCTGGCGTGCGGGGCAAACTCGGCTATTTCCTGCAATCTATCCCTACGCTTATAAATTCAGATTCCCCATTTCACTTTACCATTAAAACTGGAGACGAAATAGTCGAAGTTTCGGGTATTTTGCTGGCTATTGCCAATGCCAATAAATTTGGAACTGGCGCCACCATCAACCCGCGCGGCAAGGTAAACGACGGCAAGTTTGAGGTCTTGGTTTTTAAGAATTTGGATTTTATTGAAATTTTTAAAACGATGCACGACCAACCCGATATGTCTTCAGACTTCGTGCAAATAATTTCTACCGAAAAGGCAAGCATCAAGTCCCGCAAAAAAATTCCCTTCCAGATTGACGGCGAATATATGGGCGAAGTAAACGAAGTAAACGTTTCTGTGGCACAAGAAAAGTTATTGATGGCTTTGCCTGAAAAATTCTGTAAATTACACTCCACCTAAAACCAAACCATGAACATCCACAAAGTTTCCTTTACAAACAAAGACGAAGAACAACTGGCAGGCCGATTGGAGCTTCCCATAAACCAACAACCGCACAATTTTGTGATTTTTGCGCATTGCTTTACGTGTACCAAAAATTTGACCGCCGTTAAAAACGTGGGGCGAGCCCTTACCGATTCGGGTTTTGGGGTGTTAAGGTTTGATTTTACAGGTTTGGGCGAAAGCGAGGGCGATTTTGAAAATACCAATTTCTCCGGAAATGTGGAAGATTTAATTGAGGCAGCAAATTTCCTAAAGAAAAAATACAAAGCCCCCACCCTTATTATCGGCCATTCCCTTGGGGGCGCAGCAGCAATCTTTGCCGCAGCCAGAATTCCGTCGATAAAGGCGGTGGCCGTTATCAATTCGCCCAGCCATCCCTCGCACGTGATGCACCTATTAAAGGATAGTGCGCACGAAATTACCAAAAGCGGAAAGGCAAAAGTAAATTTGGGCGGCATTGATTTTACCATTAAAAAACAGTTTTTGGACGACCTCGAAAATAAGCCCTTGCGTGAAGTTGTGGGCAATTTCAAAAAAGCACTGTTGATTTTGCATTCTCCGCAAGACCGGGTGGTTGGAATAAAAAATGCCGAAGAAATCTATATCGCCGCGCATCATCCCAAGAGTTTTGTATCGTTGGACGGCGCCGACCATTTATTGAGCAAAAAAGAGGACTCACATTATGTGGGGGAAGTGATTGCAGGTTGGGCTTCGCGATATGTAGAAATTCCACCAGTTGAAAAAATTCAAAGTAAAAGCAAGGTTGCCGCAAGTTTAGATGGAGATAAAATGTTTACCACGCACTTAAAATTGGGCGACCATTATTTTATTGCGGACGAGCCAACCTCTTTTGGCGGAAACAACTTTGGACCTTCCCCTTATGAATTTCTTTCCGCGGGCCTCGCCGCCTGTACCGTGATGACCATACAAATGTATGCGCGAAGAAAGAAATGGGAAGTTGAAAATGTTACTTGCCACATCAACTATTCGAAAGACCACGCGGTGGATTGTGAGCATTGCGAGGAAGATTCGGCCAAAATAGACACCTTTACCCGTGAAATAAAGTTGGAAGGAAATCTTTCCGAAGAACAAAAAGCAAAGCTGCTCGAAATTGCCGATAAATGCCCCGTGCATAGAACATTGCATTCCAAAACACAGATAATCACGAAGCTTATTGAATAGCTGTTGGCAATTAATGGTTAATAAAATATTCGGCTGATTGATGTGTAATTATTTCTGAATACCGACTACCAACTAAAGAAAACCGACTAAAACAAATGCTAAGATTTTTTTAAAATGTTGTCTGCTGCAAATTGAAATCTTACCTTTAATAATCTTAAAATTTAACCAACAAACATTAACTATTAAAAATTTTCAAAATGAAAAAATTAGGAATATTGATTGCAGCCCTTGCCATTACAGCATTTGTAGGCTGTAAAAATGAAAAAAAGGACATGGACAATATGGACGGAATGAATGATTCCATCCAAATGGATTCCATAGATCAAAATGCTATGAAAGAAGCCCCCAAAACGGTTTCTGTTATGATGGAGCCAAAAAGCGGAAGCACCGCCGAAGGTGAAGTTTACTTCACGGAAGAAGACGGAATTGTGAAAATGGAGGCCAAATTCTCTGGTTTAAAACCTGGCACGCACGCCATACATATCCACGAAAAAGCAGATTGTAGTGCCGAAGATGGAACCTCTTCCGGCGGCCACTGGAATCCAACCCACACCAAACACGGAAAATGGGGCGATGCCGAAGGATACCACAAAGGCGACATAGGCAATTTTGAAGTAGCCGACGACGGTACTGGTAAAATTTCTATGCAAACCGACGAATGGTGCATCGGCTGCGGTGATGAAAACAAAGATATTGTTGGCAAAGCAGTAATCGTACACGAAGGGGTGGACGATTTCGTTACCCAACCCACTGGCAATGCTGGTGGCAGAATAAGTTGCGGTGGAATTATTAAATAATTCCCTGATCGTATTTTATACAAAAAATGTCGGCAGATTTTGCCGACATTTTTTATTGAAATAAACTGAACTATTAGATATGCAACGCTCTATCATCCGTGGCGGCAAGGGCGGCTTCTTTTACTGCCTCGGCATAGGTTGGGTGGGCGTGGCTCATTCTGGCAATATCCTCGGCGCTTGCACGGAATTCCATGGCGGTAACGGCTTCTGCGATTAAATCGGCGACACGCGCGCCCACCATATGCACTCCAAGCACCTCATCGGTTTTTTTATCGGAAAGAATTTTTACAAAACCATCGGTATCGCCACTTGCACGGCTTCTTCCTAAAGCGCGCATCGGGAACTGGCCGCTTTTATACTCAATCTTCGCATCTTTAAGCTGCTCTTCGGTTTTCCCAACGGAAGCAACTTCCGGCCAGGTGTAAACCACGCCGGGAATTAAATTGTAATCAATATGTGGCTTCTGCCCCGCAATAATTTCAGCGACCAAAACTCCTTCTTCCGAAGCCTTGTGTGCCAACATTGCCCCGCGAACCACATCGCCAATGGCGTAAATGTTCTTAATATTTGTTTGCAGGTGGTCGTTAACATCAATCATTCCGCGTTCGGTAATTTTTACCCCAGCGTTTTCAGCCTTCAAACCTTCCGTATAAGGCTTTCTTCCAACGGAAACCAAGCAATAATCGCCTTTGAAAGTTACTTCCTTATCGTTTTTATCGGTAGCCGTAACGGTTACCTCTTTTCCTTTCTTTGAAACTGCGGAAACTTTATGCGAAACGTAAAATTTCACACCTTGTTTCTTCATCACCTTCATCAATTCCTTGCTTTGGGCGGAATCCATAGTTGGGATAATACGGTCCATATATTCAACCACGGAAACCTCAGAACCCAGACGATTATACACTTGGCCCAATTCCAATCCAATTACCCCGCCGCCAATAACTACGAGATGTTTGGGAACTTCCTTCAAGCTTAAAGCTTCTGTGGAAGTTAAAATTCGGTCTTTATCCAACTTTATAAAAGGAAGGGATGCAGGCTTACTTCCCGTAGCGATAATAGTATTTGTAGCTTCAATGGTTTCAGTTTTCTCACCGTTCGTGATTTCAATATGGGTTGCATCCTTAAACGCGCCCATTCCGGTGAAAACATCAATTTTGTTTTTATCCATCAAAAACGCAATTCCCTTTGTGGTTTGGTCCACCACCGCAGCCTTGCGCTCAATCATTTTTTTGAAATTCAACTTTATGTCGCCCGGAATTTCAATTCCGTGATCCTCAAAATGCTTCAGGGCATCCTCGTAATGATGTGAAGAATCCAACAAAGCCTTGCTGGGAATACAACCCACGTTTAGACAAGTTCCGCCCAAAACATCGTATTTTTCAATGATTGCGGTTTTCATTCCCAACTGGGCGCAACGGATAGCCGCCACATAACCGCCGGGCCCCGAACCTATTACTGCTACATCATATTTGCTCATAAAGTGTGTTTTTTAATGAAGTGGCAAAGGTACGATAACTGGAGAATAGTTTAAAAGTTTAGGAGTTTAAAAGTTTAAGGTTTTAAGGTTTTGGAGCATGGCTCTTAGTCTGCGTCTTTTCTGACAAAGAGCGACTCGGAATGATAGAAACTGTTTCAGCATTTGGAATTTGGGATTTAATATTTGACCACTCCTTTAAATTTTCGCAAATTTGCCGTACAACCTAAAACAATTATCATGGCTTTTAAACCAGCAGACAAAATTCAGGATTTACAATACTTTGGTGAATTTGGGGGCGTTAATCCTTCCATTTCAGATTCTTCCACCTATACCTTCCTTTCCGCAAAAACGATGTTCGATACTTTTGAAGGCAACGCCGAAGGATGTTATTTGTATTCACGCCACTCCACGCCTTCCAATCTCTATTTGGGGCAGGCTTTGGCCGCAATGGAAGGCACCGAGACCGCAAACGTTGCCGCGAGCGGAATGGGCGCAATTACTCCAGCAATTCTTCAGCTTTGCAAAGCGGGAGACCACATAGTTTCCAGCCGAACCATTTACGGGGGAACCTATGCTTTCTTAAAAAACTTTGCCCCACAGTTAAATATTGAAACCTCTTTTGTTGATATTACAAAATTGGATGAAGTTGAAAATTCAATTACTGAAAACACAAAAATTATTTATTGTGAAACCGTGAGCAATCCACTTTTGGAAATAGCCGATATTGGGGCCCTTTCCAAAATTGCGAAAAAGCACGGCCTGCAATTGATGGTTGACAATACTTTTTCGCCATTGAGCATTTCTCCTGCAAAGTTGGGCGCCGATGTGGTTTTGCACAGCTTGACAAAATTCATCAACGGAAGCAGCGACACCATGGGCGGCGTAACCTGCGGCACTCAGGAATTTATTGATAGTCTCCGAAACGTGAACGATGGCGCAAATATGCTGCTTGGCCCCGCAATGGACAGTCTGCGGGCGGCTTCTATTCTGAAAAATTTACGAACGCTTCACATTCGAATAAAACAGCACAGTGAGAATGCCTTGTATTTAGCTGAAAAATTTGAGGCCGATGGTTTAAAAACAGTTTATCCAGGATTGAAATCGCATACGGGCCACGAGCTTTTCAAAAAAATGATGAACGAGGAATACGGCTTTGGCGGAATGTTGACCATTGACGTAGGCGGAATTGATAAAGCCAACGAATTGATGGAATTGATGCAGGAACGCAATTTAGGGTACTTGGCCGTGAGTCTTGGTTTTTACAAAACCCTTTTCAGTGCGCCGGGTTCTTCAACTTCCTCTGAAATTCCCGAAGAGGAACAAAAGGAAATGGGACTTAGCGATGGGCTGATACGTTTCAGTATAGGTCTGGACAACGATATTGCCCGCACTTATAAGATGATGCGGGAATGTATGGTGCAAGTTGGAATCAACATGTAGGCGCGCGATTAATCGCGCGCCTACGATATTTGTTTAATAATATACAAAATCGTAACATTACAATCCATTTTAAAATTTCTTCATGCAGAGCCAAGACATCAAACCCACCGACCCAAAGGAAGAACAGATAGTTGAAAACGTAGAACTGAATATTTGGGAGGCACTGATTCCTGTTTTTGTACTTATTGGGATGCTTTTTTACAATGTTTTCTATGCCTATGGCGATGATGCACTGAGTGGAAGCAACCAATTCATTCTCTTAATGGGCGGGGCCGTGGCGGCAATAGTGGGCTTCTTCAACAAGGTGAAATTTGACCAAATGCTGGAGGAAGTGGCGATCAACATAAAATCGACCGCAGGAGCTATTTTAATTTTATTGATGGTTGGGGCTTTGGCGGGAACTTGGCTTATTAGCGGCATTATACCAACGATGATCTATTACGGTCTTCAGATTTTAAACCCGACCATATTTTTGGCCTCCTGTGTAATTATCTGTGCCATTATTTCGGTAGCAACGGGCAGCAGTTGGACTACCTCGGCTACCGTAGGTATAGCTTTAATTGGGATTGCAGACGCATTAAACATTCCATTGGGAATGACCGCTGGGGCAATACTTTCGGGAGCGTACTTTGGTGATAAAATTTCACCTTTGAGCGACACCACCAACCTGGCTCCTGCCATGGCAGGTACAGATTTGTTCACCCACATTAGATATATGCTCTATACCACCATTCCTACTTTAATTGTAACGCTCCTGGTATTTATAATTATTGGGCTAAACATAGACACCTCGGGAACAGCGGATACACATTTAATCTTGGCAGCGGTAAATGAATCTATTAACGTAAGTCCTTGGCTGTTTATAGTTCCGCTTATTGTAATATTTCTTATTATAAAAAAAACCGCTCCTCTTATAGCCTTATTGATTGGAACACTACTGGGGGCCCTTGCGGCTTTAATTTTTCAACCGGATATTGTAGCCAATATTGGTGGCGGAACCTACTTGACCTTTGAAAACGGATATAAGGGAATCATGAACGCAATTACCGTTGACACCGCGATCCCAACAGAAAACGAGGCCTTAAAGGATCTTTTCTCTGCCGGTGGAATGTCCGGGATGCTGAATACCATTTGGTTAATACTTTGTGCAATGACTTTTGGCGGAATCATGGATGCCATTGGGGCATTGGCCGCCATCAGCAAGGCTTTGCTAAAATTGTTCCACACCACCTTCGGTCTGTTTGCCAGCACCGTGGTAAGCTGTCTGGCATTGAACGTTACGGCCAGCGATCAATATCTCGCCATTGTAATTCCGGGAAAAATGTACGCCAAAGCCTTTAGAGACAAAGGGTTGGCGCCCGAAAACCTATCACGGACTTTGGAGGATTCGGGAACAGTAACTTCTGTTCTGGTACCCTGGAACACCTGCGGTGCCTATCACAGCGGAGTGCTGGGCGTAGATACCCTCCATTATGCCGGCTATGCCGTTTTCAACTGGCTCAGCCCATTTATGACGCTTCTTTTTGCTGCTTTTCGAATCAAGATTAGAGAGTTGGCTTCGCCCGTAAAAGCATAATTCTTCTTCGATAATTTTTATTTATTGTTAAAAATTTAACCTATTGCAAAAATCTATCGGTTTATAGATTAATCCATTCGGGAACTTTCCTTTATCCATAAGGAGTTTCTATCTTTGCCACAGAAAATAATCAATAACAATAAATAATAAAATTATGTCATTAGTAGGAAAAAAATTCCCAAACATTTCAGTAGATGCAATGAACGAAATGGGGGATACTTTTAAACTTAATGTGCTTGAAGAAGCAAAGAAAAACAACAAAAAAGTATTGCTTTTCTGGTATCCAAAAGATTTCACTTTTGTATGCCCAACCGAAATCCACTCTTTTCAGGAAGCACTTTCAAAATTTGCAGACCGTAACACTATGGTTATCGGTGCCTCTTGCGATACTCCCGAAGTACACTTCGCGTGGTTGAACACGCCAAAGGACAACGGTGGAATTGAAGGTGTAACCTACCCGCTGCTTGCAGATACAAACCGCAACCTTTCGAACGCCCTTGGAATCCTTGATATTACCAATGAGCGTTATGACGAGGAAACCGGCTTATTGATGGTTGACGGTGACAACGTAACCTATCGCGCAACTTATTTGATTGACGAAGAAGGAAAAATTTTCCACGAAAGTGTGAACGATATGCCTTTGGGAAGAAATGTAAACGAGTTCATTAGATTGGTAGATGCTTACACCCACGTACAGCAAAAAGGGGAGGTTTGCCCAGCAAACTGGGAAGAAGGAAAAGAAGCAATGATCGCCAACCGTGAAGGTGTTGCCACTTATTTAAGAAACTAAATTATGGTACTCGAACTAAAAGACGATAGCCTACAACAACTTGTAGCGGAAGAGAAGGACGTAATCGTCCAGTTTTCGGCGGGCTGGTGCGGCAATTGCAGATTGATGAAGCCGAAATTTAAAAAATTGGCTTCGGAAACTGAAGATTACAAATTCGTTTTGGTTGACGCCGAAAAATTCCCGGAAAGTAGAAAAATGGCGAATGTGGACAATCTGCCAACCTTCGCAAGTTTTAAAAACGGCGAATTGGTAAACCAGGTACAGACCAACAAGTTTGAACTCTTAAAAGATCTTGTAGATGAAGTTGCCCGTAATTAGACATATTCAGCGAAACAATTCCACGGCACAGATAGAAAATTGTATCGAAGTTTTGGAATCGTATAGCGAATACAGCCGGATAACCGATGAAGAGATGGACATCATTGGCGAACTTATCACCAATCTTTGCGGAGCGGTGGAAGTCCACAAAATGATTGAGGACGGCATCCCGGAGCGCGATGCGGCAAATGCATTTGCACAGAAAGTATTGGGCTCCATAGACCGATAAATTTTTAGATTAATGTTGGGAAAATCCCTTTGCAACTTATTGCAGAGGGATTTTTTTTTGCCCCATCCTGGTCTCACGTGTTGTAACAACAGATTTAGAGTTTAAAACAATCGTATCTTGTTTACGCTTAAATACTTCATTCACGGATAATTTCGTAACTTTCAGAGGCTAACCATTTTATGAATGAAAATTTTTCTGTTTCAATTATTATTGTTTTTAGGCTTCACGAGCGTTCTTTTGGCGCAAAACCATTTTTCATTTCAACATTACGGGGTGGAGCAAGGATTGTCGGGCTCAAACATTACCGCATTGTTCCAGGACAGCAATGGCTATTTATGGATTGGGACGGCAAATGGCCTGAACAGGGGAAACGGAAGCAGTTTCAAGGTTTTTAATGTTTCAGCGGACAGCACCAATACCCTTCCAAATCATAAAATAAGAAGCGTCTTCGAGGATAAGAACAAAATGATTTGGGTCGGCACTTCCGCTGGGCTTTCAAAATACGATCCCCAAACAGAAAAATTCACAAACTTTACCAAAGTCGGGGATTGTAAAAATTGCCTGGCGGGAAGAATAATAAAGGTAATCCGTGAGGAGGGCGACTATCTCTGGCTGGGCACCAATGCGGGGCTTTCAAAAATTAACACGAAAACGCACCAAATCACTTCTTGGTGGCATAAAAAGGATACGGAAAACATTCCCCAGATTTATTCCATTATCGATATGCTTCCCCTAAAAAACGGTTCATTGCTTCTTGCCACCGACGAAGGTTTGATTGAATTTGACCCAAGGAAAAATGTTTTCAAACAAATCACGATTCCGATAAACCTGCGTGAAAAGGGCCTGGGGACATTGTTTCAGGATGCCTTGGGAACAATCTGGATCGGGACGGATTATGATGGCGTTATCCAAATGACCGGCGACATTCGCAATCCTGCTTTTCAGCATTTACCCCAACTTGTCGATTCCGAGGAAGGAAAAACCACGGTTTATGATTTTGAGGAAGACCAGTTAAACAGACTTTGGATAGCCAGTTATTTCGGCGTGGCTGTTTTTGACCAAAAAAATAATACAATCAACTATTACAGAAGTGAAACGGACAACCCGGCGTCCATTTCACAAAACGCAATAAAAAAACTATACCGCGACGCGCAAAACAGAATATGGCTCGGCTCTCCCGCGGGTTTGGATGTGTATGACCCCTACCTGAACCAATTCGAAATACTGAAACACAACAACGCCGACCCACAAAGTATTTCCAGCAACAATGCCTTCAGTATTTTGGAGGACTCCCAGGGTTATCTCTGGTTCGGCTTTATGGACAGCGGCATTACCGTGCTTTGGAAAGATGAAAATGGCGAGGAAAAATACCATCACATAAAACAAGGGAATGGCGACAACCACTTGCGGAGCAGCGCCATCTATTCTTTGGAAGAAGACAAAAAGGGAAACATTTGGGCCAGCAGTCCCGGGGGGCTTCATATAATCAGTTGGCCCGACAGAAACAATTTTGAATATACCATTTCAACAGTGCCCGAAGGCTCCATTGCGGAAAACAAACTTCCCGAAAAACGGATTTATGAAATTGTAAACGATGCGGGGAACAAAACCTGGCTGGCAACCCACGGAGCAGGAATAATTGCCTTTGATGGCGACGGAAAGGCACGACAGTTTCGGTATAAAGACCAAAACCCGGAAACCTCCTCAAAAGATTATGTAGTTACCTTGGCCATTGACCCACAGCAACGGATATGGGCGGGAAATTTCAATTTGGGCGGCGTTATTATTGAAAACCCCGCCACGGAAACCTCCTTTAAAAGAATAAAGGGCGATGCCCCATTTTTAATGAAAGTGGTGAACGATTACCATTTCAGCGGAAATGAGGCATTGCTCGCCACCGAAGCCGGGGTCTTCCATTTCCCGAATGTCGAGGAATTGCTCACTTCCGAAAATCCAGAACATTATAAATATACCGTTGAAAATGGGCTTTCCAGCAATTTCACTTCAGAAATAATAAAAACGAAGGAAAACGAATACTGGATTAGCACCGGAAACGGCATTTCCAAACTAAACACTTCCGAAAAAAAGGCCACTTCCTATAAAAAAATATTGAATGCCAAAAATTTTGAGTTCAATCACAATGCCGCGCAACTTACCAAGGACAGCATCATCTATTTTGGCGGCACCAAAGGCATCGTGCGTTTTAAACCGAAGGAAATATATACCAATCCATTTCCGCCGAAAGTGTCATTTTCAGACTTTCGGATTTTGAACGTGCCCGTGCCCATTTCCGATAAAAAGTTAGAAACAACTTCCATCCCCAAGGATATTCCCTATGTCCAAAAAGTTACCCTGAAAGCTTCGGACAAAATTATTTCCTTCACCATAAACGCCGTTAATTTTACCCTTCCCGAGGAAATGCGCTACGCCCACAAAATGGAAGGTTTTGACGATGCCTGGATTGAATCGGAAAACCCCGTGATTACCCGTTCCAATTTAGACCCCGGTACCTATACCCTACTGGCAAAGGCTGCCAACAACGACGGCCTGTGGAGCGAAACGGCCCGGCTCGTGCTAAAAATGCCCTCTCCGTGGTATTTAAGCTGGTGGGCATACCTGCTCTACGGTTTTTTGGCCATTGGCAGTGTCTATTTATTTTTGAAATTTCGCCTGCAGCAGGAACGGCAACTTGAACTGGCACGGACGCAGGAACGCGATATCTTCAGAAAGCGCAGCTCCCGCGATTTTCACGACGAAGCGGGCACGCAGATTACCCGCATTGCGCTCATTACCGAACTCGCCAAAATGAATTCTGAAAAAAACCCTGAAATGCTGGAATACCTCAATCAAATTGATACCAACCTGCAAGAGCTGAACAGCGGGATGCACGATTTTATTTGGGCGCTGGACCCAACCAAGGACAATGTTTTTGATACGTTGAACCGATTTGTGGAATTTGCCGGAAAATTCTGTGAATATGCAAAAGTTCAATTCAAGGCTGAACATATTTCGGAAAACCTCAAAAAGAAAGTGCTGAACATGTCCGAAAGAAGACACCTGCTTCTTCTTTTAAAGGAAGCCATAAACAATAGCATAAAACACGCGAACCCTTCGGAAATCAGTTTTAAAGTGAATTCAAAACCCGGTAGGTTACAGCTCATACTCAAGGACAACGGAAAGGGTTTTGACAATGAAACAACCAAGCGAGGCAACGGGCTGTTAAATATGAAGGAACGCGCAGAGGCCCTGGGCGGACTTTTAAAAATAAAATCTGAAACCAACGGCGGCACCAAACTTACGCTCCTTCTGGAAACTACCCGCTTGGGTAATGGATAAAACAATATAAACACCTATCTTTCTGAAAGCCAATGAATGCCCAGAAAACCATACGAATATGCATAGTGGAGGACGATGCCCTTATCCTGAAATCACTTCAGCAAATGTTGAACAGTACTGAGGGTTTTAAGGTAAGTGGCGCCTTTCTTTCTGCCGAGACGGCTTTGGAGGGTTTTTCGGAACTCCTCCCCGATGTATTATTGCTGGACATAGACCTGCCCGGAATAAGTGGGATCGAGGCCATTGGAGCATTTAAAAAACTGCAGCCCGACTTGAACATCGTGATGCTTACCGTACACGAGGAATCTGAGCTCGTTTTTTCGGCATTGCGACAGGGAGCTGTAGGCTATTTGCTAAAAGGCAACCATTCAAAATTTTTGCTCAACGGCATTCGCGAAGTCTTTGAAGGCGGCGCGCCTATGAGTCCTTCCATTGCCCGATTGGTCATCGCCTCGTTTAAGCCTTCCAAAGAAAATATTTTAAGTGAAAGAGAGCTGGAAGTGCTTCAAAAATTGAGCAATGGCACCAATAACAGGCAAATTGCCGATGAGCTGTTCGTATCAACGAACACCATTAAGGCCCATATAAAAAACATCTATAAAAAATTGCACGTCAATTCCCGGGCAGAAGCCGTTACAAAAGGCTTTAAAAAAGGGCTTTTCTGAATTTTTCAGTGAGGGAACAACGCTTTTCAAATCCTAAAAACAACACCAATGAAACATTCAATCTTAATAGCAATTTTCTTCATTGCAAATCAAATGGGCTTTACCCAAAATTTCACGGGCAGTTTTGAGCTTAAAATTTCCCAGGAAAGCAGCAGCGGAAACAAGCATAGTGATTCAGTTTCCTACTTTTTTGGGAAAGACAAGACCGCAATAATAATTCACGCCGGAGGCAATCAGCCAGACCTGCGATTGGTTTTTAGTCCCGCCGATTCCACGATTACAGGGCTTTTTGAAATGAACGGTAAAAAAGGCGGATATATCTTACCAATGAACAATAAATATTGGCCAACAATGAAATATGCCTCAGGGGAAAAAGATGTTTTGTCCAATTCAGAAGTAAATTATACCGAGAACAGAAAGGAAATAAACGGATATAGTACCCAAGAAATTTTTTGTGGCAACGAAGAAATAGATGCAACCTTTTGGGTAGCAAAGGAAATTGAACTGAGCCTTACACAGGTAATGGCCTATCAATTTGTGGGTGCTGGAAAGGACGGCGAGGAGATTGAAACCTTAGCCAATTGTGGCATCAAAGGGCTTGCGCTTTATACTACCCTTTTCGATAAAAAAAGAAACGGCAGCATTATTCTTCAAATAGAAAATCTTTCCAAAAAAATAGATGCCGAAGTTTTCAATACCGAGGGACACGAACTTAGTGATATGCGAAAATCAAAATAACGAGGAAGAGCACGGTTGGAACTAAATAGTTAAAACCTTGAATTATTTATACAAACAATTGCTCACGTTCACATTGCCCCCCACATCCAATCCGGATTTAAATTCAACCGTACCGGCAGGCAAACTTGATATGGGATAGCCTTTAAACCTAAGCCCCGTAACAAGCACGGAGCTTCCGCCTTCCATTTTTAGGGCGTGTGGCAAAACTGAAACCTCAACGCTTGCATTGCCCAATACCACACCATTTTTTGGATGCACCATCGTTAGCTGCGGCGAAATAAAATAGCTGCCATCGGTTTGCTGGACGGCTTGGGTATAAGCCAAAACTTCGCCGTTTACGAGCAATGCCGGAACCGAATTTTGGTACGGGTTTGAATAATCGGTAACCGCAGCTATCATATTGGGATGCAGCTTTGCTTCAGATGCCTTATAAATATCCTGCCCAAAATGCTGCCATGTAATGTGGTTTGAAATTTTTTCGGAACCCACAAAAATAGCCTGATGGGCATGTTCCGCCTTTATGGTAAGTGGCGGTAAACCCGAAGCGCCCCACTGCACCGTTGCGGACTGATTATAGGTACCGTCCCTGATAATAATGGTCGCCTTTTTGCCGCTTTTACGTTTTCCGTGAGCAACATCCAAGGCTTTTTGAAGTGTTGCAAATGGGGCTGTTTTGGCTCCCGAATTAGCATCGTTACCCTGGGTGGCGACCCAAATGTTTTCTGAATTGTCATCATCATTACCGTCATTACCGTCGTCATTGGGATTTTCTGAAACACCTCCGCCCAAGTCAATTCCATCCAGAATGGGGTCGTCCTCGGCAATGTAATCTGCTTCGCCACAAAAACAGAGCTCGTCAATAAATATTTCGCTACCATCGGTACTAGGGTATTTTTGGGCCAATTCCATAGCGCTCATTCCATATGGCGGCGTTACGGGAAAACCGCTGTTTACCATTTGCAATTGTACGGTTGCCTTTGCCACTTTTCGGCCCGGTAAAATACGCAGCGGAATTCTGAACGGTGTCCAGTCGCCTGTACTTTTTGAAATTACGGAAGCCGTTTCCCCGGGCATTACGCCACCGGCAAAAGCTTTGTTGTCCGTAAAAAGTATAGGCCAAATCCACAGTTTATCACCTTCCTTTAGGTTTGCCTTGTAATACCCGCACAGGGCCCCGGGAGCTTTTGCCACAGGGAAGCTCATATTTTCGCGCATAAAGATTTCGTTCTCTGCCAAGGTAGCGCCTTCACAATCGCCCTGACAGGTAAACAAGGAGCCGCTGAAGGAACTCTTCCGAAGTTGTTCTTTAATGGAGGGAGGCAATTTTGCAAACTCTTCGGGTTTTTCCTTTTTGAGCATCTCAAGCACCGAAGCATTCTTTATGCGCACGCCAAAGCCAAATTTTCCAGGCGTTTTGAACACATTCCGCATATCAAAACCCACATTGGGCGTGCCGTATGTATCGCCCATATTTGTGGTAAGCCAGTTTACCGGATCGTCATTTGCAGACCATTCCTGAAAATTTCCATTGGGAATCTCAATACAATCGGTTTGGGCAATGGCGGGCACAATAAATAAAAATGCCAAAATGTAGAATAACCTTTTCATAATCTGATGTTTAAACAAGTAGTTAGTGTTTCAAATGTATTTTAAAGCCAAGCCCCAATCAATTACCCTTTTGGGTAGTTTTCGTTTTATTTCTGAAAAAACCCAACCTTTATGACCGCTTTTGCAAACTAACTTAAAATGAATGCTTATTTTTAGGGAAACAAATATTTTAGAAACTATGGCACAAATAAAACTTGGAGAAAATACCGTGGAAACCGTGGGAACACTTCCAAAAATTGGCGACACCGCCCCAGATTTTAATCTTACGGCGCAGGATTTAGGCTCAAAAAAGCTTTCCGATTATAAAGGATCGCGAGTAATCATGAACATTTTTCCCAGTATCGATACGGGAGTTTGCGCCACATCGGCGCGAAAATTCAACGAAGAAGCTTCAAAACTCAACAATACCAAAATCCTTTGTGTTTCAAAAGACCTGCCCTTTGCGCAAAAACGATTTTGCGCCGCCGAAGGGATAAAAAACTTGGAAATGCTTTCTGATTTCCGCGACGGCAACTTCGGAAAAAGCTACGGGGTGGAAATGACCAGCGGAGCCCTACGGGGGCTACATTCGCGCGCCGTCGTGGTTCTGGACGAAAACGCAAAAGTAATCCACAGCCAGCAGGTACCGAGCATTGGCGAAGAACCCGATTACTCCGCCGCAATAAGTTCACTACGCTAATGTGGAATTCATATATAGGAAAGCGCCTAAAAGGATGCGGGTACGCATTCAAGGGCGCTTTGCTCTTGTTGCGGCACGAGGCGAGCATACAGGTACAGGCGGTAATCGGCATCATTATGACCTTTGCGGGATTTTACTTTGAAATCTCCGCCACGGAATGGATGCTGCAAATATTCGCCATCGGGCTGGTAATGAGCATTGAGGGCCTAAATACCGCAGCCGAGGAAATTGCCGATTTTGTCCACCCCGATTTTCACAACAAAATAGGTTTTATAAAGGATGTGGCTGCGGGAGCGGTCTTTTTCGCTGCACTTACCGCAGTGAGTATCGGGTGCATTATTTATATTCCGAAGTTTTAAAAATGTCTTTCATTTTAGCTCCGATCAATTTCTGCCAATTAACGTTTAGCTGCTAACATTTATCAGCTCCCCAAAACCACCCAAACGGGTAATTGAAATCCCTTCCATTTGGCCGTAAGTTTATTTCCAAATAAATTTTAACTAATTTTAGTATAGCCAAATTACTTGATTATGAAACAATTACCCATCACTTTGTGTGCGCTGCTTTTATCTTTCCAGAGCATTGCGCAAACCAAGCAAGCTCCAGAAGTCCCTTCACCTATTATCTTTATTTATGATGCCAGCGGCTCCATGTGGGGCCAAATCCAGGGCAAGACGAAGATGGAAATTGCATCCACGGTACTTTCAAATTCGATAAACGATTTTGCCGAAAACCAAAAGATAGGCCTCGTGGCTTACGGGCATCGAAAAAAAGGGGACTGTCGCGATGTGGAAACCTTGCTTCCCATTTCCAATACGTCAAAAAGCCAAGTGGCCGCAGCGGTAAAAGCCATAAAACCTCTCGGAATGACGCCCCTCGCCTATTCCGCTTCCACGGTTATTGACCAACTCCGGAAAAGCAAGGAAAAAGCGACCATCGTCTTGATTACCGATGGAATAGAATCCTGCGATGGACACATCTGTAAGGTCGTGGCCGATGCAAAAAAAGAAGGAATCGATTTTAAGCTGCACATCGTTGGCTTCGGTTTAAAAGCGGGAGAAACAAAACAATTGGAATGTGCCGCAAAAGCCGGCGATGGCAACTATTACGATGCCGCCGATGCCAGTGGCTTAAGCGAGGCAATGACCGAAGTAGCCTCACAGACCGTTGACAAACCTAAAGGAAACCTCGGGGTTTTCGTACTAAAAGACGGAAAACCCTTGGATGCGGATGTGCAAGCCTATATAGCAGGAACCAAGAATAAAGCCGAGCGCGGACGCACATACACAGATACTACCTATTTATACCTTCCACAGGCTACTTATGACTTGGAAGTTTGGCAGCACAGCCAAAATGCTATTTCCCCTGTCCTTGTTAAAAACGTGCAGACCTTCAATGACAAAACGGTCTATAAAACGATATCGCTGGACGGAGCCAAATTGCATATTGCCATTTCAAACAACGGCGTGCTTTGGGACAGCAATATTTCAGTAAAAACTACCGAAGGAAAAAATGTAATCGGCAGCAGAACCTACGGAGAGGAAAAGGAATTACAGGTAGATGCGGGTGTCTATAACATTGAAGTTAATGCGCGGACCATTCACGGTTTGGAAGCAACGCACCTTCTGAAAAATGTAACCTTAGGCAATGGCGAAGTAACCAAAGTAGCGCACGATTTTAAATCTGGCGTGGCCATAATTGGCGGAACCTATAAAAATGAACCTTTTGACGTTGGAATTAAAATAACGGACCCTGCGGGAAATACAGTTTACGGCGGAAGGACCTACAAACAAAACAAGGAAATAATATTAATCCCGGGCACTTATAAGGTTACCTTGGTAGAGCACGGCGTATATAACAGTTCTGCAAAAAGCGCCCAATTTACAATAGAAATAAAGCAAGGTGAAACCGTTACGGAAGTAAAAGAAGTGAAATGAGGCGGCAAAAAATTGTATCGATTCTAATACTCTGTTTGTTTTTTTGCTTTGGAAATAATACAGGAATTTCCCAAAACGATGAAATGGGCGAAGGCTTCTTTTCGCCCAGAATTGACGAAGCTGAAACTCTCTACCTATACGATATTCCCAACAGCAGGCCGGGCAGTCAGGAACGGCCCATAGACAGCATCACATTTGTAAAAAGACACGGCAACCACGTTGATGGCATTGCCTATGCACCGAAAGACTTTGCTCCTTTTCACGAAAAACTGGATTATGGCCTTTTTATAATGAAAGTGAAAAAATTGGGAAGGGACTACCACGAAATTATCGTCAATGAAGCAACAGGAAAAACAGCCTACGTAAGCGCTCGGCAGGGAAGCTTTATAACTTGGGGCGAATTCTTTCTCAATTGCCATTCGGTAGAATTTAGGGATAAGGACCAAAAGGTTTTTGACAACCCCTTCGTAAAATCGGCAGGACGCGTGGTTAGCCCCACAAATTTTAGGGTCCGCTACGTGATGAGCGATTGGATGGAAGTGGAAATACTGGCAGACGATTACAACACCGTGAAGGGAAAAGGCTGGATACGGTGGAAAAAAGATGGAAAACTGCTGATAAGCTATAATCTGTTCGCTTAAAATTTAAGGTATGCAAAAATTCTTCAAACCTGCGCGCATCGTCTTTTACCTATTAATGCCGGTAACGTTTTTTATTGCGGGTCTATATTTTGCTGGGCTAATTGATGCGGGCAAAGGACAAGGATTGGCAGGAGGTGCCATTGTTTTGGGATACGGAGTTCTCTTTGCGGGAATCACGTTTATAGCATCTTTCTTTATTGCCCATTTTGTTCGGCATAAATTTATTGTTTACGCAAATTTTGTTTTACTGATAATGGTGCTTCTTTTATACGGCATAACCCATTACCGCTATGTTCAGCGTGAAAAGGCAAAAGAGGAAAAGGAACAATTTAGACCCACGCCCACTACCCCAACTCCACAAACCAAGCCGATAGGAATGGCAACGTTTTATAAAAATGATGCTTCCCATTCCATCCCGATAAAAACCCCAATTGGGGAAAATGGCGAAATCGGCCTCGGATTTTTCAAGCCAAATTTTTATGAATATCCCACCCTTTTTTTCTTCGGAAACGTGACACTCGAAAAATCCATAGCCCAACATACACCTATGGACAGCCTTGCGCTGGGCCGGGACCCGTTTGGCGATTTCAATCTTATTGCCGCCCCGCCGTGGCTATGGCCCGAGGCAATGAACCAACAATTTGGCATCTTTTATTTTAAAGTGAAAGCCGTCGGTCGTGAATTTATTGAAGTAGAAGTAAATTCAAAGACCGGAAAGACTGCCTTCCTCAACAAACAAAACGGCGAGCTCCTCTTTTGGCCCGAGTTTCTTTTGACGGTTTCAGCCATTGATTTTATTGAAGGAAAAACACAAGTCCCGAAAATAAAACCGCTAAAAAAGGCTGGGGAAGTCAGCACCGCGTTTGTTCACATGCAACCCTTGCAAGTGAAGGACGAATGGGTCCAAATCATTTTAAAGGATAAAAATTATCGCGAAGTGGGCAAAGGCTGGGTCCGCTGGCAAAAAGATGGCGGATTAGTAATAAAATATACACTTCCCAATATATAATTCCATAAACTATGGCGTATTTTGGAAGTAACCTTTAATTGAATCCAAACATTCGGAACCTTCGATAATCAAAGTTTGGAAGCTGCATGAGGGCAGGCAGGTTTGTTTTTTTTATTAATTTGAAATTTTATTTGGAATTTGGAGTTTGTTATTTGAAATTTTCAATTTCAATATTTGTATTTTTGCTGAAAAGACAACCGTCCCATTAATGGCCAAAAAGAAGAAATCAACACCTAAAACACCCCGCAAAAAACTGAGCTTTTCGCTATCCAAACAACAGAAAATTCTTTTGGGTAGCTTTTTGTTTTTGTTGGGGCTGGCGCTTTTGTTTTCTTTTGTCTCCTATTTTTTTACCTGGCAGGCAGACCAAAGCGAAATAGGCCTCTTGGCGGAACGCGAACTGCAAACCAAAAACTGGCTCAATAAATTCGGGGCCAACGTGGCGCACTTCTTCATTTATGATGGGTTCGGGATTTCAGCCTTTATTTTTGCATTTCTTGTAACCCTCACAGGCGTTTATTACTTTTTCGATTACGCCAAAAAGCCCTTGGCCAAGTTTTGGTTTTGGGGCTTGCTGCTGATGCTTTGGATTTCGGTATTTTTTGGATTCTTTGGCGAAAAAACAAACATTTTCAGTGGAATCATAGGTTATGAAACCAATGACCTGATGCAGGATTATCTTGGGTTGGTCGGCGCTATGCTCATTATGATTTTTGTACTTATTGTTTATTTGGTAGTCCGTTTGAAGCTAACTCCTGAAATGGCGATCGGTGCATTCAAAAGTTCAAAAGAACAAATTGCTTCAGAGTTTGTTTCCGATGAAAATAAAGCCGACCACAAAACTTCAACTGTAAATAGTGAAATTGAGGATGAAGACGAAGAAGACATTCCCGAGCCCTATATTGAAGAAAAAGTAACTTCCCCTCCACCCGCAATTGAAAAATTAATCCTAAAATCAGACGTGGAGGGCGATGTGGAAATGGAGGTAGAACAGGCTGCCGATGAAGAGGAAATAGAAAACCTGAGCGATAGGTTGGTAAAGGATTTTGGCGAATTCGACCCAAAACTGGAGCTGAGCAACTACAAATTCCCAAGTATCGAACTGTTGCGCGACCATACCGTGGGCGCTGCCATAACCATCGATCAGGAGGAGCTTGAGGAAAATAAAAACCGAATTGTTGAAACACTGAACAATTATAAAATAGGCATCGCAAACATTAAAGCCACCGTTGGGCCAACGGTTACGCTATATGAAATTGTGCCCGATGCCGGAGTCCGTATCTCAAAAATAAAAAACCTTGAGGATGATATTGCCCTATCGCTTTCGGCTTTGGGGATCCGTATTATTGCGCCAATTCCAGGTCGTGGAACGATTGGTATTGAAGTTCCGAATAAAAATCCAAAAGTTGTTTCGATGCGTTCAGTGATTGCTTCTGCGAAATTTCAAAATGCCGAAATGGAACTGCCCATCGCCTTTGGAAAAACCATCAGCAATGAAACCTTTGTGGTAGATCTTGCAAAAATGCCGCACATGCTTATGGCAGGAGCCACGGGCCAGGGAAAATCGGTCGGGCTGAATGCCGTATTGACTTCGCTTTTATACAAGAAACACCCTGCGGAAGTAAAATTTGTTTTGGTAGATCCCAAAAAAGTGGAGCTGACGCTTTTCAACAAAATTGAACGCCACTATTTGGCAAAGCTGCCCGATACCGAGGAAGCAATCATTACGGATACCGCAAAGGTTATCAATACGTTGAATTCGCTTTGTATCGAAATGGACGCCCGTTACGATTTGCTGAAGGATGCCATGGTCCGCAACATAAAAGAATATAACACGAAATTCAAAAACCGGAAATTGAACCCCAACGAAGGACATCGCTTTTTGCCCTACATCGTTTTGGTTATTGATGAGTTTGCCGATTTGATTATGACCGCCGGCAAGGAAGTGGAAACACCAATCGCAAGGTTGGCGCAGCTTGCTCGGGCCATCGGAATCCATTTGATAGTTGCTACCCAAAGACCTTCCGTAAACGTTATTACAGGGATTATTAAGGCAAATTTCCCCGCGCGTATCGCCTTTCGGGTTACCAGTAAAATAGATTCCCGGACCATTTTGGACAACTCGGGCGCCGATCAGCTTATCGGACGGGGCGATATGCTTTACACGCAAGGAAATGAACTTACGCGTATTCAATGTGCCTTTGTGGACACGCCCGAAGTTGCTGATATTACCGAGTTTATCGGTTCGCAAAAAGCATATCCAGACGCATATATGCTACCCGAATATTCGGGTGAGGAAGGTGGCACAAATCTTGATATTAACATCGACGAACGCGATGCGATGTTCCGCGAAGCCGCAGAAGTATTGGTCATTGCACAACAAGGTTCCGCCTCATTGTTACAGCGAAAGTTGAAACTGGGCTACAATCGCGCCGGAAGAATAATTGACCAATTGGAGGCAGCCGGAATTGTGGGCCCCTTTGAAGGTAGCAAAGCAAGACAGGTTTTGGTTCCTACCATTGATGCGTTAAACCAATTATTAGATAATGAAACTAACAATAATTAAAATGAAGAAAATCAGCATTATTATAATCGCTCTTTTTACAGCCACTTTTTCGCAGGCACAGGATGCAAAATCCTTGCTAAAAGAAGTTTCTGCCAAAGTAAAAAGCTACGATAACATCACAATCGACTTCAAATATAACTTGAACAATTCCAAGGAAAACGTAAACCAGGAAACCCGGGGCGACGTTACGCTACAGGGAGATAAATACGTTCTCAACATGCTTGGGACCACGCGCATTTTCGACGGAAAAAATATTTACACCATCGTTCCCGAAGACGAAGAAGTAACCATCTCGGCATACAACCCAAAGGATGACAAAGATATTACCCCTTCAAAAATGCTGACTTTTTATGAAAAGGGGTACACCTATAAAATGGATATTGAGCAAAACGTAAAAGGTAGAAAAATTCAATATGTGAAGCTTATTCCCATAGATTCAAAAGCAGAGATTAAAGACATCCTTTTGGGCATTGATTCACAGACAAAACACATTTACAAATTGATTCAGACCGACGCCAAAGGCACTAAATACACCCTTACCGTAAATTCCTTCAAAACAAACCAACCTGTTTCCAAAACCTTGTTTACTTTTGACGAGGCTAAATACAAAAAAGACGGTTATTACATAAATAAACTCTAACCGCGGGCAAGTGAAAATACTGGACAGGTACATATTGGTAACCTTTTTGAAGACGTTTGTAAGCGTCTTCATTATTTTAATGTTCATATTTGTGCTGCAGACCATCTGGCTCTACATTTCTGAGCTTGCGGGAAAGGACTTGGACGTATGGATTATTCTGAAATTTCTTTGGTATGTCTCTCCACGATTAATTCCATTAGTACTTCCGTTAACAATTTTAGTAACCTCATTGATGGTTTTTGGAAGTTTTGCTGAAAAATATGAATTCGCAGCAATGAAATCTACCGGAATTTCGCTTCAGCGAGCCATGGGCAGTGTTATTGGTTTTATTGTTATACTTTCTATTACGGCCTTCTTTTTCGCAAACAACGTCATCCCCTATTCCGAATATAAATGGCAAAATCTGCGTCGGAATATCTCACAGTTTCAGCCTTCCATGGTTATTTCGGAAGGGCAGTTTAGCCAAATTGGCGATATGTTCAACATAAAAGTTGAAGAGAAAAGTGGCGACCGCGACCAATATCTGAAAGATGTGGTAATCCATAAAAAAAATCCAGCCCGGCCCAATGGAAATTTTACCGTAATAATTGCAGACAAAGGAGAACTTGCCAGTGAGGAAGGCAGCAATACGCTCTCGCTAATCCTCAAGCAGGGCAATTATTACGAAGATATACAGACGAATAACCCCGCGAAACAAAAAGGGGAACCCTTTGCAAAAAGCTATTTTGACGAATACGCCATCAATATCGACCTTACCGAACTGAACAACAAGGATATTGATAAGGAGAATAACCTCAACAACCAGAATATGTACAACATCAGTGAGCTTCGGGTTGAGATAGATTCACTTTCCGATAGTTATTCCAAGGATATTGCATCCTACACCAAAAATATGTATTACCGAAGTGGTGTTGAGAAATTACAGGAAAACCCAGCCACTGAATCTGTAAAACCGCCCGACATCAATACAATTCTGGAAATTTATAATCCCACACAGCAATTGCAAATCGTAAAACTCGCCCTAAACAATGCGAAGGGCACGCTGCAAACGGTGGATGCAAAAAAGGTGGAATTCAAATCCAAAACAAAACGATTGAACAAAACCGAAATAGCCCTGCACGAAAAATATGCCTTGGGAATTGCCTGCATCATCCTGTTTTTTGTGGGCGCACCACTCGGGGCCATCATTCGCAAAGGTGGCATGGGGCTTCCGATGGTTGTCGCGATCTTATTATTTCTCACGTATCATTTCATCGGAATCTTTGCAAAGAATAGCGCAGAAGACGGAACCATGGCACCATTTATCGCATCCTGGCTCAGCACCGGCATAATGCTTCCGTTGAGCATCTGGCTTACCTACCGCGCCACTACCGATCAAGGAATTTTCGATTTTGATTCATTTATGCAACGCCTTGGGCGGATATTTGGAATAAAGAAGAAATCGAAATCCAAATAGAACGGTCTTAAAGCAAAAATTCTTTTGGCCGATTACAGCGGTACATTTCATATCTTTGCAGAACCTTTATTTATAGCTATGATTTCCACAGAAAAAGAAACTTCCGTTCACCTAAACACGATTGAAGAAGCCATTGAAGATATTCGCAATGGAAAGATAATTATTGTTGTTGACGATGAAAACCGGGAAAACGAAGGAGACTTTATTGCCGCAGCGGAAATGGTAACGCCAGAGATGATCAATTTTATGGCAACCCACGGCAGAGGCCTAATTTGTGCCCCTTTAACCGAAGAACGTTGCAACGCACTTGATCTGAACATGATGGTTGAAAACAACACCGTACTGCACCACACCCAGTTTACCGTTTCGGTCGATTTGATTGGCCACGGTTGTACTACGGGCATTTCAGTCCACGACCGTGCAAAAACCATTAAAGCCTTGGTCAATGATAACACAAAAGCCAGTGATTTGGGCAGACCGGGACATATTTTTCCGCTTCGCGCGAAACAGGGCGGCGTTTTAAGAAGAACTGGCCACACCGAAGCTGCCATTGATTTAGCCCGATTGGCAGGACTGAAACCCGCAGGGATTTTGGTTGAAATTTTAAATGAAGATGGTACGATGGCGCGTCTTCCAGAGTTGATGAAGGTTGCCAAGAAGTTTGATTTAAAACTTATCTCTATTGAAGATTTGGTAAAATACCGAATGGAACACGATTCCTTGATTGAAAAAAAGGAAGATTTTAAAATAAATACAAAATTTGGGAATTTTAGGCTTCGCGCTTACAAACAGACCACAAACGACCAAATCCACATCGCCCTTACAAAAGGTACGTGGAAGGAAAATGAACCCGTACTGGTTCGCGTAAACGCAACTTTGGTAAATGGCGATATTTTGGGAACACTCACCAACAACGCCGAACAGAAGCTGGACGATATGTTCAACGTAATCAACGGGGAAGGGAAAGGTGCTATTGTTTTTATAAACCAACAGAGCCAATCCTTAAATCTTTTGAGCCGTTTAAAGGAATTGAAGGAAAACCAAAAGCCCAACGAGATTGCCAAGGCTCCACGTATTGAAATGGACAGCAAGGATTTCGGGATTGGGGCACAAATACTTCACGATCTGGGGATCCATAAAATTCGTCTGCTCTCCAACAGCGAACAGACCAAACGTGTGGGAATGATTGGGTATGGGTTGGAAATTATGGAGTATGTAGGTTATTGATTTAGTCTTTTGAAACTGTTTTATTTATCAATAAAACCTCAAGTTTCTTAAGCCTATTTTCTAAATTTTCGATCTTTTCATTTTCGGCTTTATAAGCCTGGAATTGGTTGACCTTATTTTCTAATTCCGTAATTCTCGCTTCTTTTTTGTCAAGCTCTTGCTTCAGTTCCTTAATTGCTTGCACATAAAATGCGTCATAAGTTCCATAGGCCGTTTGATAAAATCCTTGTTTATCCTTGACAACTTTTTCAGGAAACACGTCCATCAGTTCTTGTGCAATAAAACCGTACTGAATGCCTTTAGGTCTTGGCACTCCAGTTTGGGTATCATTCCATTCATAACTGACGCCATTCATTCTTGAAATTTTTTCAAGTGCAGTGCTCCCATCTAAGGCATGGATATTTTTCTTCAATCTTCTATCTGAATTTGCTAGCCAATCTCCTGCTGATGCCTTTGATGCCTCACCGCCGACCTCAAAAGTATTGGTCAATAGACCAATGGGCCTATTGACCCCCACCCTATCGGTTGCAAAATCTCCTCCGATTAAAGGTGTATCGGAATTGCTGTTTTCAATATAGAGCCTATCATTATAGCTATAGCTATTTCCAGTTCCTCCAGAATCAGAACCTATTAAAATATTTCCAGCTCCAGATGTAAGGTTTGCGCCTGCAGTTGCACCAATTGCAACATTTTTACTTCCCCCAGCAAGAAGATTAAGAGCCCCATTACCAACCGCGGTATTATAGTTTCCGCCCGTATTACTAAAAAGTGTCAAATAACCAACGGCAGTATTAAACCCACCACCTACATTCCTATTTAATGCCGAAAAACCAGTGGCAGTATTATAACTTCCAACCGTATTATCTTTTAAGGTTTGCGAACCTGTTGCCGTGTTGTAAGATCCCGTGTTACTGATAATACCCGTATTTGCCCGAAGACTTTGGGAGCCAACAGCAGTATTTGAGTTTCCCGATTGATTATTATTCAGTGTTTGATACCCAATAGCCGTATTGTTTGTTCCGTTCGTATTTCTATTAAGGGCATTCAATCCTACCCCAATATTTCTATTGGTAGTGGAAGCATCGTTCACTCCAGCTCCCATTCCCAAAAAAATTGAAGATCCGCTGCTATCTGATTTTCCATCGGAGAGGTCGTCAATTTTTTTTGCCCCGGAAATCGGAATCCAGCTTGTAGTGGCATTATTCCAATAGTAAAATCCTTTGAGTGGTATGCCGCTACCAGTGGCAAAGACCATCATCCCATCCTGTGCCGCTGTGGGCGGGGTTCCGGGAAAATTATTGACTTTTGGAATGAGGATACCATCATTATTTGAAGGCAACGTTTGCGAACTGGAACGAATGTCCAATTGCGCATTGGGACTTGTCGTGCCTATACCCACTTGCGAAAATGAAGGGATTCCAAATAAAAGTACTAGAAGAAATAGTGCGTATTTCATAGCCATATTATTAAAAGTGCAAACAAGTTTTTCAGTAAAAATACTCACTTTACAGCTTAATAAATGTCTTAGAGACCTTTATTCGTTATGGCGCAAATAAAACGGGATGAAAGGTTTAGCCGCTACATAATTAAAGGGATTATATGTTAAATGGAGGAAAGAATACGTTTCATTATAGCCGCGCGTTCATTGACCTGTTTTTCGGTCCAGCCAATTTTTATCAAAGATGAAATGGTGCGCCCCATAACGGCATCACTTTTTGAGAAATCTGTTTTGTTCAAATCCTGCATTTGGTTTTTTACTTCTGAAGAAATATTCCCCAAAGATTTCAATTTTCGCAAGTGCTCCCAACCGTTTATGTAGTGCCAGTTGTTGGTGTACCAATAAAAACAAGCGTCCACGCCAGCTTCCAATAACGCTTTGTGTGCTTTTTTGGTAATTTCCTCCGTAGGAAGGAAGAAATTAAGGAAGGAATGGTTTTCTTCACCGCCTTCGGGAACCCTTCTGAAAGTAACCCCGTCAATGGTTTCCAATGCTTCGCGAAGCATTGTATAATTTTCTTTCTGCGTTTTTAAAATTCCGTCCAATTTGTCCAATTGTGCTAAACCAACTGCCGCATTCAATTCAGAAATCCTGAAATTATACCCCAAAAAGGGATGGGTTTCCGCTCCGCGATCGTTGCCCACGTGGTCGTGCCCGTGGTCTTGGTAATGATCTGCGTTTAGTGCAAATTTTTCATTGTTGGTAATGACCGCCCCGCCTTCGCCACAAGTAATGGTTTTTACATAATCAAAAGAAAAACAGCCTAAATCGCCGTAGCTTCCCAATGGTTTTCCCTCGTAAATTCCCCCAAGGGCCTGGCAGGCATCTTCCAAAAGAATCAAATTATGTTTGTCGCAGATTGCCTTTAAAGCTCTCAAATCTGCCATAGAACCGCACATATGCACGGGCATTACACATTTTGTTTTTGAAGTGATTGCTGCTTCCACAGCCTTTGGATCGAGTGTCAGCGTATCGTCAATATCTACCAAAATGGGGACGGCCCCCAGTGCCAAAATAGATTCAAAACTCGCCACAAAGGTAAAAGTGGGCATGATAACCTCATCGCCCGCTCCTATTCCCGCGGAGGCCAAAGCGACGGTCAAGGCGGCAGTTCCACTGGAAACCAACTGGCAATGAGCTACGTCCATTCTTTTGGCAAAAGCGATTTCAAATTCCTTGGCTTTCCAATGGTTATTGCGCATGCCGTCAAAACCATAGCGCATCAGCACGCCTGTTTCCAATACGTCGTTTACCTGTTTGCGCTCCTCGGCGCCAAAAATTTCAAATCCGGGCATGGTTTATTGTTTATTCTTTATTATTATTACTTATTGTTATTCTTTATTGTTATTGGCTATTGCTAATTTTTATTACGAAGCTATTTCTCAAAGATGAAATATTTGTCGATGAATTGATGTCCTCAAATACTTATAGTTTATAAACTTCAACTTCCGTCCAAATATAAGGTTTGTGCCGTTGAACAGAAAGTTCCTTGAGCAAATTCCATAAAAAAACTTCCACTTGCGTAGAAGTTTATTAGTTGGAATTCAAATTTTTCAGATTCCTAAATGGTCCGATTCCCAAAATTGGGAATTACGACTTATTTTTCTTTTCCTCCAGCGGGAACAATCCCGGCTGGGCTTGTTGGAAAAATTGCTGATGCAGCGAGTCCATTTGTTTTAGCTGTTGCTGCATCTCTGGGAAAAAATTTTCCCAATGGTTTTCGAAAAAGCCCTTTTCAAAAAAGTTGCCGTTGATTGAATCACTCAAAAACGGATGCATCATTCCCTGCGTGAACGATTGTGGCATCCGTTCCTGCATGTATTTTTGGAAAGAGGCCATCGCGCTGTCCATTTTTTGTGGTGGGATTTCTTTTCCGTTCACATTGCCGTAGGAATAGGTATAAATGGAATCATAGCGGATCAGGTTTCCGTTTTCGTCAACCTCCTTGTTTACCTTCCATGTGCCGCGCGGTTCGTTTTGGGTTTCAGTTTTGTTTGTCATTGCGGTATCGTTGTTTTCCGCATCTCCTTTTTTTTCCTGTGCATTGCAGCTCGTTAGGCTTAAGGCCACTGCAAACGCTAACGCCATTGTTTTCATTTTTAAAAGTTTTTATATTAAACCAGAATTTTAAAAAGAATGCGTTCAGTATGCAACAAGATAAATACCAAAATCGAATTTGCAACCCGCAAACTTCTTTAGTGGGGGTATTTATAAGAAACCTTTAACAGGGAATTTTAAAGAAATTTTAATTTTTTGGACAGATTGTCAGTTCTTAATCCAGTTCAATGATCAGCTCGTCCACACCCCGACGTACTTTTTTTAAGTGTATGAAGAAGTCTGATTCATCGCGATAGCCCACGGGCAGCACTATTAACGACTCCAGTCCTTTTTTATCCAGACCCAGCAGCTCGTCATATTTTTTTGGTTCAAAACCTTCTATGGGGCAGGCGTCAATATTTTCAACAGCACAAACCGTGAGCAGGGCTCCCAATGTTAGGTAGAGTTGGTTGGCCATCCACTGTCGGATTTCGGGTGCTTGTTTTTCTGAAAAATTATGTATCAGTGCCTTTTCGAAAGGATCCAAAATGGTACGGGGTGTATTTCGCTCTCCTTCCACTCTTTTAAAATGGTCCACAATAAAATTGGCATCTATATTTTTTTCAATACAAAGTACCAAGACATGGGAAGCATCGCGAACCTGCGGTTGATTGAACGTGAGCGGCATCAATTGCGCTTTCAAACGGGTATTGCTCACCACCACTAATTTCAGTGGTTGCAAACCATAAGAAGTTGCTGTTAGATTGAAAGTTTCCTTCAAAATATTCAGCTTTTCCTCGGAAAGATTTTTAGTGGAATCAAACCTTTTGGTGGCGTAGCGCCATTGCAGTTTCTCAATTGTTTTTGAAGCCATTTATAAAAAATAAATTAGTAGCAAGCACAAAAATAGCGATAAAAATTTTGAACTTTTACCGCTACCCTTTCGCTACTAATTAAACAATTAAAAATTAACCTCCACTTCCATATACTTCTTCGCAGCGGTTCCAAGTGCTTTCCATATCCTCCTCCAATTCTTGCACACGCTTATTGATGCGTGAATTGAGCGCGCTTTTTTCGTCGCCGTTACAGCCCCCGTTGGAATTCATCCATCCCCGCCTATTTTTTAACGATTGAATATATTCTTCAGTCAATCCCTTTCTAATTAAACACGCCTCTAAGGATTGTGTGTTGCCTTCACTATCTACGGCCTCGGTCATTTGGAGGTTATAGGTTGTCTGCCAGGTATCCAAGGTGTCTTCAACATCAATGGCGCATTGGCTTTTTCCGGCATCTTCCAATCCACAGGATATAAAAAGTGCAAATATTCCAGCTATTGCCAAAAACTTAGGATTTATAAAGTTGTTATTATTTGTTTTCATTTCTTTAAGATTTTTATGGTTTTCATCACTTTGTTGTCCAAAAGGAGCTTCAATTCATATTTGCCCCGTTTCAAATGATCGATGCTCATATAAATAACATCGTCTTTTTTATTGCTATCAAGGGAGTCTTTCATTGATGAAGCCTTTTAATGACACCAAATTTATAGTGAAAGGAAAAGGAGGGATATTACAAATGTTCCAAAACATAGAAGATATGTTTCAGCGGAAAAAATTAGCTGTTTTTAGAGGGTTTACGGGTTTTTGGAAAGATATTCGGTAGGCGAACAATTATACACCTCTTTAAAACATTTGCCAAAATAGGAAGGCGTATTGAACCCAACTTGGTAGGCAATTTCGGCTACGGAGGCATCAGAATCCCTTAACAAACGAATGGCCAATTTTAAACGTTGCGAACGTATAAACTCACTGGCAGACATGCCGGTAATCGCTTTCAGTTTTCGGTGAAGCTGTGTACGGCTCATGTGCATGAGTTTGCCAAAACCGTCACTTGAAAATTCGGGATCGGTAATATGTTCATCCAAAACTTTTTGCAAACGTTTTAAAAATTCACTTTCTGCGGAAGTTATGGCAAGTTCCGGATTGATGCTTAAGGTTTTGCTGAAATGTTTTTGCAATTGCCTTCTGTTTTCAATAAGTTTTTCGACCCATATTTTCAGCTTTTCACTGTTGAAAGGCTTGGTTACATAAACATCGGCACCTGTTTTTATTCCTTCAATTTCGTTTTCCTCGCCCGCTTTTGCCGTCAATAAAATTATGGGAACGTGGCTGGTAAGTTCGTTTGACTTAAGGGTGTTGCAAAGCTGGATGCCGTCAACCTCTGGCATCATGATATCGCTGATAATCAAGTCTGGGATGTCTTTCAACGCTATTTCCACCCCTATTTTGCCATTTTCGGCTTCCTTTATTTGATAGTCGGCCTTAAATATTGAAATAATAAAAGCGCGTATATCGGGTTCGTTTTCAACAACCAAGAGCAGCGGTCTTTCCTTGTTTGAATTGACAAATGTTCGTTCTACCGTGGGCTCCATCACAATTTCTTCATCGGTAATTAAAACCTCATCTTCAAAGGCTTCTTTGTTTATGGGCAGTGATACGGAAAACTGTATTTCGTTATCCGCAATCGTATTGGCAACGATGGTTCCCTTTGAAAGCGTTACCAACTCTCTAACCAATGCCAAGCCAACACCAACGCCGTCGGAAAGTTGGTCGTCCTGATAAAAGCGCTGGAAGAGTTTGCTCAAATCCTTTTTCCCAACATTTTGGGTGGTATTTATTATTGATAGCACCAATGCTTCTTCCTGTTCGGATGCCTCAAAAAAAATCTTACCGCCTTCGGGGGAATATTTTATGGCATTCAACACTAAATTTGAAGCGACTTTTTCAATAACATCCTTATCAAACCAAACATTTTTTAAATTGTGGATCTTGCTGGTAATCGTTATTTTTTTATCTGAAGCCTTATATTGAAATGCACTTATAAGCTGTTTGAACAAGACCGAAAGATCTCCTCGTTTTATAGTTAATTTCCGCTGCCCGGAATCTATCATGGACAAATCGAGCATCTGGCCGACCAAACTAAGGAGCCTGTCTGCATTTTGTTTTACAAGCGATAGTTCTTTTTTATCCTCCTTGGAAATTTTAGGCTTTGCAAGTTGGTTTTCAATGGGGCCTGAGATTAGCGTTAAGGGAGTTCGGAATTCATGTGAAATATTTGTGTATAGTTTGGTCTTGAGTTCGTCCAGTTTTTTAAGACGCTCGGTTTCTTCGTGCTCCAACCGCAATTGATTTTTTATTTGCCAGCGCCATTTTAAATATCTATAAAGGTAATACGCAAACAAAAGAATCAATATTGCATACATAACCTTCGCAAAAGTGGTTGCATACCAAGGTTTTAGTATGCTGAAAGAATAGCTTGCCGGAGTTGTATTCCACACCCCGTCATAATTGCTGGAAATGACTTGGAATTCATAGTCATTCGGGGGCAAATTTGTATAATGTGCCACGTTGTTGTTTCCAGCTTCTATCCAATCGTCATCGTTATTTATGAGTTTATACTTATATTGATTGCGCTCGGGCTGGGAAAAATGTAAGGATGAAAAGGTAAAGGTCACGGTGTTTTCGTCATGCTCTAATTTTTGGTCCTTAGCGAGCCCTCTTTCTTTATTGAATACCTCAAAACCCGAAATAACCGTTTTTGGTTTTATTGGGTTCGTTATTAACTGGTTCGGATCAAACCAATTGAGTCCTTCCAAGCCTCCAAAATACAAGACTCCGTTCTTGTCCTTATAATAAGCCCCAGTATTGAACTCAAAGGCCTGAAGTCCGTCGTAATTACTATAATTTTTGATTTCAGAAATTGTATTGTTTTCAATTTTCAGCTTTGTGATTCCCTTGTTGCTGCTCAGCCACAGGTAGCCCATTCCATCGGGAAGGATACCGTAAATAACATTGTTTGGCAAACCTTCTTTGGTTGTGAATTTTTCAATGGTCTTTTCCTTGGGATTGAAAACTTGCAGCCCCTCTCCGTTGGTTCCAATTAAAAGAAGCGGGCCATTAAAAAATAATGATTTTATATTGCTATTTATACTTTCAACTTTTTCGATCATTTTAGTTTTGGTGTCTAACTTGAAGAGTCCGTCGGTTTCCGTTCCGATCCAAAGTTCCTGGGCCTTTCCTCTTTCAATAGTCCTAATGTTATTTGTGGAAAGGTTTGAATTTTCGCTGGTGAATTGCTGCATAATCCCAAGGTTTTTATCAAATTGAACAAGCCCATGATCTCTTGTGCAGAGCCAGAGGACGCCATTTTCATCCTTATGGATTTTCCAGATTGTGAATGACGCAGTTTCCGCAAAAGAAGTAATTTTTCCTTTGGTATCCATAAGCTGCAGCCCTTGGGTTTGATGGCCTATCCACAGGTTATCTTCATCAACCAATAAGCTCATTATTCGATCTCCCAGCAGCTCGGAATTTTGAGCGGTATAGGTATAAAAATCCTGTTTGTCAATATTTAAACGCGTCAATCCCTTTCCGGAGGTTCCCACCCAAATATTGTTTTCGGCATCTTTTGCGATCGCCCTAATAACGTCCACATTTACGTTCAATGGCACCTGGTCGTTGGTAAGCACATTGAACTTTACCAAATATTCATCAAAATAGCTCAGTCCGGTGCCGTCCGTGCCCAGCCAAATGGTTCCCGTATTATCCTCAAACAAGGAAAGCACGTCGTTATAGTGAAGCGCATAGGGATTGTTTTTGTCTTCGGTAAAATTTTGGATTGTTTCCTTTTCAAAATTTACCAAATAAACGCCTTGGCCGTAGGTTGCGATCCACAATTGGTTTCTTTTGTCAATCAAAAGATCTTGGATAATTAAATTTTGGGGGATTTCAACATGCTTAAAACCTTTGAAATGCTGAAAATTTGATTCGTTTGGATATTTTATAAAAAGTCCTTTTCCGTAGCTTCCCAAGTAGAGCGTATTATTTTTGGATTGCGAAATAGCGCTAAAATTTGTTTCAGGCATAATTTCGCGAAAAACATAGGCCTCGTTTTTTATTTCGAAGAAACCGTTATTTGTGCTGGCTAAAATGGTGTTGTTGTCCGTTTCAAAAAAATCGTAAATCGTCCGTTTGGAATCTTTTGGTTTCAAAAATTGAATAGTATCTTCCGCTTGGTGATTAATTGTATAAATACCGTTTCCATAGGTTCCTATAAAGTAATTTAAAGTTTCGCTCTGAATGAGGGTACTCACCTTTTTAACGCCAGAAACGACATCGAACGCATCACGCTGCGGATTGTACTTTTGCAACTTTCCCGAATTGGAAACAATCCATAATTCCCCCTTTTTCGCTACATATATTTTGCCGAGCTTGCTATAGGTGGGACGTGTTACGTCTTCAAACTGAATATCAAAATGCGAAAAATCGCGGCCGTCATATTTGTTAAGCCCGTCCTGTGTAGCAAACCACATAAACCCTGTGCTGTCCTGGGCAATACTCACCACACTGTTTTGCGACAGACCCTGTTCTACGGTAAGTTCACGAAACGCCACTTGTTTATTGCTTTGGGAAATGGCAATACAGGGCAGCAAGCAAAAAAGAAGCAGTTTTAAAGATTTCATTAAGGGTTGGTTTGCGAATGAAAGTTACTAAAAATATTACAGCCAAATTTATATGAATATTTTTGGAGGCTTTCCCTAAGTTTTATTGAGCATATATGCAGATTTTTGGGTGATTGTCTTCCACGACTAAAAACATCAAAAAAGGATTAGAATATTTCAAAAAAGCTTTCTATATTTGCAACCTCTTAAGCAAAACGCTTAAAGAACGCATACCACTGGAGATCCCGATAGTTTTCGGGAGGTCGAAGCGGCAAAACCGCCTCCCACGGTAAACCACTGGAGAAATGGCAGAGTGGTCGAATGCGGCAGTCTTGAAAACTGTTGAGGGTCACACCTCCGGGGGTTCGAATCCCTCTTTCTCCGCTGAAAGCCCGATAAACACTGTGTTTATCGGGCTTTTTTATTTTAGACGATATTTTTTCGCATACAAAAGAAAGTTTGCCAACTCCTGTTCATTAGACGGTTTCTGAAATATTATATCACAAAATTCACCTTTTCGTTTTAAGACTCATCATAATTAAATATATTTCTGAATCAAATCGTTCATTTTCAGAATAACTCCACAAATCCTTTTAATTATGAGCAATTACCACATAAAAAACTTAGAAGAATATTTTCAGGTTTATAGAAAATCCGTCCGCGATCCCGAAAATTTTTGGGAAGAAATAGCCGAGGAAAATTTTTTGTGGCGCAAACGCTGGGACCAAGTTTTGGAGTATGACCTTTCCAAACCTGAAGTTTCATGGTACAAAGGCGCAAAACTGAATGTTTCCGAAAACTGTATAGACAGACATCTTTATACCCGTGGCGACAAAACCGCCATTATCTTTGAACCCAACGACCCTTCCGAGCAAGCGGAGCATATTACCTATAAACAGCTCCACGACCGCGTTTGTAGGTTTGCAAACGTCTTGCTGGACCACGGCGTAAAAAAAGGAGATCGGGTGTGTATCTATTTGCCTATGATTCCTGAACTGGCGGTTTCATTGTTGGCCTGTGCGCGAATTGGCGCCATACATTCCGTGGTATTTGCAGGGTTTTCTTCTACGGCGCTTCACACTCGGATTAATGATTCTGACTGCAAAATGGTCATCACCAGCGATGGTTCCTACCGCGGCAATAAAACAATAGATTTAAAAGGTATCGTGGACGAAGCCTTGCAATCCTGTCCAGGGGTGAAAACCGTTTTGGTGGCAAAACGCATCAATAGTGAAATAACTATGGCACCAAATCGCGACAAATGGCTTCAACCTTTGCTTGAGGAAGCAAACAGCGAATGCATTCCCGAAATTATGGATGCCGAAGACCCGTTGTTTATTCTCTACACTTCCGGAAGTACCGGAAAACCTAAAGGAATGGTACATACCACTGCCGGTTATATGGTCTATACGGCCTATACTTTTAAAAACGTTTTCCAATACCGCGAAAACGACGTGTTTTGGTGTACGGCAGATATTGGCTGGATCACAGGCCATAGTTACATAGTGTACGGCCCTTTGGCAAATGGTGCCACAACCCTCATGTTTGAGGGCGTTCCCTCCTATCCAGATTTTGGACGCTTTTGGGATATTGTCCAAAAGCACAAAGTAAACCAGTTTTATACCGCTCCAACTGCTATCCGTGCCTTGGCAAAGGAACGTCTGGATTTTTCGGAAAACTATGATCTTTCTTCCCTTAAAATATTGGGCAGTGTAGGCGAGCCCATCAATGAGGAGGCTTGGCATTGGTACAACGATAATATCGGGAAAAAAAACTGCCCCATTGTAGATACGTGGTGGCAGACGGAAACGGGCGGCATTATGATTTCGCCCATTCCCTACGCCACGCCCACCATTCCCACGTATGCTACGCTGCCGCTACCCGGAGTGCAGCCTGCACTTATGGATGAAAACGGCGACGAGCTTAAAGGCAACCTAGTTAATGGTCGTCTATGTATAAAGTTTCCCTGGCCGGGAATGGCCCGAACCATATGGGGCAACCACGAGCGCTACCGCGAAACCTATTTTTCGACTTTTAAAAACAAGTATTTCTCGGGAGATGGTGCTTTGCGCGACAGCACGGGTTATTACCGGATCACCGGCCGTGTGGACGATGTAATTATTGTTTCTGGACACAATTTGGGCACCGCCCCTATTGAAGATGCCGTAAACGAACACCCAGCGGTTGCAGAAAGCGCCATTGTGGGCTTTCCGCATGATGTGAAAGGAAATGCACTTTATGGGTTCGTAATACTTAAGGAAACAGGCGAGAGCAGGCTGCATGAAAACCTGCGCAAAGAGATAAACCAGATAATAACCGAACATATTGGCCCCATTGCCAAATTAGACAAAATTCAGTTTGTAAAGGGCCTCCCAAAAACCCGAAGCGGCAAAATAATGCGCCGTATTCTTAGAAAGATTGCCGAGAAGGACACCAGCAATCTGGGCGATATTTCTACGCTGCTCAATCCTGAATGTGTTCAGGAGATTATGGATGGGACGGCTTAAGCGAGGCTATTTTTTATTTTAAATTAAACTTTTCAAAACTCTTGGACATAGCCAAAAGGATTGCAATTGAATATATTGTAAACGAAAATGGTAAATTGACCCATTTTGCTCCATTGGACAACACAGTTTCATATTTCGAAAAAAAAGCATCAAAAAAAAATGCCGCAAGGGATTCCAGCTACCCAAAACGAACAAAAATGTAAAAACAGGCTTAACACCCTTTTACCTTCAAACAATAAGAAATATATAAAACCATTGCCGTACTGGGAAAGAAAGTTAAAATACTGAATGCCAAGATTGAAACCCTCGTGGTAGTGGTGCAGAAATCAGGAAAATATTGTAGCTTTGAAAGTAACGGTATATTGTGGCTAAAAACTATTTGCGATCATCAAAATGTTGCCTGCCATTAAAAACGAATCGAGTTACAAATTATAAACTGAATATTATGAAAGACGAAAAGAAAAAGCTAACATCTGTATCGGGTAGGCCAATTGCAGAAAATCAAAACGTAAAAACAGCAGGGAAAAGAGGGCCAATGCTTTTAGAAGATTTTTGGTTTCTAGAAAAATTGGCTCATTTTGACAGAGAAGTAATCCCCGAAAGAAGAATGCACGCAAAAGGTTCAGGAGCCTTTGGTACATTTACCGTAACCCACGACATTACCAAATATACGAAAGCCAAAATATTTTCTGAAATCGGTAAAAAAACAGAGATGTTTGCCCGCTTTTCAACTGTTGCCGGAGAAAGAGGCGCAGCAGATGCAGAAAGGGATATTAGGGGTTTCGCACTAAAATTTTATACCGAAGAAGGCAATTGGGATCTGGCAGGGAACAACACGCCTGTTTTCTTCATGAAAGATCCCTACAAATTTCCAGACCTTAACAAGGCCGTAAAACGCGACCCAAAAACCAACTTAAGAAGCGCAAATAATAACTGGGACTTTTGGACCCTTTTGCCTGAAGCCTTGCACCAAGTTACCATTACGATGAGTGAAAGAGGTATCCCAAAATCATATAGACATATGAATGGTTATGGAAGCCACACCTTTAGTTTTTTAAATGCCGACAACGAACGTTTCTGGGTAAAATTTCACTTTAAGACCGCGCAGGGAATTAAAAATTTAACTGATGCCGAAGCGGAAAGCATCGTGGGAAAAGACAGGGAAAGCCATCAGCGTGATTTGTTTGATGCTATTGAAAATGGTGATTTCCCAAAATGGTATTTAAAAGTGCAAATTATGCCCGAAGCAGATGCAAAAGAGTATCGCTTCAATCCTTTCGACTTGACTAAAGTGTGGCCGCACGGAGATTATCCATTGAAGGATGTTGGCGTGATGGAACTCAACAAAAATCCAGAAAATTACTTTGCAGATGTGGAGCAAGTAGCTTTTAATCCTGCCAATGTAGTTCCCGGTATTGGGTTTTCACCAGACAGAATGTTGCAAGGCCGCTTGTTCTCTTACGGCGATGCACAACGCTATAGATTGGGAGTAAATCATTATCAAATTCCCGTCAATAAACCGAAATGCCCATTTCACAACCCGCACCGCGATGGGACCATGCGCGTGGACGGCAACGAAGGAGCAACGCTTCATTACGAACCAAATAGCTATGGGCAGTGGGCGGAAAGCAAAGAGTTTGCAGAGCCTCCATTGGCTTTAGAGGGCGATGCCTTTCATTACGACCATAGAGAGGACGAAGATTACTACACACAACCGGGAAATTTATTTAGGATAATGTCTTCAGAACAACAACAAGTATTGTTCAATAATACGGCGCGGCAAATTGGAGGTGCCGAAAAATTTATTCAAGAAAGACATATTGGGAATTGCTATAAAGCAGACCCGGAATACGGAAAAGGCGTTGCAAAGGCATTGGGCATCAACATTGCCGATTTGGATTTGTCATAAATATATTTGAAAAACGGGCACCTTAGCAACTTGATACGCCAATATTAGTGCTTCTATTAAACAAATACTTTTTAAAAATATCAATTGCGAAACAATTTCAAGTAATATTTGGAGCTACAAAAGGTTTAAAAAAAAACAGCATAAAAACAAAAATCGAAAAACAGCAAAGAACTCCTTCAAGGTACCTATTCCGTTCTTCAAAAGAGATTTCTGTTTTCAGTACGGGCAGCTTTCGGCACAATAATTTTTTGGTAAACTTTATTGTAATACGTTAAAAATTATTTGAATACAATTAGTTAAATCTTCAGCAAGTTAATATCTTTATGAGATTGACAATTAACTGTTTACAGACCTCTAAACTTCCTCAGTATGTTTTGGACAATCCTTCTTTTTTTTCTGACAGTGGTGGCAGCCATTCTCGGTTTTTTAGGTTTGGGATTCGGCCCCATTGAACCCGCCAAAGCAGCATTTTATGTTTTGGCTGCTCTTTTGGTGATTTCCTTTTTTATGGAACGGCGCAAAAAAAGAAAGCGCTATTATGAATAAGATTACGTTTTAAGGATTTACTGCAAAACCGGCAAGAAACACTTTGTCGGTTTTTTACTTTAAAACAATTAGCATAACCTATTTTAAAGCAATATCTTAGGATGTTAAAAGTAAATGCGTTAAATATTGAAACGATATGTAGTAAAACATTTGGTTTCATAATAGTATTTTGGCACCACAAAACAACCTTTTCATGAATGCTATCCAGGTCAACTCGCTCCCGCTTAAAGATGTAATTCGGGACATCGCCAAGGTTTTCAATATTCCATTTTCAGAAAATTGCGATGAATACTTGCTAAAATTGCCATCCCCGGTCGGCGAGGGGACCATCCGCGGCATCAACTTTGAAGGCGGTCTGGGGCTCATTCAGTACGATTGCCTTTTCAACGAGGATATGGAAATACACTTTGTGGTAAACAACATTCACCCCTTAAAATTTCTTTATACCGTAGAAGGAATTTTGCGGCACCGTTTTGAAAACGAGGACGAGCTGCATACCATTGAACAATTCCAAAATGCAATCGTGGCCAGTAGCAAACGCAATGGGCATGTGTTATTATTTAAGGCCAACCAGAGAATAACGGTGAACAGCCTGGAAATTGAAAGGGAAAAGTTTCAGGCAAAAATGGCGTGCGACATTAAGAGCCTTGATGACGAACTGGAACAACTTTTTAAGGATGTTAAAGCCAAGGGCGCCTTTTATTACAGTGGAAACTACAGTCTTAGCATTTCTGATATTTTAACCGGGATGCGCGAGTTCACTTCTGAAAACTTTACGCGAAAACTCTTTTTGGAAGGCATGGCCTACCAGATTTTAACCCATCAAATCCTGCAATATCAAGATGACAAAAAGGACGAAGGCAGCCGCACCCTCCTACGCTCCTCGGAACTGAAACAAATAAACCATATTTCCAGCCTTATTGAAAGCAATATCTCTGATGTCCCAACGGTGGAAATCTTAGCCAGGGAAGCTGGTCTGAACGTGAACAAACTGCAGCAAGGTTTCAAAAAATTGTATGGTACAACGGTAAATAACTACGTGCAAAAAACACGACTGGACGCGGCTTATAACTTATTGACCAAGACAGATTTAAGTATTTCTGAAATTGTAAGCGCCATTGGCTTGAGCAGTAAAAGCTATTTTTCAAAGATTTTCAAGGAAAAACACAGCATCTCCCCGTCAGAATTTCGGAAAAAACAGCGGAACAAATAAAAACCCCAGTCAACATAAAATTTGACCCGGGGTTTTCACTTCTTCATAGCAATTCTTTACAAGGCCAATGTATAACAACAAGCTGAATTTGCTTAACTCAAAAAGATAAATGATTAACTTAAAATAGTATTTTAAGTGAATCCGTAAATTTCCATAAATATAAAACCCTTCCGTGCAGCGAGCTCCGGAAGGGTTTTGCAGTTGAAAAAATGTAGGTATTCAACTGTTTAGCCAAAATATCAATAATTACGCTGTTCAATTAACACAAAATATTAAAATCTTGTCCTAAAACCCATAATTTTCAATATATTTGTTGATTCACTATTTTTTATATCCCCACAATAAGAAACCCCTTTCTCATTGTGTTGATTAAGGGGTTTCGCCGTATCCAAAAACCGGATACACATTCTTAAAACTTACCATCTACTCTTCTTCCTCTTCACGACGACGTTGGTTTTGTGGTCTGTTTTGAGGATTCCTCTGTTGGTTTTGTTGTTGGTTTTGAGGATTCCTTTGCTGGGCTTGATTTTGTGTGCTCATAACAATTTTTTTTAAATTAATAATTCATTTTTCTTTTCACCATTAAAATTACAACCCGAACCAAACTTATATTTATAATGAAATCTTAAAGTTTATTGAACCGCCTTATTTTTAACTATCCGTTATCTTAAAACGGGATTTTATTGGCATTCCGTTAATACAAACCATATAAATGCTCCAAATTTAATAAGCAAACCCTTCCTTTATAACTCGACAGCGTTTCGTATCTTTGCGCTTTTAAATTTTGAACCATGTACACCAATGCTCTACAAGCCATTTCGCCTATTGATGGCAGATACGCCCCAAAAACCGCAGCCCTGATCCCGTTTTTTTCTGAAGAAGCGCTCATACGGTACCGTGTGCAGGTGGAAATTGAATATTTTATCGCCTTGGTGGAACTGGATTTACCGCAATTGAAGGATTTTAACAGAAATCTTTTCCATGAATTACGCGAGCTTTACTTGAATTTTTCAGTTCAGGATGCCATTAAAATTAAAGAGATCGAAAAGGTTACCAACCACGATGTAAAAGCGGTTGAATATTTCATCAAAGAAAAATTTGATGCTTTAAAACTTCAGCAATACAAAGAGTTTATCCACTTTGGATTGACTTCGCAGGATATAAACAATACGGCCATTCCACTATCTTTGAAAGATGCCATAAACAATGTGTATGTGCCGCTTTTAGTAGAGGTAAAAAACAAACTGAAAGCACTTTCCGAGGAGTGGGCGCAGGTTTCCATGCTTGCAAGAACGCACGGCCAGCCGGCTTCCCCAACCCGTTTGGGAAAAGAAATTGAAGTATTCGTGGTCCGCATTGAAGAACAGTTTGATTTGATGAACGATGTAAAAAGTGCCGCAAAATTTGGTGGTGCAACCGGGAACTTCAACGCCCATAAAGTAGCGTATCCAAACATCGATTGGCGCGCTTTCGGGAAAAAATTTGTACAGGAAACTTTAGGCCTCCACCAGTCCTTCCCCACCACACAGATTGAACATTACGACCACATGGCCGCCCTTTTTGATTGCCTAAAAAGAATAAACAACATTTTGATTGACCTAGATCGCGATATTTGGACATACGTCTCTATGGATTATTTCAAACAAAAAATAAAAGCTGGCGAAATAGGGTCCAGTGCCATGCCACACAAAGTAAACCCCATAGATTTTGAGAACAGTGAAGGAAACCTGGGTATTGCCAATGCTATTTTTGAGCATCTCTCAGGGAAACTTCCCATCAGCAGATTGCAACGCGACCTTACGGACAGCACGGTATTGCGGAACATTGGGGTTCCTATTGGGCATACGCTCATTGCGTTCCATTCCACTTTAAAAGGGTTGAACAAATTGTTGCTGAACGAAGTAAAATTTGCTGAAGACCTTGAAAACAATTGGGCCGTGGTTGCTGAAGCACTGCAAACCATCCTACGCCGCGAAGGCTACCCAAACCCCTACGAAGCACTGAAAGGCCTTACGCGAACCAACGAAAGGATTAACCAAACTTCCATCGCTAATTTCATTGAAACCTTGGAAATCCCCGAAAGCGTAAAACAGGAAATGCGAAACATCACCCCCGGAAACTACACGGGGATTTAAAGAGTTGGGGAATAAAAAAAGGCTTCAACCTAGCTAGGAAGAAGCCCTTTTCAACTATTAATCAACTAATTTAATCTTTAAATATATTGCCGAATCCTTCAAATTTGGAGACATCCAAATCGCCGCGCTCGGCAGATTTCATTAATTTCAACATTTGGTCCGGGCGCATATTTTCGCCCAACACTCTGAAGACCGCGAAGCCGCGCTTATCGTCGCTCGCAAAAACAATTACTTCATCAATGGCATCCTCCTCCCCGGTATATTTTAAAGTGGCATCCCAATCGTTGCTTTTTATCCGGGTCAATTCTTTGTATTGCTCTTGGTCCAAGATAGATTTCAACTGTTGTCTTTCCATTTCGTAATCGGCCGTATCATTCTCAATGATGGGATAGGCAACCACATTCACTTTCTTGATGGTATTCAGAATATCCTTCTCTTCCTGCGTAAAGTTGCTGTTTCTTCCTTGAAGCAAGCTGGCTGCAATGTCCATTTTCACAAATTTATCATCGTCCTGTTTTTCCACCAAATACTTCTGCAGAGATTTGTCGCTACAGGAAACCAGCGCCATTGTGCCCAATACCAAGGCTATAAAATATTTTAGAAGTGCCATCATTACTGCTTTTTCTTTTTGTCAATATTCTTCAACTGATCGCTACCGGGCACTTTTAAATCTTCGGTAAGTTTTGAAATCTGCTTCAAGTCTATATTGCCCGTAATGCTCATGATTACCGTGGTCGGTTTTCCGTCAACCATCCCGTCCAGGTGCATCAACAGTTCACTAACAAAATTATCGTTTTTACCTTCCTTACTGTAGAATTTAATGTTTTTGCCGTCTTCCTTCACGCGCATCAGTTCGCCCAAATTCTTGGAAGTGGAAATATATTTTGCCACCGCATCGTCCATTTGTTTTGCTACCGCGGGGTTGTCTGTCGTGAAAATCTTGATGTTGTCCAGATCATTCACCATTTTAAGATATGCCTGGGCCTCGGGATCGGAGGAGTTTAGGTCCATCTTGCTCAAAAGCTTGAACATGTTTTTTGTAACCACTACCGAGGTTACATCTTTTTCGTTTTCAAAGGAATCAAAAGCGTTCTGTGCCCAAGAAACCATCGGCGCTATTGCCAGTGCTATTAGTATTGCTGTTTTTTTCATTGCTTAGTATTTATTGTTTATTGCTATTTTTTATTGTTTATTGCTATTTTTTATTATTTATTGCTATTGTTTTTTATTTATTGGTGTATTGGATGCTATGGATTCTGCTGATGCTATGGATACTATTGTTACTGTAAACTGCGACTGCGACTGCGACTGCGACTGAGACTGAGACTAAAAACCGCGACTGCAACCTTTTTTTATTCAAAAATCTTATCCTTAGTTATCGCAAATTGCTTCACAAACGTGAGCTGTTCCGCCCCTTTGTTTAAATTTTCCGAAAGCAGCAGCATTGCATTTTTGCTCTTTTCAAAAGCAGCTAAGGCTTCCTTTTCTTCCTGCGTATAATGTGGTTGCGAAAAGTAAAAGCTTCCCGCTCCAAATGCCATCACCAAAATTGCCGCTGCTGAATACCACCAAGTTTTGATCGTTTTCGGTTTGCTTTCCGGTAATGTGAAGGCTTTGCTAGAGCGTTCCTCTTTTGCGGCTTTCAACCCTGCAAAGATTGGTTGGTATTGAACCAAATCGTCCGCAACCGTTTGATTGGTGAAATAGTCTTGCAGTTTTTTTTCTTCTTCAAGACTGGTGTTGCCTTCAAAATAGGCTTCCAGTAATTTTTTTACGTTAACCGATTCCATAATTGTAATTTTTTATCATTGTGTCCCTAACTGTTTTCCGTGCGCGGGAAAGCGCCACTCGTATTGCTGTTTCGTTGCTGTCCAGCATCTTTGCGATTTCTGAAAACTCAAATTGCTCCACATCCCGCAGTTGAAGCACTATTTTTTGTTGTTCCGGCAAGGTTTCCATAATTCTGAAAACCATTTCAACCCCATCATTGGCCTCGATTTTCCTTTCAATATTTTCTGAAGTTTGATAATTGCTGTGAACGATCTTCAAATTAGAGGCCTGTTTCGATTTCAATCGGTCCAAACAATAATTTTTGGTCATCGTGATTGCAAATGCTTCGGGGTTCTTATAATTTTCAATATTTTCCTTTCCGTTCCACAGTTTCAAAAACACTTCCTGTACGGCATCCTCTGCTTCGTCCTTAGACACCAAAATTCTTTTGGCCAAACGGTAGAGCCTATCTTTATAGGGCATTACTAAAGCAATAAATTCGGTTTTGTCCATTTTGGTGGTTGTGGTTTTTCCGGCTTCTATTTAAATGACGAATGGCGTCCATTTTTGTTACAATCCTTTTTCGAAATGAAACAGGAATCAGGGCACAGGACTGCTTCGTCATAAAAAACCGATCCGTTCTGTTTCCCCTTAAGTCCTATTTCAAATCCAAAAGAATTCATTTTGGATCAGCTGGAATAATTTCGACTAAAAAACATATTTTTACCATTGCAATATAATCCCTAATTTACCTGTTTTAATACCGAACGTAAATAAACCTTTTTATGAAAAGAAAAATTTTCATTCCCCTTTTGGCTATTTCCACACTTTTTGTTTCCTGTTTTGAAGATTTGGACGACAATATCCAGCCAGCTTCAACGCTTGATATTCAAAACTTTATATACCGGGGCTTAAATTATTATTACCTGTACAAGGCGGATACGCCGGAACTTGCAAACGATGCTTTCGCCAGCCAAGGCGAACTCGATGGCTTTCTGAATAACTACGACACTCCCGAAGCTTTGTTCGATTATTTGTTGTCGCCACGGGATCGTTTCAGCAGTCTTTTCAGCGACTTTAGGGTAATTGAGGATGCCTTAAACGGAGTTACCCTGAGCAACGGCATGGAGTTTGGTCTGGTGTATTATCCCGATAACAGCGGCAATGTATTTGGTTATGTGCGCTATGTGTTGCCGAACACTGATGCGGAAGCACGAGGGTTAAAACGCGGTGATTTGTTCACCACTATTGACGGGCAACAAATAACCAGCCAAAACTATATAGACTTGCAGACTCCAAACAGTTATACCATTGGTCTGGCGACTTATGACGGCACTAATTTTATACCCACGGGCGAAACCGTTCTTTTAAACAAGACCCAATACAGCGAAAACCCTGTTTTTAAAACAAAGACCCTAAACGTTAACGGAGAAAAAATAGGCTATTTGATGTACAATGGCTTTATTACAGATTATGACATACAACTAAACGATGCCTTTGCACAATTTAAAGCCGAAGGGATTACCAATCTTGTTTTGGACCTTCGCTATAATGGAGGTGGATCAGTTGAAACAGCTACCGACTTAGCCAGCATGATTACGGGACAGTTTAACGGACAGGTTTTTTACAAGGAATTTTGGAATGCCGACCGGCAAGCTGCAAATGCATCGGACGGACTTTTTGACAGTTCCATCAGCAACGGTTCGACTATAAACAGCCTTAACCTAAACAATGTTTATATTTTAACAACAAAGAGGACAGCCTCTGCCAGCGAGTTGGTTATAAATGGGCTTAACCCATACATAAACACGGTACAGGTTGGCGATACCACTACGGGGAAATTTCAGGCTTCCTTTTTACTTTATGATGCGCCAGCCCCTACCTTCAGCAGACAGCAAGCAAGCCCTTCCCATTATTATGCAATGCTTCCACTGGTCTTCAAAACTTCCAACGTTGCAGGAAACACAGATTACAATGATGGTTTATTTCCGCAGATTGCTTTAAAGGAAGATTATTTCGACTTAGGCCAATTGGGCGATGAAAACGAACCTCTTCTTGCCGCAGCGCTTTTTGAGATTGCCGGAAGACCTTTCAACAGAAAAAAGGATTTCAAGGCATTGAAAGAGATTTCAGATAGTAAAGCAAATTCTCCGATTGATGGAAAAATGATTGGAAATTGGTAATTCAGTGGTCAGTAAAAAAAGAATCCATTAAAATTTTAGATTTAATGGATTCTTTTTTTGTTATTTTCAGAAAAGTTTATTCGTTAAAATAAATTCCGCCCGGAACAATGCCCGTTTCAAATTCCTGGATTTGCTGATTGGTCGATAGGTCGTAAATTATCAAAGAGCCCCTACTTGCATAATCCTTTGCATCGGCAGCATACAATTTTCCATCTTTTGCTTGAAGGGTGTAAAAGTTGCCATTGATTATATCAGCTCCCGGTAATGAAATGGAAGCAGTGTCCACTTTATAAACTTTTCCGTCAAGGTTATAGAATAGTTTGGCGCCATCCATTGTAAGGCTGGTGGGGTGCTGAGTTGTGCCAAAAGAGAATGTCTGCGAAACCTGCCCCGTTGCAAGATCAATTTTTACCAAAGACCCCGCAGTTTCGCTGCCCGTATAGCTTGGATTTCCACCGCAAAGCACGTACAGTGTATTTCCAGAAACCACCATGGAATTTGGAACATCGCCCACAGGTATAGTGCTTTCAACCGTGGTTCCGGAAATCACGGATATCAGGTTGTTCTGCCCGTACGCCCCTTGGTGTGCTACATATATTTTATTATTGGCCACCACCATTCTCTCTGGCCCAAAAGCCACAGGAATAGTTGCAGAAACCGTATTGGTCCTTAAATCCAAAACAGCCAAATAATCGTCTGTATTGTCATTGGGATCACCCCAATTGCTCACATACCCCTTATTGCCGCCCACAGACACAAAATAACGCGGATTCACCAAACCAGTTGTTACGGAATCTATACGCTGAAAAGTGTAGCGGTTGGCTATTTCAATTTTTTGTGAATTGCTTACCACAATATATGCAATGTTATCCTGAAAGCCCATGGACTGTACTATATTGCCCAAATTGCTTCCATTTACGTTTTTAAATATATTTTGAACAACCGTGCTGTAATCTTCAGAAATATAAGTGATATTGCCACTTCCGTTGTTGAAAGGCCCTTCGTTGGTAATTAATATCCCTTTTTCAAAAGCCGCTGGAATATATTCCGGCTGGTTGTCATCATCACTGCTACAAGACACAAATAGTAAAACAGTAAGGGTCATAAAAATTATTCTTTTCATAGTTTTCATTTTAGTTATATATTAAAGTTTAAGAATATTTGAAGGTTTCGGGAGGGCATCGGTCTGTATGCCACGTTTTCATAATATACATTAAAAACATTTTTAAGCCGCCCGCCAAAAGTTATATTTGGGTTAAATGGTAACGTGTATTGCGCCCCAATATTGAAGACGGTATAACGGTCCACACTTTCGCTGTTGTCTGTGGTCGTATAAGCCTCCCCGTTGAACAGGCCTTGAACATAAACCGAAAAATAGTTGAAACTATACTCCATCGTGCCAGCAGCTTTATGGAAAGGCACGTAAATAAGCTGTTTCTCCTTTTCCAAATCTTCCGCTTTGGTATAGGAATAGTTTGCGTTAAAATCCAAAGAATGCCGTTTGCTGAATTTTAAATAATACCCAAGAACAGCCTCAATGCCATAATTTCTGGTTTTGCTGATATTTATGGGCTGCCACAGCCCGCCATTTCCGGGAACCCATTTTATTAAATCTTCCGAAGAAATATAATAAGCAGCAACATCAGCTTTCAGCTTTCCGACCGAAAATTCCTGCCCAAGCTCCATTTGATATGACGTTTCCGGCTGCAGATCCATATTTCCGCCCGCGTACCAATACAAATCGTTGAAGGTGGGCACGCGATAGTTTTTTGAGCCATTCAGCCGAAGTGCATAATTTTTTGAAACGCTGTATTTCGCATCCGCAGAAAAAAGGAACGGATTGTCAAAATCATTCAAAAACTCTTGCCGAAGGTTGATTCCATAATTAAATTTTTCCGAAAGCCTATGGTTCATCAATACAACGGCCGCCAAGGTTTTTCGTGAATTTTCCCCCACATTGTCTCCCTCGGCATCCACATAGGTGTATTCAACCTTTCCGTTTAATCGCAGCTTTTTTTGAAGGAAAATTTCAGCCTGAAACGCCCCGATAAAAGTATTGGCTTTTCCACCGGTATTAAATGCCTTTTCGCTATCCGGAAAATAATTATACCGCTCAAAAAGATGGGCAACGCTTCCCTTTGTATTGAAAACGCCGACCTTTTGCTGCAACTGCCAAAGATTTCGGGTCGTAACGTCCTTGTAAGCATCTTTCCCCTTGGTGTTTAAACTGCCGGAAAAATTGCGATCGTTATAGCTGTATTCCGAATTCCAGGTAGCAACGCCGCGCTTCAGCTTTCGGGCCTCGTTCACTTTCGCTTTAAAGCGCACAAATTGCCCGTGGGTGTTCTTTTGGTTTTTTCCCACATAATCGTAATCGTTTTCAGAACTTATAAAATCCACGCCCACATTCAAATAATGGTCGCCCCAGGTTTGTGTGGTGCTCGCATTTCCGCCAACGGTGGAAAAACTTCCGTAACGCAGCCCAACCTGTGTTGTATCTATTTTTTGGAAGGAATACGCATCGTTTAGATGGATACTTCCACCCACGGCACCACTTCCGTATTGCACGCCTCCGCCGCCACTTCTTATGGTAATTTCACTATAATTTAATGGTGAAATTGTATTGAAGTCCGTCTGCCCCGTAAATACCGAATTGATGTTTATTCCGTTCCAAACAACGGCTGTTTGCGCGGCATTCGTGCCACGGAAAGATGGCGATGAAACCATTCCGAAACCGTTTTCCCTAAAATATATTGAAGTGTTATAACGGAGCGTTTCGGTCAAGGAAGTAGCATTCTTTTTAATCAAGGAATCGCCCAGTTTTTCAAGTTTGAACCCTTTTGAAAACTGGACGAGTTTGGAATCTGTCAGCATCACTTCCGGCAAGTGCTGGATGCTGTCCAGTTGTGCGTATGCGGAAGCCGTGCACAGAAAAACGACAAAAATAATATGGAGCCAAATTTGTTTCATAATTCAACCTTTATCCCGAAAGTTTGATGATTTTATGTTAGAATCTGGCAGGTCTCCTGGCTCGTCTTTTGTGCTACCTTCCCATCCGCCAAATGCGAACAGTGGTTCTGAAGAATGCACGCCCGAAAATTCTTCGGGACGACTTACAGTTGCGGGAACAGCATAGGATTGGAGATTTTAGTCCCGATAGCTATCGGGAGTCGATTTTTTGATTGTCGTGCAAAAAACTTCAAAATCTTTTACCTATTTCCCTTTTAAGAGCGTTTTCCGTTGTGGAAAATAACTCACCAAAATTCATTGCGAAGATAAAAGTAATTTTCGGAGAATTAAAAGGTTATTACACGAAGTTTCACAAAGATTCACAAAGCGGTTTTGCCTATATTTGATAGTATTCAATTTTTCAATTATGGATGAAAATCAACTTTCAAATATTGTTATTGGCCGCGCAATAGAAGTTCACCGTCAATTAGCCCCTGGTCTTCTTGAATCTGCATATCAATATTGCCTTTCATACGAATTAAAAAAAGCTGGACTCAATGTTCAACAAGAAAAACCAATGCCAATTATGTATAAAGAAATAAAATTGGACCACGATTATAGAATAGACCTTTTGGTAGAAAACAAATTAGTCATTGAAATAAAAACCATTGAAGCGTTTACAGATGTCCATACTGCACAGGTTTTGACCTATTTGAAGCTCGGAAACTATAAACCCGGGCTGCTATTGAATTTTCACGTGGCGGTTTTAAAAAACGGTATCAAAAGAATAATCAATTAATTCTTTGTGAAACTTTGTGATACCTTTGTGCAACTCTGCGGAACAACAAGCAACCAATGGCAAATTTTAAATTGAATTTTTTTTACTTTCTACTTATTATTTTACTTATTTCCTGTAAAAACGAAACCAAGAACAGGACAGAAAGTGTTTCCGCTACATATAAAGAGGTTCCCATTAAATACGCAAAAGGCTTTGAGATCAACATTTTTGAAGGCTACAAAACCATAACATTGAAAAACCCATGGCCGGGAACCGAAAAGACTTTCAAATATGCCTTGGTTGAAAAAAACGGTTCCCTTCCAAATCCTGAAGGTTTTGATGCCGTTGTTGAAATTCCGCTGAAAAGTATTGTCGTTACCTCCACCACCCACATTCCTTCTTTGGAAATGTTAGATGAAAACGAAGCGCTGGTAGGGTTTCCAAACCTAAATTATATTTCCTCGGAAAAAACGCGCAAAAGAATTTCAGAAGGAAAAATAACCGAGCTGGGCAGAAACGAAGATATAAACACCGAAGTGGTAATCAATTTAAAACCCGATGCCGTCATTGGTTTTGCAGTTGACGGAAATAATTCAACCTTCACGACCATTGAAAAAACCGGAATTCCCGTTCTATACAATTCAGACTGGACGGAAACTTCCCCTTTGGGGAAAGCCGAATGGATCAAGTTTTTCGGTGTGCTTTTCAATAAGGAAAAAGAAGCGGACAGCATTTTCAAAGCCATAGAGACCGAATATCTTTCAGCAAAAAAACGTGCTTCGGAAGCTGAAAATTCGCCAACGGTAATTAGCGGGGCAATGTACAAAGACGTTTGGTATATGCCGCAGGGCGACAGTTGGGGCGCACAGTTTATAACCGATGCCAACGGCGATTATCTGTGGAAAGATTCAAAAGGCACGGGTAGCCTATCGTTAAGTTTGGAATCGGTCCTGGACAAAGGCCACGATGCCGAGGTTTGGATTGGGCCGGGACAGTTCACGCGTTTGGAAGAAATGAAAAACGCAAACCCAGTTTACGCCCGATTTAAAGCCTTTAAAACGGGAAATGTATATTCCTATAGCTTGAAAAAAGGCGAAACCGGAGGAGTAATCTATTTTGAATTGGCTCCCAACAGACCCGATTTGGTTTTAAAAGACCTAATAAAAATACTGCACCCCGAATTGTTTCCAAATCGCGAACTTTATTTTTTTGATAAATTGCAATAATGCAAACCAAACAAACATATGGGTTTCATTTTACGGTGCTATTTTTGGTGCTGATTGCCGCATTTTTGGTGAATTTGAGCCTCGGTTCAGTTTCCATTCCCCTAAAGGAAATTTTTTCGGCCTTTATAGGAAACGGTGCCTCCAAAGAAACATGGCAATACATTTTGATGGACTACAGACTGCCAAAGGCAATAACCGCAATGCTTGCAGGCGGCGGGTTGGCCATTTCGGGATTATTGATGCAAACCTTGTTTAGAAACCCTTTGGCGGGACCTTTCGTTTTGGGGTTGAGCAGCGGTGCGAGTTTGGGCGTGGCCATTTTAATTCTGGGCGCAAGTGCCTTTGGGGGATTTTTTGGAACCCTGCTTTTGAGCCAATGGAGCTTGGTAATCGCCTCGGCCTTGGGAAGTTTCCTGGTGCTGCTTGCGGTTTTGGCGATAACTTTTAGAATAAAGGACACGATGGCAATCTTGATAATCGGTCTTATGTTTGGCAGCGTGACCACCGCAGTAGTGTCGGTTTTGTCCTATTTTAGCAATGCGGAGCAACTGCAACAATACATTTTTTGGTCCTTCGGAAGCCTTGGAAACCAATCTTGGAAAGGCGTGTTGATTTTGGGCATCTGTTTTTTGGCGGGACTGGTTTTGAGCGTTTTCAGCAGTAAATCCCTAAATGCGTTGCTGCTGGGGGAGAACTACGCAAAAAGTATGGGGCTTCGTATTAAAAGAACTACTTTCATAATTATTTTGGCAACGAGTATTCTAGCAGGAGGAATTACAGCTTTTGTAGGGCCAATAGCCTTTGTTGGTTTGGCGGTGCCGCATTTGGTGCGTCAATTCTACAAAACCGCAAACCACCTGGTTTTGCTCCCCGCCGTGCTGCTCTGCGGAAGTTTGTTGATGCTAATTTGCGATACCGTGGCGCAATTGCCCTTCAGCGAATTTACATTGCCAATAAATGCAATTACTTCTTTGATTGGCGCCCCTGTGGTAATTTGGCTGTTGGTCAGAAAACGAAAACTCTTCTTTTAATGGCTTCGGAAGAAAAACATATCATTTTACAAACGCGAAACCTTGCCGTGGGTTATTCCAATAAAAAGGGCAATACCGCAATTGCACAAAAAATCAATTTTTCTATTGCGAAAGGCGAATTGGTGGGGCTTGTTGGCGCAAATGGAATTGGCAAATCCACATTGCTGCGAACGTTGACAGGGATGCAAACCGCCCTTACCGGCGAAATATTCCTGAACGGAAAAAATTTAAAGGAATATTCTTCGTTCCAGCTTGCGACACAGTTGAGTGTGGTTTTGACCGAAGCGCCCGCCTCCAAAAATCTGTCGGTTTTGGAAATGGTTTCCTTGGGAAGACAACCCTATACCAATTGGATCGGTACCCTTTCCAACGAAGACGGGAAAACCGTAAACCTTGCACTGGAAGCCACCGAGACCACTGCCCTCGCCCAACGAAAGTGTTTTGAATTGAGCGATGGCCAAATGCAACGGGTTGCCATTGCACGCGCTTTGGCACAGGACACGCCAATTATACTATTGGACGAACCCACGACCCATTTGGATATTTACCATCGCGCATACATTTTGAAACTGCTGAAAAAGCTGGCTTCGGAAACACAAAAGACAATCTTCTTTTCAACCCACGAAATTGACTTGGCCATCCAACTTACCGACAAAATGTTGGTAATGGCTAAGGATGAAACCTATTTCGATTCGCCCTGCAAACTGATTGAAGCTGGACGGTTTGATGCGCTTTTCCCAAAAGAAACCATCGATTTTGATAGTAAAACCGGGAGGTTTGTAATTCGTTAATTGTTAAAGGTTACTTGTGAAAAAGGAAAAAATTAAAATTTTGTAGGGTCTTTGAATGCCCCTGCGATAATAGTATCTTTACTTTTTCAAAATTGAAATAAAATGGCATCGGGCACTCCGACTAACCATTAACTAATAACCATTAACATTTTATCTTGTGAACGAAACCTTTCTATTTCTTTTATTGGCTGCTATTTGTTTGTTGATTGGGGCATTTATCGGCAATCTTTTCGCACGTTTAAAAAACAAGACCGAAACCAGCAAACTGGAGGAACGGCTTCAAAATGCGCAATTTCAGGAAGGAAAACTAAACGAACGTTTGGGGCTTTTAGCTTCGGAAAAGGAATCTTTACAAAAAGAGAAAGAACAGGCAAACATGCAGCTCTCACGCCAAAGCGCGGAATATGAAGCCCTGTATTCCGAATTGGAAAAGGAAAAAGAACGCTTCAAAAATTTCGAAAAAGATTTCAATGACAAGTTTGAAAATCTCGCCAATAAAATCTTGTTGGATAAAACCCACAAATTCACGGAATTGAACAAGGAAAATATTGAAGGAATACTAAAACCCTTGAATCAAAAAATCAAGGAATTTGAGGAAAAAGTTGGGAAAAGCAACGAAGATTTCATCAAAGGACACGCAGAGCTTGGGAAACAGCTTCAATTCCTAAACGAACAGAATGTGAAAATAAGTGAAGAGGCAAACAATCTTACAAAGGCACTGAAGGGAGAAAGCAAGACCCAGGGAAACTGGGGCGAACTTATTTTGGAACGCGTATTGGAAAAATCGAATTTGGTCAAAGATCGGGAGTATTTTGTCCAAAAATCCTATACCGATGCCGATGGAAACAAAGTGCTGCCCGATGTTGTTATCCATTTGCCCAATGACAAGCGAATGGTAATAGATTCAAAAGTCTCGCTGACGGCCTATGAAAAATACGTAAACGAAGAAAATGAAGGTTTAAAGGAAAGATTTTTAAAGGACCACATTCAATCCCTAAAAAATCATATTGCCCAATTAAGCTCAAAAAAATATGAGGACTTGCACGGAATCCAATCGCCCGATTTTGTTTTGATGTTTATCCCTATTGAGCCTGCGCTGTATTTGGCCCAGAATTTTGACAATTCCTTTTTTTATACCGCTTTTCAGAAAAATATATTGTTGGTGAGCCCAACCACACTGCTTTCAACATTGCGGACCATAGATGCGCTGTGGAGCAACGAAAAGCAACAGCAAAATGCGCTGGAAATTGCCAACCACGCAAGCAGCCTTTACCACAAATTCAAAATTTTATTGGACGATCTGGAAACAGTTGGAAATAGAATAGCTTCCACAAAAAGCGCCTACGACGGAGCGATGAAAAAATTAACAGGCAACCAAAATTTAATCAAGGATATCAACAAGCTTGAGGAATTGGGCATTTCGCCAAAGGATAAAATGAAGGCTGCGTGGTTAAAAAAGGCAAATGTGAATAACGACGACGAACTCGATTTAAATTAACGTATTATGAAAAAAGTCCTCTTCATCATTCTCGGAAGCCTTTTGGCAATCTTCCTATGCTACATGGCATTTATATATTATGTGCCCTATAGTGAAGGAACGCGTGCTGGCGAGCTTATTAAGTTTAGCCATCGCGGCGTGATTATTAAAACGTGGGAGGGCGAGATTAGCCAAGGTATTAGCGGCGCCCAGATTTTCTCTTTTTCAGTTTTGGACCAAGATAAAGAAGTGATCGAAAAACTTAAGGAATACCAAGGAAGCTATGTGAAAGTGACCTATATAGAAAGGTTTGCTTCCTTCGCCATTTGGGGTGAGACCAAATATTTTATCACGGCGGTGGAACAGGAACAATCGCCTCACTTTAATCGAAATTAAAAATGGCAAGCAATTAAAAAGTACATTTTTAGGTTTTACTTTTTCGCAATTTTTAATGTGGTCTGCATATTTCTTGAAGTAACTTTCACAAAATACAGCCCACTGTTCAATCGGCCCATATCCACTTGCGTAACGTTGCTGGTCCCTTTTCCTTCGGAAACCAGGGTTCCCAAAACATTATAGATCTGGTAACTGTCAATATTAAAGATTGAAGCAATGTTCAACTCATTTTTTACCGGATTGGGATAAAAATTTAGGTTTTTTATAAATTTTTCCTCCGTTGAAAGCTTGCTGACCACCGTAACTTTGCCATGCATTGAAGGGTCGGAATCATTTTGGTATTCGGTTACGCCGGTTTTGGAAAAAGTATATGAGAATTCATTATTTACGCCCTTCAACGTTCCACTATCAAAAGTTTCAGCTCCATTGGAAAGGCTGGTTACAGTTTTCTGTGAAGCATCTGCCCACCTCCAAAGTACGGTGTCTCCCACTTCAATGGTAGGGCTGGCCACAGATTCATTAATCCCTTGTCCCCAAGCAATTTCAACAACATTCTGCGCGGTGAGAATATGCATTGTAATAAAACATAAGAACAAAGTAATTTTATTCATAAAAGAAGGGTTAAGTAGGTTGACAAACTAATTTACGAAAAAAAATAAAAACATCAGCTTATTTGCTCAAATACATTTTTCTTCTTGCGTACAAATCATAAAAAGCATCATCCTTCAAACTATCAATAAACAAAATGCTTTCTCCAGTACTCTTCATTTCAGGCCCCAATTGTTTGTTCACGTTCGGAAATTTATTGAAACTGAAAACAGGCTGCTTGATTGCAAATCCTTCCAACTTAGGATTAAAGTTGAAATCGGTTACTTTATTGTGGCCCAGCATTACTTTTGTGGCATAATTTACGTAAGGTTCTCCGTACGCTTTGGCAATAAAAGGCACTGTTCGCGAGGCGCGTGGATTGGCCTCAATGATATAAACCACATCGTCCTTTATGGCAAACTGAACGTTTATGAGTCCAACGGTGTTGAGGGATTTCGCAATTTTGGTAGTATGGTCCTTAATTTGCTGCATTACAAATTCACCGATGTTGAAAGGCGGCAAAGTAGCATTTGAATCCCCGGAATGGATACCGCACGGCTCAATGTGCTCCATTATTCCGATGATGTAAACATTCTCACCATCGCAGATGGCATCGGCTTCTGCCTCTATGGCTCCGTCGAGATAATGGTCCAGCAACAACTTGTTATTCGGAATTTTTCGAAGTAAATCTACCACATGCGCCTCCAATTCCTTTTTATTGATAACGATTTTCATCCCTTGCCCTCCCAATACATAGGATGGACGAATCAGAAGCGGGAAGTCAAGTTTATCGGCGAGTGCCAATGCCTCTTCGGTGGTTTCTGCCGTTCCAAATTCGGGATAGGGGATATTGTTTTCTTTTAAAAGCGTTGAAAAACTTCCGCGATCTTCTGCCAAATCCAGCGATTTATACGTGGTGCCAATGATATTTATTCCGTATCTATCCAGCTTTTCGGCGAGTTTCAACGCGGTCTGCCCGCCCAATTGAACAATAACACCTTCGGGTTTTTCATGGCGAATGATGTCGTAAATATGTTCCCAAAAAACCGGTTCAAAATATAATTTGTCCGCAACGTCAAAATCCGTTGAAACTGTTTCGGGGTTACAGTTTATCATAATGGTTTCGTAGCCGCATTCCGCCGCCGCAAGCACTCCGTGGACGCAGCAATAATCAAACTCGATGCCCTGCCCTATCCTGTTCGGACCGGAACCGAGAACGATTATTTTTTTCTTTTCGGTTACAATGCTATCGTTTTCGGAATAGGGCTTTTGGCCCTCAAGCTGCATTTCATTTTCAAAAGTGGAATAGTAATAGGGTGTTTCCGCCTTAAATTCGGCGGCACAGGTATCCACCAATTTATAAACGCGCTGAATGTTCATCTCTTCACGTTTTTTGTAAACTTGGCTCTCCAAACATTTCAGCATATGCGCTATCTGGCGATCCCCGTAGCCTTTTTGTTTTGCTTCCAATAACAATTCCCTCGGAAGGGTTTCCAAAGTATATTTTGAAATTTCCTTTTCCAAAAGATACAGTTCTTCGTACTGGCGAAGGAACCACATATCAATTTTTGTGATTTCGTGGATTCTACTTAGCGGAATTCCAATGTGGATTGCATCGTAGATTACAAAAACGCGGTCCCAACTCGCGTTTTTCAGCTTATCGAGAATCTGTTCGTAATTGGTGTAGCTTTTTCCGTCGGCGCCAATCCCGTTACGCTTAATTTCCAGCGATTGCGTGGCTTTGTGAAGCGCTTCCTGAAAGGAACGGCCAATGCCCATCACTTCGCCAACAGATTTCATTTGAAGCCCCAACGTACGATCGGAGCCTTCAAATTTATCAAAATTCCAACGCGGAATCTTTACAATAACGTAGTCCAAAGTAGGTTCAAACAATGCCGAAGTTGACTTTGTAATTTGGTTGTTCAATTCAGCAAGTGTATATCCAATGGCCAATTTAGTAGCGATTTTTGCAATAGGATAGCCCGTTGCTTTTGAAGCCAATGCCGAGGAGCGCGACACGCGTGGATTGATTTCAATAGCAATAATCTCTTCTTCCTCGTCAGGGCTCACTGCAAACTGAACGTTACAACCGCCCGCAAAATCACCGATACTGCGCATCATAAGAATAGCCATATCCCGCATTCGTTGGAAGGTACGGTCGTTGAGCGTCATTGCCGGGGCCACCGTTATGGAATCTCCGGTATGGATCCCCATAGGGTCCATATTTTCAATGGTACAGATAATTACAACGTTATCGTTATTATCGCGAAGCAATTCCAGTTCATATTCCTTCCACCCCATCATCGCTTTATCTATCATCACTTCGTGAATGGGGGAAATCTCCAGTCCGTGCGATAAAAGTTCGTCAAAATCTTCTTCTTTGTAAACAATAGAAGCTCCCGCACCTCCTAAGGTATAGGATGCCCGAATAACCAGCGGAAAGCCAAATTCCTGTGCAATTTCCTTTCCTTGCAGATACGAATTTGCGGTAGCTTGAGGTGCCATTTTCACCCCTATCTTCTCCATTAACATTCTAAACTTTTCGCGGTCTTCCGTTATGTTTATGGCGTCAATATCCACCCCGATTAACTTGACGCCAAAATCTTTCCAAATTCCTTTTTCGTCTGCTTCAATGCACAAATTCAGTGCTGTTTGTCCACCCATTGTGGGCAGTACCGCATCAATTTGCGGATGCTCCTTCAATACTCTTATAATTGATTTTGTGGTAAGCGGTAGCAGATATATATGATCGGCCATGGAAGGGTCGGTCATAATGGTTGCCGGGTTGCTGTTTATCAAAACGGTCTCGATGCCATCTTCGCGCAACGAGCGTAAAGATTGCGAGCCGGAATAGTCAAATTCGCACGCTTGACCAATAACAATGGGGCCTGAGCCAATAATTAGAACTGATTTAATTGAAGGATTTTTAGGCATTTGTTTTAACTTTTTCGATGCCGCAAAATTACGGCGCATTAGGGTATAAAAAAAAGGTGTTGCTTAGTTAAACAACACCTTTTATATATAATTTATCAACATTATTTTTTATGACGGGCTTCAGAGGATACAGAAAGTCTTTTTCTGCCTTTCGCTCTGCGGGCAGCCAAAACTTTTCTTCCGTTTACAGAAGCCATACGCTCTCTAAAACCGTGTTTGTTTCTTCTTTTTCTCTTTGATGGCTGAAATGTTCTTTTGCTCATTATAGTATGCTTTAACTTCCGTAATATCCTTTTTTAAGAACCTTTGGGTACTACCTCAAAAGTCGGGTGCAAAAATACAACAAGTTTTCAGTTAGACAAACCTTTTTTAAAAAATATCCATAATTTTTTTGGGCATTGCAATTGCCCCGAAAATACAACCCCAAAATTATTGATTAGGCCTCCTTTTGCGTGAAATATTTTCTACTTCTGAAATGGAATATCTTCCATAAAGCATTTAGTTTTTATACCTTTGCAACCCTTTATAAAGATTATCCATGTTCAACAAAAATATAAAATTAGTTTTGGCGGCTTTAGTAATTGGAGCGGCCGTATGGCAATTTACAGAAACAAATATTGGCAATGGGATTATGCTGATTTTACTTTCTTTGGTATTCGTCTTCCTTTATTTCAAGAATGAGATTATTCTGCTTGCTTTTCTTCGCCTTCGAAAACAGGATTTTGCCGGCGCAAAGAAATGGCTCGACAAAATAAGCAACCCCAAGGCTTCATTGGTACCAAAACAAGAGGGCTACTACAACTATTTGAACGGCCTGATGGTTTCGCAGACCAATATGATTGAAGCCGAAAAATATTTCAAGAAAGCCGAAAAACTCGGTCTGAATATGTCTGCGGATATGGCGATGACAAAACTTAACCTCGCGGGAATTGCTATGACCAAAAACCGAAAACGCGAGGCGGAGCAGCTTATGGCCGAGGCCAAAAGTTTGGATAAGCACAATATGCTGGACGAACAAATAAAAATGATGAAACAGCAAATGAAGAAAATGGGACAGCCGCGGCAACAATTTGGGCGCGGAGGCCGTGGCGGAAAAAGATTTTAAATAGTTTTAATTAAGAGTCCGTTTCTACTTTTCTTGCTGTTTGTCGATTTTAATTAGCTTCTTGTCGAATACTTCGCTGTAAATCAATCATGTAGCGTATCTTTGCCCAAAGCTTTTGCTTATGGGTAGAAAACTACTTTATCTTTTCTTATTGGTAACTTTTTCAGCGCAATCACAAATTGAGCAAGGTCCTTTATTTTCTGAAGCGATTGGAAAAAACATTAAGAAATACACGAAAAATTCTCAAAATGCTTACGCAGTTCAGGATTTTGAGCGCGCAGAATTTCTGTTCGATTCCTTGATCAACAATGTGGTGAACGGAAGTTATCTTGATAACTTTAAAGTACGGAAACTGTCCGGAAAAAAGATCGAGCTCTACAAATTCGAAAAACCAATTTTCTTAATGACCTACGCATCTTGGTGTACGCCCGGTGTTGGTGAGATTCCAGCCCTTAATGAAGTTGCCGAAAAATATTACAAAGAGATCGATTTTGTCATTCTATTTTGGGATTCAAAAGAAAACGTGAGGAAATCAACTCGTGAGTATTCCAGAAAAATAAACATTATATACGTTGATGAAAAGGAAAACAAAAACGACCATATTGTGGAAATCATGAAGCACAGCCTTGGTTTTCCCACCTCGTTTTTTATAGATGAAAACAAAAGGATTGTTGATGTAAGGCGCGGCGTATTGCACCCATACAATGAAAAATATGAAATTTCTTTTGAGTTGAATTACAACTCTTTTTTAAACGGAATTTCACTTCTTAAAAACTTAGCCGACGAAGATAAAGATCACTTCGCTTCAAAACAAAACCCCTAAAAATATACACTTTTTAGGGGTTTATTAATTATTTCTGTCTTCTTATTGATAATATCCCTTTTCAGGTATTTCAATAAAGTATTCTTTTCCAGAGGAATTTTTCAAGTACGTATCTCGAAGCCACGGATTGTGGAGCTTGAGTATTTTATAATTAATCCCGTAAGGTTTTACCCATTCCGCCCAGTCTTCAACCGGGGTGTCCACCTTCACTTTATAGGTAGGAATATTTGTGTATAAATCCTTTTCCCTGAAATTAAAACCATATTGCTTCGGGTGGGTCATTATTTCCTTTAAAGCCAATATTCTGAATACGTAGCGGCTTGTTTCATCATTCAGCAATAAGTCGTAATAACTGGTTTCCTTCTGTCGGTTGATTTGTTTGTTCATTCCGCCAACTCCTGCATTATATGCTGCTGCGGCCATTGTCCAGCTTCCAAATTTGTTTTTTGCACTTTTCAAATATTCAGCAGCGACCATGGTGGCCTTTTCCAGATTGTAGCGCTCATCCACATAATCGTTTATTTCAAGGCCGTATTCAAGCCCAGTTCCTTTCATAAAATGCCAAATTCCAGAGGCTCCCGCGGGCGAACTTTGGTACTCCAATCCGCTTTCGGCAACGGCCAGGTATTTAAAGTCGTCCGGCAAGCCATATTTTTTCAACAAAGGTTCAATCTGTGGAAAGTATTTGTTCGCCCTTTTAAAGAGCAGCAGTCCGTTGGATTGCCAATAGGTGTTCACCAACAATTCCCTATCCATCCGCTCGCGAATATCCGGATTGTGGAGCGGTACGGGCTCTCCTGCAAAATCCATTTTTTCTGGCAATGGCAAAGCATAAACATTGTAGTCATTGACCAATTTCTTTTCAAAATTCTCATCTGTGGGTGCATCCTGAACCGCGTGGATGCTAAGGGCACTAGCTGCAATTATCAATATGCCCAACCCTATTTTACCTATCATTTTCATGTCGTCTTATTTTCAATAAAGATACTCAATTAAGCTATTTTTCAACAGAAAAGCAAAAATTATTGCTCAAAAATCTCCAGCAGTTTTTGTGAAATTTCCCTGCCTTTGTTCAAAATCATAATATGTGTTCCGCCTTTGATAACTTCACAACGGTCAATATATTTTATAGGAAAAACAACATCCTTTTCGCCATGGATGTGGATTACATTTTCAAGTTTTTCTTTCTTATCCCAAGTTATCATTTTTTCCAGCGCCCAATCCAAATATTGCTTGTCCCGAACGTGTAGATATTCCTGATAGAGCGACAAGCGCTTTTTTGTTTTGGGGCCGATGGAATATTTGGTCAAATCGTCAGCACTTAAAACCAGACCGGTGGGTATCAATTTGTAGGCCTTTGTTAAGCTGGCCAGTTTCATCCTTCGCGGCAGCTCATCCCTGCTTTTTACACTTGAAATGATAATCAATTTTTTCAAGTTTAAAAAATCCCTCATTTCTTGTACCACAACCCCTCCAAACGAAACCCCGATAAGAATTGGATCCTTTTCTTGTATGCGTCTTGCCATTCTTTCGGCATAGGCTTTTAAGCTTTCATTTTTTTCGGGAATCAACCATTCCAAAATATGCACTTCATAGGTTTCGGGAAATTTGATATTTCGAAATATTTCGCTTCCCGCAGCCATCCCCGGAACGAAATAAATATGTGTTTTTTCAGAATTCATAAGTCTTTTGTGAAGAAAATGGCAAAGCCCAAAGATTATTCGTAAATTTACGAATACAAAGATAGAATTATATAACCGTTTCTTATCAACTGATAACTATCAGTCATAATTTGCTTTGAGAACAAACCGCACATCCAAAAGTATCGTATCTAATTATAACTGTTTAAGATACCAAATCCTGTATTTAAAATATACCGATACCCTCTCACTGTATTTTAAATATCCTTTTTCCAATTTAAAAAACAACTCCCAATGATTGAAGATGTAGAAATTACCGACAACGAATTTTTAAGACAGTTCGAGCTCGAAATTGGCGACAACATGGCCCGCATAGAATATGCTTTGCAGGACCGAAAAATTTTTCTCACTAAGTACGAAATGCCCGAGGACCTGGAGGAACAAGGGTTTCGCGAAATTTTCATAAAAGCCGTCTTTGAGGAGGTAAAAAAACGCGGCATTAGCCTGGTGCCCACCAGTCCTGAAATTGCAGGTTTTATGCGAAAAAACCGTAGGAAATATAAAGATTTATTGCCTGTTGGAATTAATATTTAAATCAATACCGTTTCGGCTTGCTTAAACCGCACCAACCCATCCTCGTCAATTTTTGTAAGCGTAATTTCCTGTAAGGTATTTACCAATTCCGGATTCCACGGCGCTTTCACTTTTACGTAATTTTCCGTGAAACCGTGGATATAGCCCTCTTTGTTTTCACCTTCAAAAAGAACGGTACGGGTCGTGCCCAATTGACTTTCATAAAAAGCCCTTCTTTTTTTTGCTGAAAGACCGCGCAACATTTTACTGCGCTTGTTTCGCACCTTCATCGGCACTACCCCCTCCATTTCAGCGGCGGGCGTATTGTCCCTTTCGGAATAGGTGAAAACGTGCAAATAGGAAATATCCAACTCGTTTAAAAAATGATAGGTATCCAAAAACCGCTCATCAGTCTCCCCCGGAAACCCGACGATAACGTCAACGCCAATGCAGGCGTGCGGCATCACTTCCCGAATTTTTGCAACCCTTTCCACATAAAGTTCGCGCATATAGCGGCGGCGCATCAATTTTAAAATTTCATTGCTCCCACTTTGCAACGGAATGTGAAAATGCGGTACAAATGTTTGCGACTTTGCCACAAAATCAATGGTTTCGTTTTTCAACAAATTCGGTTCTATGGAAGAAATGCGAAGCCGCTCTATACCTTCCACTTCATCCAAAGCTTTTACCAATTCCAGAAAAGTGTGTTCGTGTTTTTTGTTTCCGAACTCCCCTTTTCCGTAATCGCCAATGTTCACACCGGTCAAAACGATTTCCTTAATTCCCTGCGCCGAAATATCGGCAGCGTTCTGCAGCACATTTTCTAAAGTATCGCTTCGGGAAATGCCGCGCGCCAAAGGAATGGTGCAATAGGTACACTTGTAATCGCAGCCGTCCTGCACTTTCAGAAAGGCCCGCGTTCTGTCGCCAATGGAATAGGAACCCACATAAAAATCTGCATCCTCTATTTCGCAGGAATGCACTTCCCCGAAATCATTTTTGGAAAGGTCATTTAGATAATCGGTTATTTTAAATTTTTCAGTCGCGCCCAAAACCAGATCAACCCCATCCACGTCTGCCAGTTCGTGCGGCTTTAATTGGGCATAGCAACCAACGGCAGCAACAAAGGCCTTTGGATTTGATTTTTGCGCCTGCTTTACAATGGTCTTAAAACGCTTGTCGGCATTTTCGGTTACGCTGCACGTGTTAATTACGTAGATATCAGCTTTTTCGGAAAAATCTACACGTAGGAAACCTTCTCCCTCAAAACTTCTTGCTATGGTTGAAGTTTCGCTGAAGTTGAGCTTGCAGCCGAGGGTGTAAAAGGCGACTTTTTTTGAAGAATGCATTGTTGTATTTTTGGCAATTGCGATTGCAAAAGTACAAACTAAAAACCACGAATACACGAATTATTTGTTTTGAGATTTTACTATTCTAAACCTTAAAGAGCGAATAAACCTATATATTCGTGCATTCGTGGTAAATTTTTTAAATGATTAAAATTCTATCAATTTTCACCGTACTCCTCACGCTCCTATCCTGCACCAAAAAGGCAGAATCAGACCGCGACCACCTCGTTTTCCGCTATAACGAACACGGAAACATCCCGACATTAGACCCAGCATTTGCCCGAAATTCGCAGGCCATTTGGCCGGATAACCAACTTTATAACGGCTTGGTGCAATTGGATGATTCGTTGAACATTAAGCCCGATATCGCCCAAAGCTGGACCATTGACGATTCCACAAACACCTATACATTTACGCTGCGGAATGACGTTTATTTCCATCAAAATGTGGCTTTTGCCAAAATGGACCCCGACGGTCTGCCCCGCTACACGCGAAAAGTAATAGCATCAGATTTTGTGTACAGTTTCGACCGTTTGACGGATGAAAAAGTAGCCTCCTCCGGCAGTTGGGTGATGAATTATGTTGAAAAATATTGGGCCGAAGACGACCATACTTTTATAATCAGATTGAAGCAGCCCTTTCCCGCATTTATGGGCTTGCTCTCGATGCGCTATTGTTCGGTGGTGCCGAGGGAAGCAGTCGATTATTATGGCAATGAATTCCGAAGAAATCCGGTGGGCACGGGACCATTTCAGTTTAAAATGTGGGAAGAAAACGTGAAGCTTGTTTTCAGAAAAAATCCGCTGTATTTCGAAAGGGATGAAAACGGAGAAAGGCTCCCCTATTTAGAGGCCGTGGCAATCACATTTTTGCCCGATAAGCAAAGTGAATTTTTACAGTTTGCCCAGGGCAAGCTCGATTTCATTTCGGGTTTGGACGGCAGTTACAAAGACGAACTTTTAACCACGCGCGGAAAGCTGCAACCAAAGTACGACGACTTGGCTTATATGATTACGGGACCGTATTTGAATACGGAATACCTCGGTTTTTTTCTCGGTACAGATACGCCCGAAATAAAAAGCAAGACCTTGCGACAGGCCATCAATTACGGCTTCGATCGCCAAAAGATGGTAACCTATCTTCGCAACGGCATGGGCATTCCGGCCATTCACGGTTTTATTCCGAAAGGCTTGCCCGGCTATGCTGAAATTGACGGTTACACCTATCAGCCTGAAAAAGCCAAGGAATTGATTGCACAATATAAAACCGAAACGGGCGACACAAAACCCGAAATTACTATAGGCACCAACAGCCAGTATTTGGATCTGTGCGAATACGTGCAGCGCGAACTCGAAAAACTCGGGATTGCGGTGACGATAGACGTAATGCCGCCTTCCACGCTTCGGCAGATGAAAAGCAGCGGCGAGCTGGATATTTTTCGCGCCAGCTGGATTGCCGATTATCCTGATGCCGAAAATTATCTATCACTGTTTTACAGTCCCAATTTCGCTCCAAATGGTCCAAATTATATGCACTTTCGCAATACTACTTTTGACAGTATTTATGAAAAGGCGCTTACAATTTCAAAAATTGAGGAACGGAAAATCCTCTATACGAAAATGGATTCGATTATTGTTGAAGAAGCGCCGGTAGTGCCATTGTTTTATGACATGGCGGTTCGGTTTGTGAATAAAAAAGTGTCGGGTCTGGGCATTAACCCGCAGAATTTTTTGGTTTTGAAACACGTAAAAAAGTCGAAATAATTTGTAAATTACAGTTTAAACTTCAAAAAAGTAAAAAATGGGATTTGGAGGTTCTGCTCTGGCAATGGCACAAACGCTTCGCAATAATGCAAAGCAACTTGTAAAACGTGATAAATACTTTGAAAAGGACATCACACCTTCAAATAGTAGCTATGGAAAAATCATCGATTACAAAAAAATGTCCCCCGAACAATTTGAGGCATTCAAACAAAAACTGCGTCAAAAAGAAATAGAGCGACAAAAACGGCTAACTATTGTCTTTGGAAGCGTTATGGTAGTGATTGTTGCAGCCCTGGTTTATCTTTTATTTTTTTATTAAGCCTTTCGCCATTTGGCCGTTTCCTCAAAAACACGTTCCAAAATCTTGGCGTCCATTTCTGAAAATTCAATATTTCTTCGGCTCATAACAACTTTTGCCACTTCAAAAGCCTTGTCGGTTTTATAAGTGGTAAAACCACCGCTTCCGCCCCAACTGAAACTGGGGACAAAATTCCGCGGGAAACCGCTTCCGAAGATATTGGCGCTCACGCCCACTACCGTTCCGGTATTGAACATGGTATTGATGCCGCATTTGCTGTGGTCGCCCATCATTAACCCGCAAAATTGAAGCCCGGTTCTGGCAAAACCTTCGGTTTCGTAATCCCAGAGCCGCACTTCGGCGTAGTTGTTTTTTAGGTTGGAATTGTTGGTATCTGCCCCCAAATTGCACCATTCGCCCAAAACTGAATTTCCCAAAAACCCGTCGTGGCCTTTGTTTGAATATCCAAAAATCACGGAGTTATTCACCTCGCCCCCAACCTTGCTGTGCGGGCCAACGGTGGTGTTTGTATAAATCTTGGCACCCATTTTTAAGGTGGAATGTTCGCAAAGTGCAAACGGCCCGCGCACCAATGCGCCTTCCATAATTTCGGCATCTTTACCTATATATATGGGTCCTTCGGAAGCGTTTAAAGTGCAAAATTCAATTTTAGCACCTTCTTCTATAAAAATATTTTGAGGATTTTTTGTCCAAACACCTTCGGGAATAGGCTGCGATTTTCTACCCTGGGTGAGCATTTCAAAATCGCGTTTTATTGCCTCGCCATTTTTTGAGAAAATATCCCAGGTGTGCTCTATTCTCAACACATCGTTGTGGGCATATTGGATTATATCGAAAGTTTCAAAATCTACTTCCTGCCCTTCGGTCGTAAAAAAAGCTATTGGTTCCTCATCAAAAAAGACCGCCTGGTTTTCCTCCAATCCTTTAATAATATTCGCTAAATTTTCCGAAGGAAGGAAAGACGCATTTATCAAAATATTCTTCTCAAGCTCCAAAAACGGATATTTTTCTGAAAGATAGTCTTCGGTAACGGTAGTTGTGGTAAAGCCCAACAAGTGTTCCCACTTTTCGCGAATAGTCAAGATACCCACACGAATATCGGCGACGGGACGTGTAAAAGTGAATGGTAAAAGCTGGTTGCGGACGCTGCCGTCGAAGAGGATGTAATTCATTTTGATTTACGATTTTAAATTTTAGATTTTCGATTTCCTAAAAATCATAGTTATAAAAATACATATTCAATATTACTCAAAAATCTACAATCGGCAATCGTAAATTTAAAATCAAAAAAGCCCTCGATTTCTCGAAGGCTTTTATATGTTTTACTAAAATGAAGATTATTCTTCAGTTTTAGCTTCTTTTGCAGCAGGTTTTTTAAACTTGTCGTATTTGTTTTTGAATTTGTCAATACGTCCTGCAGTATCAATAAGTTTTGCTTTTCCAGTATAAAAAGGGTGTGAAGAACGTGAAATCTCCATCTTTACCAAAGGATACTCAACACCATCCACTTCGATAGTTTCTTTAGTATCTGCAGTTGATTTTGTAAGGAATACATCTTCATTGCTCATATCCTTAAAAGCAACTAATCTATAATTTTCTGGGTGGATACCTTTTTTCATCTCTCTAATATTATAATTTAAAAATGCGCTCTTCCGACCTTTCGGAAATGAGTTTGCAAATTTAAGTATTAATTGGAAATTAGCAACAAAATAATGCACTTTTTTAATTCGCTTCAAAATTGACCGCAAATGTAACGTTTTACTATCTTTGTTTACTAACAAACCGAACCAGCCTGCCCCATTTTGGCAGGACAAAAAACCAATAGAAAAATGGAAACCCAAACAACTTCTTTAAAAAAAATAGCGCTCAATTATGGAGTTCTATTGGCACTGCTTTCAATTGCCCTACAAGTTATCTCTTACGTACTTGACGTTCATATTGATCGGCCATGGTGGCTCACTGTGCTTCAGCTGCTTATTTCCGTAAGCGTTATTGTGTATGGGATAAAAGCATTCAAAACGGAAAACTCAGGTTTTCTTACACTGAGTCAGGCTTTAAAAGCAGGTTTGGCCATAAGCCTAGTTGCAGGTATTATTGCCGTTATATTCAATTTTATTTTTATGAATTATATCGATCCAGATTTTATTCAGAAAACGTTGGATTTTTCACGGGAACAAATGTTGGAAAAAAACCCAGATATGACGCAGGAACAGATTGATATGGCCATGAGCATGTCGGCCAAGTTTATGTCACCTTGGATTATGTCTGCTTTCGCAATAATTGCAACTTTATTTTTTGGTTTTATTATTTCATTATTCGCAGGGTTGATAATGAAGAAAAACCCACCACAACAACTGTAATAAACTGAATGAACATTTCCATCGCCATCCCGCTTCTTAACGAAGAAGAATCGCTTAATGAATTATACCGTTGGATTGCAGAAGTTATGCAATCCAATGGTTTTTTATACGAGCTCATCTTTATTGACGATGGCAGTACAGATAGTTCCTGGAAAATTATTGAAAAGTTATCCCGTGAAAATTCTGAGGTAAAAGGAATCCGTTTTCAGAAGAATTACGGAAAATCGCAAGCCTTGCACGCGGGTTTTGCAATGGCCAAAGGCGATGTGATTATTACGATGGACGCCGATCTGCAGGACAATCCCGAAGAAATTCCCGAACTCTATAAAATGGTTACCGAAGAGGGTTTCGACCTTGTTTCGGGCTGGAAAAAGAAACGCTACGACTCCGTATTGAGCAAAAACCTGCCTTCAAAACTGTTCAATTATGCGGCACGGAAAACTTCTGGCGTAAAATTGCACGACTTTAATTGTGGGTTGAAAGCCTATAAAAAAGACGTGGTAAAAACCATTGAGGTTACTGGCGAAATGCACCGCTATATTCCGGTGCTTGCAAAAAATGCAGGCTTTGGCAATATTTCTGAAAAACCTGTTTTGCACCAGGCCCGAAAATACGGAACCACAAAATTTGGCGCCGAACGTTTTATCCGCGGGTTTTTGGACTTGATTACCATTTGGTTTTTGTCGCGATTCGGGAAACGGCCTATGCATCTTTTTGGCGCTTGGGGCGCATTTATGCTGTTTATAGGGTTTTGCTTTGCCCTTTTTCTCGGCATAGACAAGCTTTTTATAAACCCAGCCGGAAGGCTTATTGCCGAAAGACCGGAGTTCTTTATATCGCTGACAGCAATGATTTTAGGAACACAACTTTTTCTCGCTGGGTTTTTGGGGGAATTGATCCTTCGAAGTAAAAAGGATTCGCGAAACTACATCATTAAAGAAACTGTCAATTCATGATTTGGGATTGCAATTCGTTAATTCGAAAATAAATTCCATTTAATTTTTATCCCGAAGGGATTATATATTTATTGAACTTAATTACCCCAATGTTTTTAAGACCCCGAAGGGGTCGAATCTTTTGAATTTCATTTAATCTATAAATATTTGAACCCTTCGGGTTCATTCTTTTTTATGTTATTTTTGCACCTTAATTTAAGTGAATGATTTACGTAGATCCGAAAATTTTAGCCCGCGTTAATAAGTGGTTAACCCCTTTTTTTGACGAAAAAACCCAGCACGAAATCAAGGAAATGATCGCTTACGATCCTGAGGGATTGGAAGACAGCTTTTATAAAAACCTGGAATTCGGAACCGGTGGAATGCGAGGCATAATGGGGCTTGGCGATAACCGAATCAATAAATATACCTTGGGCAAAAATACCCAAGGCCTTTCAAATTATTTAAAAAAACAGTTTCAGAACCAAGAAATTAAGGTTGCCATAGCTTACGATTGCCGCCACAACAGCAAGGAATTTGCAAAAGTAGTGTCCGATGTATTTTCAGCGAATGGCATAAAGGTGTTTCTTTTTTCAGAATTGCGGCCCACGCCAGAGCTTTCCTTTGCCGTAAAACTGTTGGATTGCCAAGCGGGAATTGTTTTAACGGCTTCCCACAATCCGCCCGAATACAACGGTTACAAAGTGTATTGGGAAGATGGCGGACAACTGGTGCCGCCGCAGGATGGCGAGATTATTACCGAAATAAATTCGCTGAAATACGAAGAGGTAAAATTTGAAGCAAACGAAAATTTAATCCAATTTATAGATTCTGAAGTTGACGAAGCATTTGCAAAAGCTTCAATTGAAAACGGAACTTTTAATACTTCCCAAGAAGCGAAAGACAATTTAAAAATTGTTTTTACTTCGCTTCACGGAACGTCAATCACAATGATTCCGAAGGTTTTGGAACAAGCGGGCTATAAAAATGTTTCCATTGTTGAAGCACAGGCAGAACCAAACGGCAATTTTCCAACGGTAAAATCGCCCAATCCCGAAGAACCAGCAGCCTTAAAAATGGCCTTGGAACTCGCCGAAGAAGAAAATGCAGACATCGTAATTGGCACCGATCCTGATTGCGACCGTTTGGGTGTTGCTGTTCGAAACGACAAAAATGAAATGGTTTTGCTCAACGGAAACCAGACCATGGTTTTGATGACGCACTTTCTTTTGGAACAATGGCAAAAAGCCGGAAAGCTGAACGGCAAACAGTTTGTGGCATCCACAATCGTTTCTACGCCAATGGTGGAAAAGGTTGCGGCCCATTTCAACGTAAAATATATGGAAGGGCTTACGGGCTTTAAGTGGATTGCCAAAATGATAAAAGACCATCCCGAGCTGGAGTTTATTGGCGGCGGCGAGGAAAGTTTCGGCTATTTGGTGGGCGATTTCGTCCGCGATAAGGACGCAGTTACCGCTACCCTATTGGCCTGCGAGATTGCTGCCCAGAAAAAACACGCTGGCGGTAGTATGTTTCAATATTTGAATGCCATTTACAGCCAATTCGGCAATTACCGCGAACACTTGATTTCAGTTACCAAAAAAGGAAAAAAAGGTGCCGAGGAAATTGCGGCAATAATGAAAACGCTTCGGGAGAACCCTTTTACCGAAATTGCTGGAAGTAAAGTAATTCGATTGGACGATGTCTCAAAAAACCAAACAACAGATTTCACAAAACAGGAAACTTTGTCATTAAACCTGCCAAAATCCAACGTTTTGATCTATTATACTGAAGATGGCAGCAAAATTGCAGCCCGACCCAGCGGCACCGAACCGAAAATAAAGTTCTACATTAGCGTGAACACTTTGGAAAAAGATACCTTTGAGGAAATACTTCAGAAAAAGATTGACGCCATTGCCGCACAACTAAACATCAGTTAATGAATTATTTCAGAAAAATACTGCGCTATGTGCTTCCCTATAAGAAGTATGCGTACCTAAATATTTTTTTTAATATCCTTTACGCCGTTTTCAGCACCTTGTCGTTCTTGGCGTTGATACCGGTTTTGCAGGTGATATTCAGCGACCAACGTGAGGTTGGAAAATTGCCGGTTTACGAAGGAATCACTAAATTGACTACCTATATTCAGGATTCCTTAAATTATCATCTGGTAAAATTCATCAATGAATACGGCGACTTTAAGGTCCTCTTGTTTATGATCGGAATCATAATTGCCATTTTTCTTCTTAAAAACCTATGTAATTATATGGCAATGTTTTACTCCACTTTTCTTCGGAATGGAGTGTTGAAGGATTTGAGAAATGACCTATATAGCAAGGTAATTCAATTTCCATTGGCTTTTTATTCCGAAAAAAGAAAAGGTGATACCATTTCTAGACTAAGTGGTGATGTGGATGAAGTAAAAAACTCGGTGCTTTCGGTTCTCGAAATGATTGTCCGCGAACCGTTGACAATCATTTTTTCATTGGCAACGATGCTTTTCATTAGTCCGAAATTGACGCTTTTCGTTTTCCTTTTTTTACCCATTTCCGGGTTTTTGATTTCAAAAATTGGCAAATCCCTAAAAAAAGGGTCACTGAAGGTGCAGGAAGAACAGGGAATGTTCCTGTCAATTTTGGAGGAAACTATGGGCGGGTTGCGCATTATAAAGGCTTTTCACGCAGAAAATATATTCCAGAAAAAATTTGAGGACAGCAATCAGCGTTTTTATAAATATTCCAATTCCGTCTTAAACCGTCAAAACCTCGCTTCGCCATTGAGCGAATTGCTAGGAATCATAACTATTGGGGTGCTCTTGATCTATGGCGGCTATTTGGTTTTTGTAGATCAAACATTGGATGCAAGTTTTTTTCTCGGCTACATTATGCTGGCCTACAATATCTTAACGCCCGCCAAAGCCATTGCAAAAGCAAGCTATTCCGTGAAACGTGCCGATGGTTCCGCACGTCGTATTCTGGAATTATTGGAAGCCGAAAACACGATTACCGATATTGAAAACCCCATTCAAAAAGAAGGTTTTGAAGAAACTATTTCAATAAAAAACATTTCGTTTAAATACGAAGACCAATATGTGCTGAAAGATTTTTCTTTGGAAATACCCAAAGGAAAAACCGTGGCACTCGTTGGCCAATCCGGAAGCGGAAAAAGTACGATTGCAAATTTATTGACCCGTTTTTACGACGTAAACAAAGGCAGCATCGAAATTGATGGCGTGGACATAAAAAATATTTCCAAAAGATCCTTACGCGGTTTAATGGGGATTGTTTCGCAGGATTCCATTCTTTTCAACGATTCCGTGGCCAACAATTTAAAACTCGGAAAACCACTCGCCACCGATTCGGAAGTGATGGAGGCCGCAGAAATCAGCAATTCATACGAATTTATAAAAGACCTGCCCGAAGGTTTTGAAACCAACATTGGCGATAGCGGCAACAAACTGAGCGGTGGCCAAAAGCAACGTTTGAGCATCGCCCGTGCCGTTCTCAAAAATCCACCGATCATGATTTTGGATGAAGCAACATCGGCTTTGGACACCGAAAGCGAGCGTTTGGTGCAGGATGCCTTGGAAAAAATGATGAAAAACCGCACTTCCATCGTTATTGCGCATCGGCTTTCCACGATTCAAAATGCAGACAATATCGTGGTCCTTTCCAAAGGAAAAATCGTGGAACAGGGCAAACACCAGGAATTATTGGAGAAAAAAGGGGTGTATTACAGTTTGGTGGAAATGCAATCGTTGGCGTAGAGACGCACGGCCGTGCGTCTCTAATCTGCGGCCGTGCGTCTCTACGGTGTGCGAAAAAAAATCGCCGCGATTAAACCATCGCGCAATAATCTTGTCATATAACCGATTGCGAAAACAATGGTTGAAGAAAAAGAACTGGTTACGGCCCTGCAGACCGAAGCGGACAAAGAATTCGCCTTTCGGGAACTTGTCTCGCAGTATAAGGAACGGCTGTATTGGCAAATCAGGAATATGGTTTTGGACCATGACGATGCGGATGACGTACTTCAGAATACGTTTATCAAAATTTTCAGAAATATCAATTCCTTCAAAGGTGATAGCAAGCTGCACACTTGGATGTATCGGATTGCCGCAAACGAATCCATCACTTTTCTGAACAAAAAAGCGAAACGCAATAATATTTCAATGGAAAAGGTGAAAAACAATGCATTGCGCAACCTTGAAAGCGACGTATATTTTGAAGGCGACCAGCTACAGCTTCAATTTCAAAGAGCGATTGCAACGCTTCCCGATAGGCAACGGCTGATCTTCACAATGAAATATTTTGAGGACCACACTTTTGAGGAGCTTTCCGAAATTCTAAAAACTTCGGTTGGCGGTTTGAAAAGCAGCTATCACATTGCGGTAAAAAAAATTACGGAATTCATAAAAACACCACATGAAACTCTTTAAGGTTTTTTAAGTCTTAAATAAGCAATGAAAGAAAATAAAAACACATCTGGCTTTAAAACCCCCGAAAACTATTTTGAGAGTTTCGAGGCGCGCCTGTTTTGCAGGATTTCAGAAGAAAACTTTCCGAAATCTGCTGGACACAAGGTTCCCGATGGATATTTTGAACAAATGGAGGACCGTGTTTTGAAAACCGTATTCCATTCGGAAAAACCTGCGAAAGTGATTCCGCTCTTCCCGAAAAAGTACTTCGGTTATGCGGCGGCAGTAGCTGCCAGTTTGCTGATTGGTTTCACAATTTTCAATACGGAAACTGATAATTCCAGCTTAGATTCGCTGCAACTGGCGGCTATTGACACATACATTGAAGATGGCAATTTGAACCTGGACCTCTACGATCTCACTTCGTATTTAAACGATGATGACATAACCGATTTAAATCTTGACTTCCAACAAATTCCGGAAAGCACGCTCAAAAACTATCTTTTGGAACAACTGGATGAAGCAACCTTAATAAACGAACAATGAAGAAATTGATTATTATATTCCTGCTTTTGGCTGCAACAATGCAAGCGCAGGAAGGGAAATACGAAAAAATTAAGGCATTTAAGACTGCCTATATTACGGAAAAATTGGCGCTTACCCCTTCAGAGGCAGAAAAATTTTGGCCGATCTATAACAAATTTGACGACAAGTTTAGGGACCTTCGAAAGAAGGAACGAAGTGAAATCTTCCAAAAATTGCGCGAAGGATTGGACAACCTGAACGATGCCGAAGCCAATGAATTAATTGACGTAAGCCTAACCATTGAAAGTGAAGAGGTGGCATTGCGCAAACAGATGATTACTGAGCTGCGCAAAGTTATTTCCCCCAAAAAAATAATCATCCTCAAAAAAACCGAGAATGATTTTAAAAAAGAGCTGCTGGACCGTTACAGAAACAGTAAAGGCGAGAAAGGCCCCAAGGGACCAAAATAAATAACAAAGCCCCGAAATGTCGGGGCCTTCTTTATGGAATTAAACGGAGATAATTACATGGCTCCCCACTCTTTCAATGACTTCTCGTTCAATGCTACGTAATCATTGTTTCCCGCAGCCTTGGCGAGTTCCAAAGATTTTTTAGCTGCCTCGATAGCCCCTTTTTTATCCCCCGCTTTTGCATAGATCAAAGATTTTTGGCGCAATTGCCAGAATTTTGGGTCCTTGTTCATTTCGATAGACTTATCGATCCAAGCTTTAGCCTGGTTCACGTCCTTTCCAGCTTCCAAATAATACACGGCAGCGGAATAGTAATCATTTGCCGAGGGCCCGTTCATAACTCGCTGGATGCTTGCCGTTACCGTTTTATCGGTATTGAATTTAATGGGCACGCCAACGTATGTTTTTTCCCAAAGCATCCCCAGCGTTGCTGCGTCATTCTTCAAATCATCAAAAGACATTGTGAACGTCTCAATGTCCATGGGCATCGGATATGCCTGCGCAGACACTTCTGCCGCTACTTTGCTATCATCCCATTTTTCAGGAGTTCCCCAATTGTTCGTGTCATCATAAAAATAAACTTCCCAGCTTGAGGTACCAGGCTTGGTATAAATTGCATAAGATCCGGCCTTTAGCGTTTTGCCCCCTATCTCAACGTCATCACTAAAGGTAATTTTGGTATTTGCATTAGCCCCTGTGCGCCATATAGCATCATAAGGCACCAATCCTCCAAAGATTGTCCTGCCTTTCATGGAAGGTCTTGAATATTCTAAAGTAACATCTGTAAGCCCAACTTTCTGTTCAATTTTTTGAAACGGACTTGGCTGTGGTGTTTCAATTTGTGCCTGAATGCCAATTGTTAACATCAAAGCGGAAAAAAGTAAAATTATCTTTTTCATCGTAATGGTTTTAAGGTGTTTATATTTTTCACGAAGTTACAGTTTGAAAATTTTTTAATAGTTAAGAAAAGCCTAAAAAAAATGACAAACAATTACGAACAGAAACCTCTTAATTCAAGCTATTGTTTAAATACGGAAGAATTGTTAATTATTTGTTTAAACTTTTTTAAATATACTGAAACAAAGTATTTTTAGGCAAAAAGAACTATTATGAAGTTATTACGCAGATTATTTAGAGGAAAGAACGGGAGCAGCGATTCCAAAACCAAAATTTACAGATTGTTGCGCATGAACAAGCAACTTGCTTTCAAACCGAACAAGTAAAAAAAGGGAATGAAAATCTATACGCTGCATGCAAAACAGAAGCTCCCCATCACTACGGACGAGGCCTGGAATTTTTTTTCAAACCCTGAAAATTTAAAAGTCATAACGCCCGATTATATGGGTTTTCACATACAGTCCGGTGCAGATAGACCGATGTTTGCAGGCCAGATTATAGAATACATTGTTACTCCTATTTTAGGCATCAAAACCAAATGGGTTACCGAAATAACCCACGTGGTGGAGAAAGAATATTTTGTGGACGAACAACGCTTTGGCCCTTACGCCTTGTGGCACCACAAACATTTTTTAAAAGAAATTGAAGGTGGGGTTGAGATGGAAGATTTGCTTCACTATAAGCTGCCGCTCGGATTTTTGGGCCAATTGGTACATCCTCTTTTGGTAAAGCCGAAGTTGGATGAAATTTTTGAATACCGAAAGGATAAGTTGGTAGAACTGTTCGGAAATTTTAAACTGAATTGAAAAGTTGAAGGAAAAAGTAAACATCTTTTGGTTCCGAAGGGATCTGCGGCTAAATGACAATGTAGGTTTCTACAAAGCCCTGCACGGAAAATTTCCTGTACTTCCCCTATTTATTTTTGATTCAGAAATACTGAATGAACTTCCAAAGGATGATGCGCGGGTCACTTTTATTTTTGAAACGCTCCAAAAGATGCGCAATGAATTGCAGGAAAACGGAAGTAGCCTGGCAATTTACCACGGGAAGCCACAGGAAGTTTTTAAAAAAGTGATTGCGGAATTTGAAATCCAAAACGTGATAACCAATCATGACTATGAGCCCTATGCAAAAAAACGCGATGAAGGGGTTGAAAAGTTTCTCGGCGAAAAAGAAATAGGTTTTTACACCTTTAAGGATCAAGTTATTTTTGAAAAAGACGAAATCGTGAAAGACGACGGCGATCCCTATATTGTGTACACGCCCTATATGAAGAAGTGGAAGGAAAAATTCAAAAAGGAGTATTCTGAAAAACTGTACTACACCAATGGGTTTCTGAAGAACCTTTATCAAAATTCACGACTTCCGAATCTTTCTTTGCGTGATCTTGGTTTTGAAAAATCGAAAATTGAAATTCCTGAATATGATGTTACGCCAACAACCATTCAGGAATATGAAAAGCGAAGAAACTTTCCCGCGGAAGACGCAACTTCACATTTGGGGCCACATTTGCGTTTTGGCACTGTGAGTATTCGAAAAATGATCAAAAAAGCGACTTCGGAAAGCAACGAAATGTTTTGGCAGGAATTAATCTGGCGGGAATTTTTTATGCAAATCCTATGGCACTTCCCCGAAACTGTGGAAAATGCATTCAAAAAAAAATATGACCGCATTGAATGGCGCAACCACGAGGCTGAATTCAAAAAATGGAAAACCGGCAAAACAGGCTATCCGTTGGTAGATGCCGGAATGCGACAACTGAACGAAACCGGCTATATGCACAACCGTGTGCGGATGGTGGCTGCCAGTTTTCTTTGTAAGCACCTTTTGATAGATTGGCGCTGGGGCGAAGCTTATTTTGCCGAAAAATTGTTGGACTATGAAATGGCCAGCAATGTTGGCAACTGGCAGTGGGCGGCCGGAAGTGGCGTAGATGCCGCTCCGTATTTCAGGATTTTCAATCCAACAACCCAAATTGAAAAGTTCGATAAAGCATATAAATACATCAAAAAATATATTCCCGAATTTGGCACTGAAAACTATCCCGAAAAGATTGTGGACCACAAAGAAGCACGGGAAAGATGTTTGCGGGTTTACAAAGATGCCGTTTCTTAAATTTTATTAATTTTCGTACGATTATTCCTAAATAAGCGTGTTATATCGTTAAAAAATGTAGTTTTAGCTATCAAATTAAAAAAATAGTATTTACAAACCCCAAATTGTAAACCTATGGAAACCTACAAAAATATATTCACCAACGGTGATGTTATCGTTTCTTATGAACCGCACCGTTGTATCCACGCTGAAGCCTGTGCAAAAGGTCTTTCCGAAGTTTTCAAAACTTCAGTAATCCCTTGGATAGATTTAGACGGCGCGAGCACCAAAAAAATAATCAAGCAGGTAAAAAAATGTCCTTCCGGCGCATTGTCGTATTGTCTTCGCAAAAATTGAAGGGTTGTTAAAAATTTTGTAATTGGCAGTAAAATTTGGGCGGTTCAGCACAATTTTTATACTCTTGCGCTGTTAAATAAAGCATTGCAAACAAACCTGAAACCATGAAGAAGATTTTATCCCTTACCCTTCCCCTATTCTTTTTTAGCCTGACAATTACTGCGCAGGATTCAATTCAAGTAAACAAAAACACTTTAAATGACCAAATGACCGAGGCTTTTGACAAGAGCAACAGCTATCAGGAATACAAGGTTATTAAAAAAGCCCAACTGGCTACTTTAAGGCGAAATATTTTGGACTCGGTTTCAACGCTGCAAAAGAAAATTGCCTCTATGGAAAGCGAAATAGCTCAAGAAAAGATTGCCGTTGATTCTCTTGGGCACAACCTAAAAACCACACAACAGAACCTTATAAAGGCCAAAGAAAAGGAAGACGGCATTGAAATTTTTGGAATTCTAACCTCCAAAGCCACCTACAACTCAGTAATGTGGGGCATCATTGTAATTTTGTTGTTGATCAGTGGATTTCTATTCTACCGTTTTTTGAACAGCCATAAAATTACAAATGCCGCCCAACTGAAAATGGCCGAAATGGAAATTGAACTGGAAGATTACCGCCGAAACAGTTTGGAACGCGAACAAAAGCTCCGCAGAAAACTTCAGGACGAAATAAATAAAAATCGTAAGGCTTAGCTTGTTTTAGGACTCAGTCCTTGTAATTCTTGCGCCAATTGCCCGAAGTCTTTCGTCAATATTTTCATAACCCCTGTCTATCTGTTCAATATTGTGGATGGTACTTGTGCCTTCCGCTGAAAGTGCCGCGATCAACAATGAAATTCCAGCTCTAATGTCTGGCGATACCATGGTTGTGGCTTTCAGGTTCGACTGGAAGTTATGGCCAATAACCGTTGCTCTGTGCGGGTCGCAAAGAATGATTTTCGCTCCCATATCTATCAACTTATCCACAAAAAACAAACGGCTTTCAAACATTTTTTGATGAATGAGCACGCTTCCTTTTGCTTGCGTACAAACCACGAGAACAATGCTCAATAAATCTGGGGTAAAACCCGGCCACGGCGCATCGGCTACGGTAAGAATGGATCCATCAATATATCCTTGGATTTCGTATTCCTTGTGCGAGGGAATATGAATATCGTCTCCTTTCTTGTTCAGCTTAATCCCCAGTTTTCTAAAGGTTTCCGGGATTATGCCTAAATTTTCCCAACTAACGTTTTTAATCGTAATTTCACTATGGGTCATCGCAGCCAGACCAATCCAACTGCCTATTTCAATCATATCCGGCAAGATCCTGTGTTTACAGCCACCGAGGTTTTTTACACCTTCAATAATCAGCAAATTAGAACCGACACCGGTTATTTTGGCACCCATTGCGTTCAGCATTTTGCAGAGTTGCTGAATGTATGGCTCGCAAGCGGCATTGTAAATTGTAGTTTTTCCTTTAGCCAAAACAGCTGCCATAACAATGTTCGCTGTTCCCGTAACAGAGGCCTGGTCCAAAAGCATATAAGTTCCTTTTAAACCTTTTGGGGCCTCAACGCCATAAAAGCGCTCCTCCTTATTGTATCGGAATTTTGCCCCAAGTTTTATAAAACCTTCAAAATGGGTGTCCAGTCTTCTTCTTCCAATTTTATCGCCGCCCGGCCTAGGAATATAGCCCTTTCCGAATCTTGCCAACAAAGGCCCAACAATCATAATGGAACCGCGTAGCGAGCTTCCTTCTTGTTTGAAGAGTTCGGATTCCAGATACTCAAGATTGATATCGTCTGCCGTAAAAGCGTATTTGCCCTTTCCAAGTTTTTGGATTTTTACGCCGAGGTTCTCAAGGATTTTTATCAGTTTATTGACGTCAAGAATATCCGGAATGTTCTCGATGATCACTTTTTCCGGAGTCAATAATACGGCACAAAGAATTTGTAAGGCTTCATTTTTGGCACCCTGGGGCGTAATTTCGCCTTTCAGTGTATGCCCGCCCTCTATTTGAAAAGTTCCCATAGATAATGGTTGGAATTTTAATAACGTTTGCGGTTGCGGTTGCTGCTTTGCTTGTAGTTTTTCTTTCCTGAAGAATTTGTGTTGAAACGCTTTTTGTTCTTCAATAAATTGGAAGCATCACTTAAATCCTCATCGCTGTTTTTTAGGTTGATCTTTCCGTCAGAAAGTTCATAAAGATGTGCAAAGATCACATCATCTTCCACAGTGTCCTTGTTCCAATTGAGGAAACATTTTTTCATGTGGTTTGCAATCGTAAGGATCAGCCCTTCTTTTTTATCGCCTTCTTCCCAACTGTTTGCCACATCAATCATTCGTTTGATGTTATTGCCGTAAAAGCGATACTTCGGGTGGTTTTGTGGATATTTTAAAGGATCTGGGCGCTCCATGAGCTCTTCCCTTGAGGGAATTGGAAAAGGAGAGTCCACATCAAGTTTAAAGTCTGAAATAATAAAAAGCTGGTCCCAAAGCATGGGCTGAAAATCAGGAACGTCGCGAAGGTGCGGGTTTAAATTTCCCATTACCGCAATGATGCTTTTGGCTATTTTATTTCGTTCGTCTTTGTCTTCTGTAGCGATCGCTTGATCTACCATTTTTTGAATGTGGCGTCCGTATTCAGGGATAATCAATTTTGGACGCTCTGTATTGTATTCTATTTGTGCTACTTCTTGTATCAAAATGTTTTTATATTAAGGAAAGAATATTTAGTGTATTCGGAAAGATTGAAAATCGTTTCTCACGCAAAATACTAAAAATTATAGTGAAATTACTCCTTCAACGGTTGAAACTTCAAGATATTTTTTAACCACATCGTCCGGAGAGTCCATTGTAACTTTAATAGAGACACTGGAATAGGTTCCTTTTGATGAGTCGCGGGTAGTTATTTCGGCATCGGTCCCATCAAAAATAGCTTCTATTTCGGCAATTTTTTCAAGGTTGGCGGGTACTATAAATTTAAAAAGATAGGGCGATGGCCACGTGGTATCTTCTTCAAGTTGTTTTTTTAATCGCTCGTAAAATTCCGCTGTATTTTTGTCCTGATCCATTAAAATAATAATAGTGTATAGGCAACAAAGATACACTTTCACCACAAATATTTATTTACTTACTTTGTATAAAATTGAAACCTTTGGAAACGAAAAGAATTGTAATCACTGGCGGGCCCGGTTCAGGAAAAACAGCACTTATTAGGCATTTGGAAAAGGAAGGCTATGCCGTTATGCACGAAATTTCAAGGGACGTTATTTTGGAAGCCCAAAAGGAAGGCATTGCACAACTGTTTTTAGAGAACCCAATTCTTTTCAGTGAAAAACTGCTAAAAGGACGCCTTAAGCAATTCCACGAAGGAAAAAACTGCGCAGCACCAATACTTTTCTACGATCGCGGAATGCCCGATGTTACGGCCTACATGGATTTTGTGGATACCCATTATCCCGAAAACTTTTCAGAAACCTGTCTTGGGCATAGATACGATGAAGTCTTCGTACTGCCCCCGTGGGAAGAAATTTACGAACAGGACAACGAACGTTACGAATCTTTTGAGCAAGCTGAAAAAATCTTTCATTTCTTGAAAAATGGGTACGAAAAATACGCTTACAAAATTCACGAAGTACCCGTGGGTGCTATAACGGAGCGGGCGCAGTTCATTTTAAAAAAATTGGGATATTGAGATAGTTTTGGGCTACTTTAAAAAATAATCCAGAAACTTCACCCCATAATAACGCAATACCTTAGCAACCCAAAAACACAGTAACCCAATAACCTTGACAAACATCCACGACATCCTGACCAAATACTGGGGCTTTACTTCCTTCAAACCGTTGCAGGAAGAAATAATTGCATCCGTATTAAGTGGAAAGGACACCGTGGCGCTCTTGCCCACGGGCGGCGGAAAATCATTGTGCTTTCAAGTCCCGGCCTTGGCAATGGAAGGCATCTGCATTGTGGTTTCGCCTTTGGTGGCACTGATGGGCGACCAAGTAAATGCGCTGAAGGAACACGGCATAAAAGCTTTAAAACTGACCGGCGGAATTTCTTTTGACGAATTGAATACGCTACTGGACAATGCGCTTTACGGAAATTACAAGTTCCTATACCTTTCGCCCGAAAGGCTCCAACAAGAAATAGTTCAAAACTACATCAAGCAGATGAACGTGAATTTGATTGCGGTTGATGAAGCCCACTGCATCTCGCAATGGGGAAATGATTTTCGGCCAGCCTACAAAAACATAACCTTGCTTCGGGAAATTCATCCGTTGGCCCCCGTAATCGCGCTTACCGCAACCGCAACCGCTGAAGTTCTGGAAGATACCATTTCGGAATTAAAAATGGAACTTCCTGCGGTTTTCAAAAATTCATTTGTACGGGAAAATCTTTCGTATCAGGTTTTTAAGGAGGAAGATAAGCTCTATAAGGCAGAGCAGCTTCTCAAAACAAACAGTGGTTCTGCCATTGTTTATGTCAGAAACAGAAAAAGCACCGTTGAAATAAGCGGGCAACTTAACAGTTTGGGGATTTCCGCCACTTTTTTTCACGGCGGAATTTCAACCAAGGAAAAAGCGCAAAAACTCCAGTCTTGGCGAAGCGGGAAGTTTTCAACAATGGTGGCCACAAGTGCTTTTGGAATGGGCATTGACCACCCCAATGTGCGTTTCGTTATTCACCTTCAAATTCCCGAAAGCCTTGAGAGCTATTTTCAGGAAGCTGGTCGGGCGGGGCGCGATGGCGAATACGCTACGGCAGTGCTCCTTTATAATGAGTACGATAAAATGTATGTAAAGCAGCAGTTTGTCGAATCGCTGCCCACTACTTCAGAATTAAAAAGAATATACCGCACGCTTACCAATTATTTCCAAATACCTTACGGCGAAGGGGAATTTACCAAACACAATTTCGGTTTTTCGGAATTCTGTAAAACATACAACCTCAATTCGCTGTTAACCTATAATGCCTTGAACAGCTTGGACCGATTGGGCATTATTCAGCTTTCACAGGAATTCGGGCGAAAATCGATTGTCCAGTTTTTGATTTCTTCGGAACAAGTGCTCCGTTATTTCGAAAAAGATGCAACCGCTTCCATTATCGGGAAAACAATCCTCAGGATATATGGCGGAATATTTGAAATGCCAACCGCCATCAATCTGGATTTGATTATGTCCAAAACGGGACAATCTATTGAAACCATTATAGCCGTCCTTAAAAAGATGGAACGCGACCATGTAGTTGGCCTAACGCTGCAGATAACCGACGTAACGCTCACCTTTCTCGTACCGCGGGAAGATGACAAAACCATAAACGTTATTTCTCGTGAAGTGGAAGCCTTAAACCGAAAAAAAACGGCACAGGTAAATTCGGTGCTAACCTATATAGCAAATACCAAAACTTGCCGAAGCGAACAACTGGTCTCCTATTTTGGCGAAACCACCGTAAGCAAATGCGGAATTTGTTCGGTTTGCAAAGTACAGGATTCAAATTTATCAAACAAGGAGGTGCAACGCCTCGCTACTCAGATACTTGCGCTTATTGAAGGCGGCGATTTAAGTTCGCGGGACATTTCAGAAAAACTTACTTTTGCCGAAACCGATATTTTAAAGGTGCTCCGTTTGTTGATGGACGCCAATAAGATAAAGATCAATCCTAAAAACCGATATTATTTAAACTAACAGTTAAAAAATGCCGAAAGATTTAAGAATCGTATTTATGGGAACCCCCGATTTTGCGGTAGGAGTTCTAAAAGAAATGATTGAAGCCGGTAAAAATATTGTAGGGGTCATCACCGCTCCCGACAGACCCGCTGGCCGCGGAAGAAAATTAATGGGCTCGGCGGTGAAGGAGTACGCGCTTTCCCAAAATTTGAAAATTCTTCAACCCACAAATTTGAAAGACGAAACTTTTTTGGAAGAATTAAAAGGTTTACAGGCCAACCTTCAAGTTGTAGTGGCTTTCCGGATGCTTCCAAAAGCGGTTTGGCAAATGCCCAAATTGGGCACTTTCAACCTGCACGCTTCGCTGCTGCCCCAATACAGAGGTGCCGCACCTATTAATTGGGCCATCATCAACCAGGAAAAAAAGACAGGTGTAACCACCTTTTTTATAGACGAAAAAATTGATACCGGTGCCATAATAGCAAATAAAGAAGTGAGGATTGAAAAAGGGGAAACTGCGGAGACACTTCACGATAAGTTAATGCAGAAGGGAAGCGAACTGGTTTTGGAAACACTCAACCTCATTGAAAAAGGGAACGCAGCTCCAAAACCACAACCCGAAAGCGACGGCTTAAAAGACGCACCAAAACTGACCCCGGAAAACACACGAATAGACTGGACAAAACCCGGGGACGATATAGACGCCTTTATACGTGGGCTTTCTCCCTATCCTGTGGCTTGGTCAATCCTTCATAACAATGGCGAAACATTAAAAACAAAAATTTACGAAGCATCTTTTGAAAAGGATGATCACTCTTTTGAGCCGGGAACCATTAAAACTTCAAAAAGGGAGCTAAAAGTTGCGTGCCCGGATGGTTACATTATTATTACTGAAATACAACTTCCCGGAAAACGAAAAATGGAAGTTTCGTCACTCTTAAATGGGTATTCTTTTGCCGAAGATTGCAAACTAACGTAAACCCTTGTCAGCACTGATTTCATTAAAAAGCCGAAAAAAGCCCCATGTTTATTAACAAACAGCCCAAGTTATCAACAAAATCAGGGATTTACAGCGTGGTTACTTGCCTGAACGGATATTCCTATTAAATTTGTAGGGCAATTAATCGAAGTTTAACCAACAATTTAATTTAAAAAAATTATGAACAAATCAGATTTAATCGATGCAATGGCAGCTGATGCCGGAATTACAAAAGCTGCTGCCAAGAAGGCATTAGAGTCTTTCTTGGGCAACGTTCAAAGTTCCCTTAAAAAGGGTAACAGAGTATCCCTAGTAGGTTTCGGATCTTGGTCAGTATCAAAAAGAGCCGCCAGAGAAGGAAGAAACCCTCAAACTGGTAAAACCATTAAAATTGCTGCTAAAAAAGTAGTGAAATTCAAAGCTGGTTCAGATTTACAAAACAGCGTAAACTAATTGTAAAATATTTTACAAATTTTTTAAGAAACCTTCTTACCAAATAACTTGGGAAAGAAGGTTTTTTATTTTGCTGATATTTAGTTATTTAGAATACCGTAACGTTTTATAGCTTTTAATCAATAAAATATAATTTAAACATCATTTTAGTATTTTTTTGGTAATCTTAAATTTAATACTTAGATTTATTTAACCAAAAAAACAAAATGACCACCTTAAAACCAGCCAAGGGACTATTATTGGTTGCTGAGCCATCCATTATAGGGGACGTTTCCTTTAATCGTTCCGTAGTGCTTTTAGCTGAATATAACGAAAACGGTTCGGTTGGTTTTATTCTTAACAAACCCTTAGAACACAAGCTGCGGGACTTTGTTCCCGAAGTAAACTCAAGGCTTCCGGTATATAACGGCGGGCCCGTGGAGCAGGACAATCTTTATTTTATTCATTGCATCCCAGAAATTATTCCAGACAGTATTGAAATTTCCAACGGAATCTATTGGGGCGGCGATTTTAGCGCTATTATCGATTTGCTGAAGGAAGACAAACTGAAAAAAGACCAAATCCGTTTTTTCCTTGGCTACTCCGGCTGGGAAAGCGAACAGTTGGAACAGGAACTGGAAGTGAATAGCTGGGTAGTGGTCCCAAACAACTACAACAATACCATCATCGGCAAAAGCAATATAAACTTTTGGAAAGAAAAGATGATTGAGTTTGGCGGCGATTATGTTTTGTGGTCCAATGCCCCCGAGAACCCAAGTTTCAATTAACCCATTCGTGCCTTTAAATTCAGTTTTGGCAACAATTGTTTGGCCATTTCATTTCCAAATTTCTTTTTGCGATATTTTGTTACAGAAACAATGCCCTGGATTGTGTTGGTTATAAAAATTTCATCGGCCTTCTGAAGTTCAAAAGGAGAAATTGAAGCTTCTTCAAATGCGAAATCGTGCATTTTCTTAAAAATAGCAATCAGTTGTTTTCTAAGAATCCCATTGAGGCAACCATCAGTTAGTGGCGGTGTTTTTATTACGTTCCCGGAAATTAAAAACAGATTGCCGTTGAGCGCTTCCACCACTTGTTTCTTTTCGTTCAACAACAAGCAGTTTTGAAAATCATTCTCTTTCGCAAAAATACTTCCCAATATGTTTATAAGCCTGTTATTGGTTTTTAAGGTTGAAAGCAATCCCGAAGTGATGTAATGATCCTTAAAAAGCTCAACTTCATAATCCGTTTCGTATAAAATATAAAAAGGTGTGTCTAGTTTTTCATAGGAAATTACATATTCAATGTCATTGGTATTTGGCGTATATTTTCCTCCCGTTTTGCGCCAAACAAGCAACTTTACCCGAATTGACGCTTCCATTTTTCCTGTTGAAGAAATGGTCCGTAAAATTTCCTCCTCCAAAAATTCCATTGTAAAATCCATTGGAATCTCCATCCGAAGGATGCGCATGGAGGCCATCAACCGAAAGTAATGATCTTCCCAAAAGTATATTTTTCCTCCTGAAAACCGCAAGGTTTCAAAAACTGCATCGCCATAATTTAGGCCCCTATTGTCTATTGCGATAGTAGCTTTCCCATTTGCAATCAGCGTTCCGTTTATATTGACCATAAAAAAACCGTCCTTTTTTAACGGACGGTGCAAAGGTATTATATTTTAAAGGGATTTTAGGTTGAACCCAAAATTGACTTAAGGTTGGAAATCATATTCTCCCAGAGCATTTTTCCTTCTTCCACTTCATCTTCCTCGGCAAAGTCGGTTACCATTAAGGAGACGTCCTTGGTAATTTCGTCAACCTGGATACGAAGTTCAAAATAGAACTCTTCCCCTTCGTCCTCAACCCATCTAAACTTAATGCGTTCCGGGCTTTTTTTGCTCAGGAGTTTTGCGCGTTCCTCACTTTGGGCCCAAATAAAAGTGTAATATTCGCCCCTTGAGTTTACGTTGTCTGCGTACCATTCGGAAAGTCCCGAAGGCGTTGAAATATACTGGTATAAAAGTGAAGGGGAAACCTGAATGGGGAATTCCATTTCATATTTTATTTTGTCTTCCATAGCTTTCTGTTAGTTGATGCCCAATATATAGATATTAATCTTAACCTCAAATGAAAGATTGAAAATTTTTCTTTTAAAAAAAGCAAAGAGAAAGGCAAAATAATTTCAATAAAAACAGAACTTAATATTTGCGACAGATAATTTTGTTTCTATCTTTGCACCCGCCTAAGCAAAATGCTTTGGCAGCATGGGCCGAAAATATGGCGAGGTAGCTCAGCTGGTTAGAGCGTCGGATTCATAACCCGGAGGCCTCGGGTTCAAGTCCCGATCTCGCTACTATAAACCTCTTCAGAATTGAAGGGGTTTTTTTGTTTCTCCTTTAGTCGAAAATTTCTTGCAAATTTCCCGATTATTCTTACTTTTGTTAAAAATGAGTTAATAACTTATTGAAAGACATATTGATATAGGTATTACAAAGGTTTATTTTTACCACTTAACCCTTAAAAACCTATATTATGAAAAATTATTTTTTTGCATTTTTAATGCTAGCGGGTGTTGCAGTAAGTTGCACCCCAGAAAACCAAATTAGCGATGAACAACAAATCGAGAAACACAAGGTTTGCCCTCCAGGAGACAGAAACTGTAACGGGATTCTTGACAATCAAGAATAGCAGTAAGATAAGTTTTTACATAACGTTTCTCGCAATTGTAGCGATTCTATCGCCGTTCTTGCATATTTTTTATCTTCTTAATGACAAAGAGGGCATATTTGGTTTTGCATTTATGTCCTCTTTTATGTATTCCCTTAGCCTTCCGCTAATGGCTATTTGTTCGGGTCTATTATTGAAATTTGTGGCTGGACAATTATCCCAATTCAGTGTGTTTTTTAAATTTATCAGCCACTCCTTCCTTTTTGTGGGAATCTTTTTTATGATCTATACCTTTGTGCCAATAACAGACTTTTCCACATCTGTATATTTTATCTCATTGTTCATACTTTCCGTAGTACTAACTTTTGCCGCCCATTATTTGCACAAGGCCGTGCTGACTACCGAACAACGCCTTAAAAAAATAATATCAAAACTTTTCGATTTTATAATTCTTGAAACTCCCCGCAAACACGTTTCAGAGGAAAAACAGATTGACTATGTTATTTCCTATGAAAAGATTATTAACGAAATTGGGGATGAATGAATGAAACATTGAAAATCTTGACAAAACTTCGCATTGCCGGGATGCTCTCTGAAGCGGCAAGGCTTGAGGTTGAAAAAAAGTTACTGGAAAAGCCAAAACCGGAGATTCCGGAAAACAACGCCAATATTAGCCTGAGCTAAAAATTGGAATTTTCCTAGCTTTTAAGAAACGCCTGCAATTCTGAATAATCCATTTGGAATTGTTCCCCACTTTTCATGTTTTTGAGCGTAAATGACTGCGCTTCCATTTCCATTTCGCCAGCCAATACGGTAAAAGGAATATCGCGTTTATCGGCATAGCCCATCTGTTTGCCCATCTTTGTTGCGTCAGGATATAATTCCGCTTTAATGCCAACGCTGCGAAGTTTGCTTATAGCCTTCATGGCGTACATAGCTTCCTTTTCACCAAAATTTATAAAGAGTGCTTTGCTGTTTTCCGATACCGTTTCTGGGAAAAGATTGAGTTCCTCCAAAACCAAATAAATCCGGTCCAATCCAAAGGAAATGCCCACACCGCTCATATTCCTTAATCCAAAAATACCGGTAAGGTCATCATACCTGCCGCCACCGCCGATGCTGCCCATATTTACCTTTGCCGGGGCAGAAACCTCAAATATGGCCCCGGTATAGTAATTTAGGCCGCGGGCGAGCGTAACGTCAATTTCCAGTGAGGCTGTCTGCAGCCCAAGTGTTTCAATAGTATCGGTAATAAAGGTCAATTCCTCCGCGCCTTTCATTCCAATTTCTGAGGTGTGGAGCATTTCCTTTAATGAATTTATTTTTTCTTCATTACCACCTTTAAACGAGAACAATGGCTGTAATTTTTGCAAAGCATCTTCCGAAATACCTTTTTCGCGCATTTCTTTTTTCACACCTTCCTCCCCTATTTTATCGAGCTTGTCCAGCGCCACGGTAAAATCTATCAGTTTGTCTTCCGCGCCAATGGTCTCGGCAATGCCGCTCAGTATTTTTCGATTGTTGATTTTTAGGGTTACGCCTTTTAAACCGAGTTTGCTAAAAACGGCATCGTACAATTGTACAAATTCAACTTCCTGCCAAAGCGAAGTGGAACCCACAACATCGGCATCGCACTGATAGAATTCGCGAAAACGCCCTTTCTGTGGCCTATCTGCACGCCAAACGGGTTGTATCTGGTAGCGCTTAAAGGGAAAGATTATTTCGTTTTGGTGTTGCACAACGTAGCGTGCAAAGGGAACTGTAAGGTCGTAACGGAGGGCTTTTTCTGAAATACTCGAAGTTATACTATTGCTGTCTTTTTTGGAATATAACTTTTCATCAACTTTTGACAAATAATCCCCACTATTCAAAATCTTAAAAATCAACCGATCGCCCTCTTCGCCGTATTTACCCATAAGGGTTTCGCTGTTTTCAAACGATGGTGTTTCAATAGGCTGAAAACCATATAGTGAAAACGTTTCCTTGATAATATCAAAAATATAATTGCGGCGCGCGACTTCCTCAGGACTGAAATCGCGGGTACCTTTTGGGATGGATGGTTTCAAAATAGATTTTAGATTTTAGACGTTAGATTTTAGAGTGGTGAGTAGTGGGGAGTGTGGAGTGTGGAGTGGGTAGAGGGTAGCAAATTTAACACAACTCCACTTCCTCATACCTCATACCTCATACCTCATACCTCATACCTCATACCTCATACCTCATACCTTCAAAAAGCAAATATCTTAAATAAAATTGATGTTTTCCACAATTAATTACGGGCGAGTGTGATTCTTGCCTTCGCAGGAATTCTGTAACTTTATCCAGCGTTTGCAGTCTAACGAGAAACACAAACTAAAAATATGTTTTCACTTTTCTGGGAAAATGTCCGTATCGCACTGGATTCCATCAAAAGCCAATTGTTAAGGACCATTTTAACCATTGTTATTATTGGGATCGGCATTTGGGCGCTCGTCGGAATTTTGAGTGCCGTTACCGCACTGGAAAATACCATTTCGGGCAATTTTGCCTCGATGGGTGCCAATACCTTCAATATCCAGCAATACGAATTTACCGTCCAGACAAACAGAAGTGGCGAAAGGGAAAAAATAAACCCCATAATCAGCTACAACAACGTTCGCGAATTTTTGGACAAATATGAATTTCCCGCAACCAAAACTTCGCTCTCCTTTCAGGGAACCTCTGTTGCCGAAGTAAAATACGGTGCTGAAAAAACCGATCCCGAAGTGCAGGTTTACGGCGTGAACGAAAATTATTTGGAAAATACCGGAACCGAAATTGACAAGGGAAGAAATTTTACCATCTTCGACATCCAAAACAACAATAAAGTGTGTTTGATAGGTTCTGATTTTGAAAAAAATCTTTTTAAAAATGAAGATCCAATCAACAAAACAATCAGCATCCGCGGGGTGAAGTTCAAGGTTATCGGCCTACTGGAATCAAAAGGCTCAACCTTTGGAAACAACCAAGATCTAAAGGTCTTGATCCCCGTACAGGTTGCCCGTGGCATCTATACACAGCCAAACATAAACTACAACATAAGCATAAAAGTGGACGACAAGCAAATGATGGAGGCCGCACAGGATGAGGCCATCATTACTTTTAGAAATATTCGCGGATTGAATCCCGTGGAAGAAAATAACTTCGGAATTGAGCGCAGCGACGATTTGATAAACCGGATCGCTTCCATTACCCAATATCTGGAAATTGCAGCTTGGATCATTAGTATTATTACCATTCTCGGCTCTTCCATTGCGTTGATGAACATCATGCTGGTTTCGGTAACGGAACGCACCCGTGAAATTGGCGTTCGCAAAGCTTTGGGCGCGAAGCGTTCCACGATTTCCACCCAATTTTTTATGGAAACCATTGTGATCGGTCAGTTTGGAAGTATTTTGGGTATTATTCTGGGAGTGCTGACCGGATTTGCTTTTGCCAAAATCTTCGAATTTGATTTTTCGCTGCCATGGGCGGCCATGATTTGGGCGACAATTATTACGTTTATCGTTGCCGTGATTGCAGGTTCTTATCCCGCCTCGAAAGCAGCCGGACTGGATCCTATTGAAAGTTTGAGATACGAATAGGGGGAATTCCAAATCACAAATTCCAAATCACAAAGTTGAATTCAATTGGAATTTGGAATTTGGTGCTTACGAAATTTGGCGCTTGCGCAAATTTATTCTTTTAGTAGTTCACTAAAATAATTGTAAAGTTCTCCTTTCGTTATAACAGAACCCTGCTGGATCAACACAAAAACATCCTTGTTCCGATCGTCCTTTATTGCTTTAGTTGAAGTATAAAGATTCACCGCATCATCGTGCAGGTTTTGCTGAAGCCATTTGTAGCCGTATTCCGTTGTAATATCTATATTCCCATCTTCTATTTTTATAGCGATCAATTCTATGAATGCCTCCGTAATGTGGAAAAGCATCAATTGGTTGGGCGAAATGTGTTCCAAATACTTCACCTTGCTTAAAACGCCTTCCCAGATTAAGTCGCTAAAAACATCCAATTCCTGTTCAGCTACTTCGGGTTTCTCGGCCTTCAGCTTTCTCCACTCATCAGCGGTGATGGACTGTGTGGCAAGAAAATTTATAAATTCTTGGTGCAGTTCCTCAAACTGTTCCTTTGTCAACCTGGCGTATTTCATATCCGTTATCTATTATCCGTTATCTATTTTATAGTGAAAGTTTTTTCCAAATAAAAAACCTTCCCCGAGAACGGGAAAGGTTTTATAGAAATCAATCGTATATTTTAGTTTTCTTCGGAATTGTCTTCCGGTTTAACTTCCGCTGAAACTTCCGGTTGTGGCTCTGGCTTAGCTTCTGCCTTAGGTTTTTTAACCTCTGGCTTGGCTTCGGCAATTACATCAAATGTCAGGGTGCTCACAACATCTCTGTGGAAACGGATGGTGGCATCGTATTGACCGGTACGCTTAACAGTTCCGCCCGCAACGGCAATGTATTTTTTCTCGATGGAAACACCTTCTTTTTCAAGGGCTTCAGCAAGATCGCCGTTAGTTACTGAACCAAATAATTTATCACCTTCGCCTGTCTTGGCGGTAATTTTAATTTCAAGTCCATTTAGTTTTTCAGCTTGTTTTTTAGCTTCGTCAACTACTTTCTTTTCTTTGAAGGCGCGTTGCTTCAACGTTTCAGCCAATACTTTTTTAGCCGAAGGGGTTGCAAGTACTGCGTGCCCTTGTGGAATTAAAAAGTTTCTTCCGTAACCGTTTTTCACGTTTACAAGATCATCTGCAAATCCCAGATTTTCTACGTCTTTCTTTAATATAAGTTCCATACTGCTTTCTGGTTTTTTATTTTAATAAATCGGCTACGTAAGGCATAAGTGCCAAATGGCGAGCTCTCTTAACGGCAACTGCCACTTTGCGTTGGTACTTCAAAGAAGTTCCGGTAAGTCTTCTCGGAAGGATTTTGCCTTGCTCGTTTACGAATCTCAATAAGAAATCCGGATCTTTATAATCAACATATTTAATACCGGACCTTTTGAACATACAGTATTTCTTGGTCTTGTTGGTCTCTATGTTGAGCGGGGTAAGATATCTGATCTCTCCGTCTTTTTTTCCTTTTGCTTGTTGTTGTAGTGTGGCCATAACTTATGCTGATTTTTTATCGCGGTTTCTTCTTTTTTCTGCCCAAGCAATTGCGTGCTTGTCAAGGCTTACTGAAAGGTAGCGCATAAAACGCTCGTCCCTTTTAAATTCAGTTTCTAGTTCGTGTACTACTTCGCCATCAACGGTGTACTCAAAAAGGTGATAAAAACCACTTTTTTTGTTCTGGATTGGGTAAGCAAGTTTTTTCAAGCCCCAATTTTCCTTGGATATCATCTTAGCACCTTTAGAAACAAGAAGATCTTCGTATTTCTTTACTGTTTCCTTTATCTGGTCTTCAGATAAAACGGGATTTAAGATGAAAACAGTTTCGTAATGATTCATAAAAAATCTATTAAAATTAATGATTAAATCCTTGGCCTTCTGCCAAAGAGGGTGCAAAAATACTATTTTATTTATTATTTTCAAACCAAATCTTAAATTGTATTTAGATTTAGTGGTTTTAGACAAAGTGTATATTTTTTTCGACTAAAGTCAAAAAAAGTTGCATTTCATCGATTATTTGCATATTATTGCCTTAAGCAAAACCTACTATTGTGGAGAAAACAATACTTAAATGTGCAATTGTAGATGATTCTACACTGCAACGGCTTTCCATAGTGAAGCTTATTCAAATGCACCCATCCCTTAAACTTGTTGGGGAATACAAAAATGCCGTGGAAGCAAAAATGGGCCTCGCTTCTACTGAGATTGACCTTGTTTTTTTGGATATAGAAATGCCCATTCTCTCTGGATTTGATCTCTTGGACGATATTCAAAAGAAGCCCCAAGTTATTTTTGTTACCGGAAAAACCAAGTACGCCTTTAAAGCATTTGATTATGATGCGGTAGATTATCTTCGGAAACCCATCGCCAAAGATCGCTTCTTAAATGCCGTTCACAAAGCCATCAACAATTACAAGCTAAAAAATGAAGAAGGCTTTGACGATGAAGATTTTATCTTCGTGAAAAGCAACCTAAAGAAAAGAAAGGTGTTTTTGAACGAATTGCGTTATATTGAAGCGTTGGGAGATTACGTAAAATTGGTTACCGAGTTCGACTCACTTGTGGTGCTTTCAACCATGAAAGCGTTTCAGGCGCTATTGCCGAGCGATCGTTTTTTGCGGATCCACAAATCCTACATTGTGAATTTAGACAAGGTGCAACGCTACAACAGCAAGACCATTGAACTGGACAAAGACAAACTGCCTTTGAGCCGGAACAGAAAAGCCGATCTTGTTGAAGCACTGGCAGCCACCCAGAACGCTTAATAATTATCTACATCTATAGTTACGCGAACGCTTGAAAATTCCTTGATGGAATTGAAACTGCGCTGTACGTTTTCTATGTATTTCTTCGTTTTTTCCAACGATTGCTTCTTTGGGATTTTAACGAGAAGATTTATTATGTATTTGTTCTTAATGCGACCAATTGGCGGTGGCTCAGGCCCCAAAATATTTTCCTTGAACCGAATTTCCAGCGATTGCCCAAACCACGTTGACGCCTTTTGAACACGCGTCAAATTTTTATCCTTAAAAACAATCTTTATGGTCCTATAAAAAGGCGGGTATTTATAATTGTAGCGTTCTTCCAACTGTTCCTTATACATTCCTTCATAATCGTTTACGCTAACCTGCTTTAAAATTTGATGGTACGGATTATATGTCTGTATCAAAACCTTGCCGCGCTTTTGGGTGCGCCCTGCCCTGCCCGCCACTTGTTGCAACAATTGAAAACTGCGTTCGTGCGCCCGAAAATCGGGGAAATTCAAAAGATTGTCGGCGTTCATCACGCCCACCAAACTTATGTTTCTGAAATCCAAACCCTTGGCCAGCATTTGCGTGCCCACCAAAATATCGATTTCCTCGTTTTCCAGAGCCTCGATCAATTTTGAATAGGAATGCTTTCCTTTAGTGGTATCTTGATCCATCCGCGCGACTTTATGGTTTGGAAACAAGGTTTTCAATTCCGTTTCTATCTGTTCGGTTCCAAAACCTTTGGTGTCCAAGGTTTCACTGCCACAGGCTATGCAACTTTGCATCATAGCCATGTGGTAGCCGCAATAGTGGCAGCGCAACTGGTTTTTATGTTGATGGAAGGTTAGGCTAACGTCGCAGTTTGGGCACTGTGGCGAAACGCCGCAGGTGGTACACTCCACAACGGGCGAAAAACCCCTTCTGTTTTGAAAAAGAATTATTTGCTCGCCATTTTTTAAAACTTCGTGCATTTCTTCCAAAAGCCTATCGCTGAAATGCCCTTTCATCTGTTTTTTACGATTTTTTTCCTTTATATCAACCAATTCAATTTCTGGCATCAATACATCTCCGAAGCGTTTTTTCAATGTTGCCAATCCAAACTTTCCAGATTTTGCATTGTGATAACTTTCCAGTGAAGGTGTTGCCGAGCCCATCAATAATTTCGCTTTGTGAAGATGGGCCAAGACAATGGCGCTGTCGCGGGCATGGTAGCGTGGCGCCGGGCTGTATTGTTTAAAGGATGGTTCGTGCTCTTCGTCAACAATAATGAATCCCAAATTTTTAAAAGGAAGAAATAACGAGGAGCGCGCCCCAATGACCAGCTGGGCTTTCGGTTTTTCGGCAAGTACGTTGTTCCACACCTCAACCCGTTCGTTTACCGAAAACTTTGAGTGATAGACCGAAATATTTTCCCCGAAATATTTTTGAAGACGCGCAATCAATTGGGTGGTCAGGGCAATTTCGGGAAGCATATATAAAACCTGCTTTCCGGAAGCGAGCATTTTTTCGATGAGCCGGACGTAGATCTCGGTTTTTCCGCTGGAAGTAACGCCATGGAGCAAGACCACGTTATTAGTGGCGAAGGAAGTTTTTATTTCTTCATAAGCTTTAGCTTGCGGTTCGTTCAACGTTTTTATTGCTGAGGAAGCTTCGCCGGAAAATTCCACCCGGTCGTGCTGAATGTAATATTCCTCCAAAACACCTTTATCGATAAGCGACTTCAAAGTTGCCGCAGAGGCTTCGCTTTTCTTTTGAAGTGCTATGGAACCGATGGGCTTTTTGGTTTGGCTGTTCAGCATAAAAAGATTCATCAAAACTTCGCGCTGCTTTGGAGCCCGATTCAACGAATCCAAAAGGTCTCGGAGTTTTTCTTCGGAAGTGTATTGCTGCGAAAGCTTTATGTAGCGCTTCAGTTTTGGCGTATATTGTTCGTAAACCGTCTCTTCAACTTCAACAATTCCTTTTTCGAACAGTTTTTTTATTACCGAAACAACGTTCCTTTTATCGAGAATGGAACGCACGTCATTTATATGGAGGGACGACTGATGCTGCAAGGCTTCAAAGACCAAAAATTCTTCATCGGTCAACGACTTTTCATCCCAATCCTTTTCCGTGGAAAGTTTTATTATTGTTTCGCTTTCCAGCAAAAATGCGCTCGGCAAGGCCGCTTTTATTACTTCGCCCAAGGAACACATATAGTACGTGGCCAACCATTCCCAATGCTTCAGTTGGAAGCTTGTGATTATCGGCTCTTCATCCAAAATATGGTCAATGGATTTGGTTTCGTAACCCACCGGGGGTTGATCGTGGACTTGATAGACAATGCCCGTATAAACCTTTGATTTTCCAAAGGGAATCGCCACGCGCATTCCCGGTTTCAGAAAGGCAGCTTCGTCCCTGTTAACGCTATAGGTGAAGGTCTGCTTTAAGGGAATTGGGAGAATGGCGTCTATGAAGTACACGGCTGTTTTGAGTTGGATGTTAAGGGTTAAGCGTTATGTGGTTATTGGTATTAAAAAAGGCCACCAAAAGCGGTGGCCTAAAGATACTATTTTTAATGTTTTTACTTTACGCGCGTCCAAGTTTGCGTTCTGCCCAAAAGTGAAAAACCGATATAGCCGCGAACATCCAATTTGTTTGGGCCATCAAGTTCTATATAGCATTTATAGACTTTTCCGTTGTTAGGATCCATTATGGTTCCCCCATTGTATTCGTCGCCATCTTTTTCAAGGCCTTTTATTATTACAATTCCCAAAATGGGTTTTCCCTTATCGGAACCAGGGCATTGATCGCAGGTGGCGTTTCTTTTGGCAGGGTTCAAAATCTCTACTACTTTGCCGTAAACTTTTCCGTTTTCTTTATAGATTTCAACGATTGATTTTTCTTCACCGGTTTCGTCATCAACGGTTTTCCATTTTCCGGTAACGTCCTGTGCCACGGCCGTCATAACGGTAAGCGCAACGAGGGAGATAGTTAAAAGTACTTTTTTCATCTGTTTAAATATTTTGAGGATTAAGAAGATGGTATGCCCATCCCGATAGCTATCGGGGCATCTTCTATTGGTTTATTATATGTTAGTGGGCATCTGATAGTTAAAAAATTAGGTTTAGGGTTACATTTTTTCTTTTAGTCGCTTTATGGAAATGTTCAGTTCAAAACCCAGCAACAAGAGGTTTGCGTTTATCCAAATATATAACATCAAAATTAAAAGTGCACCAATGGAACCGTATAACTCGTTATAATTTGAGAAATTATTTATATAGACCCCAAAAAAGTATGTGGTAAGCAGAAACAGCACCGTAGTGGTTACTGCCCCAACCGAAAAAAAGCTGGAAGACCTTCCTTCCTTGGTGCCGAAATAATATAGGGTGGCTATCACAACATAGATCATTATTACAAAAACCAGAAATTGAAAGAACGAAATCCAGAAAACGTCATTGTCAATATAGGCCTTGGACTGCAGGTCGTGGATGATATATTCTCCATAAAGAATGACCCCTACCGAAGTTAACAACAACAATGCCAAGAAAATGGAAACCACCAATGCCACAAAATACTGCCTAAAAAAACTGCGGTTGATGGTTACATGGAATGAATATTCAAAAGCACTGAAAATAGCATTTACCCCATTTGCGGATAAAAATAGAGATAGAAAAAACACAAAGGATAATAAACCAGCCCTTGGGTTTACGGCAATATCGGCAATTATTGGATAAAAAAACTGTGTGGTTTGTGCAGGCAATAAGGCTTCAATAAATATTAAGAAACGGGTCTGGAACCCTTCAATTGGAATATATGGGATCAAGTTTAGCAGAAACAGCAAAAAAGGAAACAGCGCCAGAAAAAAACTGTAGGCTATGGAACTGGCTCGCGGCGAAAAAGAACCTTTCAGTATTCCTGTGCCATAAATTTCCAACAAATGATACAGCGAAAACTCCCCCAGACCGGGAAGTTTTATTTTTTTACTGAGCCGCACCAAATCACGAATGACCGGAATGTTTATTTCCTTTTCCTCCCCGCTCATTTAACCGCTTTTAGGCTCAAATCCATATTGTGGACTGAATGTGTCAACGCGCCGCTGGAAATATAATCCACACCACATTCGGCATATTTTCTGGCGGTTTCCAACGTGATTCCCCCACTGGACTCTGTAAGACATTTTCCGTTTATTAATTTTACCGCCTCGCGTGTATCTTCATAATTGAAGTTGTCTATCAAGATCCTGTAAACGCCTTCTGTTTTAATGATTTCCTCGATTTCTTCAAGATTTCTTGCTTCAACTATAATCTTGAGGTCAAGCTGATTATCCTTTAAATATTTCTTTGTCTTTTCAATCGCCTTCGTTATTCCACCGCAGAAATCGATATGGTTGTCTTTTAGCATTACCATATCGTACAAGGCAAAACGGTGGTTCTCCCCGCCTCCAATCTTTACCGCCCACTTTTCCAAGGCTCGGATGCCGGGCGTGGTCTTGCGGGTGTCGAGGATTTTTGTGTTTGTGCCCTCAAGCAGTTTTACGTATTTATTCGTTTTAGTGGCAATGGCGCTCATACGCTGCATGGCATTCAAGACCAATCTTTCCGACTTTAAGATAGATTGCGACAGGCCCGAAACATAAAATGCCACATCATCATACTTTACGGGGCTTCCGTCCTTTATTTTAATATCGATCTCAAGTCCCGGATCTACATATTCAAAAACCTGCCGGGCAAATTCCACGCCGGCAATGATGCCTCCATCTTTCACCAAAAGTTTTGCGGAACCGCGCGCATCTTCCGAAATGCAGGCCAGTGAGCTGTGGTCGCCATCGCCCACATCCTCGCGGATGGCGTTGGCGATGATGATGTCTATTTCTTTGTTGAATTGTTTTTCTGAAATCATAGCAAGGAAATTTCAGCTAAAATAACAAAAAGAGTTGGCAGTATTCAGTTTCAGTAGGCAGTTATGCAAAAACCTTTAAAATCCATTACTTTTGAAATATGAAAATAACACTGCTCGCCATAGGCAAGACCGACAACAAACAACTGCAAAGCCTGATGGATGACTACACCAAGCGCCTTGGATTTTATATTGCTTTTGAAATGGAAGTGATTCCCGATGTGAAGAATGCGAAGAATCTTTCCGAAGCACTTCAAAAACAAGCAGAAGGTGATGAAATTCTGAAGCGAACTTCTACTGCCGACGTGTTAATACTACTTGACGAAAAGGGAAAAACCTATACTTCCGAAGGGTTTGCGCAGTTTCTTCAAAAGAAAATGAACAGCGGGTTGAAAAACCTAATTTTCGTAATTGGTGGTCCGTATGGGTTTAGCGATGCCGTTTATGAACGTGCCAACGGGAAGATTTCGCTATCCGCAATGACCTTTTCGCACCAAATGGTTCGGCTTTTCTTTATTGAGCAGCTGTATCGCGGGTTTACTATCCTTCGGAATGAGCCGTACCACCATCGGTAGGGATTTTTTTATTCGGGACCTGCCTGCCAGAGGCACGACAGGCAGGTTTGGAATTTGGAATTTGGTATTTGGTATTTGGTATTTGGTATTTGGTATTTGGTATTTGGTATTTGGTATTTGATATTTCAATTCCATTGGCAATCTATATAGTCCGTAAACATGTGAAATAATAATCCCACAGCGATGATCCTAGTTTTCCTAAAGAATAACAATACCACATATCCTGCAATCGCCCAATAGGTGTGCAACGGGTGGAAGTTGATGCTGCAACGGCCGGGATCGAAAATTGGGGTGGCGAGGAGGTGATCCAAATCTACTAGCATCGTTGCCAGCATAATGAGCCAGGCTTTTTTCCATTCCTTTCTGAAAAAAATATAAGCTATAAGGCCGGGAGCCAAAAGATGCAACGTATAGTGTACCAGCGTTTGTAGCATCGGCAGGTTACGGATTGGTTATTTTTGCCAATAAGACTATCTGCCCCAAATGATAGGCATCGTGCTGGAGGATGCCGTGGATGTGCTGATAATAGGTGAGTTTGTTTACCGGATATTTATTGATAAAATCTGCCTCATTAAAAGTACTAAGGAAATAGAGCCATTCCTTTTGGGTTCTTTCCAAGGTTTCGAGGGTTTGTTGCCACGCTTCTTCGGAAGTATCTTTTATCTTTTCTATATAATTGTTTGACGGGGTTTCAAGCACTTCGCCCTGTACTCTTTTCAATACATTTTCGCGCCACGCTATCATGTGGTTTACGATTTCCCAGATGGTGTTGCCGTTTTTAATGGGGCGTTGTGCGGCCTGCTCTGCCGTAATAAGGCTGAGCGTATCCTCCAAGGTTACATCTATCCAAGGGTGGCCGTGATATAGGTCTATGAAAAGGGTTTGTATGCGGTGCGACTCGTTCATTATTCTTTGTTTTTTTTATGAAGCTGTTGTATATCCAAAAGGTCTATGGGACGACCAGATTTTATTTTACTTGTTATTAAATCTTCTAAAGAAATAACCCGCCAAATAAGTTGCTTATTGTTTTTTTCCAGTGTTACTGTTTCACTTTGTTTATAAGCTTCGTCAAATGATTTGTTTACCGAAAACTTCGTGATTAATTCGAGATCAAAATCTACGGGAGAGAATTTTACAGAGATATTCTGTTGCTTTTTTTTTACCGCTTCGGGAAAGTCGTCAATCTCAAAATCCATTTCTCGAAAAACTGCTACGAGTTTATCAAAATTTTCGGCAGAAGTATCAATCCAAAAATCGACATCGGCAGAATGGCGCTGATACCCATGAAAGTTTACTGCTGCCCCACCCACCATTAGCATTCTAACTTTGTGCTTTGTTGAAAGCATTATAAAGTTTTCAATAGCGGTATTCCAATCGCCAATCATTTTAATTGTATGTTAATGATAAAGTTTTCAGATTTGGAAGGCCTCTCTTTAACAGGAAGACTTTTGCTTTTCTGCATCAATTCAAAAAAAAGCCAAACCCGTTCAGATTTTGGGAGTTTTAGGAAGGCTTCCTCTTGCTGGCGGTTGCTTTCTTCTTTTGTTTGGAATTTTAGTTGCATCTTATCTATCCTGATTTCATTCAAAGATACTGAAATATTTTAGGAAGCCTCGTTGGTAGAATTCCACAATTGTTGGTGTGCGCCTGCCTGTTGCAGACAGGTTTGCAACGCGTAGCTTGCCTTTTGACAAAACAGCAGCCTGATGTGAGTAAGTTTGCGGACACACGTTGCAAACGTGCGCTACCATTTCAAATTTATTTGTCGCATAAATTAATTGGTTTTGTAAATTTATACAATGAGCAGAAAGTATAAATTCCATAATCCTACAGCGGCATACTTTGTTTCGTTTGCCACTGTTTACTGGATTGATGTTTTTACCCGTGAATACTATATGGTCATCTTGGCAAAGAGTATTGCATATTGTAGGGAACACAAAGGAATGGAACTCTTTGCGTATTGCTTTATGCCGAGCCATATACATTTTGTATTTAGAAGTAAAGATGATGAACCCGCTAAATTACTGGGCGATTTTAAAAAATTTACTTCAAAAAAATTGGTGAAAGCTATCGCTGAAAATCCTCAGGAAAGTAGAAAAGAATGGCTGTTATGGATGTTTGAAAGAGCCGGAAAAAAACAAAGTAATGTAAAAGGTTACCAATTTTGGCAACATCACAACAAACCCATTGAACTTTGGAGCACCCCAGTTATAAAGCAAAAATTGGAATACATACACAATAATCCCGTGGTTGCAGGTTTTGTAACTATTCCAACAGAATGGAAGTATAGCAGTGCGCGAAATTTTGCAGAACAAGATCCTACTTTTGAGATTGATGATATTGGATTTCTGGGTTGAAGTTTAACAACTATACTTTTAAGTGCTGGTGCGCGCCTGCCTGCGGCAGGCAGGTTTGCAACGCGTTCCTTGCCTTTGGCAAAACAGCAGCCTGATGTGAGTAAGTTTGCGGGCACACGTTGCAAACGTGCGCTATCATACATAACTTGTAAAAATGAAATGATATTGAAAGTTGAAGGCTGGTGCGCGTTTGCAACGCGTACCTTGCCTTTGGCAAAACAACAGCCTGATGTGAGTAAGTTTGCGGGCACACGTTGCAAACGTGCGCTAGCTGGGGGAAGATTTTGCTGTGGAATGTACAGTGCCTTCGTCATTTAGAAGGGAATTAGTGTGATGCTATCTGCATTTGTGCAAATGATGGCGGCCAGTATTCTCTTTTTTCAGTAACTTAGTATTTAAGAAATAAACAAAAATCTATAAATAACGTATCTATACACGTTAAATGATAAACCTTTAAACGTTGTATAACATACTTAAACACCATAATCAATAGGCTATAATACACTAAACAACGTGTTTGTACACGTTAAATAATAAACCATTGTACATAAAAAGCATACTATTTTAGGCAAAATATATACAATACGTATTTACTATAACCTTATTTTATAATATTAAACCAATCCTTAATTTTATTATATGACAACACCTTCCGAATTGAGTCCCCCAAATATGGGCCAACTCCTTAAGCAGGTAATGGATAAAAGGCGCATAAGTAGCGCAAGCTTGGCGCGGCAAATGAATAAGAACCGGTCCGGCGTTTATAACTACGATAAGCGCGCAAGCCTGCAGGTGCGCATTGTGTGGCAGTTGTCTAGGGTGCTCAAGCATAATTTTTTTGCAGATTTGGCCGCCCGACTTCCTGCCGACTATGCAACCAATTTACCCGCAGGCGCAAGTGCAATGGACCAGATTGCGCAACTGCAGGCCGAAAACCGCGACCTGAAGCTGCAGCTGGATTTGCTGAAGGATCTCTTGAGGAAGTGAGGCTGTTCAGGCCCCTGTCTGGGTCCGTTGGGTTCTTCTTATAAAGGCTCTGTAGCTGTGGAGCTTCCGTGCCTTGCCGCTGACAAAACTGGAAAACACTTTGAGTTATGTTGCGGGCACACGTTACAAACGTGAGGCAGCGAGGGGTCTTAGAGGTGTTTTTGTGGGTTTTGGTACGAGCAGGACGCTAATGATAGCCGGGAAAGTTATATCTCCAAAATTTCATTTCTAGATTTCAAAACTGAACCTTGTATTATCTCAATACCGTCAATAAATTTCGAATAATGTTTAGAATCTATATCAGGATACAACAAATCCTCTCTATTTAAATTTTCTATTATACCGTAATACTGAACTAATTTTTTCATTTTTTTAAAAAACAAAGCATTGTAAAATAAAAGAAACAATTCTTGTTGACTCATTTGTGCTTGTATAAAGTCTGCGTATCTTTTATATTTCCTTTCGATTCTATCCAGTTCTAAATTGTTACCATTAATAGAGAAATCAATTTTATCACCTTTTAATCCATCTAATTGTAACTGACCAATTTCTACTTCTTCTGTTTCTTTTAGGTATAATAAGATATGATAAAGGTTTCGAAAGTAATGTCCTAATTGATTGTTGAATTTATTAAAGGCTNATTTGTAAAAAACTTTACTTCTTAATTCTTTTTTATTAGAAATATCATCAAATGAAATAGAGTAATATTGAAAAAATTGTTGTTTTAATTCTAATTTATTTTTTTCGGATAACTCACTTTCTTTAGATAATTGTTTTTTATATGCTTTAAAACTTCTAATAAATTTATCTTTTTCATTCTGCATATATTTTTTAACTTCCTCAAAAACTGCGTGAGCTTTAAATATTTCGAGATTATAACTATCCAGGAAAATATCCTCTTTTCTATATTCCATTGACTGTCTAATATCATTTTGAGTCTTAATTAAATTGAAAAAAGTATTTTCAAATTGTTGAATTGAAAAAACCTCTCTTGTACTTTTTAATTCTTCAATTTGTAAACTCAATTCTCTACTTTGAAGCCTTAATGCCAGAAAAAAAAGAATTACTCCAGAGAATGACCATATAGTTCCTACTACACCTCCCATGTAATCTCCAATCATTCCGGTAGTTTCTACATCAATAGACTCACCATTTTCAACTATCTGAATTGATTGAGAAATATTTTTCAGGAAAGCATAAGTAATATATATCCCAGAAAGAATACTAATAATTGCTATAATCAATAGAAAAATACCAAGTACACCGTATTTTCTCAAATATCTAGGAAATCTCCAATAGGATAATGAATAAGTCATAATTTATAATATTTCACTCCACCCCCGCAATCAAAACCCCCAACATCTCAATAGCGGCATCACTAATGCGGGTTCCTGGGCCATAAACGGCTACTGCGCCGGCATCAAAAAGGTATTGGTAGTCCTGCGCGGGTATTACGCCGCCCACGATGACCATAATATCTTCGCGGCCGTACTTTTTTAGGGCCTCTATAACTTGTGGCACGAGGGTTTTGTGGCCTGCGGCGAGCGAGGAAACACCGAGGATGTGCACGTCGTTTTCCACAGCCTGTTTGGCGGCTTCGGCTGGGGTTTGGAAGAGTGGGCCTATGTCCACATCAAAACCTACATCTGCATAGCCTGTGGCTACTACCTTGGCGCCACGGTCGTGGCCGTCCTGCCCCATTTTGGCAATCATAATACGGGGGCGGCGGCCTTCAAGTTCAGCGAACTTGTCTGCCATTTGCCTTGCCTTATCAAAACTTGGGTCTTTTTTCATCTCTTTGCTATAAACACCGCTAAAGGAGCGTATTTGTGCCTTATACCTGCCGAATTCCTTTTCCATCGCGGTAGAGATTTCGCCAAGGGTTGCCCTGTGGCGGGCGGCTTCTACGGCTAAAGCTAATAAATTCTTATTCCCCTGAAAAGGGGAATCTGTTGAATTTGACCAACTTCGCGCATATTCAGTAATTGCGGCGAGTGCGGCTTCCACCTTTTTGGTATCGCGGGTGGCTTTTATGCGGTTAAGGCGTTCAATCTGCGAGGTGCGGACTTTTTGGTTGTCCACATCGAGGATTTGTAGCGGGTCTTCCTTTTCGAGGCGGTATTTGTTTACGCCAACTATGATGTCCTGTCCGCTATCAATACGCGCCTGCTTTCTTGCGGATGCTTCCTCAATGCGAAGTTTAGGGATGCCCGCCTCGATGGCTTTGGTCATGCCGCCGAGTTCCTCTACTTCCTCTATTAGCGCCCAAGCTTTGTTGGCGATTTCGTTGGTAAGGTTTTCCACATAATAACTCCCCGCCCAAGGATCAACCGTTTTGGTGATTTGAGTTTCGGTTTGCAGGAAAATCTGGGTGTTTCTTGCGATACGTGCGGAAAAATCGGTTGGTAGCGCAATGGCTTCATCCAAAGCGTTTGTGTGCAACGATTGCGTTCCACCAAAAACTGCAGCTGCTGCCTCGATGGCGGTTCGCGCCACATTATTGAATGGATCCTGCTCGGTAAGGCTCCACCCGCTGGTTTGGCAGTGGGTACGGAGGGCGAGCGATTTTTCGTCCTTTGGATTGAACTGTTTTACAATCTTGGCCCAAAGCATACGGGCAGCGCGCATTTTTGCGATTTCCATAAAGTGGTTCATCCCGATTGCCCAGAAAAAGGAAAGTCTTGGTGCAAAAGTGTCAATATCCATTCCCGCTTTTATTCCGGTGCGGATATATTCCAAACCGTCTGCCAAAGTGTATGCAAGTTCAATATCTGCCGTGGCGCCCGCTTCCTGCATATGGTAGCCAGAGATGGAGATGCTGTTGAACTTGGGCATATTCTTCGAAGTGAATTCAAAAATATCGCTGATAATTTTCATCGAGGGCGTGGGTGGATAGATGTAGGTATTGCGCACCATGAATTCCTTTAGAATGTCATTCTGAATAGTTCCTGCCAAATCTTTTGGCGAAACGCCCTGCTCTTCAGCAGCGACAATGTAAAAAGCCATAATGGGAAGCACGGCGCCGTTCATCGTCATGGAGACGCTCATCTTGTCCAACGGAATTTGGTCGAAAAGGATTTTCATATCCTCCACGCTGTCTATTGCTACGCCTGCCTTGCCCACGTCGCCCTCCACACGGGGATGGTCGCTATCGTAACCGCGATGGGTGGCAAGGTCAAATGCTACCGAAAGCCCTTTTTGACCGGCGGCGAGGTTTCTTCTGTAAAAGGCGTTGCTATCCTCCGCCGTTGAAAAACCGGCGTATTGGCGGATGGTCCACGGGCGGCGGACGTACATGGTTGAGTATGGTCCGCGTAGGTGTGGCGCGATTCCGGCTACGAAGTTTAAGTGTTTTAGATTGGCAATGTCTTCAGCTGTGTATTGCCTTTTAATTTCTACTTCCTCGGCAGTCAAAAAAGTTTCAGGTTTCGGGTTCAAGGTTTCAGGTTGACCCGCAGAAACACCCGTCTTCGGTACTCCGCCTTCCGTCACTAATTCTATGTGTTGTAAATTCTTTCTATCCATATACCATGTAGCTTCTCCAGCCCATATATACTCCAAAACAGAGCAGCAATATTGCCACAATAAAAATAAGGATGCGGAAATACCTATGGGTCGTTAATATTTTGTAACGGGTGAGCAGTGCTGAGCCGAGCACGATAAAGATGAGCCCTACAACGGTTCCTAATACTTCATTGTTCATAATTCTAATTTTAAACGTTCCTGTTCAGTGAATTCAGATAATCTTTTTTCTACAATCGGGGCGATTAGGGTTTTGGTGGGGTTGTGTTTTTTCTCAAATTAATTAAATTAAAATAATTATAAAAACTGCAAAGAGGGTCAATTGCAGGAATGAAAGGAAAATTGTAAATTTTAAGATCCTGTTAATTAATGATATATTGTTCATTTTATTTATGTAACTATGAAAATATATATGCCACTTTTCGGGAGTGTTCAATTAACTGTGTCATCCTATTTTATTCTATCACTAAAATAAGCATTCAAATCATTTTGTATAGCTGACCAATGAAAAATTTGTCCATTCCATCTGGTCTGGGCATTCATTATTGC
>NZ_JAQQTG010000014.1 GCF_028561335.1 Aequorivita todarodis | reverse complement strand
GTAAAACTCCGCCCGGTAGATAGACTTCGGTACAACGAATTGGACGAAGCCTTCTTTTTGCAATACAAAGATATTAATTAAACAATTGAAAAATGATTAGGATTTGAACACAGTATCTTTGGGGTCTTGTATTGTAATTTCCTATTTTAGTGCGATGGGAAAACTTCATTTTACCTTCTTTATAACTATTTTCAGCTTTCTTTCCTGTGAAGAAACTCCCAACGAAACGCTTTCGCTGAATGAGGATTGGCAATTTTCTGAAGTTGAAAAAAACAACTGGCAACCTGCCGAGGTTCCCGGAACCGTTCAGTCGGATTTGTTGCGATTGGGCGAAATTCCCGACCCATTTCTGAAGAACAACGAAGATTCCGTTCAATGGGTTTCCGAAAGGAATTGGCAGTATAAAAAACAATTTTCCATTTCCGAAGAAATTTTAAAAAGAACAAAGCATTTTTTGAAGTTTGAAGGTTTGGATACCTATGCCGAAGTTTTTTTGAACGACAGTTTAATCCTTTCGGCAAATAACGCTTTCCGAAGTTGGGAAGTGGATGTAAGCGATGCCTTAAAACCCAAAAACGAATTGCTCGTAATTTTCAAAAGCCCAGATTCCATTGAAGCTGAAGAAGCTAAAAAATTGGGTTACAAACTTCCCGAAAGCAACAGGGTTTTTACCCGAAAGCCGCAATATCAGTATGGTTGGGATTGGGCGCCAGTTATAAAAACTATGGGGATTCGGGGAGATGTCTCGTTGAGAAGTTACGACACAGCAAGAATGACGGATATTTTTTTAGAAACGAGATCCCTCCAGGATACGTTGGCAAAAATTGTGGTTAAGATTGAAGTTGATATTTTAAAAGAAGAAAAATTAACGTTTAAAATTACGAACAAAACTACGGGCGAAACCTTTTCCGGCACGCTCAAAACGAATTTAAATAAAACGGAACACGAAACTTCTTTCAATATCAAAAACCCAAAACTTTGGTGGACGCATAATTTGGGCGAACCATTTCTGTATGACATTCAAGTTGAATTAATCCACAACGGAACCATTCTGGAAACGCATTCAAAAAAACTCGGAATCCGTTCCATTGAATTGATTGCCGAAAAAGATTCCATCGGCGAAAGTTTCTACTTCAAATTGAACGGAAAACCCGTTTATATGAAAGGCGCCAACTATGTGCCCCAACACATGTTTGAAGCGAAAATAGACTGCGAAAAATACACAAAACTCATTGATGATGCGGTTTTGGCAAATATGAATATGCTCCGCGTTTGGGGCGGCGGAATTTATGAAGATGATTATTTCTATGAATTGTGTGATGAAAAAGGAATTTTAATTTGGCAGGATTTTATGTTCGCCTGCGCCATGTATCCGGGCGATGCCGCATTTTTGGAAAACGTAAAACAGGAAGCCATTGAAAATATAAAACGACTTCGAAATCATCCGAGCATCGCGTTGTGGTGCGGCAATAACGAAAACAGCGAAGGCTGGCGCCGCTGGGGCTGGCAGGACGATAAAACGGAAGAGCAAAAGCAGGAAATCTGGGAAAATTATTACGCCGTTTTCAACCATATTTTACCAAGGGCGGCGGACAGTTTAAGTCCGAAAATAAGTTATTGGGAAAGCTCGCCAAAATACGGCCGTGGCGACAAACGCTACCAGTTTGAAGGCGATGCGCACGATTGGTGGGTGTGGCACGACGGCTACCCGTTTGAGCATTTCTCGGAGGAAGTGCCACGGTTTATGAGCGAGTTTGGGTTTCAATCTTTTCCGAGTGTTGAGACAATTAAATATGCCACTGGAAAGGATTCAATTTCTTTAAAAGATCCAGCATTTGCAAGCCATCAAAAGCATTCCCGCGGGTTTCAGCTTATTGAAGATTATATGGCGCGCGATTTTCCAGTTCCTCAAAACGCTGAAGATTACGTTTATATGAGCCAACTTTTGCAAGCCTACGGAATTACAAAAGGAATCTACGCCCAGCGCCGCGCAAAACCTTATAACATGGGCACGCTTTATTGGCAACTGAACGATTGTTGGCCCGCCGTATCGTGGTCCAGCATTGACTATTTGGGCAATTGGAAAGCACTGCATTTCCAGGCCAAAAAAGCCTTTGAAAATGTTTTGGTCTCTGCGGAAGAGAAAAACGATTCCCTACGAATTTATGTGGTTAATGATACTTTTGAAACCATTAACGATTTGCTTTCATTGAAGTTAATGGACTTTGATGGAAATGTTATTTACGAAAAGCAGCTTATTTCCGAAAGTGCCGAAAACAGTAGTGAAGTATTGTTTTCGCTTCCGCTGGAAACTTTGAAATTTGACAAAAGGTTTTGTGCTTTAAAAATCAATTTCGGAGAAAGTGAATACCTGCATTACTTCGTAAAACCGAAAGAATTGAAGTTGAAAAAGAATAAAATCGAAAACGAAATCCAAATCGAAAACAAAAAGACACCTGAGGGATTTTCCATAACGCTTTTCTCAAAAGTACTTCAGAAAAATGTATTTTTAGAAGCAGATGGAAAAGGAACTTTTGAAGATAATTACTTTGATTTATTGCCCAATGAACCAAAAACAATTCTTTTTTCAACCGAAAGCCAGACCGCCCCAAGAATATTGTATAAATCCTTAAATCAGTTTGTGAAATGATTAGAAGTCTTCTCTTTTTTGTGATTTTTATTTTTTGGGGCGAAATATTTTCTCAGAATAATGGAATCACACTAATTCCCAGACCGCAATCCATAGAATTAAAAGACGGAACATTCAAAATTGACAAAAGAACCATGGTTTATTTTGAACCGGAATTTGAAATTGCAGGAGAATTTTTAAATGATTTTCTTCAAAACGGAGCAGGATTCCAGCTTAAAAAAACTTCGGAAAAGGAAGCGGATTTAATTTTCAAAAAAGATGTTTCCCAACCTTCCGAAGGATATTTTTTGGATATTTCTGATTCAAAAATCACTATTAAAGCCAGTGATGCCAGTGGTGCTTTTTATGCGGTGCAGACCTTGCGGCAGTTGCTTCCGCCAGAGCTTGAAGTCCCCCTTGCCCCCCAAGGGGGAAACACGAGTTTTTCAGTATCACAATTAACAATTACGGATTTTCCAAAATTTCAATATCGGGGAATGCATTTGGACGTTTCCCGACATTTTTTTGATAAGGAATTCGTTAAAAAATACATCGCCAATCTCGCTTTGCTGAAAATGAACACATTCCATTGGCATCTCACCGACGACCAAGGCTGGCGTATTGAAATAAAGAAATATCCAAAACTAACTTCAAAAGGCGCCTTTCGGGAGGAAACGCGCATCGGGCATTATGAGGATAAACCAGAACGATATGACGGCAAGCGTTACGGCGGATTTTACACGCAGGAAGACATAAAGGAAGTGGTTGCTTTTGCAGCAACGCAAAATGTAACCATCATTCCTGAAATTGAAATGCCCGGCCACGCCACGGCTGCCATCAGCGCCTATCCGGAGTTGGGATGCACCGGAAAACAGATTCCAGTGGCCACCACTTGGGGCGTTTTTGACGATATTTTTTGCCCAAAAGAGGAAACGTTTGCCTTTTTGGAAAATGTATTAGCTGAGGTTATGGCGCTATTTCCAGGGGAATATATCCACATTGGCGGTGACGAGGCTCCCAAATTGCGATGGAAAAATTGTGCACATTGCCGGCAACTTATAAAAGACAAAAACCTAAAAGATGAAAATGGGTTGCAGAGTTATTTCATCCATAGAATTGAGCAATTTGTAAACAGCAAAGGCAAAAAAATAATCGGTTGGGACGAGATTTTGGAAGGTGGCCTCGCGCCGAACGCAACCGTAATGTCGTGGCGCGGCGTGCAGGGCGGCATAGATGCTGCCACGCAGGGCAACGATGTAATCATGACCCCGGTTTCGCACTGCTATTTTGATTATTACCAAAGTGAGAATACCGATGAACCCTTGGCCATCGGGGGCTTTCTTCCATTGAAAAAAGTGTATTCCTTTAACCCCATCCCGCACGAATTGAAAGTTGGGGAAAGCCAGTACATCCTGGGCCCACAGGCCAATTTGTGGACGGAGTACATTCCTACCGAAAAACAGGCGGAATATATGGTTTTCCCGAGAATACTTGCCTTAAGCGAGGTGGCTTGGACGGGACCTTCCCAGAACTTTGAGACCGATTATCCCGATTTCTTTTCGCGGGTGGAAGGCTTTATGAAGCGTCTGGATGCGCTGAATATTAATTATGCCAATTATTTATACGAAATTGACGGGAAGATTTTAAAAGAGAACGACCGCGTTTTTTACGAACTATCCACGCCCACCAAGGGAAAGGAAATTCGGTACGCACTGAATGGCGCTTCACCGACGGTTTATACGAAACCATTTTTAATTGAAAAGGATTCGAAGCTTACGGCACATGTTTTTAAGGATGGGGAAAAATTAGGTCGTGACTTTTCTGAAGAAATAAAGTATCACAAAGCAATTACGGGTCAAATTTCAATTAACGTACAACCAAACCCGGCCTATGCCGCTGGCGGAAAAGAAGCTTTGATTAATGGAATTCAAGGCAGCGACAAACGTTACGGCGATAAGGAATGGCTGGGGTTTTGGGGCGATGATCTGGAGATTACCATTGATTTGGGCGAGGAAACGGAAGTGCATTCCATACAGACCCGATTTTTTAATTCGCCCGGGGTTTGGATCTATGCTCCAAAAGTAATAAACATACAAATTTTGAAAGAATTGAAAGAGGATGCTCTTTTTCAAGCGACAAATCAATTTTATAGAACGCAAACAAAAAACATAGTTCCAATAGAACAGAAATTCGAAGGAGCAAGAGGCAGATATATAAAACTCATAATAAAAAATTACGGGATGATTCCGGATGGCTTGCAAGGTGCGGGGCATAAAGCTTGGACATTTATTGACGAAATAATTGTGGAATGAGGTTTCGACTGCGCTCAACCTGACATAAAATCTTTCATAAATATGATAATTGAAATCTGCGCCAATAGCTTTGCAAGCGCCCAAGCCGCACAACTTTCCGGTGCAGACCGAATAGAGCTTTGCACCGAACTTTCGGTGGGCGGCCTTACGTCAAGCCACGGTTTAATTGAAAAAGTTGTTAAAGAACTGAATATTCCCACCTACGTTTTAATCCGTCCGCGAAGTGGGAATTTTACCTATTCCGAAGATGAATTTAATGTAATGCTGCGCGATATTGCGTTCTGCAAAAAATTGGGCTGCGCAGGAATTGTAAGCGGGTTTTTAACTTCGGAAAACAAAATCGATTTTAAAAGGACAGAACAATTGGTGGATGCTTCAGAAGGCTTGGAATTTACTTTTCATCGAGCGTTTGATTGGGTGGAAAATCCTTTGGAAGAACTTCAAAAATTGATTGATTTAAAAGTAAACAGATTGCTTTCTTCGGGACAAAAACCTTCAGCGATTGAAGGCATTTCACTTTTAAAAGAACTACGGAACACTTCAAAAGAAAAAATTGAAATCATGCCCGGCGGCGGGATTAATTTGGAAAATGCCTTGAAACTTAAAGAAGCTGGATTTAAAAGTATTCATCTTTCCGCAACAATCAAAAAGCAAGTGCTTAAGCAGAAACCGAAAGTTTCAATGCACAGCGATGCTTTTTTTGAGGAAGGAATTGTGGCAACTTCAAACGCGGAGATTATTCAAAAAATAAAAGCACTTTTAGCGTAACGGAAAACCCTTTGCCGCCCACCACGGGTGGATTTCAATCACCAGTCTGCCCGCTTTTACCATCGGGTCCATATTGGCCAGACTGTCCGCCATTTTTTGGGTGGGAACGTTGTAAATAGTGATGCCACGGATATCGCCGTCATCGCCAAAGGGGCCGGAAATATCTGCAAAACCTTCCTCGTACATGCTGCCCAAATGTGCCAAATGCAGCTTTTGAAGGCTGTCCGCTTCTTCTTTAGTTTGGGAACGTGTTGGTCCTTTTTTAAGAAAAGCGATGAAATATTGCTGCATTAAAATGGTATCGCCTGATTTTTCATCAACATAATCGAAGGTTTGAAAACCTTTTTCGGTCAGTTCCGCTTTCAGCTGCGCCATTGGAATTTTTTCTTCCTCTGGGCAGGGCTCGGTAACGTATTCTTTCTCAATTTTGGTTTGGCAGCTTAAAAGTGTAAATCCTAAAATTGCAAGTAGTAGTTTAGTTTTCATCTGACCAAGTTTTAAATGGTTTTTTGCTCAAATTTGAATTGTAATATTTTACCTCGCCCGTAACTTCCTTCCCCAGCCATTCCGGTTTGGAGAAAGGTTCATTTTCGGTTTCCAGCTCTATTTCGGCAATGATTAATCCTTCGTTTTCGCCCATAAAATCGTCCACTTCAAACGTATGGTGGTCGCTGTAAATTTCGTAGCGCGTTTTTTCAATAATCCCCGGTTCGCAAAGGTGGAGCAGTTCCTCTGCCTCTGCGAGCGGAATTTGCTTTTCCCATTCAAAGCGCGTAAGGCCGGATGGGTTCGGTTTCCCTTTTACCGTGATAAATCCATCATTTCCCTGAATGCGGATGCGCACGGTACGGTCGGGATGGGTGTTCAGAAACCCTTGAACGATTCGCATACGCTTGTGGGCCTCGCTTTTGAAAGCTTCGGATGTGACCAGAAATTTGCGCTCTATTTCTTGCATGCCTTGATAGTCAGGTCTAATTTTGGGTAATCGTTTTTATTTTTTCCGAAGTTATCATTTTTTCAGCATATCCCTCTTTCGCCAAGACCAACATCGCTTCGGCAATAGTTTCGGCCTTTATCATTTTGTATTTTTTCGGAATCAAAAATCCGAAGATTTTCATAAAAAAGGTTGCTACTTTTTCACCCAAACGGTTTTCATCCCTATCGCCCGCAATGAGGGACGGTTGCAAAACGTAGGTGTTTTTGATGTGCTGTTTTAAAACATCGCGCTGCATTTCGCCCTTGGTTTTGTTGTAAAAGATGCCGCTGTTTTCGTCTGCGCCCATTGCCGAAATTACGATAAACGTTTCAATCCCGTTTTGTTTTGCAAGCCTTGCGGCGGTCACGGGTATGCCGTAATCTATCTTTTTATAGGTTTCCTTATCGGGCGTTTTGGCTTTTGTGGTGCCGATACAACAGAAAACCACATCGGCGGTGAAGACTTCGGAATATTTATCCAGTTGGAACATATCTATCAAATGTTCCTCGATTTTTGGGGAATTTTCTTCTGCGGAACTGCGCGAGAAAAGTATTATCTTTTCAAAAGCGGGGTCTTTCAAAAGTTTTTTGAGCAGGATACTTCCCGTCAAGCCCGTGGCGCCTAAAATGATTGCTGTTTTTTTCAACTTTGACAAAGTTTTCTGAAATTTGATTTTTATGCTGAAATTTGAATTATAATGCTGAGTACCATTAAAAATAGATAAACTTTGTCAAAGTTAGCAGAAAACCACATCGGCGGTGAAGGCTTCGGAATATTTATCCAGTTGGAACATATCTATCAAATGTTCCTCGATTTTTGGGGAATTTTCTTCCGTGGAACTGCGCGAGAAAAGTATTATCTTTTCAAAAGCGGGGTCTTTTAAAAGTTTTTTAAGCAGGATGCTTCCCGTCAATCCCGTGGCGCCTAAAATGATTGCTGTTTTTTTCAACTTTGACAAAGTTTTCTGAAATTTAATTTTTATGCTGTAATTTGAATTATAATGCTGAGTACCATTAAAAATAGGTAAACTTTGTCAAAGTTAGCACTCAATATATTAAATTCAGGTTTTAGAAATGCTAAGTTTATAAACCTTGGAAACTGACAGGTACTATCATATCTATAATCGCGCAAATGGAACGGAAAAAATTTTTGTTTCCACTGAAAATTTTGACTTCTTTCTTCGTAAGTATAAGAAGTTTATAGTTCCCGTTGTTGATACCTTTTGCTATTGTTTAATGCCGAATCACTTTCATTTTTTAATAAAGGTCAAGTCTGAAAAACAATTATTGGAACTTGAAGATTACCAGAATTTTAAGAATAAAAGTCTTTTTGTGAGTAAACAATTTTCAAACTTGTTTAGTTCCTATACGCAGGCTTTCAATAAACAACAGGGAAGAAGGGGCAATCTTTTTATGCGGCCTTTCAAGCGAAAGGAGATACAGGATGAAATTTATTTTCGAAAGCTTGTTCATTATATTCATCTTAACCCCGTTGAAGCCGGGCTCTGCAAATATCCGACAGTATGGGCGCATTCTTCATATAACGCATTGATTTCCTCAAAACCAACTTTGCTAAACAGATTGGAAGTTTTGAGATATTTTGATACGGTAGAAAATTTTATTTATGTTCATTCATATCCACCCCAGATTACAGGTATTGAAACATTCTAAATCTTAACTTTGACAAAGTTTAAAACTTTGTCAAAGTTGGAAGAAAATATCCGCAAAATTATCCACATAGACATGGACGCATTTTATGCCTCCGTGGAGCAGTTGGACAATCCTGAACTGCGCGGAAAACCGTTGGCCGTGGGCGGCAGTTCTGCCCGTGGGGTGGTGGCGGCGGCAAGTTATGAGGCGCGCAAGTTTGGGGTGCGCAGCGCCATGAGCGGAGCGATGGCCCGTAAACTTTGTCCCGAACTTATTTTTGTTCGGACGAATTTTGACCGATACAAAGAAGTTTCGAAACAAATACGGAAGATATTTTTTGAATATACCGATTTGGTGGAACCACTGTCCTTGGATGAAGCTTATCTGGACGTTACCGAAAACAAAAAGGGCAATCCCAGTGCGACGATGATTGCGGAAGAGATTCGGAAAAAGATAAAGGAAAAGACGGGATTGAACGCTTCCGCGGGAATTTCTGTAAATAAATTTGTGGCGAAAATAGCCAGCGATATCAACAAGCCCAACGGGCAAAAAACCATTGGCCCCGAGGAGGTGGTTCCATTTTTGGAAACGTTGGACGTGAAGAAGTTTTACGGTGTCGGAAAAGTGACCAGAGAGAAAATGTACCGATTGGGAATTTTTTCCGGAAAAGATTTGAAGGCAAAATCCCTTGAATTTTTAGAAGAAAACTTCGGAAAGAGTGGCGGGTTTTATTACAATGTGGTACGAGGAATTCACAACAGTAAGGTGAAACCTTCCAGAACCCAAAAATCTTTGGCTGCGGAACATACTTTTTCAGAAAATATTTCTTCAGAAATTTTTATGATGGAACGTCTTGAGGAAATTGCTTCAGAAGTTGAAAACCGTTTAAAACGCAGTCAACTAGCAGGAAAAACAGTAACTTTAAAAATAAAGTATCGCGATTTTACGCTTCAAACACGCAGTAAAACACTGCCACTTTTTATCGCTTCCAAAGAGTTGATTTTGGATGTAGTTAAAGAATTGTTATTTCAAGAAAAAATGAAAGAGTCGGTACGGTTGTTGGGCATTTCAATTTCACACCTAAACAACGAAACCCCAAAGAAAAAGGAGGTTCCAAAAGAATCGATAGACGTGCAATTGAAACTTGAATTTTAAGCCCCCTCCGCCTTCGGCACCTCCCCCTGAAAAAGGGGGAGGAAGATTGTAAAAATTTTAAATATGATAGAAAGCTACGTATCTTTAAACTAATTTAAAACTTTAGCTTATGAAGACCGTAGCTTTTTCCATTCTTGCCCTTGCGGGGTTCACTTTTCTTTTTTCTTGTAAAAATGACACCAAAACCAACGAAGAAACCCAAACTGTTGCCACCGATAGCATTCCTGCGGAAAATGCGCCCGATGCTATGTACGTTACTGCCGTAAGCGGGTTGACCTTGCGGGAATTCCCGAACCTGCAAAGTGCAAAACTTACCGTGATGCCCTTGGGGACAAAAGTGAAAATCGTGAATGCCGAAGGAAAAACCACGATGAACGTGGGCGGGATTGACGGCGCGATGGACGAGGTGGAATTCAACAACCAAAAAGGGTTTGCGTTTAACGGTTTTCTGTCGAAATTTTTTCCTCCGGGCGAAAATGCTTCGGCAAAGCATTATGCCGAGGAATTGAAGAAGGATTTTCCCAAGGTGGGTTATTCTGAAGCAACGGGCGGGACGGCGAGCAAGCCTACCAAGACCGAAACTTTGGTGCTGCCCACGGATAAATGGCACGAGGCGTTTTTTACGGCGCAACAGCTTTTTGATATTCCGAAATCGTTTGCGTTTCCAAACCCGAAAGGTTCCAATAATGAAACCCAGCAGAACGGTAACAAAAAGAAAAACGATTTTATCAGTGAGCTACAGATTTCCCGCAACGACAACGAACTTCAGAAAATAGTTTATAACTACAAAACCAAAGGTTTCGGGTACACGGTTACTATTTCAAAAGAAAGTGCAGGAATGAAGCTTGAAAAGATGGAGGTTGCGGATTAAAGTCTAAATTTTTTATAAATCTTCCAATAATTTTGAAATTGAAATATCAAGTGCATTGGCTATTACGCCAATAGTAACAATATTTGGTGTAACCTTTCCTTTTTCTATTTTGTAGATATATTGCCTGTCTTTTAGGGTAAGTTCTGCTAGTTCTGTTTGGGTTAGATTCTTTCTTTTTCTTGCCATTTTAATAGCAAAACCCAAGCTAGCAGGAAGGCTTGCTTTAAGTTTTAAAATCTGTTCTTCGCTTACATATGACATGTAAGCAAATTCTTTGAATATTTAATATTTTTTGTAACCTTATAGTACTACATTAAAATTTTTATTATATATTTGGTTTTCTCCCCAGTTATTTAGAAAGCTAATTTTCACAATTATTGTTTAACTAAATACTGTTTTTATGAAACCAACCAAACTGTTTTTCAGATTACTTTTTTGTACATTTATGCTTAATGCACTTTTTATGAACGCTCAGATAGATAACCAAGAATGTGTTGTTATCGAAAATGGAACCGACCCTGCAGGAATATACAGTTATTCCACAGACATTGCAACCCTAAATAATTACGAGCCCGTTGTCTTTAACGTAAAATTTTGGGGCATTAATCATCCAGATGGAAATGATTATTTTCCAAACAGGTATCATGACGCTCTACAAGCAATAGCCAATCTTAATATTATGTACAACCCGTTTAATATTTTTTTTAAATTTCGTGGGCTTGAAGAATTTCAAAGTCCTGCATTACCCGGAGACCCTGATGGTTATTTTGTATTGCAAACTACTGCCCAATTTTCTGCAATGGTCAATTGGGCAGCGGCCAATGGATATAAAGATACAAACGCATTAAACGTTTATGCTGTTGGCTGGATGAGTTTTGCTGGTGGCATAGCATATAGACCAGGTTTTGTATGTGCCACAAATTCTGGAAGTGGGTTGGCTGGTAATAATACAGTACATGAAATATCGCACAATCTTAATTTAAAACATACTCGCTCTTTCAATGAGCATACCACCCGCGACCCAAATAACCAATATTTTAATGCAACCACAGCGGGGGATGAAATAGTGGATACCAATGCAAATAGCGGTTTTTATGATAGCAGTTGTCAATGTACCCCCTATATTGACCAAACCGATTGCACTTATTTTGGGGAGGAAACGGATAATTCACCGGATCACGTACGATATACTATCAATCACGAGGATGTCATCAATATTATGGGCAATGCCTATGGATGTTCAGAGCAGTACTTAACCATAGGGCAGGCCATCCACGTTCATGAAAAAATAGCAACCGGATATTATAATGCGGCCCTTACCAATGTGGCTTCACTTTATGAGCCCTATGCCGGGGAATATTTTGACCCAAACAATCCAAACGACCCATTATACAAACCATTGTTCCAGCCCGGCTTTGACTATCGGTTTTTTGAATGTGATTGCGACTGCCCCGAGCCCGCCCCTTATGAGGATATCTCGTTTACCTATACACAAAATATAATCAAACAGGTAAGCAAATATGAAAGCGATTTTAGCACGATCTATCATCCAAACCATTCCGCAATAGGTATTAAAATTGAGAATAATCCTGTTTTTTGGCCGCAACCACGCAGGTGTTATGACAACCCGAACCGCAGGCCAATAGGGGGTAGTTTAACAAGATTTAACGATGATATATTCAATACCAATGTTACCGTGACCCCAAAGGATTCACTGGGGATAAACAGTCCAAATTTAGTAAATGAGCTGGACCCCGGTCTTTACAAAATTGAAAAGATTTATGAGGAAGGAAATACGGAGCAGGATATCATATTCAAGCAAGATTAAAAACCAAGAAATGGTTCCTATAAAAATAGAATAGGAGCCATTTCATTTAATCCAAAAATCATGAAATACTTTTTGTTGACCGCAATGTGCTTATTTTATATTGTTGCATATAGTCAATTTGGTCCCCAACAAATAATTACCCAAACTGCAAATGGCTCCAAATGGATTATTGCTACAGACATTGATGGCGATGGGTATAAAGATGTAGCTTCTGCAAATGAGTTTGGGAGTAATCTTACCTGGTATAAAAATCTGGACGGGCACGGAACCTTTGGGCCTGAAAATATAATAGCAAATTTAAACCAGACCTTTTTTATATCTGATGCAGATATTGATGGCGATGATGATATGGACGTTATGGCAGTATCTTTTGCACAAGACAAAATAGTTTGGTATGAAAACCTGGATGGGCAGGGCAATTTCAGCGGCCAAAATATTGTTTCCCATACTGCCGACGGCGCATATGCTGTAGTTGCGGGCGATCTGGACGGTGATGGCGATTTGGACCTTATAGCGGCAATTGATCTTGCCGGCACCGTGGCCTGGTATGAAAATTTAGATGGACTGGGCAATTTCAGTACGATTAAAATAATAGACAATACTATTGGCAGTCCACAATTTGTTTCTGTTGCTGATATGGATGGCGATGGGGACTTGGATGTTGTTGGGAATGGAACGGGCACCTCAAAGGCGTATTGGATAGAAAATATGAACGGTATAGGTAGTTTTGGTACTCGCCATGTAATCAATAACGCTGGAGCCTATTTAAACGTAGTTATTCCTGCTGATGCCGATGGTGATGGGGATATGGATGCTTTTTCAGCATCGCCATTCGACAAAGAAGTTGCTTGGTACGAAAACTTGGATGGCCTGGGCAATTTTGGCCCTAAAAGCACGATAACCGATACCTTGGAAAATGCCTGGACGGTTTTTGCAGCCGATTTAGACAACGATGGGGATATGGATGTGTTAGCAACCAGTGTTGAAACTTTTGGTGGCGAAATTGTATGGTTTGAAAATCTGGATGGACAAGGAAATTTCAGTTCGAAAAAAATAATCAGTACGGAAGTGCAATCGCCCCGCTCCGTATTAGCTGCAGATATTGACAACGATGGCGATATGGACGTCATTGCCTCTTCACAAAACGATGATAAAATAGCTTGGTATGAAAATTATACTATTTTATCGGTAGAAGAAAATAAAATAAACTCTTTAACGGTCTATCCAAACCCTACTAAGGGATTAATTTATATAAACCCCAAAACTAAAACCATTATTAGTATAGGTGTCTTTGATTTACTGGGTAAAAAAGTACTTCAATTAGAAGGAAACATCCAACGAATAGATATTTCAACACTTCAAAGTGGCATGTATTTTTTGAGGATAGTAACTGAAGTTGGAGATTTTGTACATAAAATTATAAAGGAATAAAATATTTCTGGACCGTCTTTTCAACATATTAAAATGGCAAAATATATATTTATAATTACATGTGCTTTTTTAAATCTTAAAAGTATTGCACAATTTGGACCACAGCGAATTATCTCTACGGAAGCTGATGGTTCCAGAATTATCTGCGCTGCAGATGTGGACGGCGATACTAAAATTGATATTCTATCAGCAAATAAATTTGGCGGTAACCTTACTTGGTATAAGAACTTGGATGGTTTGGGGAATTTCGGTCCCCAACATATAATTGCTTTATTAGATGATACCATCCATGTAAGTGCAGCTGACCTAGATGGGGACGGGGACGTGGATGTTCTTGCAGTTTCCTATTTTAACGACTTGGTGGTTTGGTATGAAAACATAAATGGACTAGGGGAATTTAGTTCCCAGAAAATCATTTCCAATTCTGTAAATGGCGCATATAGAGTTATAGCTGCAGATATTGATGGTGACGGCGATATGGACGTGGTATCCGGATCTGACAATACGGGAATTGCTTGGTATGAAAATACTGATGGAAACGGAAATTTTGGGCCATCAAGGGTTATTAATTTTGCTGCTGCAAGTTCACGCTCAATTGCTGCGGCCGATATTGACAACGATGGAGATTTGGATGTGGTAGGCGCAACATCTGGATCTGTTACAGTTGCTTGGTATGAAAATCTTGACGGTTTAGGTAGTTTTGGGCCTCAACAAACAATAACTACAAATGGTCTATCGGTAGAACCTATTTTCACAATAGATATAGATGGTGATGGCGATATAGATGTAATTGCAGCAACGGGAGGAGCGGATAAAGTAGCTTGGTATGAAAATTTGGACGGTCTTGGCAATTTTGGAAGCGAAAATATAATTATCGATAATTTACTAGGTGCTCATTCCATTTATTCCACAGATTTAGACAATGATGGCGATAATGATATACTTGCAACTGGTGGGGGAGCTTTTGACGGTGAAGTGGTCTGGTTTGAGAATTTAGATGGACAAGGCTCTTTTGGAGCAAAAAAAATTATAAGTACCGAAGTTCAATTTTCTCGTTCCGTAATTGCTGCCGACATAGACAATGATGGTGATAAGGATGTGATTGCCTCTTCACAAAACGATGATAAAATAGCTTGGTATGAAAATTATACTATTTTATCGGTAGAAGAAAATCAAATAAACTCTTTAACGGTCTATCCAAATCCTACTAAGGGATTAATTTATATAAACCCCAAAACTAAAACCATTATTAATATAGGTGTCTTTGATTTACTGGGTAAAAAAGTGCTTCAATTAGAAGGAAACATCCAGCGAATAGATATTTCAACACTTCAAAGTGGCATGTATTTTTTGAAGATAGTAACTGAAGTTGGAGATTTTGTACATAAAATTATAAAGGAATAAAATATTTCTGGACCGTCTTTTCAACATATTAAAATGGCAAAATATATATTTATAATTACATGTGTTTTTTTAAATCTTAAAAGTATTGCACAATTTGGACCGCAGAGAATTATCTCTACGGAAGCTGATGGTTCCAGAATTATCTGCGCTGCAGATGTGGACGGCGATACTAAAATTGATATTCTATCTGCAAACAAATTTGGCGGTAACCTTAGTTGGTATAAGAACTTGGATGGTTTGGGGAATTTCGGTCCCCAACATATAATTGCTTTATTAGATGATACCATCCATGTAAGTGCAGCTGACCTAGATGGGGATGGGGACGTGGATGTTCTTGCAGTTTCCTATTTTAACGATTTGGTGGTTTGGTATGAAAATCTTGATGGTCAAGGTAATTTTAGTAACCAGAAAATTATAAGTACACAGGTCGATGGCGCATTTTCTGTAATTGCGGCCGATATAGATGGCGATGGTGATTTGGATGTGCTATCTGGCTCTGATAACTCTGGAATTGCATGGTATGAAAATTTGGACGGCCAAGGAAACTTTAGTGCTTCTAGAATTATTTATAATACTAGTGGTTCACGATCTATTGAAGCTGTGGATATGGATGGCGATGGCGATATGGATGTTTTAAGTAATTCTTCATCTAATTCAGAGTGGATATTTTGGATAGAAAACATGAATGGATTAGGCAATTTTGTTTCTAAACATGTTATTGATAATATAGGCTTGTATTTCAATGTAATATATGCAGCCGATGTTGATAACGATGACGATATGGATGTTTTTTCAGTATCGATTGGCGACAATGAGGTTGTTTGGTATGAAAATCTGGACGGCATGGGTAATTTTGGTCAAATAAATACCATTACTCATACACTTGAGGATGCTTGGACGGTTTTTGCAAGCGATTTGGACAATGATGGCGATATTGATGTTTTATCAACAAGTGTTGAACCATTTGGAGGCGAAATTGTATGGTTTGAAAACCTGGATGGAATGGGTTCGTTTGGGTCTAAAAATGTTATCAGTTCAGAACATCAGTTTCCCCGCTCCGTAATAGCGGCAGATATAGACAATGACGGGGATATGGACGTGATTGCCTCATCTCAGAACGACGATAAAATAGCGTGGTATGAAAATTATACTATTTTATCAGTAGAAGAAAACGAAATAAACTCTTTAACGGTCTATCCAAACCCTACTAAAGGATTAATTTATATAAACCCCAAAACTAAAACCATTATTAGTATAGGTGTCTTTGATTTACTGGGTAAAAAAGTACTTCAATTAGAAGGAAACATCCAACGAATAGATATTTCAACACTTCAAAGTGGCATGTATTTTTTAAGAATAACAACCGACGATGGAGCGTTTGTGCAAAAGATTATTAAGGAGTAATTCTATTTCACCTGCGAAACCCGTAACGTATTTACCATTCCCTTATCCACAATGGGCATAGCTGCAAGGTTTATTAAATAATCGCCTTTGTGCACGTAGCCTTTTTCAAAAGCAATGCGGTTTACGTCATCCACGGTTTCGTCTGTACTTACATATTTATCGTAATAAAATGCCTTTACGCCCCACAATAAGTTTAAGCGGGCCAGAATGCGTTTGTTACTGGTAAACGCCAAGATAAAGGCCGAAGGCCGCCAGGCCGAAATTTGGAAGGCGGTATAACCACTGTTGGTAAGGGTGCAGATGGCCTGTGCCTCAATTTCATTGGCCATATGTGCCGCGTGATAGCAAATTGATTTTGTAACGTAGCGGTTGGTTTTAATCTGTGGCGGTTCTTGTGGGACGCGGATCAATTCAGAATTTTCCACGCTTTTTAGGATTTTGGCCATTGTTTTAATCACGGCAACGGGATAATTGCCCACGGAAGTTTCGCCGGATAGCATTACGGCATCGGCGCCGTCCATAACACTGTTTGCTACATCATTAACCTCGGCGCGGGTAGGCGTTAGTGAGGTTATCATCGTCTCCATCATTTGGGTGGCGATGATTACGGGGATGCGTGCACGTTTTGCAGTGAGTACCAATTCTTTTTGAATGAGCGGCACTTCCTCTGCGGGCACTTCCACGCCCAGATCGCCGCGGGCAACCATCAGGCCGTCGCAATAGGCGATGATCCTATCGATATTTTCGACCGCCTCGGGCTTTTCGATTTTTGCGATTATAGGAATTTTATATTCCGAATGGGCTTCAATCAACGCCTGCAATTCCTTTAAATCCTCAGCGTGGCGCACAAAGGAAAGGGCGAGCCAATCCACTTGCTGCTCAATGGCAAAAATGGCGTCCTCTTTATCTTTTGCAGTAAGTGCCGGGAGTGAAATTTTGGTGTTTGGCAGGTTTACCCCTTTTTTGGAACGCAGCGGACCACCCTGGATTACCATTACTTTCACCTCATCTTTTTTGTTGGTTTTAAGCACTTCAAAAATAAGTTTGCCGTCGTCCAAAAGCACGCGTTCACCCGGGTTCACATCACGCGGAAAATTGTCATAATTCATATAGACTTTTTTCTTGGTGCCCTCAAATTCATTGCCCGTACAAAAGGAAAGTTCATCACCGGGCTGTACAATGACCTCCTCTTTCATAACGCCAACGCGCAGTTTTGGACCCTGCAGATCGCCCAAAATGGCAACGTGCGTATCCAATTCTTCGGAAAGGGTTCGAATGGTTTTGATAGTCTTTTTTACCGTGGCATAATCTGCGTGCGAGAAATTCACCCTAAAAACATCCACGCCTTCCAGGATCATGTGTTTTAGTGTTTCGGTATCGGAAGTGGCAGGGCCCAGAGTGGCAACTATTTTGGTTCTTTTTTGATTTGACATTTAGTCGAAAATTAAATTGTTCTTTGATTTTATATTGGCTGTTTCCACGACATATGCAGAAACAATCTGGTCTATATTGTTTATTTGAGAGATTAAGGATTGCAAGGGAACAGTCTCAAAATCGGAATATATTTTAAGTAAATAATCCACTTTTTTAAGCTCGGGCAGCAGAAAATGGTCTTTTTCTGAACCGATTTCAGAAAACAATCCACCGGAACTCTGCAAGCCAGCCTCTGCGATGCTACATTTATTGGCAACAAGATAATATTGGCTATAATTGAACTCGTCCATAAAATCGAAAATCGGAAAGGTTACCATCATTCCTTCGGAAGGAAAATCAATATCCACTCTTCTTCTTTTGAAACGGGTATTCAGGTGTTGGTTCATCAAATAAGCCACTTTATAGGCTTCTTCGCTGCAATGGATTGCGATGAGCGTATAGGGCTCTTCGGGTTCCTCTCCCATATCCAATTTGTAATGGCCCATTTTTTTTTGATGCTATTGATACTATAGATACTGTGGAGGCTATTGTTTTGCCGCCACCAGTCTTTCTACAAAAATAGGTAACTTTAGAGGTATTAACTAAATAATTTGGGAACGGACGGAATAATTACCCTTAAAATTTAAGGCTTTTCTGAATCAATCTTTATCTGAAGTTTATAAAAAGCCCTTTTTGCAGCGCGTTCTTCGGCTTTCTTTTTGGAAGTTGCGCGTGCTTTGGCGATTACTTCGTCCTCAAGTTTTAACCGGACGGCAAAATGTTTCAGTTCATCTTTGCCATTGTCTTCATAGATTTCAAAGCTGAATTGCTTCTTATGTTTCTGGCACCATTCAATGAAGAGGCTTTTGTAGCTTATTACTTTTCCTTCCAGTTTCTTGATGTCAACATACGGTTTTATGACCCTTTTTTGGATGAATTTTTCGCAGTATTTAAAACCGCGGTCCAAATAAATGGCGCCTACAAGCGCTTCAAAAACGTTTCCGTAAATATTGCCGCTGAATTGTTGCGTTGGGATGGTGGTTTTTAAAAATTTCACCAATTGAAGATCCCGCCCCAACTCGTTTAAATGCTCTCTGCTCACCACTTTGCTGCGCATTTTGGTTAGATAGCCTTCGTTGCCTCCGGGTACTTTTTTAAACAAATGTGCTGCAATTACGGCACCGAGCATCGCATCGCCCAAAAATTCGAGCCGTTCATAATTTTGCGGTTGGCCGTTATTGTTTTTTTCGTTGGTGGAACGATGGGTAAAAGCGGTTTCGTAAATGGAAATATCTTTGGGCTTAAACCCCAATATTTTTTTTAGGGAATTGAAAAATTCCCCGTTCTTTTCAGCACGGGAAGAAAATATGTTTTTAATGGAGGCCATTAATTGTTTTAGGCATCAAGTTTTTTAAAGAGCACACAAGCATTGTGCCCGCCAAACCCAAAGGTATTGCTCATGGCTACTTTAATGTCGCGTTTTTGAGCTTTGTTAAGGGTAAGGTTTAAGGAAGGATCTATGTTTTCATCTACCGTAGTATGGTTAATGGTAGGTGGAACAATCCCGTGTTTCATTGCCAAAATAGAGGCAATGGCTTCAATAGCACCGGCAGCGCCCAAAAGGTGGCCGGTCATGGATTTTGTTGAATTGATATTTATATCCTTGGCGTGTTCGCCAAAAACATTTACAATCGCTTTCAGTTCGGCAACATCGCCAAGTGGGGTTGAGGTTCCGTGGGTGTTTATGGCATCCACTTCGTTCGGGCTCATATTGGCATCGCGCAGGGTGTTCAACATTACACGCTCTACGCCTATTCCGTCAGGATGCGGCGCCGTCATATGGTAAGCATCGCTGCTCATGCCACCGCCCACAACTTCGGCATAAATTTTTGCGCCACGCTTTTTTGCATGTTCGTATTCCTCAAGGATAAGTGCTCCTGCTCCCTCGCCCAAAACAAAACCATCGCGGGTAGCGTCAAAAGGACGCGAAGCCGTTTCTGGACTATCGTTGCGGGTTGATAGGGCGTGCATAGCGTTAAAACCGCCCATACCTGCTATGGTTACAGCCGCTTCACTTCCACCGGTTACAATAATATCGCAATGTCCCAAACGTATGTAGTTTAGTGCATCTATCATTGCATTGGCAGAGGAGGCGCAGGCAGAGACCGTTGTATAATTTGGCCCCATAAAACCGTGCTTTATGGAAATGTTTCCAGGCGCAATGTCCGCAATCATTTTTGGAATAAAGAAGGGGTTGAAACGTGGTGTTCCATCCCCTTCTGCAAAGTTTATTACTTCATCTTGAAAAGTTTCCAGCCCACCTATTCCGGCTCCCCAGATTACACCAACACGAAATTTATCAACCTCGTCGAGGTTTATTCCGGCGTCTTGTATGGCTTCATCTGAAGATACAAGGGCATATTGTGCAAAACGGTCCAGTTTTCGGGCTTCTTTTCTGTCAAAATGATCTTCTGCGTTGAAATTCTTCAATTCGCAAGCGAATTTTGTTTTGAACTTTTCAGTATCAAAATAGGTTATGGGCGCACAGCCACTTTTCCCACTAACAAGGGCATCCCAATATTCTTGAATATTGTTGCCAATAGGGGTAAGGGCACCAAGGCCTGTAACTACAACTCGCTTTAATTCCATAGAAGAATGGTTATTTTGCTGCTTCTATATAGGAAATTGCTTGACCAACAGTGGCAATGTTTTCAGCTTGGTCGTCTGGAATCTGGATATCAAATTCTTTTTCAAATTCCATGATAAGCTCTACCGTATCTAGGGAGTCTGCTCCTAAGTCGTTAGTGAAGCTTGCTTCGTTTACAACTTCGTTTTCGTCTACACCTAATTTGTCTACGATAATCGCTTTTACTCGTGATGCAATGTCTGACATAATTCTTGATTTTTAAATTTAATTATAAGTGGCAAAAATAAAATATTTTAATTGAAATCACCATTTAATGTTAAAAATGTGCCTTTGATAATTTTGAATTTTCACATTTCAACAAAATTGGAAAAACCAATTTAAACAATTTTGGGCGAAGTAAAACCCTATTGCCTTACTTTTGTGTTTTTATTTGTTAATATTTACTTCGAGAAAAACTTTTGGAAACGGGAATGAAGAAGCGGATCGTAATTTTTGCGTCGGGTAGTGGTACCAATGCCGAGAACATTATTAAATACTTTCAACGAACCCAGTTTGCCGAGGTCGTTCGCGTGCTTTCAAACAAGAAGGATGCCAAAGTTTTGGATCGTGCCGAAAAGCTTGGCGTAAATACGGTTTTCTTTACAAAGGATGAATTGTTTTCAGAAGAAGGCGTTTTGAAAATTTTAAAGGAAAGTAAGCCGGACATTATAGTATTAGCGGGTTTTCTGCTGAAATTTCCTGAGAATATTCTGAAAGAATTTCCAAACAAGGTAATAAACATACATCCTGCGCTGCTTCCCAAATACGGCGGAAAGGGAATGTACGGCAATTATGTGCACGAAGCAGTGGTGAAAAATAATGAAGCTGAAACGGGAATAACCATTCATTATGTGAATGAAAATTATGATGAAGGCGCAATTATTTCACAGAAAAAAGTGACCCTTTCAAAAAATGAAACCCCCGAAACGGTTGCTGAAAAGGTGCATATTTTGGAATACGAATGGTTTCCGAAAATAATTGAAGAAGTACTTCGCAATGGCTAAAAAGCAGAAATTTTATGTAGTGTGGTTCGGGAATCCCGCTGGTATTTTTGGCAGTTGGGAGGAGTGCAAACGCAGCATTCAAGGCGTAAAGGGCGCGCAGTACAAAAGTTTTGAAACCTTTGAGGAAGCCAAAAAAGCCTACAATAAAGAATACGCCGACTATAAAGGAAAGACGGTAAAGAAAACACTCTCAAAGGAACAGCTTGAAAAAATAGGCGAACCCAACCTGTATTCCATCGCCGTTGATGCAGCATCTAGCGGCAACCCCGGAAAAATGGAATACCGCGGCGTGGATACGCAAACCCGAAAACAACTTTTCCACCAAGGGCCATTTCAGCAGGGAACCAATAATATAGGCGAGTTTTTAGCTTTGGTTCACGGATTGGCGTTTCTGAAAAAGAACAATAGCGACCGCATTATTTACAGCGATTCACGAATAGCGATGGGCTGGGTGAAAAAGAAAAAATGCAACACAAAACTGAAACAATCTGCGAAAAACAAAACGCTTTTTGAGTTGGTTGCCCGTGCCGAAAACTGGTTAAAGACCAATAAATACGAAACGAAAATAGTAAAATGGGAAACCAAGGCTTGGGGTGAAATTCCTGCGGATTTTGGGCGAAAGTAACGGAGCCTTACTATTTAAAGATTAATTTTCATAATCCAGATTTCCTTAAAATATTCAAGGCCTTTATAGGCTTTCCACTTTTCGTAAACTGGCTTTAAGGCTTTATTATTCGCTACATACACATAATTCCAATGGTTTCTGGGGTTCACAAAAGTTTGTGGGCTGTAGCTTTTTTCAGTTAAAAACTGCGACCATTTTGAAGCATTTTCCGTTACGGAAAAAACATTTGTAACAAGATAATAGCCAGACGCCAACCCCGGGACAGTCATCGATTGAATTCTAACCTCTCTTTTTATTTTATCTTCCTCGGAAAGCACCACAGGTTTTTTGGGAATTACATTTTCTTTCGGTTTTTTATTTTCTGAAGTTTCTTTTTGAAGAGGCTTAGTTTCTATTTTTTCACTCAAAACCATGGCTTTTTGTTTTTCTTCTTCAATAGGCTCTGAAATTTCGGTAATTGCAGGGGCGCTGATAACCGTATCTGCTATCGCTTTTGATTTTTCCTCTAAAAAATCCTTGTTTATTTCAGTTTCAAACGCGACAAAAAACAAGTAAAAACGATCGGCCTTCGCTTGAAATCGAAGATTGGCTTGGGTAGTGGCATTGTCCAAAAGCGCGTTCTTCGGGTTTGGGATTTCCATTTTCAACAAATCAAAACCAAGGGTGTTGGCGCTGTTGGGATTTCGGTCCGTAAATAACCCATTGCCCATCGTAATGGAGCTGTTAAAAAAGTTCTTTTCTTCCCTTACTTTGTTGCTCAATGGCATAAAACCTCCTGCTTTTTTATCGAATATCGAAAACTCGTCCGTCTTTATTTTTCGGTCCCCTTCCATGGCTCCGAGTGCAATTGTAGTTTTAACGATTCCATCTTCCTTGCTTTTAAAATCCTTGAAGATTATCTCCACAGCTTCTTTGTTCACTTCAACCAACCCATTATAGGTTGTGAAATATTTTGGGCTTTCCGAAGCATCTTCATAAACCACATATAAAAGCCAGCCCGCGGAGCCACCGCCCAAAATTTCACCCTCGGTGGCTTTAACGTTTGCAACGGTATAAGTGCCGTTAATCGTGGCAAGATCCTGAAGTTTTGAAGTAACATCGGCATAGCACACGTAGGGGGAATTGGTCGTGAAAACCTCGGTGCCGTAACTGTCGAAAATTACTTTTCCGTTTAAGGTTTCATAACTTCCATTTGGCGTTTTGAATAATACTGTATTTACGTTTCCTTCCCTATCACCGCGACCCACGTGGACCATTTTGTTGCCGGATTTCCGCAGGGCTCCTTTTTCAGAAGGATACAAGCCGCACCAATAAAGGGCAGCGTGTGCAATTTTAGGCTTTTCGGGCGCATTTGTAACAGTGGCTTCACTGGAACTGAATGTTGTTTCATCATCGTCAACATCTATATATTTCATTTTTACGACATCGTTGGGAATACCAATGTCCATAAGTGGTTCCGTAGGGTGATCGCCCAAAATATTGTTCCCGATAAGAATGGAATTTCCGTGAAGATACAATTGTTTGTTCGCTTTAAATGCAATGCCTTCTTGGGAATATATAAATTGAAAAAACAGAAAGAAAGAAATTGGAAAATATAAGTTTTTCATTCAAAGGCGATTAAAAGTTTTCGGAATTTACAATTTTTTATAGAATTGTGCTTTTCTACCCTAAAATTACCACACTATTTCTTCGGCTTTATAAACCCTTAAAATTCTAAATAATTGATTAAATTTGCACCCTCTTTAAAAATCCCTTTATGAGCAAACTCGTAATCGTTGGTACCGTAGCTTTTGACGCTATTGAAACCCCTTTCGGAAAAACCGATAAAATCCTTGGCGGCGCCGCTACCTATATAGGTTTGGCAGCTTCGCAGTTTAAAGTTGATGGCGCTATTGTATCGATAGTGGGTGGCGATTTTCCGAAGGAAGACCTTAAAATGCTCGAAGAAAACGGGATGGATATTTCGGGTCTCGAAGTTGTAGCGGATGGGAAAACGTTCTTTTGGAGCGGAAAATATCACAACGATATGAATACCCGCGACACCTTGATAACCGATTTGAACGTGCTTGCAGATTTCAACCCTCAAGTTCCAGAAAACTATCGCGACGCGGAAGTGGTGATGTTAGGAAACCTGCATCCGCTCGTCCAATTGGGAGTTATTGAGCAGATGGATGCGCCGAAATTGATTGTGCTGGACACGATGAACTTTTGGATGGATAGTGCCTTAAATGAATTAATGCAGGTTATCGCAAAAGTAGATGTAATTACTATCAACGACGAAGAAGCAAGACAACTTTCGGGTGAATATTCATTGGTAAAGGCAGCTCAGAAAATTAGGGAGATGGGCCCCAATTATGTAGTGATAAAAAAGGGCGAACACGGGGCGTTACTCTTTGACGATGACGATGTGTTTTTCGCTCCTGCCATGCCATTGCGCGAAGTTTTTGACCCAACGGGCGCCGGCGATACCTTTGCAGGCGGGTTTACCGGTTATTTGGCAAGAACGGGCGATTATAGTTACGATAATATGAAAAATGCGGTTATCAACGGCTCGGCCTTGGCTTCGTTCTGTGTTGAAAAATTTGGCCCCGAACGGTTGCTGAATTTAACAAATCCCGAAGTGCATCAACGCATACAGCAATTTAAGAGCCTAACACAGTTTGACATCAAATTAACCTAACTGCGCGCCCTGAAATTACAGGGCGTTTTTTGTAATTTTATTTTGAGAAAAAGTTAGCATCCAAATGAACACAGACTTAATAACTTTTAACCATTAACTATTAACTTCACAAATGAGCGACGCCTTAAAACACGAATGTGGAATTGCACTGGTCCGGCTGTTGAAGCCTTTGGAATATTACAAGGAGAAATACGGAACCGCTTTTTACGGTGTAAACAAGATGTATTTGATGATGGAGAAACAGCACAACCGCGGACAGGACGGTGCTGGGTTTGCCAGTATTAAACTGGACGTAAATCCCGGAGAGCGCTACATAAGTCGTGTTCGGTCCAATGCTGCGCAGCCCATTCAGGATATTTTTGCACAGATTAACGAGCGTATAAACCTTGAATTTAAAACCCATCCGGAATATAAAGATGACGTTGCCGCGCAAAAAAAGAACATTCCCTATATAGGTGAATTGTTCCTTGGCCACGTGCGGTACGGTACCTTCGGAATAAATAGTGTGGAAAACGTACATCCCTTTCTGCGCCAAAACAATTGGATGCACCGTAACTTGATTATAGCGGGAAATTTCAACATGACCAATACCAATGAGCTTTTTGACAACCTTATAAAACTCGGAATGCACCCAAAGGAAAAGGCCGATACCGTTACGGTAATGGAACGGATAGGTCATTTTTTGGATGATGCCGTTCGAAAACTCTATAAAAAAGCAAAAGCGAAAGGATTTAACAAACAGGAGGCATCGCCCTATATTGCCGAAAACTTAAATGTTGCCAAGATTCTTCGCAAGTCTGCCTCAAACTGGGACGGAGGCTATACCATGGCAGGTCTTTTGGGCCACGGAGACGCTTTCGTGTTGCGCGATCCGGCAGGAATCAGACCAGCATATTATTACCAAGATGATGAAGTTATTGTGGTCGCTTCGGAAAGGCCCGCAATACAAACCGTTTTCAATGTTCCTTTTGAGGAGGTGAAAGAACTGGACCCTGGCAATGCCATCATTATTAAGAAAGACGGAAGTGTGAAGCTTTCTGAAATACTTGCCCCTTTGGAACGCAGATCCTGTTCCTTTGAGCGCATTTATTTTTCCCGGGGAAGCGATGCCGAAATCTATCAAGAGCGAAAAATGCTTGGTAAATTGATAATGCCGAAAATTTTGGAAGCGATTGATTATGATACCGAAAATTCAGTATTTTCCTTTATACCGAACACTGCCGAAACCTCTTTCTACGGAATGCTGGAAGCCGCACAGGACGAACTGAACAAACAGAAAAACGAAGCCATCCTGCAAGAAAAGGAAAGCTTGACCTCAGAAAGACTTCAGCAAATACAGGCCCATAAAATACGCACGGAAAAAATTGCGATAAAAGACGTAAAACTTAGGACGTTCATTACTGATGATAGCAGTCGCGATGATTTGGTAGCCCACGTTTACGATGTTACTTATGGCGTTGTTAAACCGGACGATAACTTGGTTATTATTGATGACAGTATTGTTCGCGGAACCACTTTAAAGAAAAGTATCTTAAAAATGCTGGACAGGCTTCACCCCAAACAAATCGTGGTTGTTTCTTCCGCTCCGCAGATTCGCTATCCAGATTGCTACGGAATAGATATGGCACGATTGGAGCATTTGGTGGCTTTTCAGGCAGCCTTGGAACTTCACAAAGATCGCGGAACCTATGGCATTGTTGAGGAAATTTACCATAAATGCAAAGAACAAGTTGCACTGGAGGATGTTTCGGTAATAAATCATGTGAAAAAACTATACGCACCCTTTACGGATGAAGAGATTTCCGATAAAATTGCTGAAATAATAAGCAATGAAGACATTCAAGCAAAGGTGAAACTCATTTTTCAATCTGTTGACGATCTTCACAAAGCATGTCCAAAAAATCTTGGCGATTGGTATTTCACTGGAAACTACCCCACGGCAGGAGGAAACAGGGTTGTAAACCGGGCCTACATAAACTTTTATGAAGGAAATCCAGAGCGTGCTTATTAAATTTCTTTAAATTTTAACACAGCCCTTGCCGTTTATCGGAAACCCAATCCACTTAATCGAATTTGTTGATTAACACTGTTTTAGTGCTCAAACTTGAACTATATTTGAACTTACCATAAGGCGTAAGTAGGTTAGGTCTATGGTAAGATTTGGGGCAAAAAAGGTAGGCGAAAGCCTGCCTTTTTTCATAGTACCAATCCCGATAGCTATTAGGAGTGGGCGAGTTATTGGCGATCGTTTTGATTTAATCCTGAGTTTACTCGCGAGCCGTTTTCCACTTTTTATAAAAGACAGGAATTTTTATGTTCTCAAATCTTTTAGGGAAATCGAGTGTCTTAAAGTTTTTTATTTTGGGGATGGTGAAGGTTGTTTTAAACTTTTCGTGGTGCAAGCCTATTTTTTTTCTTGCTTAAATAAATATCCCAAGAAAAAATAATCCTGAAACTTGTATGTCTTTATAAGTTCCTTCCAAAAGTGTTAAAATTTAAATTTAAACATTGCTTTTTCGGCTCAAAAATTACGAAATAGGTCTTTCAACGAAAAAACAGGTAATTCATCTAAAAGCGTAATTTTGAATGTTTTATTGCCATATATTTGAACATACCATTAGCATAAGTAGGTTAAGTTCATGGTAGATTTGGGGCAAAAAAAGGTAAACGCAAGTTTGCCTTTTTTTATGCCCAAATCTGAACGGGGTGGCGAGCCATTCCTTTTTTAAATAGTATGTTCCGAGGTTTTTTGCGAGCCGTTTTCCTTTTCTTTTTACGCAAGTCTTCCTTTTTTTATGCCCAAATCTGAACGGGGTGGCGAGCCGTTCCTTTTTTAAATAGTAT
>NZ_JAQQTG010000013.1 GCF_028561335.1 Aequorivita todarodis | reverse complement strand
CTTGTTTCAATTTCTCGATCGCATCGCGTGAGAATTTTTCAAAATCAAAATTTTCGTTCATAATATGTCAAATTTAAAAAGTTTAAACATCCTTTTTTTAATTTGACACAGTTTATTTAACATACTCGAACGTTTTAAACTTATTCAATCCTCCTGCGGCGGGCAAGCTTATCGACCAAAAAATATCTAAAACAAGAAAAGCCATATCATAGTATAAATACTGCTGATATGGCTCCTTGTAAAGTAAACTTTTACCAACCATCCCGACAGAATCGGGATCAAAGCAAGGTTATTATAAACTTGCGGTTGTGGTTTACTTACACGGGTTCAAAATTTTGTAATTTGCATCTTCCGTGAGGTCGATGCCATTTTCAAAAAACTGACCCAAAAACTTTTTCTGATCTCAATACTAATAATCTAAAGATCGTGAGTACCTCAAACAATCAAAAAAAGCTTGTAAAGTGTTTCTTTTTATTTTTTCAAAATCTGGAAACTAACAGTCGTGCGAGCGTTAGCTTCGTCAGCAATTTGGAAAAAATAGTGTAAAAGAACGTTACTTTATTTTATCAATGTGGCTGTTAGGCCGTTTTGATAGTGCTAATATAGAACGGAAATCTTGATATGCAACAATTTATAACACATTAAAAATCCACGGGTTACGAACATGGCTTATCAACAAATGTTCATAAAAAAAGCCCTGTAAAAACAGGGCCTCTGAAGGTTTTCAACAAAGAATGAACTATGAACGTTTTTCTTTGATACGGGCTTTCTTCCCGGTAAGACCTCTAAAGTAGTAGATACGGGCTCTGCGCACGCTTCCTTTTTTGTTGATCTCAATTTTTTGAAGGGCTGGCATATTAAGCGGGAAAATACGTTCCACACCAATGGTGCCGCTCATTTTGCGGATTGTAAAAGTTTTGGTCACTCCCGTTCCCTTAACTTGAATTACAACACCTCTAAAGAACTGGGTTCTTGTTTTTTCACCTTCACGGATTTCGTAATAAACTGTAATAGTATCACCAGCTCCGAATTCAGGGAATTCTTTTTTTGTAACAAATTCGTCTTGTACAAATTTAATTAACTCTTCCATTTTGTTAATTTGATAAAGTTTGAATTAAAACAACGTTCGCGGTTCTCGCCAGAGGTTGGATTAAGTGGGTGCAAAAATAAGGAAATTATGTTATTGGGCAAGCGAAAATGTTATTTGTTGTTTGTTAAAAGTTAAGGGTTATTAAGTTACTGAGTTACTGAGTTATTTGGGTTTGGCCGCCCAAAGTGGTTTGTTAGGTTTTTGTTATATCAAATTTCCTTTTGAATATTTTTAAATTGTAGATACGAGTATGTGACAGGAATCAAGGTAATGATCGCCGTAATTATTAAAAACAGGGTAAGAGCAGTTTGCTGTTTGAAGAGAAAGCAGGTAATTATTATCAGCAATCCGCCTGCTACCCATAATTTACCAGCAAGTCTGTGCGTGCTTTTCCAAATAGTTTCGTTCTCCAATGCCCAAGGGGTGCGGATGCCAATAAAGTAATTGGGTTTGATGGTTTTGAAGTAATTGCCCAAAACAACATAGAAGACACCTATAATTATAAAAAGATAATTTGGATTGGTCAACGTCTGTTCTTTTACCGAATAGATTATAAACGTGAAAATAACCGAAAGGAAAAGCGTCAAAAAGAACCGGATAGTATAAAATTTACCGCCCATCGCGGCTATTTTTTTCTTAGGGTCAATAAGCGGAACCAGCATGAACAGTACGTACAAAAAGATTGGGACGAGAGTTGTTAACCAGATAAGTTCATTTTTGCTTCCGTAACGGTCCACTTCGCCGCTTATGTTCCAATGAAGGGGAACTTCCGGGGGCAGGGAATTCCAAACGTACCATAGAAAAATACCCGGAATTATGGTTATCAAGATCAAAGGGAATTCTTTTTTAAAATTGAATTGCATAATTTCTATTTTTTGAGGGTTAGTAGCCAAGTAAAAACATCGTCGAGAATCGTGGTGTTTATGGAATAGTGGATGAACTGTCCCTTTTTTTCTCCGGTTATTAAATCTGCACGCTGCAGAATGTCCAAATGGTGCGAAATGCTGGGTTTGGATATATTGAAATTGTCCGCAATTTCGCCCGCAGTTAAATCCTCTTTTTTCAATAGTTCCAGTATTTCCCTTCGGGTTTCGTCATTTAAAGCTTTGAAAATATCTTTCACAATCTGTTTAGGTATTTAGACAAATATCTAAATAATAATTATAATCTGCAATTTTTTTAAATGAAAAAAGGCGCTTGATAAATCGCGCGCCTACAATATTATGCTGATTTGCTTATTTATTTTGTATCAGCAATCCATCTGTCAATCTTATTTTCAAGCAACTTTAACGGTACACAACCCGTTTCTAAAACTTGGTTGTGGAATTCGCCGATTTGGAATTTGTCGCCCAATTCCTTTTCGGCTTTATGGCGGAGTTCCAAAATCTTTAATTGCCCAATTTTATAGGCCAAGGCCTGTCCGGGATTGGCCATATAGCGCTCTATTTCTGAAATGATTCCGGCTTCGGGTTCGGCTTCGTTTTCCAAACAATATTGAATGGCCTGTTCGCGCGTCCAGCCTTTGGCGTGCATTCCGGTATCCACTACCAAGCGCACGGCGCGGTGCATTTCGGCGCCCAGCATTCCGAAATATTGGTACGGGTCTGTGTAAAGCCCCAGTTCCTTTCCGAGCGATTCGCTGTAAAGCGCCCAACCTTCGCCATAACCGCTGTAGAAAAGGGTTTTGCGGAACATCGGCAGTTCATCATTTTCCTGCGTCAGCGAAATCTGGTAATGGTGCCCGGGAATGGCTTCGTGCAGAAAGAGCGACTCGTCGCTGTAAATATTGTATTCCGAAGCGTTGGGGATGGGAACATAAAAAATACCGGGTCGCGTGCCGTCCAAAGAACCGGGATTGTACTCGGCACTTGCGGAATTTTCACGGAACTTTTCAGTTTGTTTTACTTCAAAAGGGGTTTTCGGTTTTTTGTCGAAAAGCACTTTTAGCTTTGGCTTCATTGTGTCGTATATAGCGTAAAAATGATCAATGATCTGTTGTGGCTCGGTATAGGGCATTAGCTCTTTATTAGTCCGCACGAAATTGAAGAATGCCTTCAGATCGCCTTTAAACCCGATCTGTTGCTTCACTTTTTTCATTTCTGAAGAGATACGAGCGACTTCACTTAAACCCAGTTGGTGGATTTCATCGGCGGTCATTTCCGTGGTGGTGTATTTTTTTATTTGGTGCTTGTAAAACGCTTCGCCATTGGGCGTATCTGCAATTCCGGTAGTGGCTCTTCCTGCTTTTAAATAGTCGCCGGCCATAAAATCGTGAAGGCTTTGGTAAGCGGGAACAATTTTTTCGGAAACCATTTTGGAATAGGCTTCGGTAAGCTGTTTTTTGTCTTCTTCGGAAATGTTTTCAGGAAAATTTTTTACGGGGGAATAGAATAGGTTCTTTTCCACATTGGGCTCGGTCATCGCCTTTAATTGCGGAACTACTTTTACGATCAGCGATTTCGGAAGTACATATCCGTCCGCCATGCCTTCCTTCATTCGGCTTTCTGCGGAATTTAGCCAGACTACAAATCCGTCCATGCGTTTTAGCCAATTGTTGTAATCCTCCACCGTTTTGAAGGGTTGTGCGCTGCTGCCGCTTGCCAATTGGCCCATCAACAAATTTACGGACCACATTTGGTCTATGGGAAAATAGATGCCGTTTTTGAAAGTAAGCGCTTCCAGGTTTATGTTGCATTCCCACAGCAGAATGTCCTTGCTCATCTTTTCGGTTTCGCTTAAATCAGCATCCTCAAAGGTGGAGGCTTCTTCTTTGTATTTTGTGTAATAGTTTTTCAGCTCAGCAATATATTCATCGGAAAGGAAATTTGGAAAACTGTCGTTGTAGCGTGAATCACCCGAAAATGTAGCGTTCAGTGGATTGAGTTTTAAACCTTCCTCATAGTAATTGTCGAGCATATTGTTGAAATTTGAACTCACTTTATTTTCGGTTTTTGTGTTCTCTTTTTCTTTTGGATCGTTTTTGCAGGCGGTGAAAACGACTACGGCGAGGAGTAGTGTTATTATTTGTGTGGTTTTCATTTTGTGTTGATTTTGTTTGACTTTGGTTGATTGTTGATATAACCGCAAAATACTATTTCTTTGCCATAAACTCTTTTGCTGTTAAAACTGGAATTTTCGAGTTTTTAAAATCTTTTTTATTTCGGGTTATAATAATGTCAATTTGATTTTCCATAGCCGAGTAATACTGTAATCCGTCTTCAAAATCTTGGAAATTGTCATCGCTCAAAGCCAGCTGGGTAATTTTCTCATCCAAGCTTACTATTTCAACGAGAAGTTTAAATTTTCGCAATATTTCCCGTGCTTCTTTTGTTGATTTCAGTTTAGTGAGGATGTAATTGGTGTTTGCAAACGTTAAAGCTGAAATTGCCAAAACAAGTTCTTTTTTGTCCGCACGCGAAAACAGATCGGCAGCTTCTTCATAGAAATCTTTTCGCATTGCAAGTAAATCTATCACGATGTTGGTGTCGATTAATACTCGGTTCATTTGTATTTTTCGATTAAATATTCCGCGTAAGCATCTTTTACATCAAAATTTTCTTCAAGTTCTATTACACCGCTTAAGCTTGCTACCAAAGGCGTAATATCGGGTTTGTTTTTTTTATTTTTTGTAAGCGATGCCAAATATGATTCGATAAGTTTGGACAGACTGGTATTGTGCAATTTTGCATAGGTTTTTGCACTTTCAATGACTGTTCCGTCCAGGCTTAATGTGAGCTTTTTGTCCATTTCGAATTGTTTTACGTGTAAAAATAATGATTTGTTACGTAAGATTAAAGCTGCCCATTCTTTTTTTGAAAAACCCGCCTTGAAATATTTACTCCAACAAATCCGGCCGCCGCTCCTTAGTCCGTTTATAAGCCTGCTCCTCCCGCCATTCCTCAATTTTTGGGGTGTTGCCGCTTGTGAGTATTTCGGGAACCGTCCAACCTTTGTATTCTGCGGGGCGGGTGTAAACGGGGGGCGCCAATAAATCGTCCTGAAAGGAATCTGTCAACGCGCTGGTCTCATTTCCCAAAACACCGGGAATCAAACGGATTACGGCATCGCAGACAAGGGCGGCCGCAAGTTCGCCACCGCTCAATACAAAATCGCCCACGGAGATTTCGCGGGTTATAAAATGGTCGCGCACGCGTTGGTCCACACCTTTGTAGTGCCCACAGAGAATGATGATGTTTTCCTTTAGCGAAAGCTCGTTTGCCGTGTGCTGATTGAATGTTTTGCCATCGGGCGTCATGTAGATTATTTCGTCATAATCCCGTTCGGCCTTTAATTGGGAGATGCATTTATCAATAGGTTCTATCATCATCACCATTCCCGCGCCGCCGCCAAATTGATAATCGTCTATTTGCTTGTAGGCGTTTGTGGCATAATCGCGGAGGTTGTGGGTATGGACTTCCACGAGCCCTTTTTCAATGGCGCGTTTTAGGATAGAGGCTTCAAATGGACTTTGGAGCAACTCGGGAAGTACGGTAATTATGTCAATTCGCATTATTGCAGTTCTTTTTTCATCTTACAGCGGTCTATGGAGCCTTTGGCGCGTTCCAAAACGCCTTTGTCCAAGGTGTCCAAAGCACATTTTTTGTAATATTCAATGGCTTGGTCCAGCTTGCCCAGTTGTTCGTACATAATGGCGTATTCGTTGTAGATAGTGGATTTTGTAATGCCGGGAATGGTAATGGCGGTGTCCAGCAATTCTTTCAATTCATCATATTTTCCCAATGTGGAAAGGAGCACGGCGTAGTTGTAATACACGGGCGGATACATCGGGCTTTTTTCCAGACAGAGCTTGTAGAGCGTTTCGCCTTTTTCAAATTCCTTGAATTTTACTTCATATAGATATCCCAAGTGATTATAGGCTTTCCCAAAGTTGGGGTCCAAGTCGATTATTTTTTCGAGCTTGTTGGTAGCTTCGTCATAAGCCCCGTTTTTAATGTCTGTGTTTGCTCCGTTAAGAAGTTCTTCGAGTTTGGTGAGATGGTCCATAAATTGTATTCTTTCTTGTAAAAATACGGCAAAATGATTAAAACTTTGGCCGGGTAATGAGTTTATATGTTTAAAAGTTTATGGGTTTATAAGCCGCTATAAATGATGTTAGCCCTTCCTGGCCTCGCGTTCCTTTTTTCGTGCTGCCCGTCTTTCTTCCCGTTCTTTTTTGCGGAGCTCGCGTTTTTGTTCCCGGGTTATTTCACCTTCCTTGAAAGCATCTTTATAATCAATTTCGTTATCCACTTCGCCTTTGAAGGCTTCAATCCAGGCATTTTCGAATATATTTAAAACCGTGGGCCAAACCCCTGTTTTAACGTCGTTTAAATCGCCCTCAAAAGGAACTTTGGTGGCCAAAGTATCCGTGCCTTGGTTTTTTAGCACAAACTTGAAGAACCCTACGAAACCTTCCCATAAAACCTCTAAAAAGCTATCGTCTTTTCCTATCAATTTGGTATTGGTCAAAAGAGGTTTTACGTAGCCTATCATATGGCCATCGGCAATGGCCACTTCGCTGTAAATCCCGAAGGTGCCTTTGTCAAAATCGAGGCCTGCGTAATAATTTGTGAAATCGTTCAAGGCCGTAGCTTCGGCATTTTCGAGCGAAAAGGACAGGTCCATATCGGGGATTTCCTTTACAAGATTCATGTAGCCATCCAAGGAAACCTTGCCATTACCTATGGAAATGCCACTGGCGCGAATGGGCGAGGGGAGGATGCGCTCTTTTTCCACCACGTTGCGCAGGTTGTCGGCGGTGAGTTCCAGTTTGTCTATCTGCAAATCTATGTTTGGGTCTGCGGAAAGTTGCACGAAGGCCAGTTTGCCGTCGTGGACTTCAAAATGGTTGATGTCTATGGGCACAAGGTCTGTGAGGGCTTTGGTCCAGTCGTCCACATCGGCATCGCCTTCAGTGTCTTTTTGGTCCTCAAAAACGTAGATAACCTCGGGACTGGTCATTATTATTTCGCTCACGATTTTTCCGTGGAAGAGCGATTTCCACTCGATGGAAATATCGCTTTTGGGAAAATTCAAAAACGGAACCTGGCTTTCTGCCGTTCCTTTGTTCAGGTACATACCGTTGATAACATAGGCCCCGCGGATTAGGGCAATGTCTATATCCTCCACCTGCCCATAATAGCCGGGAATGTCTGCCAGCACTTTGTTTACGTAATTTTTTACTAAGGTGGGAAGGTAAAGACGGAAGGCAATGAGCAGGATTAAAATGATAATGGGAACAAGATATCGTTTCTTTTTGAAACGGCTTCGTTTTTGGGTTTCTGACATATTTTGCACGCAATTATTTTAACAAATTTGATTGAAACCTTGGAGATTTTCAGTTAATGAAGTCATAAAAAACTTTGCACCTTTTGCGGTTTTGCAGTCAGGTTATACCGCAGAGCCACAGAGGGCGCAGGGAAATTATAGGATAGGAATTTTATAAACTGCAATTACCGTTTATGATGTCTTGTTTTGTGGGGTTGTAGGCGTTACTTTCAGTTAAAAAAGAAGGAAGGTTTCCTGAAACGCATAAATTTGTTAGTGCACAAAAGTCTGTAAGATTTGGGTTTTGCCAAATGCGAAATTGTTGAGCAACTTCTATTAGGTTTTCTAAACCGTTTAAATTTATAAGATTATTTCGTTCTATTATTATTTGGGAATTAATGTTAGTAATGCTCTCCAATCCTAATAAAGTTGTTAAACTAGTATTGTCTGAAATTTCTAAATAATCGCTGGCTCCAATATTTTGCAAACCATTTAAATCTGTTAATGACTCGTTTTCTAGAATACGAAGTTGTGGGATAATACTATTATTTACATTTTGAAAAGCGTCGAGATTGCTTAATAGTGGATTTTTCTGGATATATAAATTTCCACTCAACTCTCTAAGTGTGGACAAAGTATCTATATTTTCAAGGTTGGGATTAAATGAAATACTTAAATTTCCTATGGAGCTGATGTTGGGCAAACCATCTAATGTTACAACTGGCATTCCTTGCACTAATAAATTTCGCTCTACAGCTGTAATATTTTGTAATCCGTTAAAAGTTGTCAAGGAAGAATTATATAAAATGGCTAAATCCTTATGAATTACATTTAAATTGCTAAGGCTTACCAAAGTGTTCAAAACTGGATTTTCGTATATTGAAAGGCTACTCCCTATTTCTGCAAGATTGTCAAGGCCTGTTAGCGTTTGTAATTCTCCATTATTTGAAATGACTATTTCGCCGTGCACAAATGTTAATGCTTCAAGTGGTGATAAGTTGGTAATGTTTGAATAATCATAGCCAAAATTGTAGCCAATAATTAAATAGCCAGTAATTCCAATATAATTATGCGTTCCAAATTCATCTACTTCTGCTTGTGTGGTGAGCACAACATTACCGTCAAATATATTGTCTTCATTTACATCATTCAAACTAATACTAACCGAAGCATTTTCAAAAACAGCACCATTCGCCACTTTCACTGTTCCTGTAATTGTGGGATTGGTTTCAAAATCAAAAAGCGCCTCATTTGCAACTTTCAATTCTCCCGAAGCAGAATTAATAGAAAACGCTCCTGCGGGATTTTGTTCTGTAATTGAAAAAATAACTGTTCCTTGATTTGTGCTTCCTTGAACGTTTCCGATAACTTGCCCATTCGGTGGGTTTTCATCCATAATCTTTGAAAAATCACTGGTAGATACAGTTATTTCCGTAGGGTTTGGATCATCGCTTTCTTTTGAACACGAAACAAAAATTAAAGTAGAAAAAAGAAACAGAATTGAAAGCCGGTTATTTCGTAAAACTCGCATTGTTATAGAAAGTGTGTTAAGTTTCCAAATATAAAAAATCCTGTTACCACAGCAACAGGATTTTTTATATTTCAATAAATTACGATATTACTAATAATAAGTATATCTCCTAACCTGCGCAATATACTTGGCCAAGCGAATTACTTGGTGGCTGTAGCCGTATTCGTTGTCATACCACACATACAGCACTACGTTTTTACCGTCCTCGGTAACGATGGTGGCGTTGCTGTCATATATAGCTGGCGCGGAAGAACCAACGATGTCGCTGGAAACAAGTTCATTGCTCAATGAGTACTTAATTTGCTCTACCAAATCGCCTTCCAGGGCATATTTTTTCATCGCGGCGTTCATGCCATTTACAGAAGTTGGGGTTGCAACTTCAAGGTTTAAAACCACCAACGAACCATTAGGAACAGGAACCCGTATTGCGTTTGAAGTAAGCTTGCCGGCCAAAGCGGGCAATGCTTTGGCAACGGCACTTCCGGCACCGGTCTCGGTAATTACCATGTTTAATGCCGCGGCACGGCCACGGCGGTATTTGCTGTGCATATTATCGACCAAATTCTGGTCGTTCGTATAGGCGTGAATGGTTTCCAAATGCCCGCGAACCACTCCAAAAGAATCCTCGATGGCTTTCAAGATAGGGGTGATGGCGTTTGTGGTACAAGAGGCCGCTGAAAAGATATCTACTTTATTCGGGTCGTATTCCTTTTGGTTTACGCCGTGCACAATGTTCGGCACCCCTTTTCCGGGTGCGGTAAGCAATACTTTTGAAGCCCCTTTTGCTTTTAAATGACGGCCCAAAGCTTCCGCATCGCGGAAAGCACCTGTGTTGTCAATAACCAAGGCATCCTCAATGCCGTATTTTGTGTAATCAATATCCTCAGGATTGTTGGCTGAAATGATATGGACCGTGGTTCCGTTAATAATCAGCGCGCTGTTTTCAAGATCGGTACGGACAGTTCCGGGGAAATCGCCATGCACCGAATCATACTGAAGCAGGGTAGCTCTTTTGTCCAAAACGGTTTGATCCATTTTTCCGCGAACCACTATCGCGCGAAGGCGCAGTTGGTTGCCTTGTCCGGTCCTGGTCATTAACTCACGCGCCAGCAAACGGCCGATACGCCCGAAACCGTAAAGAACTACATCTTTTGGAACGATGTCTTTTGCTTCTTTTGCATTTTTCAATTTATCCGAAACAAATGCCAAAGCGTTTGAATATTTGTCGTCCTCTAAATGGAATTCATAGGTAAGCTTGCCGATGTCCAACTTTGCAGGGGGAAGATCCAAGGTTTTGATGGCCTGTGCAATTTCAACAGAGTCGAAAATTGAGATTGGTTTTTGAACGAATTCGCCCGCATATTCGTGAAGGTTCAAGATTTCACTCACGTTGCGGTCTATAAGTTGGTTGCGGAAAAGGACCAGTTCAATGGACTTGTCGTACCAAAGATCGCTAATGATTTTAATAAATTCTACTGATGCTTTTCGGCGGTCAGTTTGAAAAGAAAGTTCTTTTTCATAAACGTCATCAAAACTCATACGAAAGGATTTTAAGGGGTTTAAATTTTGTGCAAAATTACTTAATTCCATCGTCTTGGGGAAATAAAAACCAAAAATAAAAACACCGCTGAAAGTTTTGATTTCCAGCGGTTTTTTTTCAGTCATATAACCATATTTTACTAAAAATCTTAAAAGAGGATTTCTTTGATTTCCCTTTAGGGCAAGGGTAAAAAATCAAAGAAATCCTCTTTTTTATTATATATCTATTGCTACCTAAATATAAAAGAGTTGATATTTCCGGCAGTGTCCATAAAAGTCATTTTTATGGGTGAACGATAATTGCGTTGTGTCATAATTCGTTTCACATCGTCAATATCATTGACGGTTTCGTCGTTAATTTTGGTAATAATAATCCCTTCCAGTTTGTACTGGGCCATTTCTGGCGTGAGGGCGCGGGTAACCGTTACGCCGTTTTTAAGGCCCCGCTCTTTCAATTCTTCCGAAGAGGTATTCTTCACCTCTAATCCCAGATCATCAATGGAGAACGTTTCAAGTTTTACCAACGTTACGGGCAACTTCCTTTCCTTGCCGTTGCGAAGAATGGTTACTTCCACCACGTCATTTGGTCTTTTGGAGCCAAGATACCCCGAGAGATCCGCAAATTTTGAAACTTTATAGCCATCCAATTGCTTGATGATGTCGCCTTCCTTTATTCCGGCCTTATCGGCACCGCTTCCCTTTTCAATGCCGCCCACAAAAACGCCTTCGGTATCGCTGATTCCGTATTTTTCGACGATTTGCGGATTAATGTTGCCCACTTGAATGCCCAAGATTCCCCGTTGTACGTTTCCGTATTCCAAAATATCCTCGATCACTTTTCGGGCATTGTTGGAAGGCACGGCAAAGGAATAGCCTATAAAGCTTCCCGTTTCGGAAGTAATGGCAGTATTAATCCCGATCAGTTCGCCGCGGGTATTTACCAAGGCACCACCGCTGTTTCCACGGTTTACGGCGGCATCGGTTTGAATGAAAGATTGTGGATTGCCGTCAAATTGGTTCAAGTCGCGTGCTTTGGCGCTTATAATTCCCGCGGTAACGGTTGAGGTTAGGTTGAAGGGATTACCGACCGCCAAAACCCATTCGCCAATTTTTACATTGTTTGAATCGCCAAAGGGGATAAAGGGAAATTGTTCGTCATCATCTATTTTAATTAGGGCAATATCCGTATTCGGGTCAGTACCGATCAACTTGGCAGTATATGTTTTGTTGTTATTTAGGGTAACCTCCAAGTTCGTAGCGTTCGCAATTACGTGGTTGTTGGTTACAATATAGCCGTCGGGTGAAATAATTACCCCGCTGCCGCTGCCCACCATCGCCCGGGGTTGGCCGCCGCCCTGAAAATATTCAAAAATATTTGTCGGTTGCCGGCTTACGGTCGTGTTTTTTACGTGGACCACTGCATGGACCGTTTTTTCGGCAGCTTCGGTAAAATCGGTGTTCATCTCAGCAGCTGTCGCGGAAAAGTTAGTGGGAATGTAGTTTGAGGTTTCTTGTGGGGCGAAGGAAATGTGTTCTTTTTCTTCGAAGAATTTGTAGCCGCCAAGCGTGATTGCCCCTGCAAATAGCGCTACCAGAAATAAACGGACTGTTTGTTTCATTTTGTAAAATTTTAATTAATACTGATTTAAATAGCTCAAAAACTTATGGTTCAAGTTTTGCATTTTTTAAACTGTTTTTTGAGTTTCGGTCCTGGGAAGAACGGAGGAGGGAAACCCATTTTGAAGAAACATTTTTTAGATACTTCCACAAATTTAACAACGATGGATTGAAAAAAGTATGCCACAAAGCCGTATTTAACTTCTATTTAACGTGAAAACCTACCCAAAACTCGCTTCGGCTTTTTATATCTTTGCGCGATATGGAATTTACCTTTTTTAAATACCAAGGTACGGGCAACGATTTTGTGATTATCGACAATCGGGAAGCTCTTTTTCCGAAGAAGAACACAGAACTTGTTGCCAAAATCTGCGACCGCCGTTTTGGCGTGGGCGCTGATGGCCTGCTTTTACTCGAAAACCATGCTTCGGCAGATTTCAAAATGGTGTATTATAACAGCGACGGAAACCTTAGCTCGATGTGCGGGAACGGCGGGCGCTGTATTTCACATTTCGCGAAATTCCTCGGAATCATTTCTGAAAAAACTACTTTTGAAGCCGTGGACGGCATGCACGAAGCCACAGTTAAAAACGATTGGGTTTCCCTGAAAATGAACGATGTTGAAAATGTTGCCGTTTTTGAAAACCATATTTTTTTGAATACCGGATCGCCGCACCACGTTGAAATGGTCGCAATACTTCAGGATTTTGATGTTTTTACAAACGGAAGAACAATTCGAAATAAAACCTACGGAAAAGAGGGCGCAAACGTAAATTTTGTGGAACAGAACGATACTGCCATTTTTTCAGTCAGAACCTATGAAAGAGGGGTAGAAGATGAGACCCTTTCGTGCGGCACGGGTGTTACTGCCGTTGCCGTTGCAATGTTTGAGACCGGTAGAACTTCTGAAAACAAGGTAATCCTAAAAACCCCGGGCGGCCAACTGCAAGTGCGTTTTGAAAAAGTTGGTTCGGGATATAAAAATGTATATTTGGAAGGGCCCGCAACACAGGTCTTTAAAGGAGTATGGCAATGAAAACACTAAAAGGAGAACACATATTCCTGCGCGCTTTGGAACTTTCCGATCTGGATTTCCTTTATAATCTGGAAAATGACGAGTCGCTTTGGGAAGTGAGCAACACCACAACGCCCTATTCAAAATATATTTTGCAACAATATCTTGAAAACAGCCACCGCGATATTTATGAGATAAAACAACTGCGGCTTGTAATCTGCAAAAACGAAGACGAAAAGCAGGTTGGTTTTATAGATTTATATGATTTTGACCCAAAACACAACAGGGTAGGGGTTGGCATCGTTATTTTTTCCGAAGCGGATAAACGTAAAGGCTATGCGTCGGAAGCGTTAAAGCTGACCTGTAATTATGCTTTTAGGCATTTGAACGTACACCAAGTTTTCGCAGGAATCACCGAAGAGAACAAAGAAAGCATAAAACTCTTTGAAAAAGCCGGTTTCGAAAGAAGCGGTATTAAAAAGGACTGGATCTTTTCCGAAGGAAAATTTAAAAGTGAATATTTTTACCAACTAATCCCTAATCCCTAATCCCTAATCCCTAATCCCTAATCCCTAATCCCTAATTCCAAAATGTACATAAAAAAAATATTGCTGATTATTGTATTGCTCGGTGCGGTGGGTATGGGTGCTTTTGCTTGGTATGTTTACAAAACGGCTTTTTCGGGCAACACTGCCTTCAATAATAAGGAAGCCCACGTTTATATCCGTACAAATGCGACGCTTGACGATGTGGTGGCAGAACTGGAGCCGCTGTTGCGGGATACCGATTCGTTCGTTACAATAGCACATCAAAAAAAGTATGCTTCAAATATTAAACCGGGACATTTCATCATTACCAAGGGAATGACCAATAACGATATTGTAAACACCCTGCGGAGCAGAAATATTCCGATTGATATAAAATTCAACAACCAAGAGCGTTTGGAGGATTTGGCGGGCCATATTTCAAAGCAGATTGAAGCCGACAGTCTTTCGCTTTTGGAGGCAATGCGCGATCCGCAATTTTTAAAGGAAGTTGGTTTGGATGAAGAAACGGCCTTGTCTCTTTACATTCCGAACACCTATGAATTTTATTGGAACAGTTCCGCAGAAACCTTCCGCAACCGAATGAAAACCGAGTACGAACGGTTTTGGAACGAATCGAGAACCCAAAAGGCAAAAAATCTAAACCTTTCCAAAGAACAGGTTATGGCCTTGGCGGCAATAGTTCAAAAAGAAACCGCAAAAGTAGATGAACGCCCAAGGGTAGCTGGAGTATATATAAATAGACTGAAAGTAGGAATGTTGCTTCAAGCCGACCCCACGGTTATTTATGCGCTGAAACGCGAAAGTGGCGATTACAACCAGATTATTAAAAGAGTACTTTATAAAGATTTGGAACTGGACTCACCTTATAATACCTATAAATACGCCGGCGTGCCGCCCGGGCCCATCACGATGCCCGATATATCTTCAATTGATGCGGTGTTGAATCCTGAAAAGCACGATTACTATTATTTTGTGGCGGATGTAACCAACTTTGGGTATCACAAGTTTGCCAAAAGCTTGGCACAGCACAATGTAAATAAAGCGGAATATGTGCGCTGGGTGAATAGCCAAGGGGTGAACCGTTGATTTTTATTGATCTTGCGCCTGTGTCCAAAAACCCTTTGATACTGGGGGCTTTTTTCTTTTCACATTACTTTAACAGCTTATAAATCAGATTTTTAAAAAAAGCTGTATCTTTGCGCGCTGAAACGAAGATGTAATTATACATCCGAATTTTATAAATTAATGAAAAAAAGAATATATCTAATTGCAGTATTACTTGTTGTTACCGTACTAGTAGGGACAGGTTTCATTACAAAAGATAGCTACGATTTTTCTACTTTTAGTACAGAAGGATTAGAGTTAGACTATAACGTTCCCACGGAAGCTGAGCTTATGCCATTAACGGCTCCCGTGACCCCAAAATTTTATTTGTTTTTGGGTAAATCTTATGTAGGATTTAAAGAAGCCCTTGGTTTTAAGGAATCAAGAGGAAATTACCATATCGTGAATGACTATGGTTATATGGGAAAATATCAATTTTCACGTGCAACCTTACGAATGATGGGTTTCAAGAACACCGAAAATTTTCTTTACGATACCCGCCAGCAGGAAGCAGCTTTCTTGGCGTACACTTCATTGAACAAATGGGTGCTTCGCAAGGATATTAAGCGCTATGCCGGAAAAACCATTGGGGGCGTAAAAGTTACCGAATCGGGAATTTTGGCCGCTGCACATTTGGCAGGTGCGGGAAATGTGAAAAAATTCCTTAGAAGTGCGGGCGAAAACCGTTTTGAGGATGCCAATGGCGCCTCCATTCGTTACTACTTGCGAAAGTTCTCAGGGTATGATACTTCGCACATTGTACCAAACAAGAAACCAAGGGTAATGTAAATTTTATCCCTGAATGATAAATAAGGTGGGTCTTTTATGAAGGTCCACCTTTATTTTTTTCCACAGACTTACCGGGGCGGTTTTTATGTATTCTGAAGCCAAAGTGATGTCGCAAGCCACGCAGATTCTCGTTTGTGGGTTGAGGTTTTCAATCAGGCTCTGCAGCATCTGGTTGTTGCGGTACGGGGTTTCAATAAAGAGTTGCGACTGGTGAAAGTCTTTTGAAATTTTTTCCAATCGTTTTAATTCCCCCTTTCGCTCACTTTTGTCAATGGGCAAATAACCGTTGAAACTAAAATTCTGCCCGTTGAAGCCACTGGCCATCATTGCCAATAAAATTGAAGAGGGGCCAACCAACGGAATTACTTTAATGCCAAGTTCGTGTGCATAATGCACCGCTCTGGCTCCGGGATCGGCAATTCCGGGGCAACCGGCATCGCTAATAATGCCAACGTCAAAACCTTCCAGGCACGGGTTGAGCATTGGCGAAATCTCTTCCGGTTTTGTGAACTTGTTTATTTCTTGAATTTTCAGCGCGGGTTGTGCTTTTTTAGGAACAATACTTTTTATAAACCGCCGCGCATTTTTTTCGTGCTCCACAATGTAGTGGTCTATCCTTTCAATCGTATTTTTCACAGAAATGGGAAGCACTGCCAACGGAGGTACATCGCCCAATGGGCAAGGAATCAGGTATAAAGCTCCTTTTTTTGGATTCATTACTGATTATTGAAGAATTAGTTTTTTCACCATTGTATGCCCTTTCACAGAAGTGATTTTGGCGAAATAAATTCCCGGGTTCAAGGTTTGGATTGAAATTGTCTTTTCATTGCTCGATATGTTTTCTTCGGAAGAAACCAAACTGCCCCTTACATCAAAAAGCTGAATGGTTTGAAGGGTGTCGTTTTTCAAAAGAAAAGTAACTTTTTCCGAAGCGGGATTTGGAAGCATACTGAGCGTATTTTCCATTGAAAAATCTTCGGTGCCTACGGTCGGTTCCCCGGTTATTCTATAGATAGATCCGCCTTTGTCAACTATATAAAGCTCTTTATTAACGTCTTCCCCAAAGGAAACCCAATTTCCGGAAAACTGGCCGTGATTGATCAAATTTCCGAGTATGTCCACCGTTCCAATCATTCCGCTGCAATAATCTCCAAAAAAATAAAGGTTGCTTATAGCCGGATACATTGAGCCGCTATAAACGTATCCGCCAGTGATGGAACAATTACCATTGGCGTGAGTATATTCGGCCAAGGGGAACGTAAATTCTGACTGTGGCGGACAATTCTGGGTGTTATAGGGTTGGGTTCCCTCGTAGCACCTCCATCCGTAATTTAAACCGGCTTCACCCGCGTTGACTCTGTTTATTTCTTCCCTGCTGGTTTGGCCCACATCGGCTATCCAAAGCTCATTTGCCGTAAAATCAAATGAAAAGCGCCAAGGGTTTCGCAAGCCGTAGGCCCATATTTCTTCGCGCGCATTTGGGTTTCCAACAAACGGATTGTCTGGGGGAATGCCATAATTATTTCCACCGGAAGGATTGTCCACATCAAGGCGCAACAATTTTCCAAGTAATAAATTTATATTTTGGGCGCGGTTACCGGGATCGCCACTGCTGCCGCCATCGCCGGAAGCAATGTACAAATAGCCATCTGGGCCAAAGGCCAAACACCCACCGTTGTGATTGGAAAAGGGCTGGGAATAACCAATAATCGGCAATTCAGAATTTTCATCTGCGATATCCGGGTTTCCAGAATCTACTGAAAATCTTGAAATTTGGGTATCTCCATTTGGTTTGGTGTAATTAACATAGAAATAGCCGTTGTTTGTGTAATCTGGGTGAAACGCCAAACCGAGCAAACCTCTTTCGCCCCCGCTTGAAATTTGGCCTGAAATATCTAAAAATGGAGTTGTATTAACCGTTCCGTCCGCCTGGATTATTTTTATTTTTCCGCCTTGTTCTACTACAAAAAGACGATCATCATTGGCGTGTTGTATATTTAAAGGGTCCGAAAAACCGCTCTTAAAAAGTTCAATGTCCACTTCTTGTGCAAAAACAAATGCTGACAGAAATAGAAATAATAATGAAGGGAGTAATTTTCTCATAGCTGATTTTTTTAGGGAAAGTACTAAAATAGGTAAATCAGCTGGATTTCTTAGTTAAAGTCGTTTTGCAATTTGGTCGCAAGCTTCATCCAGCATTTTGAAAACGTTCTCAAAACCAGTATCGCCGCCAAAGTACGGGTCGGGCACATCCACGTTTTCTCCCGGAAAAATTTCATCGAGGATCAGTTTTACTTTTTCTCTTTGGGAATCATTTTCAGCCAGGGCCAAAACGTTTTCCTTATTGCTGTTGTCCATTACATAAATTAGATCGAAATCGTCAAAATCTTTTGGGCTAAACTGTCTTCCGCGTTGTTGGGTAATGTCTATATTGTATTTTTTCCCAACGGCAATACTTCTTTTGTCGGGTTCATCGCCCACGTGCCAATGCCCCGTTCCGGCAGAATCAACAAATACTTTTGAAGTGTCAACCTTGGATTTCAAAATACCTTCCGCCAAGGGCGAACGGCAAATATTGCCAAGACAGACCATAAGGATTTTATATTTTTTCAAAACGGGTATGCTGTGTTTAGAAGTTTAAGAGTTTATGGGTTTAAAAGTTTAGAAGTCTGACCGATGTGGTTTCCTTACTGAACACTGCGACTGAAAACTGCGACTGAAACCTGAACTAAAGTGTCAACTTTTTACTCAGGTCTTCCACATATTTGCGGAACTGCTTGTCCGTGCTGGAAAGGTTATCAACGGTCTTGCAGGCGTGCAACACAGTTGCATGGTCGCGCTGCCCTATTTGGGAACCGATGGAGGCGAGGGAAGCTTTGGTGAATTTTTTCGCGAAAAACATCGCCAATTGACGGGCCTGCACGATATGCCGCTTTCGGGTTTTTGATTGTAAGGTATCCACATCCATTTGGAAATAATCACTCACCACTTTTTGGATATAATCGATGGAAACCTCACGTTTGGTGTGTTTCACATAATTGTCAACAATTTTGCGGGCAAGGTCGATGGTAATTTCCTTTTTGTTGAAGGAGGAGTGCGCAATCAAGGAAATAATGGCGCCTTCCAGTTCACGAATGTTTGTTTTGATGTTATTTGCCAAAAATTCCACGATATCCTCCGGCATTTCCACGCCGTCGCGATAAAGTTTGTTCTTTATGATGGCAACACGGGTGTCGTAATCGGGATGGTTCAATTCTGCCGAAAGCCCCCATTTGAAACGGGAGAGCAAACGTTGTTCAATATCAATCATATCAACCGGGGCTTTGTCGCTGGTTAAAATAACCTGCTTGCCGTTTTGGTGCAAATGGTTGAAAATATGGAAGAAAACGTCCTGTGTTCCGGCTTTCCCGGAAAGCAATTGTATGTCGTCAACAATCAGCACGTCTATAATTTGATAGAAGTGTATAAAATCGTTGCGGTTGTTCTTCTTTACCGATTCAATGTATTGCTGTGTAAACTTTTCCGCAGAAATATAAAGTACGGTTTTTTCGGGATATTTGTCCTTTATGTCAACGCCGATCGCGTGCCCCAAATGCGTTTTTCCCAAACCGACTCCTCCAAAAATAAGCAAGGGGTTGAAGGAAGTTCCGCCGGGTTTATTGGCAACGGCCAAGCCTGCCGAACGTGCCAGCCTGTTCGATTCGCCTTCAAGAAAATTTTCAAAATTATAATTTGGGTTGAGCTGCGACTCGATCTTTACGTTGCGGATGCCGGGAATTACAAAGGGGTTTTTAAGCTCCGGGCTTTTGTTCTTTAAGGGCACGTCCACCTCCTGCGATTGTAGGTTGCTTCGGTTGGCGCTCGGAATTTTTTCGGTAAAGGGTTGTTTGTTGCCGTAGGTATTTTCCATTCTAATGATGTACACCAGTTTGGCAGATGCTCCCAATTCCTTTGTAAGTGCAACTTTCAAAATCTTAACGTAATGTTCCTCCAGCCATTCGTAAAAAAACTTGCTCGGAACCTGAATGCTCAAGGCATTATCAGTTAACTTTACCGCTTTAATGGGCTCGAACCAAGTTTTGTATGCCTGCGAAGTGATATTATCTTCGATAAAAGCCAAACAATTGTTCCAAACCGATTCCGCAGTTTTGTTCATAGTTAAAAATTCTGTTTTTTGTTTTTTAAAAGGTATGGTCAAAAAATAGGGGATGGAGTATTTCCGTGCTATTTCTTAACAGTGCAAATATGTGAACAAAAAAGTTATAAAAAAAACCAGATTGGGGTTGAATTATTAGTTTTTTTTCGCCATACTTCCCTTTCGATAAAACTACAAAAAAACTTTCTTTAATTAACTATAAACTTTGAAGAATACACTTACACAGATTAGGGTGCGTTACGGCGAGACAGACCAGATGGGCGTGGTCTATTACGGCAATTATGCCCAGTACTTGGAACAGGGCAGGACCGAATGGCTTCGCGAGCTCGGGTTTTCCTATAAATGGATGGAAGCCAACAATGTACAGTTGCCCGTGGTGCATTTTAGTATTGATTATAAACAGCCTGCTTTTTATGACGATTTGCTTACCGTAAGGACAACTTTGAAGCAAATTCCGAATATAAAAATTGAGTTTTATTATGAAATTTATAATGAGTCCAAACAACTTTTGGCCACGGCGACTACTGTTTTGGTTTTTGTGAACAGTACTACAAAAAAATTGATGAAGGCGCCACAATACCTATTGGAAAAACTTTCCTAAAAAAGGACATTAAAAAATTCCAAATTCCAAACCTGCCTGTCGTGCCTCTGGCAGGCAGGTTCCAAATACCAAATTCCAAAATCCAAAGGTTTGGGTTTTGGAATTTGGAATTTGCGATTTATTTTTTTGTGATTTTCACTTTATACGTATTTTCAAACACCTCAAAAATCCGTTCCGCATCCTTTTTCCGAACGGCGATTTCGAACTCGCAATTGAGCTCCATTTTTTGATTGGCGAGGTTTAGGTTCTCGTCTTTTATGATGCGCATCACGGTGTTCATCTCGGGATATTCAAATTTTAAAATAAAGGTTTCATCGATGGTCTTTTTCACAATCCTGCAAGTTTCCAAGGCCATTTGGGCGGCGGTTTTGTATGCCTGTATCAACCCGCCCACGCCGAGTTTCGTGCCGCCGAAATAGCGAACTACCACCACTAAAATATTCGTTACATCAAAAGACTGCAACTGCCCGTAAATGGGCATTCCGGCACTGTTTGAAGGTTCGCCGTCGTCATTGGCACGATAGTGTTCGTAGTTTTCGCCGAGCTGCCAGGCGTAGCACCAGTGACGGGCGCTGTGGTGCTGTTTTTTAAGGTTTTCGATATGAACTTTTATATCCTCTTCCGAAGAAACCGGAAGGGCATACCCGAAGAATTTGCTTCCTTTTTCCTTAAAAAGAACCTCTTCCGAAGCCTTTAAAATGGTTTTGTATGTGTCTTTTTCAGTTTCCAATTTTTCACAATTTCATTTTCCCCTTTTGTGGGCGAGGGGGGACTACCATTTTTCCAGAGCAATAAACAAAATTCCAAGTATGGCCAGCCCAATCCCGACCCAATTCTTCAGCAACAATTTCTCCTTAAAAAGCAAAATGCCCAACAAGGTTGAAAACATTACAATGGCCACATTATTGACCGTGAAAATTCCGGAACTATCAAAAATGCCGCTGCGTAGCGACTGTACCAAAAAATATACTGAAAAGTAATTTGGGATTCCCAAAGCAATTCCGCCAAGCACATTCCTAAACTGAAATTTAAAATTCCCTTTACTCGCTTGAAAGATTAAAAGGAAGAACCCAAGGATGGCAGCCATTCCGTAGATAGTGGCCGAGAAAATGGGGATGTCGTTTTTGGCGATAAATTCACCTTCCAAATATTTGATGGTCGTATCGATGACACCGCTTCCCAAAAAAACCAAAATCGGAAAGAATAAATTTGAAGGTTTTATTTTTAGGCCATCCCGTGTTTTTAAGGAGGCCAGATAAACCGCTGCCAATGCCAAAATAATTCCAATAAGTTTAAAAAGGCCAAGGCTTTCCTTATAATATAACAGCCCAAAAAAAATAGGAATAACCACGCTCATTTTTGTTGCCACCGAAACAACCGAAAGTCCGCTGCGCTGTGTGGTTATGGCCATTAAATTGAAAACGGTTATAAAGAGCGCACCCAAGCCCAGGGCAAAAGGAAACCATGCATATTGCGGTATTTCGGTAAGATTTATTGCGCTTTTCTGAAAAATGATACCGCAAAAACAGGCGGTGATATAATTCATTACAATGGCGTGCATAGTGTTGATTTTAAACCTTGAAAAAAGTTTAAAAACCACAAAAATCATGGTGGAGGAAAGGATGCTGAGCGCCAGTGCTATCAAGTGTTGGGGTTTTTGAAGATTCGCATGGTATCGTCCTTTATTTTTTCCTCTGAAATTAAAAAGCCTTTAAAAATCGGCGCTTTAATACCTGCTCCGAAATTGATGCTTCCGTTAAATACGTAAGCCTCATCCCAAAGATTCGCATCAATAAAGGTTTGCAGGGTCTTTGCGCCACCTTCAATAATGACCGACTGAATATCCCTTCGGAAAATCGCTGCGCAGATTTGCTGGGGAAGTGATATTGAAAAGTCAATCTTTTCAAATTGAAAACACCCCTCTATGTCTCCCCTCAAGGGGAGAATTTCCGAAACGGATGACACACGTTCAGTAAAAAATATCGTTTTAGCACTTCCATCAAAAACCGAAAAATTCTCCGGAATTTTAAAATCTTTATCAATCACAAGCCGCGTGGGATTTTCACCCGCCCATTCCCGAACCGTTAGCGATGGGTTGTCCTGCAAAACCGTATTGGTACCCACTAAAATTGCCTGTTCCTCCGCCCGCATTTTATGCACTAATTGTCGTGAAAATTCATTGGTAATCCAAACGGGTTTCGTCTCATCGCGGGTCTCATCCTTCGGCGCGATAAATCCGTCGGCTGTCTGCGCCCATTTCAGAAAAATATAGGGCCTTTTTTTTTGGTAAAATGTAAAGAATCGTTTGTTCAGTTCAGCGCAGGCTTCGTCCAAAACGCCTACAATCACTTCGCAACAGGCCTCCATCAATCGTTTGATGCCGCGCCCCGCCACTTTCGGATTTGGGTCCAGGCTGCCCACCACTACTTTCTTTATTCCGCTTTCGATAATCAAATCGGCACAGGGCGGAGTTTTTCCAAAATGGCTGCATGGCTCCAAACTCACGTAAATGGTCGCTTCTTTCAAAAGGTCCACTTCGCTAACGCTCGCGATGGCATTCACTTCGGCGTGGGGTAACCCGGCTCTGTAATGCCAACCTTCGCCAATAATTCGGTCGTTGTGAACAATTACACTGCCCACCAACGGATTTGGATAGGTAGTTCCCAGCCCGTTTTTGGCCAGTTGGATGCAGCGCAACATATATTTTTCGTGTATCTTCACCGCGTAAAAATACAAGGATTTAATTAGAATGGACACACCGATAATCCGACTTATTGAAAAGAAGGACGGTCCACAAATAGCCAAGGTAATACGTACGGTCTTGGAAGATTTCAACGTACAAAAAGTAGGTACGGCCTATGCCGATAAATCGTTGGATTGTATGTTTGAAACTTGCCGAAAACCGCGGGCGGTTTACTTTGTAGTGGAAGAGAACAACATAATAATCGGCGGTGCCGGGGTGGCGAAATTGGACAATTACGAAGGCAACGTCTGCGAGCTTCAAAAAATGTACTTCCTGCCCGAAGCACGGGGAAGGGGAGTGGGCGCGCAGATGATGGAGTTCTGTTTGGCAAAGGCGCGCGAGTTCGGTTTTGAAAAAATATACCTCGAAACCATGGAATATATGACCCACGCCCAAAAGCTGTATAAACAAGCCGGTTTTGAATATATTGAAAGCGCAATGGGCGACGCCGGCCACTATTCCTGCCCGGTGCATATGCTTAAAACATTATAATTTATTCCGTGTAATTCCCCCTTTGAAGGGGGCTAGGAGGATGTTTTCAAATGAAAATCTCAAAACTAAAAATCGATTTCCAAAACGCTCTTTCCCGGTTTTACCCTTCGGAAGAAATACAATCGTTTTTCGACATCCTTTCCGAAAAATACCTAAACCTCTCCCGAATAGAAATCGCTTTAAATCCCGATAGGCACATTTCCGAAACAGAAGCCGAGAAATTTCAGAATGCAATCCATCGCCTACAAAACCACGAACCCATTCAATATATAATTGGTGAAACTGAATTTTACGGCCTTCCTTTTAAAGTAAACAAACACACCTTAATCCCCCGCCCAGAAACCGAAGAGCTGGTGGATTGGGTTCTTTCCGACCTAAAAGGATTAAAGGAAAAACTTTCACGGTTGGCCATACTTGATATAGGTACTGGAAGTGGTTGCATTGCTGTATCGCTCGCCAAAAACCTACCGAATGCCACAGTCTCAGCTCTGGATATTTCGGAAGAGGCCCTGAAGGTAGCGCGGCAAAATGCAAAATTAAATGGCGTTTCCGTCGAACTTTTTAAAGATAACATTCTAAAATTGGAGCCACCATCAAAGCGGTATGATATCATTGTGTCCAATCCGCCTTATGTACTGCATTCCGAGAAAAACCAGATGAAACCAAATGTCTTGAACTATGAACCTGAATTGGCTCTCTACGCTCCTCCCTGGGACGATTTGATGTATTACATACCGATAATTGGTTGGGCCGAGGCTTTCTTGAGCGATGGCGGCGCATTATATTTGGAGATAAACGAAAAAAAAGGGAATGAGCTTTTGCGGCTTTTAGCTGCGGCAGGACTTTCTAAAAGTGAACTGCGAAATGATATCTTTGGAAAATCCAGGATGATTAAGGCACAAAAAGAATACAGGGCACTTTATATTCCGTCTGGGGGACCAACCAATCCTACCAAGGAAGGCTTTATTTCTATAAAAGATGCTGATGAATACATTCTTTCACAAATATGCGATACCTGTAAAAAGGAACTGGAGGATAATCCAAACACAATCACAACTTGTGAATTGGAGTGGTATATACAGGAAAAAAAGGTATCTTTATTTGATGATGAAATAGAATGGGAGAATATTCCATATAATCCGAATGAATGAACAATCTCGAAAAAATATGCGTTTTCTGCGGCAGTAGCGACGGCAACGACCTCGCCATAACGGACGCTGCAGTAAAGCTGGGCGAAATTTTCGCAGAACGAAACATTACCTTGGTCTATGGCGCCGCCAAAATAGGCGTGATGGGCACCATTGCCAAAAGCGTGCTGGACAACAGCGGAAAGGTAATTGGCATCATCCCCAACTTTTTAAAGAAAAAAGAAGTTGTCCATCTGGGCCTCACAGAACTTATCACCACCGAAAACATGCACGACCGCAAACTCAAAATGCAGGAAGAAAGCGACGGTTTCATAGCCCTGCCCGGCGGTATGGGTACTTTAGAGGAACTTTTTGAAATAATAACCTGGCTCCAGTTGGGCCTGCACCAAAAGCCAATTGGCCTTTTGAATATCAACGGCTTTTACAACGACCTTGTGAAAATGCTGGAAACCATGGTGCGCAAGGGCTTCCTTTCCATGGAAAACTACAATCTGCTTTTGGTCGATTCCAATCCCATTCAACTTCTCAAAAAAATGGAGGAGTTTAAAAGGCCCGATGTTCCAAAGTGGCTAAATTCTGACAGAACGTAGTGCGTTATCAACAATTTAGACTTCGTTTTTAACAAATGTAATTTTATTGGTTCATTTTCTTAAATTTAGGTTGTCTAACCTCTTAAATAATTGAAGATGAACTCATCAAAAAAGTATTTTGCCGAAGCTCTCGGGACGTTCGCCTTGGTTTTGTTTGGCACCGGGGCAGCTACCATTGCCAGTGTAACACATTCCGGTCCGGCCGGGATTGGTCTTTTGGGCATTGCGCTCGCCTTTGGTTTTGCGGTCTTGGTAATGGTCTATACCATTGGTCCCATTTCAGGTTGCCACATTAATCCGGCAATTTCAATAGCTATGTTGGCCGCGGGAAAACTATCGGCCAAAGATACCGTTGGCTACATCATTTTTCAATGTATCGGAGCCATTGCCGCTTCTGGACTATTATATCTTTTAGCCACTGGCAGTGCCGGTTTTGCTATGCCAGAATGGGGCTTGGGCGCCAATGGATGGGGTCCCGGGTATTTGGGCGAGTACAATATGACCTCGGCACTGGTGGCTGAGTTTGTTTTTACCTTCCTTTTCCTAATGGTAATTTTTGGAACAACCGCTGAACGGCACACCTCGCCTATGATGGCAGGCCTTGCCATTGGTATTTCCTTGGCGTTGATACACATGGTCGTTATCCCAATTACGGGAACCTCCGTGAACCCGGCCCGTAGTTTGGGTCCGGCACTCTTTGCTGGGGGAATGGCACTTCAGCAACTGTGGCTGTTCATTGTTGCTCCAATTGCCGGCGGACTTTGCGCTGCCTTGGTGCGCAAGATATTTTTGGATGATTGATTTGCTTTAAATCGAAAAGATTTACCACGAATACTCGAATGTTTTTATAAAATTTTTCGTGTATTCGTGGTTCTTTATTTTAACGCATCCGTGGTTCTTTTTTTGAAATTCATCCAAAACTAAATTTCCTTTATTTCTATATTTGTTTCATGAACATTGAACAGCAAATCACAACCCTCCGCAACGAGCTCCGCGAGCACAACTATAACTATTACGTCCTCGACAATCCCACCATTTCCGACTTTGAGTTTGACCAAAAACTAAAGCAACTTCAGGAACTGGAAAAGGCACATCCCGAGTTTTATGATGCCAATTCGCCCACGCTCAGGGTTGGGGGTGAAATCACCAAGAATTTTGAGACCGTGCCGCATACCTATAGAATGTATTCCTTGGATAATTCCTATTCAAAGGAAGATTTGGAGGATTGGGAAAAGCGAATCGAGAAAGCCGTTGATGGCAAAGTAGAATTCACCTGTGAACTTAAGTACGACGGCGCTTCAATTAGTTTGACTTATGAAAACGGCAAGCTGAAAAAAGCCATTACCCGCGGCGACGGTTTTCAGGGTGATGACGTAACCGCAAACGTAAAGACCATTCGTTCCATTCCGTTGCAATTGAAAGGCGATTACCCGCCGTTGTTTGATATTCGTGGCGAAATAGTTTTGCCTTTTGAAGGTTTCGCAAAGATGAATGCCGAAAGGGTAGAGGCAGGCGAAGAGCCATACCGAAATCCGAGAAACACTGCGTCCGGCAGCCTAAAATTGCAGGACAGCGCCGAAGTTGCCAAACGGCCGTTGGACTGCTTGCTCTACAGTATTGTAGGCGAAAAACTTCCCATAAAAACCCAATTCGAAAGCCTTGAAAAAGCAAGACAGTGGGGCTTTAAGGTCCCCGAAGCAGCCAAACTCGCTAAAAACTTGGATGAGGTTTTGGAGTTCGTAAATTATTGGGACGTGCACCGCCACGAACTGCCCTACGAAACCGATGGGGTAGTGGTAAAGGTGAACAATCTGCAACAGCAGGAAGAGCTGGGCTATACCGCCAAATCGCCGCGCTGGGCAATGGCCTATAAATTTAAGGCAGAACAGGTTTCCACGGTTTTAAACCAAATAACCTATCAAGTTGGCAGAACGGGCGCCATCACGCCCGTGGCAAACCTGGAGCCTGTGGAATTGGCCGGCACCATCGTAAAACGCGCTTCCCTGCACAATGCGGACCAGATTGCCAAGCTCGACATCCGCGAGGGCGATACGGTTTTTGTGGAAAAGGGCGGCGAAATAATTCCGAAGATAATCGGGGTAGATTTTACCCAGCGCGACCCCAGTTCCGGTCCCACGGAATACATAACCGAATGTCCCGAATGCGGAACGACCTTGGTTCGAAATGATGGCGAAGCACAGCACTATTGCCCAAATACCGAAGGCTGCCCGCCACAGATTATCGGGCGCGTCCAGCATTTTATTTCCCGAAAGGCGATGGATATTGAAGGTTTGGGCGGCGAAACCGTCGCGCTTTTGGTAAACAACGGTTTGATAAATAATTACGCCGATTTGTATCTATTAAAAGAAGAACAGATTATTCCTTTGGAAAGAATGGCCCAGAAAAGTGCCGAAAATATGATAAAAGGGATAGAAGCTTCCAAAGAAATTCCTTTTGAAAGGGTGCTTTTCGCGCTGGGAATCCGTTATGTGGGTGAAACCGTTGCCAAAAAACTGGCAAAGCACTACAAAACCATTGATGCCTTAAGAAATGCTTCCGAAGAAGAACTCACCACCGTTGACGAAATTGGCGAGCGCATCGCCCAAAGCGTGGTTTCCTTTTTCGCTTCCGAAGAGAATATCGCCATCATCGAACGGTTGAAAAGTTATGGCGTGCAATTGGAGATTTCCGCAGAAAAACTTGCCAACCAAACCGACACGCTAAAGGGGAATACCTTCGTAGTTTCGGGTGTTTTCACAAAAGTCTCCCGCGATGAACTCAAAAAACTGATTGAGGACAACGGCGGTAAGGTTTCCAGCTCCATTTCATCCAAAACCAATTATGTGGTGGCAGGCGACAATATGGGGCCGAGCAAAAAGACTAAGGCCGAAAGTTTGGGTGTCGCAATCATTTCCGAAGACGATTTTTTGCAAATGATTTCATAGGGAAGGTTAAGGGTTAGGTGTTAAATGTTAATGGGAAAAAGGATACCTCCGATGAATTTTTTAAAATTGAAGCATCATTCCGAAGAAATGAAATATTTATAGAAATTTTATTATTGTTCGAACATACGACCCCATCGGGGTCGAATCTTCTTCGTGTTTCATCGTCTATAAATATTTGAACCCTTCGGGTTCGGAAAAAAATGTTGTTTTATAATGATTTCATAATTGGCAGAGGATAAATTTTGAAAATAGCTATTTTTGCCACGCGAGAATTGGGCATTCCATGTTGAAAAAAGTAAAGCGACATTCCTTAAAAAAACACATTGAAAGAAACCTGACTGAGCGGGATTTTTCAAAGCGCAATGAGCCTTTAACATATTTGGGCTTTGTAGTGGACGAGGCTTTTTTTGACGATTTTGAAATGCTGTACGAGTTCGGAAAGGAGCTCGGCTTGCAACGAAAGGACGTAAAAGTCTTCACTTTCGTGGAAACGCGGCGAAAGATACCTTCGCTTCGGCAAAACCAGATAACCAATAAGGAATTTACATGGCGCGGTGAAATCCACAATCAAAATGCACAGGAGTTTTTGGATTTTCCGTTTGATGTGCTTATTGGTTATTACAACGGAAAGCACGAATTTTTAGGAGCGATGGTGGCACAGAGCAGGGCAAAATTCAAAATAGGCTTCAATAATTCTGATCCCCGGCTTTTTGATTTGCTTTTAGCCGTTGACCTGCAAAACAAGGAAGCTTTTAAAAGTGAAGTGAAAAAATATTTAAAAATTTTTAAAAAGATTTAATGGAAGCTAAAAGTAGGGGGCAAAAGGTGAAATGAGTCAAATTTTAGAATCCATAGAAACAAAAGTATCAACAGCATCAAAATATACAATATGAAAGAATTAGTTGGAACAGGCGTAGCATTGATAACCCCGTTTAAAAGTGACTTTTCCGTAGATGTGGAAGGACTTAAAAATGTGGTGAATTTCAACATTGAGAACGGAATAAATTATTTGGTGGTTTTAGGAACCACTGCCGAAAGCGCAACGCTTTCCAAAGAAGAAAAACAGCTTGTGATTGACACCGTGGTTTCAGCAAACAATGGCCGCTTGCCTTTGGTTTTGGGCATTGGTGGCAACAATACGCAGGAGGTTATTTCAGAAATGAAAACCCGTGACCTATCCGCTTTTACGGCCATTCTTTCGGTTTCGCCCTATTACAACAAACCTACGCAGGAAGGTATTTATCAGCATTTTGCCGCAATTGCAAAGGCGGCTCCGCTGCCGATAATTCTTTACAATGTTCCGGGGAGGACGGCTTCAAATATGCTTCCGGAAACCGTAATCCGCTTGGCGAATGATTTCGAAAAAATCGTGGCCATAAAAGAAGCGGCCGGCGATATTGTGCAGGCAATGAAATTGATTTCAGGTTGCCCAAAAGATTTCTTGGTAATTTCGGGCGATGATATGATTACCTTGCCAATGGTACTTGCCGGTGGGGCAGGAGTGATTTCTGTTATCGGCGAAGGTTTTCCTAAGGAATTTTCAAAAATGGTGAAACTAGGTCTTGATAAAAAAGCGGACGAAGCCTATAAAATCCATTACAAAATAGCACCGGCAATAGACTATATTTTTGCCGAAGGAAATCCTGCCGGCATAAAGGCGGTTTTTAAATCTTTGGGAATTTGCGGCGATACCGTGAGGCTTCCCTTAGTGGGCGTCAGCGATGGTTTGAGAGCCAGAATAGAAGATTTCATTAAAAAATTCTAAAAGCCCCCTTTTTGCATTTGAAGTTAAATATTTCAAAAGGCTTGCAAATAATAGCCTTCAGCGCAATATTTTAGCCGAAGAATAAGTTTTGTCCAATCACGTTTAATTCCCTATTTTTGCACGATGTTTTTTAAGCCCATGCGTTTACCACTTTTTATTATACTCAGTCTTACGATTCTCCTTTCATCCTGTAGCGAATACCAACGGGTACTCCGGAAGGATGATATGGGCAAGAAATACGCCATGGCGGATTCACTTTACAAAAAAGGCAAATACCGAAAAAGCCTGAAATTGATGGAGCAGATAGTTCCTTCCTATAGAGGAAAGCCACAGGGTGAAAAACTGATGTTTATCTACTCGAACACCTATTATAATTTGGAGGATTATTATTTGGCGGGGTATCAATTTGAGCGGTTTACACAGGCATATCCGCAAAGCGATAGCGCCGAAGTAGCTTCATTTAAAGGCGCGAAGAGCTTTTATCAACTTTCGCCCAGATATTCGCTGGACCAAAAGGATACTTATAAAGCTTTGGAGAAACTTCAGGAATTTATAAATCGTTTTCCAAATTCCGATAAAAGGTCGGAAGCCAATGCCCTTGTTGCCGAATTGCAGGAAAAGCTGGAAACCAAAGAGTTCGAAATAGCAAAACAATATTTGCACGTTGAAGATTACAAAGCTGCCATTGGAGCTTTTGACAATTTTATAACAGACAATCCCGGTTCGCATTATAGAAAAGATGCTTTTTATGGTAGATTTGTCTCCGCCTACAAACTTGCAATAAACAGTATTCCAAGCTTGGTTCAGGAACGTTTGGTTACCGCAAAGGGATACTACAAAAATTTTATGAAATATTATAAGGATACCGAACTGGCTCCCGAGGCGACAGAGATTTACGAGGACATCGAGCGCAGGATCGTACCCACAGAAACAGAACCCAATAGTTAATCACTTTTATTATGGATATTAAAAATTCAGAAGCACCCATCAACACCGTTACCCTCGACAAGAACTTGATCGATGCGCCAACTAACAATATTTATGAAGCTATTTCAATTATTGCGAAAAGAGCTGCACAAATAAACGGCGACATCAAAAAGGAACTGCTCGAAAAACTTGATGAGTTTGCAACTTACAACGACAGTCTGGAAGAAATTTTTGAAAACAAGGAGCAAATAGAGGTTTCAAAATTCTACGAAAGGCTTCCAAAACCACACGCTTTGGCATTGCAGGAATGGTTGGAAAACAAAATCTATTGGCGAAACACTGCTGACGAAGTAGTAGAGTAAGCCCCCTATACCCCAAAGCGGGAACTCAGTGTGTAGGAACTGCGTACTGATTTCTGGCTGCTGCGTACTGACTACTGGCGACTAATTACTGAACACTGAACACTGAATTATGTCTGTTTTGCACGGAAAAAATATCTTGCTTGGCGTTACCGGCGGGATTGCCGCGTACAAAGCAGCATTTTTAGTTAGGCTTTTAGTGAAAAAAGGAGCTAACGTAAAAGTGGTAATGACAGATTCGGCTAAAGAGTTTGTTACGCCACTTACCCTTGCAACCCTTTCAAAAAATGAGGTGCTTTCTTCTTTTACCGATGAAAAGGGAGAAGACAGCTTTAAGGAGCCCAAATGGAACAACCACGTAGAATTGGCCCTGTGGGCCGATTTGTTTTTGATCGCTCCCGCCACGGCAAACACGCTTTCCAAAATGGCGAATGGCGCCAGCGACAATCTCTTGCTCGCCTGCTATCTTTCCGCAAAATGCCCGGTGTACTATGCGCCTGCCATGGATTTGGATATGTACCAACATCCTACTACCGCGGAAACTTTTAAAAAATTAGAGAGCTTTGGAAATATTCAGATTCCGGCGGCCTTTGGCGAACTTGCCAGCGGTTTGGTAGGACAGGGCAGGATGGCAGAGCCCGAGGAAATTGTTTCCTTTTTGGAAAATGATATTTCATCAAAACTTCCCCTTCGCGGCAAAAAGTTTTTGATTACCGCCGGCCCAACATATGAGGCCATTGACCCCGTTCGTTTCATCGGCAACCATTCCAGCGGAAAAATGGGGTATGCCATTGCCGAAACCGCTGCCGAACTTGGCGCTGAGGTTGTTTTGATTTCAGGCCCTTCAGTATTAAAACTTGACAATGAGTTCGTAAAAATCATCCGCGTTACTTCTGCGGAAGAAATGTACCATGCCGCGCACGAATATTTCAACAAGAGCGATGTCGCTATTTTAAGCGCCGCAGTAGCCGATTATCGTCCTTCGGAAATGGCTTCGGAAAAAATCAAAAAGAAAACGGACGAGTTGGTTCTTCAGCTTACAAAAACCAAGGATATACTTGCTTCGCTGGGCGAAATAAAAAAAGATCAATTCTTGGTGGGTTTTGCATTGGAAACCGAAAATGAGGAAGAAAACGCAAAATTGAAACTCAAAAAAAAGAATTTAGATTTAATTGTTTTAAATTCGCTTCGGGACAAAGGCGCGGGTTTTAAAACCGACACCAACAAAATTACTTTGATAACCAAAGACAATAAAACGCTTCCTTTTCCTGTTAAACCTAAAAAAGAAGTAGCAAAAGATATTTTAGAATATATTATAGAACAGACAAATGCGTAAATTTTTACTTTTCTTCCTATGTGCAACCGCTGTGTTTTCTGCACAGGCCCAAGAACTCAACTGCACCATTTCCATTGATGCCGAACAGACCGGACAACCCAATTTGCAGATTTTTAGGACGCTGGAAACCCAGCTGCGCGAATTTGTGAACAACACAAAATGGACCGATAAGGAATATAAAAACCAAGAACGCATAGATTGCAACATGAGTTTGGTAATAAGCAGCTATGACGGCGATAATTTTACGGGAACAATTCAAATTCAATCTTCGCGACCTGTTTTTGAATCGACCTACGACAGCCCCGTTTATAATTATTTTGACAGGCAGCTAAGTTTTAATTACAAGGAATACGAGCCGCTTAATTTCAATATGAACAGTTTTGGCTCCAATCTTGTTTCGGTGGTTGCTTTCCACGTTTACACGATTATTGGCTTAGATGCGGACACCTATGTTCTGAATGGAGGGGCGCCCTATTTTGAAATAGCCAAACAAATAACAAACACGGCAGCTTCCAGCAATTTCCAGGGATGGAGATCTACAGATGGAAACCAGTCCAGATATCGCTATAACGATGCTTTGCTGTCCTCGGTCTATAAGGAATTTCACGATGTGATGTACGAATACCATCGCGAGGGAATGGATATTATGGCCTCGGACCAAAAGGCGGCCAAACTGAAAATAGCCGATGCCATCAATAAGTTGAAAGGCATTAACGACAGGCGTCCCAACTCCTTTTTGGTGCGCACCTTTTTTGACGCCAAAAGCGACGAAATTCAAGCCATTTTCAGCGGAGGGCCACAGGTTGATATTACAAAACTGGTTGAAAATCTCAATAAACTGGCGCCTACTAAGCGGAACAATTGGTCTGAAATCAAATTTTAAATTCAAGATTCAAGATTCAAGATTCAAGATTCAAGATTCAAGATTCAAGATTGAAAGTTGAAAATTTCAACCGTCTAACCTCTAAAATCTAACCACTAACAGTGATAACCAGTCTCGCCATAAAAAACTATGCGCTTATTGAAGATATACGCGTGGATTTTAATGAGGGCCTTACAATCATTACTGGCGAGACGGGTGCCGGAAAATCGATACTTCTCGGGGCTTTGGCACTTGTGTTGGGAAAACGGGCAGATATTGGTAGCGTGAAAGACGCTTCAAAAAAATGTGTGATTGAAGGATGTTTCTCCATTAAAAATTATGGACTGCAAAATGTCTTTGATGAAAACGATCTGGATTACGACCCGCTCACAATTATTCGCCGTGAAATATTGCCCGGTGGAAAATCAAGGGCTTTTGTGAATGACACCCCAGTGGCTTTAACGCAACTGCAAGCGTTGGCGCCCCATTTGGTTGATGTACACAGCCAGCATGAAACTTTGGAAGTGGTTTCGGAAAACTTTCAGATGGAAGTGATTGATGCCTTGGCGGGAAACGCTGAACTTTTAAAATCGTATCAAGCGCATTTTGCGGATTTCAAAACCATTTCGGAAAAACTTTCGGCCGTAAAACTTCAAAAGGAAAACGCTTTAAAAGAGCTTGACTACAACGCCTTTCTTTATAATGAACTACAACAGGCAAATCTAAAAAAGCTGGACCAGCAAGAGCTTGAAGAAACTTTTGAAACGCTGAATAATGCCGAGGCAATACAGGAAGCGCTTTCAAATGCGAACAAACTTTTGGACGAGGATCAGATTGGCAGCTTGCAGACGGCGAAGGAAGCACGTCTCGTTTTGGGGCGCATAAAGGAATTTTCAAAGACCTTTGACGATTTTTGGCAGCGTTTAAACAGCGCTATTATTGAGATTGAAGATATTTCGACCGAAATGGCCAATTCCGCTGAAAAAATTGAGGCTGACCCCGAACGGCTTTTTCAGGTGAATGAACAACTCCAAACACTCTATAAGCTCCAGCAAAAGCATTCCGTTTCCACGGTTTTGGAATTGATTGAAATAGAAGCCCAGCTGGAAGAAAAAGTGAACACTACTTTGGGCCTTGATGAACAAATAGAAAACCTGGAAAAGGAGAAACGCAGGCTACGCGAAACAACACTGAAAATTGCTTCGGAATTGCATTCCAAAAGGACAGAGGCTATTCCCGTTCTTAAGAAAAAATTGGAAGACACCTTATTTCCGTTGGGCTTGCCAAACGCCCAGTTTCAGTTTGAGCTTTCCGCTTCCGAGGATTTCAAAACCAACGGCACCGATACGTTGCAATTACTGTTCACGGCCAATAAAGGTTTGGCATTCGGGCCATTAAAAAAAGTGGCCTCCGGCGGCGAAATGAGCCGGATCATGCTCGCCATAAAAGCGGTTTTGGCCGAATACAAAAAATTGCCTACCATCGTTTTTGATGAAATTGATACGGGTGTTTCAGGCGAAATAGCCAATAAGATGGCTGCTATTTTACACCAAATGAGCAAAACCATGCAATTGTTGAGCATTACACACTTGCCACAAATTGCCGCAAAGGGCGATCACCACATAAAAGTATATAAAGAAGACAGCAACGACTTAACGAGTACCCATTTAAAGATTTTAGGCGAAGAAGAGCGCATCGTTGAAATAGCGCAGATGCTCGGGGGCAAAAATGTTTCGGAAGCAGCAATTGCAAATGCGAAGGAATTATTGAATTAAAACGTATCTTTACTTTTCGGTAGTCGGTAGTCGGTAGTCGGTAGTCGGTAGTCGTTTTGTCGATTTGGAATTTCAATATTTTTATGGAGCAGATTAGCAACAAACCACAAACCACAAACCACAAACAACAAACGATAAAAAACAAACGATAAAAAACAAACAGTTAACAATAAACCATTAACCACAAACATTTAAAACATGTCGTATAATTTACTAAAAGGAAAACGGGGAATCATTTTTGGGGCATTGGACGCGAATTCCATTGCGTGGAAAACAGCGGAACGCGTTCACGAAGAAGGCGGGAAGTTTGTACTTACAAATGCGCCAATAGCCTTGCGAATGGGAACCATAAATGAACTTGCCGAAAAAACGAACTCCGAGGTTATCCCTGCGGATGCCACAAGTTTGGAAGACCTGGAAAATTTGGTGGCAAAGGCAACCGAAATTTTGGGCGGCAAATTGGATTTTGTGCTGCACTCCATCGGAATGTCCGTAAATGTTCGTAAGGGCAATCATTACACCAACCAAAATTACGATTTTACCCACAAGGGTTGGGATATTTCAGCGGTCTCGTTCCATAAAACCATGCAGGTACTTTACCAAAAAGACGCAATGAACGAGTGGGGGAGCATCATAGCGCTGACCTATATGGCTTCACAGCGCGTTTTTCCAGATTATAACGATATGGCGGACAACAAGGCCTATTTGGAGAGCATCGCCCGTAGTTTTGGATATTTCTTCGGAAGGGATAAAAAGGTGCGCGTGAACACTATTTCGCAATCGCCAACACCAACCACCGCGGGCCAGGGAGTGAAGGGTTTTGATGGCTTCATAAGCTATGCCGATAAAATGTCGCCGCTGGGCAATGCAACAGCCTTAGACTGTGCGAATTACACTGTAGCGATGTTTAGCGATCTTACCAAACGGGTAACGCTACAGAACTTATACAACGATGGCGGTTTTTCCAATATGGGCGTGAGTGATGGCGTAATGCAGGCTTTTGTGGAAGGGACGTAGTACATTCGGTATTTTAAAAATATTTAAATCCTGCCCGATTATTTGGGTAGGATTTTTTTTTTGAAACTGATAAACTAGTTGCCGGAAATGTTTGATATTAACATTTTTTTAAATACTTTTAGTGGATTATTAACTAAAATTTATCAAATTATGAGAAGAAGTACTATTATTGGGTGTTTCGTCGGTTTGCTTTCGCTTACCATGAGCGCCCAATCTACTCAATCCTCTTCTTCGCAGTCCGATACTGGGACTACGAATGTCGAGGTACAAAAGCACACCGCCTCCATTCAGGAGTTGCTGGTGAGGTATCAGAATCTGGGAAGCAAGAGCGGCTCACTTTCTGAATATTTTTCAAAAGAGGAGCAGCAAATGTTGCATTCCTATTTCAAGAACCAAAAACCTGCCAAATCCAATCAGGTTGCAACAGGTGTAAGAACAAACAATTCGGCAGCGAATAACCCAGTTTTCTTTTCGAAAAACGAGGATGCAAATAATGCACAATACACGCCTTTGTTTGTAGCTCCTACCGGTCGTGCGGGTAATTTATCGGATATTGAAATTTCTCCGGAGAATAGGGTGGCTTATCAGGTGCAGCCTTTATTTACGGCCCCTAAAACGCTTACCGCTGAAGAGGAAGCTGAAATTTTGGCCAATTCCAATTCAGTGAATTTGATGGCGTCCTTTCCCAATACAAACAATAGTAGAAGAGGGATTTTGAGCGACATCATTCCTACTGCGGGCGCAACAGAAACTTTTAATCCAGCAACTGGAGATTTCTTTTTTGATCCGGGAGGGCCAGGAGGTGGACCTGACGGGACTCCGGGAAATTATCCTAACTGTGGCTGTGATACTCAAACAACATTGGCCGGCGTTACTGAAATTGAGTTTCTTGATTTTGGTATTTTCGCCACTTTCGATTATTTAAGAATCTATGATGGAACTGATGCTACAGGAACATTATTATATGACAATGGTTCTGGAGGCCCTAATTCCGGAGATCAAACCTTAGCAGATTTGATCGCTTCCAATGGGTCTGCATCATTTACTGCGGCCAGCGGAAACTTCTTTTTCTTCTTTCACTCCAGTACGGTAGTAAACCGCTTGGGCTGGGAGGTTGAAATAACCGCAACCGGCGGTGGCGGCGGTGGCGGCGGATGTACCGCGGGTGTTTATACAAGCCGCAGTGCTTTTGATGCCGAAGCCGGCCCTCTTAATTTAGAAGATTTTGCCGGAGGTCCATCAGCACTTCAACAATGCGGACTGGTAATCAGTAATTCTGGTGAATCCTGTTTCCCTGCCGGGGAAATTTTGCCCGGTATTGAGATTACGGCAAACAATTCTGCCGGTGGCCAAACCGTTTACGTAGATCCATCTGATGGATTTGGAAATACAGTGCCAATTGTTGGTTCCAATACATTTGTGGATTACACGATAATCAACTTCCCGAACAACGATGTAAATTCATTTGGTTTCGACCTTATTACCTTATTGGGCACTGGCCCTGTTGAAATACGAATTTTTGGTACTGGGGGATTAATCGATACACAGACAGTTACTTCTACCATCCCAGAATCTTTCTGGGGTTATATTGCTTCTGAAACCATCGTAAGCGTTGAGTTGGAAGATTTAACCGGTGCCAACATTGAGGGAATTGGAATGCTTGCCTTTGGAGAATGTTCTGGCGGCGGTGGTGGCGGTTCAGCCTGTAGCCAAGACAATCCTGAGAATGGATTTGAAAACGGTTATACCACTTCTTCTGATCAAGCACAGCGAATTGCATTTGACGTTACTGTTCCAGCAGATATCGATTTCACGTTGAACACTGCAACTGTAGATATTTGGATGGATCCGGGTGAGACAGTTATTTCATCGGATATCGCTTTCTATAGTGATGCTGCCGGTGCCCCTGGCGCTATTTTAACAACCCAAGCTGCTGTGGTGCCTACTTCCCAGACCGTTATAGGCAATAATTTTGGTTTTGACATTTCAGAAGTTGTATTTGATATTGCTCCGGAAATGCTTGCCGGACAAGCTGGCGTAGAGACCACTTATTGGGTTGTCTTTACGGTTAATGTTACGGCTGGAAGTGGTTATATAAGTTCCACTACTGCAACTATTGAGGGATATGAAGCATATTTTTCACCGGATACGGGAGTAACGTGGATTGCGATAGCAGGAAACGATATTGTTTACAACCTTGAAGGCGAATGCGAGCCGATTGGCGGCGGCGGTACATTAGATACTGCTTATGGAGTGAACAATAGTAACCTGGAACTAATTGGTTTCCCAGTATCAGATCCATCAACCGTTGAGGTATTTGGTGATTCACCGGTTACCGTAAACTTTGAAAATGCTGGGGCCATTGATCCCGCAAACCCAACAACAGGTTATGTGCTTGACAATACGGGAGCTTTCTATAGTTTTGATGTTGCCTCAGGGTTCTATACTTCCTTAGGTACCATAAGCGGAGAATGGCTCGGAATGGAATATGACCAAGCTTCGGGTATCTTATACGCTATATCGCTAACAGACCTCTATACTATTGATCCAATTGGAGTATCTGCTACATTGGTAGGACCATTGGGTCTTGCTGGTGGTGCGCTTCCAATTGCTCTTGCTATTGATGGTGCAGGTGTTGGATATACCTATGATTTGGTGGACGATAACCTTTATAGTATCGATATGGCTACAGGGGCTACCACAATGATAGGAAACATTGGTTTTGACGCCAATTTTGGACAAGGTATGTGCTACGATGCGCTTACGGATACCGTATATATGGCTGCTTTTAACAATGGTTCATTTGCTGCGGAATGGCGTTCAGTTGATACCGCTACAGGAGCGACTACCTTAATTGGTCCAATCGTTACTACTGCTGCAACAACTCAAGTAGCTTGGGTTTCAATAGGGGAAACACTTCCTCCACCAGCATGTCCTGAACCCACAAACCTTATGGTTTCAAACATTACACCAACTACTGCCGATCTTTCTTGGAATGTTGAGCCAAACGCCAGCAACGGTTACATTTGGTATGTTTTTGACCAAGGAGCTAACCCAATTTCTGATCCACCGGTTGCAACAGGCACAGTTCCTGCAGGTACAACATCTGCGACTGCAACTGGCTTAGGAGGCGGTTTTAGTTATGATTTCTATGTGGTTGCAGATTGTGATTCAGATGGATTGAGTCAACTTGCCGGTCCGGTTAATTTTGCGACTCCTCCGGCTTGTGGCGGTAAGTTCTATGACACTGGTGGTCCAAATGGAGATTATCAAAACAGTGAAAATGTTACAACTATAATAACCCCGGAAAATGCGGGCGAAGTTGTAACGGTAACTTTCACAGCCTTTGAAGTAGAAGCTACCTGGGACGCACTATATGTGTACGATGGTCCAGATGCAAGTTTCCCAATCATATCAAGTGGAAACCCAGCGACCAATAGTGGATTTCCTCCTGGTGGATATTATGGTACCAGCATACCTGGTCCATTTGTTTCAACCGATCCAAGTGGGGCGTTGACTTTCGTGTTTATGAGTGACGCGTCCGTTCCGCAATCTGGATGGGAAGCAGATGTTACTTGTGCACTATCGCCTCCGCCAAACGACATGATCGTGAACTCGATAGATGTTGATGAAATAGGATTCCCTTATACTGACCCTGCAGTACATATGCCTGCAGCTACGCTGGAAAATGGTAATCCCGTGAACTGTGATCTTACCGGAGCCAGAGGTGTTTGGTACAACTTTGTTCCTGCCGGAGACGGTACCGCAAACGCGACGATCGTTACCCCTGGCGGAGCCAGCTCGGTAACCTTCTATACCGCACCTAATGAGAATGCTGTGGAAACAGACCTTACCCTTGTTCCACAACAGACCAACCAGTGTGCCCCTGGCACATCGGCCTCTATATTCACATTGGGCGGCCAGGCATACTATGTGTTTGTGATGAACACGGGAGCCATTACCGATATCGTAATAGACGGTACCAATCTTGGAGTTTCAGACAATACCATTGCAGGTTTCAGTTATTACCCGAACCCAACCAACGGTATCCTGAACCTAAACAGTGTTGATAACATCGAGCACGTATCGCTGTACAACCTTTTGGGCCAAGTAGTGATCGACAACCGCGTGAACGCAACAACTTCACAGGTTGATATTTCTGGGCTTAGCACAGGCACTTATTTAATGAAGGTGTCCGTGAATGGTCAGATAGGTACTTATAGAATACTGAAACAATAATTTTTAAACCTTTAATCTTTAGTAGAACCGCCCGCTTTTTGCGGGTGGTTCTTTTTTTTGGCACTTGCCCAAAAGATTTCGGAACCATTTTCTTTGATTTCAAATTTGCTTAAGAAAAAGCGATACGGAAAATGCCTTTCTATCATTTCTGCAAGTATCCCGATTCATTCTTATTTTTAAAAGACTTAACAATCTTATAGTCAAAACCTTTGAAATATGATTTTTTTAGAATAGCTTTAGACTTTTAAAATCATTTACTAACTAAACTAGATTTAATTATGAAAAGAATTACTATGGTAATTTTGTTCATGGTCTGTGCCTTAGGGTATAGTCAGCATGAAGCAAAATCGATGGGGGTAAACAACCCTATTTATTACAATCAGCAGCAAAAGAAAAAGGCTGTTGTTACTTCAAACATTTCGGACAGCCCGTCTGAGATTACCAAAATGAAACAAGGGGAGAATAACCCTGTTGTTTACCAAAAGCAGCAAACTATTTATCAGGGTACTTCTGAAGGTCGTTCTGCTACTTCTCTTGACGATGTTGCTCCTGTGCAAAGAAATTTGTCCGGGCCAATGTCTTTAAGCGCTTCCAATAATTCACTAAGGACAGTAATAGGTCCCCCTCCGGGAACTGCATCTAGAAATATGCACCCTGTTTCATATTACAATAATATGGCTCCGGTAACTATTACTCACAGTGTTACCCAAAATATTGTTGCGGGTAATTCTGTAACATGTAATGCAGGGGGTATTCCTGATGAAAACAGTTTTTTCAGGGATTTTGATTTAGCAGCTGATTTTGGTATCACGGATGCCTTCAATGTAAGCAGTGCTGAATTTGCTGTAGAAGCTGTTTCGGGTCCAACCAATTTGACCATAAATATCTATTCTACAACAACTGCCTTTCCTGGCGGATATCCGGGCTCTGCCACCCTTCAGGGAACAGCTAATTATGTTTCAAACGTGGCTGATGCCGGAAATGTGGTTTCAGTTCCAATTACTGCAACCATTCCTGCAGGGTCAATTATGATTTACGAGCTTAAGATAAACGCTGGCGCCACTGCCTCGTGGTTCCCTGGCTCCAATGCTGATGGCCAAACTGGAGTATCTTGGATCATGTCTGCTGCTTGTTCTATAAGCACTCCTACAGATCTTGCTGCAATCGGATTTCCGAATCAGCATATGGTCATGAATATTGTTGGAGAAGAAGCTGGCGGCGGCGGGCCTTTCCCAGATCCTTACTGTGGACCGCTTGATTTCACTTCAAATGTTGAACCCATTACCTTGGTAGAAGTTGCCGGAATAAGCAATGTAACAGATGCTACGGTAAACGGTACACCCGATCACGAAGATTTTACCGCTATCAGTGGTGATATGGAAGCTGGAATGAGCTACCCTATTGCCTTAGAGGGAAATACAGACGGAAATTTTACAAACCGCTTTGTTGTATTTATAGACTGGAACCAAAACGGAATTTTAAACGATGCAGGAGAAGTATATGAAATAACTGATCTTCTTATCAATTCCACAGGTACTGATGGCCAGCAATCCAACGGAACCATTGATGTTCCTGCTGGAGCAATGGCTGGAACCACCAGAATGAGAGTTAAAAAGCAATTTGGCATGACCAATTATTTAGATCCTTGCTTGGCAACAGGTTTTGGTCAAGCCGAGGATTACTCCATGAATGTTACTATTGGCGGCGGTGGTACTGGTGGCCCTTGCGCCACAACAGGACCAAGCAATGGCTTTGAGAACGGAAAGAGTTTCACTAAAAACCTTGGCCGAATTGTTGCCAACGACATAACTGTTGTTGACGGTGAAGACATGCTATTGGAGTCCATTACCTTCTCTGCCTTTATTGGGGCCACTGGTTCTGGCGTAAATGCTGATAACGTAGATGTTTTCATCTATGAGGACAATGGTTCTGGCGCGCCTGGCGCTCTTTTAACCTCCCAAACGAGCCTGGTTCCAGACTCCCAAGTTGTTATTGGAACTAATTTTGGTTTTGACGTATGGAGCGTAGAACTTGATATAACCGACGTGAACCTTCCTGGGCAATCGGGTGCGGCTACTACCTATTGGATCGGGCTATCGCTTGAGCCAACCGATGGAAGCAATACTTTCTGGGAAAACTCTACTGCTGGTCTTATTGGATATGGTGAAGCCTATGACGATGGACTTGGCGGAGGATTTGTGATTGACGGAACACTGGAAGGTGTTTATTCCTTTGATGGTACTTGTTCGCCAATCGGCGGTGGTGGAAGCCCTTGTGCTACAACCGGCCCGAGCAACGGCCTTGAAAACGGAAAGAGTTTCACTAAAAACCTTGGCCGAATTGTTGCCAACGACATAACTGTTGTTGACGGTGAAGACATGCTATTGGAGTCCATTACCTTCTCTGCCTTTATTGGGGCCACTGGTTCTGGCGTAAATGCTGATAACGTAGATGTTTTCATCTATGAGGATAACGGTTCTGGCGCGCCTGGCGCACTTTTAACCTCCCAAACGAACCTGGTTCCAGACTCCCAAGTTGTTATTGGAACTAATTTTGGTTTTGACGTATGGAGCGTAGAACTTGATATAACCGACGTGAACCTTCCTGGGCAATCCGGTGCGGCTACTACCTATTGGATCGGCCTATCGCTTGAGCCAACCGATGGAAGCAATACTTTCTGGGAAAACTCTACTGCTGGTCTTATTGGATTCGGTGAAGCCTATGACGATGGACTTGGCGGAGGATTTGTGATTGACGGAACACTGGAAGGTGTTTACTCCTTTGATGGTACTTGTTCGCCAATCGGCGGTGGTAGCACCTATGACGATTGCGCTGGCGCGATAGCCCTTGCTTGTGGCGACAGTGTAGTAGGCGAGACTTTGACTGCTACTGATTCTGGCGGAAACCCTGCTCCAGACGTATTCTATAAATTCACCGGCAGCGGTGCTCCACAGTTGGTTACCATTTCACTTTGCGGTGGCGGAACCGACTATGACTCTGCGCTTCGCGTATTTGACGATTGCGACCTTCTAAATGAGCTAGCTTTCAACGATGACTCTTGTGGTCTTCAATCTGAGGTGAGTTTTACTTCCGATGGTACCTCTACCTATTATATAATGGTAGAAGGATTTGGTAGTGCTTCTGGTAACTTTAGTCTTGATGTAACTTGTGAGGATCCATTGCCAAACGATGATTGTAGCGGTGCCATAGCGGTAAGCTGCGGTAGTTCGGTTACTGGATCTACAGTTGACGCCACCATTGATTCCAGCGCACCTGCTTGTGGTCCAGCAATTACCTCTCCCGGAGTTTGGTATTCCCTGAACGACAACAGTGGTCTTCCAGGTGATATTACCTTGTCCTTGTGTAACGGAACGGATTTCGATTCTAAGATTTCGGTTTATAGCGGAACCTGCGCAGCACTTGTTTGTGTGGACGGAAACGATGATGCCTGTGGACTTCAGTCCGAGGTCACTTTTGCGAGTGATGGGAACACACAGTACTACATTCTTATCCACAGCTTTGGTGGTGCTACCGGTAACTTCACTTTGGACGTTACCTGTACTCCAACACCTCCGCCGAACGATATGATCGTAAACTCGATAGATGTTGATGAAATTGGATTCCCTTATACTGATCCCGCTGTAGCAATGCCTGCGGCTACTCTGGAAAATGGTAATCCTGTGAACTGTGATCTTACCGGAGCCAGAGGTGTTTGGTACAACTTTGTTCCTGCCGGAGACGGTACCGCAAACGCGACGATCGTTACCCCTGGCGGAGCCAGCTCGGTAACCTTCTATACCGCACCTAATGAGAATGCTGTGGAAACAGACCTTACCCTTGTTCCACAACAGACCAACCAGTGTGCCCCTGGCACATCGGCCTCTATATTCACATTGGGCGGCCAGGCATACTATGTGTTTGTGATGAACACGGGAGCCATTACCGATATCGTAATAGACGGTACCAATCTTGGAGTTTCAGACAATACCATTGCCGGTTTCAGTTATTACCCGAACCCAACCAACGGTATCCTGAACCTAAACAGTGTTGATAACATCGAGCACGTATCGCTATACAACCTTTTGGGCCAAGTAGTGATCGACAACCGCGTGAATGCAACGGCTTCACAGGTAGATATTACAGGTCTTAGCGCTGGAACCTACTTGATGAAGGTTACCGTAAACGGTAAGACAGGTACTTACAAAGTGTTGAAACAATAATTCTATATTTTTAATTTTAACTAAAGCCGCCCAAATTCGTGGGCGGCTTTTTTTATTAAAAATAAAGTTACGCTTTGTAAATTTTGTTTATTTGTTTTGTTTTAGATTGTTTTTTGAATATCTTTAGCCTACTATAGTGAAGATTTTAATATTAACTTTTAAATCAAATTTTATTATGAAAAAAATTACAATGCTAATTTTTATGGGCTTTTGCGCTATTGGATTTAGCCAAAATAAAGCCACGAATGCGCCTGCGGATCAAAATTCGCAAACGGTTCTACTTCCTGCGGCTTATTACAATTCTACGGTAACAGCGGTTGGTGAAACCACAGGAGTAACTTCCAATAACGAGGTTGATTATACTAATTTAAATGTTCCTTTTACGGGAACCTATTATTTCCGATCTCCAGATGCAGTGGTTTATGACAATGGACCTTATTTTAACGTAGCAGGTCCTCCAGACATCAGCTTTTTACAGGATGCTTCTTTAGGAATGGGCGTATATGGTTTTGGTGCCTCATTTATTAACGGATTTAGTATTGCAGATGATGTAGTGCTTACAGATTCTTATGATATTACTTCTATTGATGTCTTTGCTTACCAAACAGGATCTTCTGCGCCATCTATCAATGCATTATACCTTCAAGTTTGGGATGGTGATCCAAGTGGTGGTGGTGCTACCGTAATTTGGGGCGATCTTACTACAGATGTCCTTGATACTGCAGTTGCAACCGATGCCTTTAGACAACTGGAGAGCGCGCCTGGCGATACTTCAAGAGAAATTCAAAGAGCCACTGCGCTTACCCCGGGTCTTTCATTAACGCCTGGTACTTACTGGATTGAGTATTCTTTTGAAGGTTCTGGATCTTCTGGTCCTTGGGCTCCTCCAATTGTAATTACCGGAAATGCTACTACAGGTAACGCACTTCAAAACAATGCTGGTGTATATGCTCCTGTTGAAGACAGTGGTTCGCTAACTCCCCAAGGTTTTCCTTTCGTAATGTATGGCGATCTTGTTGGAGGTGGTACTGCTTGTAATGAATCCAATGCATCAAACGGTTTTGAAAACGGTTATACTTCTTCAGTAGATACCCCTCAGCATGTAGCTGCTGATTTAACCGTAGCAATGGGAGAGAATATGAGCTTTAACAAGGCGACCGCCAACTTTATAATGCCTGATGGCGACACAGTTGTATCTGCTGATATTACTGTATATGCTGATGATTTTGGAGGGCTTCCAGATCCAGGAAATGTTATAGCTTCCCAAACTGCTGTTGTTCCAAGTTCACAAACATTGCTTGGGGATTTCCCAGCGGCTTCCTCTCTTGATGTTACAGAGGTTGTATTTGATCTTGCTCCAATTGCTTTAGCGGGTCAAGCTGCTTTTCCAACCACCTATTGGGTAAGCATATATGTTACCACATCTGCTGGTACTGGAGGTCCTGGATATTGGGAGATAACAACTGCAAGTGTTGTAGGTTACCCTGCTGTTTATTCAGCCGATGGTGGAGCTACTTGGCAAGTTGCTACAGGTGCTGACGATTTTGTTTATAATTTTGAAGGCGATTGTGATCCATTGGGTGTTGCCGATAACGCACTTGGAGGTTTCACTTACTATCCAAACCCAACCAGTGGAACGCTTTCTTTGAAATCTGTAAACAATATAGATTCAGTAGCCATCTATAACTTGCTGGGTCAAAGCGTGTTGAGCTCTACAATTGGCGCCACCACTTCTGATCTTGACGTTTCTAGTTTAGCCACAGGAACCTATATAATGAAGGTTACAGTTGAAGGACAGACAGGTACTTATAAGATTCTGAAAAACTAATCTTTCACAATTGAGTACGAAAAGCCATCCGCGAAAGTGGGTGGCTTTTTTGCTTTATTTATAACTTATTCTTTGGAATCAATTTTTATTTGAATATCTTTAGCCTTCATATAAAAAAATTAACCTTTAATTTAAACTCTTATTATGAAAAAAATTACATTACTATTAGCTTTATTTATTGGGTCCATTGGCCTAATGAATGCGCAAAGTTCTTTTACAGGAACTAACACTAGCACACAAACCCCAGTAACAATTGAAAGTTTGATAACCAGACTTCAGAATATTGGAGATGTCGCAGGGGATGTTAATTCTTATTTTACTCCTCAAGAACAACGTATGCTAAATGTGCATTTCAACGGGATCCAGAATTTAGCCCCGGTTGTTATCACACAAAGTAACACACAAACAATTGAGTCTGGCGCAGAGATTGCTTGCGCATCTCCAACAAGCTTCCGAAACAATAATGTTTATCGAGCCTTTGATCTTCCGGGAGATTATGGTATTATGAACGGTTTGGAAGTTACTGCTGTGGAATTTGCAATGGGAACCATTTCAACTCCATCTGGTTTTCCCATAACTGCTAATATCTATTCTACAACTCCTGGTTCTTTTCCAGGTGGAACTTTGACTCTTCAAGGTACTGCCGTTTATATGGCAACCAACGCAGATTATGAGACGATGATTAACTTGCCTCTTTCGGCAATGATTCCTGCTGGTGAGGCAATGGTTATGGAGCTCGTATTGGTAGATGATGGAACGGATACAAACTTTATGCGTTTTGGCTGCAACAACGATGGTGAAACTGGACCAAGTTATATTATGGCTCCTGATTGTGGCGCAAACGTTCCTACTCCTTTGTTCGACCTAGGTTTGAGCCAAGGTTTTGTATGGAATGTTCTTGGTGATGACGAGCCAGGCGGAGGCGGAGGCGATCCAGCCGTTGTATTTGGTGTTAATAACTCTACCGAGAGCTTGATAAGCTTTGATCCAGCAGATCCTGCTGCATTTGCTACTGTTGGAGTTTCTCCAATTACAAATCCAAATTTTGAAAATGCTGGCGCCATTGACCCGAATGATGACGGTACTGCGTATGTACTTGCCAACGACAACGATTTCTACAGTGTAGATCTTGCAACTGGTGCTTATACTTCACTTGGTAGCATTGCTGCTCCTGGTGGTGAATCTTGGGCCGGTGCTGAATTTGATCCAGTTAGCGGAACTTTGTATGCAATTTCTACGAACCTTGCCACTTCTACACTTTCTACTATTGATATTGGTGCAGGTACCGCTACTACAGTAGGGGTAACAGGTATGACCGGAGCTATCTCCTTAATGATAGACGAAAATGGTGATGGTTACAGCCACGATATTGTTGATGATAACTTCTATTATGTTGATCTTGGAACCGGTACAGCTTCTATTGTAGGCCCACTTGGTTTTGATGCCAACTATGGCCAAGGTGGAACATACATTAAAGGCGACCCTGGTTTTGTTTACCTATCTGCTTTTGACGGTGGCGCATTGCAAGGACAATGGAGAAGAGTTGATGTGCTTACCGGTGCTTCAACTGTAATCGGTCTTTTCAACGGCGGCTCTGACCAAGTAGCTTGGACTTCAGCAAAAGGAGAGATCCTTGGAGTTTCTGAAAACGCATTGGAAGGTTTTGTGTACTATCCAAACCCAACCAACGGAGCGCTTTCTTTGAAATCTGTAAACAATATAGATTCAGTTACTATCTATAACTTGTTGGGTCAAAGTGTGTTGAGCTCTAAAATTGGCGCTACAACTACTGATCTTGACATTTCTGGTCTAACAACCGGAACCTACATTATGAAGGTTACCGTTGAAGGACAGATAGGTACTTATAAAGTATTGAAAAACTAATTTTTAGAAATTTGATACCAAAAGCCATCCGCGAAAGTGGGTGGCTTTTTTTATTTAGCTAACTTTGCGCAATGCAACGAATGTACTCCTTTATAATCCCCGTCTATAACCGTCCGCAGGAAGTGATGGAGCTTTTGGAAAGTTTTTCGAAGCTCGATTTTCACGAAGATTTTGAGATTGTATTGGTAGAGGATGGATCCACGGAAACCGCTGAAAAAATAGTGGGCCAGTTTTCAGAAAAACTTTCCATTTCCTATTATTTCAAACAAAATTCCGGCCCCGGGGATTCACGGAATTTTGGGATGGGGCAGGCAAAAGGGAACTATTTCATAATTCTCGATTCCGACTGTTTGTTGCCGCCGCACTATTTAAAAACGGTAGATTCATTCCTGAACAAAACATGTTACCATTGTTTTGGAGGCGCAGATGCGGCCCATGAAAGTTTCACTCCTTTGCAAAAGGCTATCAATTATACAATGACTTCTTTTTTTACCACGGGTGGTATTCGGGGCAGTAAAGCCAGCCTAAATCGTTTTGAGCCCAGGAGTTTCAATATGGGAATTTCAAAAGAAGTGTTTGAAAAAACGGGTGGTTTTGCAAAAATCCATCCAGGGGAAGATCCGGACCTTTCGCAGCGCATTTTGAAGGCAGGCTATAAAACAACGTTTTTGCCCAAGGCTTTTGTTTACCATAAACGACGGATTTCCTGGAAGAAGTTTTATATTCAGGTAAAAAAATTTGGACTTGTACGCCCCATTTTAAACCAATGGCATCCTTCCGCAGCAAAGGTTACATTCTGGTTTCCAACAGTATTCGTGTTTTTTGTTGTTGGATCTATTTTATGTTCCCTCTTTTTCAATCCGTTATTTTTGGTCCCATTGCTTTTCTATTTAATGTTGATTCTGATAGACTCTTCAATAAAAAACAAAAGAATTTATATTGGCTTGCTTTCCGTAGCTGCTGTTTTTGTTCAGTTTTTTGGGTATGGAATGGCTTTTTTGAAGTCCAGTTTTTATATAAATCTTCTGAAGAAAGATCCCCGGAAACAATTTCCCTCCTTATTTTTTAGTTAATTTTATTGACATTCAAACAAACCGCTATGCCGAAGGGATTTTTTAAAAACACTAAAAACGCAAAGGTGAACCGCTTTCTGCTGTTTTTGTTGCTTGCCACGATTTTTTGGGTTTTGACCAAGTTCAGTAGGGAGTTTACTTCAACGATGACAGCCAAGATCAATTATGAAAATATTCCCGAAACAGCTGCGCTCTCGGAGAATAACCCCCAATATATTACTTTCGATCTTGCCGCAAATGGTTTTGAAATACTTTTCTATAAATTTAAAAAACCCACAATTACGGTGCCTGTGGGTAAATATTATACAAAGGAAAAAGACAGTTTCAAGGTTTCAAAAAGTGAACTTTTACGAATGGTATCTGCCAATTTCAATAGAAATTTGGCCATTAAAAACCTTTCCGTTGATGAACTAAATGTTCATTTGGACCCCATAGTCCTAAAAAAAGTGCGCGTTATCGCAAAGACGGCCATTTCATTTAAAAACGGCTTTAAACCGATAGATAGCGTGAAAATTACACCAGATTCTGTTACAATATCCGGTCCTTCGGGCAGTTTGAAGAACATGCATACAATCGAGACAGAACTGATTTCGCTAAAAGATGTTGAAAAAAATATTTCAGAAACGGCAAAAGTTGTTAGTCCCGGAAGCGAAATAGTTTCAATCAAACCCAATAAAGTGAAGGTTACGCTTGATGTCGCTGAATTTTCGCAGGGGCAATATACGTTGCCGGTTGAGGTGATTAACCTACCGCCAGATACGGATATTAAAATGGTGCCACAGGCAGTAACTATTACTTTTGACGTATCCGTAACCGATTTTGCTACCATTTCCAAAGAAAGCTTTAGGCTGGTATGCGATTATTCCCAAAGAAATAAGGAGGAAAACTTTATGCTGCCGTTTCTTGAGAAAAAACCTCCGAACATTTACAATGTGGTCTTCGAACCCAAGAAAATTGATTTTTTCATATTCAAATAGTTCTTCAACTTCAAAAGAGAAAAAGGTATCAAAGTGAGAATAATAGGTCTAACGGGCGGAATAGGAAGCGGGAAGACAACGGTGGCAAAAATGTTTTCCGAGCTGGGGGTGCCTATTTATATTGCGGATACTGAGGCAAAAAAACTTACCGATTCCTCAAAGGTGATACGCCGTAAACTTACTGCGTTACTGGGAGAAGAGGCTTATTTGGGGCCAAGACTCAATCGCGCGTTTGTTGCAGCTAAAATCTTTAATGACAAATCTCTATTGGAAGCTGTGAATGCAGTGATCCATCCAAAAGTTGCGGCGCATTTCAGAAAATGGGCCTCAAAACAGCAAGCGCCCTATGTAATAAAGGAGGCCGCGATACTCTTTGAAAACGGCAGCTACAAAGATTGTGATCTGGTAATTTTGGTAACTGCCCCCAAAGAGATGCGCATAGCTCGCGTGATGGCGCGCGATAATACCTCGAAAACAGCCATTGAACAGCGCATGGACAATCAATGGAGCGATGAAAAAAAGCAAAAACTTGCGGACATAATTATTGAGAATATCGACTTAAAAACCACCCGCGATAAAGTTGAAAAAATCCACAAATCTTTAAGCTAATCCCTCGTGGGATAGCACTTCCTGTCTTTTGTTAACATTTGGTTAAATGGACGACTGGCTAAATGTTAAAATCTTACTTTTGAAATATGAATAGAAAGCTATTTGTATTGCTTATAGCGCTCATGAGCCTCTCATTATTGGGGATAGTATTTGTTCAAGGTTATTGGATTTCAAACGCATACCGGACCAAGGACGACCAATTTACCATAAACGCCAAACAAGTCCTTTTGTCCGTTGCCAAGGAAATCAAACTGAGAGAGACCGAAGCCTATTATCAGCTTTATATTCCGTATGTTGACAGCATTAAAGTTCCCGATAATGTCAGTTTTACTGAGTTGGCGTATAAATATCAGAATAAGGCCACCAATGAAACCTATATTTTCACTGATGGAATTTTAGAGCAGGATTATAAACTTTCTTCGGGTCTTTTAGATACTGATGCAGATAGTATCCAATTTAAGAAGCTGACAAACAGAAAGACCAAAACCAGAATTTCTGAAGGTATTGACGGTACCACGACCACAGAGACAGGGATGGTGTCCTTTTCAAGAATGAAGGACTACGAGCAAAAGCAGTTTGAAAGTTTTGTGAGCAACATTACATCGCTTACACCAATATACAAAAGAGTGAGCCCAGCCTTGATAACAACATTGATTGACAATGAATTAAAGGAAAGAGGATTAAAATCAAAGTTTGAATTTGCCGTTTACAGCAACAACCTTGAAACCAAAGTGAGGTCAAAGAATTTCAAATACGATGATAGAAGTACTTACGTAGTCCCTCTTTTTGATGTTGACAACAATACCAATTATCAGCTATATGTTAATTTTTCAGAAAAGGAAAAATTGGTATTGAACAGCATCTTGGGGATGGCAATCCTATCATTGGTTTTTACGGCGGTTATCATACTTGCGTATTCCAGTGCCATTTCACAGATATACAAGCAAAGGCAAATCTCTCAAATTAAGAGCGATTTCATAAATAACATGACCCACGAGTTCAAAACCCCCATAGCGACAATTAACTTGGCTTTAGACTCACTTAAGAATCCGAAAGTAAAGGATAATAAAGAATTTTTGGACCGCTATCTGGGAATGATCCGGGAAGAGAACAAGCGCATGCACGCACAGGTTGAAAACGTATTGCAAATCTCAAAGCTTGAAAAAAACGAACTGGATTTGCCCAAGGAACGCGTCAATCTACAGGATGTTGTTGAAGCAGCTATCTCGCACGTAAGTTTGATCGTTGAGGATCGGGGAGGCTATATAAAAACCCATTACGGAGCGCTCCAATCTGCTGTCCTGGCCAACGAATCACATTTGAGCAATGTGATAGTAAATCTGCTGGACAACGCCATAAAATATTCTGAGGAAGCGCCAAAGATTGATATTTATTCCGAAAATGTAAAAAATAGCGTTATTCTCAAAATACGCGATCAGGGTATGGGAATGAGCAAACCTGTACAGAAAAAAATATTTGAAAAATTCTACCGGGAACATACCGGCGATATTCACAATGTAAAAGGCCACGGCCTTGGCCTTGCTTATGTAAAGCGCATCCTAGACGACCACGATGCCGAAATATTCGTGGAAAGCGAAAAGGGAAAAGGCAGCACCTTTATAATAAAACTACACTTAATATCTTAAAATTATGGAAACTGAAAACAAAAAAATCCTTCTTGTAGAAGATGATCCCAACTTTGGGACAGTACTAAAAGATTACCTTGCCATGAACGATTATAACGTAACCCATGCAAAAAACGGAATGGAAGGTTTTGAAAAATTTAAAAAGGACGATTTCGATCTTTGTATCCTGGATGTAATGATGCCCTATAAGGATGGCTTTACGTTGGCAAAGGAAATCCGCGAGAAAAACGAGGATGTGCCAATCATATTCCTTACCGCAAAGGCGATGAAAGAAGATGTGATGAAAGGCTATAAAGTAGGGGCAGACGATTATCTAAACAAGCCTTTTGACAGCGAGGTGCTTTTGATGAAAATTAAAGCGATCATTCAAAGAAAGGCTACTGATTCCATTGCCGATAGCAAGCAGTTTGAGTTCCAGATCGGTAATTTCCATTTAAATTCCAAATTGCGATTTTTGACCTATAACAAGGAAACCCCCATAAAACTTTCTCCAAAGGAGAATGAATTGTTGCGGCTATTGGCACTTCACAAGAATGATTTGATGCCGCGTGAACTCGCCCTTACCAAAATCTGGAGAGATGATAACTACTTTACATCCCGAAGTATGGACGTTTATATAGCAAAGCTTCGCAAATACCTAAGCAAGGATGATGGCGTAGAAATAGTCAATATTCATGGCGAAGGTTTCCGTTTGGTAGTTAAGAACGAAGTGGAGAATTAATTACAGCTTAAGATATGTGTAAAAAAACGCCTTTAAAGGGCGTTTTTTTCTTTTATGAAATTTATAATTTCTGAAACTTCCGTATCGTAATAAAACCAATGGATGGCTTCGTTTTTTTTAAACCAGGTATTTTGGCGTTTGGCGAATCTTCGGGTGTTTTTTTTAATTTCTGAAATGGCTTCTTCCAAAGAAATTTTACCCTCAAAATATTCAAAAAGTTCGCGATACCCAACCGTCTGCAGCGCATTTTTTTCTTTGTACGGAAGAAGCGATCTCGCCTCATCGATTAGCCCCGCTTCAATCATATTATCTACCCGACGATTTATACGTTGGTAGATTAGTTCCCGTTCGGCAGTTAAACCAATAAATAGGGTGTTGAAGTCTCTTTGCGGATTTTCTTTTTTAAGAAAAGACGAATACGATTTTCCGGTCGCGCGATAGATTTCCAAGGCTCGAATTAACCTGTGCGGATTTTGGATATCCACTTTTTCGAAATACCGCGGGTCTGCTTTTCGCAGCTCATTTTGGAGTGTTTCAATGCCTTTTTCATGCAACTCAATATTCAACTGTTCCCTTATTTCCGAAGGCACTTCCGGAAAACTGTCCAAGCCTTTTGCCACGGCATCCACATACAGGCCGGAACCGCCGACCATTATAACGACCTGGTTCTTTTCAAAAAGATTTTTAAACAGGGCAATCGCATCCCGTTCAAAATCGCCAACGGAATATTCTTCAAAAATACTTTTATCTTGAATGAAATGATGCGGGGCGGCACTTAATTCCTCTTTGCTCGGAACGGCAGTGCCAATGGTCATTTCCTTAAAAAACTGCCGCGAATCTGCCGAAATGATTTCCGTAGAAAAAGCCTGCGCAAGCTTTATGGCCAAGGAAGTCTTGCCAATGGCCGTAGCGCCCACAACGCAGATAAGCAATGGTTTTTGTGCGGCCATCAGGCTTCAGCATTATTTTCAGGATGCAGTTCCTTACCACATTTGTGGCAAAACTTCGCATCGTCCCTGTGCCGTTGTACTCCACAATTTCTGCAGGCTTGGGTGTTTACGTGCACATAATCATCACTTGCCTTTCTTACGTACTGAGCGCTTACAATTCCTGTTGGCACTGCGATAACGCCATACCCAAGAATCATAATGATGGTTGCCAAAAACTGGCCGGCCGGAGTAACGGGGGCAATATCGCCAAAACCTACGGTGGTCAGGGTTACAATACACCAATATACGCTCACGGGAATACTTTTGAAACCACTTTCTTCTCCTTCAATGAGATACATAAGAGTTCCGGCGATAATGGCTACGATAAGTACGGCAAATATGAAGATAAAGATTTTTGCGCGGCTTTCTATGAGTGCCTTTTTCAGCTTGTTGCCTTCGCCAATGTACCGCGTTATCTTTAAAATCCTGAAAACCCGCAACAGTCGCAACGCCCGCACGGTTAGCAAATAGTTGCTCCCCACAAGTATGAACGACAGATATAACGGAATGGTAGAGAGAAAGTCAATAATTCCATAAAAACTGAAAATATAATGCCTTGGTTTTTTTACGGTAAGGATGCGGGCAATATATTCAATGGTAAAAAAAATGGTTATGACCCACTCAATTACATAAAACAGTCTATGGTATTCCAAATCGATGGAGCGCACACTTTCCAGCATTACGATTACAACGCTCAGCAGAATGAGTATAAGCAGGACAATGTCAAAAAGCCTTCCCATAGGCGTATCGGCCTCGTAGATTATTTCGTGAAGTTTGTAACGCCAGGATTTTTTATCGGTTGGTTTCAAGATCTTTTTTTTGAACGACTAAAAATAAGCAATGTTAGCCTAAATAACCGTATTGGTTGAAAGGTTTACCGTTTTCAGCACTTTTTTTCTTCGAAGATAACTTTGAATAATGTGCTGCGCATCGCGGTTGTTCTGCATCGGGTTGATGATGGATTTCAGAATTTCCGGATTGTTTATCTGGTAATTCAGATTGTAAAAACCATACCCTTTATAAATTCCGTTTTCAATCAAAATCACCGAACGTTCTTCAATTTCCCTACCGCGATCTATAATGAGCATATTTTGGTTTTCGTAACTGCACTTTTCCAAAAATGCCTGAACGCGGTTGTTATATTCGGCAACTGGTTCCTTGTTTATGCAAGCGCCGTAGCACTCTTTTATGGTATAATTGAAACATTGTTTTTTGGTGTCGTAAAGCCCCGTCAATTTTTGGCACAGCTGGTTTTCCTCTGTTATTTTGAAAAGTGCCGACCTTGCCTGCTGATAATTGCTGAACGTGGTAATGGCTTTTTTCCTGCCGTCCGCTTTTTCAATTTTTAAGTTTATATAACCGTTTTCGTCCACAAAGCTAATAAGCTGATGCGTAAACAGCGTACGGCGTAACGCCCGGTTAAATAGGGGTTTGTTCTGTTTAATTTCTTCAGATTCTTTCAAAAGGGCAATCAGTTCGCTTCCTGTTTTTTCAAAAGTGACCGATTTTACTTCCAACTGAATTTTTTTCGATTTGCGGTTGTCGCTTGTAAAATGCTGCATCAACCTTTTTTTGATGTTTTTGCTTTTGCCGATGTAAATTATGTTTCCGGCGTCGTTGTGCATATAATACACACCCGTTTCAGAGGGAACATTTTCAATAATATCGAGAAGTTTCGGCTCCATTTGTCGCTTTGGGTCTTTCCGAAGTGTCTCGGTAATTATTTCTTTGGAAGTGTCCTTTGCCAACAGCATTTTAAAAAGTGCCACGGTAGCCTTTGCATCGCCCTGGGCGCGGTGGCGGTCGCTTAACGGAATCCCGAGCGAACGCACCAATTTTCCCAAACTGTACGAAGGCATATCGGGTATCAACTTTTTTGCGAGCTCCACGGTACAAAGGGTTTCCTTTTCAAACGGGTAGCCCAATCGGTCAAATTCGGTGGTAAGGATTCTATTGTCGAAAAGGGCGTTGTGCGCCACCATAATGCAGCCATCGGTAATTTCGATGATGCGTTTGGCCACTTCGTAAAACTTGGGCGCATGCCGGAGCATTTCATTATTTATGCCCGTTAGGTTCACAACAAATGGCTGGATGGGCTTTTCGGGATTGATTAAACTTGAAAACTGGTCCACGATTTTATGGCCGTCAAATTTGTAAATTGCAATTTCGGTAATGCCTTCCTCATTGTATTTTCCACCCGTGGTCTCTATGTCTAAAATTGCGTACACCGTAAAAGTTATTGGGTTATTAAGTTAATAGTTAATAGTATTCTTAGTTTTGAGTTATAAGTTCCCCCTTTGGGGGCTAGGGGGCTTTTCGTTCCCCAAAAATCGCGCTTCCCACGCGCACCATATTGCTGCCGTGTTCGATTGCGATTTTGTAATCGCCGCTCATACCCATACTGAGAATTTCAAATCTTGAATCTTGAACCTTGAATTTTTCAAAAACATCCTTCAATTTCTGAAATTCTTCTGAAATCTGCCTTTCATCATCGGTAAAGGTTGCCATTCCCATAAGACCAACAATCTTAATATTCTGAAGTTTTTTAAATGCTTCGGAAGCGAGGAGGGAAGCGGCGTCGGCTTCGTCCATTCCAAATTTACTTTCCTCTTCGGCAATTTTTATTTGAAGCAAGCAATTGATGGTCCGGTTATTCTTGATGGCTTCTTTGTTGATTTCCCTTAAAAGTTTCAAGCTGTCCACCGCATGTATCAAACTCACGAAAGGGGCCATATATTTTACCTTGTTGCGCTGCACGTGGCCAATCATGTGCCACTCAACGTCCTCTGGCATTTCTTGCCATTTGGCTTCCATTTCCTGAATTTTATTTTCGCCAAAAACACGCTGCCCTGCGTTGTAGGCCTCCATCAAATCGCTCACGGGCTTGGTTTTTGAAACCGCTACCAGTGTAACATCCTTCGGTAATGCTTTTTTGAAATTTTTTAAATTTTCTGAAATCGTCATAATCACTTCTCTTTTTCTTCCTCTTTTCTCTATTTTCCGAATTCGTAAACCGTTACGCCACTTCTCAGTTTCGGCTCAATATAGGTGCTCTTGGGGGGCATTTTCAGGCCTTCGTCGGCTATCTGCTTTAGTTCGTCCGTTGTAACGGCAACCAGCCCAAAACCCACAGCAAACGTCCCCGAATCAACCACGGTTTTTACGTATGCCAAATCCTTTTTTCCGTGGGAATATTCTATGCGCTGGTCGTTCCGTAAATCCTCGATACCGAGCAGAGGTTTTAAGACCGTAACGTATAAAATATGGGTGTCCAACGCATCGAGCGCATTTTTTATTTCATATTTTGTCTTGCGAAGGTACAAGGAATAAAACTCGCCATCAAGATACATGCTGAAATGGTGCAGTTTTGAAGGCTTGTAATATTCCATCCCGCGGTTTTCTATTCTGAAATGTTCGTCGAGCTTTATTAAAAACTCTTCCTTTGTCATCCCGTTCAGATCCTTCACCAAGCGGTTGAATTCGTAAATTTTCAAATCGCTTTCAGGAATGAGGTAGCTCATAAAATAATTATAAGCTTCATCGCCCGTGTGATGCGGATTTTCTTCTCTTAAATCTTTTGCCAACAAATAGGAAGAAGCAGAGCGGTGGTGGCCATCGGCAATATACAGCACCGGCATTTCACTATAAATCTGCTGGATTTTTTTCAGCAGCACTTCGTCATCTACATTCCACAGATAGTGCGTGTCGCGATAGGTGGTGGTAAATTCATACTCGGCGCGGCTTTGCATCACCTCTTCAATTATGGCTTCCAATTCGTCATTATCGGGATAGGTAAGGAGCACGGCTTCGGCGTTGAAGCCCACGGTTTTTAGGTATTCCTTAAAAATAACCTCTCGAAATTCCAGCGTGTCCTCGTGTTTTTTGATGACATCATCGGCGTAATCCTGAACGCTCGCCGCGGCCACAATGCCGTTGAACTCAAGTCTGTCGCGGTTTACGATTTTATAAATGTAGAACGATGGTTTTTCGTCCTGAATAAAAATTTCATCTTCCTTAAATTCCTGGTAGCGGTTGCGTACCAGGCCGTAGCGCTCTTCGCCCGAAATTTCCTTTTGGTACTTATACCCCGGGTTCACGATATGCAGAAACGAAAATGGGTTGTCCCGCAATCGCGACTCTACCTGCATGGCCGTATAACTGTCATAGGAGCGCGCCGCGAGCAGGCTCACTTTGTCACGCGTAGGGCGTACGGCTTTAAAGGGGATGATTTTGGCCAATGTTTTGGTTTATGAGTTTAAGAGTTTAAGTGTTTAAAAGTTTATGGGTTTCGGGGTTTTCTTTGTGGACTTTGTGCAAATCTTTGTGCACTCCGTGGTTAAAAAATCATTTCCCAAATTGCGAGGAAACATCCTCCGCCTTTCTGTTTTGGCTGTAATCGTAAAAACCTTCGCCGCTTTTTGCGCCCAGTTTTCCTGCCATGACCATATTTACCAATAACGGGCAAGGCGCGTATTTTGGGTTTTTAAAGCCTTCGTACATCACTTTCAAAATAGAAAGACAAACGTCCAAACCAATAAAATCTGCCAATGCCAAGGGGCCCATCGGGTGGGCCATTCCAAGTTTCATTACGGTATCTATTTCCTTTACTCCAGCCACGCCGTTGTAGAGCGTTTCAATGGCTTCGTTTATCATCGGCATCAAAATGCGGTTGGCCACGAAGCCGGGATAATCGTTCACTTCCACTGGAACTTTATTCAGCTTTTTTGAAAGTTCTTCCACCGTTTTGAACGTTTCCTCACTCGTGCTGTAACCTTTTATTATTTCAACCAGTTTCATAATCGGCACCGGATTCATAAAGTGCATCCCGATAACCATTCCGGGACGCGAGGTTACCGAGGCAATCTGCGTAATTGAAATGGAAGAAGTATTGCTCGCAAGTATCGTATCTTCCGGACAAAACTTGTCCAAATCACGGAAGATTTTCAGTTTCAAATCCACATTTTCAGTGGCTGCTTCCACAACAAGGCTGGCATATTCCACGCCTTCCTCAAGGCTGGTAAAGGTTGTAATGTTTTTTAGGGTTCGCTGCTTGTCTTCTTCAGAAATGGTTTCCTTAGCGACCATTCTGTCCAAATTTTTGGTAATGGTAGCAATCCCTTTGTCAAGCGACGTTTGGTGAATATCAATCAATTGTACTTTATAATCAAATTGCGCGAAGGTGTGGGCTATTCCGTTGCCCATCGTGCCTGCGCCTATTACTGCTATGTTTTTCATAATAATGCCCGCGTAGGCGGGTATCTTTTGAGGTTAAACTTAATTTTACTATTGATGCTATTGATGCTATTGATGCTATTGATGCTATTGATGCTATTGATGCTATTGATGCTATTGACGCTATTGATACTTTGGTCGGTATTATTTTTTGCTTCCGTCATCCAGCATCCGGCATCAGTCATTTTTTATATTTTCTTAAAATTTTCAATTATCAACATAGCAACCCGAAGCGCCTCAGTACCTTGTTTAAGCGATACCTCCGGAGTTCTATCGGCTTTTATGGCTTCGTAAAAACTTTCCAGCTCATCCAGGATTGCGTTGTTTGCCTCAATTTTTGGGTTTTCGAAATAGATTTGTTTTTTTATTCCTTCGGCATTTGTCAACACCATCGCAAAATCGTCTATTTCCTTTGGGGCGTCCTTCATTTTTACCACTTCGCATTTCTTCTCCAAAAAATCTACCGAAATATAGGCGTCGCGCTGAAAGAAACGGGCCTTGCGCATTTTTTTAAGCGAAATGCGGCTTGCGGTCAGATTTGCCACGCAACCATTTTCAAACTCAATGCGGGCATTGGCAATATCGGGCGTTTCGCTGATAACCGAAACGCCACTGGAGCTTACCGACTTTACCGAACTTTTTACAACGCTCAAGATAGCATCGATGTCGTGTATCATCAAATCCAATACCACCGAAACATCGGTCCCGCGGGGGTTGAACTCCGCCAAACGGTGGGTCTCAATAAACATCGGGTTGTGGATTTTATCCTTAATGGCTTGAAAGGCAGGGTTAAAACGTTCCACTTGCCCTACTTGTCCGCGTACTTTCATCTCTTTCGCCAAATCGCGAATCTGCTCTGCCTGTGCGACCGTTTCTGTAATGGGTTTTTCTATAAAAAGATGCTTTCCGGCCCGTATTACCTTTTCGGCACATTCAAAATGTGTGCTCGTCGGGGTCACTACAACCACCATGTCGCAAGCATCTATAAGGCCTTCCATCGAGGGAAAACTTTTGTAGCCGAATTCAGTTTCTATTTGTTTCGAGGCTTCCTTGCTGGCATCGAAGAATCCCACAAGGTCATATTTTGTGGATTGTTGCAGCAATTTCAAGTGTATTTTTCCCAGGTGACCCGCACCCAGAACTCCCGCTTTTAGCATTGGCGTGTGTTTTTCACAAATGTACGGGTTTCGGGGGAAAGTTGAAAAGTTGAGGGGTTTAAAAGTTCAGGAGTTGATGGGTTTATGAGTTTATAAGTTTATAAGTTTAGGAGTTTAACCCCTGAGCGTTAAAGGGAGTGTTTTGGCTTTCTTTGTGCTGATTGACGTCAGAATTTTTGTTTTTGGGAAACAACCCCTTTCTTATGCATATATGATTAACTCCCTTTAGAGCTGGGGTTTTGGCTTTGCTATTTGCTTTCTAAAATATATTAGGAAATTGGTGCTTGAAATTTGGTGCTTAATAGGCTAATTTGGTTACTTTGTAAAGTCTAATATCTCACGTCCAAAATCTCAAATCCAATAGTAGTGAAAGATACATTTACCCACCAAGGAATGCGTAAAAAACTGGTTGAAATCCTTAAAAGAAAAGGGATAGCCGACAAAAACGTTTTACAGGCCATCGGCAAGATTCCACGGCATCTTTTTATGGACTCGGGCTTTGTGGACCACGCGTATGTTGACAAGGCTTTCCCGATTGCGGCAGACCAGACCATTTCGCAGCCATATACCGTGGCTCGCCAAACGGAGCTCTTGCAAGTGAAGAAAGGCGACAAAATTCTGGAAATAGGAACGGGGAGCGGCTATCAAGCTGCAGTGCTTTTGGAAATGGGAGCGATTCTATACACCATTGAAAGACAAAACGAACTTTTCAAAAAAACGAAACTCTTTCTTCCAAAACTTGGCTACAAACCCAAACGCATGATTTTTGGCGACGGCTATATCGGGCTGGAAGAGGAAGCTCCTTTTGACGGAATTATCGTAACTGCCGGAGCGCCCTATGTTCCAAATCCGTTGTTGGCGCAGTTGAAAATTGGTGGAAGATTGGTGATTCCGGTTGGGGAAAATGTGCAAATAATGACTGTCTTTTTACGTAAATCTGACACTGAATTTCAGAAAGAAGAGTACGGAGAATTCCGATTTGTACCACTTTTAGAAGATAAAAACTAACAGTTTAGGTAATATATTATATTATCTTGGTTATCAGCATCTTTTTTACCTTCTCTTGGAATAAATCCATGTTGTTTTAGCAGCTTTTTTGAAGGAATATTCCTATAATCCGTATAGGCTTCGATAGTTTCAAAACCTCTTTGGTTGAAGCTATAATCCAAAACAGCTTTTAGTGCTTCGCTCATAATTCCCTTGCCTTGAAATTTTGGATCGAGGTCGTAACCCACCTCTGCGATTTTTTTGTCTTCTGAAAAATTCCAAAGACATATAGAACCAATCAGCATGTTTGATTCTTTGGTCGTAATTCCCCAGGCAATCGCTATGTCGGATTTTAAATTGTCGTCCAGCAGTTGGATATGCGCAATTGCCGTTTCCCACGTCTGTGGTGGTCGCTTTATGTATTTGTTGATATCTGTGTTTGAGCGTAAAAAATAAACCCTTTCCAGATCTGTGGGAACTATTTTCCGGAGGTTTAGGCGTTCGGTAATTAGGATTGGAAAAGGTATTGCCATGGTTTTATGCTTTGCGCTTCCTGTTTCTTTACGGAAAAATTAACACCGCAGAGCCACAAAGGGCGCGAAGATTTAGTTTTTCTTTAAAAATTTAATCAATTCCTCAAAAGATTCCTTCGCGGCTTCTTCATCGTACTTTAGGAGATAATGCTTTTTGCTGATGAAGGGAATGTAGCGGTAATATTTTCCCTTTTTCAGGCTTTCCACATCATAGCCGTGATACGCATCGTCATATACTTGAATGGTCACATTTTCGGCAACCATATGCTTCAAAATATCATCAACTTTAACAATTTTATCCTTTCCGCCCGTCATTACCAGTACTGGAACTTTTGGTTTAAGTTTTATTTCGTAACCATTTGCGGGATAAAACATTGCAATTGATTTTATATTGAGTTTTTTCAATTCATCTTCATCATTTGCAAGCGGAATTAAACCGAGGCCAGCCCGTGACCAGCCCACGATGCTTCCCTCTGAACTTGGGGCGATATCTCCATTCTGCTTTGCCCACTTTAGAGCCTCTTCCAGTGTCCAAAGAATTTGTACGGGTTCTTCTTCGTCCACGTCTCTTTTGGAAGCTTTATAGGCAGCAACATTATCGACCAATAGAACCGAAATGCCTTCCGCGTTTAGCTTTTCGGCTACCTTGTAATAATGGGTCGTGTCCTTAAAAATCCGCAAGCCGCCAGTTCCCGGTAGAAATGCCGCCCATTTGGAAGCGTCGTAATCCTTCGCTTTCTGAAAGTGGAAAAAGTCCGTCATTACTGCATCTTTCGGCACTTTTTGCATCGGGATGCAATTAGTGAAAAGTGAAAAAACAATTAGTAGTTTTAAAATATTTATCATGGTTTCTTTGGTTATAAATCTTCTTTGTTGCTCTCAGTGGCCCTCAGCGCAACTCTGTGTAATAGCTATACCACAGAGGAGCACCAAGAAGCGCGGAGTTTCACGGAGTATGTTTTTTAAAATCTTATAACCCCAACAAATCCAGAAACTTCAGCCCAAAGATAAAAGCGCCGTCGCTGCTGCCGTTATAGTAGGAACGTACATAATCCACGCGCAGCAGTCTGAATTTTCCAAAACCAAGGTTATCAATACCTACGGAAATTTCAGAATAGGGTTTCCGTTCTTCGGTGCTTAAAAAATGCGCCCCGGCTACCAAGTTGAGGTTCAATTGATTGATTCCCGGAATTTTCCCCAAAATCCATCCGCGGAAGTCGTGCTCCACATGGCCTTCAAAATAACTTTTGTTGGTACTGAAATCGTAATAGGGCATCAGGTTAAAAACATTGGTGTAATTAGGCGAAGTGCCCACCCGTGTTTGGTTTCCGTTGAAATGTTTGTAATCCACAAAGGAAATCCCGTCGCCATTGGCGAAAGTTCCCCCTTTTAAATTGTAATAAAACTGTCCCTTATTTCCCAAGGAAATGGATTGGTTCAAACTTGCTTCAAACTGAGTGTAATCATAATAACTTTCAGTAATCGCGGCACCATTTTCCACGGAAATATTTAACTCCGGATATTTGTTGTCGCCAATATTGAATTTCATATCGGGGTTTGAAAAATACTTTTGGGCAAAGTTGATGCGCGCCCGAAGCTTGCTTTTCACGATGTTATGCTCGGTGATTGCGGCATTGCTGAAATCGTTTGGTGCCAATGGGTTGTTGCTGGTATAGCTCACATCGTCAAATGGAATGGTAACGTAATCGGTATTGTTGAAAAGCGGCTTTCTGTTTTCATAAGCCACGGCGGCGTACAGGTGTAGCCCGTTAAAAACTTCCTGACTGTAAGCGATTCGTCCGAAATTTAGCTCGTACAGCTTCATATAGTTCCTTTCAAAGAAAAGGGTGGCAAACGTATTTATCAATGGCGAAATGGGCTCCGTATCATTAAACTGGGCCACTGTGCTTCCGCCCGAAAGGGAGAAGCGCAATTTGTCCGTCCAATTAAAATTCCGAAGAATATTCGCCGTAAACCGAAGCCTGTCTTCTGCAATCCCGTAATCTGCCCGAACGGCCGCCGAAAGGGTGTTGGTCTGGTTGTCGTCGTACCATTTGTTAAACGTTAGTCCCGCCGTACTCTTCCAGCCCTGAACGGTATTGAAATTTATGTTGGGCAAAGGACCTTCATAACCAACAGACCATTTTTCAAAGGAATTTTTATAGGTATAACCTGTCAACAGACTCAGAACACCGGGTTTGTTCGACTTTGCGTCCAGTGAATCCAAATAGGGCTTTGAGCGCCTTAAAACCTGTATGCTGTCTTTTTTGATGTAATCTCTCAGCTCCTCATCGGTCAACGGTACGGGGCGGCTGCCTCGCCAAAACAGACTGTCTTTTTTGTTGGCCTCGGGTTTAAAGGAAAGCACTTCGTTGGTAAAGGATTTTTTGGTGAACTGTGGCTTAAAGTCATAATTGCTATAAACGGCTATAAACCGACCGTCGCCTTCCATTCCCAAAAAGCCAAAACCGAAATCGACTGACTGTGAAATTTTCACCCAAAAATCATAATCGCTATCGTATTTATAGTTCTGTTTCACCATTAAATTGCTCACAAAAGGCACTTGTATCGCGGCTCCCGTGGTAGAAAGTTCAACTCCGTATAGCTGCCAGTCGTCTTCCACAATATATACATAGCCCTGCCAAACCCTGTCATTGGGGCGTTTGGGGATTACCTTTATTTTGTTGATGAGTTTTGGGCCTTCGTAAAAAACGCCGTCCAATTTATAGTTGTAATAATTCAACGCATTATTAGCAATGGGCGAAACCAGTGCCGCGTTCAATTCAATCGTATTTTCGTAAAAGGAGATGTTGGCGCTCTGTGCACTGTTGAAGCTGAAACCGTTATCGTTGCCGCTCACTTTGCTGGCGATAATCTTTTCGGTGAATTTATCCGGTTTTTGATACGCTATTTCTGAAATTGTTTCCGAAAGGTAAATGATGCCCGTGCGGGTAGAATCCAGCATTCCGTCAAAATCGCCGACTTCCTGGCCCATGATTTTTTCGGGCACGTTTTTTACTTTCCACAGTCCGCGCGAGTAAAAATCGGCAGTGTATTCGCTCAACTTCTCCAGATTTTCCTTCCGTTGGGCAATGGTTTTTCGGATAATGCGGTACGCTGGGTCTTCGGAAGTGTTGACCACCACTTCATCAAGGCTGGTGGTTTCTTCTTCCAGGGAAATATTCAGGATAAAAGGAAAAGTACTGGGAGTAATCGTTTTGGTCAAGGTTTTATAGCCCAAGAACTGAAAAATAACCTTGTATTCGCCCGGTCGGGAAACGTTGAGCGAGTAGTTGCCGTCGTCATTTGTGGTGGTGCCTATATAGCTATTTTGAAGGTAAATATTTACGTAGGGCAGGGGCTCGCCTTTGGTATCGGTTACTTTTCCAACAATTTGGGCCTGGAGTAGATAAGTGGAAAAAAGTAAGAGGGCAAAAAATAATTTTTTCATAAAGGAAAGAAGGACTGCTTTTGGTTATTTACCAACCAAAATACCAAAACCTTATCTGCCAGTAAAATTTTTATGAATTAATTATTAAAAGCCTTTTTGATACGGCTAAGCTGCTTTTTAGTGTCGCGTTCCTTGATGGTTTCGCGTTTGTCGTACTCCTTTTTACCTTTTGCAAGCGCTATGTCCATTTTTGCCAAGCCTTTGCTATTGGTAAAAAGTACAAGCGGGATAATGGTAAGTCCGCTGTTTCTTACTTCCTTTTCAAGTTTTTTTAGCTCGCTGCGGTTTAAAAGAAGTTTGCGCTCGCTTTTTGGGGAATGATTGTAGTGCGTGGCGTGGCTGTATTCCTGCACGGTCATATTAATCACGAAGAGCTCTCCATTGCTAAATTCACAAAAACTTTCAGCTATGGACGCCTTGCCTTCACGAATGGCCTTAATTTCGGTGCCCCGCAAGACGATGCCGGCGGTGTAGGTATCGAGAATTTCATACTCAAACCTAGCCTTTCGGTTTTTTATTTTTACGTTTTTCTGAATTGCCATAGCTGCAAAAATAGATTGAATAATGCAGAATTAATAATGAATAAACAATATTGTGTAAATAATAAAGAATAAAGATTAAAGAATAAAGAATAAAGAATAAAGAATAAAGAATAAAGAATAAAGAATATTGTCACTCACTACTCAACGGTAATCGTTTCAACCTTTTTATCGGGACCATCTATCGTTACCTTAAAAAGCGTGGAATTATCACTATCGTCCATTTCCTTAAATTTTTCTTCGCCGAGAAGCTGGTTCACCAACTGCGGGGTGGTGTTGCTATGGCCGGCGATGAGCACGGTCTTTCCGTTGGTTTCCTTTAAAAATTCCTCGGAATAGATTGTGTTCGGGTCATAGTGCTTTGGCGAAATCTGCTTCTGCTGTGCTATGAACGAAATGGTCTGCTTGGTACGGATATATTTGGTAATGTAGATTTCATCGAGCTTGATGGGTTCAAAATAGGTGGCCCAACGCTTGGCGCGCATCATCCCGTCAATGTTCAGGACGGGGTCGGGGTCTTTTGGGTCGGTACGTACTTTTTCGGCGTGGCGGATTAAATAATAAGTTGCGCTGTAATTGGGGGCAGCAGATTCATTGCCGCTCTCAGATTCTTTTTCCTTTTGTTGACCGCAAAAGGTGAAAAGTGGCAATAGTGTTAATAGGATGACGAAATGTTTCATAAAATTTTTTTTAAATAACATTTTTTAAGACTCATTGGCAAAGTTATAACTAAAACGGGTGAATCTTTAATATTTCATTATTATAAATAGGGGGGCGTCTGTTGTAATTTTATAAAACGAAAAAGAAAAATTAATTTAACTTAAAACAAAAAAGCTATGAACGAAGATCAGTTTAAAGGAAAATGGAACCAAGTAAAAGGTAAATTCAAACAAGAATATGCAGACCTTACCGATGATGATTTAATGTATGCCGAAGGAAAATCGGACGAATTGCTTGGTCGCCTTCAAGAGAAGACAGGTGAATCTAAAGAAAAATTGAAGGAACAGATTGACAAGTGGTAGTTTTAAACTAAACTTTAGTTACCGCTTTATTTGAAGCCGGACCCCTTAAAATTTTAAACATTAAAATTTTAAGGGGTCTTTTTTTGGCCTAATGCGGCTATTGATGAATTAGAGATACACAAAACCCCCAAGTAAATTCTTGAGGGTTTTTCAAATTGACTAATTAATCCAATCTATTCAACTAAATTCTCTTGGTTTCTAAATACCAGGGAGTCATCAAAGCTATCGAGCAAGATTATACTGTCAGTGGTTATTTTTCCGGCGAGGATTTCCTTACTTAGCTCGTTTAGCACTTCCCGCTGAATTACTCTTTTTACAGGCCTTGCACCAAACTGCGGATCAAATCCTTTTTCCGATAGGTACTTAATGGCTTCCGGTGTAGCATCCAGCACGATGTTCTGTTTCAAAAGCATTTTGGAAACGCCTTTCAATTGTAGCTTCACAATCTGCTGAATATCACTTTTTGAAAGCGGGGTAAACATGATGATGTCGTCAATACGGTTTAAAAACTCTGGGCGCACGGTTTGTCTCAACAGAGCGAGCACTTCTATTTTGGCGCCTTCCATTGCGGTTTCCGGATCCTTTACGGTCTCAAAGCGTTCTTGGATTATATCGCTGCCCATATTGCTGGTCATAATAATAATCGTGTTTTTGAAATCTGCCAAACGGCCTTTGTTATCAGTCAATCGGCCTTCATCCAACACCTGCAATAAAATATTGAAAGTATCTGGGTGCGCTTTTTCAATTTCATCAAGCAAAACCACGCTATAGGGTTTGCGGCGCACAGCTTCCGTAAGTTGACCACCTTCTTCATAACCAATATATCCCGGGGGCGCACCTACCAAACGGCTTACGCTGTGGCGTTCTTGGTATTCGCTCATATCTATTCGGGTCATTGCGTTTTCATCGTCAAAGAGATATTCCGCCAGTGCCTTTGCAAGCTCTGTTTTACCCACCCCAGTGGTTCCGAGGAACAGGAAGCTGCCTATGGGTTTCTTTTCATCCTGCAAACCTGCACGGCTACGGCGAATGGCGTCGCTAACCGCTTCTATGGCTTCGTATTGGCCCACCACACGTTTGTGCAAATGGTCTTCGAGATTCAATAGCTTTTCGCGGTCGCTCTGTAACATTTTGGTAACAGGTATGCCCGTCCATTTTGCTACTACTTCGGCAATGTCCTCGCGGGTTACTTCCTCCTTTATCATGGAAGTGCCATCTTGTTTTTCGGCCAATTGTGCTTCCAACTTATTGAGTTCTTCCTGAGCTTCCTTGATTTTTCCGTAACGGAGCTCCGCAACTTTTCCAAAATCGCCTTCCCGTTCGGCACGCTCGGCTTCCAGTTTGTATTCCTCAATTTGTGTTTTGAGGTTCTGCACATTGTCAACCACTTCTTTTTCACTCTGCCATCGCGCGTTCAGTTCGTTGCGTTCCTCCTTAAGATTGGCAAGTTCGGCATTGAGCGATTTCAGCTTGGTTTCGTCTTTTTCACGTTTTATGGCTTCAATTTCAATTTCAAGCTGCATAATTTTTCGGTCCAAAACGTCCAGTTCTTCTGGCTTGGAGTTGATTTCCATCCTTAATTTTGAAGCAGCTTCATCCATCAAATCAATTGCCTTATCGGGAAGAAAACGGTTCGTAATATATCTTTCCGAAAGTTCAACGGCAGCAATAATCGCTTCGTCCTTAATACGCACTTTGTGGTGCGTCTCATATTTTTCCTTAATTCCTCGAAGAATTGAAATGGCACTTTCCGTATCGGGCTCGTCAACAACCACCTTTTGGAAACGGCGCTCCAGCGCTTTGTCCTTTTCGAAATATTTTTGATATTCATCCAATGTCGTTGCTCCAATGGCGCGCAATTCGCCACGCGCAAGGGCGGGCTTCAAAATATTCGCGGCGTCCATGGCACCCTGTCCGCCACCGGCGCCAACGAGGGTATGGATTTCGTCGATGAAAAGTACGATATCGCCTTCACTGGAAGTTACTTCCTTGATAACGGCTTTTAGACGCTCTTCAAATTCACCTTTGTATTTCGCTCCTGCAATCAGCGCGCCCATATCCAAAGAATAAATCTCTTTCGATTTTAGGTTCTCGGGCACGTCGCCATCAACAATTCTGTGCGCCAAACCTTCCGCAATGGCCGTTTTCCCCGTTCCCGGTTCCCCCACGAGCATTGGGTTGTTTTTGGTTCTTCGCGAAAGGATTTGAAGAATTCTTCGTATTTCCTCATCACGGCCAATAACGGGATCCAGCTTGCCATCACGGGCGAGTTGGTTGAGGTTTTTTGCGTACTTGTTCAATGAATTATAGGTTTCCTCGGCACTTTGGGAGGTTACCTTTTCACCACCGCGGAGTTCGTCAATCGCGGCTTTCATTCCCTTTTCGGTTACGCCTTGGTCTTTCAGGCTCTGCGCAATGCTGCTTTTTGAATTCAGAATCGCCAATAAAAGATGTTCTATGGAAACATATTCATCGCCCATCTTTTTTGCAATATTGCTGGCTTCGATGACCGTTTTGTTCGCTTCGCGGGAAAGCATAATATCGCCGCCGGAAACTTTTGGAAAGCTTTCCAATTGCTTGTCCAAGATTTGTTTTAGGGTAACAAGGTTTACGTTAAGCTTCTTTAAGATGAAAGGCGCCACGTTTTCATCCACCTCAAAAATAGCCTTGAGGAGGTGTTCGTTTTCAATTTGCTGGTGGCCGTAGCCCTGCGCAATCTGCTGCGCTTGCTGTATGGCCTCCTGGCTTTTTATTGTAAAGTTGTTAAAGTTCATTTTATTACTTATTATCTATTGTTATTTTTTATTTGAAATGGCTTGGATCCGATGTCTATCGGATGCGCTTGGCCTGACATATTATTTTTATTTCAAAAAGATATTTTCAAATATAAAGCCACGCTAAAATTAAGACAAAATGTCCGCTAAACGCCTTGTTTTAACAGACATTATGACGGTTTTAACGCGAGTCTTTTTTATCATTTCTTTTAGAAAATTTCGCCTTTATAACCTGTAGCTTTGCCAAAAAAGAAAATCATGGGATTATTAGATATTTTTAAAACACCGAGAGACCTTGCGAAAGAAGAAATAGTGGAAGTACCGTGGCACGTTTTGGCCACCATGGAACAATTGGATGAACTTGTGGAGGAATCCAAAACCAAACCGGTCGCTATTTTTAAACACTCCACCCGTTGCGGGATTAGCCGAGGCGTTTTAAAACTGTTTGAGAAAAACTACAAACTTTCTGACGACCAATTAAAACTGTATTATTTAGACCTCTTGCAAAACCGGGAGATTTCAAACGAAATAGCAGCGCGTTTTAAGGTCCATCACGAAAGCCCACAAATGCTTGTTATTAAGAATGGGGAAGTGTTACACCACGATTCGCACCATGCTATCGAGGCTTCGCATTTGGAGCGATTTGTTTAATTTTTAAAAGGAATTATCCCTCAAAATCTCCTTAAACCGTTCCTTGATATCCGTACCGGCATCAAAGACCATTTGTTCGTTGTTTGGAAAAGGTATAAAGTAATTGTTTAGCAGTCTTCGGTCCTCGGCGGTCAGGGCGCGTTCATCGCCTCGATTTTTTGCAAAGACATTTTCAAAAACAAATTCCGAAGAAATTGGAAAACTGTTTAATTGCCGCCTTTTGTTCAAATCCTTATAAACCACGGTACCGCCCACAAATACACTTTTTTGCTGGGTGGTGATGGTAACCTGTGCCGAAACATTAATATACTTATCAATTTTGATTGGGTTGCCCAGACTGTCGCGCACAATATTTCCCTTACGGTCACGGCGATATTCAAAGCCATCCTTAATGCGCTGAGTTCGGGTATATTGTCTATCCGAAATTCGTTCAGGGGAAATTTGGATGGTCTGAAAATTTAAGTCAACGCCCAGGTCATAATTGATACCGTTCGCTCGTTGTCCGTGATATTCGGTCCAAAAATCATCCAGTCCGTAGGTGTTGAAATCAAGCAGATCGCGCTCAAGGCGAAACGGGATAAACTGCCCGGTGTGGTTGTTTATCGTTACGAATACGAAATCTGTGCCCCGGAAATGTGCATCTTCCTTAAGTTGGTGCACATCGCGGTAATTGGGTTGCACTTCCTCCAGTTCGCATAAAACATTAAAAGCACTTCGGTAATCTTTTTTCGTGTTGCGCTGCATATAAACGATGGCTTCCTGATACAACGCCTTTACATACGCATCCTTGGCCGCCAACAGATCATTGCTATAATCTGAAAACACGAAATTCGCCTTTCTGCCCATTTCGTTGCTGTAAAGCGGAAGCAAAGGACGGATCAGATCTTGGCGCGCCTGCAGATCGAGATAGGTGTAATAGATTTCCTTGGCGGCGGCAGGGTTGTTTTCCTTTTTCAGAAAAGAAATATGGCGAGTATCATCCTCCTTGGCCTTTAAATAAGCCTCTTCCAAAAGACGGATGTGCGGTTCATATTCTTTTGCGCCCTTATCTTTTTGAAGTTTTTTTACGGCAAGCTCAATGGCTTGGTCATAATCGCCTCGGGCAACAAACTTTTGGGTACGTTTAACGCTATTGCAGGAAATGCTGAAAAATGCAGTAAATAGGAGTAAGTAAAAAGCCTTCATACCGAAATTGATTTGGTTATGAAGGCTAAATTACAATAGTAATGCCAATTTATCTTGTATAACTTTGAAGAAGATTATTGGGCGAAAAATAAACCACGAATACACGAATTTTTTTAATGCCTAATTATTCGTGTATTCGTGGTTTTTAAATTCCATATTATAAAAAGACTACAGCTTTATTGCCGGGAGCAGTTTCGTCCTACATTCCCCAAAGCCAATCCGCACGTTTTCGTTTTTGCAATAACCCTTTAAAATAACGGTATCGTTGTCGTTAATAAATTTCCGCTCCGTACCGTCCGAAAGTTTAATGGGCTTTTCCCCGCGCCAGGTAAGTTCCAGCATAGAGCCGTAAGAGTCTGGCGTTGGGCCGGAAATGGTACCGCTTCCCATCATATCGCCACTGTTCACGTTACAGCCGTTTATGGTGTGGTGCGCCAATTGCTGGCTCATATTCCAATACATATATTTAAAGTTGGATGCAGCAACTTTGGTTTCTTTTCCATTTTCGGGAGCAATATAAACTTCAAGATTTATATCGTAGCTTTTCTTTCCTTTATACTGAAGATAGGGCAGTTGCTCCATTTCGGGTTTTGGGCCTTCCACTTTGAAGGGTTGCAAAGCATCCAAGGTTACAATCCACGGTGAAATGGAAGAGGCGAAGTTCTTAGCCAGGAATGGCCCAAGCGGCACGTATTCCCATTTTTGAATATCGCGCGCGCTCCAATCGTTGAAAAGCACCAATCCGAAGATGTATTCCTCGGCTTCGTTTACCGGAATGGGTTCGCCCAAGGCGTTTGCATCTGTGGTTATAAAAGCCATCTCCAATTCAAAATCAACCAATTTTGAAGGACCAAAAACAGGCTCAGTCGCGCCTTCGGGCATGGTTTGCCCCCAAGGTCTGCGGGCGTTTATCCCACTTGGGATTATGGAGGAACTTCTTCCGTGATATCCCACGGGAATGTGAAGCCAGTTTGGCATCAGCGCATTTTCCTTGCCACGGAACATGGTTCCTACATTCGTGGCGTGTTCCTTACTGGAATAAAAATCGGTATAATCGCCAACTTGCACGGGAAGCTGCATTTCCACCTCATCCATCGTGAAAAGGATGTGCTGTCTGTGGTCTTTGTTATCGCGAAGTTTTGGATTTTCGGCATCAAAAATTTCCGCAATCCGGTTGCGTACCAAACGCCAAGTTTTTCTTCCGTCGCTAATAAAATCGTTCAAGGTATCTTGCAGAAATATATCATCGGTAAGGTCAATTCCTTTAAAATACCCCAATTGGTGCAGTGCGCCAAGGTCAATGGCATAATCGCCAATGCGGGTGCCGATGGTAATAATATCGTCGCGCGTCAAAAAAACGCCGAAGGGAATGTTTTGTATTGGAAAATCTGTGTCTGGCGCAGTATCCAGCCAGGTTTTTCGTTTGGGGTCGTTTGCTGTTATGGGCATTTTTTAAAATTCTTTTTGTAGTTGCAAATAAAACTAAGGAAAAAAATTCAAAAGTTTCAAAATCAGAGAATTAATTCGTTAGTGCAATTTAGTTACAACCTGAGTTTTGTTAGTAAAATTCTTCATCAAATATATATATTTCATGATAGTTACCGAATGTAATTACTATTTTTGGATTTAATTAACTTTCGGTGGAGGTTTAGAGTAAATGGTTTGCAGTTTGTGGTTCTCTCGCTGCAATTCCCATTTTTTCGACTCTAAACCATAAGCCATAAATTTTGAAATTTTTTATGCAACGCGACGAACAAATTTTTGAACTGATAGAAGCCGAAAAACAACGCCAATTGAACGGTCTGGAGCTGATTGCCTCAGAGAATTTTGTGAGCGACCAGGTAATGGAAGCCGCTGGTTCCGTTTTAACGAATAAATATGCCGAAGGCTATCCCGGCAAGCGCTATTACGGCGGTTGCGAAGTGGTGGACGAGGTAGAGCAAATAGCCATTGACCGCGCAAAAGCCCTGTTTGGGGCAGAATATGCAAACGTGCAGCCCCATAGTGGTTCGCAAGCAAATACCGCTGTTTTTGCTGCCTGTTTAAATCCGGGGGATAAATATTTAGGTTTCGATCTTTCTCACGGCGGGCATTTAACCCACGGCTCGCCAGTAAACTTTTCCGGAAGGCTTTACAATCCCGTTTTTTACGGTGTTGATAAGGAAACTGGACGGATTGATTATGACAAGGTTGAAGAAATTGCCATAAAGGAAAAACCAAAAATGATTATTGCAGGGGCTTCTGCATATTCAAGAGAAATAGATTATAAGCGTTTCCGCGAAATTGCCGATAAAGTTGGCGCCCTGCTTTTTGCGGATATTGCCCATCCCGCAGGATTGATTGCAAAGGGAATTATTGGCGACCCACTGCCGCACTGCCACGTGGTAACAACTACTACCCACAAGACCCTTCGTGGTCCTCGCGGCGGAATGATTTTGATGGGAAAGGATTTTGACAATCCCTTCGGTCAAAAATTGAAAAACGGCAACCTTAAAAAAATGAGCAGTCTGCTGGACAGCGCTATTTTTCCCGGAAACCAGGGCGGGCCGTTGGAGCATATTATCGCCGCAAAAGCGATTGCCTTTGGCGAAGCTTTGACGGATGATTTCCTTCATTATATGGTGCAAGTGAAAAAGAACGCGGCGGTAATGGCAAAGCATTTTGTGGAAAAAGGCTATGATATTATTTCCGGCGGAACCGATAACCATATGATGCTTATTGACCTTCGCAACAAAAATATCTCGGGAAAAGAAGCAGAGGAAGCCTTGGGCAAAGCAGATATTACTGTAAATAAAAATATGGTGCCTTTTGACGACAAATCGCCCTTCGTTACCAGCGGCATCCGTATTGGAACGGCAGCCGTAACCACCCGCGGTTTGGTTGAAAAGGATATGGAAAAAATAGTGAATTTAATTGATGAGGTTATCGCGAACCGTGAAGACGATGCCAAGCTGGAAAGCATTGCCGAAAAGGTAAACGAAATGATGTCTGGGCTGCCGCTTTTTAAGAATTAAAATTTCCCATATAAAACTTTACGTCTTTACGTCTTTGCGCTTTTGCGTGAAAAATTAGCTCGCGGAGATGCAAAGTCGCAAAGGTCGCAAAGCCGCAAGGAATGTTTTTCTAAAAAATTTCTTCATTTGAAAACAGTGGAAATAGAAACCGACCGACTTCTATTAAGGCAATATACCTTAACCGATGCTCCTTTCATCTTTAAACTGATGAACAGCGAAGGCTGGCTCAAAAACATCGGCGATAGGAATATCAAAACCTTGGAAGATGCGGAAGATTATATGAAGAAGAACTATTTGGTCAGTTATGAAAAGCATGGCTTTGGGCCCTATTTGGTTTCGTTGAAGAAAGACGAAACGCCACTCGGCTCGGCGGGTCTATACAAGCGGGACAACTTGGAACATCCGGATATAGGTTTCGCGTTTTTACCCGAGTTTGCCAATAAAGGTTATGCCTTTGAGGCAGCAAATGCAGTAATGCAGTTCGCTTCGGAAACCTTGGGAATTCAGACCATAGTGGGCATCACGCTTGAAACAAATCTTTCCTCCATAAAACTTTTGAAAAAGCTCGGTCTTTCGGAGGTTGGAAACTATACGTATGAAGACGGGGAAGAGCTATTGCTTTTTTCAAATTAGAAAATCATTTATAAATACTGCTTTTATGAAACAGTTTATACCCTCAATTTTCAAAGCCAGTCCATTAACGGCGCTTTTCTTTTTAGGAGTTTTTGCCATATCGTGCAACGAAAAACCTTCATCGGCGAAAACCGATACCATTGTTGAAGTGGACATTTCCCAAAAAAGCGAAGAAAATAATGAAAAGGAATTTTTAGCAGTGATGCTAAAACATTTGGATGCCGTTTCAAATCGGGATTTAGGCGCTTTGAGAGAAACCATGGCCCCAAACGGCCAGATGCAATTGATTTTGCCCGGTTCCGAAATCATTGACGGCGTGGAGGGGTTTATGAATTATCACAAAGAATGGTTTGCCGCGCCCGATTGGACTTTTGAAACAAAAATACTGAACACTGAGATTGGGCAGGATTTGGGAATGGCGATAACAGAAATCATATACCGTGAACCCTTGCGCGATGGCGCCCCATATTTCAACAGAATGATAGTGAGTTACGACCTGAAAAAAATAGATGATAAATGGTACATAATTAAGGACCACGCAAGTTCTATTGAAAAATCAACCGACACTAAATAATAATTTAAACATGATAACCGAAAAAGACAGCCAATTTATAAAACGTGCCATCGAACTTTCCGAAAGAGGCATGGACAACAATGCCGGCGGCCCTTTTGGGGCAGTGGTCGTAAAAAATGGCGAAATTATAGCCGAAGGTTTCAACCAGGTAACTTCCAGTAATGACCCAACGGCGCACGCTGAGGTTGTGGCCATCCGCAAAGCTTGTGATGAGCTTGGTTCGTTCCAATTGGATGATTGTATAATTTACACTTCCTGCGAGCCTTGCCCCATGTGTCTGGGCGCTATTTATTGGGCGCGGCCGAAAGCCGTTTATTACGCTTGCACAAAAGAGGATGCTGCCGAAATAGGCTTTGACGACCATTTTATTTATGATGAAATAGAAAAGGATATTGAAAACCGAAACATCAAATTCATCAATCTTGGTAGGGAAGAGGGCCGCAAAGTTTTTAAAAAGTGGGAAGCCAAGGAGGGAAGAATTGATTACTAATTTACTTTTTTTCAAAATGAAGAATTTGAAACGAATCATCTTCCTTGGAATAGCAGCGATTGCTTTTTCCTGTGGCAAGGATGAACCGTCCAAGGCTACAATTACGGGGCTTTGGAAACTGGAAAGTATGAAGGTGCGCGACACCACAACCAATACCTGGAGCGATTACAAAGGCGGAATGGACGGCTATCTACTATATGACGGAAACGGCCACGTAGCCCTTCACCTTTATGAAAAGGGATATGAAAAAGCGGGAATGGAGTTTCCAAATTTTAGCGATTCCATTCCTTTGGAAGCATTAAAATATATAACGAAATCCTACTACTATATGGGGAATTATAAAGTATCTGAGGCCGATAGCATTGTTTCGCATTTTAAACTTTCCCATTCAAATCCATCCGAATTTGGGCTTACTGCCGAAAGAAGATTTTACTTTAACGGTGATACCTTGGTAATGCAGCCTGTGGAGCGGAAAAATTCAAAACTAAAGCTGAAATGGTTGAAGGCAAAATAATTTCTTTTGAAAATTTTACAACAAAAACCCATCATTTTGGATGGGTTTTTCAATTCAGTTTTTTTAAAATTTAAAATTCAATGCTCTCGTAAGCTCCAGCATCTGGAGGGTCTTGTAGTGAATTCCCTCTTGTAACCCCATTTAAATCTTTGGTAGGTAAAACCCCAGGCTTACCAAGACCCTCTGCGCCCGAAGCACCTGACTCAATATTGAAATTATTCAATTCGGTATCTTGAAAAATAGGGTCCAAATTAAACTTTGTTTCGGGGTACAAAGCTGGGTTGGCAAAATCGTATAACGGATCGTTGCCAAATTCACCCGTTGGATCTTCAAAACGCAGCAAGCAATTCTCAAATTTAAAATTGAAAGCTCCGTTGGTATCTTTAAACAGTGAAAACTCCCGGCGCTCGTTACCGTAGATAATGCAGTTTATAAAATTAGCTTGAACCAGGTCCGTTACTAAAATTTCAGTTTCTGTTTCCAAACTGTTTGCAATTGAAACCGTAGGAAACGATCGGAAGCCCCCGGTCCAGTAATTGGCAAAAGTGCAATGTCTAAATTCATAAAATCCGCCCAACTGTATAGCCAAGGAAGATTGGCCGCTGTTGTTTATTACCATGTTTTCGCCAATAATAGCACTATTTCGCGCAAGCAAACCAATGTTTGCATTGTTGTAAATCTGAACGTTACTAAGGATTACGGGACTATTATCTACCAAAAGCCCAACGGTACTATTTTTAATTGTAGTATGCACAAACTCATTGGCAACGCTACCTTGCATTAGCCAAATGGTGAGCCATTGTCCCGGAACATCAGAAAATCCGGGTTCCAGGCGATCTCCTTCAAAAATAATTTCGTTCTCCAGAGTCTCGGGGTCCGAACTGGGAGCACCAATAGATTTCATCGTAGCGTTTGGCGCTACCAAAATCCCACTGCCGTTGTGGAAATGCACACGGGCACCCGCTTCAACCGAAAGGGTTTTATTGTTCGGAACGGCTGCATAACCATAAATTACATAGGGTTTTTCATTTGTGAATGTAAGCTCGTCGTCTTCAAGAAAAAATCCCTTTACTAAAATAGGATTATCGTCGTCGCCAAGATTGAGCGTTTCGTAAGTGCCATCGGCATATTTTTCGGGAAAAAGAAAAACGGCATCCTTAACCAGCGTAACGAGTTCCACCTTCTGCTCATTGCCGCCACTGTCAAAAAGGAGCTGGTCCGTATAAAGAAATTCTTTGGGGTTTGTGGGCAGGTTGTTGACGTTGAAAGTAGTTTCAATAAAAATAAAGATACTGTCCTTGGCAAGAATTTGTACGTTCTCAAAAACCTTTCCGGGAATTCCATCCACGTTCAAGCGATAGTTGGAAGCTTCGCCCTGCGCCAAACGGACGGTGGGAATGTTGATATCCTCATCGCTTCGGTTGTAAACTTTCAAATTATAAGTGCTGGAGCCAATGTTTGAAAAAATGGTATCCAGATAGACCGTATCTTTAGAAAATTCCAAATTTCCAGTGCTGGCAACCGTTTCAAAATCGTTGCGGCACGAACTCCATAACACAAGGCAACACAAAATTGCCAAACCGTATAAATACCTCATTCAAAAATAATTTTGGTAAAAATATAACTTTTATTGAAGGTTATTATTGTGAAGTTGAAATAAAGTGCCTAACGTCCGTAAAGTTATAAGTCCGTAAAGCTTTTTAGTAGGCAGCCGCAGTATGCAGTTTGCGTGCCTCTGCTTACTGGCCATTGTTATTTTTTGGTTGATAATTTTCGTTGGGCAATCCTCCGGTATCAACCACTACATCTCCCATTAATTCATAGCTATTTAACGTAATATCAAATTTATTTGAAATATTGGAAACAGTAATCTCTTTGGTCTCAAAGCCTACATAGCTAAAGACCAAGACATCGCCCGGCTGGGTTTCAATTTTATAATTTCCGTCAAAATCGGTCTGGGTTCCTTTGGAAGTTCCTTTAATAATTACGGTTACGCCCGGAAGCGGCAGACCGGTATCATCGGTTACGGTTCCTTTGGTATGGAAGGAATATTCCTTGATCACTTCCTCTTTTTTGGGGGCGACGGCAATTCTGCCAAGCAGTATCGGTTGTATTTGGCTATCTGATATCAGATAAATATTTCGCGCTTCCGATTTGTTGTTCAGTTGGATTTTCTGGGTTTCAAAATTTTCTTTGCTGAAGGTGAGCCACTCTTTGTCCAACGTATAAATTTCATATTCGCCATTTTTGTTGGTCCACGTTTGTGCCTCGGTTTCGTTGGAAATGACTTTGACGTTTTTCAGCGGATTTCCGTTTTCGTCCCTTACAATTCCCTGGGTAAAGACCTGTAACCTTGAATTATCGGGATTGTTGAAGCGGCCAATCCCCATGGAAACCATCGGTTTTCCTGAAGTCGCATTGTTTTCGGATTTTGGATTGTTTGAAAAAAGCGTCAATGGAAGAAGCACGGAGGCCGCGATAGGAGCAAAGCTTTGTCCGCTTTTGCGTTCCAGTTTTACTTCGCGGTTTAATTGCGATTTTTTCAATCTTCCGCAGGCATTTTTGTTTTCGGTAAGAAATTTTACCAATTCCTCATCGGTTTTTGAAGTGAAGTCGAAAATTTCTTTGGTGCAAACGCTGCAGAACTTTCCTTTTTCGGTAGCGGTCATTTTTGCCCAATCTTCATGGCAAGGCTCTGGAATACGGAGGGTGATGGATTTTTTCATAGTTGATGATTTAATGATTCAAAGGAATCAAATATCAAACCATAAAAAAACCGCTTTTGAGGGAAGCGGCCGTTTCAGTGAGGGAAAAGTTTTGAAGTTTTAAGTTCCTAAAGTTATAAGTTGAATAAAACGACAATAGATTATTTCTGTATTATTTCAATCTTAAAAAGCTTGTCCCAGTTTTTTCCGGTAATGTAAAGTATGTTGGGTTCGCCATTGTAGGCAATACCGTTCAGCACGTCCAGTTTAGGGTGTTGCGTTACCTTGTCCTTTAAATCGGTAAGGTCGATCACGCCTTCCACCGCGCCGTTTGAAGGGTCAATGATTGCGATGGAGCCTTGCTGATACACGTTTGCATATATTTTTCCTTCTACCCATTCCAGCTCGTTCACGCTGTTGATTTTACTGGTGTTGGTGAAAATTTCGATGTAATCCTTTTCAGCAAGTGTGTTTGAATTTAAGGTCCAAATTCTATCGGTACCGTCGCTTTTGTATATATTATTTTCACGGTCGTGGCACAAGCCCCAACCTTCCCGGCTTTGGCCATAGACAAAGGTTCCCGTTTGCTCCATGGTTTTTAAGTTGTAGATAAAGCCGGTGTTCTCGCGCCAGGTAAGTTGGTAAATTTTGTTGTTCAGAATGGTAAGTCCTTCCCCAAAATATTGGTCCGCAAGCTTTACCATTTTTAAAACCTCCCCAGTTTTATAGTCCGTTTTCCGAAGTGATGATTCTCCGTATTGCCCGGTGCTTTCGTATAAAGTGTCATTTTCAAACTCAAGGCCTTGGGTATAGGCTTTTATATCGTGCGGATAGGTTTCCAAAATTTTATAGGTGTAAAGTTTCGGTTTTATAGAGGAGAGAATCGTGATGTTTTTTGAAGCTTCAAATTCTTCGCCATCACTATATATTAGGGCTTTCAGGGTTTTTTCGCCGAGTTTTTTCCCCGAAAGGGAAAGGGTGTTTCCTGAAACCTCGACCCTGTCTTTGTTCAAAAAGTAAATTATTGAATCGGTTTCAATAGCTTTTTTGTTGTCCAAGGAAACAGTGAGCACATCTTCGGTGGTATAAGTTTTCTTCGGATTTTTGATTTCCAGTGAAAAAGCGTCCTTTTTGTCTTTGGAATTATTCCCGCAGCCGCCCATCAAAAGCACTAAAAGGGTAGGGGCTAAAACGTTATAAAATTTCATGGTACAAATAATTTTTACGCAAGGTATTTATTAAAATTGAAATGTGAAAATACTTGCAAAAACTTCAAAAAGGCTTATCTTTGCAGCGGCAAGTCCTACACAACCAGCTCCTGTTGAATCCTCCAGGGCGGGAACGCAGCAAAGGTAAACGGTCGTAGCGGTGTGATGTAGGTAGCTTGCCATTTTTTGTGCGCTAAACTTTCCTGTTGACCATTTGAATCACGACCGCTTCGCAACACGATGCACGACTATTTTAGTGCTGGATTACTTTAGTCTTTTTTGGAAGGCTTTTTCAAAACAGCTTTTTTCAGTCGTGTTTCCCTTTAATCGTGGTTCGTGATTCTTTTTAGAAAAACTATTTGGAAAACCCACTCCATAACCGCACCTTTGCCTTTCAATACCCTTTTATGCCAAAAACAGTACTCATTACAGGCGGTTCCTCGGGAATTGGCAAGGCCATCGGCGAATATCTTGTAAACCTGCCAGCCACGCCGGACGGAAAAGGCTACCAAGTGTTTGGAACCAGCAGAAACCCTGAAAATTACAATGATTCCGTCTTTCCCCTGCTGAAAATGGACGTGAACAGCACGGCATCCATTGACGCTGCCGTTGCCGAAGTATTGAACAGGGCCGAAAAAATTGACGTGGTAATAAACAATGCGGGTATCGGTATTACGGGGCCCATAGAGGAAACCCCCGAAGCTGAAATTAAAAAAGCCTTCCAGACCAACTTCCACGGGCCCATAAACGTAATAAAGGCAGTTTTGCCACAAATGCGCAAACAGGGTTTTGGGCATATTTTGAATATTACCTCCATTGCGGGCTATATGGGACTTCCGTATCGCGGAATATACTCGGCCAGCAAGGCCGCTTTGGAAATAACCATAGAAGCCATGCGGATGGAAACCCTCCAATTTGGCATAAAAATGACCAATGTAGCCCCGGGCGATTTCGCCACCAATATTGCCGCGGGACGCTACCACGCACCGGTTTTGGAAGATTCTCCCTATAAAAAAGATTACGGGAATACGTTAAAAATAATGAACGAGCACGTTGACAATGGCGGCAATCCATTGGAAATGGCAAAGATGGTGCATAAAATTATTGAAACTGCCAATCCGCGGATCCATTATAAAGTAGGCTCCTCCCTGCAGAAATTTTCAATTGTACTAAAACGCGTATTGCCCGACCGGGTTTATGAGCGGATGCTTTTGCGGCATTATGGGTTGAAGTGATAGAGAACAAGCCTATGAAATTTTATTTGAAAATTTTATTGACCATATCATATTTAGTGGGATTGGCCTACACGATAACATTTTATTATATAACCCGTTGTGCATTTTAAATAATGCTGATTTTAATATTGTTGATGTTTCTGCCAAAGATAAACTTGTTGATATATTGAATAGCTGTAAGTGCCGTTATCTTTGAGATTATCCTTGTTTTGAATCC
>NZ_JAQQTG010000012.1 GCF_028561335.1 Aequorivita todarodis | reverse complement strand
CCCCACAACACTATGTATACGCAATGGCGGCAAAGTGGATATCCGAAGATAATTTTATACATTTAGCGTCCGTGCCGGGTGGAAGTGCCGGCAAATATCCCGCCACTGCGCATACACGCGGGCGTTGTGGTTAATGTAAAAAAAACCGAGTAACTAAATGAATAAAACAATATTTGAAATTACTAAAATGGACTGTCCTTCAGAGGAAAATCTAATCCGAATGAAATTGGACGGAATTCCAAGTATTGCGAATTTGGACTTTGACATTCCCAACCGAAAACTGACCGTTTTTCACAGCGGAGAAACTGACCAAATCGAAAAATCAGTTATCGAACTGAATTTAGGCGGAAAGAAAATCTCGACTGCACAAACTGACCAAACGGAATTTAATGAAAATGCAAATCAAAAAAAATTACTTTGGACTGTCCTCGGAATAAATTTCGCATTTTTCCTAATCGAAATGACAACAGGAATAATCTCAAAGTCAATGGGTTTGGTCGCAGACAGTTTAGATATGCTTGCGGACAGTTTCGTTTACGGAATTAGCTTGTTTGCGGTTGGCGGAACAGTAATAAAGAAAAAACGGATTGCCAAACTTGCTGGATATTTTCAAATAACACTTGCAATTATTGGATTTGTAGAAGTTTTAAGGAGATTTTTCGGAGACGAGAAACTACCCAACTTTTCGACAATGATTATTGTTTCGATTTTTGCACTTATTGCAAACGGAATTTGCCTTTACATTTTACAAAAGTCAAAAAGTAAGGAAGATGCTCATATGAAAGCAAGTATGATTTTCACTTCAAACGATGTGATTATCAATTTAGGAGTAATTACAGCAGGACTTTTGGTAAATTGGTTGAGTTCAAGCAAACCTGATTTGATTATCGGAACAATCGTTTTTGTTTTGGTAATTCAAGGAGCTTTTAGAATTTTAAAATTAAGTAAATAAATAAAAAACACTAACCACAACAATGGCTATAAGTAATTGCTTGTTCTCGCCTACTTCTGAAAATCCTCGCGGATTTTCAATTTGGTGTGTACTTGCAAAGTTGAGTTCTAAACCACGCAACTACTCATAGCCGAGACCGTTGGCAACAAGCTAAAAAAAATAGAGAAAACCGAAAATGAACAACGAAAAATGGAATGAAATCTGCTTTTTATTATCAGACAATATTCGGACTGATATTAGCGAAAGTGATTTTGAACAAAATGTAGTCCAAGCTTTAAGAGTTTTGGATTGGAAAGAATATTCTGGAGATATAGAAATTCGACCTTCCTTTCAAGTTGGTGCCTCAAACAGAATTACACCTGATTTTGTAATAAAAGATTCCGATAATAGAAAATTGTTCGTGATTGAAATTAAACAACCAAACATTCCACTCAATTCAAGATTCCAACAACAGTTATTTTCATATATGCGTCAGTTAAAACTCGAATACGGAATTTTAATTGGACAAGGAATCCAAATTTTTTACGATGGAGATTTAGCAAAACAAGAAGACCCAATACTTTTAGAAACAATAAAGTTCACAAAGGATAATGACAAAGGATTAAAATTTGTCGAAATATTTGCTAAAGAAAATTTTAACCGAGAATCATTGCGGAATTTCACTCTTAACGGACTAAAAAAATTAAATCGCAGAGAGGAACATAAGGAACTGACAAAAAAACTACTCGACGAAAATTATCAAGAAAAAATATCGGAACTTATAAAACAAGATTTTCTTGACGAATATGATGGAGAATTAATTGAGTCTGTTTTGGAAAATTTGAGAATTGAGATTAGAGCAAAAAATGCATTACCAACGCAAAGTGAATTACCAAAAAGAGAATTTTCTAAAGAAAAAATAGTTGACTATTCAAATGGAATTTTACCAATTGAATTAAATCCGTCAACGGAATCTGAATTTAAAAAGAGACTTTTATTGACCAAAACAGCTTATATCACGACATTTTATAAAAACGGAACTTCTAAACAAAAAGTTTGGAATGCTAACAGATTTAGAGAAACTTCGGGAGTTTTAGGAAATTTAAGGTCAAGACCAGAATTCAGAAATGGAGAATGGCAAAAACTCGGAATTGAAAAAGTTTTAGTTTCGATTGATAAATAGAAATCGGAAAGAAAAGCCAGTTGCCAACAACGTATAAAATTAATTGCTTGGTTCTAGCCTACTTACGAAAATCCTCGCGGATTTTCTATTTGGTTTGTATTTGCTAAATTAGTTGCTTAAACAACGCAACTAATCTTATACAAAACCGTTGGCGGTAATTTTGAAAAAAACGCATAAGAATTGAAAAAGATAGATTTACATATTCATACTGTTCAATCCATTAGTGATAGATACTTTGAATTTGATATTGAATCATTAAAAGAATATGTTGATTTATTAGAAATTGATTGCATTGCAATTACTAACCATAATTTGTTCGATAAAACTCAATTTGAACAAATATGTCAAGAACTGAATATAAAAGTTTTCCCAGGAATAGAAATTGATTTAGAAAGCGGTCATTTACTTTTGATTTCAGAAAATGAGCAACTTGATGACTTTAATTTAAAATGCCAAAAAGTAAAAGACTCAATTCCCACGAAAGATGACTCAATCAGTTATGAGCAACTAATTGAAATTTTTCCAAACCTGAACAATTATCTTTTAATTCCGCATTACGACAAAAAACCAAATATTAAACCAAACACTATAGCAAAATTTGGAGACAACATTTTTGTTGGAGAGGTAACGAGTTTGAGAAAGTTTAAAGCTTGTATTAAAGAAGCGGACAAATTAACGCCTGTAATATTTAGTGACTGTAGGTTTGTTGAAAATATGCCTTCATACCCCACTAAACAAACATTTGTAGATGCAGAAGACACAACTTTAAACGCAATTAAAGGTTGTTTATATGACAAAACAAAGGTCTTTCTTTCTAAAGAAGATGGTAACGATTTTTTCCAAGCTACAGATGACGGTATAATGTTATCAACGGGCTTAAATGTAATAGTTGGCGGACGTTCTTCTGGAAAAACTTACACTTTAAACAAGATTTGTGATAGCTTTGATAATGTAAAATATTTAAGACAATTCTCTCTACTTCAAAACGATAAAGAGAATTTTAAAAAACTAGTTACAACAAGGCACAGTTTAGTAACCGAAAACTATTTAAAAGAATTCAAAGATGTCGTTTTAGATGTTAACGAAATTGACCTTAAATCAAATGAGATTTCTCTCGAAAAATATTTAAGTTCACTTAAAAAGTATGCTTCAGAAAGCGATAATTTAGATACATTTTCAAAATGCAAATTATATAACGAAACAAAATTTACATTAGACAATCTAGAAAACCTAAAAAAATTAATCTCGGCCACAGAGACCTTACTTGAAACTAATGAGTACAAAGACATTGTTAATAATCATATTACTGATGACAGTTTAAAGAACTTAATTACAGAACTTATTAAGAAGCACAATGAACTTTATGAAAAAAATCTAAAAAAGGATTGGACGAATAATCTTATCGAATCAATAAAAGAAAATTTGAGATTTCGTTCAACAACAACTTCAATTGAGGAGGTTGATTTTGAAAAAATTCAATTTGAAAAAATTAAAGTTCAAAAATTTACTAGACTTGTTAAGAATGTTCAAACAGAAAAAGTAATTGACAGTAAGGAAATCAGAGGTTTCAAAGTCTTGGCTAAAACTAAAAAATATACTGGAGCAAGCCAGCTTAAAAAGAAAAGCAAAACTACACTAGGATTTAGTGAAGCATTTAACAATTATGAGAATCCATATAATTTCTTAACTGCACTTCAAAATGTAGGAATTGAAGAAACTGATTTCTATAAATATTTTGTGGACATAGATTACAGAACACTAAATAAGCACGGTTATGAGGTTTCTGGAGGTGAACGCTCGGAATTTAATTTACTTCACGAAATAAGTGATGCTTTAAAACACGACTTGTTACTAATTGATGAACCTGAATCTTCATTCGATAATATTTTCCTAAAAAGTGAAGTAAACGAGTTAATTAAAGAAATTGCAAAAGAAATCCCTGTAATTGTAGTTACTCATAATAGTACTATTGGAGCTTCAATCAATCCAAACCATCTTGTTTTTACTCAAAAATTAGTTAACAATGGTAATGTAGAATACAAAGTCTTTTTTGGGCATCCTACAAGCAAAACATTAAAAAATGTTGATGGAGAATTGATTAAAAATTTAGATGTACTTATGAACTGTCTTGAAGCAGGGGAAGAAGCATACAACCAACGAAATACGATGAATTATGAAATTCTTAAAGATTGATAATAACCAAGCCTTTTTTATAAAAGACAAAAACGAACCTGAAATATGGACTGAAATTGATAAAATCGAAAAAGATGATTTAATGAAACTTTTAGATTTCGCTACAGAAGATGATTTTGAAATGGATGTTTACAATGAAGATACTTTAGCGAATAAAGCACATCAAATAATCTATAAAAGCATATATGAGAAGCTGAATGTATTTTTAACTAATAAAAGTAGATTTAAAGACCAAACCGAAGCAATATATAAGGATGCTTTGGAAAAATACCAATAAAAAACTACCGCCAACAATGGCTATAAACAATTGGGGCGAAAGTGATAAAACGAAAGTATAAACATAAAACAAAGGTCAGTGCTAAACCGAAAAGTTAGGGCATAAAATCCCCAACTGTTCATAGCCGAGACCGTTGTGGGCCAGTTGGGCAAGAGAGCATATCCCAAAAAAAGTCCGGGAATGTCCGCAAAGGTGAAAACACGGTTTTTGGGCTGTGGGACCGCAAAACCCCCACTTGGGGCGGT
>NZ_JAQQTG010000011.1 GCF_028561335.1 Aequorivita todarodis | reverse complement strand
GCAACCGCCGGATCCGGGTTGAAGTTTGCCGTTAGGTGGTGGCGCACCTGGACGGCATTGCCATAGACCCCAGTTCGGGTCTCGGCCGTCATCGGGCTGCCCAGTACCATAAAATATCTGGGCTCCATAAATGGAGTGATCTTTCGCACGGTAATGCTGCCGTTGTTGGTTACCGTTGCAGCGTCGTCAACTTGCACCAAGCTTCCTTCATTCGCAACAAAAAGGGTTCCGTTTACGGTAATATTGCCTTCCACCTTTACATAAGTTCCATCAGGCACGGTGAGGGTCTTTCCTGCGTTTACTACCAAGGTACAGGCATCAATATTCGCAGTAGCTGTGCTGTAGTTTTCATCAATGATAGCCATTGTATTTGCAGAAGGCGCACCATTGCTCCATCCTGAGGATGTATATGTCGTAGATCCGGGACAGTCACTAAATGCAGCCGAAGGGCCAAAGAGATAGTCTCCAGAAAGACCAGTGAAATTACCTGTTAATGTAACGTTTGCACCAAAGGAGCCAATTGTTAATGGCGATGTTTCATTGCCGTCTGTTCTATAAGCTATTAATTGTGTTCTAGATAAACCTGTTGCACTTTCCCAACCGGTAATTTCCGCAGGCGTAAAATAAAATTTCACTTCGGTATTTCCAGAGCTTGCAGTATTGCCAACACCAATTCTGAAGTTTTTGTCCATAACATAATTAGGCAATGTGCTTCCATTGTATGGCTGGGCTCCTGTTCCGGCATGTGAAACGGAAACATCGGTACAACCATAATTGTGAGTGTCATTATTGGTAATGTCTAGCATTACATTTCCTGTAACGGCATCAGCGGTATAGATTGTTCCAGCACCGGATAGACCTATTTGGTCATTTGTTGTTCCAGTGTTTACAGCGGTTTGGACTTGTGTATTAACAACAGCCGTAATTGAAATATTATCAACAGCCATTCCATAGGCCCAAGCGCCATTGTCATTATATTTAAATTGAACCCTTACATTCGATTGTCCTATATAAGAAGAAAGATCTATATTCAGGCCATTGACCCACGGAGTGGTATAGGAACCTCCACCGTTGTCAATCGAGGTGTTTGACAATGTAGAAATTACCGTAAAAGCTCCACCGCCAGTACTAATAAGAACCTGTCCCGTTTCCCCCAAATCTGCAAAAGCATGGTCAAAAGTAAGCGCTGCGGAAGTATAAGGCCCAGCCAAACTAAAAGAATATGTAGTCAACAAGTCGTTTCCTTTGTTGCAATTACAGGCATCATCATTGGTGAAGGCAAAGGTTGTGCTGTTGCCGCTCGTGGTCCAATAACCACTTGTTGCTGCCGCATTATTACCCGCCGACCAAAAATCAGAACCAGAATTCCCTGAAGTTGTGACATCAAAAACTCCATCGTCAAAATCTTCAAAATAAATGCTTTGATTCTGTGTGCTCAATGGTGCAATATCATCATCATTAATCGTCAAGGTAAAAGTATTGGCATTCGTATCTACCCCAGCATTACCTCCGTTTGGGTTTACGGCAAAACTGACCGAAACGGTCTCATCGCCTTCCACAAATCCGTCGTGATATACGCGGAGCACCATATTTTGGCTGGCGGTACTCCCCGAGGGAAAAGTAACCGTAGGCGTCATTAAATCGAAATCAAGTCCAGAAGTGGCTGTGCTGCTGCCCATAATGGTAAAGTTTACATCCGCATTTTGCGAGGGTGCTTGGGCTATGTTCAGTACTACGTTAACATCGGTATAGCTACAATCGGTATTTTCTATTTCTGATCCTGTTGGTACTGCAAATCCAATTAAGGGACTTGAAGCTACCACTACGCCGGTAACTATAAGTGAAAAGTTTTGTGATCCTCCCGAAAGCGTTCCTTTGTGCGTAACTGTAAGTGTATAGGTCCCAGAAGCACCATTGATATCAACGCGCTCATAGGGATCAACGGTATTATCGCCTTTTGTATTTGAGTTGACGGCATTCAATCGCCAGGGCGTATAGGTGGTTCCGTTGGAAAGCCGTATATCCAAATCGTTTACCAAGGCCGGGGTATTGCTATTGGTTCCATTGTTAATAGTTCCGGGAAGATCTGTCCAGGATATGGAGGCCATTAAAGGGTCAACGCCATTGGCCTGCACGGTAATTTGATAGGTTTGGCCTTGCGCAAGCGATAATTCCTCCACAATGGCAGAACCAGAAGTGGCGGCAGCTGTTGTAAGGGTTTCGGCAGCTTTTTTCGCATTCATTAAACCCCAACCTGTTTGGGCATCGGGACCTGTAGATGCTACATCATCTGCGGTATGCAATGCCAAACCTTTTAAAGTGGCCGCACGCATAAAGTTGCCGTGAAGGTTCACGTAATGCTCCTGCAACAGCAAAAGTGTGCCTGCAATATTTGGAGAGGCCATGGATGTTCCTGATATAGAATTATAGGCCGTATCGGAATTTTGATAAGTGGAATATAACTGGGTACCATTCCCCATAATATCTGGCTTAATACGATAATCGTCCGTTGGACCTTCGCTACTGCCCGGATTTCGAAGCACTGAATTCAAACTGCCATCTGGATTAATATTGGCATCTTGACCGTTGGCAACAACCATATTGTTTTTTGCCGTTGCGTACCCCGAAAGTTTGTCATAAGCAGCCTGTCCATCCAGTGGCGCTCCGTTTGAAGTATTGTCCTGTCCATCATTTCCTGCTGCCACTACCATTAAATAGTAAGGAGCATTGCGCAGGATAGCATCCCAATCATGGGCATCCTGGCCGTACTGGCCAAACCATGCATCCGGTATTCCAGAGGCACCGTAGCCATAGGAATGGTTTGAAATAAGCATTCCATTACCCGCAGCCGTTATAGCCTCCGAGGTGTCGTTATTCCAGTCATAGCCCACAGCGTTGGCCTGCCACGCCATTCCTTTGGCCGCAGGTTGTACTCCCGAAGCCATAATAGTCCCAGTTACGTGGGCCGAATGATAATGAAGGGCTGAGGTGCCATCACCAATAGAGAAGCGGTTGTTACCCCCTGCGCCATCGTATTCCTGATGGGTGCTTCGGGCCAAACCACCATCCCAAACATGGGCGGTCAAATCATCTCCGTTCAAATTCAATCCCAAGCCACCACCGGTATTCAAATAGTTGGCGCGGGTAGAAATGGCAGCATCCGCATTAAACGTTTGGAAATATATGGGAGATCCATCCTCGGCTATAAACTGAAGCTCAAACAATACACCTTCGGCATTTTCATAACGCAGTGGTATATTGTGCAAGATTGCATAACTCTTGGCCTCTGCCCTATTCAATGCAGCCTTGGATGAAAGCTGCGAATATATATTGGACAATTCAGCTTGATCGTAGCTCGCCACAATTTGAGCTATCTGTTTGGCGTATTTATTTGACTCTTGCTTCTTTGTCTGTCCAGTGGCAGAGATTATTCCGAAGATTGAAAAGAGGAAACAATAGCGAAAGAATGTTTTAAGGTATTGGTTTAGCATAATTGAAGATTATAGATTAATAGTACGATTTGGGGGTCGAATGGTAAATTACATTTTCAAAAATAACACATTATCCATATTTAACAAGCTTTTAAGAAATTATATACCATAAAAAAATCGTTTCAAAACAAATTGAAACGATTCTTAGAATTTATAATAATTGTGGTATGCTAAAATATGGATTTTTGAAGTTAGTTGTATCTGTAAGGATCAATGCTTCAATACCCGCTTGGTCAGGCTGCCCGCTTCGGTGTTTATCTTCACGAAGTAAGTGGCCGACTGCAGGCCTGAAAGATCAAGTGAATAGTGGGCGCTGTTGTACTCCACGTCCATCAATCTTCTGCCCCTAATGTCAAACACCTCTACTGAGCTGACCACGGCTTTTGGCGAAATAATCATTATGTTGCCATTGGTCGGGTTAGGCACAATNTGGACCACATTTTTAGCTTTGTCCACTAAGTAAACCTGCACCTCAGGCCAAACGGTGCCGTCCTGCCCGCTGATGGAAATCGTGAACTCCTGGTTCTCCTCTATCTGGCTCACGAAGCCCAAGGGAACTTCCTGCTCTGCGTTGAACGCGCTCCTTCCCTGGATCGCCAACTCCTCGCCGGTATTTAGTTTGGAATAGAGGCTCACCGGGGTTGCCAATCGCTTTGCATCGTATTTGGCATCGTAGCCATCCGTGGACTCTTCCGAAAAGCTGATCAACATGGTGCTGCTAAGCCCATAGGTCTCGTTGCTTACGTTCAGCCACATACGGTCCTTTGGGGCGCCGGGCCTCCTGTAGGTGTCATTGTTATCGGTAACGCGCATATAGTTCTTGAATGTTGCGGTCCCGGCGGCCGTGGCCTTAAACCCAAAGCCCTGTCCCGAAGAAATATAGCCATTGGGCGTGGTGGATGTACCGGGGTCATTGGCGGCGGGCACCCCGCCAGAGCTGTTGTACATGGAGATATCCCCCATGTCGAAATTGTTCACCTTATATCCCGGATAGCTGGAACTGGCGGCGGTCAAATGCTCCCAGAAATAGACGGCATCGATCATGCTGTTGTCCACATCGCCCATAAATAGATCCGCATCGATCGCGGAGG
>NZ_JAQQTG010000010.1 GCF_028561335.1 Aequorivita todarodis | reverse complement strand
CTTCATCGTAGGATCTTCAATAATATTGCGACCATACTCCATAAAGAGCCCGACTCTCAAAAAAAATCTCGGGATTCTCACTTAGTTTAGTTTTCTAATGTCTGCCCGCGAACCGTAAACGGAACGCGGACATACGCTGTCAATTTCAATATCTCAATGAACTTTTCTCTATTTAAAAATAAAGAGTCAATTGTTGGTGGAACGGAGTTGAACCGTTACTATTATTTCCTTTTCACCATTTTTAAGACCGTGCCTATCTCTCTAAGCGGGTGCAAATATACAACGCCTTTTTTTAATCTACCAAACTAAATTTGATTTATTTTGAATGTTTTTTATTAACAGGTTTCAAGCGACTGAAAGCGACCAAATTATAAAACAAAAAAGTTTATAAAGTGATATTCAAGAAGTGAAAAAAAACAGGTAAAAACTTATATAGCCCTATAAAACCAAGCTTCTTCTCAAATTAGAAAGCATTCAAAAACTAAAAGAGCGAACCACAAAAATACTATCTTTAAAACTTCTGTGCAAACTGTTTTGCCTATTAGTTATTAACAGTTTTTTTTGTTCCAATGAGCGGTCAAATCCAGATAATCAATTGGAAACGCTGGAGCCTGGCGCTCCAGTATATTCTCCCGAAAGGATCTTTCGAGGATATCCTCAATTAAATAGTCTTCTTTTACTTCAAAAGGTTTGTACTCTTCTTTCAGGGAAATCTCAAAAAGATTGGCGGTGGTATTGTACCAAAAGGCACGCCAGCCAGTACGTAATTCTTTTACAAGATCATACGCGGTCCGGCCCGTTTGTCTGTGAATGAGTTTTACCAATATCTGACCTTCAGTGTGGGTCAATTTCTTTAGTTTGTCAGAAAACTCGCCTTCAATATAGTTCTGTACACGTTTGGTATATTTCCTTCTATCGCTTTTTTTCTCGATAGTTTTTAACCGTTCGGTCATTGTGGTCAATCTTTCGGCGGCAAGTTTTGCATACGGATAAACTTTTCTGGTCTTTCTGCGAAGTATTAAATACCGGCGTCTATCCTGTTCTGACATAAACTTTACTTTTTTAAGCAGATAGACTTCATCTAGATTAATCATTTCACGGGCAATGGTATCCCCTTCAACTATATAATACATAATCTCGGTGGAGTCTTTTTGCTTTTCAAGAGATCCCGTATCTACTTGACCATATAAGGCGGTTGCGCTAAACAGTACAATACATATATATATAGGTATGCTAATTTTCATTTAAACAGTTTTAATCAAAAAAGCTTTGTGTTATCCAAAAACGTTCCAAAAATAAGCAAATTGCGTTGTTGGGCTTAATAAGAAATCGCTAATTTTACCGAACATACATCTTTTTAGAAAAAATAATTTATGACTACTTCAATATTGAATGACAAATCACTGAAATTTTTAGAAGAATATTTAAACAATGCCTCCCCTACAGGCTATGAATGGGACGGCCAAAAGCTGTGGATGAACTACCTGAAACCCTACGTTGACGATTTTTTTACCGATACCTATGGAACTGCAGTGGGCGTTATAAACCCCAAAGCCGAATTTAAAGTGGTCATTGAAGGCCACGCCGACGAAATTTCCTGGTACGTTAATTATATCTGCGACAATGGATTGCTTTATGTTATAAGAAACGGCGGCAGCGACCACCAAATTGCGCCTTCAAAAATTGTAAACATCCACACTAAAAACGGAATTAAAAAAGGGGTTTTTGGCTGGCCCGCAATCCATACGCGCGATAAGGCCAAAGAAGAAGCCCCAAAACCCGAAAATATCTTTATAGATGTTGGGGCCAAGGATAAGGAGGAAGTTGAAAAGATGGGTATCCACGTGGGCTGTGTGATTACCTATCCCGATCAATTCCACGTTTTGAACGAGGATAAATTTGTATGCCGTGCATTGGACAATAGAATGGGCGGTTTTATGATTGCGGAAGTTGCCAGACTGCTGCACAAAAACAAAAAGAAACTTCCTTTCGGACTTTATATAACCAATTCCGTACAGGAAGAAATTGGGCTCCGTGGTGCCGAAATGATTGCAGAACGCATTAAACCCAACATCGCAATCGTAACGGACGTGACCCACGACACCACTACCCCGATGATAGACAAAAAGAAACAGGGACTGGCAGAGATTGGCTGCGGCCCCGTAATTGCTTATGCACCGGCAGTACAACAAAAGCTTCGGGATTTGATAGTGGATACGGCCGAAAAAAATATGATCCCCTTTCAACGTGCGGCGCTTTCCAGGGCTACGGGAACAGACACGGATGCCTTTGCATACAGCAACGGCGGCGTGGCAAGTGCCCTGATATCACTACCCTTGCGCTATATGCATACTACTGTTGAAATGGTCCACCGAAATGACGTTGAGAACGTGATTAAACTTATTTATGAAACGCTCCTTAATATAAAGGACGGGGAAACCTTCAACTATTTCGAATAAATTTCTAAGAATTAGGGTTTTACAACAAAATAATACCTTGTTGACAATCTTAAATGTAGTCCTTTTCAGATGAAAATTTGAGAAGGACTCTTTTTTGTTATATTTACCCCAAAATCCAGCAACCTTTGTTATTCAGCTCCTTTTCATTTGGATTGTTTCTTCCCATTACACTTCTGCTTTATTGGGCGGTTGGTTTTAAAAGAATAAAAATCCAAAATGCAATCCTGCTTCTTGCAAGCTACTTTTTTTACGGACTTTGGGATTGGCGCTTCCTGTTTCTTATTGTTGCAAGCTCATTGGTAGATTATTTTGCAGCACTCGCCATTAAAGGCACCGGTGAGAAAGGCAGGCAAAAACTTTTTCTTTACAGTAGTATTATTTGGAATTTGGGGGTTCTTTTCCTCTTTAAATATTACAACTTTTTTATAGATGAATTTGCACTGTTGTTTAACATGCAACAGGGCGAATATGCGTTCAGCACGTTGAATTTGATTCTTCCGGTAGGGTTGAGCTTTTATACTTTCCAGACAATGAGCTATACCATTGATGTATATAAAAACCGCATTGCTCCTACCCGAAACCTTCTCAATTTTCTCTGTTTTGTAAGCTTCTTTCCGCAGCTCGTTGCGGGGCCTATTGAAAAAGCCTCCGATCTGTTGCCGCAATTCAATAAAAAACGTGCTTTCAATACGGAAGAAGTAAAAGAAGGTTTACGGCAAATTTTATGGGGACTTTTCAAAAAAATGGTAATTGCAGATAACGCCGCGCTTATTGTAAACACGGTGTATGCAAGTCCCGAAGACTACGGCAGCCTGACACTGCTCTACGCTTCCGTGCTTTTCTTTTTTCAGATTTATGGCGATTTTTCGGGATATTCTGACATTGCGATTGGAACAGCAAAGCTCTTTGGTTTCAAACTGAGCAAAAATTTCAATATTCCATATTTGGCAAAAAGCGTTACCGATTTTTGGCAACGTTGGCATATCACACTCACACGGTGGTTTAATGATTATGTGTATTTTCCCATAATCCAAAAAAACCTACGCAACAGAATTCGTCGTAACGTGGCTATCTTTTTAACCATGGGGTTGATTGGCCTTTGGCACGGTGCCGATTGGACCTTTGTTATTTTCGGGGTGTTTCAGGGGGTCTTGATAATTTTGGAGCGTACTCCCTTGACGAAAAACCGGAAATCCAGCCTATTTCACCAATCGCCGATACCGAGGTTTTTGCTGCCAATTTTCACCTTTGTCTTTATCACTGCATCCAGCATACTTTTCAGAAGTCAAAATATTGAGGAAGCGGAAATTGTTTTAAAAAGAATTTTTTCCTTTATTCCGAGCGAAAATTTTGGGGCGATGGTAAACAAAAAATTCCTGATTTTCGTTTTTATAATGATGGCGTCAGAAATAATAACAAGACTAAAAGATTTCCCGTTGGCCCAAATTGACGGGTATATCAACAAACCTACGCGCTGGATTATTTATTACATTTTCATTTTTTTAATTTTCCGATATGCCGGGCCGAAAGAAGACTTTATCTATTTTCAGTTTTAGCGAGACACAACTTCGCTTTTTAAAATATTGCCTGGGCTTCTTTATTCCGGTGGTCATCGCTTATTTTATTTTGGAATTGCTGGTTTTAAACATTCCTATCAATTACAAAGTTTTTGGCAACTACCTAAACACGCATGCTAAGGAAATTGAAGTAATGGGTTTGGGGTCTTCACAGATGAAATGTGGCTTTAATCCCGCATTTTCAGAGAAAATTGCCATAAACCTGAGTTCCACTTCACAACATCACAACGAAGATTTTCATATTCTGAAAGGAACCAAAGATAGGCTTCCGAAGTTAAAATATGTTTTACTGGAAGTTTCCTACAATCATTTGGAACTACCGCACCATTCCGCCGATTACTGGAAAAACACGATCTATCTGAAGTATTACGGCGTAAACGCCTTTGAAAGGCCCACGTGGTTTAAGGATCGATTGGTTTATCTCTCAAATACACGTTTCTACTCCTATAAGCTTATGGAATATTATGTGTACAAATCCAGCTCCCAAAAGCTCAACGAATATGGTTTTGACACCAATAATTATAACGGCGATTTCAAAAAGTTGAATTATAATGAATCGAAAATCGCAACTAATAAATTCAAAATAATAACCCGGGAGGATCCAACAATTTTCAAAGAGAACACAGCTTTTTTATTTGAAATGTTGGAGTATGCAAAAGCGGAAAATTTAAAGGTTGTTGTCTGCACACTCCCGCTTTATAAAACTTATTTAAAAGAAAGAAATCCAAACATCGTTCGCCGTCGAGACAGTGTATTAACGGTTATCAAAAATAAATACGACAACGTGATTCTCCTAAACAAGGAAACCGACACCATCAATTTTACGGTATATGATTTTCTGAATGAAAACCACCTGAACCCAGATGGAGCAAAGAAATTCACCGCTTTAGTGAACCGCAGACTCGACAGTCTAAACTAACTCTTTTTTAATTTTTCAAAATAGATCTTCGCTTCTTTTATCACTTTCGGGGCGAGAATTATAGTCGCTGTCATCGTAGGAATTGCCATCAATGCAAAGAAGGTATCTATCAGATTAATCATCATGCTCAAAGAAGTGGTAGCTCCCACAAGGATGCTCAGTATGTAGAAATAATTATATATCCCCATATTTTTTGCGCCAAAAAGAAAGGACATACACTTGCTGCCGTAATAGGAATAGGAAAACAACGAAGAAATACTGAAAATTGCAATACAGGCCAATAGGGCATATTTTCCAAAATACGGAATACTTTCCTCAAAAGCCGAAGCCGTTAAGCTAACGCCGTTTGCATCGCTGCTCTGCCAAACGCCCGTAACCAAAATTGCCAGCGCAGTTAGGGTACAGATGATCAACGTATCAATTGCCGGGCCCAACATCGCCACCAAACCTTCACGAATAGGTTCGTTGGTTTTTGCCGCCCCGTGGGCCATGGGCGCCGTTCCTATTCCCGCTTCGTTTGAAAAGGCCCCGCGACGGATTCCCAAAAGGATGATCCCGCCAATAACGCCGCCTAAAAATGCATCCCCCTTGTAAAAATTTGCCGAGAAGGCATCCGTGAAAATCAATCCCAGATATTTCGGGACTACGTCTATGTGGACCCCAAGAATAATAAGTACCAAAGCAAAATAAAGCAAGACCATGGCGGGCACCATTTTGGAAGCCGTTTTGCTGATTCGGGAAAGGCCTCCCAAAATGATAATGGCGGTTAGTGAAGCCAAAACCAAACCGATTATCAAATCGGTTTTAAACCCGCTGTATAGTCCAGCGGGCTTCAAGAGTATGTCGTTGATGGCCTGTGTAAGTTGGTTTACGTTAAAAACCGGCAAAGCACCGACCAATCCCGCAACGCTGAAAAAAATGGCCAATGGCATCCACTTTCTGCCCAAGCCCTCCGTAATAAAATACATTGGGCCACCTTGGATCTTTCCTTCGCTATCCTTTCCACGATAGAGAATGGCGAGTGTTGCCGTAAAAAACTTGGTGGACATCCCAATAACGGCACTCACCCACATCCAAAAAACGGCACCGGGCCCGCCAATGGCAATGGCTACGGCTACCCCAGCAATATTACCCATTCCCACAGTGGCGGAAAGCGCGGTAGTCAAAGCTTGAAAATGGGTTATTTCGCCAGCGTCACTTTCGTTGTCATATTTTCCGCGGAGTACGGCCAGGGCGTGTCCCAAATATCGAAAGGGTAAAAACTGGATTCGGATCAAAAGATACAATCCGCCGCCTATCAATAGTATCAAAAGTGGTAAACCCCATGCCAAGGAGGCTATTTCAGCAATTAAATTATCTATTTTTTCCAAGGTTGGTTTTTAAATATTTACAACGAATGTAGGGTTAAAATTTTTAAAATTAACAGGGAAATTGTTACTTGCAGCGCCAAATGAAGAATCGACTAACCATTTTCCTTCTTTTTGTGCCTTTTTTTTCCTTCGCCCAAACAGCGCAGGATTGGAAAAAAAGTGCGCTTACCTTTACCCCTGAAATCCTTTTCGGAAAAACGATGGAGGCCAATGATGGTTTTCCCGATACAAAATTGCAAAAGCAAGTTATTTTAAGTTTTGGGCGAAATCATACAAACAATCCACAACAATGGGCGCAGCGATTGAAAATGCCAAAGACTGGTCTTTCCATTGGGGTTACTGATTTTGGAAACCTGGACAGTTTGGGGCTGGGGTTTACGGCAATGCCGTTTATTGAGTTTAAAGCTTTTGGAAGTGATCGTTGGAAAATTCTGACTGGAATGGGCGCTTCCTATTTCACAAAAAAATTCGATGCGGAAACAAACCCGAAAAATCAAGCTGTTACAACCGATATTACTTGGGCTTTTCGGCTGTATCTCAACTATCAATTCCTTTCAACAAAAAACATAGACTGGCGCACGGGCATAGGTTATTCACACCATTCCAATGGCCATACGCGCTTGCTGAACCAAGGATATAATTCGTTTTTGGTAAGCCTTTCGGCTGATATTAAAAATCCTTTAAACCGCCCCGAAAAGGCCCAAAGCGCAACCAGTCCTGAGTATAAGAAAACGGTATATAATTATTTTGCCGTACGCGCCGGGCTGGGCCGAAATGTTTTTGCCTTGGCGTTTAACGACAAAAAAAGTGTGTACACCATTGCTGGGGAATATGGCAAGGTTTACAACAACACCTTTAAAGTTGGGATAGGCTTTTACTATCGTTTTTACCAACATTATTACGATTATATTGAAGGAAATGAGTCTTTGGTGCAGCCGGGAAGAGAGTTTGATTATTTTAGAAGCAATCCTTGGTACTACTCCACCAACCTCGGTTTAAGCCTTCACGGGGAAATATTCTTGAACCACGTGGGCATCGACCTGCAGCTGGGTATTAATTTCCATAAACCCGCTTACAAAATGGAATGGCGGATTAATGAAGGTTGGGACAATACGCCCCGGGAAATTTCAGATACTTGGGTTTTGGGAACGCTGGATGGAACCTACAAAAAGAAAAACCGAATTTCCTCCAGATTGGGTCTTAAGTATTATTTAATCGGAATGGAAAAGGCACCGAAAAATAATTTTTATTTAGGGGCTAATCTCAACGCTAATTTAGGACAAGCCGATTTTACTGAATTGAGTTTCGGGTATGTCCACAATTTTAATTTGAAAACACGGGCAGGGCAATAAATATGGACAAATTTATTGCTTACTTCAATTATACCACATCAGCCACATATCCCACTTTTATCAAGCGTAGCAGGTACTTACGGCATAAAATTGTTATGCTGTTTTTCATTCTCCATTTTTTTTATATATTTTCGGCAATAGGCCAAGGCCAACAAAAATGGTTAGACAATTCGTTGCTATTCAATACGGAAATTCTCTTTGGAAAAACACTGGAAGCCAATGTTGATTTTCCAAAAACAAAGCAACAGAAGCAATTAATTTTTAATATTGGCAGGTATCAATCCACAAATACCCAAGAATGGTCCCAATGGTTAAAAGGCCCCAAAACCGGGTATTCTTTTGGAATTACCGATTTTGGGAATAAGGATAGTTTAGGACTGGCATTTTCGTTGATGCCCTTTATAAAATTTAAAGCTTTCAAAAGTGATGGTTTTAGCATACTTGCCGGGATGGGCGCTTCCTATTTCACAAAAAAATATGAAGCTGACAAAAACCCGAGAAACCAAGCGGTAACTACAGATATTACCTGGGCTTGCCGCATGTATTTATACTATCAGTTTTTCACTTCAAAAGATATTGATTTGCAGTTGGGGATGGGTTATTCGCATCATTCCAATGGGCATACGCGCCTGCATAACAAAGGGTTTAATTCGTACCTACTGAGTCTTTCAGCAGATATAAAAAATCCAATAAATAAAACCGGATCAACAGATTTTGTAGCGGACTCCACGTTGACAAAAACGGCCTATAATTATTTTGCGGCCCGTGGAGGTTATGGACAGAACTCTTTCGCATTAGCTTTTAACGAAAAAAAATATGTTTACACTTTTGCCGGCGAATACGGGCGTGTTTATAACAATACCCTAAAAGTTGGAATTGGTTTTTATTTCAGGTTTTACGAACATTATTACGATTACATAAAAGAGAACGAATGGCTGGTTCGCAATGGAAAGGAATATGACTATTTTAAAAGCGCTCCTGTATATTATTCCACAAATTTGGGACTTAGCCTAAATGGTGAGATTTTAATGAATCACATAGGTGTTGATCTCCAAATAGGATTTAATCTGCACAAACCGGCTTATAAATTAGAATGGCGAATAAACAAAGGATGGGACAACACGCCAAGAGAAATTCCGGATGGCTGGGTCCTTGGAAACTTTGATGGCTTTTATAAGTTTAAGGAACTCATTTCCGGTAGATTGGGCTTAAAGTATTATATGTTTGGGATGGAAAAAAAGCCTAAAAACAATTTGTATATCGCGGCCCATATAAATTCAAATTTGGGGCAAGCAGATTTTTCTGAACTAAGTTTAGGTTATGTCCACAGCTTTAATTTCCGCGACAGCGCAATTCCTTAGTTTTTAGAGAGGTAGGCCAGTACGTTGCTCTTAATACGTTCTTGAATGTTTGAAACATCTGCCTTTACAAATTTTTCACCGGTAATATTTTCGTAGAGCTCAATATATCTTTCCGAAACGGTCTCAATATATTCATCACTCATATACGGTACCTTCTGCCCTTCCAACCCTTGAAAACCATTTTGGATCAACCATTGGCGGACAAACTCTTTCGAAAGTTGTTTCTGTGGCTCGTTGTTTTTTTGGCGTGCTTCATACCCTTCGGCGTAAAAATAGCGCGAGGAATCCGGCGTGTGTATTTCATCAATCAACACAATTTTGCCATCCTTCGTTTTTCCGAATTCATATTTTGTATCCACCAAAATCAATCCTCTCTTGGCAGCAATCTCGCTTCCCCGCTGAAACAGTTTGTGGGTATAGTCTTCCAGCTGAAGATAATCCGCTTCGGAAACAATTCCGCGTTTTAAAATATCCTCCCGGGAAATATCTTCGTCATGGGCGCCCATTTCGGCTTTGGTTGCCGGTGTGATTATGGGTTGCGGAAACTTGTCGTTTTCCTTCATTCCCTCGGGCATGGCAACCCCGCAGAGCATGCGTTTTCCTGCTTTGTATTCCCGCGCCGCGTGACCGCTTAGATACCCGCGGATTACCATTTCAACCTTAAAAGGTTCGCAGGCCTCGCCAATGGCGACGTTTGGATCTGGAGTTGCTATCAACCAATTGGGCACCAAATCTTCGGTATCGCGCATCATTTTGGTCGCAATCTGGTTCAGGATTTGGCCCTTGTACGGAATTCCCTTTGGCATCACTACATCAAAAGCGCTCAGCCTGTCCGTGGCAACCATTAAAAGTAGGTCGTTTTCCAAAGTATAAACCTCACGGACTTTTCCGTGGTAAACACTTTTCTGTCCGGGAAAATTGAAATTTGTTGCGATTATTGTATTTGGCATTTGGGATTCGTTAATTCGTTAATTTGTTAATTCGGGACCTGCCTGCCAGAGGCACGACAGGCAGGTTCGTTAATTTGTGATTTGTGTTCCGATAGCGATCGGGATGTGATTTGTGATTTGAAAAAACAAAAACAATCAAACTGAAAATTTGTAATTTAATCTACGTTTTCAATTTTCTTATAGGCGGCAATCACTTCTTTCACCAAACGGTGGCGGATTACATCTTTGTCGTCCAGATAAATCATTCCCACGCCTTTCACGTCCTTTAAAACCAGCAAGGCTTCCTTCAACCCAGAAATAACACGGCGCGGAAGGTCAATCTGTCCGGGATCGCCCGTTATCATAAACTTGGCGTTTTTTCCCATACGGGTCAAAAACATTTTCATTTGGGCGTGGGTGGTGTTTTGGGCTTCGTCCAAAATTACAAAAGCATTGTCCAAAGTCCGCCCGCGCATAAATGCCAAGGGCGCAATCTGTATTACCCCGGTTTCAATATGCGACGCCAATTTCTCCGCAGGAATCATATCGCGGAGCGCATCGTACAACGGTTGCATATACGGATCCAGTTTTTCCTTTAAATCTCCTGGAAGAAACCCTAAGTTCTCTCCGGCTTCAACCGCAGGTCTTGTTAAGATAATTCGTTTTACCTCCTTGTCTTTCAGCGCCTTAACAGCAAGCGCTACACCTGTGTATGTTTTTCCGGTTCCGGCCGGACCCACGGCAAAAACCATATCGTTTTTACTCATTAAAGCTACCAATTTTCGTTGATTGGCTGTCTGTGCCTTTACGGGTTTGCCGCTTACGCCGTGTACGATTGTTTCGCCGCTGCCCACTGGCGTTTCATATTCCTCTTTGTTTCTGCTCAACAATACCCGTTCTATTACATTTTCGTCAATCTTGTTGTATTTGGAATATTGCTCCAAAAGCATGCTGATGCGGCGGTCAAACTCCTCCAGTTCGTCTTCATCGCCATAGGTTTTGATTTTGTTTCCCCGTGCCACAATTTTCAGTTTGGGAAAATATTTTTTAAGAAGGTCAATATTAGCGTTTTCAAGACCGAAGAAATCCCTTGGGCTAATCTCTGTAAGTTCGATGATAAGTTCGTTCAAAAGGCGTGCTTTTTTATTATTTAGAATATGCAAAAAATAGTTTTGCCACTAACAAAAGTAACCTATTTTTGTGGTAACTCTTTTAAGAAAATATCAACAATCCGCATATGCCAATAATCACACTTACTACTGACTTTGGAGAGAAAGATCACTTTGTGGGTGCGGTAAAAGGAACAATTTATACCGAAATGGAGGATGCCAAAATTGTTGATATCTCGCATTCCATTTCGCCGTTCCACCTTCACGAGGCCGCATACATAATTCAAAATGCCTACAAAAGTTTTCCGCAGGGAAGCATCCATATTATTGGGGTAGATTCTGAGTTAAATCCTGAAAATAAGCATATTGCGGTTTTGATGGATGGACATTATTTTGTGTGTGCGGACAACGGGATCATCTCCATGCTCACTTCGGAAATACGGCCTGAAAAAATTGTTGAAATAAATATCCACGACCGTATAATCAGCAATTTTCCCGTTTTGGATGTTTTTGTGAAGGTTGCCAGCCACATTGCGCGCGGCGGCACATTGGACGTGATCGGCAAAAATATTACGGAAATAAAGGAATTGACGGGAATACGCCCAGCAGTCAGCAATACGATGGACCAAATAAACGGCACTATAATTTATATTGACAATTATGGCAATGTGATCAGCAACATAACAAAGAAATTATTTGACGAAGTAGGGCGTGGAAGAAATTTTGTGATAAATGCCAGAACGGTGAGTCTCAACAAAATACACACCCATTACAGCGATGCCATCAACTTTGACAATCCGCCCGGAAAGCGTGAGGAAGACGGCAAAAAACTGGCCCTTTGGAATTCATCAAACTATCTGGAGCTGGCTATTTATAAAAGCAGTTCCAAAACGGTGGGAAGCGCTTCCTCGCTCTTTGGCCTGGATTATAGGGATGCGATAATGGTCAATTTTAGTTCCTAAAATAGATAAACATGTTCACAAGAATTGTAAAAATGGAATTTCAAAAGGAAAAGATTCCTGCTTTTCTGGCTAATTTTGAAACCGTAAAAGAAAAGATCCGAAATTTCCCGGGTTGCACTTTTCTGGAACTTTACAAGGATAAAAATGACGAAACAATCTTTTTCACCTATAGCCGTTGGAATGATGAAACCGATTTGGAAAACTACCGAAACAGCCAACTTTTCAAAGAAGTCTGGAGCGTAACAAAGCCGATGTTCAGAGCTAAAGCGGAAGCTTGGAGCGTGGATACTGTTGTTAGTTTGTAGTTTAAGGGATGAGGGATGAGGGATGAGGGATGAGGGATGAGGGATGAGGGATGAGGGATGAGGGATGAGGGATGAGGGATGAGGGATGAGTTTAGAAGTTTAGAAGTTTAGAAGTTTAGAAAAATTTAAAAAATCTTTGCGCCTTTGCGAGAAAAAAAATGGTATCAATAATAAAACGCGAAATAAACTCCTTTTTTTCCAGCACCATTGGGTATTTGGTGATTGCCGTGTTTTTGGTGATCAATGGGCTGTTTCTTTGGGTTTTTAGCGGAAATTACAACATCCTCGATTCGGGTTTTGCGGACCTTTCCCCCTATTTTGAACTTGCGCCTTGGGTATTGTTATTCCTGATTCCCGCAGTATGTATGCGCGCCTTTAGCGACGAAATGAAAATGGGCACGCTGGAGCTTTTGTTGACGAAACCCATTTCGCTGAAACAAATCGTTTTGGGAAAATATTTTGGCGCGGTCATTTTAATAGTCATTGCGTTAATTCCAACAATTTTATACGTTTTTACAATTTCAGAATTGGGCAATCCGCCCGGCAATTGGGATGTGGGCAGCACCATTGGCTCCTATATTGGGTTGCTGTTTTTGGTGTTTGCCTATACTTCCATCGGGATATTTTCATCCACGCTTTCGCAGAACCAAATTGTCGCTTTCATCATTGCGGTATTTCTGTGTTTTGCGCTCTATTATGGGTTTGAGGGCTTTACTTCCTCCACTTTCGATATTTCAAATTTGGGAATGAAGGCGCATTTTGACAGCGTGGCGCGCGGCGTTTTGGACACGCGCGATTTGATTTACTTTTTGAGCGTAACGGTGTTTTTCATTGCGCTGACCATTTTTAAATTGAAGAAACAATAATGAAGGCTTCAATTAAAAAAAATATCGTTTCAATAGCCGTTTTGGTCGGAGGTTTGCTTCTTTTGAACTTCCTCGGAAACTATTTCTACAAACGCTTCGACCTTACGCAGGACAAGCGTTTTACCCTTTCCGAAGAAGCAAAGGGAATTGTTGACCAAGTAAATTCCCCGCTAATTGTCGATGTTTTTCTGAAAGGAAATTTTCCACCGGAATTCCGAAGGCTACAAAGTGAGACCGAGCAGCTGTTGGACGAATTTTCAGCCTACAATAACAATATTAAATTTGAGTTTATCAATCCCACCGAAAAAGGCAACGAAGCCTTTCAATCGCAATTTGAAAAATTTGGGTTGACGCCCGCACAGATTTCCGTAACCGAAAGCGGCAAGCAAAGCACCGAACTTGTTTATCCATGGGCGTTGGCGCATCACGATGGCAAAACGGTTAAAATTCCGCTGCTGAAAAACCAATTGGGTGCCACTTCTGAAGAACGCGTGAATAGTTCGCTTCAAAATTTGCAGTATGCCTTTGCGGATGGGTTTAAAAAATTGGCAACGGAAAAATCCAAAAAAGTAGCTGTTCTGAAAGGAAACGGAGAATATGACGATCGCTATATTGCCGATTTCTTCGGAACGCTTCGGGAGTATTATTTTATCGCGCCCTTTACCTTGGATTCGGTCGCAACCAACCCTGAAAAGACACTGAAAGTCTTGGAGGGTTTTGATTTAATCGTTGCGGCCCAACCTACGGAACCATTCAGCGATGCCGAGAAATATGTGCTGGACCAATTCATTATGAACGGGGGTAAATCGCTGTGGTTGCTGGATGCAACACAGATGCAAACCGATACCGTTACCGGGAAAACCTTTGTCTTCGGAAAGGATTTGAATTTGAATGATTTCTTCTTTAAATACGGAATCCGCATCAATCCAAATTTGGTAAAAGATGTGTATTCGGCCCCTATCGTTCTGGCAAGTGGCGACGAACGCGAAGCGCAGTACAACCGCTATCCGTGGTTCTTTAGTCCGTTGAGCAGCAGTGCAAACAATCACCCCATAGTTTCAAACATCGAGGCCGTTAAATTTGATTACGCCAGTGCCATCGATACGCTGCCGAACAACATTAAAAAGACCGTGCTGCTTTCCACCTCGCCTATTTCGAAAATCGTGGGACTGCCCTTCCCTATTGACTTTGATGTGGAAATCCCGAAGAATTTACAGGTAGTGAACGAAGGCCCAAACCCAAACGAGTACAATGCCGGGGAAATTCCGCTTGCGGTTTTGCTGGAAGGAAAATTCACTTCTGTATTTAAAAATCGTGTGAAACCTTTAAAGTTGAAAGGGGACCTAAAAAATATTGACGACGGAAAGGAATCAAAAATGGTGGTAATCAGCGACGGCGATATAATTAAAAACCAAATGCAGGGCAATCGTCCGCTCGAACTTGGCTTCGATAAAATGACCAATCAATTTTACGGCAACAAGGAATTTTTGCTAAATACGGTCAATTACCTTTTGGACGACAGCGGACTTATAAACATTCGCACGCGGCAAATTGCGGTGCCATTTCTCGATCCGCAAAAAACCGTGGAACAACGTGCAAAGTGGCAAATGCTTAACCTGCTGTTACCGTTGGGCTTACTGGCGCTTTTCGGAATTGCTTTTACCTTCTACCGCAAACGCAGATATACCCGCTAAATGTTGATAAGTTTGTTTTAACAAACACTTCAATTGAAATATATTTGTAAAACGACATAAAATAATAGGATAACCTTAAAAAGATTTCCGCCTTCGCGGGAAAAAATTATGAAATTCATCGTATCGAGTTCGTATTTATTAAAGCAACTGCAAGTTTTGGGCGGTATTATCAACAACAACAATACCCTGCCTATTTTAGATAATTTTCTTTTCAGCTTAGACAAAAAATCGCTTACCGTTTCCGCTTCCGATTTGGAAACCACCATTTCCAGCAAATTGGAGGTAGAAAGCACTGAAAAAGGGATGATTTGTGTTCCCGCAAGACTTTTGCTGGAAACGCTGAAGACATTTCCCGAGCAGCCTTTAACGTTTACCGTTGAAGATAACAATACCATAGAGATCAGTTCCAATCACGGTAAATACGCCTTGGCATACGCTAGTGGCGAGGAATTTCCAAATGCGGTGGAATTGAAGGATCCTTCCTCAACCGTGGTGCAGGGAGATATATTGGCGACCGCTATCAGCAAAACGATTTTTGCTTCCGGAAATGATGATTTACGCCCAGTGATGAGCGGGGTCTTCTTTCAGTTTTCAACAGACAACCTGGTTTTTGTGGCAACCGATGCACACAAATTGGTAAAATATACCCGCGACGACATCAGCGCTTCGCAAACTGCGGAATTTATTATGCCAAAAAAACCGTTGAACCTTTTAAAAAGCATACTTGCAGGCAGCGAAGAAGATGTTATTATTGAATACAACGAGAGCAATGCCAAGTTCATTTTTGAAAATACCGAAATGGTTTGCCGCTTGATCGATGGAAAATACCCGAACTACGAAGCGGTTATTCCGAAGGAAAACCCCAATAAATTGGTTATCGATAGAAACCAGTTTTTGAATTCCGTGCGCCGTGTTTCCATCTTTTCCAGCAAAACCACACATCAGATCCGTTTGAAAATTGCGGGTGCCGAACTGAACATTTCCGCAGAGGATATCGACTACAGCAACAAAGCCGAAGAGCGCTTGACCTGCGATTACCAAGGCGACGATATGCAGATTGGCTTCAACAGCCGTTTCTTAACGGAAATGTTGAACAACCTTACAAGCGACGAAGTTTCCTTGGAAATGAGTCTGCCCAACCGCGCAGGAATTTTAACTCCCGTAGATGGATTGGATGAGGGCGAAACGGTTACGATGCTTGTGATGCCGGTGATGCTGAATAATTAGAAACCCCTCCGCCAAAATAGGGATTGTTATTTTATAAAGAAATATAAAGTCTGCCATAGTGGTGGACTTTTTTTATTTCTGGAATTTTTGATGACAGAATGCCCCTCATTTCGATGTGTAGTTAGTTTAATTCTTAAAATCAATAATAACTAAAACTACACACATGAAAAACTTAAAAACAATTTGCATTCTTTTTCTTTCGGTATTGATCGTTTCCTGTTCCAAAAAAGATGACGGAGACGGTGGCGGAAGCGCTCCCGAGGCAGAATTTAGTGCCACAATCAATGGCGGAGGCTTTGGCAGCAATTATGCTTCCAATTTGGGTTTCTATTCAAGCGATTACAGCGACAACGGATTGACCCTTGCGGTAACTGATGCCAACACAAACATTGTACGCATTTTTTTAAACCAAACGGGAGGTTTTGGAAGTGGAATTACCAAAATTGTTGGGGATGTGGCTACCAATGGGTTCGTAACTGGCGTTATAATTCGCGATCAAACCAATCAGGTAACCTATGATGCTTCCGACGGAGAGATAAATATCACGGAAAACCGTGAAAATCCCGAAAACGAGGATGGACGTTTAATCTCAGGAAACTTTACCATTACTGCAACTTCAGGTGCAGGACCTACGGTTACTATGACAGGAAATTTTAAAAATTTTGCTTATTGAGGGATACAGCTTTTAGAAATTAAAAATAGCAGCCTTCGCGCTGCTTTTTTAATGGCAACTTTGCCAGTATTTATTTTCCAAAGTTAACCGTACCTTTGCAGCCAATGACACACACAGACACCATAGTGGCAATGGCAACCCCAGCGGGTGCGGGGGCAATAGCGGTAATTCGTCTTTCGGGACCGGATGCAATTGCTATTGCTTCTTCCCTATTCACTTCCGTTTCAGGGAAAGAGCTTGCAAAACAGAAAACCCACACCGTGCATTTGGGCCATATAAAGGACGGCGAACGCGTGATTGATGAAGTGCTCGCCACTATATTTAAAGACCCAAACAGTTATACGGGCGAGGATGTGGTTGAAATTTCGTGCCACGGGAGCAATTACATTCAGCAGGAAATTTTACAGTTATGCCTTCGGAAGGGTTGCAGAATGGCGCAAGCGGGCGAGTTTACACTTCGTGCTTTCCTCAACGGAAAAATGGATTTAAGCCAAGCCGAAGCGGTTGCAGATTTAATTGCCAGCGACAGCGCTGCCAGCCATCAATTGGCAATGCAACAAATGCGCGGCGGATTTTCCTCTGAAATTAAAAAACTACGCGAAGAGCTTTTGAATTTTGCTTCTCTAATAGAATTGGAGCTCGATTTCGCAGAGGAAGATGTAGAATTCGCCAATCGGGAAGAATTTCAGAAACTTATTTCAAAAATAACCCATGTTCTGAAGCGACTTATAGATTCCTTCGCCACGGGCAACGTGCTGAAAAATGGTATTCCCGTAGCGATTGTGGGCGAACCGAATGTGGGGAAATCTACCCTGCTAAATGCCTTGCTTAACGAGGAAAGAGCGATTGTAAGCGATATTGCCGGAACCACCCGCGATACCATTGAAGATGAAATTACCATTGGCGGCATCGGCTTCCGGTTTATTGATACGGCAGGAATTCGTGATACGCAAGATGTTATTGAAGGTCTTGGAATTCGGAAAACTTTTGAGAAAATAGACCAGGCGCAGGTAGTTATTTATCTTTTTGATGCGGAAAAATTCAAGATTCAAGGTTCAAAATTTAAGATTGAAATTGAAACTATTAAAAATAAATATCCTCTTAAAAACCTTGTGATTGTTGCTAATAAAGTTGACAAACTTTCAGAAGAAGAAATTGTTAATCTTCAATCGTCCATCGTCAATTTTCAATTATTATCTGCTAAAACAAGTCAAGGAGTTGAAGAACTTCAGAATAAATTATTGGAATTTGTAAACACCGGCGCCCTTCGCAACAATGAGACCATCGTCACCAACAGCCGCCATTACGATGCGCTTTTGAAGGCTTTGGAAGAAATCAACAGAGTACAGCAAGGCATTGATAGTGGTTTAAGTGGAGATTTGTTGGCCATAGACATTCGGCAGGCCCTGCATTATTTTGGTGAAATCACCGGTGAAATCTCCAACGATGAACTGTTGGGGAATATATTTGCTAATTTTTGCATCGGGAAGTAAACCGCCTTCCATCCCAATATAGATCTACTTAAATCCTACATAACCCAAATAAAGGATTTGAGGTTTAATCATATTTCGTCAGGTTATAATCTTAATTATCTCTCATATTTGTCAGGTCATCACCGGACCAACAATAACTGGTCTACCGAAAATCTAATCTCTCCGTACCCACCATAGCCTTAGCGACGGAGAAACCTTTCACCCCCATTTCCGTTTTCGACTTCGACTTCAATTTCGATTTCCCTTTACGTCTGCCCTTTCCCAACTATCACGAATACTTAATAAAATTCATTAGATTTGTATATCGCGAATCGCGAATCACAAATCGAAAACAATGAAGAGACATAGCGGAATGCGCCCCCACGACATACTCATTCTTTTAAAAATTCTGGCAAAAGGTAAAGAGCAATGGTATATGAAGGATCTTGCCAATGAGCTTTACATCAGTCAGAGTGAAGTTAGTGAGTCATTGAACAGAAGCGTAATGGCTGGCTTAATAGCAAGTAACAAAAAGAGACTGCTTACTTCAGCCATACAGGAATTTATCTTTTACGGAATAAAATATGTGTATCCGCAAAAACCTGGGGCAATGGTTCGAGGTGTACCTACAGCACATAGTGCTATGCCATTAGCAAAAAATATACAAAGCAACCAAAAATATGTATGGCCCTATAGTCAAGGTGATCAACGAGGTTTTGCAGTAGAACCGCTGCATCCCAATGTTCCAAAAGCTTGTTTAGAAGATGAAAAGTTATATGAATTATTGGCTCTGTTGGATGCTATAAGGTTGGGAAATGTTAGGGAGCAAAAAATGGCAATGGATGAATTAAAACTAAGGCTTAATTAGTATGAAAAATACGATCATCCATAAAATGGTCATTCAGAAAGTTGCAAATGCCCTGCGCGACCTAAACAACCAAGTAATTTACGTAGGTGGGGCAACAGTAAGCTTATATTGTAACGACCCCGCTGCAGACGACGTACGTCCTACAAAGGATATTGATATAGGTATAAAAGTAGCTTCCCTAGCGCAGTTAGAGGAAATTAGGGAAGAACTCGTAAAAAGAGGATTTAAACAAACAGCCGATTTAAATGTAATATGTCGTTTTAAACTCGACGATATTATGGTTGACGTTATGGCAACAAAGCCAATAGGCTGGGCACCGGCAAACCCGTGGTTTGAAGAAGGTTTCAACAACCTGCAAAAAATTGATATTGATGGCACTATAATTCAGATAATGCCCCTAACCTACTTTCTGGCAAGTAAATTTACCGCACATTTAGACCGGGGTGGCACAGACCCACGATTCAGCCACGATTTTGAAGATATAATATACGTCCTCGACAACCGCACCGATTGGCACAAAATAGTAAATGAAGAAACAGGAAAGGTAAAAACCTTCCTCTTACAACAACTTCAAGAAATAAAGGAAAACCCAAAACTCCAAGAAGCAATATTGGCCAATCTATATTTTGAAACCCAAGAAGATCGATTTCAAAAAATAATGGATAAGATCAATTTTTGCTTGAGAGAGGAATAAATAGCCATAGGATTCTCAGAATTTCAACAGGACTATCTCATAAAGTGTGTAGGTTAAAAAAAGGGGAGACCGGCTCCCGCTTTTTTGGACAGATTTAAAGTGGCACTTAAAATTTATCCGTTTTGATTGAATAATTCTTGAAATAGAGATTTATTCTCTAAAGAAAAACCCGTTGGAAATTATAACCATTTAGGCCTTAAACAAAGCCCTATCCTATTTAATATGCAAGTCCAATTGCGGAAAGGCAATCACAATGTCATTTTCGGTGAATTTTTTATTGACAATGATCCGAATATCGCTTTTCATTTTTTCAATCCTGAAGCTGTCCCTACTGTAAAAGAGCAGTTGAAAATCTAATGAGGAAGCGCCAAAACCCGCTAACCTTGCCTCCACATGTTCCCCTTTATAAATATCCGGATGGTCCGTAGCACATTCTTCCAAAAGTCTTATCACCTTATCCACATCGCTTCCGTAAGCCACGCCCACGTTAATTGAAAACCGTGTTTTTTTGGATTGATGGCTCCAGTTGATCACCTTGTTTGTGGTAATCAATGAATTGGGAATAATAATAGAAATATCATTGCGGTCAAGCCCCTTTGACGTACGCAGACCGATGGTTTGTATCCTTACGATTTCGGTATCGATCTCTAACACATCCCCAACCTTTATAGACCTTTCCGACAGTAAAATGATACCTGAAATAACATCATTAAATGTTTGCTGCAATCCCAACCCTACCCCCACCAAAAGAGCCGCAGATCCAGCCAATAAAAGTGTGATCTTTACCCCAAAGGCATCTAAAATAAGGCTGATGGCAATGACCCATAGTATATATTTTATTATTTGAAATATGGCATAGGTTGTACCAGTATCTATTTTTTTGGTTTTCGATTCCCGGAAAAGAATTTTCTTGATGATCCACAGTAATATTGCCGTAACGACTAAAATTAGTAAAACAACCACGAGGTTATGTACACGTATAAAGTGGTCGCCCCAGCGGAAGATTTCAAAATCCAGTATTTCTTTTAAAGTGTCCATCGATTGTGCCCTAATTCAAAAATCCCAATTATGGATTATTTCACATATACGGTCTTCCTGTTTACAAATTCCATAATGCCATCCTTGGCAAGTTCCCGGCCGTAACCAGAACGTTTTTCGCCTCCAAAGGGCAGTCTCGGGTCGCTTTTTACCAATTCATTTATAAAATAGGCGCCATCGCTCACTTCGCCGGCACAAGCAAGGGCTTTTTTAATATCGGTGGTACAGACCGTAACACCCAGTCCGAATTTCGATTGCTCAGAAAGGGCAAAGGCCTCCTCAATAGTCTTTACTTTAATCATTGCTGCCAAAGGGCCAAAGGTTTCCTCGTCAAAAGCGGGCATTCCGGGTTTTACGTTGCCCAAAACAGTGGGCTCGTGGTAGGCTCCATTTTGTTTTCCGCCCAAAATTAGTTTTGCCCCTTTTTTTATGGAGGCTTGTACCTGTTTTTGCAATTCGTCTGCCAAATCCTCGCGGGCAAGCGTTCCCACTTTGGTATCTTCCTCCAACGGGTCTCCGGATTTGAGTTCTATGACGCCCTTTGTGAATTTTTCAACAAATTCGTCATAAATACCTTCCATTAATATGAAGCGTTTTGCGGCTATGCAACTTTGGCCGCAGTTCAGCATTCGGGCAGTGAGTGCCGTAGCTACGGCTTTGTCGATATCGGCATCGTCCCAAACTATAAAGGCGTTGTTGCCGCCCAATTCCAGCAAACTCTTTTTGATATATTTTCCCGAAATCTGCGCCACCGCAGCTCCTGCCCTTTCGCTTCCGGTAAGGGTAACTGCCTTTACCGCATCGTGGGCAATAATAACTTCTGTTTTGTCGTGGTGGATTATCAAATTCTGAAAAACGTCTTCGGGAAAACCTGCCTTTTTAAAAACGCCCTCTATCTGTTCGGCGCAGCCAAAAACATTGGATGCGTGTTTGAGCAGCCCAACATTTCCAGCGGTCAAGGTTGGGGCGGCATACCGAAACACTTGCCAAAAGGGAAAATTCCACGGCATAATGGCAAACACGGTACCTATTGGGTCGTGGCGCACAAAGCTTTTTTGGGCATCGGTTTCAATGATTTCGTCTGCCAAAAATGTTGACGCATTTTCGGCGTAATAATCACAGACCCAAGCGCATTTGTTCACTTCGGCACGCGATTCGGTTATGGGTTTGCCCATTTCCAACGTTATCATTTTGGCGTATTCTTCCACGTTGTCCTTGAGCACTTGTCCTGCTTTCTTCATCAAAGCAGCCCTTTCTTTCAAAGGTACCTTTCGCCATTTCTCAAAAGCTTTTTCAGAATTTTCCAACTTTTTGTGCAATTGGGCATCGGTCAATCCTTTATACGTATGTATTTCCTTCCCGTTGTAGGGATTTATGCTTTTAAATTCCATAACTATTTCCCGTAACTGCGGGAATCTCATTTTTAAGTTAAACTTTTTTTATACCAAACCTGACAGGTTTAATCTTGAATCTTGAATCTTGAATCTTGAATCTTGAATTACTTCGTAAGACTTCCAATAATTTCCGGTTGCTCGGTTTTGTCCTCCAAAACGGTGGACGCATAATTGCCCTTAATAGCGTTTATCCAGGTTTTGGCACGTTGGGTAAGCTGAAAATTATCGGTCATCATCCTGCCGCGGGTCACTAAAATTCCCATATCGGCGCCTTCATAAAGATAATCGCCAGCATTTGTTATACGAAGGAAAAATGCTTCGCTCTCGCTTTCCACGGCACGCCTGTGCGTATCCATTCTGTTAAATTGGATATGGCCATTGTCAAAAATTCGCCAGATGCCGGAACGCGGGGCTTCCGTTACCTTTTCAATGGTTTTTTTGGTGTGTTTTATTATCAACTGGCTCCAGCTATCGGTATTTTCCTGTTTTGCCCAACGCGCGTTGAGGGCGTCCAAATTCAACTCATAATCCACGTCCATCCATTCCAAAATATGGAACAGATAGAGCGGGGCATCGGCCAAAGCGAATACGGCGTGGTTGGTAATGGAACTGGCGCCAGTAATCCGTGGGTTCAATTCACCCAAATATATTTCGCCGTTGTCCTGGTCTATCAAAAAGTCGAGCTCAAAATAGCCTTTGTAGCCTTCCTTTCTCAACTGGTCGCCAAACAGTTGGGTATATTCCCGGGCCTTTTTTCGAAGGGTGGGCGTAAAGGAATCTGGGTAGATTTCGTTTCCGCACCAGCCGCCTTTGTACGGGGTAAGTTCCTTAAAGCCAACCAATTCGGTCATTAGCGGTGCAACGATGGTGCCGTGGCGCGTAACGCAGGCCTCAATGGCCGAACCGCGACAGTTGATGCGCTTCATAATTTTCACTTCTTTTTCGGCTTCAATTTCCTCTGCATGCTTTTTGTATTCCGCTTCGTTTGAAATAAAGAAAGTAGTGTGCCCAGAATCGCCGAAAGGGGTTTGGATTACCAAATCGTCGCCCAATTTTTTGGAGACTTTTTGAAGGTGCGCGTAATCATTCACTTTGGAAAGTACGTACGGAACGCAAGCTACGCCCGCCTTTTCGGCAATTCGGTTGGTGTTTACCTTGTTGTCCATTGCCGTGCGCATTTTTGCGGAAGGAAATATCACTTCCAGCCCCAATTTCTTGGCGAGTTTTTCGGTCTTTTCGGTAAACATCAAAAACATTACCTTTCCCGCCTTTCTTCCCTTTTTTCTCGACCTTATATATTCCTGCACTTCGGGATGCTGCAAAAGATAATTGTTGATGTCCTCGATGCTTTCAAACTCATCGTGTGGAATTTCTTCCTTAGGTGAAAAAACATTAGGATGAAGCCCGTCAAAGCATTCAATATAATTGATGAATTTGAAACCCTTTATCCACTCATCCGCGCCCAAAAGATTGAAATTCGTAGCGCTTATAAAATAAATCGGAGTTTCGTTTTTATAAAAGAAACGACGGATATCGGGAATTCCATTGAGTACAGGTTTTGGCTTTTCTGCCTTTTTTGAAACCATTGCCTTGTCCTTGCTTTTGGACGAAGCTTTCGACTTTGATTTCGTTTTGGATTTCGTACTGGTTTTTGGTTTATCGGTACTCATATTATTTGGTATTAAATTAAAAATTGTTTTAAGTTGATTTGAAAAATTCAAATCTTGGGTTGTATTAACCACAAAGAACACAGAGCTTTACACAGAGGTCACAAAGTTTCTTTGCTTCATTTTCGGTTTCGCCCCGATAGCTATCGGGATTGGTTTTCGATTTCGATTTCGATTTCGTTTTCGAATTCGTTTTCGAATCCCCTTCGGGCTTAATTCTATGTCTTACCGTCCTTTGTCCTTTTCCTTGAATTGCCCATTCCCATTGCGCCCAAGGCGGTTGCGGTTTTTTGGCGGTTCAATACGCTGTCGCGGAAAATACGCAGGCCGAGGTCTGCACGATAGCCGTGAATTTCGGATACATCAAGCGCCAGCATAAAGTTGATGATTTCCTCACTTACCACCTGCCCCGGAACCAACACCGGAAAGCCCGGCGGATACGGGATTACAAAGGAAGAAGCTACCAATTCCCTCCCCTCGGCCATTGCTTTTTTGCAATCGCGAAGTGGAAAATACTCGTAATTATCTTCGTTGTAGGCCATAAAATAAGCTTCGCGAATATTTCCGCCCGGCACATTTGGCACGGCGCGAAACGAACTGTGGAAGTAACTGAAATCAGGCAAGGGCGGCACTTCCTTTATAAGCGAATGTATCCGCTTTTGTGAAATCTCGCTTTCGCGGCTGTTCAACGAACGGAATTCCTCGTCCAATTGCTCGGAGATTTTCAGGAGGGCATTCGTCAAGTAGGCAACGCTTCCCCGTGTGGTTCCAATATTGGTCATAAACAAAACGGTGTTCCGCGAGGTTTTGTTTATCTGAATATTGAACTGGTCCATTAAAAATTTATTCTTGAAGGTATCCCCATCAACTCCAGTTCTTCCTATAAACAAGGTTATTTTGGTTGGGTCCAGCATAAATTCATCCTTTTCCCAAGCGGATTCCATGCGGTTCCAACCCGTAGCCGAGGCATAATATTCACCGAGACCTGTTTCCCTGTATTCATCTGGTATAAAGTCTTTTACCGTCAAAACATCAAAGTATTTATTCAACTGCGGATTGTTGGTCACTTTGGCGCGTAAAACCATTGCCATTTCGATGCTTTTCTCCACCATTTCAAAACCTTCAAATTCCACTTGCCGCCTGCCCACATCCAGCGAGGCCAGCATTTGGTAATTTGGCGAAGTAGAAGTGTGCGTCATATAGGCTTCCAAAAAGGTGTTTTCAGATTTTTTTCTGAAATCCTCATCCCAAATATGAATCATAGAGCCCTGCCTAAAACTGCTCAAGGTTTTATGCGTGCTTTGCGTGGCATAGGCACGGATGCAAACCTTATCGGGGTCTGGCAAGGTGGGCTCCTGCCCTTTCGGAAGATTTTTTAAATGGTTTTTGTATTCTTTTTTATAGGCCTCGCTTTTGTATTTTTCAAATAGTTTCTTGGCCGTAAACATTGCCGTTCGTTGCTTGTATATATAGGTGAAACCGGCAAAGGCAAACCAGGCCTCGTCCCAAAGAAAAATCATATCGGGTTTTATGGCCAAGACTTCCTGCATCACTTTTTCAACATTGTAAACAAGGCCGTCAAACGTGCAATTGGTGAGCAATAACATTTTCACTTTGTCCAACCGTCCCGCCTCGCGAAGTTGCAGCAATTTCTCTTTAATGCTTTTTAAAGGCACGGCCCCGTACATCGAGTATTCCTCAATGGGATACGAATCCAAATACACGGGATAGGCACCTGCGAGCACCATTCCGTAGTGGTGGCTTTTGTGGCAGTCGCGGTCAATCAGTACCAAATCGCCCGGTTCTATGATGGCCTGCAAAACAATTTTATTTGCGGTGGAAGTTCCGTTGGTAACAAAAAACGTGCGCTGCGCCCCATAAGTTTGGGCTGCCATTTCCTGTGCTTTTTTAAGCGGACCGGTTGGTTGAAGCAAAGAATCCAATCCGCCTGTGGTGGAAGAGGTTTCCGCCAAAAACATATTTCGTCCGTAAAATTCGCCGAAGTCTTTTATCCATCGCGATTTAAAAACCGAATTGCCACGCGAAATGGGCATTGCGTGAAAAATACCCGTTGGCTTTTGGCTGTATTCCTTCAACGCACTGAAAAACGGCGTATCAAAACGTTCCCGGACGCCACGGACAATCCCCAGATGCAATTCCTGCAAATCCTCCTTTCGGTAATAAATACGGCTGAATTGGCGCAGGGTGCTGTCCTTCAAATCGGTTAGGGAAGTATCGGTAACATAATAGGTATCCAACTCTGGACGGAATTGCCTAACCAGTTCGCCCAAAAGGGGTCCGAGTTCGTATTCGGGCCTGTTTTCCAAATCGATTTTCAGAACATTTTGGATATACGGTTTCAATAAATCTGAAATATTTGCCGAGGCATAGGGCGGCGCATACCGGATAACGGCCGCTTGCAGATTTGGATTGAAATGCAGGGCAATCAGCGCATCCTGAAAGGAAGGCTGTACCAAAAAATCGTAGGTGAACTGTTCGTTGGGCTCGCGGATTTCATCCAGTTTTTCGTGAAGGGCCGCTTCTTCCTTGGCGGAAAGGTCTTCCACGAAAAGGACTTCAAAATAATTCTTTTTTTGGGCCGAGGAAAGTTCGCGAATATCCTCGGGCTTGTTCATCTCATTTTCTTCACTATGATTGGAAGTGGGATGGTTCAAGTAATCATCGCTTACCAGTTGGCGGTTTATTTCGGTAATGTTATGGGAAAAGGACACGTATTCTTCCTTGTTGAGCGCCTGTGAAAGTTTTTCGAGCCTCGTTTTTCCGGGATAGACGAAATATTGCTCGATGGTCTTGATGTCCTTCAAAAAATCCTTAACCGTTTCAATGCACTCCTCCTCCCCTTTTGAGCCTTTTTTGGAACTGGCGAGGGCTGCGCTTTCACGTTTTAAATCGCGCCAAGTGGCAAGTCGCAATTGGCCGATACTGTAATAAGGTGCACTGATTGTCTTTTTTTTGGACATTTTTTATTTTTTGGAATTAATCGCAAGCTTGTTGCCTTCGCTATCTATAAACAATGCGAAATAACCTGCATCGTCATTAATCTTTGTCTTGGGCAAAATGATGCGGCCGCCGGCCTCTTCTACCTTATCGAGAATGGGCTGAAGGTCTTTTCCGCCATTGAGATAAATTAGGGAACCGGTTTCGCTGGGCACGCAGCCCTGCCCCATCACCAAAGCACCGCCAATACCCGTGGTTACGGGAAATATGGCCATTGCATAGTCGTTCATTTCATTGGTCTTCATCTTTATGCCGTAAATATGGTTGTAAAAGGCGGTTGCCCTTTCCATATTAAGCACGGGGATTTCAAACCATGTGATAAAATCCTTCATTTTGCTGTTTGCCTGTTTCGGTTTTGTGGACATTGTTCCCATAATTATTCTATTTTGATGTTACTGAAATATTCTTCGCATCGGATTTATTTCTACCGGTTATTTTTCATATCCATCGCCCTTATAACTCATCACACTTACCGGAAGCTCTATCTCGCTTTCCATTTTTTTGAGTTGCGCCAGTTTGTCCACTTTTGTGGGCTTTATAAGCGGCCCCAACGAATCTAAATACGGATGTTTGGCTCCCGGGGCGTAAATGCTGAAATCAGCAATATTGTCGCGAAAACTTTTGAGGGGTTGCCCCAAACGCATTACACCGAGTTCGCGGCTTCGTTTTACGCGCTCCATATCTATTTCAATAGGGAAAATTTCCTCCGTTGCCCCTGCTTTGTACAAAATCCGTCCGTCCGGGCCACAGACGGTTGAACGCCCGATGCCTCCCGTTTCCAGGCCGTTTATATCGAAAAAGAAGCATTGGTTCACGGCTGCCATGGTCTGGGCTATGGAATGTTCTATTTCGCGGTCCATTGTACCCGTCATCGTGGGGTGAAGGATAACTTCGGCACCCATGACCGCAAGGGTCCTGATGGTTTCGGGAAACCACATGTCATAACAGATTGAAACGCCAAACCTTCCAACTTCCGGAATATCGAAGACACAAAATTCATCGCCAGGGGTTATGCCCACCTCAAACGGATAGAAGGGAAACATTTTTCGGTAACGGGTTACAATTTCGCCATCGGGGTTTATTACCGTGGCAGTGTTGTAAATTTTATTGCCTTCCTTCTCAAAAATGGAGCCCGGCAAAAGCCAAATGCCGTATTTTTTTGCCATCGCCTGCATTTCCTTTTCAAACTCGCCGGGGATTTCCTGGGCGTAATAGGTCAAAGGACCATAGGCGCATAGCTCGCTGAACAGCACCAATTGAACGGAAGGATAGAGGTGCATGGTAATGTCCAACTTTAATTTCATCATTTCCAGATTGCTCTGGGTGGCGGAAATCCGCATCTGGATTCCTGCAATTGTGAATGGCTTCATATTTTATTTTAGGGTTAATTTTTTAATTACGTTTTCAAGAATGTCAAGACCTTTGTTCAGTTGTTCATCGGTAATTACCAAGGGACAAAGCACTCTAATAATGTTTTTATTGGTTCCGGCATTAATAATAATGAGTCCCTCTTCGGCACAGTTTTTTACTATCTGTCCGCAAAGTTCGCCGTCTGGCTGGTTTGGGTCGTTGTTCTTAACGAATTCCATCGCCATCATGGCCCCCATTCCGCGTACATCGCCTATCTGCGGAAATTTTTGTTGCATTTTTTTGAAGCGTGCCTCAATGATATTTCCCACCTCAATTCCACGTTGGTTTAGGTTTTCATCCTTCATCATTTGAATGGTTGCCAGTGCGGCCGCGCAACAAACGGGGTTGCCGATATACGTTCCGCCAATACTGCTGGGCGCGGCGGCATCCATTACTTCTGCCCTTCCCAAAACGGCGGCTATCGGCATTCCGGAGCCGAGGGATTTTGCATAGGTGCTAATATCTGGCGTTACGTTGTAATTCTGCCAGCTTGCCCAATTTCCGGTTCGGCCAAAACCGCTCTGTATTTCGTCTGCAATGAGCATAATTCCGTATGTATCGCAGAAATCGCGAAGGCCTTCAAAATATTTTTGGGGAATTGGGTTGAAACCGCCTTCGCCCTGGATGGGTTCCAAGATTATTGCCGCCAAGTTGTTTGGGTCCACGAGGTTTTTTCCGCTTTCGTAAAGGCGTTTTAGTTCCATATCAACAAAACTGTCCATATCCATATTACCGTGATAGCGGTAAAAGTTTGGGAAGGGCAGTCTATATACTTCGGGCGCAAAGGGGCCAGAATTAACCTTATAGTCAATCTTACTGGTAAGCGTCATCGCCATTAGGGTACGGCCGTGGAAGGCATCGGTAAAACAAAGGACCGCGGGCCGTTTTGTGGCTTGGCGTGCTATTTTTATTGCGTTTTCCACCGCTTCGGCACCTGTGCTCACGAGCATTGCCTTGGTGCGCTCGCCGTGCGGAAGAATTTCGACCAATTTCTCACACAGCTCAAGGTACGGTTCGTAAGTTACCACGTTGAAACTGGTGTGGATATATTTTGCGGCCTGTTCCTGTATGGCTTTCACCACAGGTTCGGGGCAATGGCCTGCGTTTACAACGCCTATTCCGCCGGCAAAGTCAATCAGTTCACGGCCATCTTCGTCAATTATGAGGGCCCCTTTGGCCTCACGCGCCGTTGCCGTGTTGAATACACCTACGCCTGCGGCTACTACATTTTTTCTTCTTTGCAGAAGTTCTTCAGATTTTGTCAATTGTTTTAACATTTAGATTGGGAATTATTTTTATAATATACTTAAAATTTAAGAATCTAATATAACGTTTCAGAATATTTTATGAGGATGAATTTTGAAAAATCTATCAAGGTTTTAAAAATAATTTATGAAAGGATTAAAACCAGCGTTGGCTGTTTTCATTCCAATAAGGCAAGTAATTGGTTTCTATGTTTTTGCACGGCATAAATTTTCAGTGGAAATTTTACCCAATAGCAATTATCGTGCTTTTAAAAATTTCATAGCAGGTAAAAAACACGTTAATTTTTCCTTAATACGGCACATTCATCCCGATATTCCGTGGAATTGGCTACCCAAACCCATAGTTTTGCCAACTTATTGATTAAATAATCGAAAAAAACACACATTATGAATCAAGTACAAGGAAATGAAACCGTAAAACTTCACTACACAGGAAAACTGAACAACGGACAGGTGTTCGACAGTTCGGTGCAGCGCGAGCCTTTGGAGGTAAAACTTGGAGAGGGCCGTTTAATCCCCGGTTTTGAAAAAGGATTGGTAGCTATGAAGGTAAACGAAAAGAAAACCATTACCATTCCAAAGGAAGAAGCTTACGGTGAAGTCCAAAAAGAGCTTTTCCAAAAAATACCGAATGACAATTTGCCGCCGGAGATAAAACCCGAGGTAGGTATGGGCCTCGTATCCAAAAACCCCGACGGTTCTGAGCGCCAATTGCGGGTAGCCGATGTAAAGGACGGGTTTATTATCGTGGACGCCAACCATCCCCTGGCCGGACAGGATTTGACCTTTGAACTGGAATTGCTTGAGATAAAGTAATTTTTCTGGAAATATATTTTAAGAAAGGCTGCCGGATGGTGGCCTTTTTTTTTGAAGTCGATGGGTCGATGAGTTTAGTCGATGAGTTTATGAGTTTATGAAAACTAAAATCACAAACCTGCCTGTCGTGCCTCTGGCAGGTAGGCCCCGAATCCCGAATTAACGAATCAACTTTTCAGCAATCGCATCCACACAATTAATCCCATCGATGGCTGCGGAAATAATGCCTCCCGCATAACCCGCACCTTCGCCGCAGGGATATAAGCCTTTTATTCCAATATGCTCCAGCGTTTCAGGATTTCGTGGAATGGAAATTGGGGATGAAGTTCTACTCTCCGGTGCGTGCAGTACGGCTTGGTTGGTGTAATAGCCTTTCATTTTTTTCCCGAAGGCCACGAATGCCTTTTTCAATCTTTTTGAAATTAATGGTGGCAATACTTCATTTAAATTTGCGGAAACAATTCCGGGTTGATAGGAAGTCTTCGGAAAATCCTCTGAGATTTTTCCCTCCACAAAATCAATCATCCGCTGGGCAGGCACTTTTTGGGTCTTCCCTCCTGCTTCCCAACAACGCTTTTCCACTTCCTTCTGAAAATTTAAACATACAAAAGGGTCGTCTTTTTTATAGTTCGGCAAATCTTTCGGTTCCACGCTAACCACAATTCCGCTGTTTGCATACGGATTGTTGCGTTTGCTGGGGCTCCAACCGTTGGTAACCACTTCGTCCTGCTGCGTGGCGCAGGGCGCAATAATGCCGCCCGGACACATACAGAACGAATAAACCCCAAGGCCATCCACCTGCTCCACCAGCGCATAACTGGCCGGAGGCAGATACGGATTGTCCTCTTCGCCGTGGTATTGGATATAGTCGATAAGTTCCTGTTGGTGCTCAACACGAACGCCAATGGCGAAAGGCTTGGCTTCAATCTTTATGTTTTTTTCGTGAAGCAAATAAAAAATATCCCTCGCAGAATGGCCTGTTGCGAGGATTATGTTTTCAAAATGTAGCCATTCGCCATTATTAATCTGAATGGCTTCCACCGAATTATGCTTCAGTTTTAAATCGGTAAGCTTTGAATTGAAATGCACTTCCCCGCCATTTTCAAGAATTGCCTCGCGCATTGCGGTAATTATCTTCGGCAGTTTATTGGTGCCTATATGTGGATGCGCATCTACCAAAATATCCTCATCGGCGCCAAAATGGACGAACCATTCCAGAGCTTTCAGCACATTGCCGCGTTTTTTGCTTCGCGTGTAAAGTTTTCCGTCAGAATACGTTCCCGCGCCGCCTTCGCCAAAACAGTAATTGCTTTCTGGATTTACGATTCCTTCTTTATTAATTGCCGCCAAATCCCTTCGGCGCTCACGGACGTCTTTTCCGCGTTCAAAAACAATGGGTTTTAAACCTGCCTCAATAGCTCGTAATGCTGCATAAAGTCCTGCCGGGCCCGCGCCAATTATCGCGATTTCCTTTTCTTTGGAAACGTTCTTTGGAACAAACGGCGGAATGGTCTCGCGTTTTTCGCCCTTCAACCACAATTCAATCTGCAGATTTATTTTAATGGGTTTACGGCGCGCATCTATGGAACGCTTCCGGATGCGCCAATCGCTGACATTCTCCTTCCGAAGCTTTTCCTTTTCCAGAGCGAGCTCCAAAATAAAATCGAAATCTTCCTGCTGGCGCGGCAACACCGCTATTTGAACCAATCTGCCCATAAGCCGCAAAGATAGTTGATAATTTGGGATGCGGGATTTAAAAACAAATCCCGAATTAACAAATTAACAAACCTGCCTGTCGTGCCTCTGGCAGGCAGGTCCCGAACCTGCCTGCCGGCAGGCAGGTTAACAAATTCACGAATTAACGAATCCCGAAAAACTATTATTTATCTTTGCGGAAAATAGATGAAAAATGATTTTTATAGAAAACGAAGACAACACCAACCCACGGCTAAACTTGGCTTTGGAAGAATATGTCTTACGGAATTTTAGTGCCGAAAACGATTATCTGCTTTTTTACATAAACGAACCGTCCATCATCATTGGCCGCAACCAAAATACTTTGGAAGAAATAAACCATCAATATGTAGAAGAAAATAATATCCACGTGGTGCGAAGAGTGTCCGGTGGCGGCGCGGTATATCACGATTATGGGAACCTCAACTTCAGTTTTATAACCAACCATGATGTGAAAAGTTTGAACAATTTCAAAAAGTTTACCGCACCTGTAATTAAGGTACTTAACAATTTGGGGTTGGACGCCGAGTTGAAAGGCCGAAACGACATACAGGTAGAGGAGCGCAAGATTTCGGGTACGGCCCAATTTTCTACGGGCAAGCGGATGGTGAGCCACGGCACCCTCCTTTTTGATACCGATTTGGGGGAAGTGGCCAACGCGCTTAACGTAAAGATGAGCAAAATAGCCTCAAAGGGCCACAAATCGGTCAGGAGCCGGGTGGCCAATATTACCGAATTCCTGCACGATTGGATGACCATAGAACAGTTTAGAAAACTATTGCTCAAGGGGCTTTATGAAGAAAGCGAACCTTTTGAAAGCTACTATTTAACCCCCGAGGAATGGAAGGCCGTCCATCAATTGAAAGAGGAAAAATACGACACTTGGGACTGGAACTATGGGCGTTCGCCTAAGTTCAACATACAGCGCAGCAAGCGGTTTCCCGTGGGCGAAATAGACCTGCGCATCTTTGTTGAGAAGGGCCATATAAAGGAATTTAAAATATTTGGCGATTTCTTCGGAAAGGAGCCGGTTGAAAACCTTGAAAAACTCTTGGAAGGAGCCCGTTACGAAAAAGAAGATATTTCGGAATTATTGAAAGATATTGAGGTAAAGGAATATTTTGGCGACATTCCCAAAATTGATTTTATTGAATTGGTTTATGGGGATGATGAGGATTAGGATTCGTTGATTTGGGACCCGATAGCTATCGGGATGGGATTCGTTGATTCGGAAAATGTTTGGTCGATTTTTAAATTTGAAAAAACACAAGGTGGGCAAAAACACTGCTATTTATTTAATGATTGCGGCTGCAATAATTACAATTATCGGTTTGGTTACCGGATGGTATCTTTTTATATTTCTTGTATTGCCCCTTGGTTTTCTCTTCCGTAAGAAAAAGGAATAAAAAAAAGCCACATTAACCATGCAGCTTTTTTGAATTCAATTATTTTATTCGGGAAATTATTCCACAATAAATTTACCGTGCATCAAGGCATAGTGGCCGGGGAAAGTACACATGAAAGTATAGGTTCCGGGGGCTGGGGCGTCAAATTCAATGGTATCGCTTTCGCCACCGCCAAGCATTTTGGTGTGTACTATAATCTTGTCGGCCATATCGGCTGGAATATAATCATTGTCCGCTGCACTTGCCGCTGCTTGCCCCACGGCCGCCATATCGGCATCTTGGGTAAGCAAGGCCCAGTTGTGGCCCATCACGGTTTTGTCCATTGTGCCAACGTGTTTTAAGGTAAGCTTCACTTTTTGACCAGCTTTTACGCGAATCTCACTCTTGTCGTATTTCATTTGGTCGTTGCCCGTTATTGTAACTTCGGCAACCTTGTCATCGGTGGTTTGGGCGGGAGCAGCCTCCTCTACCGGGGCACCAATTTTCAATTCATTTTTTTCTTCTTTTTTGTTGTCGCCACAACTAATTGCTAAAGCGGCAGCGAATACTAAGATCATTTTATTCATCTTGCTCTAATTTAGATTAATTATAATTAAGGCAAAATTAACTGCTATTTTTAGCATGACCAAACCTTATGAAGACCTTTTTTAAAAATTAAGAAAATTCTAATATTTCAGAAAAAAAGTGGCAAAACTTGATAACTTAAAAAGCATATGAATATTCAATCCCGCCACCAAAAAGCGTATCTGTTATGTTTGAAAAATCTGCGCCGCCCATTACGGTAAAGGTGCCGAGTTTTTCACTTTTATAGGAAAGCGAGCCGTAGTTGTACCAATATTTCCATTCCGGATAGAAAGGCTTGCGGTAGGTTCCCATATATTTGGCTACGGTGCTTTTCAGTTTCCATTGAAAATTGTTGAATTCGCCGATAACCCCAAAATGATGCACCTTCGCACGATTGCTTATATAGGGAGTATTGTCGGCGTTGATTTCCAGATTTTTGTCAAAAAGAATAAATGGTGCGCCCATAATATTCTCTTCGTAGGTCCAACCGCTACGGTATATATTGTTTCCAAAATAACCATCAAATCCGCTACCCACCGATATTCCGCTTTGATCGGAAGTATCTATGTACTCATAAAGAATGGAGGAGATTATTTTTTGGTTTTTGGGTTTAAAGTAAGCGCCCCAGACCCCGTCCGGAAAATTTGCCAATCGGGTGCCGGAGCCGTCCTCAAAAGGATGGTCGTGGTAAATGGAAAAATTTCCCCAAGCGTTCTTAAATTCATAATTGAGAAAGTAAGAGCCCAAATGATTTCCCAACTTATTGATCGTTTCTCCCTCAATCCCAATTTCTTCGGTATTATGTGCGAAAAAAACGTTGATAAAATCCTTAAAACCATCTTTCAATTCTCCATAAACAGGCGAGCTTCCACCCCATTGCACGTAATGCTGCAGCTTGGCCGTGAGTTTATGGTTTTCATTGAAAGTGGTAATCAGCGCCAAACGTTTGTAGTGAACGTGCGTACCATCCACAAACCGATTGTCATTCAGTTCGTAATGCGCAATTCCCCAGTCGATAGCGAAGGTTTTTGAAATTTTTAATGGATTGTTTGCTTCCAAAAGTACCCCCGGAAGCGGCCTTGCATTTCCAGACCACAAAAAGTTTTGATTGGTCGCGGAAAGTCCGTCGAGAACTTCAGTTTGCTTTTTTGCGCCAAGGGTTGCAAAAAGCCAAGAATTTTCAAACTGAAGGTATAAATCGCGTCGTTGTACGGCATCTTGAACCCCATCCCTTCCAAAGACCGCTGCCCCCGCATTAATTTTGAATGAAGAATAGCTTAAACTTGCTTTTAATTCGCCTGTTGCCGAAAGGTTGCTTAACTCACCGACCGCATAGTTAGTATTGGTGTGGAACCAAAAAGGGTTTTCGTCTTCGTTGGAGAGCATTGCTTTTGCCTCAACGCTTCCGGCAATATCAAATTCCTGTGAAAAAACAAACAAAGGACAAAAGAGGATGATGAATTTCAACAGTTTCATAGACCTTGCGCTATTTATTCAGAATTCTTTTCAGCAAGGAACGCTCTTCGCGTGCATATGCATAACCGTATTTATTTCCGTATCCAAAATTGTTGAGATTTACATTGTTCAGGATAATGGCCACATTTGCCAAACGCCCGTCGTCTATGGCATCCTGTGGAAAATCCAACAAACGTTTGTCGGTATATCCCGCGCGGACCACATAGAGGGTAATGTCTGCCAGCTTGTTTATTAAAATAGTATCGGTAACGAGCATGGACGGCGCAGTGTCCAGAATTATATAATCAAATTGCTTTTTAAGCTCTTCAACAAAGGTGGTGGTTCGCTTTTGCATTAACAATTCCGCCGGGTTTGGTGGTATTGCCCCAGAAAGTACGATGCTCAGGTTTTCGTTGTATTCGCTTTGGGCTATAACGTCCTCCACGTGCAAATCGTCGTAAACTATGAATTCCGTAAGTCCTTTTTTCGCTTTTAAATGGTCGGGCAAATAGCGTTGCAACTGTGGGTTGCGAATATCCGCGCCCACCAAGACCACCTTCTTGCCGGTAAGTGCCAATGTTAACGCCAAGTTGAAGGCAACAAAGGTTTTTCCCTCCCCTTTAATTGTTGAAGTAACTATCAAGGTTTTTCCTTTGTCATTTTCTTCCAGTTTGTTTATATACAGATACTGCAGGTTGGTTCGCAGGATTCTATACGCTTCCGCCATTATGCTGCGGTCGTTGTGCTGGATTAGATCGGCTTCGTTGCGTTTTATTTTTGGTATTTCCCCAACAATTGGCGTTTTTGGCAGATGGCGTTCCACATCCCTGCGGGACGATACTTTGGTGTTCAATAGATTTGCACCATAAATTCCAATAAAAGGAACCAACAGCCCGGCCAATAATGACCCCAGATATATGAGCGGCTTTTGTGGAGAAACGGGGCTTTTTGTGCTGTAGGCATTGTCCACGACTTTTGCCTTTGGAGAGGTTGCGGCCAAGGTAATGGAAGCCTCTTCCCGCTGTTGCAATAGGAAAAGATAAAGTTGTTCCTTTATGGTCTGTTGTCTTTCTATGCCTCTATATATTTTTTCCTTTGCAGGAACCTGTGCTATTTTTGAATTAATTGTAGATTCCTGAATGTTAAGGTCCTTCATTGCAATTTTCAAAGCGTTGCTCGAATTTTTCAAGCTACCCAAAATGCTGGCGCGCATCTGCTCTATTTGATTGTTCACATTCAGCACCACGGGGTTTTTGGTGGTAGAGTTCTGCATCAGTTTGTTCCGGTACAGTATCAACTGGTTGTAGTTGTTTACGGCCGTGGCAATTTCTTCACTTTGAATCCCAATATTGGAAGGCAAAAGCTCGGCGTTGGAGCTTTTCTCCATATAATCTATCATGGTTTTTGAAAGTTCCAACTGGGTTCCAACGTCAAACTGCTTTTTGTTAAATTCGCTTGCGTTTTCAAGGATTATTTGGGCTTCGGCCTGAATATCGGTCAAACGGTTATCGCTCTTGAAAGTTTCCTTATTCCGTTCCACCGAATCCAGTTCGCGGGTGATGATCTGCAAACGCGAATCTATAAATTTTGAAGTGTTCTTGGCAATTTCATTTCTGTCGGCAATGGCATCCTGATTGTATTGGGAAATAAGTTCGTCCAAGAAATCTTCAGCCTTTCCGGTTACCGGAGTAAGCATACTGAGCTCCAGCACATTGCTCGATTTAATTTCGTTCTCTATAACAACTTTATCCTGATAGTCCAACGCAACGTTTTCTATGGGACGATAGGTAACCACAACGGTCCTATCCAAAAATGATTTAAAACTCTCAGGGTTTTCAAGATTTGGAAGAACGGTTATTTCTCCAAAAGGCAACGATACCTGTTCCCCAAATTTATAGGTGCCCTCAACGGCCTGGGTTTCATCTTCCAGTTTGTATTCGGTATTTGAAAGCACCTCAATAAATAAACGGGGGACGCTTAGCTTGTTCCCCACCTCATTAAAGGATTGGTATTGGACCTTAAAGGGAATGTAGGAATATATTTCTGAAGTCTTGATGGCCCCAACGGATTCGTACTTTATGTTCAGCCCAAGTGCTTCAACGGTTTTTGAGATGATGCGTTTGGAATTAAAGATGGCCAATTCATTGTCTATCTTGCTGGTATTGAAGCGAGACAGGAAACTTCCAAATTGTGAAAAGGCTGCCATTTCCATAGGGCTGCTGGCGCTTTTTTCGTCTTTGATGATTATGGTCGCCCGGGTTTGATACAGGGCCGTCGTATATCGCAAATAGATGAATGCCAGCACGAGCGCGATCATAACGCCCAAAACAAACAGGTACCAATAGCGGGTGTATTGTTCAACTATTTCGCGAAGTGGCAATTCCTTGGTTTCCTCTCTGTATCGGTTTTCCTCCATAATATTAGGCGGCAAATTAACGGGTTAAAAGAATGATTGTGCTCAGGATCACGGTAGTGAGCGATAACAAAGCGGGCACATCGGGAATGAAACCGGATTTCTTGACCCCTTTGAGCGAAGGCGCTACATACACAATATCATTCTGTTTTAAAAAATAAAAGGGTGAAGTAAAAAAATCTGAACTTGTATAATCAATTTTGGAAACCTTGCGCACGCCGTTTTCTTCCCTGATTACGGTCACTTCCATTCTGCTTCCATCCTCAGAAAAATCTCCTGCCAGCGCAATAGCCTCGGTTAAAGTAACACGTTCATCCTCTATTCTGAAAACGCCCGGGGCTTTCACTTCGCCAATAACCGTTATTTTAAAATTGATGATTCGCACATCCACAACCACATCGGTAATATATTCTGAAAGTTTTGCCTTCAATTCCTGTTCTACCGTGCCCCGGGTTTTGCCCATTACGGCCAAAGTGCCCAAGACGGGAAAGCGGATATTCCCATCGGCATCTACAAGATAGCCTTGCAACTGGATATTGTTTGTTACGGGAGAGCCCTCCGTGCCAATGGTGCGTTTAAAAGGTTTTACAACTTCCTCGTCTATGGAAGAAACGGTAATATATAGAATATCGTTAGGTTCAATGATGGGTTCAAAAGAGGTTTTGATTTCCTGCAAATTTAGATCCTCGGCATCCTGAAAATAGAGTATCTCCTTTTTGGTAGCACAGGAAAACAGCCCTGAGCAGATTAAAAGGAGTATTGCAATTTTATTCATTAGGTTTTTTTTAAGGCTACAAATATAAGGCCTTCGGAAAATATAGTGCGTGTTTTTTATGAGTATCTCGTAGAAACAAGATATGGCCTACACATGCCTTTGCACGTCCAGGATTTCATATTCTGAATTATTGCTCAAAAATTCGGGGATGAGTTCCTTTAGCTTTTTTACGATTTCCTTATCCTTGCCAAATTCAGAAATGGTAACTATTTCCTGTATTTTGATGGATATTTCGGTATAATCGACAGTCGGAACTTTTGACACCATGATTTTTGGATGGTAGGTAGGCAAAGATGTTGAGGAATCGTTCAGCAGTTCCTCATATAGTTTTTCGCCGGGCCTGAGGCCTGTTATTTCAATATCTATGTCTTCATAAGGCTTAAGGCCGGAAAGACGGATCATTCGTTCGGCCATATCGAGGATTTTTATGGGTTTGCCCATATCGAAAACATATATTTCCCCGCCGTTGCCCATTGTTCCGGCCTGAAGCACCAATTGGCAAGCTTCGCTAATGGTCATAAAATACCTAATGATATCCTTATGTGTAACCGTTACGGGGCCACCTGCGGCAATCTGTTTTCTGAAATAAGGAATTACGGAACCGTTGGAACCCAATACATTTCCAAAGCGAGTGGTTATGAAACGCGTATTTATGGATATATGGTCCTGCAAGGATTGCACATACATTTCGGCCGCCCGTTTTGACGCCCCCATCACATTGGTTGGGTTCACGGCCTTATCGGTGGAAATCATTACAAACTTTTCAATATTGTATTTTACGGAAAGATTTGCCAGGTTTATGGTGCCGCCAATGTTTACATAGACCGCTTCGTGTGGGTTTTTTTCAATTAATGGAACGTGTTTGTATGCCGCAGCGTGATAGATCATATTGAACCTGTACTTTGCAAAAAGCATTTCCATACGCTCAAGGTTTCGGATGTCTGCCAGCATTATTGTAAAGTTCAGCCCACTGTGGTTTTGGTTCATGTACAATTCCATCTCGTGAAGGGCAGATTCGGCATTGTCAAGTATTACGATCTTTTTTGGGCTGAAGGCCGCCAACTGTTTTACGATTTCACTGCCTATAGAGCCGGCACCGCCCGTTACCAATATGGTTTTTCCGTGCAAATCGCTTTTGATGAGCTCAATATCCATTGCAATTGGGGTGCGCTCCAGCAAATCCTCAATCTGGATTGGCTTTATTTGGGTTTGGATGTCTTCCTTCCGGTTCCAATGTTCCACGAGCGGCACGTTGAAAATTTCAACCTTATTGGCCAAACAGGCTTCCACAATTTGGTTTTTCTCCTTAATGCTAAGGGATTCGCTCACAATCAAAACCCCGTCTAGGTTGTGCTGCGCCAGAAGTTCCGTAAATTCGTTGGAAGTATTGGTGATGGGTACGGAAAAAACGGGTTTGTTCAGGATTTTCAGATTGTTGTTTATTTGGTTTTCGGTAATGAACCCAACCAGTTTATAGGGAAGATTGGACTCTGTGGTCAGTGCTTTTCCCAGGGAAATGGTCTGGTCGTCCATGCCGAGAATTACTACTCTTTTCTTTAGTTTTCCGGTGCTTATTTCCTTTAAATAATGGTAAGCTTCTTTTACTGCAATTCTGAAAAAAAGCATTAGCGTGAAAGAAAAGAACATATAGAGCAAAATACCCGTAGTCAAGAATATTTTTTGGCCCGAGAATATGAAATAAGCATAATTGAATATGATGGCGGTCAGCGCGGTAAAAAAGGAAGCGGAGGCAACTTTGAAAATATCGGTAAAGGTGGAATGGCGGACAATTCCCGCATAGGTTTTAAACGAATAGAAGAAGAAAACGTTGACTGATATAAGAAACAGCGCCCGCAAAGGTGTTGGCCACACATTGTGGGGCTTTAGGGGCGTACCGTCCAGAATCAAAAACATGGTTGCGAAGGAGGCGATACAAATAAAAATATCCAGTAAAAACACAGCCCAACGGGGTAAATACCGTTGGTCTAAAAGCTTTATTTTTTTGGTCTGCATTATAATATTAGCAAAAAGGGGATAATTTTTATACACGGTTTCGTAAGATTTGGGACTACAAATATACCTCAATTATCGACGAAACGTATTAAAACATCGTTAATCTTAACTTTTTCTTCACTTTTTAAATTTGAACCCGAAGGCAAGCACAATCCAATCCCAAATAGTTTTTCTGAAACCGTTGAACCATAATAGGGTGCATTTTTAAAAACCGGCTGCAGGTGCATCGGTTTCCATAACGGCCGACATTCTATATTATTTTCGGCCATTGCCAATCTGATAGCTTCCGATGAAAAACCACAACTGGTTTTATCAACCAAGATGCAAGATAGCCAATGATTTGAAAAGAAATCAGAAGTGGGCTCCGAAAAAACCTTTACGCCCTCTGTCCTTGCAAAAATCTCGTGATAAAATTGGTTCATTTTTCTTCGCGAGCCTATGTGTTTGTCCAAAACTTCCATTTGTCCTCTGCCTATCCCTGCGGAAATATTGCTGAGCCTGTAATTATAGCCTATTTCAGAATGTTGGTAATGCGGTGCGGCATCGCGCGCCTGGGTGGCCAAGAAGATCGCCTTTTCCTTGTGCTTCAAGTTTCGGGATACCAAAGCGCCGCCTCCCGAAGTGGTAATGATTTTATTACCGTTAAAGGAAAGGATGGAAATATCACCAAAAGTACCACATTTTCGGCCCTTATAACTACTTCCCAATGCTTCGGCGCTATCCTCCACGATTGGAATTTCATACTTTTCGGAAATCTTCTTTATCGCATCAACTTTATAGGGCATTCCGTAAAGGTGGACGGCGATAATGGCTTTTGGTTTTTTCCCTTTGGCAATTCGGTCCTTTATGGCCACTTCCAAATGATCTGGGCAGATGTTCCAGGTTTCGGGCTCGCTATCGACAAAAACTGGGGTTGCGCCTTGATACACAATGGGATTTGCCGAAGCCGAAAAGGTCATACTCTGGCAGAGAACCTCATCGCCTCTTTCCACACCCAATAATATAAGCGCCAAATGTATTGCTGCTGTACCCGAGCTTAATGCTGCAACGTGGGTTCCATTGCCAAGATAACTTTCCAATGATTTCTCAAAACCTTCCACATTTGGGCCCAAGGGCGCTACCCAGTTGGTCTGAAATGCCTCGTTGACAAAAGCCTGCTCAGCGCCGCCCATATGTGGGGAGGAAAGATATATTTTTGAGTCCATTAGCTTGACATTGGGGGAATATAATTAAAAATTTCGTTTACAGTAAAGTCGCATAAAGGGTACCCTTTTTTAATAGGGCAACAACATAATATTTAACATTATTGCGAATCGTTAAGGAGGGCGCAAAGTTAAGAAATATTATGGCGACATTTAATAAATAAGAATATACAAATCTATTCTACCCATCAAATTTAATAAACCGTGCGATACTTCAGCTTTTAGTCTTTGGGTAGCCTTTGGGTAGCCTTTGGGTAGCCTTTGGGTAGCCTTTGAGTAGCTTAAACCTACCTCAACTCCAAGGGAAGCAGCCTGAACGGAGACAAAGACCTTCCGAAAGTAGCAATATTAATTTTGAACCATACATAGAAAAAGCTGGGCTACATTAAAAAGTTATTGAAGAAAAAGTTATTTCGTCAAAAAAAGCCACAAAATCCTCAGGTCCTCCGCAAAAGATCTGTTGTAATAGTACTCCAGATTCATTCGTACTTTGTCGGGAAAGATAATTTCGTCGTTGTATTTTAAGGGATCTGCCTGTTTTTTCAAAAGGGCTTCCTCATTATAATATTTTAAAGCCGCCTTACTGATTAAACCCGGTTTCAGCTCCAATATTTTTCTATCCTCCCCCTCCAATTTATCGTAATACCCGGGAATATCGGGACGTGGGCCCACAAAACTCATTTGCCCAAAAAGGATATTCACCAATTGTGGCAATTCGTCAATTTTCGATTTTCTTAAAAACATTCCAAATTTTGAAATATAGCCTGTTTTATCGTTTATCGTTCTGATTTTAAAGATGTTAAAGGGTTTTCCGTATTGGCCTATTCTTTTTTGAAGAAACGTACCATTTCCAGTATCAAAATAGGCAATAAGGATAAAAAGGAGGATTAACCAACCGAAAAATAAAAGTCCGATGCTGGATAATACAATATCGAACCATCTTTTTAAAGCTTTCACCTATCCATTCGTTTTTATAATTCTTCCCGGATTCCCAACAATTACCGCTCCATCAGGCACGTCTTTGATGACTACTGCGCCAGCACCTATAGTGGCCCATTTACCAATATTAATTTCGGGCAGCACCGAGGCTCCAATCCCAATATGTGTCCCCTCGCCCACTATGACACCTCCTGCCAAACTGGCGTTGGGGGAAATGTGGACAAAATCACCCAATTTACAGTCGTGCTCAATTACAGCACCCGAATTGATTATACAGTGCTCTCCAATAGTGGTGCAAGCATTTATTACAGTTTTTGCCATAACCACAGTGCCATCGCCGATGGAAGACCAAGAAGAAATAGTAGCAGTTCTATGGATTAGAAGCCCAAAATTCTTGGCCAACTTTTCCGTTACTTTCTTTCGATTTTTATTATTTCCAATGGAAACAACCCAAGTTTCATTGGTGCCCCTAAAGTCAGTCAGAAATTTTTGAACAGGAATATGGCAAACTGCTTCCACGCTGGGATTATCGTCATAAATAACTGTGATTTTCTCTCCCATAGATTCAGCTATGTCGATTACGGATTTACAATGCCCGCTGGCTCCAAATAATATCATCACGTTTTATTTTATGTTGCAATCTCCTTTGCGAATATACAGGAAAAAAGCCCTGATTCTCTACTTCTTAAAGGGTTCTGCAGTTGCTTGTCCCGCTTGTGCAATGCCGTCCTTTTTAAAAACCTTTTCAATTGTCTTAAACAGTATTTTCACATCAACCCAAAAAGACTGGTGGGCTACATACCAAATGTCATATTCAAACTTCTGTTCCCAACTTAGAGCGTTCCGTCCGTTTACCTGTGCCCAGCCCGTAATTCCGGGTTTGACGTTATGCCTTTTCCTTTGGACTTCATTATAAAGGGGAAGATATTCCGGCAGTAAGGGTCTCGGTCCCACAAAACTCATATCGCCCTTTAAGACATTTAAAAGTTGTGGCAATTCATCTAAGGAAGTGGAGCGAATAAATTTGCCCATCTTGGTAATCCTTTCGGAATCCGGGAGCGGTTTTCCTTCGCTATTCGTTCTATCATTCATTGTTTTAAATTTGACAATGGTAAAAATACGTTCCTTTTTACCCGGGCGTTTTTGCAAAAAAAAAGGGGAGCCACCATTGGAAAATGCCAAAATTATAGCAACCACAACCATTACTGGAGCCGTTATCAGTATTAAAACCAATGCGCCAAAAAAGTCAAAAAAAGGTTTTAATATGCTTTGGTACATTTTGGAAAATGTTTTTCAAGGCGCAAAATTACGGAAAAGGAATGAGTGGCAGGGCACGATTTTTATTTTAAGGGATTTAGCCCCCGGCCCCTAAAGGGAAGAAACAAAATTTTGCAATGCAGGCACTCTTTAGGGACGGGGCTCAAATATCGGCTGAACCCCCGGCCCCTAAAGGGGAGGAACAAAGTTATTGATGGCTCCCTTTAGGGTTGGGTATGGCACCCTTTAGGGCTGGGGTCAGATGGAAGGGTTTACCCCCGGCCCCTAAAGGGGAGAGACAAAACAGGGCAATATTGATGGCACCCTTTAGGGATGGGGTATGGCTGCTCCCTTAGGAACGGGGTATGGCATCCTTTAGGGATGGGGTCAGATGGAGGGTTTACCCCCGGCCCCCTAAAGGGGAGAGACAAAATACAGCAATAATGATGGCACTCTTTAGGGCCGGGGTATGCACCCTTTAGGGCCGGGGTTGATGCTGGGTGTTATTTATAAAAGATTTTATTTCGGCTAATACCTTTTCGATTTCGTTTTCTACCTCCTCATTCTTGAACCTTATAACTGAAACATTTTGAAAATTCAACAACTCCGTTCGCTCTTTGTCCTTCAGCATTTGTTCTTCTTCATTGTGATATTCTCCATCCAATTCAATTATCAATCCTAATTTATGACAATAAAAATCTGCAATAAATAAATGTATTGGGTGCTGTCTTCTAAACTTAAAACCTTCCATTTGGTTGTTTTTGAGATGTTCCCATAACTTCGTTTCGGCAGGCGTCATTTTATTTCGAAGGATTCTTGCTATGGCAAATATCTTCGGAGGTGCGCCTTTGTGCATACCAATATCCTTATAGTTATTTTTAAAAGAAGACATCTCGTAATATTTAAATAAAAAAATCCTTAATCGATAACCCCTATAAAGATAATAAATTTTGGATTTTTCCTCAACCCCTAAAGGAGGAACAGAATACCCCCGACCCCTAAAGGGGGGAACCACCCTATAGAGATGGAGCTCAAATATCGGCTGAACCCCCGGCCCCTAAAGGGGAGAGACAAAACACAGCAATATTGATGGGCTCCCTTTAGGGCCGGGGTAGGCACCCTTTAGGGATGGGGTCAAATATCGGCTTGACCCCCAGCCCCTAAAGGGGAGTAACAATGTTATTGATGGCTTCTTTTAAGGATGGGGTATGGCACCCTTTAGGGTCGGAGTCAGATGGATGGCTTACCCCCGGCCCCTAAAGGGGAGAGATAAAATACAGCGATATTGATAGCACCCTTTAGGGATGGGGTATGGCTCCCTTTAGGGCCGGGGTATGCTCCCTTTAGGGTCGGGGTATGCTCCCTTTAGGGCCGGGGTATGCTCCCTTTAGGGCCGGGGTCAGATGGAAGGGTTTACCCCTGCCCTCCGAAAAAGCGAGCTATAATCCAGTTTTGACACATTTTCTGTATTCCGCCAACAAAGCCTCCCAAACCTCTTGTCTGTTGTATTTTTCAACAATTATTTGCCGTGATGTAGATTTTAAGGAGGAATATAATGTAGTGTCCATAACCAACAGTTCCATAGCGGCTTTTAATTCTTCCTCATTTTTTGGCGCCACAATTAGGCCATTTACGTGGTGATCTATTATCTCATTGCAACCATTTATATCTGTTACTATAGCCGGCAATCCCATAGCCCCGGCCTGCATAACCACATTGGGGAACCCTTCGCGATAACTTGGAAATACAAGGGCATCCGCAATGGCAAAAAAGGGACGAACGTCGTTTTGATAGCCTGCAGAATAAATACGGGAATGGCTTTCAATGGTTTTTAAGGTAGAGGGCAACAGTGGATCCAAATCATTTTCAAAAGGGCCTACCAATAACAACGAAACCTTATTGTTTAATATGGAAAGCTTTGAAAAAGCAGCAATCAATTCGTTTATTCCTTTGTCCTTAACCAAACGGCCTACAAAGACAAAAAGGAAGTTGTCTTGGGGAATGCCCCATTTAGTCTTTAATAAGGTCTTATCATTATCTGAGTATAAACTTGGGTCAAAATAAGCCGTGTCAATCCCATTAATATTTCCATTGGCCAAAACCTTTAATGGTTTCTTTGTAATGTTATATTTTAATAAATCTTGTTTCACCCCTTGCCCTTCTGGATATATATTAGTTGCAAATACGCATAATATTTTATCCATTGTTATCAATACTTTTTTTAAAATCCCCTTTTTCGTTGGAAATATTAACCCCGTAAAAGTATGAATTCTAATGGGAACCCCTGTAAAATATGCAGCCGTCATAGATAATAGTCCAGCTTTTGGCGTAATGGAGTGCACTATATCTGGCTTTTCTTTCTGAAAGAATCTAATCAATTGAAACAATGAAAGAATATCTTTAACTGGATTAATCTTTCTTTCCATTTCCAGGGCAACAACACGAACTTTTTCTCTTTCTTTAACTTCTTCTAGTGATGGTCCATTTCCAGAAACGGCAGTAACATTAAAAAATTTGTTTAAATAAGCTAATTGTCCGTCGAGCAGTTTTTCGAGGGAAATGGGGACTGTGGTTATGCGGATAAGTTTGGGTTTGGGCATTTTTTAAATCTTTTCTATGATATTAATACAAGGGGCAACAAAAAATATAAAATATAAGAATACTGTATTCCGTAAATGGATTCGGCCCAAAATTTATCGATCGTAATCACAAGCTTGGATGTATATTCTATGATTCGTTTTAAAAGTACCAAGTCGAAAATAAATACGACTACGCGTGTAGAGTATATTTAAAATCCTTCGAACTTTGTAATTTTAGTAAGAATTTCTTCAACTCCATCGTTCATTTTCTTTATATCAAAAATTTGATTTCTGAAATAGAATTTTAAACCTAATCGATCAAAGTGATACAGTATGTGATCATCAATTTTTAAATCTTGAGTTGAAGGGCCTAGATAAACAATATTTGGAGGTTTATCACCTATAGAATAATTTATTTTGAACGCTGACTTTTGTTCAAGCCAATCATCTAGTTTTTCATCATTATGCTCTATAGCATCCCGCAGTGACCTATTCTTTAAAATATGGTTATCCTTTACCGAAAACATTTTTCTTAATCTTTCTCCACGAGATTTGTACTTCTTTCTAATCGGCCAAAAAATTTTAGATACCCTGGCTGTACTGATTAAGAATTCATCTAGTTGTTTTTTCAAAAAAATATGTGGGTTTTCCTCATAAATATCATAACCTTCTAAATGTTTATAGTCGCGTTCCTTTTCAAAATACGCTCTGCGCTTCTGTCTATATTCATTGAAATTAACAATTTCACTATAGGCTTTCATTGCAATTTCGCAATTTTCTTTTAAACTCGAAATGTGAAAAAAATCATTCATAAATTTCTCAAAATATTGTACACAAAAGATTTCTATTACTTTTTTTATAAAGTTATAATCTTAAATACTTATATTTTTTTTGTGTTGCTAAAATCGAGCAGTTTTTCGAGGGAAATGGGGACTGTGGTTATGCGGATAAGTTTGGGTTTCAAAATACTATTTTACACCTTTAAAAATTCTATGATATAAATAACCGGTAAAAGTTGGATGATAATATAGTTTTCCGCTCTCAAAAGATTTTTTTTGATAAACCAATGTGTTGTTTTTAATTTCATTTAAAACCGTTTTCATAGGAGCAATAGAGACACCATACTGATGATAGGGATATGTGGTAAAGTTATCATTCTTTGAAATAGTAATTCTCGCTTGTTTAAGAATTAAACCCGTATCTATCCCTTGGTCCACCTCGTGTATGGTCACTCCGCAATTTTCTATATCTTGTGCTACCAAAGCCCAATAAGCACCATGGACTCCTCTGTAAAATGGAGTAATTCCAACATGGGTATTTATGAATTTTGCTTTTGTGCATTTTAAAACTTTAGTACTTATTATTCTCGTCCCATTTACAATAACTACAGTTGGATCTATATCTTTCAAAAAATTGATAGATTCTTTAGAATTAACAGAAGGTACGTTCATTATTTTATGTTCTGGAATTGGCACGGAAGAAAGGTTGTACTTCATTTTTAATTCCGCTACTCTTTTTTTTGAAAAATATGAAAGTATTTTTGGAATAGTGCTTTGAAAAAGCAATTGATTAAAAACCGAAAAATAACCCAAACGCTTAATCCTCCCTTTGATAAATTTTTTTATATCAACCTTTTCTTCTATAACCACTTTTTCAATATCAAAATCATCCTTTAGTGCATTATATAAAAATGTTGTGCTTTGGCCTTTGCCTGCAAGAATAATAGTCTTCATTACTTAGCTCTTAGTTTTGTGGAAAGCTCTCCCATGGTAATTGATTGGAAACGATAAGTTTTTTTTAAATATTCATAATGATTAAGAACTTTTTCAAGAAACAGTATGTTTTCATTTGTATTTCGTCCAAAGTTATGTGGATGCCACCATAAATGATATACCAAGTTATTTTTTGCAGCATAAGTCATGGCGTTAGTAATACGTTTTAACTTTAACTTTTCTAATGCTTTCAGTTTTTTATTGTAAGGTCTTAAAAATCTACTGGAGGGTATATTATGGGGAAAAGTGCTCTTGATAATAGAATAACTATAGCAATTATATCCCGTTATATTGAAATATCCATCTATCAAGCGAAGCGCTCTTTTAAAGAGGGTCTGTTCCCCTCCTTTCGCTGGTTTATATATGTAATGCTCTTCATTACCACGGTAGCAGGTAAGCCCATTTTTTTCACAGATTTCGATATATTCATGGTTATATTGGTTTCTGGGAAATATTATACTCTTAAATTGTATTCCTTCTCTATCCGCCACCTCTATTGCTTTTTTAAGGTCACTCTCGTACATATCGATCGTCTGCCCAGGTTCCAGACAATAATAATGGCAATAAGTATGGGTTGCCATTTCGTGGGTTTGGTATTCATTTATTAATTGGATAATACTATATCCAAAATGATAAGGGTCGTCCTTTTCGTTCTCACCTACATAATTATTGATATTAACATATGGTGATAGATTTTTATCCTCATAATTGACCTTGGTCTTAGGAAGATTATCCAAGAGCACTTTTTTGTCCTTATTAAACAAAAATCCTACGGTCGCAAATGTTGCATGAATATCATAATAATCAAAAGTTTGCAACATTCGTTTCATCGCGGATTTTACTCCAAGAATGGCATCCCCGTAATCATCTATGGTGCTGTTATCGCGAACGCCCCACATTAATTCAAAATCTAATGAAATAATTAAACTTCCGTGAGTCATAGTAATTCTATCTATTCTAATTCTTTATATAAATTTATATAACTATCCACCATTTTTTCAATGTCAAATTCCTTTGATCTTTCAATGCATTTTTTTGACACATCGGAATAATAGGAGGGATTGTTCACTAATTTCAAAATCTGATCAGCGAGTTCTTTTGAATTGCCTTGAGGGAATAAAAGCCCAGCTCCTTTTACTGCTTCTGTTAATCCCGGTACATCTGATGCTATGAAAGGTTTTCCCGAAGCCATTCCCTCAATACTTGATAATGAAAGACCTTCATAAACTGAAGATAAAACGATTATATCTGATGATTTTAATAATTGGGGAACATCCATTCTAACCCCTAAAAAATTCACTCTATCTTCTAATTTGAGTTGTTCAACTAAGTTTTCACAATCTTTTCTTAATATTCCGTCTCCAACAAGAATTAATTTTATACTTGAAGGTAAATATTTTAGTGCGTTAATCACTGTTTTCTGATCCTTGGGATAGATAAATCTTGAAACTTGTATAATGATTTTTTGATTAGGATCGCTATTTTGAAAAAAATCATTCTCAGAAGCTAAAGCAGTTGAAATTTTTTCTAGGTCTACACCATTTTCAATAATGGAGAATCGTTTATCGTCAAAATTTAAATGTTTTTTTAAATTTTCCCTCACCAATTCTGAAATGGCTATAATTTTTGAGTACTTGCTATAAATAAATTTATCAAAATATTTGCCGAATAAATTTCGTCTTCGGTTAAGAGTACTGTGTTCCGTAAATATAATTTTTGTATTTGCAAATGACAAAGATTTAGCTAATGCTACCCAATACAAAGCTGGAAAAAGATGAACGTGCACCACGTCATACTTTTTAAGAAAAGGAATGATTTTAAACACCAAAAAAGGATTATATACACTTCCTTTTCCGAAAGAATATATCCTTATTTTTTCATTTTTCTTTATAACTGATAAAAGGGGATGCTCGGTACCATCTAATACCAATAAATCAATATTTATCCCCTTTTTTTGATAAAATGGGATTGCATCAAAAAGCAATTTTTCCGCACCACCTGTAATCAGACTATTTGTAAGTTGAAGTACTTTCATTTATTTTATTCTTCCGCTGATGGTTTATATATAAAATACTATATCCAACTATTATTAAAGAAGGAATTATCATATTCTTTTGACGTAGCATGATGCCTAAATTACCCAATATTAAAGCAAAAGCAGCTGCACTTATTAAAAAGTAGATTAAATTGGATTTAATCAAATAATTGGATTTTCGTAATCCCTTAAATGGCTTGTTGAACAGAACTTTTAAAGTAAATACTAAAAGAATACAATTCTCAATAGAGGATAGAATACCTAATGAGTTAGGCGAGTCAAAAAATAAGGGACGATACAAAAATGTAAAAATCTTATAGGGAAAGGGATATCCGCTCGTATCAATCCCAGATCCTGAGTCTGCCTGATTTAAGCCACTGGCCTTTTTTGAAACATAATCTTCTACACTATTGATATCCAACGTTTCCAATTGTATAAAGCCTAAAACATACCGAAAAATTGAAGCGAAACCAATGAGGAGCAAAATAAATAAAATTGCCTTCTGATACCCCTTTAAATTTCCATCTAAAATATAACCAATAGCAAAAGATACAAGTAAGAAAAGAAGAATATGGGGGCGTATTGCAAAAGATAGAAGAATACTTATCAAGAGTATAACCAATCGCTTGCGAATATTTTGAAAAGCATAAAGAAATAAAACAATAGCAGTAAATAAAAGTGTATCCTTACCTATTCCTGATGACCAAAAATGAAAATTTGGAAGAAACCAGATCCAAGGTAATATTGGAATTCCAAATATTCGAATCTCATTAAGAGTGTTTAAGTTGTTGAATAAGTCTTTAATAATCTTAAATAAGTATATAAATCCGATGAAACCGAATAAAGAATAACACATATTCCCAACAAAAAATGATAAGTTTAATGTGTTTGATGGAAAATAATTAATAAGATATATAATTCCTGATGCAGATCCGTTCTTGATTATTTCAAATACTTCGGGTAGTGAAATTTCTTTTGGCACATCCCAGTATGCTATAGCATCAGCCCCATATTCAACAGCGTAGAAATGAAAGGCAACCCCGATAATCATATGATAAAAAAACAGTTTGTTCAGAACACTTTTCTCAAAAGAAGAAAATCCTCCAAACCAATTCTTTAGGTTGAAACCAACCAAAAAAACAATGACCGTTATGCAAATATCCAATACCATCAGCCTCTTGATTCGTTATTAAAGATAGTAGTTAAATCGTTTTGGGTTTGTTCAGAAATATTGAGCTCAGATTTTGTATTGCTGCTTACCAAACGGAAGAGCCGTTGCCTAAAATTTTGACTGAAAATCTTTGAAAAATAATCTTTCAGTCCCAACTGCTTCAATATATAAAACACCTTTTGAAAACGTAGCTGCTTGGTCTCATTGGTCCGTTCTACATTAGCAGCAGTAAATTCATTAATGTTTAAAAATTTTGAAATTACATTTAACGTCCCGGTTTTATTCTTGGTCAAATCCTCAAAATTAACCACCAACACATCCTCAAAGAAAGATTGGTATCTATTAATTGCATTGTTATAAAAACTCATCCCCAAATAACTGTTCCAAGGAAGTGCGCCATTGTTATATTTTACAATTTCGTCCTTAACGAGGGTTTCAAATTCCATTTTTACCCTTCCCAAGCCCTTATCCATATTGTAATGTGAAAACGCTCTTTTGAGCGGCTCGCGCAATAGAATTATTATCTTGGCATTGGGATTGTATTCGTGAATCAATCCAGCAGATTCAGGTGCGTGTAAATATGCGGTACTGGCTTCGGCCCGATACAGATGTGCCTCGGAAGCCAAGGAAAAAAGTTTTTGGTATTGGTCCAATTTTTCCACTTTTGCAATATGCAATGGGGCTGGAAAATCATTTGCAAGGTAATTTTCCAAAGAAAAAAAACGGGATGGCTCGTATAAATTTTTTGGTAAGGAATTTATAAAATAATGCGGTTCCTTAATCGGGCTAAGATATATTTGTGGATGCTGGGAAAGTATTTCTGTGAAAAAGGTAGTGCCCGCCTTCATTGCGCCAACTACAAAAAGATTTGCTTTTTTACTTTCCATCATCTTAAAGAATTGTTGTATTGATTCTTAAATTTTTTCTTATGTAAAGCACCCATAAAACATTCTGCAAAATAAAGATAGCACTAAAGGCAATTGAAGCTCCAACGACATCGTACCCAATGACCAATGGAACACTTGAAAGAAGCATCAGCACCATCATTACAGCAAGACTCTTCGAAAGATACCCTTGATGCCCGGTCATATTCAAAACAATTCCCGCAGAACCCGTAAACGCATTTACCAAATGGCCGAGACACAGTATTACCAAGGGCCAATAGGCAATGCTATATTCCTTTCCATATAAAAAGTCGAGTAAGGGTCTTCCGCCAATCATAAAAACCAACGCCACAGGAAGCGCAAAAACAAATACGATTCGGGTGGTTTTGGTAACGATGCGCTGTAGGTTTTCCATATTTTTTTTCTCAAAGGCCGAAGATATATATGGCGCAATGGCACTGTTCAAACCATCAAGGGTAAACGAAATCAAGGCACTGCTGCGCGTAGCAATTTCAAAAATGGCCACTGCCTCCACACTGCCAAAAATAGCGAGAATATAGGTAAGCGATTTTGATTTGATGACTTCAATACCACTGGTGAGCGTAAACGGGATGGATTCCTTTAACCACTCCCTGCTTTTAAAAACGGGTTGTATGTGTTTTAGGCCGTTCAACAGTTTAATTTTCAGAAAATAATACCCTACAAAAAAGCTGATGACCGTGGCAATCGTTAACAACACCATTGCAGATTGCGGGGAAAGTTTATATCCCAGGAGCGCAAAAAGAACAACGCCCAAAAAGAAGAGAAAATTACGCAGGAACGTATCTGGCAATTGTCCCAAAACCACGTATTTTAATCCCCGCAACGCAGCGGAGCGCAAGGAACCCAAAGCTATAAAAGGCAATCCTATTAAGGCGTAGATAAAGGTTTCCGCAAAAATAAAATCATACTTTTTCCACCAAACAAAATAGCTTGCAAAGGCAATTACATACACCAGCAAACAACTGATTGCCACAAAAATATTTGTTTTAATGAGCAGGCCTTTTATGGAGGCCTTATCATCGTAAACCTGATATTTGGAAATATAGCGCGTGATGAGATTGGGCAGCCCCAAAGAAACGGGCACAGTTAAAACGGTCAAGGTGGTAAAGGCCAAAACGTAAATCCCGAAGTCCTTTACCGATAGTATTCGCGCCAGTAAAATTCCGTTGAGAAAAGCGAACAACGCAGAAAAAAACTTGATTCCCAAACTGCCAATAGCGGAAACCCTGATGTGGGTACTATTAAAGATTTTGCTGATTTTCAAGGCCTAAATTATTTCTCTCGTAAACGTTTTCTTTTTCAAGCCCGCAAAGATACCACGCCCAATTTGGTATTCCTCCATTTATGAATACAAAAATTCCCCAAAAAGGCTTTTTATAGGGAATTTGTTGTCTTTTGTCGAAAAAAATAAGAAAAATTAAACAATCATCCCCGCCGCAACGGTTTCATGCGTAGCATCGTCAATCAACACAAAGCTGCCCGTTATCCGGTTGTCGCGGTATTCGTCCACCATCAACGGCCGTGTGGTGCGGATGCTGATTCGGGCGATGTCGTTCATCTTTAATTCCTTGTCCTCTTCCTCGCGGGCGTAGGTGTTTATGTCAATTTTATAGACTACTTCCTTTATCATCGCCTTTTGCTCGTTGGAAGTATGCACAATGGTATATTTTGCCCGTGGTCGCGCGGGCGCATTGTTGAACCAGCAGAGCATGGCGTCAAATTCCTGGACCGCTGTGGGCTGGTTGTTTTCCTTTACAATCATATCGCCACGGCTTATGTCTATATCATCTTCCAAGGTTATGGCGACGGACATTGGGGCAAAAACTTCTTCCAAAGAGCCGTCCATAGTGTCTATGCTTTTAATTTTTGAAGAAAATCCAGAGGGCAATAATACCACGTCATCGCCCGGCCTAAAGATACCACTGGCAACACGCCCTGCATAGCCCCTGTAATCTATAAAGCCATCGCGCTGGGGGCGCAAAACGGTCTGTACGGGAAAGCGGGCGTCAATCTTATTGATGTCGCTACTGATGTGCATGGTTTCCAAGGTATAAAGCAATGGCGCGCCTTGGTACCAATCCATGTTCGTGGAACGGTTTACCACATTATCGCCATCCAAAGCGCTTATGGGAAGAAACTGAATGTCCTTTACGTATAATTTTGAGGAAAATTCCTCAAATTGGTGGATGATTTTTTCATACACTTCTTCTGAATAATCCACCAGATCCATTTTGTTTATGCAGACAATAACATGCGGAATCTGCAAAAGTGAAGCTATAAAGGCGTGGCGTTTTGTTTGCTCAATCACGCCGTGGCGGGCATCAATCAATATCAACGCCGCGTTGGCCGTGGACGCCCCGGTAACCATATTCCGGGTATATTGAATGTGTCCGGGCGTATCGGCAATGATGAATTTCCGTTTCGGCGTGGTAAAATACCGGTATGCCACATCAATGGTTATGCCCTGTTCCCGTTCGTCGCGCAGTCCGTCAGTGAACAAAGCAAGGTCAACGCCTTCGTGCCCTTTTTTACGGCTTGTATTTTCTACTGCTTCCAGTTGGTCTTCAAAAATGGCCTTGCTGTCGTAAAGCAATCTTCCTATCAACGTGCTTTTGCCGTCGTCCACACTGCCTGCGGTGGTGAACCTTAATAACTGATTCTTGTCAATTTCCATATTATTACTAATTTATCCGAATCTGCACGAATTTATTCGAATTATTACGAATTATTACGAATGGTTCGGATTGGGTTTATTTAAAATTCTTTTATAGGTTAGGGATGACTCTCCAAAATTGATTAGTATTCCCAGTTCAAGGTTTGTCGCCTTCAAATAATTTCTCAATTGTTTAAAAAAAGCCATTGGAACTATACTTACTGCCTTAATCTCTACAATAATTTTTTCATAACATATAAAATCTGCTCTATAGGTTTTACTCAACTTTTCGTCATTATAGAAAATATTTAGCTTAGCTTGCTTACTATAGGGGATGCTCAAATTACGGAACTCCTTTTCCAGCGCTTCTTCATAAACAGCTTCCAAAAAACCGGGACCTAAATTATTGTGTACCTGCATACAAGCACCAATAATTTTATAGCTTTCGTCCTTAAATAATATCTTAGTAGTTTCCATCCCCCAAATTCGGATAAATTCGGATAAATTCGCAATAATTCGGATAAATTCGGATTCCTCAAAAATATCCCTGCCGCTTCCTATCTTCCATAGCCGTCTCGCTGCGTTTGTCGTCACTTCGGTTGCCACGTTCGGTCTGTTTCATTGCGGCTACCTCCGCTACAATTTTTTCCAAAGTGTCCGCATCAGATTCTATTCCACCGGTAATGGTAATATCGCCCAAGGTCCTAAAACGGATTTTCTTGGTTTGTGTTTTTTCGCCTTCCTCCAATTTTAAATGTTCTGAGACTGGTATCCAGGAATCATTTCTCCAGACTACTTCGCGTTGGTGTGCCAAATACAGGGAAGGAATTTTTATATCTTCCCGTTTGATGTAATTCCAAACGTCCATTTCGGTCCAATTGCTTATCGGGAAAGCACGGAAATGTTCGCCCTCAAAATGTTTTCCGTTCAGTAAATTCCATAGCTCCGGACGTTGGTTTTTGGGATCCCACTGCCCAAAATCGTCACGGTGCGAAAAGAAGCGTTCCTTGGCGCGTGCCTTTTCCTCGTCGCGTCTTCCGCCGCCAATGGCGCAATCTATTTTGTTGCTTTCTATGGCATCGAGCAGGGTTGTAATCTGAAGCGCATTTCGGGTAGCGTTTTTTCCCTTTTCCTCTGCAACCCTACCAGTATCAATAGATTCCTGGACTGAACCTACAATTAATTGCACGCCCAATTCTTTTATTAAATCGTCCCTAAACTGAATGGTTTCGGGAAAATTATGGCCCGTATCCACGTGAAGCAGCGGAAACGGGATTTTGGAAGGATAAAATGCCTTTTTCGCCAAATGCGTAACGAGAATGGAATCCTTTCCTCCTGAAAATAGTATCACGGGGTTCTGAAATTGCGCCCACACTTCACGCAGAATATAGATGGCCTCGCTTTCCAGTTCGTCCAAATAATTCAAATAATACTTGCTCATGGTTTTTTTGTTAATTTGTTAATTTGGGATTTGTAAACATCCCCCCAGCCCCCTTCAAAGGGGAGTCATCATCTTTATTTTTTTCTCTTTACTCTTTTTTCAATTTGGGCAACAATCAACGCCACCGCTTCTTCCACAGAAACCATCGTTGTATCAATTTCAACATCCGGCGCCATGGGGGCTTCGTAGGGCGCATTTACCCCGGTGAAGTTTTTTATTTCGCCCGCGCGTGCTTTTGCATAGAGCCCTTTCACATCGCGGCGCTCGCATTCCTCAATGGGCGTGTTGACAAAAACTTCCACAAAATTTCCATAACCCACGATGCGCTTCACATTTTCACGGTCTATGCGGTAAGGGGATACAAAGGAAGCTATCACGACCAAACCGGCGTCCATCATCAAATTGGCAACTTCAGCAATACGGCGGATGTTTTCGGTCCTGTCCTCCGGGGAAAAGGAAAGATTGTTGTTCAGTCCTTTTCGCACATTGTCGCCATCCAATAAATAGGTGTGGATATTTCTTTCAAACAACGTTTTTTCAAGAGCGTTTGCGATCGTGGATTTTCCCGAACCGGAAAGGCCCGTAAACCAAACCAACAATGGTTTGTGCTTCTTTAAAATGCTCCGTTGCTGTTGCGCAATGCTGAAATTATGCGGAATTACGTTTTCTTCCATAAAAAACCTATTTTCTGTTCGGCAGCCCAAAATTAGTGCGATACCAAACGCGTTCGTGAAGATAGTATAAAATCATTTTTGTTAAAAGTTCAGACAGGCCTATCTTAAGCCCCGTGAGTGGGTTTCCGGTAATCAGCCACGAGAGAAACATGGTGTCCAAGGTTCCAACCCCGCGCCAAGTGATGGTTTTGGCTATGTGCCGTTTTCGGCTTTCACGGATGATGCCATTTTCCGAAAGATTGATCTTGAACCATACCCTTTCGTGAAAATAGTACAAAATCATTTTGGTAACCACTTCGGCCAAGCCTATTTTAAGTCCCGTCCAGGGATTGCCCGTGATAAGCCAGGACAATAAAATGGTGTCCAGCGTACCAACGATCCGCCACGTGATTGTCTTCGCTATATGTCTTTTTCGGGATTGGTCGTTCATTGTACTTTTGCCACAAAATAATTGTTCAGCAAATTGGGTTTGTTGTATTGCATCGGTTTTCCCGTAGTCTGATCGATTACGGCTACCCCGGCCGCATTGCAAATGGCATGGCCGGCCGCGGTATCCCATTCCATCGTAGGGGCGTAGCGCGGATAGATATGCGCCAACCCTTCCGCTACCAAACAAAATTTAAGGGAGCTGCCTTTTGAAACGATTTCCACCTTATTTCCTTTTTCAATTTCTGAGATGAAATTTTTGGTATCCTCGTTCAAATGCGAACGGCTGCCAACAATTTTCACTGCGGAAGTAATTGCGGAGGGCCCGATGGTCACGGCTTTTTCTATTATTTCTTCCACGGAAATCGCTTCCGGGGAAACAACTATTTTTTTTGAAACGTTTCCGTCTTTGGCAGTAAAGTAAAGTTCTTTTGAAACAGGTACGTAAATCACGCCAAGAACCGGCTTGCCGTTGTCAACGAGCGCGATGTTCACTGTAAATTCGCCATTGCGTTTTATAAATTCCTTGGTGCCGTCCAGCGGATCCACGATCCAGCAGCGGGTCCAATCTTTCCGCTCGGAAAATTCCAGTTGGCGGTTTTCTTCGCTGATAATTGGAATTCCTGTGGTTTTAAGATACCGGTTTATAACGGCATTGGCATTTTTGTCTGCCTGGGTCAACGGGGAGTTATCATCCTTGGTCTCCACGTTAAAATTGGTCTCGTAAACTTTAAGTATTTCCGCGCCGGCTTCCAAAGCAGCTTTTATTGCAGTTGCTAAAAGGGTTTGCATAAGTAGGTTTTGTTTCGGGCGGCAAGGTACAATAAATAGAAGAAAAGCCCTATCGGATTGTTTTTGAGTTTTAAAGTTTGGCCATAAATTAACAATCGTTAAATAAAGGCTAAATCCTCTTTTATAATTGCCCTTCCACGGGCTAATGGCTATCTTTGGGGAAACCTTTAAAAAACAACTATTATGGGCTATTTAAACCTCGATAAAAAGAAAACCGCCACCACGGCAAAAGAGCTAAACGTATTGCTCGCAGATTATCATTTGTACTATCAAAAACTGCGCAATTTCCATTGGAACGTAGTGGGGAAAAATTTCTTCGAACTTCACGATAAGTTTGAGGAAATGTACGATGATGCAAAGCTGAAGGTAGATGAAATTGCCGAACGTATCTTAACCCTCCGCTTCCAGCCTACCAGCAATTTTACCGACTATCTGAAAATGGGCAACATCAAGGAATCTTCAGAGGACACCAAGGATGTTGAAATGATAAAAATACTGCTCGACGACCATGGGAAGCTGCTAAAGCAAATGCGCATAGTTGTTGAAACGGCCGATAAAGCGGATGACGAAGGAACTATCGATATGATTGGCGGTTTCATTGGCCACATTGAAAAAGTAAGCTGGATGCTGGATGCGTGGTCTATGAAGGCTACCGATAACCATCCGGAGGCTTAGTTAGGCGTTAGGCGTTAGGCGTTAGGCGTTAGGCGTTAGGCGTTAGGCGTTAGGCGTTAGGCGTTAGGCGTTAGGCGAAGAAAAAAAGGAAAACTGGAAGACATTGGAATATATTCAATCTTTTCCGGTTTTTTTTGTGCGCGATTCATTTTTCCATATGCTGAAAAGATATGTTAATAAAAAATGCGGTCAGAACGTACATTCAGGGAATAAACTGCTACTTTTGCTCAAATTTTAAAAAAAACAAATTTATGAGACTGATTTTTGCTTCACTACTCGCAATTTCACTAATATCCTGCAATAAAGAAACCGACACATACACTCTTGAAGGAGAAGCTATTGGATTTGCCGATGGCACTGAAGTTTATGTTTTCACTTTTGAAAACAACCAACCAAAACCAATTGACACTATAAAAATCACTCAAGGGAAGTTTTCTGCAACCTATCCAAAAAGCGATACTACTCCCCTAAATTTTTTAAGGATCAATGAGGCAAATGCTTCTATTTTGTTTTTTCCCGAAAATGAAAATATGCAGGCCAAGATTTATAAAGACAGTATAAAGGCATCGCGCATCACTGGAGGAAAGCAAAATGCGGCATATAACAGTTTTGTTGATAAGATGGATTCCTTCAATGCAAGGAAACAAGAGCGTATGGAGCAATTCCGCGCTGCAAATGAGGCAAATGATACTGCTGCAATTGCTAAAATTCAAAGTGATAACTTAAACTTGATAGGCGAAGAAACCGAATATAAGAAACAGTTTTTAAACGAGCACAATAACACGCTATTCTCGGTAATGCTTATCTCTGATATGGCAGGCAGAAAAGAAATCACTCCGGCCGAAGCTTCAGCGTTTGTTGAAAAATTGGATCCAAAGGTAGCCTCTTCACAATTGGCGCAGGATTTAAAAACCAATCTAGACTCCTTGAAAAAGGCCGATGTGGGCAGTGCGGCTCCAGATTTTAGTGCGCCAACCCCAACTGGCGAAACGATGTCTTTAAAAGATGCAATGGGCAAATACACCATTATTGATTTTTGGGCCTCTTGGTGCAAACCGTGTAGAATTGAAAATCCAAATGTGGTGAATGTTTACAACAAGTATCACGATAAAGGGCTGAACATTATTAGCGTTTCCTTGGACAAAGCAGAACAAAAAGACAAATGGATCCAGGCGATAAAAGATGACAAAATGGATTGGTACCACGTTTCAAATCTTGAATTTTGGCAGGATCCGATTGCAAAACAATATAATGTGCGGTCCATCCCCGCAACCTTCCTTCTTGATGAGAATGGAATGATCATTGACAAAGACCTTCGCGGTGCAGCCTTGGAAGCAAAAATTGCTACACTTTTAGGCGGGGAATAGTTTTTAGATAAAATTTACAGCAAATATAAAAGCCGCCTATGTTTCTACAAAGGCGGCTTTTCAATATTGTATTTTTTAGGATCAATGCTTCAATACCCGTTTGGTCAGGCTTCCCGCTTCGGTGTTTATCTTCACGAAGTAAGTGGCCGACTGCAGGCCTGAAAGATCAAGTGAATAGTGCGTGCTGTTGTACTCCACGTCCATCAATCTTCTGCCGCGGAAGTCGTAAACCTCCACCGAGTTGACCACGGTCCTGGGCGAAACGATCACGATGTTGCCATTGGTCGGGTTCGGCACGACNATGGAAATCGTGAACTCCTGGTTCTCCTCTATCTGGCTCACGAAGCCCAAGGGAACTTCCTGCTCTGCGTTGAACGCGCTCCTTCCCTGGATCGCCAACTCCTCGCCGGTATTTAGTTTGGAATAGAGGCTCACCGGGGTTGCCAATCGCTTTGCATCGTATTTGGCATCGTAGCCATCCGTGGACTCTTCCGAAAAGCTGATCAACATCGTGCTGCTAAGCCCATAGGTCTCGTTGCTTACGTTCAGCCACATACGGTCCTTTGGGGCACTGGGCCTTCTGTAGGTGTCATTGTTATCGGTAACGCGCATATAGTTCTTGAATGTTGCGGTCCCGGCGGCCGTGGCCTTAAAGCCAAAGCCCTGTCCCGAAGAAATATAGCCATTGGGCGTGGTGGATGTGCCGGGGTCATTGGCGGCGGGCACCCCGCCAGAGCTGTTGTACATGGAGATATCCCCCATATCGAAATTGTTCACCTTATATCCCGGATAGCTGGAACTGGCGGCGGTCAAATGCTCCCAGAAATAGACGGCATCGATCATGCTGTTGTCCACATCGCCCATAAATAGATCCGCATCGATCGCGGAGG
>NZ_JAQQTG010000001.1 GCF_028561335.1 Aequorivita todarodis | reverse complement strand
CATACATAGTATTGTTGTTGTCTAGGTTTAAATGGCAACCTTAACCTGATCTTATTCCTTTAATTTAAAAGCCTAAAATAATCGTATTTTTGGACAAATCATTTAATGACCAAACATAAGAGGTTTTCAAAACCTTTGGGGTTTTGGCTAATATGTAAATTATGAAATTTAAAATAGTAATTTTTGTTGCACTTTTTCTTTCTACTTGGATTAATGCCCAAGATGTAAAGGAAGTCCGTACACAGTATCCAAAAGCTGTATCTAATGCCGAAATTGCGGCCAAACTTGATGGTGAACTTTCAACGGTAACCTCTTCAGGCAAGCCCGTTTTGCTCGCTTACAAAGGCGCGGTTTTAACCTTGAAAGCAAAATTCGCAAAAAAGAAAAGCGATAAAAAAGATTTTTTCAAAGAAGGCGTGGCCTTAATTGAGAGCGCCGTAAGTGCTGATGCTTCAAATATCGAAATCCGTTACATACGGCTGAGCGTGCAGGAAAACTCGCCGAAATTTCTTGGCTATCACAAGAATATTGAAGAGGATAAAGAGTTTATTTTGAAGCATTACGGCTCAATTTCTTCCGCAGAATTAAAGGAAATCGTAAAGGATTTTGCGATGAAGTCGGAGAATTTTGATGAAACTGAAAAAAAATCTTTTCAATAATTTCGGCATTTCAGAAGCTCTTTTAGTATTTATTTCTCTTTTTTATTTTTCTTTAAATAAATTCTATTCCAGCTATACTACTTTCAATTTTTTTAATATTTTACCATTTCTTTAACACTTACGGCCTCTTGGAGCGGTAAGCTGTTTAAATCCCTGTAAATGAGTAAATTATTATTTTTATTTTTTTTCGCCACCGCTTTTTGTGTGGCACAAAAAAATTCCGATCCCACTCCTGAAGAAATTGCTGAAGCGAAAATCCTTAAAATCCAGTATCCAAATGATGATCTTGTGCTTTTGGAGAGCAAAGATTACGTAACCTTTGATTTTGATACTAATTTGCAGCAGGTTTCCGTAAAGCATCAAATTAATGAGGAGCTGATGAACATCTCGTCCCGGACCGACATTCAAAAGCATATATTTTATGACGGACAATCGGAAGTAAGCGATTTCGGTCTAAAATATAGAAATAATAAAAGCGCGTATTTTAAGGTAAAGGATGAGGCCTATACTGTGGAGGAATTTTTTTTTAATGATGCCCGCGTAAAATATGCAAGTGTTGATTTTCCGGTGCAGGGCTATAAATACTTCTTTGAAGCCACAAAAAACATATTCGATATAAAATATTTTACCTCACTCTATTTTACGGACGCTTACCCGATTATTAAAAAGGAAATTACTTTGGTAGTCCCCAAATGGCTAAACCTTGAAATCAAGGAAATGAATTTTGAAGGTTTCCAGATTTCAAAAACCACCACGTTTGATGAGAAACAAAACGCAGATGTGTTAACCTATTCCGTTTCTGGGTTGGATGCAGTCTATAAAGAAGAACAATCGCCCGGGCCCAGCTATATTTATCCGCATTTGTTGGTTTTGGCAAAATCATACACAAATGGGGGCGAGCGCTACACCTTGTTCAACGAAACAAAAGACCTTTATAATTGGTACAAATCATTGGTTGATTCTATGGCCGATGATACTTCCGTTTTAAAGGAAAAAGTGGCCGAACTCACCGCAAATGCGAAAACCGATGAAGAAAAAATCAAGAATATTTATTATTGGATACAGGACAACATTCGGTACATCGCTTTTGAAGACGGCTTGGCGGGTTTTAAACCGGATGAGTGCCAGAATGTTTTCAAAAAAAGATATGGAGATTGTAAGGGAATGGCAAATCTTACCAAGCAAATGCTGATGGAAGCAGGCTTTGACGCCCGTTTAACATGGCTGGGCACCAAAAGAATTGCCTATGATTATTCAACCCCTTCCTTGTCTGTGGACAACCATATGATCTGTACGGTTTTCTATGATGGGAAGAAAATTTTCTTGGACGGAACTGAAAAATTCAACCCCTTTGGAGAATATGCCGAACGCATCCAAGGCAAACAAGTGATGATTGAGGATGGCGATTCTTTTATATTGGAAACCGTTCCGGTGGTGCCGCCAGAAACAAATAAGGAAACCCATGTTTTTAATGCCAAGATCAATGATAATGCTTTGGAAGGAAAGGTTTCGCTCACGTATTCCGGGGAAAGCAGGGCCTCGTTTCTGTACGTTTTTAATAATTTGAGGACCGAAATGAAAAACGAAGCCTTGGAATATTATCTGAAAAGGGCAGACAGGAATATGTTGGTAGCTAACATTAAAACTTCCGATCTGGAAAACCGCGATGACCAACTTTCCATAGATTTTAATTTAAAACAGGCCAACGCCGTTTCTTCCTTTGACGATGAAATCTATATAAACCTGGATTATAACCAGGAATATGGCAAATGGCTCTTTAACGAACGAAATACAGATTATGAATTTGCCCATAAGGAATACCTCTCCTCTGAAATAAATCTTGAACTTCCCGAAGGATACAAAGTAGCAGAGTTGCCAAAGGGCATAGACGTTAACACCAAACACTATAAAATTTTCGTTGATTTCGAACTCTCCGACAACGTGCTCCATTACAAGAAGGTTTTCGTAATGAAGGACGCCGTTGTAAGAAAATCGAACTTTAAAGAATGGGACGAAACCATAAAAAGCCTCCAGTCCATTTACAATCAACAGATAATTTTAGTAAAAGACTAAATCTTATTTACCTAACCCCACCTTTTTATTATGATTAAAAATACGTTTGGCATTCTATTTTTTGCCCTATTCTCAGTAACCGCCATTGCACAATCAAAAAAAACACTTGAAAAACAGGAAGAAATAAAAAACCTGGTGTGGAATGAAAATGATCCGTACAGAAATGTGATGGAAATTCCCGAGCACTGGAAAAACGAATCTGCCGTTTTTCTTGTGAAAGACATCAAATACATTTACAACAGGCCCGGTAACAGCATTGAATACACCAAAATAGAAAGAGACCGGATAAAGCTTTTGGACCAAGCCGCTGTTACGGAATATTCAGAATTAAAATACACTGAAGGCAACGTTTTTTACAGAGAAATGAGCCGGGTGACCAATACCTTCTATTTGGGGGTAAAAGTGATAAAGCCCAATGGCGAAGTAATTGAAATAGACGTAAACCAAGAATCCGTTTCCAACAACGATGAAAAGAAAATCGCAATCCCGGCTTTGGAAAAAGGAGATATTATTGACTATTATTTTTACACAAATACGATTGTTGGCGAAAATGATCTGTACCAATATAAAGTAGTAGAAAACACGATAGGAGACAACTACCCAATCGCGAAATTTGAGTTTTTATTGGAAACCGAGGACGATTTCTTTATAAACTTTAACACCTATAACGGGGCGCCAAAACTTCAGCAAATAGTTCAGCCAACAAAAAAAGATAAAAAAAGGGCCTATTCCTTTAAGGCGGAAAACGTAGAAAGAAACGATTTTCCAAGATGGTTTTTTCCCTTGGTGGAACTGCCTTCCTATAAATTTCAAGTGCTTTTTGCCCGCTCCGGAAAATATGAAAAAAGAGCCTATGCCTTCATCCCCGAAGATGTGAACACGGTAAAAACAAATGTTTCCAAAGAGGAAATCTTCAATCTCTACGAAGATAAATTTAGACCCTACGGCGATCTTGGCGATGTGGAACGCTTCTTAAAAAAGAAAAATTTTGCCACCAACGAAGAGAAGGTAAAGGAGGTGTTCTACTACATACGCCATGCCTATTATACCAACTATGTGGAGGCATTTGTCATGGACGAATCAAACATCATGTACCCTTTTGAACTTTACGGCAAAAACCCGATTATCTTCAATAATGAAGTAGATTTTGTCCGTTTTTTCACGGCCTTTTTAAAAGACAATAAGATAGATTATGAAATTATTATTGGCACCCAACGCTATAATGGTGATATAAAGGATCTGCTTTTGGAAAGCAATATCAATTTCATTTTAAAAGTAAACACCGAAAAGCCCGTTTACATAGAATATTTTGACCCATACGCAACGCCCAACCAAATTTCACCGCTGCTGGAAAACACGAATGCCTACACCCTGAAAGTTGTTGACAGAAAGCATATTGAAGATATTGAGACCATAAAATTGCCAACATCCACGTATAAAGAAAACAACTCAACCGAGAAAACGGAGTTGTCGTTTACCCCCGACTTTTCAGGTATTTCCATAAACAGATCCTTTACATACAACGGTCAAACAAAGATTGACGAGCAAAAAAACCTGTTGATGTATTATGATTATGTGTATGAAGATCACGCAAAATATGAAACCGAGCCCATTCTCGATAGAGTGAGAAACAAAAAAGACAAAGAGAAATATAAAAAGGAATACGCCGCGTTGCTCCAAAAGCTAAAGGATAAACAACAGGAAAAAATAAAAGAAAGAACCGCTGCCGAATACAATTTAAAAATTGAAAACTATTCCTTCAGCATCCTGAAAAACGGAAGATTTGGCAAGGAAGATTCCTTTGAATATACCGAAGAGTTTACCATGGGCAACGATTTGATTAAAACCGCAGGCAAAAATTACATTTTGGACCTCGGCAAATTTTTGGTAAGCCAAGTAGATTTGAGCAACAAGGAAAAGGAAAGGACAAATAATATCTATATGAGTTACCCCCGATCCTTTAACTATCAAATAGTAGTCAATATTCCCGATGGATATACGGTCTCGGGGCTCGAAAACCTTGTGGGTAGCGTTGAGAACGAAACGGGCGGTTTTATAAGCAAGGCTTCAATTGAAGGCAATAAACTTGTGGTGGATATTCAGAAATTCTATAAGCATAATTATGAGCCCAACTCAAACTGGCAAAAAATGGTTGCCTTTCTTGAGGCTGCTTCCCAGTTTACCCAATCAAAGATTTTGTTGAAGAAAGAATAGGTTGCTATGAAATATTGCCACATTTTAATGTTCTTGTCCTTTACGAATGTTTTTGCACAAGATATTATTGTTAGAACTGATGGAGAGTTAATTCGCTCCAAGGTTGTAAAAGTATCTTCAGAGAACATTGAGTATAATAAATATGACAATCTGAACGGCCCAATATATGTTTTGCCAATTACAGAAGTTGAAAAAATTGATTTTGAAAACGGAACAGTTGAAACTTTTAATGTTGCATCTAAAGGCGAAGCGGTTTCTTTAGAAGATTTAAAAGAACCAATAATTGAAAATCTCAATAAATATGCGTATTCCAAAGGAGGTAAGTATAAGTATCAAGCCGAATTTAGAGGCGATACTTTGAATTTGAAACTTTTTGATATAGACACAGAAAAGTTAAGAGAGGATAATTCTTATGAATTTAGTGGAGAATGTACTTTTCACGATATATCGGTTCGTAAGCAAGGGATAAGTTATATAAATGTAGTGGTCAATAAATTCTTTGACAAAAAACTTATGGGTGATCCGACTAAAAGATTTGTAAAGCATCTTGACAAAGAGGGAACTAAACTTGTAATAAGAGTAAAGGGTCACGATAAAGCTGAGATTATTTTCGACGCTTTAAAGAAATACAACGATTTCTTCAAAGAATATTAAACGCTATATTTGCTTCGCGCCCTCTGCGTCTTTGCGGTAAATTGAATCCCGGCAGAGCCGCAGAGAACGCAAAGATTAAAATATCTAAGTAGAGTCGAAGAAAAAGCCTATTTTATTTTTTATGAAAAATATATACTTATTGTTGATGTTTTTTTCAATTTCAGCTTGCTTTGGTCAGGATATTATTTTGATGAAAGACAGCGAGCTCGTTCGGGCCAAGATTACAAAAATCACCAATGAAATGGTTCAATACCATCGGCTTGATAATTTGGATGGCCCTTTATATGAGGTGCCGACGACTCTAATAAAAAAAATTGATTTTGAGAATGGCGCTGAACAATTTTTCGATGTGGAAGAGGCTGATAATACCTCGGAAAAGCCAAATTATTCGTTGTCGGAAACAAAAGAGTTTTTAATTAAAACCATTAACGAACATGGTTTTGAGGAGGATACTTTCAGCCGAAGGTATCGAGCCAATTTTGAGGGCGATATGCTCAGGCTCAGGGTAATGAAAAGAGATGGGAGCAGACCGGTGAACAACGGAATACTTTATGACTTTTCAAACGTTTATGCATTTCACAAGGTTTCCAGACGTTCAGATAAATTAGCATTTGTGAATATTTGGGTTTCTATTGTGAAAAATGAAAAAAAGATGAAATTTGACAAACATAAATTGATTATGCGAGTTGATGATCCCGATAAGGCTGAATCTATCCTCAATGCGCTTAAATATTACAATTCCCTCCTTGTGGGGAAAAGTAAATCGCATGACAAGTTCTAATTTCTAATACTTATATTTACTTTGCGCCCTCTGCGCCTTTGCGGTAAATTGAATCACCGCAGAGGCGCAGAGAACGCAGAGAAGCTATTCCCAAATGGACCAAAAACTACTTTCAGAAAAATTCAAAACCCTGAAATGTTGCGTAATTATTCCTACCTATAATAATTACAAAACCTTGCAGCAGGTTATTGAGGGCGTTTTGGTTTATACCGAAAATGTGATTGTAGTAAACGACGGTTCTACGGACCTGCCTGCCGATGGGCATGGTTCTACTTCTGAAATTTTAGTTCAATTTCCGCAAATTCAGCAAATCCATCTTTCACAAAACAAGGGGAAAGGTAACGCGCTGCGCCAAGGGTTTAAACATGCCGAAAGTTTGGGCTATCGCTATGCAATAACTATCGATAGCGACGGGCAGCATTTTCCGGAAGATATTCCAACTTTTATTGAAGCCTTGGAAAACGAAACGAACAAAGAAGTTTTGCTTATCGGTTCGCGAAATATGACCCAACACGGCGTGCCGAAAAAAAGCAGCTTTGGCAACAAATTCTCCAATTTTTGGTTTTGGGTGGAAACGGGCATTCGCTTGCAGGATACACAATCCGGCTTTCGATTGTATCCACTTTTCGCGATGAAAAAGCTGAAATTTTACACCCAAAAGTTCGAGTTTGAAATAGAGGCCATCGTAAAAGCAGCGTGGAGTGGAATTGAAGTGAAAAACATCCCAATCCAAATTCATTACGAATTGGAAAATCGCGTTTCACATTTCAGGCCTTTCAAGGATTTTATGCGAATTAGCATTCTAAATACGTGGTTTGTACTCGTTACATTCCTGTATATAAAACCACGAAATATCCTCAGAAAATTAAAAAAAAAAGGTCTCAAACGGTTTATAATGGAAGACTTTTTGGGCAGTGACGATTCTGCCGAAAAAAAAGCATTTTCCATCGCACTTGGCGTATTTATTGGGCTTTCGCCACTTTGGGGGTTTCACACCATCGTCGTTATTTTTTTGGCACTCCTCTTCAATCTGAACAAAGTAATTGCCTTTGCATTTTCAAACGTGAGCCTGCCGCCGTTCATTCCGTTGATACTCTATTTTAGCTTAAAATTGGGCAGTTGGCTTTTGGGCGAAAATTTTGTGCTTTCCATGAGCGAAATTGACCCCAGTTTGGAGTTGGTAAAATATTTAAAATCCTATATTGTCGGCAGTTTTGTACTTTCAGTTTCAGCGGCGCTTTTTTGCGGCCTGCTGGGTTATTTGTTTTTAACGCTATTTGAAAGGAAAAAGATTCTCGACAATGGGTAAGTGGTTTTTCAGAACATTTCAATTTTTGCAAAAGAACCGAATTGGCAGTGCCTTGCTGCTGCTTTTAGTGCTTTTTGGTTTGGTGTTTTTGGTTTCCAAAATCCGTTTTGAGGAAGATATTTCAAAATTGATTCCAATCAACGAAGATGCCCAAGAGCTTCAAAAGGTTCTAAAGACCGTCAACTTCACCGACAAGATTATCGTAAACATCCAACGCAGCGATTCTTCTGAAATTGAGAATTTAACGGAATATGCTTCGGAATTTATTGACAGTCTGCAAGCCAATTCCAAAGAATACATTAAAAACATCCGCGGAAAGGTAAATGAGGACGATTTGCAGCGAACGATGGATTTTGTATATGAAAACCTGCCGTTGTTTTTGGATAGGGAAGATTACAAAACCATTGCCGAAAAACTTCAAAAAGACAGTATTGCCGCCAGAACCGAAGCCAATTACCGCACGCTCATTTCCCCGTCGGGCATTGTTTCAAAAGACATTATTTTAAAAGACCCGCTCGGACTTTCGTTTATCGCTTTGAAGAAATTGCGCCAACTCGGCGTTACCGACGACTTTGTTTTGAAGGATGGATTTTTGGTGAGCAAGGACGAAAAAAACATCCTGCTCTTTATCACTCCAAAATTCGGCAGCAGTGAGACTGCGGAAAATAGCAGGTTTGCGGAGCAGCTTTATGCGCTTCAAAATACACTCGATAAAAAATTTATAGGAAAAGTAAAGGGTGAATATTTCGGGGCTGCACTTATCGCTGTTGCAAATGCGAAACAGATTAAAAGCGACATCCAGTTTACCGTCGGAATTGCGATGACGCTGCTTATCTTGATTTTCATCTTTTTCTATCGAAAACTTTACGTGCCCATCATTCTTTTTGTGCCAACCATTTTCGGAGGATTGATGGCAGTGGCATTATTGTATATGATTCGCGGGGAAATTTCAGCTATTTCCCTCGGAATTGGTTCGGTTTTGCTGGGCGTAACGCTGGATTATTCGCTGCATATTTTAACGCATATCCGAAACAACGAAACAACGGAAAGTCTTTATAAAGACGTAACCGAGCCTATTTTGATGAGCAGTTTGACTACTGCTTTGGCGTTTCTGTGCTTGCTTTTTTTAGATTCACAGGCCTTACAGGATTTGGGAATTTTTGCTGCAGTGAGCGTTTTGGGAGCTTCGGTTTTTGCACTTTTCTTCATCCCGTTGGTCTATAAAAATCCGCTTTCGCGAAAGCAGCAAATCAACGTTTTGGACAAAGTTGCAGATTATCCTTTTCATAAAAACAAATGGTTGCTGATTGGTTTGGGTTTGGTGTTGATTGTTAGCATTTTTACGTATCACAAAGTAGAATTCAACAAAGATATTTCCAAACTGAATTACGAACCTGCGGAAATAAAGGCCGCGATGCGACATTTGGACGAACTGACCGATATTTCCTCCAAATCGGTCTATCTCGCCACCTACGGAAAATCGGTTGAAGGCACGCTGCAGTTGAACGATTCCATCCACGAAACCTTGGAATTGCTGAAAGAAGAGGGCAAAATTAGCAGTTTCAGTTCCATTGGCGCTTTGGTGCATTCACAACGCGACCAACGGAAGAAAATAGCGCGATGGCAGCAATTTTGGAGTGAAGGTCGGAAAGATAGTTTGGAAACCAATTTGATTGAAAGCGGGGAAGCACGAGGTTTCAAACCCACGACTTTTAATAGGTTTTACACATTTTTGGATGAAGATTTTGAAACGTTGAAACCCGAAGATTATCAGCAAATCCCTTCCGTGCTTTTGGAAGATTACATCACGACCGAAGCAGATTTCACGACGATTTCCACCCTGATAAAGCTTGAAAATGAGAACGCTTCCGAAATAAAAAGCGCTTTTAAGAAAATTCCGAATACCATCGTCATTGACCGGCAGGAAATGAACGAGACCTTTTTGGGGAATTTGAAAAACGATTTCAACAGCCTGATTGGCTATTGTCTGCTCGCCGTACTTTTTATACTTTTTCTCTTTTTCCGAAGTTTTTCACTCACGCTGGTTACCGCCGTTCCTATTTTTCTCACGTGGTTTTTAACCCTCGGGATTATGGGGCTTTTCCATATTCAATTCAACATTTTCAATATCATTATTTCCACCTTTATCTTTGGTTTGGGTATTGATTACAGCATTTTTATGACCAAAGGTTTGCTAAAGGAATTGCGAACCGGTGAAAAGGTAATGGCCACGCACAAAACCTCCATTATGCTTTCGGTTTTGACTACTATTTTGGGCGTGGGCGTTTTGGTTTTTGCGAAACATCCTGCGCTTTATTCCATCTCCATCGTTTCAATCATTGGAATTTTTTCAGCAATGGTTACCGCGTTTACGGTGCAGCCTTTGCTTTTTAAACTTTTTATCGGCAGCTCCAAAAAACGTCCAATCACGCCGCGAATGTTCGTGCATTCCCTCTTTTCCTTTGGATATTTCGGGCTGGGCGGAATTTGTCTTTCACTTTATAGCGTTACATTAATGCCGCTTTTGCCAATCAGCAAAAAAATTAAAATGGGCTGGTTTCACAAAGTGATTGCAAAATTTTTCAAGTCGGTGCTTTATACCAATCCGTTTGTGAAGAAAAAAATAATCAACGAAAGTGGTGAAGATTTCTCGAAACCTGCCGTAATTATTGCAAACCACACATCGTTCCTCGATATTTTGGCGGTAGGAATGTTGCATCCAAAAATCTGTTTTTTGGTGAACGATTGGGTTTACAATTCCCCAGTTTTTGGGAAGGCCGTGCAACGTGCCGATTTCTATCCGGTTTCCAGCGGCATCGAAAACAGTTTGGAGCCACTTCAGAAAAAAATAAAACAAGGCTACTCGCTGATGGCTTTTCCCGAGGGAACCCGCAGTTTGAGCAACAAAATAAAGCGTTTTCACAAAGGTGCCTTTTATTTGGCGAACGAGTTCAATTTAGATATTCTCCCCGTTTTGATTCACGGCAACAGCGAGGTAAACCCAAAAGGAAGTTTTATTATAAAGGATGGAAGCATTACGGTTGAAATTTTACCGAGGATTAAGGCCGAAGACAATTCCTTTGGCGAAAACCATACGCAGCAAGCAAAAAAAATAGGCGCGTATTTTAAAAGTGAATTTTTAAAACTTCGTGAAAAGATGGAAGGCCCGAGCTATTTCCACGGCATCGTTTTGGAGGAATACCGCTATAAAGGCGATTCACTTTATAGAAATGTAAAAAACGATTTAAAGGAAAACGCCGAAATCTATTTTGAAGTGATGCGTCGTTTGGATAAAAGCGGAACCATTGCCCACATTTCGGAAGATTCCGGGCAGCTCGATTTTCTGTTGGCGCTCGATGGGCCGGACCGAAAAATTTTCAGCTTAATTGAAGATGACGAAACGCGAACCATACTTCAAAATAGCTACATTACCCAAAAATATGGAAAGCTTCATTTTACCGATGCTGTTTCGGAAACGTTACCTTCAACTGTGGAAACCGTGATTATTTCTTCAGAAGAAATGGCTCAGGAGGTCATTTCACAAATGCCAAATCTTTCAATTAAAACCATCATTTTATTAAAAAAATGTGTTTCTTCACAAACCGAAAATATTAGTACCTTAGGCTACCAAAACGTGTACGGAACTGCGAATATTAGTATCTTTAAACCATCGGGAAACACAGCGAAATGACGGAAAAATATGATGTAGTTATCATCGGTAGTGGCCTGGGCGGTCTGGTTTCGGCGATTATTCTCGCGAGGGAAGGCTACAGCGTTTGCGTGCTCGAAAAAAACCAACAGTTCGGCGGCAACCTCCAAACCTTTGTGCGCGACAAAACCATTTTCGACACCGGCGTGCATTACATTGGCGGCCTTTCCGAAGGACAAAATCTGTACAGATATTTCAAGTATTTGGATATTTTGGACGATATCACCCTCAAAAAAATGGACGAGGACGGCTTTGACAGAATCACTTTTGACAACGACCCAAAGGAATATTGCCACGCCCAGGGGTATGAGAATTTCAAAAAAACCTTGCTAAAGGATTTTCCCGAAGAGGAAAAGGCAATCGACGCCTATTGCCAAAAAATGCAGGAAACGTGCAGCTTTTTTCCGCTTTACGGCCTAAAACTTGGAAAACCTTATTATGAAAATACTTCCCTCTTTGAGGTAAAGGCAAAGGAGTTTATAGATTCCATAACCGAAAATGAGAAGCTCCGCGCCGTTTTGGGCGGCAGCAATCTGCTGTATGCGGGCGAGGGAGAGCGAACACCTTTTTATATGCATGCACTTTCGGTGAACTCGTATATTGAAAGCTCGTACCGCTGCATTAATGGCGGCAGCCAAATAACGAAAGCCTTGCTGGCACGTTTTCGGGAAAATGGCGGGAAGGCCTTTAAACGCCACGAGGTAACAAAGTTTGAAACGGAGGATGGCGTGGTTACGGCTGTGCAGACTGCAAATGGAAAAACCATTTACGGCGATATTTTTATCTCGAACGTCGATCCGAAGATGACGCTGGAAATGATTGGGCAGGAAAATTTCAGAAAATCATACACGAGCCGCATTGAGAATATTGAGAGTACCATTGCCGCTTTCAGCCTTTATTTGGTACTGAAACCGAATTGTTTTAAATATTTGAACCATAACTACTACCATTTTAAGGATTATAAATCCATTTGGGACGTTCACAATTATACTGAGGAAAGTTGGCCCGAAGCCTATATGATTTCCATGGGAATCAAAAAAGATATGGCCGAATATGGCGATAATATAACGGTAATGACCTATATGCGTTTTGAGGAAATGGAACCGTGGATTGACACCTTCAACACGGCTGCGCAAAAGAATGACCGTGGCCAGACCTATGAGGAATTCAAGGCCTACAAGTCTGAAATCATCATTAAGGAGTTGGAGAAAAAATTCCCCAATCTCCGCGATTGTATTGAAGCGGTTTATTCGTCCACCCCTTTGTCATACCGCGATTATATTGGCTGCAACAGAGGTTCGATGTATGGCTATGTGAAGGATGCCAACAATCCCTTAAAATCCTTTATTTCGCCCCGCACCAAAATCAAAAACCTATATTTTACGGGGCAGAGTTTAAATATGCACGGTATTTTGGGCGTTACCATCAGTGGCGTGGTGACGTGTTCGGAAATTTTGGGCGGCGAATATTTGCTGAACAAAATCCTAAAAGCCACAAAGGAAGAAGAAATTACCTAATATTTTTTGAAGATGGGACATATCAAAACAACGCCGATTGAACGGGTCCGGAATATTTCAAAAGAGGATTTCATCAAGAATTACTATAAACCCCAAAAACCTGTTTTGATTGAGGGGTTGACGGAAAACTGGGCGGCTTTCCAAAAATGGAATTTGGACTACATCCAGCAACACGCCGGCGACCAAATCGTGCCGCTTTACAACAACGAGCCCACCAAAGGCAAACAAAATTCCGCAGAACCGGCCACGGAAATGAAAATGGCGGATTACATCGAGTTGATAAAAACCAAACCCACCGACCTGCGCATTTTCTTTTACGATTTAAAAGTGAAGCTTCCCGAACTGCTGAAAGACTTTGAATATCCCGATGTTGGCCTAAAATTCTTCAAGAGGCTTCCGGTGCTTTTCTTCGGCGGCGAGGGTTCCAAAGTACTGCCACATTATGATATGGATTTGGCAGATTTGGTGCATTTTCACTTTCAGGGTACGAAAAGCGTGACGCTGTTTTCACCCAAACAGACAAAATATCTGTATAAAATTCCGTTTGCCGTGCACAATTTGGAAAGTATCGATTTGGACAATCCCGATTTTGAAAAATATCCCGCCCTGCAATATCTGGAAGGCCTTCACGCAACCATGAAACACGGCGATGCGCTTTATATGCCCAGCGGGTATTGGCACTACATAAAATATTTGGACGGAGGTTTTTCGATGACGCTCCGGGCGTTTCCACGGCATTTGGGACGTTTTGGAAATATGCTTTACAACGTGTTCTTTATGCGCCATTTTGAAAATGTGATGCGCAAATCCTTCGGACAGAAATGGATTGATTATAAAGAGGGCCGCACTTTTACGAAAACCAATACCCGAATATCGAAGTTGAAAAAAAGTTAAAATGAAAATTAATGTCTGTAAAATACCTACATAAAATTTTGCCTTATTGTGACCTTTTTATTTCCTTACGAAAAACAAATATTTGGTTTTATTCTGCGTAAATCAGCAATCCCGATAGCTATCGGGAGCGGGACAATTCTCTAATGAATTACTTTTCATTTCCCGCTGATTGCGCTGATAACCGCAGATTTTTTACAAGTATTGCAAAAAACTGATATACAAAAATGAAACATTTGGAAAAAATATTCGCGTGTGCGCTACTATTGTTTTTTCTGAATTCATGCGGGGTTTCAAAATCCATCCACAATCGGCCGGATGTAAGTGGTTACGATGCAACAATCCCCGAAAAGATAAAAATAAACGATTCCACTTTTGTTGCGGGAGACAATTTTCTTTTAAAAAATAAACAAGGCCAATGGGAACTTTACGTGGAAGGCAACCCGTTGCAAATTGGCAAAATTACTGGCAGCCTCACGCAGGAATTGATGCAGAAACAGGAAGCCATTTTCTTCAATAAAGTGGAAGATTTGGTGCCTTCAAAAATACAACAATATTTGTTGCGGAAATTTTTGGCGTGGTATAACCGCAAAATGTATCTGCACATTCCCGAAGAATACAAAGCCGAAATATATGGGCTTTCGCAGTTTTCCTCTTCCAATTTCAGTGAGATTGGCGAGCCCTATTTGCGGTTGCTCTATCTGCACGGCGCCCACGATATTGGCCACGCCCTGCAGGATTTGATGCTCGTGGGCTGTTCGTCTTTTGCCGTTTGGGGCGATAAAACCGTGGACGGCGAATTGCTGATTGGCAGAAATTTCGATTTTTACGCAGGCGATGATTTTGCGAAGGAAAAAATAATTGCCTTCGTAAACCCTTCCGAAGGCCACAAATTTATGTCGGTAACTTGGGGTGGAATGATGGGCGTGATTTCCGGGATGAACGACCAAGGATTGACGGTAACGATAAACGCCGGAAAATCTGAAATTCCGCTGGTTGCTAAAACGCCCATTTCAATAGTTACACGCGAGATTTTGCAATATGCCTCAAACATTGATGAAGCAATTGCCATTGCAAAAAAGCGCGAAGTTTTTGTTTCCGAAGCTATTTTTGTGGGCAGCGCAAAAGATAAGAAGGCGGCGATTATTGAAGTGGCACCGGATAATTTTGGCGTTTATGAAGTTGAAAACACCGATGAACTTATTTGCAGCAACCACTTTCAAAGTGCGGTCTATAAAAACGACGAACGAAATTTGAAATGGATTGAAGAAAGCCACTCGATGTACCGTTTTGAAAGGATGCAAGAATTGATTTCAGAAGACGAGAAACTGAATGTGGCAGATGCCGTTGCCATTCTTCGAAATAAAAATGGATTGGACGACAAAGAAATTGGTTTCGGCAATGAAAAAGCTTTAAACCAACTTTTGGCGCACCACGGCATAGTTTTCAAACCCGAAAGCCGAAAGGTTTGGGTTTCTTCCAATCCGTATCAGCTGGGGGAATTTGTGGAATATGATTTGGATGAAGTTTTTGCAAATAGAGAGGGAAATCCGGCAACCAAAACCATTTCAAATTCAAAAGGAAACATTTCCGAAGATCCTTTTGTGCATTCAAAAGAATATAAAGATTACGAAGAATACCGAATTTTGGAGCGGGAAGTGGAAGCGGCAATTGAAAATAAGGAAACTATTTCAGCAGAAAAACTTGCGGCATTGCAGCAAAAAAATCCCGAATATTGGAAAGCTTATTATTTAACGGGAAAGTATTACTTTGAAAAAAATTATGATGCCGCCGCGAAAATCGCTTTTAAAAAGGCTTTGACGAAAGAAATTACAACGGTTCCGGATAGAGAGAAGATTGAAAAATTTCTTCAAAAATTGAACAAATAGAAAAAAGATGAAAGAGAAAAGAATAAAGAAGCGAGAATCAAGAAACAGGAGGCAGGACAGATTTTGATGAATTGAAGTCTTGTCAATTAATTATCTTATTGTCTTGAATCCTGTTTCCCTTAAGTCCTGATTCCATAAAAAATATGATTCCAAAAATAGAAAAATCGTCAATTGCAGAAATAAAAGCCTTTCAGGAAGAAAAACTGAAGGAAACGCTTCGCTATTTGAATGAAAATTCGCCATTTTATAAACGCTTTTTCAAAGAGAATAGCATTCAAATTTCTGAAATAAAAACGTTGGAAGATATTCAAAAGATTCCGGTTACAACAAAAGACCATCTTCAAAGATTCAACGATGATTTCATTTGCGTTCCAAAAACTGAAATTATAGACTACGTAACTACTTCGGGCACATTGGGCGATCCCGTAACCTTTGCTTTGACCGATGCAGATTTGGAACGTTTGGCTTACAACGAAGCAATTTCCTTTGCCTGTTGCGGGGTTGGAAAGGAAGATACGCTACAATTAATGACCACGATGGACCGCCGTTTTATGGCCGGATTGGCGTATTTTTTAGGAGCGCGAAAGCTCGGTTCGGGTATTATCCGCGTGGGTTCGGGCATTCCGGAATTGCAGTGGGATTCCATTTTGAAATTTAAACCCACCTATTTAATTACCGTTCCTTCCTTTCTCTTAAAATTGATTGAATATGCACAGCAGCGGGAAATCGATTTGCAAAATACTGGTGTTAAGGCCGCAATCTGCATAGGCGAACCCATTCGCGAACAGGATTTTTCACTGAACATTTTGGCAAAAAAAATTAAAAGGGATTGGGATATCGAGCTCTTTTCAACCTACGCTTCCACTGAAATGAGCACGGCTTTTAATGAATGCGAAATTCACAACGGTGGCCATCACCATCCCGAACTTATTATTGCAGAAATTCTTGATGACAATAATTTGCCAGTTTCCGAAGGGGAAGTGGGCGAGTTGACCATCACTACTTTGGGCGTTCAGGCTATGCCGTTGCTGCGTTTTAAAACGGGCGATATGGTCCAAAGCTATAATGAACCGTGCGAATGTGGCAGAAAAACGCTGCGGTTGGGGCCGGTTGTTGGCCGCAAAAAGCAGATGATAAAATATAAAGGTACAACCTTGTATCCGCCCGCGATGTATAATATTCTAAACGATTTTTCGGGAATAGAAAGCTATGTGATTGAAATTTTCCACAACGAACTGGGCACCGATGAAATTTTGATTAAAATAGCTTCGGAAAAAATTTCTGAGGAATTATTATTGGAAATAAAGGACCATTTCCGTGCAAAACTTCGCGTGGCGCCAAAGGTTGAATTTGCTACTTCCGAGGAGATTGAGACCCTTCGCTTTCCACCATTAAGCAGAAAACCTGTCGATTTGATTGATCGCAGGCTTTAGCTAAAAATATTTTTCAATATTTAAATTTTAAAAGTAATCACCGGCATATTGGCGTGGTTTACCATGTCTTCACTGATGCTGCCATTAAAAAAATGGGAGATTCCTTTCCGCCCGTGCGTGCCCATCCCGATTAGTTTTGCGTTTATGTGTTGCGTAAAATTGAGGATCCCCTTTTCTACAGAAGTGTCGTTATAAATGTTGAGGGTATAGTTTTCAACGCCCATTCCCCTAATAAAATTTTCCATAATGGCCTGGGCCTGTAACGAGGTTTTAAAATTTGCGGGAGTGTTTACGAACAGTAGGTGCATTTTGGCGCCCACCTTTTTGGCAAATTTTTGTGCTTTGTCCAAAGCTCCGCGGCCTTCTTCGGAAAAATCGGTGGCGAAAACAAAATCCTTGATGTTAAAATCCTCGTGATTGTTTTTGATAACGAGTACGGGTGTTTTGGAAGTCCGCACCACTTTTTCGGTATTGCTGCCCACAAACATTTCCTTAAAACCGCTGGCTCCTGTGGATCCCATCACAATTAAATCGATATTGTTTTTTTTGCAGGCCTCTTCAATATCCTCATAAATTTCGTTGTGGCCTATGGCTTCGTTTAGGGTAACGCCTTCCAAATATTTCTTCTTCCGAAGGTCCCCAAAGCGTTTTTCAGCTAATTTTATAAAAAAAAGCGACTCAGGAAGATTTCCGGAATCGCCCGAGGTTGACAAATGGAGCGGCATTTCCATAGAGTGGAGTACAAAGATTTCACTGTTGTGCTTTTCAGCAAGTTTGAGAGCAACTTTAAGCGCGTTTTCTGCTTGTTCGGAAAAATCTGTAGGAACTAAAATACGTTTCATAAATGATTAGGTTGGTTTCTTCTCTTTTTAAACCCTTAAATTACAAAAATAAATCGTTTGGGCTTGGTTTTTATAATATTAAAAAATATACTATATTTGCACCGAATTTGATACGAAATTATCTGAGGGGACTAAAGTCCCCTCTTTTTATAGCTTAAAATGATGCGTGAAAAAGTAGCACAACTGCTGGAAAATGCGCTGGAAGAAAACAAATCACTGTTTTTGATCGACCTAAATATTTCTGAAGACAACCAAATACGGGTCATCCTGGACGGCGATAAGGGCGTTACGGTGGATGATTGTATTGCGGTAAGCCGCACCATAGAGCACAATCTGGACCGCGAGGAATATGATTTTTCTTTGGAGGTTATGTCTGCCGGAGCTACGGAACCATTGGCATTTCCACGGCAGTACAAAAAAAATATTGGTAGAAATTTAAGGATTAAAACCAAAAACAACGAAAAAATTGAAGGCGAATTAACCGCCGCAAACGAAGAAAACTGTACCTTAACATGGTCTGCGCGCGAGCCCAAACCCGTTGGAAAAGGAAAGGTGACCGTTCAAAAAGAGGCAACCGTGCCCTATAAAGATATTATGGAAGCAAAAGTGATGATAACATTTTAATTGGATTGATATGGAAAATTTAGCACTGATCGATTCTTTTTCGGAATTTAAAGACGACAAGCAAATAGACAGAGTAACGCTAATGGCGATACTTGAAGACGTTTTCAGGAACGCACTGAAGAAAAAATACGGAAGCGACGACAACTTTGATATTATCGTAAACCCAGACAAGGGCGATCTTGAAATATGGAGAAACCGCGTTGTTGTGGCCGATGGAGAAGTAGAAGACCCGAACGAGGAGATTTCGTTGAGCGCTGCCCGAAAAATTGAGCCCGATTTTGAAATTGGCGAGGACGTTTCGGAAGAAGTAAAGCTGATTGACCTTGGCCGCCGTTCTATTTTGGCACTTCGCCAAAACCTTATTTCAAAAATACACGAACACGATAATACCATTATTTACAAGCAGTTTAAGGATCTTGAAGGCGAAATTTACACTGCCGAAGTGCATCACATTCGCCACCGCGCCGTAATTCTTTTGGATGATGACGGCAACGAGATAATTCTTCCGAAGGAAAAACAAATCCCTTCCGATTTTTTCAGAAAAGGCGACAACGTGCGTGGTATTATAGAAAGTGTTGATCTTAAAGGGAACAAACCCACAATCATAATGTCCAGGGCGGCCCCCGTTTTTCTTGAAAAATTGTTTGAGCAGGAAATTCCAGAGGTTTTTGATGGATTGATCACTGTGAAAAAAGTAGTGCGTATTCCGGGCGAAAAAGCAAAAGTTGCCGTAGATTCCTATGACGACCGAATTGATCCCGTGGGCGCTTGCGTTGGTATGAAAGGATCCCGAATCCACGGAATTGTCCGCGAATTGGGCAATGAAAATATAGATGTAATAAATTACACAAGTAATCTAAACCTTTATATTACACGTGCTTTAAGCCCGGCAAAAGTAACTTCCATCAAAATTGACGAAGAGAAAAAACGCGCCGAGGTAATCCTGCGCCCAGAAGAAGTAAGCAAGGCTATAGGTCGCGGCGGACACAACATTCGTCTTGCCGGACAGTTGACGGGTTATGAAATAGATGTGCTTCGCGAAGGTGCCGAAGAAGATGTGGAATTGAGCGAATTTTCAGATGAAATAGAAGGATGGATCATTCAGGAGTTCAACAAAATTGGTCTGGACACCGCCAAAAGCATACTAGAGCACGACATTAACGATCTGGTAAAACGAACCGACTTGGAAGAGGAAACCATCCGCGATGTAATTAATATATTAAAAGAAGAATTTGAAGAGTAGTTGAAACTTTAATTACTTTTATACAAATTTTTTAAAAAGACAAAACAGGAAAAAGCATTTATGGCTGAAGTAAAAACGAAAAGACTAAGTCAGGTATTACGTGAGTTCAACATCTCGTTGGATCGTGCCGTGGAATTTTTGAGTTCCAAAGGGTTCGATGTGGACGCAAGTCCCAACACCAAAATAACGGGTGATGAATACGAAGTTCTTTTTGAAGAGTTTGAAACCGACAAAAGTAAAAAAGTAGCTTCCAAGGAAGTAGGCGAGGAAAAGCGCAAGGAAAAGGAAGAATTCCGTTTGGAGCGCGAACGTGAGCTGGAAGAAAAGCACAAAAAAGAAGAAGCCTCCCGCGTTATCAAAGCTGAGGCTAAACTTGATGGCCCAAAGCAAGTAGGTAAAATTGACCTCGATGCTGGCAAAGCCAAACCTGCCCGTCCGGCAGGTGTGAAAGAAGAGCCAAAGACTGAGGAAAAACCGGTTGAGCCCAAAGCAGCTAAAGAGGTTAAGAAAGAAGAAAAACCTGAAATTGAGGCAAAAAAGCCCAAAGTAGAGAAAACGGAAGAGCAGCCTGTTGCCCCTAAGGTTAAAGAAGAAAAAGCTAAGGAGGAAAAAGCTGAAGAAACTCCTGCGGCAAAAGAAGAGCCAAAGGAAGAAGCTTCTAAGGAGTCCGATACTGTTACAACCCAATATCGCAAGCTGGATGGGCCTAACTTTACCGGACAGAAAATAGATCTTACCCAGTTCAAGAAACCGGAAAAGAAAAAAGATTCCAAAGACGATAAAAAGGACAAAAAAGGGAAAAGACGCCGCATAAGTAAAGAAACTCCAAAAAATGGAACTTCTGGAGGTGGAAACTTTAAGGATAATCGAGGGGCTTCAAGAAAAGGGCGCAGTTCAGCACCAAAAGAAGAGCCAAGCGAGGAAGAAGTGCAAAAGCAAGTACGCGAAACCTTAGAAAAACTTCAAGGAAAATCCTCTAAGGGGAAAGGCGCCAAATATCGTCGTGAAAAGCGCGATACCCACCGTCAAAAATCGGATGAACTTGCACAACAAGAAGCCGATAACAAACTTATAAAAGTTACCGAATTCGTTACCGCAAGCGAAATGGCCACGATGATGGACGTTCCCGTTACCAAAATTATCTCTGCTTGTATGAGTTTGGGAATGATGGTAACAATGAACCAACGTCTCGATGCCGAAACTTTAAGTATCGTTGCCGAAGAATTCGGTTATGAAGTAGAATTTGTAACCGCAGATATTGAAGAATCCATAGATCGTGATATTGATGCTCCCGAAGATCTTAAGCCACGCGCACCAATCGTTACCGTAATGGGTCACGTGGACCACGGGAAAACATCGCTTTTGGATTACATCCGTAAAGAAAACGTAATTGCTGGCGAGTCTGGTGGCATCACCCAGCACATTGGCGCCTACGGTGTTGAACTGGATGGCGGCCAGAAAATAGCATTCCTTGACACTCCCGGTCACGAAGCGTTTACCGCGATGCGTGCCCGTGGAGCCCAGGTTACCGACCTTGCAATCATTGTGGTTGCGGCGGACGATGATATTATGCCCCAGACCAAGGAAGCCATCAGCCATGCCCAGGCGGCGGGTGTTCCGATAGTTTTTGCAATAAATAAAATAGATAAACCCAGCGCAAATCCCGAGAAAATTAAGGAAGGGCTTGCGCAAATGAACCTTTTGGTTGAAGATTGGGGCGGAAAAATACAATCGCAGGATATTTCTGCGAAAACGGGTGAAGGCGTAAAGGAACTACTTGAAAAAGTATTGCTTGAAGCCGAATTGCTTGAATTGAAAGCCAATCCAAACCGTCAGGCAAACGGTACCGTGGTGGAAGCATTCCTAGACAAAGGTCGCGGGTATGTTTCAACGGTTTTGGTACAAGGCGGAACCTTAAAAGTGGGCGATTACGTTCTTGCCGGCCAGCACAGCGGAAAGGTAAAAGCCATGCAGGACGAACGGGGCAATAATGTGAAGGAAGCGGGCCCATCAACCCCGGTTTCTGTTCTCGGTTTGGACGGTGCGCCGCAAGCAGGGGATAAATTCAACGTGTTTGATGACGAACGCGAAGCAAAGGCAATTGCCACAAAACGTACACAACTGCAGCGTGAGCAGTCTGTTAGGACTCAGCGCCACATTACACTTGATGAAATTGGAAGACGTATCGCCCTTGGTGATTTCAAGGAATTGAACATTATCCTAAAAGGTGACGTGGACGGTTCTGTGGAAGCTTTGACGGATTCGTTCCAAAAGCTTTCTACGGAAGAAATACAAGTAAATATTATCCACAAGGCAGTGGGCCCGATTACCGAAAGTGATGTACTGTTGGCTTCCGCTTCCGATGCGATCATTATTGGTTTCAACGTTCGTCCAATGGGCAACGCGCGCCAGATTGCAGATAAGGAAGAAATAGACATCCGTACCTATTCCATTATTTACGACGCCATAAACGACGTGAAGGATGCGATGGAAGGAATGCTTTCCCCAGAAATGAAGGAAGAAGTTACCGGTACGGCAGAAATCCGCGAAACCTTCAAAATTTCGAAAGTGGGAACCATTGCAGGATGTATGGTACTGACCGGAAAAATATTCCGAAACTCTGGCATCCGCCTTATCCGCGAAGGCGTGGTGGTTTACACCGGCGAACTCGCCTCCTTAAAGCGTTTTAAAGACGATGTGAAGGAAGTTGCCAAAGGATACGATTGTGGTATTCAGATTAAAAACTACAACGACATCTATGAGAACGACATTATTGAAGCGTTCCAGGAAGTTGCAGTGAAGAAAAAGCTGAAATAGTCCAACAATAATCTAAATTTTTAAACGACCTGAAAATCAATTTTTCGGGTCGTTTTTATTTTGGGTTTTGCTGAAATTTTTATCAAAACTGTAACATCGGTTTTTTTTAAGTGTCTATTAAGAAAACTTTCCAAATGAACATTTCGTTAAAAACCGTTTTCTTTTTTAGCTTGCTGTTTTGTGTTTTTTCTATTAATGCCCAGGAAACAGATAGCATTCCGAGAAAAAAAATTACAATTCCGCGCATTGCGGAAGCGCCAAGAATTGACGGGATTTTAAATGATGCGGCATGGCAAAATGCGCCCATCGCGACCAATTTTGTGGAACGTCAGCCCAACAACGGCAAACCCATTCCCGATAGTTTAAAGACCGATGTGAAGATTGTGTATGACGATTTGGGTATCTATTTCGGCGCAACGATGAAAGACCCCGAACCGGATAAAATTTTAAAAGAACTTACCGAGCGCGACGGCATTGGCAACGACGATTTTTTCTTTGTTCTTCTGAACGGCTATAATGATAGGCAGCAGAGTCTTCAGTTTATCGTAACCGCCGCGGGCGTTCAATATGACGCAAAAATGACCAACGACAACGAAGACAGTTCCTGGAATGGAATCTGGTACAGCGCTGTTCAGATAAATGACGACGGTTGGGTTGCAGAAATATTTATCCCCTATTCCGAAGTGCGTTTCCCAAATAAAAATGTGCAGTTGTGGGGCTTGAATATGGAACGCGAAATGCGCCGCACCCGCACCCGATACACTTGGAGCCCAATAGATAATACGAAAGGCGCCTATTCAATTTACGATGGCGAAATCTATGGTATTGAAAACGTGCAATCGCCCACCAGACTTTCGTTTCAGCCCTATGTTTCAGCCTATGTTAATGATTATGACGGCAAGACCGAAACTATTTTTAACGGCGGAATGGACCTTAAATATGGGATAAACGATGCCTTCACGCTGGATATGATTTTGATTCCAGATTTTGGCCAGTCAAAGTTTGATGCCGAGGTTTTGAACCTTTCCGCATTCGAAGTGCAATATAAGGAAAACCGCCCCTTTTTCACGGAAGGGACCGAGCTTTTCACCAAAGGAAATCTCTTTTATTCGCGACGCGTTGGCGGCTATCCCTCCGCATTTCCAAATCTTTCGGAAAATGAAGAGATTGAAAATTATCCTACTTCCGTAGATTTAATAAATGCGTTCAAAATTTCAGGAAGAACCGATGGCAACCTGGGGATTGGGGTTTTTAACGCAATTACCGAAAGAACATACGCCGATATAAAAAATACCGAAACCAACGAGACCCGAAAAGAATTGGTGGAGCCTTTGGCTAACTATAACATTTTGGTTTTGGACCAACGGTTTGGCGATAATTCCTCCGTTTCTTTTGTAAATACGAATGTTATCCGCGAGGGCGATTTTAGGGATGCAAACGCCACGGGATTGTATATGGACCTTACCAATAAGAAGAATACCTTTAATTATTTTGCGAATGCCGAAGGAAGTTGGGTAAAGGACGATAGCGAAAAATTCGGAATGGAAGGAGCAGCAGGAATGGCGAAAATAAGCGGCAAGCACCGTGTTTCGGGCGAAATAAATTTTAGGACGAAGGATTATGATATAAATGATCTGGGCTATTCCAGCAATACAAATTTTATTAGTTATTCGGGTTATTATGGTTACCGGTACCTTCAGCCCAAAGGATTTTTGAACAACCTTTATCTGAATTTCAATTTGAATTATTTCCGCAGGTTGGAGACCGATCTTTACAACAATTTTATTTTCAACTTCAACTCAAGCTTTACAACGAAGAAGTTTTTGGGCTTTGGGGGCGGCTTCGAAATGACGCCCTTTGGAAAAAATGATATTTACGAGCCGCGAGTGGAAGGGCGTTATGTGAAAGTTCCCGATTATTACAATGTTTGGGGGTGGTTTTCAACCGACTATAGAAAGAAGTTGGCAGCAGATGCCACTATAGATTGGTATAAATATAACGAAACGGGCCGTGGAGAACTTAGGCTGCAATTTAGTCCGAAATATCGTGTTTCAGACAAGTGGAAGCTGTTTTTGAGCACAGATGTAATTCTTTCAGATAAGGAAGAAGGCTTTGTGGATTTGCTAAACGACGCTATAATTTTCGGGAAACGCGATAGGAATACGGTAATCAATTCACTGGAATCGCAATATATTTTCAACAATAAAATGGCGCTCAATTTGGCCTTCCGCCACTACTATTCCGAAGTGGAATACAGCAAATTCCTCACTTTGCAGGACAATGGTGAACTCTTTGAAAACACATTTTATAATGAAGACAGCGATGCAACCTATAACAGTTGGAATATCGATCTGCGTTTTTCCTGGTGGTTTGCGCCGGGAAGCCAGCTTACGCTGCTTTACAGAAATGCCATGGAAAGCTATGTTACGGATGCGCGGGTGAATTTTTCAAACAATTTCAATAAACTGTTTGATGAGCCTCAGTTAAATAGTTTATCGCTCCGGGTAAGCTATTATTTGGATTACAATCGCGTAAAGACCTGGTTTGGGCCAAAAAATAAAACGCAAACCGTGGGTTTTAGTCCTCGCAATGAAAAAATGGGCAAATCGGGGTTCTTCAAATAAAAATGGTTGCGTATTTAAAGCCCTATTTTCTGCGCTCCGGTTTAAGAATAAAAGCGGAAGAAAAGTTTTTTTGGATTTCGATCAATGCGCGCTCGGCTTCAATTCGCGAGGCAAAATTTCCTGCCCAAACTTTATAATTTGGAGTCTCATATTCAATGGAGGCCGGCCAATTGCCGTAGCTTCCTTTGTACTTTCGGAGCGTTTGGTTTGCTTTGTCCAATTCGCCATAATATAACTGTATTGTGTACCCATCGGAAAATTCACGCTCTTTTTCAAGGTTTTTTTTCAGTTCGAGCAATGCAGTGATTTTTGGATCTTGATTTACCGTTAAAGTCGCGCTTTGTGCAAGGCTTTTGGCGGAAACGAACAAGATTAAGATGCTGGCAACAAAATATTTGGGAAACGTATGGGAATTCATATAAATCTTTATTTATTGCAAATGTAAAACTTAATAACTTCGGGAAGTGCGAAAATATTATTTAGAACAAATATAAATTAATAGTTAACACTTTATTTGCATTTTCAAAATCGACTTAATAATGTACTTTTGCTGCTTTATCTGTGGTGCAGGATGAGCATTGAAATTACATTTGTTCGTAACTAATTCTGTTCCAAACTATCGACCATAATTTAACCATTAGTATGAAAAAGGTGAATTTTATACATCTACGCTCAAAATTGCCATTTCTTCTGTTAGTGTTTTCACTAACTTTTTCAACTACCATATATTCCCAGGATGCCGCAGCCCCAGAAGGCGATGTTGCCGCTGGAGAATCTTTGTTTAAGGCCAACTGCGCTGCCTGCCACAAACTGGATGCAAAAGCTGTGGGGCCCGCACTTAGAGGGGTTGCTGATAAGTTTGACCGTGATTGGTTGCACAAATGGATAAAAAACAGTCAAGGGCTTATTTCTTCAGGGGATGCCCAGGCGGTAAAGATTTTTGAGGAGAACAATAAAATGGTAATGACTTCTTTTCCGGCATTGTCAGATACCGATATTGATAACATTCTTGCATATACAAGCCAGCCTAAAGCTGCGCCCGCCGCGACTGCTGCCACTACTGATGCGGCCGCCGGGGCTTCAGCAAGTGGTGGAGGCGAAGTTTCAAATACTTTGGTCTTAGGTGCTTTGGCGCTTATTTTCTTGTTACTGGTAATCACGCTCTATTTGGTTACAAATACATTGAAGAGAATTGCGGAGGCCCAAGGGGTTGAATATGAGGAAAAAGAAAAGCGCGCTCCGGTATGGAAAGCTTTTGTGCAAAATCAGTTCTTGGTTTTGGTAGTATCCATTTTCTTGATACTTGCCGCCGGTTATTTTGCGTATGGCTATATGATGCAAGTGGGCGTGGACCAAGGATATGCTCCTGTTCAGCCAATCCACTATTCACATAAAATACACGCCGGCGATAATCAAATAGATTGTAATTACTGCCACAGTTCAGCCAGGAAAAGTAAGCATTCCGGAATCCCTTCCTTGAATGTTTGTATGAACTGCCACAAAAATATTTCAGAAGTTGCGCCAGAAACGGCTACGGAAGAATATTCAAAAGAATTTTACGACGGCGAAATTGCCAAACTATACAAAGCTGTGGGTTGGGACGTTGAAAACCAACAATACACGGGAAAAACAGAACCTGTTAAATGGGTTCGAATCCATAACCTTCCAGATTTTGTTTATTTCAACCACTCCCAGCACGTAACGGTAGCAGGTGTGGCTTGCCAAACGTGCCACGGGGAAATTCAAGAGATGGAGGTTGTTGAGCAGTTTGCGCCACTTACAATGGGCTGGTGTATCAATTGCCACAAAGAAACAAACGTGAACTTGGAGAATAATGAATATTATGCCAAAATACACGAAGAGCTTTCAAAGAAGTATGGGGTTGAAAAGCTAACAATCGCCGAAATGGGCGGATTGGAATGTGGCAAATGTCACTATTAATAAGGATTTTAGATTTGCGATTTTAGATTTGCTAAATCGTAAATACGTTGAATAGATAATTGAAAATTGATTAAAATAAAGGTTTACCCTATATTGTTGAAAATCATATAGCGTAGATCGTACATCATAAATCGTACATCATAATATGGCATCAAACAAGAAATACTGGAAAAGTGTTGAAGAGCTGAAGGAAGACAGCGCAATTGTTAAGGCGCTGCAAGACAATGAATTTGTAACCGAAATCCCAACGGACGAATTTCTTGGCAATAAAGAAGCGTTAGAAACTTCTTCAACCACACGTCGTGATTTCTTAAAATATGTGGGCTTTACTACCGCTGCTGCTACTTTGGCGGCTTGTGAGGGGCCTGTTGTTAAATCGATTCCCTACGTTGTTCAACCCGATGAAATTGTTCCCGGAGTTGCAAATTACTACGCTTCCACAATGGCCGATGGTTTTGATTTCGCCAATATCTTGGTTAAAACGCGTGAAGGCCGCCCCATTAAAATTGAAAGAAACGATTTAGCAGTAAATGGCGGAAGCGTTAATGCACGTGTGCATGCTTCGGTACTTTCTCTGTATGATAAAAATAGATTAACCGGTCCAAGAGTGGACGGGGCCGAAGTGAACTGGGCCGAATTTGATACTGCCGTTGCCCAGAAATTGGATGCAATGGCCGGGAAGGATGTGGTATTGCTCACCCAAACTTTCGCAAGTCCCTCAACGTCAAAATTGATTTCTGAATTTACGGCCAAATATCCAAACGTACGCCACGTAGTTTACGATACCGTTTCCTGTTCAGGAGCTTTGGACGCTTTTCAGAATAAATACGGAACCCGCGCATTGCCAGATTACGATTTTTCAAATGCAGACGTAATTGTATCCGTAGGGGCAGATTTCTTGGGAGATTGGCAAGGCGGCAGCTATAGCAAAGGATATGCCCAAGGCCGAATCCCGAAGAACGGAAAAATTTCAAGACACATTCAGTTTGAAGCTAACCTAACCCTAACAGGAGGGAAGGCAGACAAACGTGTCTTGGCCACGCCTTCACAACAAGTGCAAATTCTTAAGGCATTGGCAGGTGGTAGCGCATCAGGTTTACCAGAAAATATTGCCGATGCCGTAAACAAAGCAAAGGCACAACTTCAAAAAGCCGGAAGCAAAGCATTGTTGGTAACTAATTTGCCAGATGTTGAATCGCAAACTATGGCTTTAAATTTCAATGCCAATAGTGAAGCGATGGACGTTAACAAACCTTTGTTTATCAGACAGGGGAGCAATAGCGAAGTGATGGGCGTCGTTAACGGCGTAATTTCAGGAAGTATAAAAGGAATGATTACCGTGGGTGTGAACCCTGTTTACTCCTTGCCGAATACTGCGGAATTTGCCGAAGCATACCAAAAACTTGAAATGAGTATTGCCTTCGCGATGAAGCTGGACGAAACCGCTTCGTTGGCCAAAATGGTTGCCGCAACGCCACACTATTTAGAATCTTGGGGCGATGCACAAATCAAAAAAGGTACATATAGCCTTATGCAGCCAACCATACGTCCGCTGTTCAACACGCGTCAGTTTCAAGACTGTTTGATGCAATGGACTGGTAAAGCGCCAAAATATTACGATTACATAAAAGAAAACTGGGCCGCCTCAATTTTGGAAGGAGGTTCATGGAACAAAGCTTTGGAAGCTGGCGTTTTAGTAAGTAGTGCCGAAATGACAACGGAAGAAGTGAACCCTGCCAACGAAGGAGCCGGTGTTATGGAAGAAAGTACTTCCAACGGAGCGCTTTCCGCACTTTCACAAGAAGGTGGTTACGAACTTACCTTATATACCTCAACCGGTTTGGGCGATGGCCAACAAGCCAATAATCCTTGGTTGCAAGAATTCCCAGACCCGATAACAAGAGCTTCTTGGGACAATTTCCTTACCGTTTCCGCTGCCGATGCAGAAGCATTAGGTCTTGAAAATTATCACGTTTCCAATGGAGCTTTGAACGGAAGCTATGTAAAAATAACGATGGGCAATGTGGTGCTTGAAAAAGTGCCCGTAATTATCCAGCCAGGACAGGCCAAAGGCTCTGTCGGTATGGCTTTGGGTTATGGAAGGAAAGCTGCTATTCAAGAGGAAATGCAGACAGGTATAAATGCCTATCCACTTTATCAGAACTTCTCGAATGTTCAGAAAGTTTCAATCGAAAAAGCAAGTGGGACACACGAATTTGCCTGCGTACAATTACAGAGCACCATGGCAGGTCGCAGCGAAGATATTATAAAGGATACTACGCTTGAAATTTTCAACACCAAAGACAAGGAATATTTCAACGCAGTTCCTGTAACTGACTATGACCACAGTGCAATTTCAGTACGTGATAAAAGAGCCGACATTTGGAGTCCTTTTGATGAAACCGTTGGGCACCATTTCAACCTATCCATAGATTTGAATGCCTGTACGGGTTGTGGAGCTTGTGTTATTGCATGCCACGCCGAGAATAACGTCCCGGTTGTTGGAAAGGAAGAGGTGAGAAAATTCCGCGATATGCACTGGTTGCGAATTGACAGATATTATTCCGCAGGGGAAACTTTCAAGGAAGAAATAGAGACTCTTGAAAATCTTCCTGCATTTGATAGTTATAAAGTAATAGAAGTGCCAGCTTATGAAAACCCGCAGGTTGCTTTTCAGCCGGTAATGTGCCAGCATTGTAACCATGCGCCTTGTGAAACTGTTTGTCCGGTTGCGGCAACCTCACACGGGCGTCAAGGGCAAAACCATATGGCTTACAACCGTTGTGTGGGTACGCGTTACTGCGCAAACAACTGTCCTTATAAAGTGCGTCGTTTCAACTGGTTTTTATACAGTGAAAACGATGAATTTGATTACAACATGAACAATGACCTAGGAAGAATGGTGCTTAACCCAGATGTGGTGGTGCGTTCTCGTGGGGTAATGGAAAAATGTTCTATGTGTATCCAAATGACTCAAAAAACGATCCTTGATGCCAAACGCGAAGGAAGAGCAATAAAAGATGGTGAATTCCATACTGCTTGTTCAAGCGCCTGCGAAACCGGAGCAATGGTGTTTGGGGATGTAAATGATAAAGATTCTGAAGTATCAAGGTTGAAAAACGATGACCGTATGTATCATCTTTTAGAAAATGTGGGAACTAAACCGAACGTTTTCTACCATATGATTGTAAAAAATACCTCGGAAGCATAATAATAGTAATCAAGAACCAATTATTTAAGAATTAAATATGTCGTCACACTACGAAGCACCTATAAGAGAGCCTTTGGTTCTGGGAGAGAAGTCCTATCATGACATCAGTGTAGATGTTGGGGCGCCCGTTCTGGGAAAGGCCAATAAATCTTGGTGGATTGTTTTTACCATTGCCCTTGTTGCATTTTTATGGGGATTGGGTTGTATCATCTACACCATTTCAACTGGAATTGGGGTATGGGGATTGAATAAAACCATTGGCTGGGCTTGGGATATCACAAACTTTGTTTGGTGGGTTGGTATTGGTCACGCCGGGACACTTATTTCCGCAGTATTGTTGCTTTTCCGCCAAAAATGGAGGATGGCCGTTAACCGTTCTGCGGAAGCGATGACCATCTTTGCCGTTGTGCAGGCCGGTCTGTTCCCTATTATTCACATGGGGCGTCCTTGGTTGGCATATTGGGTACTTCCAATTCCAAACCAATTCGGGTCCCTTTGGGTAAACTTCAATTCGCCACTGCTTTGGGACGTATTTGCAATTTCAACATACCTATCGATTTCACTGGTTTTCTGGTGGACAGGTTTGCTGCCGGATTTTGCGATGATCCGAGATAGGACCAAGAGCCCTTTCCAGAAGAAAATATACGGCATCCTAAGTTTTGGATGGAGCGGCCGCGTAAAAGACTGGCAACGATTCGAGGAAGTTTCGCTTGTACTTGCAGGTTTGGCAACGCCTTTGGTACTTTCGGTTCACACTATTGTATCCTTTGACTTTGCCACTTCGGTAGTTCCTGGATGGCACAGTACTATTTTCCCTCCCTATTTTGTGGCGGGTGCAATCTTTTCAGGATTTGCAATGGTGCAAACGCTGCTGATCATAATGCGAAAAGTATCAAACTTAGAAAGCTACATCACGGTACTTCACATAGAATATATGAACAAGGTAATCTTGTTGACCGGCGGTATTGTTACCGTGGCATATATTACTGAATATTTTATTGGCTGGTATTCCGGCGTGCCTTATGAAAACTATACCTATCTTTCCTTTGGTGCCGCAACCGGTCCCTATTGGTGGGCATTCTGGGCATTGATTATCTGTAACTTGATCGTGCCACTTTCACTATGGGTAAAAAAATTAAGAAGAAACATTAGATGGACATTCTTTGTGGCGCTTGTCATCAATATTGGAATGTGGTTTGAGCGTTTCGACATTATTGTTGTGGATTTGAGCAAGGACCGATTGACATCTTCTTGGACCATGTTCCAGCCTACTTTTGTCGATATTGGAACCTTTATGGGAACCATTGGATTCTTCTTTGTGCTTTTCCTTCTATATGCCCGTACTTTCCCTGTGATTGCACAGGCAGAGGTAAAAACAATTTTGAAATCTTCCGGTGAATCCTTCAAAAGATTACGTGCCGAACACGGTGACGATTACAGCCACATTCAAACGATAGAAGAATATCCTGCAGATGCTGGGCCAGCCGCCAACGTGGAAGGAAAACATTTTAAATCTGTTTTTGACGATTCAACACAAGAAGAATCAGAAAACAATGAAGTGGATTTTGAGCTCCATAGAGGTAAGATAGATACCCTGCTTAGCGGTGTGGGCGCCTTTGACCCTGCGGTTCAAAAACAGGATGACCTTAAAAAGATCAATGGAGTTGGGCCGGTTATGGAACAAAAACTCCATCAGTTGGGAATCTTTACCTTTGAACAGGTAAGCAGAATGACCGACCGCGAATACGATTTATTGGACGAGATAATTAGTGAATTCCCTGGAAGGGCCAGACGTGATGATTGGGCAGGACAGGCATTAACACTTAAAAACAAGAACTAATTATGGCTGCAACTAAGATACACGCAATATATACTGACGATGACCTGTTGATGCAGGCCGTTAAACAAACGCGTTCAGCAAACTATCATATTTCAGAGGTGTTTACCCCATTTCCGGTGCATGGCTTGGACTATGCCGTAGGATTGGCACCTACCCGAATCGCCATTACCTCCTTTCTTTACGGATTGGTCGGTTTGGCTGTAGCGGTTTTGATGATGAACTATATGATGATCCAAGATTGGCCGCAAAACATTGGGGGCAAACCAAGTTTTACCTTTTATCAAAATATGCCAACTTTTATACCTATTATGTTTGAGCTTACGGTATTTTTCGCAGGCCACTTAATGGTAATTACTTTTTATATGAGAAGCAAGCTTTGGCCTTTCAAAAAAGCTGAAAATCCAGATCTCCGTACTACAGATGACCATTTTTTAATGGAAGTTGATGCAGAAAGCCACGATATTGAGAAACTTACAAAATTTCTATACGATACGGGTGCATCAGAAATTAGTTTAATTGAAAATGAGCAAGACCACTAATATGAAGACATTAATAAACATAGGAATTACGATTATTGCTTCAGCAACCTTGGTTTCTTGTTTTAACGATAAAAAGCCAAACTATCAGTATTTTCCCAATATGTATGAACCTGTAGGTTATGAAACCTATGGTGCATATGAAATATTTCCGGACCAACAAGAGGCAATGCTGCCACCAGAACACACTGTGCCACGTGGTTTTACACCGTATGATTACGAAAATAGCACTGCCGGACTGGAGTTGGCAAAAGCCGAGCTGAAAAGCCCATACGAGGTAACTGAAGAGAACTTGACAGTTGGAAATCATCTGTTTACTATTTATTGCGCCGTATGTCACGGGGATAAAGGAGATGGAAAAGGAATTTTGGCAACCCGCGAGAAGTTTTTGGGAATTCCCAGTTTTGCTGATCCGGGACGTACTATTGTACTCGGGGGCATCTATCACGTAGAAACCTACGGGTTGAATGCTATGGGTTCCTATGCCTCACAGACCAGTGAAAAGGAACGTTGGCAAATAGCAATGCACGTAATGGATTTAAAAGCTGCGCTTAAAGGAGAGCCCGGCATATTGGAAACCTCAAAAGCTGGTGCTGCTGCAGATAGCACGGCTGTTGAAACAAACGTGGCTGGAACAAACACAGCTTCCGAATAGGAACCTAATTAAAGATTTAAAAGAGAATAGCTAAAGATATGTACACGCTACCAAGAAATTTAAAACTGTTTTCTATCGTTCTGATAGTCCTAGGGCTTGCCGGAATAATCTTCGGTTTTTTGACAACGCCGAAAACCATCGATGATGTTAAAAAAATAATGGCAGAGCAAGAAGGCCACCATGGGGAAAGCCACGCCGCTGCAGGACACGAGGAAGGTGGAACTGCCAACTTTGTTGATGAAGCCCGTGGACAGGAAGGTTACTCAGAAAATGCAATGAAACATGCCACTGATTTAAATCCAGAAGGTCATGACGCCGCATCTCACGAAGCGCACGTATTGCACCAATTGCAAACCAGACCTTGGTCTGCAACTTTTGTTGCGGCCTTTTTCTTTATGATGCTTGCTTTGGGGGTACTGGTTTTTTATGCCATTCAATATGCTTCACAAGCAGGATGGTCTCCAGTTCTTTATAGAATCATGGAGGGTATTACGGCTTATTTGCTTCCGGGGTCTATTATAGTATTCTTAATTGTTGTGTTTGCTGGAACTCATTTTTATCCATGGCAGGATCACGAATTGGTTGCGGGAGATAAAATTCTCCAAGGCAAATCTGGATATTTGAACTTTCCATTCTTTGTTATCCGTGCTGTAATTTATCTTTTGGGATGGAACTTATATCGCTATTTTTCACGAAAAAATTCATTGGCGCAAGCTAATGCAAACAATTATGATCCTTACAGGAAAAACTTCAGGATATCCGTTTACTTCCTTATCTTCTTTATTGTAACAGAAGCGACCATGTCGTGGGATTGGTTTATGTCCATGACGCCACACTGGTACAGTACGCTTTTTGCCTGGTATATTTTTTCAAGTATGTTTGTTTCTGCAATAACGGTAATTGCTTTGGTTACAATTCATTTGAAAGGCCGTGGGCTTATTCCATTTGTAAGTGATAAACACCTTCACGACCTTGGAAAATACATGTTCGCCTTCAGTATTTTTTGGACATATTTGTGGTTCGGTCAGTTCATGCTTATCTGGTATGCGAACATTCCGGAGGAGGTAACCTATTTTATTATAAGAATACAAGAATATAAAGTATTGTTTTTCGGAATGCTTATCCTTAATTTTGTATTTCCTATTCTTATTTTGATGAATAGCGATTACAAAAGAATTCCGTGGTTTGTGGTTATAGCAGCCGTATTTATCTTGGTAGGACACTATATAGACGTTTTCCTATTGGTTATGCCTTCCACAGTAGGTCACAATTGGTATTTTGGAATTCCGGAAATAGCAGCGCTATTGTTCTTTTTGGGTCTTTTCATCTTAGTTGTTGGAATAGGACTTGGCAAGACTTCCTTAAAACCGGAAAACGATCCATTTATTAGGGAAAGTGAAAACTTCCATTTTTAATCATTTAGTTTAAAGAAGAAATTGTAAAGATGACCGCATTTTTAGTTGTATTAGTAATCATTCTTTTTGGGATCTCTGTTTGGCAGATGAGCCGAATTTTCAAATTGGCACAATCAAAGCCAAGCCTTTATTCCGAAATAGCTTCGGACAAGGACAACAACACGCATGGTTATTTAATGATGGGCTTTTTGGCTTTCATCTATATTTTGACCATTATTAGCTTCTGGCTATGGGGAGACACGCTTTTGCCCAAATCAGGATCTGAGCACGGAGCCAAGATAGATACCTTAATGTTGGTAACAATGATCCTCATTTTCTTTGTGGGAATCATTACACAGGCAGTATTGCACTACTTTGCTTTTATATATCGCGGGAATAAGGTAAAGAGAGCGACCTTTTACGCAGACAACGATAAATTGGAATTTATTTGGACGATAATTCCAGTAATTACTTTGGCGGGGCTCATCATTTATGGGCTATTTACTTGGACGGACATTATGGATGTTGATAAAGATGATGACCCGTTAATCGTAGAGCTTTATGCGCAACAATTTAACTGGAAGGCTCGTTACGGCGGAAATGACAACACACTTGGTGAGGCCAATGTCCGTTTAATTCAGGGCATTAACCAATTGGGTGTGGATCCTGCCGACCCTAACGGACAAGATGATAAAATAGTTACAGAGTTACATTTGCCGGTAGGCAGAAGGGTATTGTTCAAAATGCGTTCGCAAGACGTACTTCATTCTGCATATATGCCCCATTTTAGAGCACAGATGAATTGTGTGCCCGGAATGGTTACGCAGTTTGCCTTCACCCCTACAATCACTACTGAAGAGATGAGACAAAATGACCATATTGTTGAAAAAGTGGCAAATATCAATACTATAAGAACAGAAAAAAGCAAAGCCCTTACGGCGGCCGGGGAAGAAGCCCTGGAACCATACGAATTTGACTATATGCTTATTTGCAACAAAATTTGCGGGATTAGCCACTATAACATGCAAATGAAAATAATAGTTGAATCTGAAGAAGATTATAAAGCCTGGTTGGCAGAACAGCCTACCTTGGCAGAACAACTTAGCAACGAAAATAAATAATATTAGCTTAAAAAGATATGTCAGCACACGCACAGGTCCACGCAGTAGAAGATCATCACGATGATCACGGGCATCATCATAAACAAACCTTTGTAACTAAATACATATTTAGTACTGATCATAAAATGATCTCAAAACAATACATGATTACCGGTATATTTATGGGGGTCATCGGTATTTTGATGTCTTTATTGTTCAGATTGCAACTGGCTTGGCCGGACCACAAGTTCACTATTTTTGAAATATTGCTCGGAAAATGGGGGGCAGACGGAGTAATGGACCCAAGTATTTACTTGGCCTTGGTAACCATCCACGGAACAATAATGGTGTTTTTTGTTTTAACGGCTGGATTGAGCGGAACCTTTAGCAATCTGCTTATCCCTCTTCAAATTGGAGCAAGAGATATGGCTTCTGGCTTCCTTAATATGGTTTCCTATTGGCTGTTCTTTATTTCCAGTGTAATAATGTTAGGGTCCTTATTTGTTGAAGCAGGACCGGCTTCCGCAGGATGGACCATTTACCCTCCATTAAGTGCATTGCCCCAAGCCATACCCGGCTCTGGCGCAGGGATGAATTTGTGGTTAATTTCCATGGCAATATTCATTGCAGCATCATTATTGGGCTCGCTTAACTTTATTGTTACCGTATTGAATCTCAGAACTAAAGGAATGTCTATGACCAGGCTTCCACTTACCGTTTGGTCTTTCTTTCTTACTGCAATTATTGGAGTTGTATCTTTCCCGGTTCTTTTTTCAGCAGTTTTAATGTTGATAATGGATAGAAGTTTCGGTACATCTTTCTTTCTGTCGGATATTTATATTGCCGGTGAAGTACTGCACCACCAAGGAGGTTCGCCTGTATTGTTCGAGCACCTTTTCTGGTTTCTTGGACACCCCGAGGTATATATCGTTATACTTCCGGCAATGGGAATCGTTTCCGAAATTATGGCAACCAACTCGCGTAAACCTATTTTTGGTTATCGGGCCATGGTAGCCTCGCTTTTAACCATTGCTTTTCTTTCAACCATTGTTTGGGGTCACCACATGTTTATTTCAGGGATGAACCCATTCCTAGGTTCGGTATTTACATTTACCACACTTTTAATAGCAATTCCTTCCGCGGTAAAATCCTTTAACTGGATAACCACACTTTGGCGCGGGAAACTGCAGATGAACGTGGCTATGCTTTGGTGTATCGCCTTTGTTTCCACCTTTATTACTGGAGGTTTAACAGGGATCGTTATGGGCGATAGTGCTTTGGATATCAATATTCACGACACTTATTTTATTGTAGCACACTTCCACTTGGTAATGGGTATATCTGCCGCCTATGGATTTTTGGCAGGGGTCTATCATTGGTTCCCTAAAATGTTTGAAGGCAGAATGATGAACAAAAAACTTGGGTATATCCACTTTTGGGTAACGTCCATTGGAGCCTACGGAATATTTTTTCCAATGCACTTTGTTGGTTTGGCGGGACTTCCGCGAAGATATTATACAAATACCAACTTCCCTTATTTTGATGATTTGGCAGATATAAACGTGGTAATGACTGTTTTCGCTATCATTACGATCGCTGTTCAAGTGGTCTTTCTATACAACTTTTTCCACTCTATGTTCTACGGAAAAAAAGGCCCAAAAAACCCTTGGAATGCCACTACTTTAGAATGGACCGCCGAAATAAAACACATCCACGGAAACTGGGATGGCCCAATTCCACATGTGTACCGCTGGCCTTATGATTACAGTAAGTTGAATAAAGACGAAACCGATTTCGTGATTCCCGGACAGGACTTTATTCCCCAGCACATCCCATTACAGGACAACGAAGATGAATTAGATCATTAATAGAACGCAAAGCAAACGATCAATCAAGCCCTTTCAATTTTGAAAGGGCTTCTTTGCTTCTACGTAGTTATTAAGTAGTACTACGTAGAAGGAATCTTAAGCCAATAGATTATCTTTGAAGTGTTGAGTTAATAATATGTAGGAAGTGAGGAACCTGCTATTTATTTCACTAAGGTCGTCTAAACATAAGTTAGGCGACCTTTTTTTATTTTTCAGATTGATAAATCGGCAATCCTATCTGCTCCAAAACTATAGAAGAGGTATCAACGGTTTTCCTATATTTGTGTTATGAACGAAAACCTCGATCCCACGGGCGAAAACCTCTCACCACAGGAACTGGATATTGAAAAAAAATTGCGTCCCCTAAGTTTTGATGACTTTACGGGACAGGATCAGGCTTTGGAAAACCTTCAAATATTTGTACAGGCCGCAAATTTGCGAAGCGAGGCTCTGGACCACACCCTGTTTCACGGCCCCCCGGGACTGGGAAAAACTACACTTGCTTACATTCTGGCAAACGAACTGAATGTTAACATACGCGTTACTTCCGGCCCCGTTTTGGATAAACCGGGCGATCTTGCCGGATTGTTGACAAATTTAGAGGAACGCGATGTGCTGTTCATTGATGAAATCCATCGTTTAAGCCCTATTGTTGAAGAATATCTTTACTCGGCAATGGAAGATTACAAAATTGACATTATGATTGAATCCGGGCCCAATGCCCGTTCGGTTCAGATCAACCTAAACCCCTTCACACTTATCGGCGCAACCACACGGTCCGGCTTATTGACCGCGCCCATGCGTGCCCGATTCGGTATTTCTTCAAGATTGCAATACTATACCACAGAGTTGCTGACCACAATTTTACAACGAAGCGCCGGAATTCTGCAAGTGCCCATTACTATGGAAGCCGCTATAGAAATTGCAGGCAGAAGCCGTGGCACCCCGCGTATTGCCAATGCGCTTTTACGCAGAATCCGCGACTTTGCCCAGATAAAAGGGAATGGTAAAATTGACGTGGAAATCGCAAAATTTGGATTGGACGCCCTGCATGTGGACGCGCACGGTTTGGATGAAATGGACAACAGAATTCTTAAAACAATCATCGAAAAATTCAAAGGGGGTCCCGTGGGAATCACTACAATTGCAACCGCGGTATCCGAAAGTCCCGAAACTATCGAAGAAGTCTATGAACCATTTTTGATACAACAGGGTTTCATTATGCGCACGCCCCGTGGCCGGGAGGTTACCGAAGCCGCATACAAACACCTCGGGAAATTGAAAGGCCCAACGCAGGGCGGTCTTTTCTGAAATTATATCGGTCTGGGCATATTTAAGGCCAACCAACTTCTAAAGGTGAATAATCTATCCAAAAATACAAACCTTATAAAAGCCGAAGCCAAACGCCTCGGGTTTTTGTCCTGCGGCATCAGCAAAGCGGAATTTCTGGAAGAAGAAGCCCCGCGACTTGAAACTTGGCTCAACAAGAATATGCACGGCGAAATGGCCTATATGGAAAACCATTTCGACAAACGGCTGGATCCGACCGTTTTGGTGCCCGATTCCAAAAGTGTCATTTCTCTATTGCTGAATTATTTTCCTTCGGAAACGCAGCCTTCGGATACCTATAAAATTTCAAAATACGCCTACGGTACCGATTATCATTTCGTCATAAAAGACAAATTGAAGCAATTGATGCAATTTATTTCCGAAGAGATTGGCGAAGTCCATGGCCGTGCCTTTGTAGATTCGGCACCGGTCTTGGACAAGGCCTGGGCCGCAAAGAGCGGTTTGGGCTGGATTGGCAAACACAGCAATCTGCTCACAAAACAATTGGGCTCGTTCTATTTTATTGCGGAATTAATCGTCGATCTCGATCTGGAATACGACACGCCCGTAACAGACCACTGCGGCAGCTGCACCGCCTGTATAGATGCTTGCCCCACAAATGCGATTGTTGCGGATAAAGTGGTGGACGGCAGCAAATGCATCAGTTATTTTACCATTGAACTGAAAAACGAAATTCCCATTTCTGAAAAGGGGAAATTTGAAGATTGGATGTTCGGTTGTGATATCTGCCAAGACGTTTGCCCGTGGAACCGTTTCAGCAAGCCACACAGCGAGCCGCTTTTCAACCCAAATCCCGAACTGCTCTCGATGACCAAAAAGGACTGGGAAGAAATAACCGAAGATGTTTTTCAGAAAATATTCAAAAAAAGCGCAGTAAAGCGCACCAAGTTTTCCGGACTCAAACGAAATATTGAATTTCTAAAAAAACAATAATCTTCTTTTCTCCCTTCCTTCGGAGGGGCCGGGGGAGGCCTTACTGATAAACAACGGTGTGCGGTTTACCAATCTGAAAATTGGGAAACCCAAAATCGTCATTTTCAAAAGCATTCGTTTTCAAAATATTTTTTCCCTGTCCCGGAATTTCCGGATAGTACGCAAAGGATAGCTGAAAGGAGCTGAACACCAAATAATCGTTCCGAATAACGCAGCCCACGCCAAAGGAGGAGTAAATGTGGTTGTTTCCAAGATTTTCCTTTTTGTCGGAAAGCACTCCCGCAGAAATATTCACAAAGGGATTGAAGCGAAACCCCAAAACTTCCCAAGGGGAATAAAATTGCGTCTGCAAGGCGATTACGTATTTTGAAACGCCTTTGGCACTGCCCGCAAAACCCTTTATATTTCCGTTTCGTTGGTCAAAATATAAATTGCCATAAACGCCGCTGAAATCCGGGTTTTCATTCAGGCTCAATCTGTCGGCCACGGAATTCAATCTGTTGAACCCCAATACAATCTGTGGTTTTATGAATTGCCGCATTTTCCATTTGTCGCCCAAGGACAAAAGATGTGAAAAATAATTTGCCCGAAAACTAAAGGTCGTCTGCTCGGTTTTTGACTGCTTGAAGAAACTTCCCAATTCAAAATCCATGCTCAGAAATCCCCATTTGTAGTAATTTCCGTAAGCTGCTTTGGCTCCGAGATACAATCGATCTGTTTGGTTTTTATGTTGAACTCCACCGGTAATGGAATAGATGGTTCCCACGGGAACGTCCTCAACAATGCCGTCGTTAAAAATATAGCTGTCCTCAACAAATTGCCGGGAGGCAATACCGATGCTTCCCAAAAAAAAGGTTTCGTCGGAAAAAAAGCGGATGCTGTCATATTCAATACTCGGTAAGTTTTTGTAATCCACAAGCAAGGTCCGCGCGCTCACAATGAGGTTTGTGGTGCGCTCCCTTTCAGAATTTCCCTTAAAAATACGGAAGGAACGGCCGCCCCAATAATCCTGAGCAATAAATTTGAAATTTTGATTTACGAACGCGAGCGTATCATTTTGAAGGGCTCTTGCCAAAAATTTTTCCTGTAAAAATATCCCGCCTGCCCAGCGGGTTAATGGCGAATAGAATACTCTGTCGATGGATATTGTTTTTTCGAAATAACCGTCATAGTCAATGGTATAACTTCCCGCAGCACTTACGAAGGTATTTTTGAAATTGGGAATCATATAGCTCGCCTCAAAAGCGTCGCTTCCGTCCTCAATTCTTTTTGAATATCCCACCCGAAACTGATGCCCGGTGCCAATGAAGTTGCGCTCCCTCAACTTAAGTTTGGTTTGCGAACTGGAAATATCTGCTTTGGGAATAATGCTCCACGAGTCCAAGACAGTAACGGTTATATCTACCGAATCCTGACTTTCGGATACCAACTCTGGCACAATCCTAACCTCCCGAATATAATTTTGCGACCGTAACAATCGCGCCGATTCGTCTAAAAGCAGGGTGTCCAAGGGTTTATTTTTCTTAAGCAGCAAAAAATTTCGGATCGCCATTTTTGTCGATTTTATGTGAATGGCATTGCCGGTTTTTTCCAGCCAGCTATTGGCAACTTCGGTGCTATCCGTAAACGAAAAACCGAAAGGATCCTTGGTTTCAATTATAATATTCCGAATAATCCTGCCCTCAAACTGCTGGTAAATTGGTTTTTCCTTTTCTTTTTCGGGCTCTCTTTTTGATTTATTGGCAGTTGGCCGAAAAATCCACCGATGTATCATTTTCGTGAATTTTCTTTTTTCGGAATAGGTTTTAATTTTTTTATAAAACTGCGTACTGTCCTGCACGGCGTTCCTGTCCTGGGCCGAAAGCTTTAGGCACGATAACATCACAAATACTAAAAAAAGGTAGCGGACGGGTTTCAATTTTTTCTTTTTAAAGCAATTCCTTCTCAAATGTATTGAAACCTATTTGGATTTTATTGGGGATGTTTCTTAATTTTTTCCCCACAATCAAAGCCTTAATTTATATTTTCGATTCTTTCAAAACACGTACCTTTGGTTTTTACTTTTCGAATGTGCTACATCGAAGGGATTCCATTAATACGCAAAAGAATTATGAGCAAACAAAGCAGACGCCGAGAGGCACTTTTATATCACGCAAAACCCAGACCGGGAAAAATACAGGTTGTGCCCACAAAAAAATACGCCAGCCAGCGCGATCTGGCCTTGGCCTATTCGCCGGGCGTGGCAGAGCCCTGTCTGGAAATTGAGAAAAACGTTGACAACGTATATAAATACACGAACAAAGGCAATCTGGTAGCCGTAATCTCTAACGGCACTGCCGTGCTGGGCCTGGGAAATATTGGCCCCGAAGCCTCCAAACCCGTTATGGAGGGCAAGGGTTTGCTCTTTAAGATATTTGCCGATATTGACGTTTTCGATATTGAAATAGGCACTGAAAATATTGATGAATTCATCGCGACCGTAAAAAATATTGCGCCAACTTTTGGCGGCATAAACCTGGAGGACATAAAAGCCCCCGAAGCCTTTGAAATAGAAAGAAGGTTGAAGGAAGAACTTGATATTCCCGTAATGCACGACGACCAGCATGGCACGGCCATCATTTCGGCGGCAGCCTTGCTGAATGCGTTGGAATTGGCGGAAAAGAAAATCGAGGACGTTTCAATAGTGATAAGCGGTGCCGGAGCGGCGGCGGTTTCCTGCACACGACTTTACAAAGCATTTGGTGCTAAGAGCGAGAACATTGTAATGTTGGACAGCAAAGGCGTTATCCGCAAAGACCGTGAAAGTCTTTCCGAGGAAAAGGCAGAGTTCGCATCCCACAAAAAAATTGACACCTTGGATGAAGCGATGAAAGATGCCGATGTGTTTGTGGGTCTTTCCGTAAAAGATATTGTTACCCCCGAAATGTTAAAAAGCATGGCGCCAAACCCCATTGTTTTCGCCATGGCCAATCCCGATCCGGAAATTGAATACGATCTGGCCATTAAAACCCGGAAAGATATTATTATGGCTACAGGCCGTAGCGACCATCCCAACCAGGTGAACAATGTGCTCGGGTTTCCCTTTATTTTCCGTGGGGCGTTGGACGTTCGTGCCACAAAAATCAACGAGGCCATGAAGATGGCAGCCGTGAAGGCTTTGGCAGAATTGGCCAAAGAACCGGTTCCCGAACAGGTGAATATTGCCTATGGCGAAACGAAACTCGCCTTTGGAAAAGAATATATAATTCCTAAACCTTTTGACCCACGCTTGATTGCCACCGTTCCGCCCGCAGTTGCAAAAGCAGCTATGGAAAGCGGTGTTGCAACTACTGAAATTACCGACTGGGAAAAATATCAAGACGAACTTTACGAGCGCATGGGCAGCGATAATAAAATAATTCGCTTGTTAATGAACCGCGCAAAATTAAATCCGAAACGGATTGTTTTTGCGGAAGCAGATCATTTGGATGTTTTAAAGGCCGCGCAGATTGTGTATGAGGAAGGAATCGGGATTCCTGTTTTATTGGGAAGAAAGGAAATTATTCTGGAATTGATGGAGCAGATAGATTTTGATGCGGATTTGGAAATAATCGATCCCAAAAATGATGAAAATTCTGATAAACTTCAATATTACGCCCAAAAGCTCTGGGAGAAAAGGAGAAGGAGTGGCATTTCGCTTTACACTGCCGAAAAATTGATCCGCGAACGAAACTATTTTGCGGGCATGATGCTAAATGAAGGCGATGTGGATTGTATGATTTCCGGGTACGCCCGTTCCTATCCGTCCGTAGTGGTCCCGGTATTTGAGACCATTGGAAGGTTTGAAGGCGTTACCAAAGTGGCCACCACCAATGTTATGCTCACCAAGCGTGGCCCGCTGTTTATTTCAGATACCTCCATAAACATTGACCCTACGGCAAAGGAGCTTGCCAAGATTGCCCAAATGACCAATTATACCATGAAGATGTTTGGGCTGCAGCCCGTTATTGCGATGATTTCATATGCGAACTTTGGTTCCTCAAAAGATCCGCGGGCTACAAAGGTGCGCGAGGCCGTGGAATTGATCCATAAAAGCAACCCAGATATGATACTCGATGGCGAGTTGCAAGCCGATTTTGCCCTCAACCCTGAAATGCTGCAGAAAAAATTTCCGTTTTCAAAATTGGCGGGCAAGAAGGTAAACGCCCTTATTTTCCCGAACTTGGACTCTGCCAATAGCAATTACAAATTATTGAAGGAACTGAACAATGTAGATTCCATTGGTCCCATTATGTTGGGGATGCGCAAGCCCGTACACATTTTGCAGTTGGGCGCCAGCGTTGAGGAAATGGTAAATATGGCGGCCGTAGCGGTAGTGGATGCACAGCAGAAAGAGAAGCGGGCCCGGGAGCAAAAAAATGGGTAAATCCGTGGATTACTGCCACTAATATTTTCACAAAAACCCCACTGGCTGTTGCAAATAATTATACTATATTTGAGCCTTTAAGTTTTCGTTAACAGATGATAACCCATATACAGGGCAGACTGGTTGAAAAAAACCCGACCGACGTAGTGATAGATTGCAATGGGGTAGGGTACTTTATCAATATCTCGTTGCACACATTTTCCGAACTTCCCGATGGCGAAAATGTGAAATTGTTTACCCATCTGCTTGTTCGGGAAGACTCCCATACGCTATTCGGGTTTACCACTGTTATGGAACGTGAAATATTTAGGTTGTTGATTAGCGTTTCGGGAGTGGGAGCAAGTACGGCCAGGACAATGTTATCGTCTTTGGCTCCGGAACAAGTTTTGGATGCCATAGCAACAAATGATATTGTAACAATCCAATCCGTAAAAGGAATAGGGGCCAAGACCGCCCAGCGTGTGGTTTTGGATTTAAAAGATAAGATTTTAAAAGTGTACGGTTTGTCATCTATTTCTGCCGGATCGAGCAATACGAATAAAAATGAAGCGTTATCTGCTTTGGAGACCTTGGGCTTTGTTCGCAAACAGTCTGAAAAAGTGGTAGATACCATTGTGAAGGAAAATCCGCAGGCTTCTGTAGAAATGATCATTAAACAAGCTTTAAAAAATTTGTAAAATTTGAAGGCAAAAAATTACGTTTACAAGGATGGCTTTTTCAAGCTTTTAACAATAGTAAGTTTTATATTGGTCAGCAATGCTTCGCTGGCGCAGGACACCACAGCCGTTGGCAATGAAATGGGACGGATGGACTTGCCCACTCCAACCAGTATTCAGGATTTATATACTTATGATCCTATAACGGACAGATACATTTACACCCAAACTTTGGGTAGTTTTAATATCACATATCCCATAATTCTTACCCCCCAAGAATATCAGCGCCTCATTCAAGAGGAACAGATGAAGGAATATTTCAAACAAAAAATTGACGCTGCTGACGGTAGAAAAGAAGGTTCTGAGGAACAGCAAAAAAACCTACTGCCAACATTTTACGTGAATTCAGGGTTCTTTGAATCTATTTTTGGCGGAAATACGATTGAGGTAATTCCGCAAGGTTCTGTTGAAATGGATCTTGGATTGCTGTACACAAAACAAGACAATCCCGCTTACTCGCCCCGTAACCGAAGCAATTTCTCTTTTGATTTTGACCAAAGAATCAGTTTGAGCCTTTTGGCGAAAGTGGGAACCAGACTTCAGGTTACCGCAAATTATGACACCGAAAGCACCTTCGATTTCCAGAACCAGATAAAGTTGGAATACACCCCGACGGAAGACGACATCATTCAAAAGATTGAAGTGGGTAACGTTAGCATGCCGCTGAACAGTTCATTAATTCAAGGGGCTCAAAGCCTTTTCGGGGTAAAAACACAACTTCAGTTCGGTAAAACTACCATCACAGGGGTTTTTTCTGAACAGAAATCGGAAACAAGAACCGTTACTGCTGAAGGCGGAGCCACCATTACAGATTTTGAACTTGCAGCTTTGGATTACGATGAAAGTCGCCATTTCTTTTTGTCACATTATTTTAGGGACAATTATGATCGCGCCTTAAAACAATATCCCTTTATCAACAGCAACGTCCAGATTACCCGAATGGAGGTTTGGATAACCAACCGCACCAGCCGTACTGAAAACGTGCGAAACATTGTGGCGGTTCAGGATATTGGGGAATCCGATCCAACAAATATTGGATTGAGCACACCTCCGGGAGGCTTTATTAGAGCACCGCGAAATGCCTATCCCGACAACGGGAACAACCTTTTTAACCCCTTTGGAATAAACGGAGGGGCTCCATCATTGCTAAACCCGGCAATCCGGGACGTGGCGAGTGTTCGGCAAGGATTCACAGGGCTGCAGGTAAATGAAGGTACCGATTATGTTACACTTGAGAACGCCCGAAGATTGGATGCAGGGGAATATTCGCTTAACTCACAATTGGGCTATATATCATTAAACCAACGTTTGACCAACGATGAGGTTTTGGCGGTTTCGTTTCAATTTACCGTTAATGGAAAGGTGTATCAAGTAGGTGAATTTTCCAATGATGGGGTAGAAGCAAACGGCGGCACCAATAATAATGGCGGCGGCGGTGGAAATCCTCCCGGCGGGGAAGTTGGACTTGCCCAAAACCTCGTTGTAAAACTTTTAAAGAGCAGTATTACCAATGTGGAAGAACCAGCCTGGGATTTGATGATGAAAAATATCTATCCCATTGGTGCATACCAACTTGAAAAGGAAGACTTTAAGCTGAACATATTTTATACCGAAGCATCACCGCGTAATTATATAGAACCAGCGCAGGGGGGTCCAGAACTTCCCGATGATGTGAAGAATCAAATTCTTTTGAAGGTTTTCAACGTTGATAGATTGAACTTCAACAACGATCCCGTACAAGGAGGTGATGGTTTCTTTGATTTTCTGCCCGGAATAACCGTAGATGCCCAAAACGGACGGATTATCTTTACAACGGTGGAGCCTTTTGGAAAACACTTGTTTGATAAGCTGAATGTGCCATCAATTCCGGCTACCTATGATATGCCGGCTACCTATAACGCAAACCAGGCGAAGTACGTTTTCCGAACACTTTATACCGGAACAAAAACACAGGCAGAGCAGCAGGAAAGCGAGAAAAATAAATTCCAGTTAAAGGGAAGTTACAAATCCACGGGCGCTGATGGAATTCCAATTGGAGCTTTCAATATTCCACAGGGTTCCGTTACCGTAACCGCTGGAGGACGCACTTTGGTGGAAGGTGTGGATTATACCGTAAACTATCAATTGGGAAGGGTCCAGATTTTGGATCCCTCATTGTTGAACAGCAACATTCCAATTTCCGTTAGCACTGAAAACAATTCGCTTTTTGGGCAGCAGAGCAAACGTTTTACGGGCTTGAATGTGGAGCACAAGTTTAGCGATAAATTATTGGTGGGCGCAACCTACCTCAACCTTAACGAACGCCCATTGACCCAAAAATCATCCTATGGCGTAGAGCCCATCAACAACAGTATTTATGGAATAAATATAAATTATTCCACCGAGGTCCCATTTCTTACAAGAATGGTGAACCATCTTCCCAATATTGATACGGATGTTGAATCCAACATTTCGTTACGCGGTGAATTCGCTTATTTAAACCCGGGTGCTCCAAAGGTTTCCGACTTTGATGGAAAAACCACCGTATATGTGGATGATTTTGAATCTTCACAAACCGGTAATGACATTAGCTCACCTTCCAGTTGGTCCCTATCCAGTGCCCCTATTGGTTATGGAGGTGAATTGGCCAATGATAATTTAGGGTATAATTACAAGCGTGCAAAACTGGCTTGGTACAGTATTGACCCTATTTTCTACAGTAGCCAAAGACCGGAAGGCATCAATGATGAAGACCTCTCTTCTCCTTTTACCCGTCGTGTTTTTAGGGATGAAATTTTTCCACTCCAAGATATCATTCAAGGCCAAACCCAGGCTTTATTCACTTTAGATTTGGCTTATTACCCATCAGTTAGAGGGGAATATAACTACAGTCCCGAAGCGGCGGGCGGTAATACATTGCCAAATCCCGAGGATCGCTTTGGAGGGATAATGCGACCACTGACTACTACTGATTTTGAAAAATCGAATGTGGAATACATTCAGTTTTGGGTTATGGACCCTTTCATTTATGATGAAAACAGTGGAAACCCTGGGGGAATGTTGAATTTTGACCTTGGAAGCATTTCAGAAGATGTATTAAAAGATGGAAGAAAACAATATGAAAACGGATTGCCTAAAGATGGAAGTGATAATAACACTACAAGTACAGCTTGGGGTAAGGTGCCTACCAACCAATCTCTTGTTTACACCTTTGATTCCGAAGGACAGGAGCGCGTAAATCAAGATATTGGATTAGATGGTTTGGACAATGCTGGTGAAGGCGCAAAATTTCCAGCTTTTGCAGGTCTTCCAGATCCTGCAAATGATGACTACCAATACTTTTTGCAAGCCGACGGAAGTATTTTGGACCGTTACTTAAAATATAACGGAACCCAAGGAAACTCTCCCGTAGAAGTTACAAACACCAATCGGGGCAGCACCGCCCAGCCCGATGTGGAAGATATAAATCGTGACAACACCATGAACACGATTGACAGTTATTTTGAATACAATGTTCCTTTCCAGAACCTTAACGGACAACTGGATACCGATAACAACAAATATGTTACCGATGTAAAGTTACAACAGATAACCACCCCAGATAATAATACTATAGATGTGCGATGGGTTCAGTTTAAAGTCCCTATCAGCAAGCCTGACCAAGCTATCAACGGTATTTCAGATTTTAGGTCTATCCGTTTTATGCGAATGTTCCTATCACAGTTTTCACAAAACACCGTATTGCGTTTCGGGACTATGGAATTGATTCGCGGCGATTACAGAAGATTTGAAAAAACGTTGGACGATGTAACCTTTGAAGATCCGGCCAATGACGACACCCTTTTTGAAGTTGGCTCAGTAAGCATTGAAGAAAACGAAAACCGCCAGCCTATTCCGTATGTACTGCCTCCGGGGCTTGAGCGCGAGCAGCTAAACAACAACAATAACATTATTCGCGAGAACGAGCAATCGCTTTCGTTACGGGTTTGTGGGCTGGAACAAAATGACGGTCGTGCGGTTTACAAAAACTTTAATGTGGATATGCGCCAGTACAAAAACCTGGAAATGTTCATCCATGCAGAATCCATTATAGACAATACCAATTCAACAGAATTGCAGGATGGGCAATTGGTTGCATTCATCCGTTTGGGGAATGACCTTACCAACAACTATTACGAAGTTCAAATACCGTTGAACCCAACAAACTTTGGCGCCAGAAGTGCCGAGGAAATCTGGCCACTTGCGAACCGTTTAAATCTGCCGTTGGAATTGCTTCAGCAGATAAAAACAAAAGTGCTTGGCGATTCGAGTTATGACCAAACAGTGGTAAACTTCTTCAACCAATCTGAACTTGATGGAGGTGGAACCAATGGCGAAAACGAACTGCGTATAGGTATAAAGGGAAATCCAAGCTTTGGAAACGTCCGCACCATTATGCTTGGAGTAAGAAACGCTACAAATGATGAGCTTTGTGGTGAAGTTTGGTTCAACGAGCTCCGAATGTCCGAGCTTAAAAACAAAGGCGGTTGGGCAGCGGTAGTAAGTATGGATGCCAATATTGCAGATTTTGCGACCATTAGCGCCACGGGAAAAAGAAGCACCATAGGTTTCGGTTCCCTGGAACAAGGTCCGAACCAAAGAAGCCGCGAAGATTTTCAACAATATGGTGTGGTTACCAATTTGAATCTTGGACAGCTTTTGCCGAAAAAATGGGGGGTTCAACTTCCATTCAACTATGGACGTTCAGAAGAATTGATAACTCCGCAATACGATCCCGAATTCCAGGATATTGAATTGGAGACGAGGCTGGACAATACAGAGGATCAGGACGAAAAAGACCGGATAAAGAATCAATCGGTAAATTATACCAAACGCGAAAGTGTAAACCTAATCGGGGTCCGTAAAGAACGAACCGGAGATTCCAAAGCTAAGGTATATGATATAGAAAATTTCACGGGATCCTTTTCCTATAACCAAACAGACCATCACGATTTTGAGGTGGAAGATGCGCTGGAACAAAACGTTCGTGTAGGGGCAACTTATAATTACAATTTCATAGCAAAACCAGTAGAGCCTTTCAAAAAGAACGATTCTATATTTAGAGGACAGTACTGGAAGTTTATGAAGGATTTAAACTTTAACTACTTGCCGACAAATATTTCGGTAAGCTCTAACATTACACGACAGTACAACGAACAGAAGTTTAGGGAAATTGATTTGCAGGCCGGTAATATTGGTTTGCCAAGATTATACCAACGCAATTACCTTTTTGACTGGCAATACACCATCAACCATAACTTGACCAAATCGTTGCGGTTAAACTTCACTTCCACAAATAACATGATTGTGAATAATTATTTGAACGATGACGGCGAGGTTAACAACGATATTGGCGTATGGGACGGTTTCTTTGATGTGGGCGATCCAAACCAGCATTTCCAATCGTTACAGTTAAACTATGATTTGCCATTCAGCAAGTTTCCATTCTTGAAGTTTATTAGAGCCACGTATTCATATACGGGCGACTATCAATGGCAACGCGGAAGCGAACAGTTTAATAATTTGCCCATTGAGTTGAGCGATGGCACCACAAATACGTATAATCTGGGGAATTCCATCCAAAATGCAAGCACGCACCAAATCAACTCTAGCCTAGATATGAACAGCTTTTACCGTTACGTTGGGCTTACAAAAATTAAGAAGAGCAAACGAAAAAAATCTGCTTCCGGCGAAGGTGACGAAAAAGGTGAAAAAGGCGAAAAGGAAGGAAAAGAGGGAAGAGAAGGCAAATTGGGCCCCGAAGAGAAAGGTGCGCTTTCAAATGGGAAAACCGGGTCGCCAAGCGTTCTTGGAAGAGGTGCCAATAACGAAGGAGGTTTAAATGCCGGAGATAAAGTATTGAATACCGCCATTGGTTTTGCAACCATGCTGAAGAAAATACAATTCAACTATCAGGAAAACAACGGTATTTATTTGCCCGGTTACATACCCTCCATCGGTTTTATTGGTACGCTTAAACCAACCGCCGGGTTTGTTTTTGGAAGCCAGGCTGAAGTTCGGGATCTTGCCGCGCGAAAGGGTTGGTTGACGTTATACCCGGAATTTAACGAACAATATACAGAAGTTGAAAGCCGCCAAATGGACATTCAAGCTAATTTGGAGCCTGTAAACGATTTGACTATCGACGTAAACGGAAGCAGGATTTATTCCGAAAACTATGCCGAAAACTATATAGTCCAGGACGGTCTTTATAATTCCCTGACCCCAAATACCTTTGGAAACTTCAACATATCAACAGTCTTGATTAAAACCGCGTTTAGTTCCAGCGATGAGAACAGTTCTGCTGCTTTTGACGAATTCCGAAGCAACCGACTGGTCATTGCAAACAGACTGGCTGAAGACTACTACCAAGGAAGGCCAATTCCACGGGATGCAGAGGGTTACCCGGTTGGTTTTGGAAAAAATAGCCAAGATGTGTTACTGCCATCTTTCCTCGCGGCATATAAAGGAAGCAATGCGTCAAAAGAAAAAACCGGAATTTTTAGGGATATCCCGCTTCCAAACTGGGATATTAAATATACGGGTTTAATGAACATTCCTTGGTTCAAGAAAAACTTCAAGCGCTTTTCTCTTGCCCACGGCTATAGGGCCAGTTATACGGTAAATCAGTTTCAATCCAATTTAGATTATGACCCTAATGACCCCGAAGCGCCGGATCAATCAGGTAACTTCAAGGTAAAGACCTTATTGACCAATGTAAACTTGACCGAGCAGTTTTCACCCTTATTGCGCCTGGATTTTGAAATGAACAACTCGGTAAAAATTCTTGCCGAAATGCGAAAGGACCGTGCACTTTCCATGAGTTTCGCCAACAATCTACTCACGGAAATTAAAGGGAATGAATACATTATCGGTCTTGGCTACAGAGTTAAGGACCTGCGCATCTCCACTAATTTCGGCGGAAAAAAATCAGTCATAACCAGTGATTTGAACTTTAAGGTCGATCTTTCAAGAAGAGATAACATAACAATCGTTAGGTATTTAGATATTCAAAACAACCAAACCACTGCTGGACAGACCATCTATGGCGCACAGTTGTCTATTGATTATGCGCTGAGCAAAAATTTAACCGCCTTGTTCTATTATGACCATACATTCTCTAAATATGCCATCTCCACGGCATTCCCACAAACAACCATCAGAAGTGGATTTACCCTTCGCTATAACTTTGGAAACTAAGAATTTAAATATTGATTTATTATGAACGTACCCTCAAATTTAAAATACACAAAGGACCACGAATGGGTTCTAATTGAAGGCGATACCGCAACTATTGGAGTTACTGATTTTGCTCAGGGCGAGCTCGGCGATATTGTGTATGTAGAAGTCGAAACCGTTGGCGACACGATGGATAAAGATGAAGTATTCGGGACGGTTGAAGCTGTAAAAACAGTTTCAGATCTGTTCTTACCACTTTCTGGAGAAATCATCGAATTCAACGAAAGCCTTGAGTCTGAACCCGAAAAGGTGAACTCGGATGCCTATGGTGAAGGGTGGATGATAAAATTGAAAATTTCAAACCCCGATGAAATAGCAGAACTACTGGACGATGATGCCTATAAAGCACTTATTGGCGGATAAGCCACTTTTGCTTATTGCGATACTGTACAGTTGCCTAATTTCAGTTCTGTTCTTTATTCCTAGCCAAGATCTGCCCAATGTCCAAATTTCAGCATTGGACAAAATTATCCACGTTTTCATTTATTTTATATTGGTAAATCTTTGGATGTTGTATCTCTATAAAAAAAATGATTTCCGATTTAACAATAAATGGATGCTCACCGTCCTGCTTTCAGTACTGCTTTATGGCATAATAATTGAGATATTACAGGGGCTGTTAACAATTTCACGCAGTGCAGATATTTTTGATGTAGCCGCGAACTTAATAGGTTCACTGATTGGAATCTATTTTTTCAAAAGCGTAAAAAATAAATTTAAAACTTAAAATTTCAATTAAGTTTTAAATTGAATGATAATTTCTATATTTTAGCAACACGTTAAACCCACTATTATGGAACCCAAAAAAAATCCGAAAGCAGACGTTAGTCGAAGAAGCATGCTTTTTTTCCAACTCGGAATGGTTGTTATGCTTTTCCTTGCTTGGCAAGCAATTGAATGGAAATCTTATGATAAATCCGATAATGACTTCGGAAAATTGGACGTAGGTGAAGATCTTGAAGAAGAGATTCCAATCACACAACAATTAACGCCACCGCCACCACCGCCACCGCCACCACCAGCACCAGAGGTTATTGAGGTTATGGAAGATGAAGTGGAAGAGGAGGAAACCGTAATAAAATCTACCGAAGTAAAACAAGATGAAAAAATTGTTGAGGTTAAGGAGATTAAAGAAGAAGCGGTTGAGGAAGAAATTGCCGACGTTCCTTTCGCAGTAATTGAAAATGTGCCTATTTATCCGGGCTGTGAGAATGAAAAAGGAAATGATGCAAAAAAGAAATGCATGTCCTCAAAAATTAGTGAATTTATCAATAAAAAATTCAATACCGATCTGGCTTCAGATCTTGGTTTGGACGGAAGGCAACGTATTGCCGTTCAGTTTAAGATTGATAAAAACGGAAAAGTAGTAGATGTACGCGCCCGTGCTCCACACCCAAGATTGGAGAAGGAAGCCGTTAGCGTAGTACAATCCTTGCCCGATATGACCCCGGGAAAACAACGTGGGAAACCAGTTGGGGTGCTTTATTCCCTTCCAATAGTTTTCGATATCCAATAAATAATTATAGAAATTTTTAAAACCCCGTGTTTGCACCAGCAAATACGGGGTTTTTTCGTTTTGGCACAACAGTTGTATCTCATAATATGTGTAACCTTTTAAATTTTGTATTATGAAAGCAACAGCAAAAAATACCCGAAACAAGAGAGCCGAAAAAAAGCAAATTAACATCAAATGGAATTCACGTTTGTTTTTCCAAATAGGTGTCATTGCCAGTTTGTTGGTTGTTTTCTTCGTAATGCAAGCCAATTTTGAACTGAATGTTGCGGAATTTAAACAGCCAACGTATGACGGCATTGAAGAACCGCCCATGAAGGAATATGTAATTGATGTGGACTTGCCCAAACCCGCAGAGCCCATTAAAAAGATAATTGAAAAACGAGTACCCATACCAAAAGTAGTTGCGAGCAACAGCTTCGTTGTGAAGCCAAATGCAAGTACAGATGTGGAAACGCCAATTGCAGCCACTGATGCTCCAGTGGTTGAAACGCCGGCGCCGCCTTCAAATGCTACGGAAACTTTTGAGGACACCAAGCCAAAGAATATGCTAAATGTAGAATTTGTTCCCGTTTTTCCCGGCTGCGAATCTTTGGGATCAAACGCCGAAAAGGTGGAATGCATGTCTTCTAAAATAAATTCCTTTATCAATAAAAATTTCAGAAAAGGAGTATTGGAAGGTTTGAACGCAAACGAAACCTATAAAATCTATGTAAATTTCAAAATAGACTCAAAAGGATACGTAACCGATGTGAGGGCAAATGCCCACAATGAAAACTTAAAGAAAGAAGCACAGCGCGTAATCAATAATTTGCCGACTATGAAACCCGGTAAACAAGGGAATAGGAATGTGGATGTGCTATACACGGTACCCATTACTTTTAATATCCAATAATATACTTTTAATAAAAAAGGAAGGCTCCCAATAAAAAAGGGGGCCTTTTTTGAATTTGGTCATTACAAAAAAACTGTATCTTTCGGCATTAAACAGTCAAACCACGATGAAGCAGTTTATATTTCTTTTTATTTTTTGTTTTTCAGCAGGTTCCTTTGCACAGGTTCCTTCGGCCCAATATGAAAAATATCCGGTTTTTGAGGAATGTGCCAATGCAGATGTCAATGCTTTGGAAAATTGTTTTAAAAACACACTGCAGCAGTTCATTTTTAAAAACTTCAAAGTCCCCGAAAAGGTTTTTTCGGAAAATTATAAAGGAAATGTGAATGTTCTGTTTGAAGTAACGAAGGAGGGTAAGTTCAAAGTATTATATATCGATGGAATCTATGATGAATTAAAAGAAGAAGCCCGGCGCGTTTTTGAATCGCTTCCCGAAGTAGCACCTGCAACCTATAACGGATCGCCTACGTATGTGCAATTTACCTTGCCCATTGCCATTCCGCTGGTTGCACCTGGGGAAAGCATCATTCAGACCGAGGAAATTTCAAAGAAAAACGAAAGAGAAGCACTGGTTAATGAATACGATGCCCTTGAAAATCTTCCCTACAATAACGAGGAGTATAAAAGCAATATAAACATTCCGTTATCGCACCATAATTACAGTCTTTTTGATCCGGCTTTAAACCGGGTGGGCTTGAATAACCATACCGCCCAAAAGCCGTATGTTTACAACGAAGTAAATAAATACTACGATTTTGAGGCGGCCAATAAGGAAATTTTAAAAAACAAGACTTCGTGGTTTGGCCGAAAACTTTGGAACGAACACCTGGTTACAATCAAAGGGAAAGACTATTGGTTAACGCTGGATGCTGGTGTGGACTTACAGGCCGGAAAGGATTTTGATGCAGATATTGACACCTATAACAACACGCGCTTGGTCTATACACAGGGTGGTATTGGGAAGCAGATCGGCTTTTTTGGGGTCATCTATGAAAGTCAGGGACGTTTTGCAGATTATTTTAATAGATATGCGGAGTCCATTCGTCCAGACGGTGGAAACCCGGCGATCATTCCGGGGCGTGGTATTGCAAAGGAATTTCGCTCTGACTCCTATGATTATCCCATAGCAACGGGACATATTTCCTATACGCCATCAAAATATTTCAATATTCAATTAGGGCATGGCAAAACATTTCTTGGAGATGGGTACCGTTCGTTATTTACCAGTGATAATGCCAGCCCATATCCGTTCTTCAAAATAAACACTACTTTTTGGAAGCTGAAATACACTAACACCTGGATGTCACTGCGCGATGTGCGGCCCGAGGTTACTGAAGACGGTTCTTTCCGAACAAAATATATGGCCAACCATTATTTGAGCTACAACATCACAAAACGATTGAATATTGGGCTTTTTGAATCGGTAATATGGCAGAACGACAATAACCGGGGTTTTGACGTCAACTATCTCAACCCTATAATTTTTTATCGCGCCATAGAGTTTTCAACAGGATCCCGAGGCGGGAATGCGTTGATTGGTATAAGTGCAAAATACAAAGTGAATGACCGTGTAAATGCCTACGGCCAATTTATAATTGATGAATTTTCTACCAGCGATGTTTTTGGCGGAAAGGGAAGTTATAAAAACAAAACGGGCTATCAGCTTGGGTTGAAATATTACGATGCATTCGGTTTAAAAAACCTCTATTTACAAACCGAGTACAATAGGGTGCGGCCCTATACCTATTCGCATAATACCGTGGTCCTTAATTATGGGCATAACAACCAATCTATGGCACATACCCTTGGCGCCAATTTTTCTGAATTTATCACAATTGCGCGATACCAAAAAGGAAGAATTTACGGCGATGCCAAGTTTATTATTGCAAAACGTGGCTTTGAGTTCAACACCCCAGAAGATTCATTTTTCTATGGGGGAAATATTTACGGAAACGAGGATGACCGTATTTCAGATGATGGCAATAACCTGGCCCAAGGAAACACAACCAATTTTTTCCACGCCGAAGTGCAAGCGGGCTACGTCATCAATCCTGCGACTAACTTAAAGATTTACGGAAGTTTTATTTTTAGAAGCTTTGACCCGGAGGTGGATACCGAAACCGTATTTAAAAACCAAACTACCTGGGTAAATTTTGGAATACGAACAGATTTGTTTAATTGGTATTATGATTTTTGATAAAACCTGGCCAAAAACTGCCAGGTTGCTTGAAAGAGGGATTTCTAATTATTAATTTTTCTTTTTGTGTTCTTGTTCCTTCATCATTTTTTCAACCTTTTCGCGAGCTTGTTTGTTTTTTTCGGCATTGTTTTCAATGGATTTTCGTTCTCCGGCAACACTTTTGTAAATCATTCTTAAAAAAGCCTCAGTGCTTATAAAACCTGTGCCATACCCTTCGGCATCATATTCCTTTGTTATGTCGGTCATCTTTGCTACCTCGTCTTCAGTCTTTTTGTTGAGGTAATTCGCATAAACTCTTTTGTAAACAACGGACAGCATATTCTCGGTTTTTTGAAGATCTTTATAAGTGCCGAGGTTTCCGTGGCCCGGAATTATTTTAGTGTCCTCATTTATTATCAATCGCGCTTTCCCCAGGGCTTCAATACTGCCCTTCAAACTGCCGCCATTTTCAATATCGATGAACGGATATTTTCCATTAAAGAAAACGTCGCCAGTATGTAACACGTTGCTGCTTGTAAAGTAAACCATAGCATCACCGTCGGTATGGGCGTTGTGCACGTGGAAAACATATATTTTTTCGCCATTATAATGGAACGTGAGGTCTTCCGAAAAGGTAACTACCGGAAGCGCTTCCTCAGGTATTTTTTTGGTATCTCTTTGAATCATTCCCTGTAGTCGTTTGCGCACGTTTTCTTGTGAAAAGATTACCGCCCCCGTTTGCGCCATTGCCGCATTCCCGCCCGTATGGTCGCCATGGAAATGTGTGTTTACCAAAAACCGAACTGGCTTATCACTCATCTTTTTAATTTGTTTCTGGATTTCTTCGATGTCTTCCGCAAATTGGTCGTCTATCATAAAAACACCATCATTGCCAAAACTGAGCCCAATGTTGCCGCCATTGCCCTGCAGCATATAGATTTTGTTGCTGACTTTTACGAGTTTGGTGTTTATTTTCTCCCCGGTATCGGTTTGCGCAAAGGCTGTTAAAACGAAAAATAGAAAGGCGGTGTTTAGGACGAATTTTGAAAACATTTTTTTTTAATTTTAAAATTGGTTGAAAATACTAAAAATGCTGAAATAAAGCATAACATTGTCAAGAATATATTGCGGAAAAATTACAGGAAGCGTATCTTTGCCAGCGTAAAAAAAAGAGCTTGTCCGTTACCCAATCACAATCAATTACCCAGTCCGTTGTTAGGAATTTTATCGAAATCACCAAATTTCGGCTTTCCGTTAGCGTAGTCTTCTCATCTGTTGCGGGTTATTTGTTGGGCGCCGATTCCATTGACTTTTATATACTTTTCCTTTTGTGCGTTGGGGGTTACTGTATGGTGGGCGCTTCCAATGTTTATAACCAAATAATAGAGCGCGATCTCGATGCACTCATGGAGCGCACTAAAAACAGGCCACTTCCCGCTGGACAAATGACGGTTCAATCTGCCTTTGTTCTTGCCGTTATTTTAACTGTGGTCGGCATCGTGGTTCTTTACTCCATTAACCCAATAACAGCGATGTTTGGGGCTATATCCATTTTTATGTATGTCAGTCTTTATACGCCCTTAAAAACAAGAACGCCGCTTTCGGTTTTTGTGGGTGCCTTTCCGGGGGCTATACCCTTTATGTTGGGCTGGGTTGCTGCTACCGGTAAATTTGGAATTGAACCGGGAACCTTGTTTATGATTCAGTTTTTTTGGCAATTCCCACATTTTTGGGCCATCGGTTGGTTTCTTTTTGAAGATTACCAAAAAGGAGGCTTCTTTATGCTTCCCAATGGAAAGCGTGATAAGGGCACAGCAATTCAGGTAATTTTATATACAATTTGGACGGTGCTGGTGTCGCTTGTTCCAGTTTTGGGAATTACCGGAAAACTTTTCTTGACGCCCATTTCAGGAATTTTGATCGGTCTTTTGGGCATGGGGCTTATCTATTACGCCCTTCGCCTTTACAAGGAAAAAACATCAAAGGCCGCCAAACAGCTTATGCTTGCAAGCGTGAGCTATATTACACTGCTGCAGATAATTTATGTAGCTGATAAATTTTTAAGATGAAAAGGCTGGGTGCTGGGCGAAATGATTCAACAAATCTGCCACACTAAGCGCAGCCGAAGTGCCGAATTAACGAACTAACCAATTAACGAATCAACAAAATATAAAATGGATTTAACCGAAGGAACTGAAGAGAGCAAAAGAAATAGGGCAAAGAAAAACATACTCTGGTTTGGTATTATTAGCTTAACGATGAGTTTTGCGGGACTTACCAGTGCGTATGTAGTGAGCAAGGAAAGGCCAGACTGGATTTCAAGTTTTGAAATGCCGCAAGCATTCTACATAAGTCTTGTGTTGATAATCGTGAGTAGCGTTACCATGTTTTTTGCACTTAGGGCAATTAAAAAACAGCAAAACAAACCTGGAATGTTTCTTTTGGTCGCCACTTTTTTGTTGGGCGTCCTATTTGTCGCGTTTCAGTTTATTGGTTTTTCCGAAATTGTAGAAAGTGGGTATAATTTTACGGGGCCCACAAGTAGCATTACCACTTCTTTTATCTATTTGGTGGTTTTACTGCACGTGGCACACGTTTTTGGTGGGCTTATAGCGCTTTTGGTTGTAATTTATAATCATTATAAACTAAAATATGAAAACGGTAAAACCCTTGGTGTTGAACTGGCTGCCACTTTTTGGCATTTTGTGGATGTAGTGTGGATTTACCTGTTTTTATTTTTATATTTCGTTAAATAAAAATTAAACGTATTTTTGAACCTTATTTAAAACCAAATTACTTTTATGGAAGCTACTGTTGTTAAAACAGGTACCGAAGGAAAAACCTGGGGCGGCGGAAACAATCCGCTTAAAGCAAGTTACGGCAAGATGATGATGTGGTTTTTCATCCTTTCTGATGCCCTTACTTTTTCAGGATTTCTTGCCTCTTACGGATTTTCAAGATTCAAATTTGTAGATGCTTGGCCCATCCCGGATGAAGTGTTTACGCACTTTCCATTCCTGCACGGGGTAAATGCGCCCATGTATTATGTGGCATTTATGACCTTTATTTTGATTTTTTCCTCGGTAACGATGGTTTTGGCCGTAGATGCAGGCCATAAAATGAAACAGAATAAGGTAATCCTGTATTTATTCCTCACCATAATTGGCGGTCTTATTTTCTTGGGCTCACAAGCTTGGGAGTGGGCAACCTTTATCAAAGGCGATTATGGGGCAATAGAAACAAAAGGCGGGCAAATTGTTCAGTTTCTGGATAAAGAAGGGGAACGGGTAGCACTTCGCGATTTCGCCGCTGCGGCCACTGGGGAACGCACAGAGCAAACAAAGGAAAATGGAATTTGGTACAAACCGGAAGCTGAGTATTTTCCAAGTGTTTCTTTTGAACAGGTAAAAGAAGGTTTCTTGGCCAATGACAATATTTTGGTAAGAATCCAACACAAGGATGAGCACGGGCGGCACATCATTTTAAACCGTGAAGAATCCATTGCAAAAGTAGTGAATGACGGCGCTATGGTAGTGGAAGGTGCAAACCTTCGCCACAACGAATATGGCCATCCGCTCTTTGCAGACTTTTTCTTCTTTATTACCGGGTTTCACGGGTTTCACGTTGCTACCGGGGTTTTTATAAATTGTATTATATTTTTCAACGTAATATTGGGCACCTACGAGCGCCGCGGCCATTACGAAATGGTCGAAAAAGTAGGACTGTACTGGCACTTTGTGGATTTGGTATGGGTATTTGTATTTACATTCTTTTATCTTGTATAAATTTTTTATAGTAGAAAAATGGCACACGAACACAAATTGGAAATATTTAGAGGAGCTTTAAAGTTCAAATCAAACGTGAGTAAGATTTGGGGAGTATTTGTGGTACTTTCCATAATTACCACGGTAGAAGTGGCCTTGGGGATTATCCGCCCAGACTTTTTGGTGGACCATCACTTTTTGGCGCTAAGACTCCTTAACTGGGTGTTTATAATCCTTACGCTTTTTAAAGCGTATTACATTACTTGGGACTTTATGCACATGCGCGACGAAACCGCGGGCTTGCGCAGGGCGGTAATCTGGACTGCAGTTTTCCTAATAATATATTTGGTAACGCTGGTATTGATTGAAGGCGATTATATTTTTGAAGTATATAAAAACGGATATATAAAATTTAATTTTTAGACCTATCCCTAATGTATAGTAAAAACCCTCTTTTTTGAGGGTTTTTTTATGAACTGAAACTTTAAAATTAACACCCAAAACATTGCCCAGACCCCTTTTACCCTGTATTTTTGCAAACCAGCCAATCTACCTTTTTCGACATGAAAAAAAATAGTGCAAATATTAAGAAATATATCGTCCTCGGCATCCTGTTTATACTGCCTATAACGGCATATATATTTTTTGCAATGAGCACCAATTATTTTAAGCCGTTGCCGGTATTGACACCTTCAGTCGCTGAGTTGGATGGCTTTAAGGATCTTCAAGGGAAACCAGTCCAGTTGGAAGACCGCATTACGGTTTTGGGGTTTTTCGGAAATAACCTGGAGGATCACAGGGCGTACGCCTATAACCTTGCCCAAAAAATATACAGCAAGAACCACGAGTTCAAAGAATTTCAATTTGTGATCCTATTGCCCGAGGGCGCCCAAGAACAGGCTAAAAACATTGAGCAAAAACTGAAACAGATAGCACCCACCGATGCGTGGTTCTTCGCCTTTGGTCCCGAAACGGACATCAAGCGGGTTTTTCAGTCGCTTAACTCAAACCTTGCGCTGGATTCCAATCTGTCCAGCCCCTATGTTTTTATAATAGACAAAGAACGGAGCCTTCGGGGAAGGAAAGATGACGAGGATGCAGGAGTGATGTATGGTTTTGACTCCAGCAACATTGCAGAAATAAACAACAAAATGAGCGATGACGTGAAAGTGCTTTTGGCAGAATACAGACGGGCTTTGAAGAAGTATAAATCGAACAGGGAGATATAAGAGTTTACAGTCGCAGTCGCGGTTTTCAGTTGGCCCGCGTTCATAATGAATATTTGGATAGTATTAACAGTAGCTTTAGAATCATCTAAAAAATGAAAAAGAATTATTCATACATAGGCATTTCATTTATTATTTTGATTTTTGGAATTTGGGCGGTGCCAAAAATCGTGGATACCCTTTCAAAATCCGATCTTGAAACTATTGGTGCCGTACCCGCTTTCAGCTTTACGGACCAGCACGGAAAAACGATTACCAATAAAGACTATGAAGGCAAAGTGTATGTAGTAGAGTTTTTCTTCACTACCTGCCCCAGCATTTGTCCAATTATGACCGAAAACATGATCAAAATCCAAAATGAGTTTTTGGGCAATCCCAAAGTCGGCATGGCTTCCTTTTCCATTGATCCCGAGCACGACACACCCGAAGTTTTAAAGGAATACGCAAAAACTAAGGGCATTACAAAATTACAATGGCATCTTTTAACGGGCGATAAGGAAAAAATATTTAAACTCGCAAACGAAGGTTTCAATCTGTACGTGGGCGAAGTGCCAGAGGCAGACGGAGGTTTTGAACATTCCGGCTTTTTCGCATTGATAGACCAAAATGGCAACATCCGTTCCAGAAAGGACGACAATGGAAACCCGATGATTTATTACGATGGACTTGACGATAAACAGCTACAAATGCTAAAAGAAGACATCAAAAATTTATTGTAACAATGCAGCCTACAGCAGCGAACACAAAAAAATATAACATTTGGATCTGGATCTTTTCCATTGCTATTCCTTTGGCGGTTGCGGCCTTGTTTTCGGTAAAAATACCGGGAGTGGAACGCTTGGGCTTTCTGCCTCCCATATATGCAACCATTAACGGTATCACGGCTATGCTTTTGGTAACCGCCGTCTATCAAATTAGGAAAGGAAACAGAAAATTACACGAAAGACTGATGAAAACTGCAATCGGCTGTTCCGTTGTGTTTTTGATATTATATATGGCCTATCACATGACTTCAGATTCAACCGTGTACGGCGGCGAGGGAATGTTGAAATATGTATATTATTTTATTCTGTTAACGCATATTTTGCTATCCATCATCGTTATCCCTTTTGTGCTGATAACCTATGTCCGCGCCATTTCGGGAAGGTTTTACAAACACCGAAAAATTGCTCGAATCACCTATCCGTTATGGCTCTATGTGGCCGTGAGCGGCGTAATTGTTTATTTGATGATTTCACCGTATTATTAAAAGGAGAAAAGAGAAAAGAGAAAAGAACAAAGAAAAAAGAAAAAAGAAAAAAGATAACCGTGAAACCTAAAGTTTACGCTTATTTTTTTAAATTATGAATACCAAATGAAAGCAAAAATTCTTTTCATACTATTGATTTTATTTCTCATCGCGACAGTCCCCGCCGAAGCCCAATGCGCCATGTGCCGCGCGGTTTTGGAAAGTGAAGAAGGAGGACAGGCAGCCAAAGGCATCAACAACGGTATCGTTTATCTTATGATTTTCCCGTACCTGCTTATCGGCGGAGTTGGCTACGCTATCTACCGAAGCCGAAAAAAAGCCCGCTCCCAGGAAAACTCCTGATTTTTTTCAATCGGTACTGTAACATACCCCAGCTTTTTGAGTCTTATAAAAAGCGAAACCCATAATCTTTTCAAGTCTTAACAAGAATTTCACATATAGGATGGAATTTCCACCTTATTTTGTAATCCAACAAATTTCAGGATGATAGAAATCAAAAACCTTCATAAATCATATCACATGGGCAAAAATTCGCTCCATGTTTTAAAAGGGATTAACTTTTCGGTTTCCGAAGGAGAAATGGTTTCCATTATGGGTTCTTCCGGTTCAGGAAAATCCACTTTGCTCAACATTCTTGGTATTTTAGATGAAGCTGATGAAGGCACTTACACCCTCGACGGTACATTGATCAAAAACTTGAACGAAAAAGTGGCCGCACGCTACCGCAACAAGTTCCTCGGTTTCATTTTTCAGTCCTTCAATCTTATCAATTACAAATCGGCTTTGGACAATGTGGCTATGCCCCTTTATTACCAAGGCGTGAAACGAAACATTCGCACCGAAAAAGCCATGCACTATCTTGAAAAAGTAGGCCTGGCAGATTGGGCTTCACATCTTCCCAACGAACTTTCTGGCGGACAAAAGCAACGTGTGGCCATTGCACGCGCCTTGGCCAGCGATCCAAAGGTATTGCTTGCCGACGAACCCACCGGAGCGCTTGACTCCAAAACTTCTTACGAAGTAATGGAGCTCATCCAAGGCATTAACGACGAAGGAAAAACCATTTTGATCGTTACCCACGAAGACGATATTGCACACATGACCAAGCGCATTGTCAATCTAAAAGATGGAATTATCATTGACGATTCCAAGGTGGACCAAGTACGTGCTAAAGCCGAAGCCTATGTTTAACATTGAACGCTGGCAGGAAATTTTTGAAGCGATTCGCAAAAACAAGCTGCGAACTTTTTTAACGGGTCTATCCGTAGCTTCGGGAATTTTCATTTTGGTCATTTTGCTCGCCATTGGCCAAGGTATGTCCAACGGGGTCGAAAAGGAATTTGAAAGGGATGCCACCAACCGCATCAGCGTCTGGACAAACGTAACTTCGGTGGAATACAAAGGGCTCAATCCCGGGCGATTTATTGAACTGGATAACCGTGATTATGAAATGGCGGTCAACAAAAACAGCGACAAACTGGAACTCAAATCTGGCGTTTACAGCAGGTGGGGGCAGTTGACAACCTACAAAAAGGAAAACGGAAGCTATAGGGTGGAAGGGGTTCGGCCTGACTACCAATTTTTGGAAAACGCAACTTTGGTCGCCGGAAGATTTGTAAATCAAAGGGACTTGAATTCGAATGAAAAAATAGCCATAATCGGCAATCAGGTGTATTTGGACCTTTTCAAAGGTAAAAATGCGCTCGGCGAATATGTTGACATTGCGGGGATAAAATTTAAAGTGGTCGGTATTTATAGCGATCCAGGTGGCGAGCGCGAGGAAACCCGTATTTTTATTCCTTTAACAACTGCACAAAGAATTTATAACGCTGGCGATAAACTTAGGTCCTTGGCTTTTACACTTGAAAAGCAGGATAACTTCGAAGATGCCTTGGCGGCTTCCGAAGCTTTTTCGGCAGCATTGGAAGCAGATTTAAAAGCAAAGCACACCATTGCGCCAACGGATGAAAGAGCCGTAAACGTGAACAACACTTTGGAAAACACCAAAAAGTTTTACGACCTTAATAATATGATCCGCTGGTTTTTCTGGGGTGTGGGCATTTGTACTATCATTGCCGGGGTGGTGGGCGTTAGCAACATTATGCTCATCATCGTTAAAGAGCGCACCAAGGAAATAGGCATTCGCAAAGCTATTGGCGCCCAGCCGTGGTCCATTATCGGAATGATACTCCACGAATCTATTTTTGTTACGGCAATTGCAGGCTTCGTTGGGCTCATTTTTAGTTTGTTTTTATTGCAGATGGTTGGTCCATTCATTGAAACAGACTACATCCGAAATCCTTCCGTAGATTTTTCTGTGGCAATCACAACAGTAATCATTCTAGTGGTCGCGGGAGCCGTTGCCGGATTTTTCCCGGCATACCGAGCCGCAAATATTAAACCCATAGATGCTTTGCGCGATGAGTAAACTATTCAGCAGAGACAGTTGGGCGGAGATACTTGAAGCCCTGAGCAGCAACTGGTTTAGGACTGTGTTGACTGCTTTCGGCGTGCTTTGGGGTATTTTCATTTTAGTAATTCTTTTAGCAGCAGGCAACGGTCTGGAAAATGGTATAAAACAAGGTTTCAGTGGTATGGCTACCAATTCCATGTTTATGTGGTCCCAAACCGCTTCACAGCCTTATAAAGGTTTGCCAAAGGGCCGCAGGTACAATTTTAAAACCGACGATGTTGCCGCTATTAAACAAAACGTGCAGGGCCTTCGCTTTGTTTCCCCAAGAAATCAATTGGGTGGTTTCCGCGGAAGCAATAACGTGGTTCGGGGCCTTCAAACGGGTGCTTTCAACGTTTATGGCGATTATCCCGAAATAATCCAACAACAGCCCATGGACATCACTTCCGGCAGGTTTATAAATTATTCAGACATCAACGAGAAACGCAAGGTCGCCATCATCGGCAGCGGTGTTCAAAGTGCTCTATATGAACCAAAAGAAGAGGTTATTGGTTCCTACATTAAAATAAACGGCGTTAACTTTATGGTCATTGGCACCTACAAAAAGAAAGGAAACAACGGCGACCCCGAAGAAATGCAAAAGGAAATATACGTTCCCTTCACATCATTTTCACAGGCGTTCAATATGGGCGATATCGTTGGTTGGATGGCAATCACCGCTCAAGACGATTTTTCAATTACCGAGTTGAAATCACAAATTTTTGATGTTATAAAAACGCGGCACACCATTAATCCAAATGACGATCGCGCCGTTGGGAACTTCGATCTTTACCAAGAATACAACAAGATAAATGGCCTGTTTACTGCGTTAAATTTTGTGGCTTATTTCGTTGGAATTCTAGTGTTGCTTTCCGGCATCATTGGCATTAGCAATATTATGTTGATTGTGGTAAAGGAACGCACCAAGGAAATAGGTATTCGCCGTGCTTTGGGAGCAACGCCTTGGAGCATACGCGCACAGATATTATTGGAATCGATTTTTTTGACCATTGTTTCTGGAATGGCAGGAATCATTTTGGCATCCGCCGTGCTATGGCTGGTAAATTATCAGCTGAGCACTATGGACACCAGCGAAATGATGTTTATAAATCCTTCCGTAAACATAGGCGTTGTCTTTATAGCATTGACCATTTTGATAGTTTCCGGACTTTTGGCGGGTTTGATTCCTGCGCAAAATGCCATTAAGGTAAGACCCGTTGAAGCATTAAGAACTGAATAAGACCCAATGATGGAATTGACAACAGATCCAAGAGTTGACGATGTTTTTGAAAACTATCCAAAAACGGTGAAGCGCCAAATGCTTCATCTTCGGGCTTTGGTTTTAAGCACCGCATCGGAAACCGAAGGGGTTGAAAAACTGGAAGAAACCCTTAAATGGGGCGAACCGAGTTATGTAACAAAATTCGGAAGCACGCTACGAATGGATTGGAAGGCAAAGGCGCCGGACCAATTTGCAATGTATTTTAAATGCACCTCCAAGTTGGTGCCTACTTTTAAAACGGTTTATAAAGACAAATTCAACTTTGAAAAAAACCGAGCGATCGTTTTCAATTTGAATGAAAAAATACCCGAAGCGGAATTAAAGCAATGTATCGCAATGGCGTTAACCTATCATAAAATAAAACAATTGCCTTTATTGGGTGCATAAATTCATAATTCTAAAAATAGGAAGCGTCATCAATTAGAGAATAATTTCAACAATCAAAAAAAATGAAAAAAACAAAAACCATAATCATCCTCGTCACAATCGCTGTACTCTTTGTGGCTTCTATGTACTGGCTATATTCCAAAAATATTGAAGACCCGGTGGTTTATGAAACCGAAAAACCTGTCGTGGGCTCCGTCGTTAAAAAAACGGTGGCCACGGGAAGCATCGTTCCAAAGGAAGAAGTGCTAATAAAGCCCAATATTTCTGGAATTATTGATGAAATTTTTGTGGAAGCCGGTGAAATAGTTAAAGCGGGTGATCTGATCGCAAAAGTGAAGGTAGTTCCAAACGTTTCTTCGCTGAACAGTGCCAAAAGCAACATCAACAGTGTTCGTACACAAGTGGAAACTGCCCGGCTTGCTTTCGAAAACCAAAAAAGCATCTACAATCGTCAGAAAGAACTTTTTGAAAAAGGCGTGATTTCTGCAAACGAGTTCGATACAGCACAACTCTCTTACGACCAAGCCCAGCAAAGACTGAAGCAAGAACAAGTGGGGCTCATTGCGGCAAATCAAAATTACGACATTGTAAAAACGGGAACTACCAGCGGAATGGGGTCTTCGGCAAATACCGAAATCCGCGCTACCGTTTCAGGAATGGTCCTGGACGTTCCCGTAAAAACGGGAAATCAAGTAATTGAGGCAAACAACTTTAATGACGGAACCACGATTGCGACAATAGCAGATGTTGACAAAATGATCTTTGAAGGAAAAGTGGACGAAAGCGAAGTGGGAAAAATAAAGGAAGGCCTTCCTTTGGAAATTACCGTGGGCGCAATTTCCGATAAAACGTTTAATGCCGAATTGGATTACATAGCCCCGAAAGGCGTGGACGAAAATGGGGCCATACAGTTTGAAATAAAGGGAACGATGAAAAACTTGGACACGACCAATACCTTCATTCGTGCTGGTTTAAGTGCAAATGCTTCCATTATTCTTGCAAAGGCCGAAAATGTGTTAACTATAAAGGAAGCCTTGGTTCAATTCGACCCAAAAACGGAAAAGCCTTTCGTGGAAGTAATGGTTGGCGATCAAAAATTTGAAAGAAGAGATGTAATGTTGGGCGTGAGCGACGGCATAGATGTAGAGGTGAAAAGCGGCGTTTCCGAGGATGACAATATAAAAGTTTGGAACCAATTAAAACCCGCTCCAGCAACGGGAGGCAGAGGATAAAACCGCTGTGTTCTCTGTGTCTCTGTGGTTAAAAAGAGCGAGAAACCAATTAAAAAATTATAAATATTGTAACGCAATCGCAATGCAAAAGACTTATTCAGCAATAGAAAAACTTATGAAGAAGCTAGCAATCCCATTCTTTTTTTTGATACTTAGCATTTCCTTGACCGCTCAAACCAAAAAATGGACTTTGCAGGAATGTGTAAATCATGCCCTTGAAAATAACATTTCGGTAAAACAGAGCGAACTTGATTACGAAACAGCCGAACTAGCCAAAAAAGATGCTTTTGGCAACTATTTGCCAACCCTGAATGGTTCTGCCTCTAATTCCTGGAATACGGGGCTAACGCAAAATGTGACTACTGGGGTGTTGCAATCGCAAACCACGCGTAACTCTTCATACAATCTTACCGCTGGAATTTCCATTTTTAACGGACTTCGAAATATTAGGACTAGCCAACGCGCGGAAATTTCAAGGCTTGCTGCCCAGTATAATTTGGATAAAATGAAGGATGATATTTCACTGCTTGTGGCAAATGCATATCTTCAGATACTTTTGAACAAAGCAAACCTGAATGTGGCAAAATCGCAAAACGTTGTTACTTTGGAGCAATTGCAAAGAACCAATGACCTTGTAGATGCGGGGGTGCTGCCACGAGGCGATCTTTTGGAGATAAAAGCTACCGATGCCAGTGAAAAACAAAAAATTGCGGTAGCCGAAAACACAGTTGAAATTTCATTGATAAACTTGGCGCAATTGCTTCTTATCAAGGATTATAAGAATTTTGATATTGTAGATGAAGGATATGAAATAATTCAAGATGAAATTGCTGAAAAACCTGTAACTGAAATAATTCAAGCAGCCCAAGAAAACCGTTCCGAAGTAAAGATCGCTTCGGAAAACGTTGAACTGGCTAAAAAAGACTTGCAATTGGCCAGAAGCGAATATTATCCATCGCTATCAGGATTTATAAACTATAACACTAGAGAATCTGATGCCCCAAGAATACTCCAAGGCGGTGTAGATCCAGATCGGCCAACCCAACCCATTGGGGTGGTGGAAGCAACGGGCGATGTGGTCGTGGCCCCAAATTATGCTTTAATTTCAACGTCCGCACTTCCTTATACAGAGCAACTTTACTTAAATGATGGTATTTCTTACGGCGTGCAGCTGAACATTCCCATATTCAACGGTCTATCGGTCCGGAACAATGTGAAAAGGAGCAAGATCAATTTAAAAAGATCCGAATACCAATTAGAACAGGCAAAACTTGATTTGGAGTCCAACCTTTACCAAGCCTATGTAGATGCAAAAGGTGCCCAAAAAGCCTATGAAGCGGCAACGGTCGCTCTTGAATCACAGGAACTTGCATACCAATACGCAAAAGACCGCTACGATGTTGGGCTTACAAATGCTTTTGATTTCAGTCAATCAAAATTGCGCTTCGATAACGCTAAAATTGAAGAAAACAGAACTAAATTTGAATACATTTTTAAATTGAAAGTTTTGGAATTATACTTTGGCGTTCCTGCAAGCGAATTAAAATTTTAAGTATGAAGAAAAAAACCCTCCTTTGGATTATTACAGTCGTTGTATTACTTATTATTTTGCTCATTGTTGGGAAAAAGGCAGGATGGTTCGGAAAATCGGGCGATTACAGAGAGGTTGAAATAACCAAAATTGAACCGATAAATATTACTGAAACCGTTGCCGCGACCGGAAAAATACAACCCGAAGTGGAAGTGGCACTTTCTTCCGAAGTTTCCGGGGAAATTATTGAACTTCCAATAAAGGAAGGCCAAACGGTTGAAAAAGGCGATCTTTTGGTTAAAATAAATCCAGACCTAATTCAAGCAGCCGTAAGCCAATCGCAAGCTGGACTCCAAAATGTTAGGGCGCAACTTTCACAAGCGCAGGCAAGTGAAAAAAATGCAAAACTAAACTATGAGCGCAACAAGGCTTTATTTGAAAAAGGCGTAATTTCAAAAGCAGAATGGGACAAATCCATTGCCGATTACGATATGGCACAGGCCAATGCCAAGGCCGCGTATTACAGCGTGCAGAGTGCTGCCGCAAATGTGAAACAATCCGTGGACAACCTTTCGCGAACCACAATTTATGCGCCAATGAGCGGGACTATCTCAAAGCTTTCGGTTGAATTGGGGGAAAGGGTAGTAGGTACCGCACAAATGGCGGGTACCGAAATTGTTCGCGTTGCCAACCTTCAGAAAATGGAAGTTGAGGTGGACGTGAACGAAAACGACATTGTAAAAGTAGCTTTGGGAGATTCAACCATCGTTGAGGTTGATGCCTATTTAAAGCGGGAATTTAAAGGCGTTGTTACGGCAATAGCAAATAGCGCCGAGAATGCGTTGACAGCAGATCAGGTTACTAATTTTAAAGTAAAGGTCAGTATCCTTCCGGAGTCGTATAAAGATTTAGTTGAAGGCAAACCCGAGAGTTATTCGCCATTCCGTCCGGGAATGACCGCTACGGTTGATATTATTACCAACAAAAAGAATAACGTAATCGGAGTGCCCATCAGCGCCATTGTTATAAAAACGGATACCACAGATTCCAAGAAGCCCGGTACGGCTGAAATAGGAAACACAAATACCGAAAAGTTTGAGGCTGTTTATGTAAAGGAAGGAGAAGAAGCAAAACTTCGCGTTGTTAAAACCGGAATCCAGGACGATTCAAACATCGAGATACTTTCTGGATTGAAAGAAGGCGAAACGGTTATAACGGGGCCTTACAACACTGTGACCAAACTTCTGAAACAAGGCGATAAGGTTGAAGTTGCTTCTCCCCCAAAGAATAAAAAAGAAAAGTAATGGCGAATATTCTGTGTCTTGAAACAGCAACCACCAATTGTTCGGTGGCTATTGCAGTTGATGGCGAAATAAAGGCCATTCGCGAAGAAAACGACCAAAAATTTTCACACGCAGAGAAGCTTCACGTTTTTATTGCTGAGGTTTTAAAAGAGGCCAAGATTGATAAAAAACAACTAAATGCGGTAGCCGTAAGTAAAGGTCCAGGTTCCTATACGGGCTTGCGGATTGGCGTTTCAGCAGCAAAAGGGCTGTGTTTTGCTTTGGACATCCCATTAATTTCCGTACCTACACTTGAAGTCATGGCACAGCAAGCACAGGATGAAAATTGTGTTATAGTTCCATTGCTTGACGCTCGAAGAATGGAGGTATATTCCGCGGTTTTCAATTCAGAAAAAAAACAGATTCGGGAAACCAAGGCTGAAATTTTAAATGGGAATTCTTTTAAGGATTATTTGGAAGCAGGAAAAACCCTTTTCATTGGAGATGGCGCCTTAAAATTTGAAACACTTTGCCACCACAAAAATGCCGTTTTTCAAGGTAATTCTTTTCCTTCCGCAGCGGCTATGGCGGGTTTGGCGGAAGCTAAATATAAAATAAGCGACACGGAAAATGTCGCTTATTTTGAACCTTATTATTTAAAGGAGTTTATGCTTGGTTGATTTTTTTTATTCTATAGTAGTGAGTCAAAATAAGTAACCACTTTTATAAGATCTGCCTCTTTGTCCAAATCGATATTATTTTGCTTGATGTACGATTTTATTTCATCCTTTTTCGAATTCATCATTTTAAGAATCTTAGACTTGCCACTAGGCATTTCAAGAAAAGTTCCATCTTTTACCAAATAATAGGTTGTGGTTTTTTCAAAAGATGGCGGGGTATCCCTTTCATAGCTGGTACGGGCCTTTTGAGGTTCCCTATACACAGCGTTCACTTTTTTGTAGAGGTCATAGATTTTACCATCACTGAGTACGTTGAAATATCCCCCTTTTTCATTGCTTCCCTCATAAGGAACGAAAACGTAAATATCCTTTGAAATCTTAACGAAGATATTTGGGTCTTTTATAAGAGCACTGTAGTTTTCATCTGAACTGTTTTTCTTGATTTCAATTTCGTCGGCATAAGCATTATAGCGCATAGGCACATCGTCTTTAATCAATTGATCTTCCTGAAATATTTTTCCAGGAAGAAAATCAGGATTTGCATAGGCTTCATCTTTTATTGCGTCGAATTGCGCTTCGGTAAGACCAAAGGCCAAAGAATTCTGATTTATATCTATGGTGCGTTCATAAACGCTATAATAACCAGTGTTTTTTTGTGAAAATAGCGGAAGTGCCATTAAGGCAATTACTGCTGTCAATAGTATTTTTTTCATTTTAAATATTTTAGTTTTTACTCTTTTAGAATTGCTACAAATTAAGGATTATTTTTTTAAAGTTTCCAAATTAAAGTGATGAACATCGCGCTGTGGGAAAGGTATTGATATTCCAGCGGCTTCCAGCCTTGCTTTTGCTTCCTCCAAGACCAACCACCGCAGGTTCCAGAAATCCTCATTTTTTGACCAATAACGCACCATAAGATTTACAGAGCTGTCGCCAAGTTCAGCAACGGCAACCACAGGCATTCTGTCTTCCGTTTTTAAAATCGTTTCCTGTTCCGAAATCAACTTCAGCAAGATTTCCTTGGCTTGCTTAATATCATCGTCATAGCCTATGCCTATCAACAAATTCTCACGGCGTATTCCCTCGTGGGTAAAATTTATGATGTTCTCGTTGCTCAATTTTCCGTTGGGCATAATGGCCAATTGGTTGCCCACGGTATTGAGCTTGGTATTGAAGATGGAGATTTCCTTTACCGTGCCATCCACGCCTTGGGCACTGATGAAATCACCAACCTTAAACGGCTTTAACAATAATATCAATACGCCGCCGGCAAAATTTGAAAGCGACCCCTGCAATGCCAAACCGATGGCAAGACCAGCAGCACCAATAATAGTAATTAATGAAGCAGATTCAACGCCCAATTGCGTTATAACCAAAACAAAAAGCACAATCTTTAGCCCCCATCTAATTAAACTGGCTATAAAATTTTCCAGCGTGGGGTCGTATTCCGTTCTGTCAAAAAACCTTTTAATGAATCGGTTGATCATTTTAATAATCCAAAGCCCAATCAGCAGCATTAAAATGGCGCCAACTACACTCGGTATAAAATCAATTAACTTTTGTCCATATTTTTCAATATAAATATCCAAGTCCTGAAATTTTTCCATAAAATCTGTTTTTTATTTGTTTAATGATTCAATTGCAATTTTTGTGTCCTCTACAGGAAGTTTGCACGCGTTATTTACGCAAACATAAATAAGGGTTTCATCGGGCACAAATCTGTTTTCAAAAAGCGGTCCGTTACTTTCACCCTTACTTCCTGCGATAATTATATTTGGCAGATAGTGTTTGTTGAATTCCGTTATTTTTTCAGAAACGTCATTTCCCACGATTACGACTTCATAGAAATCATTTTGAAAATTGGACAAAAGGTCCAGCCAGTTTGAAAAACCACTGGGGTATTGTTCAATTTCCACGGAAACGTTTTTCAGCATTTGATGCGAAATTTCATCAAAACCGGTTTCCCCAAAATATTTTGAAAGCACAAATAGATTCTTCGCCATCACCGAGTTTGAAGCGGGAATCACGTTGTCGCGGTATTCAAAGTTTCGGGTAACAATGGCGGCATCTTCTTTTGAAGTGAAATAGAACATGTGTTTTTCGTCATCAAAAAAGTTAACCTTTGCATAATCTGCCATTTTCTTTGAAAGGTTCAACCACTGTTGATTTAGAGTAACCTGGTATAAATCTACAAATGCTTCAATCGTAAAAGCGTAATCCTCTAAAAACCCGTTGATGCTGCTTTTGCCATTCTTATAATTGTGGTATAGCGCTCCGTTTTTCTGAAGCTGTTTTTCAGAAATGAACGCGGCATTTTTAAGCGCAGCATCCAAATATTGTTTTTTGCCGAATGCTTTGTACGCATCCACATACCCTTTCAGCATCATTGCATTCCACGAAGTAAGGGTCTTGTCGTCCAATCGCGGTTTCGGTCTTTTGTTTCTATAGGTGAGCAGGGTGTTTTTCCAACTTTCTTTTTTCTGCTGAAATGTTTCGGAGCTTAGCCCAAATTCCTTTTCAATTTCGGCATCCGTCTTTTTCCGGATTAGCACATAATGGTTGCTTTCCCACTTCCCGTAGTTGTTCACATTGTAATATTCCTTAAAAATCTCGAAGTCGTCCTTCAGCAATTGCCGCAATTCTTCCGAAGTGTAAACATAGTAAGCACCTTCTTCCAGCTTGCCGTTTTCATCCTTGCTATCGGCATCCAAGGACGAATAAAACCCGCCTTCTTCGTTGGTCATCTCGCGGGCTATAAAATCCAAGGTTTCTTCAACCACTTCTTTGTAAAACGGTTTTTTTGTTACCAAATAGGTGTTGCTGTATAGGCTTATTAGTTGCGCATTGTCATAAAGCATCTTTTCAAAATGGGGCACATGCCATTTTTCGTCGGTACTGTAGCGCGCAAACCCGCCGCCAATTTGGTCGTAAAGTCCGCCGTAGGCCATTTTATCCAAAGTGAGCGTTACGAAATTCAGCAGTTCGGTATCGTTTTTTTCAACGGCATGGCGCAACAAAAATTCCAGATTGTTCGGCATCATAAATTTTGGGGCACCTTTGAATCCGCCATTTTTGGTATCGAAATTTTGGGATAAATTCTTTACGATTTCTGAAGTGGGATATTTTGTGAAATCAATATCGGCAGTGTTCAAATGGACCAAGTCCATGCTTTTGATGCCCTGTTCCAATCGGTTGGCGTAGGCAATCAGTTTTTCGGGTTCTTTGGTATAGGCTTCCTGAATTTGCTCCAAGGCATTTATCCAGTCGTTTTTACGGAAATAGGTGCCGCCCCAAACAGGCCTTCCGTCGGGAAGGGTAACCACGTTCAGCGGCCAGCCTGCGCTTCCGGTCATCAATTGCACGGCGTTTATATAGGTTTGGTCCACATCTGGCCGTTCCTCGCGATCTACTTTTACGGAGATGAAATTTTTATTCATCACCGCGGCTACGGTGCTGTCCTCAAAACTTTCGTGTTCCATCACGTGGCACCAATGGCAGGCCGCATAGCCGATGCTTATTACCATTAGTTTTTTCTCCTTTTGTGCCTGTTGGAGGGCAGCTTCGCCATAAGGTTTCCAGTTCACGGGATTGTGCGCGTGCTGGAGCAGATAAGGGCTGGATTCGTGGATTAAATCGTTGGTAAAGGAAGGTGTTTCCAAGGTTTCTTTTTTTGAGGAATTGCAACCAAAAAATAAGGGCATTGCCAATAAAGCAAATAGGAATCGCATATCAGGAATTTAGAAAAACAAAAATACGCTTTTGAATTTTCAAAAGCGTATTTTTAAAAATTCATAGCGAATTTAATGTACTTCAAATGTGATTTTTACGTTTACTCGGAAATGGGTAAGATTGCCGTTATCCACAACACAACTGTGCTCCTTTACATAAACGGAGCGAATGTTTTTAACGCTTTTTGAAGCCTCTTTAACTGCGTTGCGGGTTGCGTCTTCCCAGCTTTCTTTTGAGCTTGAAAGGATTTCGATTACTTTTAATACTGCCATAATTTTTTCGGTTTAATTAATAAAACTTCAAGATACAATTATTCAAAAACAATACTCTGAAAATTAAGTTAAAAGCTGCCCCATCTCCTAAAAGGGGAAAAGAAAGATTGGGAATACGGCGTTAATTCCCCTTTGGGCCTGCCTGCCAAAGTGGCACGAAGGCAGGGGTTAGGGTCTTTACCCATTCACCGCGACCACGCTATTTATCTGTCCCTTGAGCATTTCCTTCAGCATGGTTTCAATCCCGTTTTTTAAAGTAATGGTGGAAGATGGGCAGCCGCTGCAAGCCCCTTGGAGGATCACTTTTACCGTTTTGGTAGTTTCGTTGAAAGAATCAAAAAGAATATGGCCGCCATCACTTGCCACGGCCGGTTTTACGTATTCATCCAAGATGGAAATTATTTCCTTTTCAAGCGCGGTGTGCAGTTTTTCGGCTTTTTGCGAAGTCTTTTTTTCTGAAGCCGTATTTTCCGCGGCATTTGTGGCATTCAGCATTTCTTCATTCAAAACAGGTTTTCCTTCTTCCATGAATTTTCGGATGAATTCCCTGATTTCCATGGTCAATTCCTGCCATTCGACCCAGTCGTATTTCATTACCGAAATATAGTTTGAACTGATAAAAACCTCCTTTACAAAAGGAAAGTTGAACAAAGCCTTTGCCAGCGGCGAATTGCCTGCCTCATCCCTGTTTTTGAACTCGAAAACTCCAGTGGCCAAAGTTTTATTGGCTATAAATTTCATAACCGTAGGATTTGGGGTGCTTTCGGCATAAATACTTACCGGAATTTTTTTGGGAGCGCCGGTTTCACTAATTACGGGTTTTCCGGCGTTCAAATATTCCGCGATGGATGCTGCAACTTCGGCTTGCACGTCTTCCCATTCCACAATGTCGTATTTTTCAATTGCGACAAAATTTTGCGAGATATAAACGGTTTTTACGAACGGAAGATAAAAAAGTTGTTGCGCCAACGGGCTTGTTTTTGCCTCGTCGATATTTTTGAATTCGTAGCTTGAGGAGCGGGTTAAGAAGGAATTAGCAATAAATTTAACAATATTTTGGTTGCTTGTTTGCGAAACTTCTATGTTAAATTGCTGCATTTCCTTGTTTTTTTTGCGAAAATATAAAAAGAAAAACAATGTATTCAATATATTTGGCATCTTAACAGCCCAATTATGAAAAAATTAATACTTCTGTTTCTTTTTTTTCTTCCTCTTTTCGTTTTTTCGCAAGCAAATCCAATAACGGAATTTAGACAATTTAACGGAAGGTATCAATTTACCGCTTTAGGAAATACTTTGAACACAGAGGAAAACCCGTATTCTCCGTGTGTGGCGCTAACACAAAGCAGCGCTCAATTAAATTTGGGGCCAGGGCAAACATTTCTTTCTGCACATCTTTACTGGGCTGGATCGGGAACTGGGGATTTTGATGTAAAACTAAACGGTATCGATATTACTCCAGATCGCATTTTTCCCCTTCGCGCTAACACTGGTCTGGACTATTTTTCGGCTTATAAGGATGTAACGAATATTGTGGCAGCTACGGGGAATGGAACTTACACGCTTTCGGAACTTGATGTGAATCCAGCGCTTCAAGCAAATGGCGACTATTGTCTTTTCGGGACAAACTTCGCTGGCTGGAGTATAATCGTGATATACGAAGATCCTTCACTTCGATTAAATCAAATAACTCTTTTTGACGGATTGGAATATGTAAACTCGACCAACCAAAATATAAATATAGTTTTAGGTAATATCAATGCTTCGACCGACATAGCCTCAAAAATCGGTTTTTTGGCCTGGGAAGGGGATGCGAATATTAGTATCACTGAAGAACTCCGTATTAACTCTATTCTTATAGACAATCCCCCATTAAATCCCTCGGATAATGCTTTTAATGGTACAAACAGTTATACCAATTCAAGTACTCTTTATAATATGGATTTGGATTACTATGAGTTAGAATCCTTAAATATTATTCAACCCGGCGACACTCAAATTGACATTCAACTTAGATCTGGTCAGGATTTTATAATGGTCAACAATGTTATTGTAGGGGTTAACTCAGAACTTCCCGATGCTACTATAGAAATAGACAATCTGGGGGTGCTTTGCCAAAACAATAATATTGATGTAGATTACACTGTCTATAATGTTAACAGTACCAGCCCGTTACCTGCCAATACACCAATTGCTTTTTATGCAGATGCCGTATTGATTGGCCAGACTACCACTAATAACATCATACCCATTGGCGGATCTGAAAGCGGAACTATTACACTCAACATTCCTATTGCTACCCCCAATAACTTTAACCTAAGGGCTGTTGTTGATGATATTGGTGATGGCACGGGTATTGTTGCCGAAACGGATGAATCCAATAATGAATTTATTTATCCTGTAGATCTTAGTACGGCAGGAATACTTCTTAATCCTGGCCCAGCTTGTCTTGGCAGACCCGTAATTTTGGATTCAGGCGTAACCGATCCGCCATTCAATATTCAATGGTTTAGAAATGGGGTTGCTATTCCTGGCGCAACCAATCCAACCCTGGTGGTTACTTTAGACGGTATTTATTCCGTTGAAGCAGTAGATGGTATTTGCAGGGTTGATAGTAATTCTGTTGTAATCACCTTCAGGCCCCAGCCCATTGCGAACCCCCCTGTGGACCTGTACCAGTGCGATTACGGCACGACCGCGGGTGTCTTCAACCTGACGGACAACGACGCGAACATTTTGGGCGGGCAGGACCCTGCGCTTTTCACGATAAAGTACTACCAGACCTACCAGGACAGTTTTGACGATACCAACGAGATATTGGGCGGGGTGCACATCATCGTCCCGCCGTCCCCGCAGACCATCTATGCGCGCATCGAGGACAACACGGGCAGCTGTTTTGACCTGACGGACTTCAAGATCTACTTCAGCCGTGCCATCGCTGGCCTGGTCCCGGTGAGCGCGAGCTACTGCGACGCGGACGGTGACGGGGGCGAGTGGGTCGATCTGGCGGCGGAGTTCAACGCGCTGGTGCTGGACGGGGAGCCGTCCTCGCGCTACAACATCACCTACCACGGCA